>NZ_JAEHOQ010000072.1 GCF_016239305.1 Proteus vulgaris | reverse complement strand
CGAATATGACGCCCCCTGTGATGTCAAAGTGCATTTTCTTCCCTGCCAAGAAGTCAAGATCACCTTGTCTTGTAAATCATGGGGGCATCCTGACTATCCTGTCAATGAACCTGATGATATGGAGGAGCCAGAAATATGCTCGAAAAAATAACCCGTAAAAAAATTATTGTCGTTGGTGTTATTCTTGCCATTGTTGCCATGAGCTCACTGTTGTTTCCCAAGGAAAAACCACAAGATAACTACCTTGCTGGGAATTTACACGGCTTTAACCATGTCAAAGGTACCTCGGTGAATTGGTTTATGGTCAATGGCTATTATGGCAAAGGGGGTGGCGGAACCTGTTGTATTGTCGTGCCCGCCAAGTGGACGCCGAATCAATGGGTCAAAGTGGAATGGGAGGTCGATCCCAATGCTTACCCCGGTGATATTCCTGAATTTAATGATCCTTACTACAAAGAATATATGAGGCTACATAAAGCCAATTACCGTCATTATAGCAAAATGGTAGAAATTCC
>NZ_JAEHOQ010000071.1 GCF_016239305.1 Proteus vulgaris | reverse complement strand
AGGGACTTCACTTACCGCCAGCGTGCCTTCTCCCGAAGTTACGGCACCATTTTGCCTAGTTCCTTCACCCGAGTTCTCTCAAGCGCCTGAGTATTCTCTACCTGACCACCTGTGTCGGTTTGGGGTACGATTGTTGGTAACCTGAAGCTTAGAGGCTTTTCCTGGAAGCAGGGCATCAATTGCTTCACCACCTTAGTGGTTCGTCATCACACCTCAGCATTAAGTGACCGGATTTGCCTAATCACTCTGCCTACATGCTTGAACCGGGACGACCGTCGCCCGGACAACCTAGCCTTCTCCGTTCCCCCATCGCAGTTACCACCAGTACGGGAATATTAACCCGTTTCCCATCGACTACGCTTTTCAGCCTCGCCTTAGGGGTCGACTCACCCTGCCCCGATTAACGTTGGACAGGAACCCTTGGTCTTCCGGCGTGCGGGTTTTTCACCCGCATTATCGTTACTTATGTCAGCATTCGCACTTCTGATACCTCCAGCATACCTCACAGTACACCTTCGCAGGCTTACAGAACGCTCCCCTACCCAAC
>NZ_JAEHOQ010000070.1 GCF_016239305.1 Proteus vulgaris | reverse complement strand
TGAAAAAAATAATTAGAGTTGGAGATACTTTAAATCCTTGTGGTGGACAAGTGATCACAGGGAGTTATTTAGCGTATGGAAAACCTGTTGCTTGCGTTGGTGATAAGGTTATTTGTAATAAGCATGGTGAAAATAAAATTATTGAAGGGGCAAGAAATTCAATAATAAATAAAAGAGCAGTTGCATTAGAAGGGCATCATTGTGCTTGTGGTTGTACTTTAGTAAGTTCACTTTCTAATATAAGTATCAAATCATAAATTAATTATTCATATGTCATTCTTATTTTATAAAAATAAAGTAGATAAAATGATTAAATTAAAAATAATATTATTAGTTCTCGCCTCTTCTCTATTACTTTCCGGTTGTGCCAATGCGGGCTCTTGGGGCGCGAAACCGGAAAACGCCATATTGGGAGCAGGTCTTCAAGGCTATAACCACACTCAATACAGTATTACCGGTTTTTCGATTAATGAAGGGTATGGCAGTATTGGCGGTACGGTCTGTTGTGTGATGATCCCCGAAAAATGGCGTCCTAATTTAATCGCTCACATAAAGTGGGAAAAACTCGATAAAAGCAAAATA
>NZ_JAEHOQ010000069.1 GCF_016239305.1 Proteus vulgaris | reverse complement strand
CAGTAAGAGAAAACATTTATAAACGTTCCATCTCTTCTTTTGCCTTATATTTGAAATAAATAGGTTCAAATAATCTCCTGGATTAGGATTGAAGTTATATTCAGTTAAGACTTTTTAATTTATTATAATTGGGTCTCCAATATTTTACTTTTTCTATAGTACCATCTGAATAATAAATAATAACACCCGTTCCTCGCTCTTTAGGTATATCAACCTTCGTAATATTATCCTTATGATAGAGAGGAGTGAATAATATGTTTTTTTCATTATTAACTAATATATATTGAGATCTATCCCAATGGTTAAACAGAGTTATTTTTTTTCATTTGAAAAGTTATTATTAATAAAGACTGGATAGTAATTAAGTTCTATTCTTTCATTTTTTATTAGATTTCTTATCAGTTCTGGTGGACGAAAATTATGGTCTTTAAAGATTAAAATAAGTTCATCTGATGGTATTGCTTCATAATCACTATACGTACTCAGTGTCTTTTTGTAAATGATTGATATCCAAACTTCACTTAATTGCCATTGACATGAGCCACCACCATTAAGGGCGATTTGTACTTGATAGATATCGCTATTACCTTGTTGTTTAAGTGCTACGGTATTAGG
>NZ_JAEHOQ010000068.1 GCF_016239305.1 Proteus vulgaris | reverse complement strand
TGGGGTGACTGCGTACCTTTTGTATAATGGGTCAGCGACTTATATTCTGTAGCAAGGTTAACCGTATAGGGGAGCCGTAGGGAAACCGAGTCTTAACTGGGCGAATGAGTTGCAGGGTATAGACCCGAAACCCGGTGATCTATCCATGGGCAGGTTGAAGGTTGGGTAACACTAACTGGAGGACCGAACCGACTAATGTTGAAAAATTAGCGGATGACTTGTGGATGGGGGTGAAAGGCCAATCAAACCGGGAGATAGCTGGTTCTCCCCGAAAGCTATTTAGGTAGCGCCTCGTGAACTCATCTTCGGGGGTAGAGCACTGTTTCGACTAGGGGGTCATCCCGACTTACCAACTCGATGCAAACTGCGAATACCGAAGAATGTTATCACGGGAGACACACGGCGGGTGCTAACGTCCGTCGTGAAGAGGGAAACAACCCAGACCGCCAGCTAAGGTCCCAAAGTCATGGTTAAGTGGGAAACGAAGTGGGAAGGCTCAGACAGCCAGGATGTTGGCTTAGAAGCAGCCATCATTTAAAGAAAGCGTAATAGCTCACTGGTCGAGTCGGCCCGCGCGGAAGATGTAACGGGGCTAAACCATGCACCGAAGCTGCGGCAGC
>NZ_JAEHOQ010000067.1 GCF_016239305.1 Proteus vulgaris | reverse complement strand
TAGTAAGAGAAAACATTTATAAACGTTCCATCTCTTCTTTTGCCTTACTGCTAAAACGGATAAGGGCATTTTTGCCTCCTGGAATTGATTTTGTGATATTAAGAGTAATAGCCACTGATTCTTGCATGCCTAAAAAACATTTATCTCTTGCAACTCTTTCTGGAGGGATCCTAGTTTGATCAGTATCATTTCTATTGGTGTATTGTTGTATTTGTTCTTTAAACTTCTGTCGATTGAGTTTGCGTTGTAATTCTAGCTCTGGCCAAGAAGCTTCTAATAATTCATTGTTTATATATGGAACATACATACCTGACATAGAATGATTTCTAGGATCTGTAAAGCTATCTAACAATGGATTTGTATTGGAGGGGAACAGATCATCGAGGTTATCTTCTTTCATTAATGCCTCTTGATTAGCTCTAGCTTGTTCATTCGCAAGCTTTGCTAACGATGGAACAAGAAAAAGCTTTACTTTATAAGGAAGTGGGCTAGTTTCCCGACGACAATATAATTGTAAGGTATAATCTTGACATACTAAATATTTAATATGTTGCGATATTTTAAAAAGCAAACTAACTCACCATGATGCCAAAAAGGATCTCCTGATATGGCGTCTATTTTAGGTTCAGCC
>NZ_JAEHOQ010000066.1 GCF_016239305.1 Proteus vulgaris | reverse complement strand
CTTTCTCTTCGTTCAAGCTAAGTGTCTTTGCTACTTTGGCTCACCCCTTGAAGGGGTTTACATATTCTTTACTACTCAATTTATCCGAGATTAAATCCGACTTTTCTTGCTCTCTGATATACTTCTGAATTGTGGCTTCGTTTAGCCCCACTGTCGTGACATAGAACCCTTCCGCCCAAAACTTTCTGTTGCCAAATTTATATTTTAGATTGGCATGTCTATCAAAGATCATTAGCGAGCTTTTACCCTTCAGATATCCCATAAAGCTTGAAACACTTATTTTCGGTGGAATACTCACTAACATATGCACATGATCTGGCATGAGATGCCCTTCAATTATTTCAACACCTTTATACTTACAAAGGTCTCTAAGGATCTCACCTATACTTGAACGAATATTATTAAAAATCACTTTCCGTCTATATTTCGGCGAAAAGACGATATGGTATTTACACAGCCACTTTGTATGTGCTGAGCTTTGTGCTTTAATGCCCATAAACACCTTTCCTTATTTAAGTTACGAATATTAGCTTGAACATCTATATCGTAACGGAAAGGTGTTTTTCTTGGTATAACCTTTGAATGCCACCCGCATAGCGGGTGGTTTTATGTTTAAGACGCTAGCGCGACTTAAACTGGCTAAAGCCATAA
>NZ_JAEHOQ010000065.1 GCF_016239305.1 Proteus vulgaris | reverse complement strand
GGGTTTAAATGTTTTTCGTAATTCCTCTAATTGGCGTTGCTGTTCAATTTTATCTTGTTCCGCTTTAATCGCGGCTTTTTCTTTTAATGATAAACAGCCAGAAAGTAAGGTGGTGCTAATAATAACAATAAAAAGTAATTTTAATAATTTAACGAACATGGCTTATCCTTATTAATTATTATGCTGTTTTATTTTACCATTATTTTTGTGTAGCTTAATTAATGTACGTTTGTTTTTTAATACATGTAGGCTGTTTTTTGGCTCATTTTTACCCTTTATTTTTTCAATGAATAATAACAATATAAAAAAGAAACTCTATTTTTTAATTCTATAATCTCGCCCATAGTCACCTAACTTTGACATTGGGGAAATAGAGGGATCACTGCAATCAAATTGAGTTTGTCCTGAAGGCGTTTTCATTTCAGGATTGGGCGCTTCTAATGTATGGGGTTTCGATGTATTATTTTCCACTTCTTCGAGTGTTGGGTAAAGATACTTATCCCAGGATAAGTTACTTAATGATTCTTTCTGAGGAGAAGAACTGTAGCTTTTTCCAATATAAAAATGGGTATCTGTCACCACAAGGGTAAATTTTCTCATTTCATTAACGGGATTAAGTGTTTTATTACCCACCGGAGTAATTAATGGAACCAGTTCACCTCTATAATAGCGTAAAATC
>NZ_JAEHOQ010000064.1 GCF_016239305.1 Proteus vulgaris | reverse complement strand
GGCATGAGTGATAGAACGCCATTCTTGACTACCATCAAGGCACTCTTTAGGTTTTAGCCAACGAGTTGGGTTATTGTTGCACATCATTTTTCTGCCTGTGAAATAGGGTAAATAGAAGGGGCACTGCAATCAAAACGGGTTTGTCCTGAGGGAGTTTTTAGTGTTGAAGAGGGAGATTCTTTATCCCCGACACTACTATGAACATAATTAGAATCGGTAGGATCAAAATAAAATTTTCGCCACCAGGGATCATCAAGTCCATCATTTTTTAAACGAGGAAATGGAGATTCTCCTAGATAAAATCCCTCATCTGTTACGATAATATCGAATTTAGCCGATCTAACCCCAGGATAATCAGTATTACCACCAAACCCACCATTAGTGGGTCTGAAGGTTTTTCCGCCATCAAGGGTGACAATAATGGCGTTAACACACCCCCATTTAGTGCCTGCACACTGGTCGGTTTGTCGACTCAATACGGCAGGGAAAGCTAAGGCATCATCACGCTCTGTTGCCCAAATTAAACGCCCTTGGTATAAACAGGCTGAACCAGATAATATTTTTTTATGAATATTATTTTTTGTATTGTTGTAATAAGTGATCCCTTCTCGTCGATGGTTATATTGCTCCAAGGTAAAAAAGCGATGGTCATCAATACGATAAATCACGACGGGGGGACCGTAACTTTTAATTTCTTCGGCCATTAAACGCTGTTGC
>NZ_JAEHOQ010000063.1 GCF_016239305.1 Proteus vulgaris | reverse complement strand
AGATTTAAATGTTTTTTGTAATTCCTCTAATTGGCGTTGCTGTTCAATTTTATCTTGTTCCGCTTTAATTGCGGCTTTTTCTTTTAATGATAAACAGCCAGAAAGTGTCGACGTAGATAAGAGTAAAATAAAAAAATAGGATAATTTGTATCGCATTATTTATTTTCTCCATAAGGCAATAATTTAATTAGAATATCATTTATTGCATTAGAATTTATACGGGTTGTTTTACCTTCGGAGTCAGAAGTGCCTTTTATAATTTCGCCACTAGGTAATGTAATTTGATAACGCTGATTGGCAATCGGTTCTCCTGAAAGTGGGTTTTTAATTATGAACCATTCACTAAATTCTTCTGGTGAAAAAGATTTCATGGCACTTTCTACACTTTGTGGACCTAATTTTTGAATACCATTATTTTTAATTAATAACTTTCCAGGCCCACCAATTTCTACATCTCCATCTTTAATTCGTATATATCCGCCACCACAAGATAAGAGTAGTTCTTCTTGAGCTGACAACACCATTTTCTTACCACTACTTATTATTGAATCTTGTGTAGACCATGTCGATAGACGACCATCTTGTGCTTGAATTTCGATATCACCAGTTTTGGTGAAAATCTTTGCTCCCATTCTGGAAAAGAAACTCATCATTTCACCAGCAGCTAACGTGAATTTTTTAAATGCACCAATATCAACTTGTTGATTTGCTGTTAGAGTGAGGTTTTCTTCAGCCGACAATTGTAAATTATCACCACTAGTTAGTGCTATTCCGTCAGGAGCAGTGGCTAATAGCACTGATTTTCTTAATTGGATTAATTTTTTTTCTAGGCTTTCTTGCTGTTGCTGGATATTAGAAGCGAGAGCACTGGCATGTTCTGCACTTTTGGTTAAGGTTTGCATTTCTATTAATGCAGCAGTGAGTTGTGACTGAGCCTCCTCCATTGCCAGCACTTCACT
>NZ_JAEHOQ010000062.1 GCF_016239305.1 Proteus vulgaris | reverse complement strand
ACATAAATTAAATTAAACATATTTGTTTTTAAATGTGATTTAACAGTAAAAGATAGAGAAGAAATAAGTAGTTATTCTTATTTATACTGGTAATGTATTTACAGTTCATTTTTTTACGAGCTCTTATCAAAGAAATAACACCCCTTTAAATACAATCACTTACATAATAATAATCTAATTTTGATACAACGTGGAATATCAATAGAATATTTAAAGTGAAATTTAATTATATATAGAGAATTAAAAATATAAATACGCCTAATCACTCCAGATGCGTGTGAAAATAAAAAGCATTATATTTTTTTATCTATTTGCGAATGTTATGAAAAAACATAAGGCAGGATTTTTAAATTTTATCCAATAAAAAACGGGCTTTGTTTAATTACAAAGCCCGCCAAGAACATTTAAAACAAAAATTTTAGATCAATTCAATGAGTTAATAATTAACCTAATGTACTTGGTACAAAAATTTCAGTCGCAACAATAACAATAACTAGTCCTACTAATTTTAGTTAAGACTTTTTAATTTATTATAATTGGGTCTCCAATATTTGACTTTTTCTATAGTGCCATCTGAATAATAAATAATAATACTGGTTCCTCGCTCTTTAGGTATATCAACCTTCGTGATATTATCTTTATGAAAGATAGGGTTAAATAATATATTTTTTTCATTATTGACTAATATATATTGAGAACCATACCAATTATCAAACAGAGTTATTTTCTTTTCTTTTGATATTTTATTATTAATAAAGACTGGATAGTAATTAAGTTCTATTTTTTCATTTTTTATTAAATTTCTTATAATTTCTCCTTGATTATATTTATGGTTATTAAAGATTAAAATAAGTCTATTTGATGGTATTGCTTCAAAGTCACTATCAGTATTCAGCATTTTTTTATAACGAATTGACATCCAAACTTCACTTAATTGCCATTGACATGAACCGCCTCCATTCAGGGCGATTTTAGTCTGATAGATATCACTGCTACCTTGTTGTTTAAGTACCACAGTTTCAGA
>NZ_JAEHOQ010000061.1 GCF_016239305.1 Proteus vulgaris | reverse complement strand
TGATTTCATTCGACCAAATACGGTCACCATCTGTTTTAGTTCAGGTTGATGCACTGCCACGTTACCCGGATAAAGCACCACATTTTTCACTCGACCCGAGGCGATATCAAAGCTATCTTCACTGTTTTTATCGTTCAGTAATTCGACTTTATATTCGGCATAAGGCGAAAGCGGAATAAAGTTATTACTACCCGATAAGACAAAACGCTGACCATTGACGTTAGCCGCAATTTGTCCTTCACCATCAATCCCGGTTTTGACGATCACCCCTGATGTTTCTTGTTTACCACTGGCAGAGAAGTTCATATCACTATAAGCAAAGGAGCCTCGAGCGGTTAACGTGGTATTTAATCGGTCATCGTTAGGGCGATTCATGGTTAACGTCCCTGCACTGTATTTTGTATCAAATGAGCCATAACCGCCGACGGAGAAATCACTGTCAGCCCCGTCTTTATCATGAAGAAGGGTCGAAACGGATAACCCTGCGCTGGTGATCGGGGCGTTTTCAAAGTTTTTCGATGCTGACAGCTCACCATGGATATTTCCGTTACTCGAAGACACCCCAGCACTGAGCCATGTTGCCAGCGGTAATGAGAAGTCTAAGGTAATGTATTTTTCGTTAGTACTGCTTTGGTTATCGTAATGATAACGTTGAACACCGGTACGCAAACTCATGCTGCCATAGCGGCCTGTGTAGAGGGTTGTTGCGTATTCAAAGTTATTCGATTTATTTTTATCGCGTAAATCTTTGGTGTAGGAATAGGTAAATGATCCTGCATATTCCCAAAATTGAGTCAAATTAAGGATAGTACCAAATGAGTAGTTATCAGAGTCATACATCGGGAAATTATCTTTGATATTTGCTTTTTCACGATTAACCCATAACGCCCCAATTCCTTTAGGTAAGGAGTAGTTAGCCGTAAAAATATTACGGTTACTACCATCTTTAGCAATCAACGCCTGCCAACTGGTGGAGAGCGTGTCGGTTAATTGCAAATTACTGTTGGCTTCTAAGACGGCAACGTTATCAAAAACATACGCAGAGCCTTGTAGATTTAGGCCGGAAAAAACACCTAATGTAATA
>NZ_JAEHOQ010000060.1 GCF_016239305.1 Proteus vulgaris | reverse complement strand
CGATTTCATTCGACCAAACACGGTCACCATCTGTTTTAGTTCTGGTTGATGCACTGCCACATTGCCCGGATAAAGCACCACGTTTTTCACTCGACCCGAGGCGATATCAAAGCTATCTTCACTGTTTTTATCGTTCAGTAATTCGACTTTATATTCGGCATAAGGTGAAAGCGGAATAAAGTTATTACTACCCGATAAGACAAAACGCTGACCATTGACGTTGGCCGCAATTTGTCCTTCACCATCAATCCCGGTTTTGACGATCACCCCTGATGTTTCTTGTTTACCACTGGCAGAGAAGTTCATATCACTATAAGCAAAAGAGCCTCGAGCGGTTAACGTGGTATTTAATCGGTCATCGTTAGGACGATTCATGGTTAATGTCCCCGTGCTGTATTTCGTATCGAACACACTGTAACCACTGACAGAGAAATCACTGTCAGTCCCGTCTTTATCATGTAATAGGGTTGATACCGATAAACCTGCGTTGCGAATAGCAGAATCTTCAAAGCTTTTAGATGCAGATAATTCACCACGCATATTACCATTACTGGATGAAACACCGGCACTAAGCCATGTTGCCAGCGGTAATGAGAAGTCTAAGGTAATGTATTTTTCGTTAGTACTGCTTTGGTTATCGTAATGATAACGTTGAACACCGGTACGCAAACTCATGCTGCCATAACGACCTGTATAAAGTGTAGTAGCATATTCAAAGTTATTTGATTTATTTTTATCGCGTAAATCTTTGGTGTAGGAATAGGTAAATGATCCTGCATATTCCCAAAATTGAGTCAAATTAAGGGTAGTACCAAACGAGTAGTTATCAGAGTCATACATTGGGAAATTATCTTTGATATTTGCTTTTTCACGATTGACCCATAATGATCCAAGCCCTTTAGGTAAGGAGTAGTTAGCCGTAAAAATATTACGGTTACTACCATCTTTAGCAATCAATGCCTGCCAACTGGTGGAGAGTGTCTCTGTTAATTGCAAATTACTGTTGGTTTCTAAGACGGCAACGTTATCAAAAACATACGCAGAGCCTTGTAGGTTTAGGCCGGAAAAAACACCTAATGTAATG
>NZ_JAEHOQ010000059.1 GCF_016239305.1 Proteus vulgaris | reverse complement strand
GTTTTAGCTAAAACTTACGGTGGTGCTGCTCGTGCATTCGATCAAATCGATAACGCACCAGAAGAAAAAGCTCGTGGTATCACCATCTCTACTTCACACGTAGAATATGACACTCCAACTCGCCACTACGCACACGTAGACTGCCCAGGTCACGCCGACTATGTTAAAAACATGATCACTGGTGCTGCGCAAATGGACGGAGCTATCCTGGTAGTTGCTGCGACTGATGGCCCAATGCCACAAACTCGTGAGCACATCCTGTTAGGTCGTCAGGTTGGTGTTCCTTACATCATCGTATTCCTGAACAAATGTGACATGGTAGATGATGAAGAGTTACTGGAATTAGTAGAAATGGAAGTTCGTGAACTTCTGTCTCAGTACGATTTCCCAGGTGACGACACTCCAGTAATCCGTGGTTCAGCGCTGAAAGCACTGGAAGGCGAAGCTGAGTGGGAAGCAAAAATTGTTGAATTAGCAGAAGCACTGGATTCATACATCCCAGAACCAGAGCGTGCAATTGACAAACCATTCCTGTTACCAATCGAAGACGTATTCTCAATCTCAGGCCGTGGTACAGTAGTAACAGGTCGTGTTGAGCGTGGTGTTGTTAAAGTTGGTGAAGAAGTTGAAATCGTTGGTATCAAACCAACCGTTAAAACAACTTGTACTGGCGTTGAAATGTTCCGTAAATTACTTGACGAAGGTCGTGCAGGTGAGAACGTTGGTGTTCTTCTGCGTGGTACTAAACGTGAAGAAATCGAACGTGGACAAGTTCTGGCTAAACCAGGTTCAATCAAGCCACACACTAAATTCGAATCAGAAGTTTATATTCTGAGCAAAGATGAAGGTGGTCGTCACACTCCATTCTTCAAAGGCTACCGTCCACAGTTCTACTTCCGTACAACTGACGTAACTGGTACTATCGAATTACCAGAAGGCGTAGAAATGGTAATGCCAGGTGACAACATCAACATGATCGTTGAACTGATTCACCCAATCGCGATGGACGACGGTTTACGTTTCGCTATCCGTGAAGGTGGCCGTACAGTAGGTGCGGGCGTTGTTGCTAAAGTATTAGGTTAATT
>NZ_JAEHOQ010000058.1 GCF_016239305.1 Proteus vulgaris | reverse complement strand
TACTTCATCTACTTTTGTCTCTCAGACAAAACACCTTCGGTGTTGTCAGGTTAAGCCTCACGGTTCATTAGTACTGGTTAGCTCAACGTATCGCTACGCTTACACACCCAGCCTATCAACGTCTTAGTCTTAAACGTTCCTTTAGGTCACTCAAGGTGACAGGGAAGACTCATCTCGAGGCAAGTTTCCCGCTTAGATGCTTTCAGCGGTTATCTCTTCCGCACTTAGCTACCGGGCAATGCCATTGGCATGACAACCCGAACACCAGTGGTGCGTTCACTCCGGTCCTCTCGTACTAGGAGCAACCCCTCTCAATCTTCCAACGCCCACGGCAGATAGGGACCGAACTGTCTCACGACGTTCTAAACCCAGCTCGCGTACCACTTTAAATGGCGAACAGCCATACCCTTGGGACCTACTTCAGCCCCAGGATGTGATGAGCCGACATCGAGGTGCCAAACACCGCCGTCGATATGAACTCTTGGGCGGTATCAGCCTGTTATCCCCGGAGTACCTTTTATCCGTTGAGCGATGGCCCTTCCATTCAGAACCACCGGATCACTAAGACCTACTTTCGTACCTGCTCGAGCCGTCACTCTCACAGTCAAGCTGGCTTATGCCTTTGCACTAACCGCATGATGTCCGACCATGCTTAGCCAACCTTCGTGCTCCTCCGTTACTCTTTAGGAGGAGACCGCCCCAGTCAAACTACCCACCAGACACGGTCCCCGATCCAGATCATGGACCTAGGTTAGAACATCAAACGTTAAAGGGTGGTATTTCAAGGTTGACTCCATGCAGACTGGCGTCCACACTTCAAAGTCTCCCACCTATCCTACACATCAAGGCTCAATGTTCAGTGTCAAGCTATAGTAAAGGTTCACGGGGTCTTTCCGTCTTGCCGCGGGTACACTGCATCTTCACAGCGAGTTCAATTTCACTGAGTCTCGGGTGGAGACAGCCTGGCCATCATTACGCCATTCGTGCAGGTCGGAACTTACCCGACAAGGAATTTCGCTACCTTAGGACCGTTATAGTTACGGCCGCCGTTTACTGGGGCTTCGATCAAGAGCTTCTCCTTACGGATAACCCCATCAATTAACCTTCCAGCACCGGGCAGGCGTCACACCGTATACGTCCACTTTCGTGTTTGCACAGTGCTGTGTTTTTAATAAACAGTTGCAGCCAGCTGGTATCTTCGACTGGCTTCGGCTC
>NZ_JAEHOQ010000057.1 GCF_016239305.1 Proteus vulgaris | reverse complement strand
TTCACAGGACGCGAAGCAATAAGTGAACCCTACCATTATCAAATTACCTTTACTTGCCAAGCTCAAGATTTACAGCCACAACAACTCTTGCGCCGTAGTGCAACGCTATCTTTTACACCGCCAATTAACAGTATTACCGATTTGGCAACGCAAGAGCCCATCACTAAGCAAGTTCATGGTGTTATCACACAATTTCGGCGTTTATCAGGTTCGGTGGATGAAGCGCGTTATCAACTCGTTATTGAGCCTGTCTTTGCATTATTACGTCATCAAATCCGCTCTCATCGATTTTTCCTCAATCAATCTGTGCCCGATGTTGTAAGCCAAATTTTACGTGAGCATAATTTTAAAGATTGGGAGTTTGAATTTACACTTAAAAATGACTATCCCAAACGTGAGCAAATTAATCAATACAATGAGAGTGATCGCCAATTTATAGAACGACTATTAAGTGAAGTCGGTATTTTTTACTCATTCTATTTACAAGACCAAACACAAACCGAAGTCATCCGTTTTGCCGATCGCCAAAGTGCTTACACCTTTGATAAAACACTACCTTTAAATAGCCCATCGGGCATGAATGATAATCACCAAGAAAGTGTATGGGGATTATCATTACATCATCAAGTTGTCGAACAGAATGTATTCACCAAAGACTATAACCACCGCCAAGCACAAGACACCTTAATTTCAGCAGTAACGGATATGACGCGAGGTGAAGGAGATGACGTTAACTATGGTGAAGTTTATCATTACCAAGCAAGACATCTTGCCCGTGGCGATAAAATTACCCCTGAAGCGGAAACGGCAAACTTTTGGGCAAGACTCGATCATGAACGTTTTCTGACTCGACAAACTCGCTTAAAAGGGGAAAGCAATGCGGACTTTTTATCACCGCTCCAAGTGCTTTCTATCACTGATAACGCAATACCTTCATCATTACCGTCTGTGTTTCAATCACCGATTTTAATCACCCGTTTACGCTTTAGTGGTGGTCGAGATAAAGCGCTACAAGTGCGGTTTAATGCGATCCCTTACAGTGAAACACTGTGCTGGCGACCAGCGATTAAACCCCGACCGATTATTACAGGTACACTCACTGCACGTATTACGAGTGCAAAAGATAACGATATTTACGCCCACCAAAATGAACATGGTTTTTATTGGGTAAAATTTGATGCCGACCGTGATGAAAAACCGATGGGCTATGAAAGTATGCCGGTACGCTTGGCAAAACCTTATGCAGGTGATACCTATGGGATGCATTTTCCGTTAATTCAAGGTACTGAGGTCGCCATTGCCTTTCATGAAGGCGACCCTGACAGACCTTATATTGCCCATGTATTGCATGATTCGCGTCATCCCGATCATGTAACGGATAGAAATAACACGCGTAATGTTATTCGTACCCCTGCAAATAATAAATTACGAATGGAGGATAAACGCGGGCAGGAGCATATTAAGCTCAGTACCGAATACGGGGGTAAATCTCAATTAAGCTTAGGTCATATTGTTGATGCCAATCGTGATAAACGTGGCGAAGGTTTTGAATTACGCACTGACAGTTGGGGAGCAATAAGAGCAGGCAAAGGATTATTTATTAGTGCAGATAATCAAGCCAAAGCAGGT
>NZ_JAEHOQ010000055.1 GCF_016239305.1 Proteus vulgaris | reverse complement strand
GGTGAAGTTCTAGCGATGGATCCTGCAATATCTTTAATTAAAGGTGCAATAAGCCAGCTAGGTGATTGCAGAGAAATCACACAAGCCCACCACAATCTTCAACCAGAAAAAGAAGGATTAGATAATCTTTTAAAAAATACCGATAAACTAACTTCACCTTCTATTTTAATGCATGCACCAGAAGGAATAGGTATTGTTACCAATGAAACACTACTTATGCAAAGTGTTGAAGCACTCTATGCTCAAACGAAAGGTGAAATGCACTTATCGAGTACACAAAAAATAGCAGTAAATGCATATCAGCAAATCTCGATGTTGTCTCAAAAAGAAGGTGTACGCATTGTCTCTGGAAAAGGACCTTTTGAATTAGAATCACATGGCGATATCTTCGAAGCAACGGCACTTAAAGATATTACGGTGCAATCAACTCAAGGTCATATCCAATTAACTGCTAAAAATGGAATTACTTTAGGCTGTGGCGGTGGATATATTAAAATAATGCCTGATGGCCAAATTGAAATTCACACACCAAGCCGTTTAAGTCTAAAAGGACAACATATTTGGAGTGAACCCGCGAGTGAAGATTTCCCATTACCAGACCTTCCTCAATCTGTTTGTAAAGAGTGTTTAAAGAAAGCACAAGAAAATGCTATGGGAGTCGCTATCCGTGAATAATACATTACAATCCCCATCAAAAGAAATAACGGATCAATGGATAAAACAATTAAAATTGATCTCAGAAAAAACACATCTAGATTATCTCGATATTGTTATTGACCAAGCTGGGTTAGAAAACCCCATCGTTCCAGCGTTAATCAAAATGGATAATGATATTAGATGGTGTTCTCTTTTCACCAATATGCCAGAAGAAGGTTTTTTAGAACAAGCCCCTTTACTTATTCGTATTGATTGGAATAAAAGTACACATGTAATCTTATTAGAAGAGTTATTTGAATTACTTTATTCAGAGCCTCGATTATTAATAACATCATCCCCTCTTCCATTTAATATGTTATCTACATTTTTACTTTCTCTTGCAGAAATTGAATGGGGATTTAAATCTTGCTTACTTCGTTTTTATGATACACGGGTATTTCCAACACTAGTAAAAGATATTCTTACACCTGAACAAAAAAAAAGATTCACTGATATTACTTTTATTTGGGGGTGGTTGGATAGAGACAATGATATGAGTTGGTTATTAGGAAATTATCATCCAGAAATTGAAGATGAATCTTTTCCAATAATGCAATTTAACGATGAACAAATTAATAAAATTGGCTGTATAAGTGATGCAGAGGAATTAAGGTCATATTCAGAGTTTAATAACACATCAATAACTCAAGAAGAAAATTTCAATCATTTATATACCCTTGCTATTCAAGCCAATAATAGTGACCATTTAGGCACAGTAGAAGAGTATATTCGTAAATACTATTCTAATAATTAACTTAATCAGATTACTATTTTTTAAATTCACACTTAAAAAGAATATAAAATGAAAAAAATAATTAGAGTTGGAGATACTTTAAATCCTTATGGTGGACAAGTGATCACAGGGAGTTATTTAGCGTATGGAAAATCTGTTGCTTGTGTTGATGATAAGGTTATTTGTAATAAGCATGGTGAAAATAAAATTATTGAAGGGGCAAGAAATTCAATAATAAATAAAAGAGCAATTGCATTAGAAGGGCATCATTGTGCTTGTGGTTGTACTTTAGTAAGTTCACTTTCTAATATAAGTATCAAATCATAAATTAATTATTTATATGTCATTCTTATTTTATAAAAATAAAGTAGATAAAATGATTAAATTAAAAATAATATTATTAGTTCTCGCCTCTTCTCTATTACTTTCCGGTTGTGCCAATGCGGGCTCTTGGGGTGCAAAACCGGAAAACGCCATC
>NZ_JAEHOQ010000054.1 GCF_016239305.1 Proteus vulgaris | reverse complement strand
TAATAAGACTTTTTAATACAAAAAAACCTCACCGAAGTGAGGTTTTCATTGGTCTTATCAGTATTAATACTGCATTAAGCAATATGTACTGCAATAATGACTCAATATTACAGGCCGATTACGTTCGCCGCTGCTGGACCTTTAGCGCCATTTTCGATAGAAAATGAAACTTCTTGGCCTTCTTTCAGAGATTTGAAGCTTTCGCTTTGGATTGCTGAAAAGTGTACGAATACATCTTTGCTGCCATCTTTAGGAGTGATAAAACCGAAGCCTTTATCATCGTTAAACCATTTTACTGTACCAGTCATTGTATTAGACATAAGATTTCCTTTAATTAATTATTTTGCCATAAGGCATTGTTTGCGGTTTGATTTCGGATTTTACTTATGGTCACTATTTGAAGGAATTCGCAACGAAGAGGTATCAGGGATAACGCTAAACGGTGAACTACTTAAAACTGCACTAACATAAATAGGTCTGTACTTCCAAACCAGTGGCGCTATTAAGTCATATAATTCGGTTTATAGCAAATTATTTTCAAATTTATTTTTAAAAAAATGCTAAAACGAAAACTTAGAAAATAATTATAATATAAGAATAATTATCCACCCAATCTAACGCCATATTTATATTTAAATTTTTCAATAGAATTGAAGTAAATAGATAAAATCTAACTTAAAACAGTAGATACTGTTATTTTTTAATAATAAGCAATATCTACTCTATCAGTAATATAGTACTTAGTTTTAGTCAACTAATGCTAATAAAATATCTTCGGTTTTTGTCCACAGAAGTGATCCACCTTCTTCTGGCCATAAATGTCGTTGCACATTAGGAAAACGTTGAAACAATAATGCCCCAAAATCAGGAGAATGAACGGTGCTTGTATCTTTCATACCATACCATAATGTTGTTGGTGTTTTTATGTCTTCGGGTGAAAAGCCCCATGGTTGCATAGCGATAAGAAGATCTTGAGCATATCCCTCATTACCTTGTTTAAAAGCTTCTGCCATGCATTCTTGATAAACAGAAAAAAAATCTGCCGATTGATAAACAGCTAAATCAACATCTGCACTATAATTTAAGATAAAATTCATTAACCAATTAGCTGATATATTTTGCTTAATCCAAGAGGCTAAGACATCAGGAGCATTCACAGCCTGCTGTTGCATATTAGCGACCTCTTCTATGAGTTGGTTTCGTGTATCAGGATAATCAAATTGATCTTGTCCTGCGACAATAACTAGTTTGTCTATATGATAATAAAAACAAAGTGCCATAGCGAATACAGCCCCTTGAGAAAATCCCACTACATTAAGATTTTTAATATTAAGATGTTCGAGTAAAAATATAATATCTTGAGAAAAGGATTTTAACGTTTTATGAGGGTCGAACGTTGAATCACCTAGTCCTGGACGAGTTGGGCTAATTAAACGGATATTGAGCTTATTTAAATATTCAACATCCACACCTAATACACCACTCATACCTGCACCAGTACAAAATAATACCGGTTTACCTTGTTCTGGCCCAGACTCATACCACGTTAAAATTCTATTATCAGGCAACACTACATTATATTTTCTTGAGTTTTTAACTTTTATTAGATTTATTCACTTATTAATTTTTTGATACCATAATGCCCACTATATTAAATAGCCATATATTATTTTCTAAATTTAACTTTTAAAAACTAATATGAGACTAGCTAAGGATAAGATTTCATATAAACTCACAATAAATTTGTTGGTGGTATTAAAAATAAAAAAACGAATATTCTTTATGCTATTTTCAAACAGTATAACTAAAATTTCCCCATTCGTTAAGAACCTATTAATACTGTTATTACCGTTTAAGTCACAATATCATGATACAATTAAATTAAATTTATTTATTTATTTATTTATTAGACTAAAAACGCTTCCCTCATCATCACAATCAATGTGTTGGTTATTACGTTGATTTAATTCAAAGCACTTTCTTTATTATTGATTATTTATTAATACAAAAGAAAGTAGTATATTTT
>NZ_JAEHOQ010000053.1 GCF_016239305.1 Proteus vulgaris | reverse complement strand
CTATTTGATAAAATAATATTAGTAAAAAAAAGAGAGAAACCAATAAATATAAATAACCACTTTAATGGTTTTTTCCAATTTATCGGTTTGTCTTGGGTAAACTCAGGGTAACGCGGAGGATATCTCACGATATATCTCCTGATCTTTTAGAGATAAAGTTAAAATAAAGGGAATTAATACTAATTTAAGCAATTGATAAGATTTTTTTAGTATCAATAAGTTGAGTTAAACTATTTATAACACCTTCTGTTTTTTCAATAACAGATTGAGCGACAGCAATTGATTGTATAGGGCCCGCATTTTTAGTTGGTTTAACATCTTCAGGATTAAGGGGGAGCGCTAATCCTGTTATTGCATTTACTACTTCATATTCCATTGACATAACGCCTAATGTACCCGCAAAAGCACCTAATGCATTTTTAATGTTTTTTTGCCTCACTACATACGCCATACCACCAATAAATGTCGCTATGCCAATTAATTTTCCCGCTATTGCAACAGGAGATAAAAATTTATTTGTTTCACTATCAGCATAGATCATTCGATAGCTAAAATAGCTTGCCCAAGGTTCTCTAGATTGTAATGCATCATGCATAAACCAAGCGCGAGAATCATGAAATTGGTCATCAAATAAATCTCTTGTTAATAATTCATCAGGAGAAAGTATGTTGTTTTCTTTAAATAAAGGAAATCCATAACCTTTTTTATAAATATCATCACCACTTTTTTTCATATAAAAATATTCAGCTTTCTCATCATCAGTATTTAATAAGCACATTATATTCGTTAGTAAATTATCGATAGAAAATTGTTTCCAATTTCGGACTTCTCTTCGCCCATTATAATAGTCCGCTTTAAATTCTTCAGCTCCTTCTCTTAATTGTGTTTTACCTAGCATGGGCTCATAAATACTAGGTCCTGCAAGATCGCTTGGTGAAATGGTATCTGTACCTTGTTTTATTTTTTCTTTCTGTTGTTCTTCTATCTCCTCTTTAGTTTTCTCCCATTTTTCTTTATCTTCTTTGATCTTTTCAGTGCCATGCTGTAATGCATTTTTATAAAAATCTTGATTAAAAAGATTCATATCGGCATATCTATCGATACGCCAAGCTGTCATCCATGCCATTTGTTTTTCGACGATTTTTTCTAATGTTGTATTTGTACGGCAAGCATTGAAAGTTCCCGAAAAATGAGTAGTAGCGACTGGAGGTAATCCTAAAGTAATTTTTCGCCATGCGTTAAAGCGTTGAATTAGAATTGGGTTGATTTTGAATAAAGTTTGAATTTCTCTAGTAATACTTGCACTCATATAATTACCACTTTTATTTTTTGGTGATTTTCCTATGATATTTAATGGAGCTCCTATTAGAAATGCTGAAAGATAAAGATCATGTAAGACGATTTGTGAAACTAGCATGGAAGGGTCTTCAAATGCCTTACCCTGATCGCCTACCAGATATCCTCCGCCAATATCGGAGTGAACACCAGGATAAACCACTTCTTCAATATCGGATATTTTAGGATAACGGCCATAATTATTACCATTAATATTTTTATTATTCACAGATGTATCTGTTTTATTTTTTTCATTCTCCCAAATTGAGGGCCGTCTTACTGTATCTAGAGGAAAACAGAAACGTTGTTCATGGGCAGAAACAAAGTGACGACAGCACTTAATAAAGTTAGGAAAAACTTTTTCATTGGGGAGTTGTTGAGTGCCATTTGCCCAATCCATATGACCTGAAAAAAAAGGTGCTAAATGTACTATACCCACAGAGGGCACCGTATCTAAAATACCAATAAATTCAACTTTTACATTAATGCCACATAATTGTTGAGATGGTTTATCAGCGCCTTCAGGAGTATCGAATAACTGAGTTACCCAATTAACAAAAGTTCTTGCTTCGGCTGCACCACGTGAGAAACCATAAACATAAAGTTTAATCGTTAATGTTTTAGGTTTAAGTTGTAATCCTTCAATAATCTCTTTTTTATTAATTAAAGAATGGATAACCGCACGGCGACGACCTTTACCACTAATAGGAAGATATGTTGGAGTTGCCATATCTTTTAAATGGATACGTAACTGAGGTAGTGTTAATTCATCCAAGTTAGAAGAAACAATTAAAGTATTTGCTAACATTAATAAAGCCCAATTAATACGATTCTCTCCTCCTGTTGCAAATATTAACCCCATATTAGTGAAATTATATTCTGCTATTTCAGGAAAAGCAGTACCAACACCAGGCATATAATATTTAAAATATTCTCTTTGTTTTTTATCTGGGTTATTTTCATCTTCATACGTTGTTTCAAATAATCGCGTAATATTGGTAGCTGTTTTAGGTTCAGCA
>NZ_JAEHOQ010000052.1 GCF_016239305.1 Proteus vulgaris | reverse complement strand
GTGAGAATGACTGACTAATTAACCTTACTGGATCTTTTTCTTCTATATAAAAATTAATAGGTAAATATTCTTTATTGTTATCATAAATAAAAATCTCCTCTAATTTTGTTATCTCTTTTTGTAAAAGATAATTTTTATGATTATTCCGTGTATAATATTGCAAATAAAGTTCTTGATAATCACTATTCAAGGTTGTTTTTTTACTATCAAGTTTAATTTCAATATATTTTAATAAATTATCAATATCTTTATTAATACGACATTGTTGTAATTGATAATAATTTAATTTAGTATAAATAAGGTCATCTGAATATATAATAAAATTTTTCTTTAATATTTCTTCTTTTATATTATCAATGAAAAATTTAATCCCATCTTCTTCAATAAGATAGTAATACTCTTGATACAACCTATTATCTTCTTCAATAAGATAGTGATACTCTTGATGCAACCTACTATCTTCACTATAAGTAAATAGCAATGGATTATTTTTTATATTACTATAAATAAATTGACTAATTCCATGATGATTAACATTCATTTCCGATACCATGATTTGATACAATCTTGCAGCAACCGTACTATTTTTTTTAGCTAAGGAAAGCAACTTATTCTTATTAAAAATAAATTCTTTATTAAATAATTTATCTTCAACTTTATTAATGACTTTAACTAATATTTCACTTACTGATTCATTTTTATATTTAGAAATAAATTTCGGTATTATATTTAATAATTCAAAACTTGCCACTAGCTTATCAAAATAAATATTTCTATTAAGAGTTTTTATTTTTAAAATAATATCTCCAAGTGAACTTTTAATTTTACCTTTAGATAAGTTTCTATTAATAGTTAATAAAACTTCAAAGTAATTATCTTTAAAATCTATATAACCAATATATCTTTCTTTTTTCATATTTTCATTTGAAGATACAACGGTTATATATGCTTTATTTTTATCATCTCTACCGAGTAATATTTTGCTACTTGTTTTATCACTAATTATTTCTTCAATATTATCTTGAATAAAGAGCATGGTATCTTTGAAATCAGTACATTTTACTTTTAATTCAAAAATATGCCCATTATCTGATATTTCTAATATAAGGAAATCATAATGGTCAAAATATATGATTTTTCCTATGACATCTTTTTTAAAAGGTAGTGATAACCCTATTTTCTTCAAGTTCTCTGCAAGGCCTCTATTCTTTTCATTTTGACTTTTATCCCATGCGCTTTGATAAAAAGGATTATTATTTTCTTTACATTCTATAACACCTATTTTTTCTTCATTATCTATTTTCTGTAAATTATAATTATTCAATATATCTTTAAAATAAATTTTAAAATCATTAATATTATAAAATTCGCTAAGGCCAACATTAGAATCAAAAATTGAAATTCTATAATCATTTTTTGTGTATTTTTTTATAGAAAAAGCTATAGCATGCTCTTCTACTGCTAAAATAGTATAAAAATCATTATGTAGCTTAGTTTTTTCTTCAATAAGAGAAAAAAAATCAATTAAACTATACCCATTAATACCATTAAATGTTAAACCAGAATTCTTTAAATATTCTTGTATATGCTTAAATTCATTATTAAATAATTTATTAGGATCATTGATATATAAATACCCATTTTGAGATTCTTGGAGAAATAATATTTCCTTTACCTCTTCTGTAAATAACATTAAGTTATATTCAAATTCATTACTAATCATTTGATCTTCAAGGCTATTAAATTCACTATAAAATAGTTCTATAGCATAAAGTGAGGCATTCTCTTTTAACCATAAAAGGTATTTTGCAGCACTTTCTAATCCATTATTTTTTACTTCTAAAAGATATTTTAAACTCAATCCAAAACAATTTCCTTGAATGAAATTTTCCGTATTAAATAGATAATTTGATTCAGCAGTAGCAATAATCCCTATACTAGCGACTTTATTTCTCAAAGGAGCAATAAAATCATTTATTTGATCAAATAAAATATACTTATTTTGAGGTTCTCTCTGCTTTTTTATCCAATCACTACCCTCTTTAATAAAGATAGATTCAATACCGTCATCTGCATCAGAATAATATTTCAATGCAGTATCGACTTTTTCCTGTAAATCACCACCATAAACATGTAAAACAGTCTCTGTCCTTTTTTTTTCGTTTTTAACAATATAGATATGTTTTTCTTTGCTTGATTCAATTAATTTTAATGTATGAATTTCTGAAACTTGAAGTTCCCCCATTTCTTGTAGCTTTAATAGCCATAATTTTTCTAATAGTTTTTTTTCGATTTTCCAATTATCCAAAGTAGGAAAAAAACTTATGTATTCATATTTCCCATATACCTTTATTTCTATTTCGATATTTTCATCTATATCAGACAACTGATAATCTATAAATCCTAAAGCTTCTTTTTTATTATAAAAGTACTGGATTTCTTTCTTAATCTCATCAAAAATAAAA
>NZ_JAEHOQ010000051.1 GCF_016239305.1 Proteus vulgaris | reverse complement strand
GAAAGGGACTGCGGTGAATTGGTTTAAAGTCAATGGTTATTACGGGCAAGGTGCAGCCGGAACTTGTTGCATTATGGTGCCGGCAAAATGGACACCTAATCAATGGGTCAAAGTGGAATGGGAAGTCGATCCTGATGCATACCCTACAGATTCACCGGGTGTGACAGATCCCAAATTTGATGCTTATATGAAAAAACACGAAGCCAATTATCGCCACTATCAAAAAATGGTTGAAATCCCTGAATATGGCGAGCCTTGTAGTGTTGATGTCCATTTTCTCCCTTGTCAGGAAGTAAAAATCACCCTGTCTTGCCATGCAACCAATCATCCTGATTATCCTATAAAAGAGCCTAGCTTTATGGAGGAGCCTGCAATATGTCCATAAAAGTACTCACTGATAAACAACTTCATTTTGCACTTATCCATACCATCAAAGCTAATTTAAACGATCAACATGCAACCAAAGGCGATCCCTGCTGGGCTCCACCTCATTTTCCTAATCAAGGACGTTTAACACTGACTTCTCAACAAGTAAAAGAGAATATCAAGAAGATTGAAGCTGAAGAAAATAAACATAAGCACTACACAAAAAAAAGTACAATCCAATGTTGTAAAAGCTTACATGTTAGCTTCTTTTTTGATGGTACAAATAACAATAATAAAAACGATACAGATGATGCAAATCCACCACATCCTACAAATGTGGCAAAGCTTTATCATGCCTGTGCCCCCAATGATTACCAAGCCAAACAAAAAGGATTTTATGCTTACTATATGCCTGGTGTCGGCACCCCTTTTCCTGAAATTAAAACTTACGAGTATTACAGTTCAGGGTTAACCTACGCAACAGGCGGTCAAGCTCGAATTAGCTGGGCACTTATTCAAATATATAATACTCTATTTCATGCCGTAACAGGTCATGAGCTTACTTTAGCTAAAATGCGGGTATTACTTCTAAAGATGAGCATTGAGGATGGTTATAATCCAACCAGTATTTTATTAGAACAATTTAGAACGATAATACATGAATTAATATGGAATAAACCTAAATTAGTAGTTTTAAAGTTATATATTTATGGATTCTCGCGTGGTTCAGCAGAAGCAAGAACATTTGTGTATTGGTTAGATAAATTACTTACTTGTATACATACACAAGCTCCACCATTAAGACAATTAATATTTCCCGAAGGAACCATCTATGGTATTCCCGTTTCTGTTGAGTTTTTAGGGCTTTTTGATACCGTGCCAGCCGTTGGTTTAGCCAATGTTATGCCGATGTTTACCGGCCACAATGGTTGGGCAAATGGCACCCAACAACTGCCCAAATCAGATTTAATTAAAAACTGTTATCATTTTGTAGCTGCTCATGAACAACGCCAATCCTTTGCTGTCGATTCAATACGTACACCTGAAGGAAACTATCCTCCTAATACCATAGAAGTGATTTATCCCGGAATGCATTCTGATATAGGGGGTGGCTATCCGCCTGGAGATCAAGGTAAAGCAAGAGCAGGTCATGAAGAACTTATATCTCAAATTACTCTACATGATATGTATGCAGCCGCAATAGATGCAGGAGCTCCTTTAGCGTTAAGTGAAGAGTTTTTTTCATTATTACCTAAAGAAAAACAGGAAAAATATATATTTAGATTAATGAGACAATCTTCATTAAAGGAATTTAAAATATCAAATTCTATAATTGATAAATACAATACCTGGCGAGAACAGACCCTTCCAGAAATAATAATAAAAAAAGAAGATAATAATATAAAATCGTATATACCTAACCGCTTTATCACCGCTGATATTGAAAGCGTTATTGAATGCCAGCTTATTTTAATCACCGCTTGGCGTATTGGGCGTTATGCTTCATCTCAAGATTCAGAGATGAACCTGACAAAACAAGACTTCTTTAAAAATGCTCCACAACATACAGATATAAAAGCACAACCCTATGAGCCGGAATTTAGTAAACAGGCCAGTAGTACATTAGCAAAAGAGTATTCGGATATAGAAAATAAAAGTACCGAAATTCGTAAAAATAGAGAAAAAGAGCAAAGAAAACAAACTGATGTTGATAATTGGCAACCTTCACCTGAAAATATAGGTCCCCCTTTATTTGATGCAACTAATGCAAGAGGCCAATTTTGGGAAGCTTCTTTAGAATTTAAAGCAGATTATAATGATTTACCTCGTCCTTCACCTTTAATTCAATTTACTCTTCGCACAAAAAAAGCTTGCCAAGGAATTGATTATTATCATTCTATAGATAATCCATATTATAAACCAGATACAACCTGCGACTCGTTACCTGAAAATACTTTTCCTATGGGTGTTGTAGGTCAATCGCTCTTTTTACAAAATTTAGATGGTACAGTAGAAGAATATGCACATGTCATTACTTATCAAGATGAACGAAGTGAATATTTAAGCCTAAAAGAAAAAAGTAAATATATATATTCCATTTTAAAGCCCATTTTAATTAAAAATAATCGTGACTCTTATTTAGGAGAAATAGTTGATCTGTTAGATAACCATATACATGATTCAAGAGCTTGGTTTATGCATTCTGAAAGTGGGCTTCGTGAGCCTTTCGGCGGTTATTTTTTATCTCGCATGATCTACTTTGGTGATAAATGGAGAAAATCTATGCGAATTTTATCAACTGATGAATTTACTTATCGAGATAAAAACAACAAAAAATATATAAAACTCGATTACTTACCTACCTATGGTTTAAATTTAATTAATAAGAAAATAGAAAGTAGAATAAAAGGCGAAAAACCAATTCAGACTAATGAAGTTACAAAAGTAATAAATAAACTTAACGAAATAAAAAAAGACAAAAATATCCACAAAATATCCAGTTCATTAAACCACTATGTTAATAATTAATATTATCTCATAACTCTTTCACAAGGATAAACACCGAAAGTTTGTTAATAATAAACAGATGGGATGTGTTTATATAATTCAGCTATGAATTTAAAAAAAACAACTCAGACTCTACTTAATGGACAAAATCGCTATCATCTTAATGTACAAGGATGCAATATTTTATTTGATGTAGAACAT
>NZ_JAEHOQ010000050.1 GCF_016239305.1 Proteus vulgaris | reverse complement strand
TGAGGCTGAATTAGATCTTTCCTCTGCACGCGGTGTGTTATGGGTGGGTGATGTGATTTGTGATCCACAAACGACGTTGGCAAATCGAGATTAGGGCTCTAATTATTATGTTTAGAAAAAGTCTATTTCTTATTTTAAGTTTATTTTCTACATATGCTTATAGCGGACATTATAATAACTCAATTATTTTTATTGAGAACAATATTGATAACGAATTTTTTATCGCACCAAGAAAAGTAGATCCCCGCTTTAGTGGCGCTAACGTCTTTACAAAATACAACCTTGATAAACAAGATAGTTTAGGTTATATGGGATATGGAAGTGATGGGGCATCAGCCAAAAAAGGGGGATATTTAGATATTTGGCTAGATGATTCAACTATAAAAACCCCTTTTCTTGGACAACGTTGTAAAAAAGACGATAGTTCTTGTCCTAGCGATGGAATATTAAAAGCAGATTATCTCTTTGATAATGGCGCTTATCACATTCCAATAACAACAACCGGCGGTGGAGCAAATATTCCCAGAGGGATATTTTCTGATTCAATATATCAATTTATAAAGCAACTTCCGATTTCTTCTATGCATACCTTTAATTACTCCTTTTGTTCCACTATGGATGATTATAACCCTAAAAATGGACAAACCTGCCAGTCTGTCGGAGGGAAAACTGGAGGACATATATTTGATATTACGAAAGATGGGCATTTAACATTAAAATCAACTAATGCGTTACAAGAAATCTTTGTTGATAGTAATGGTAATGCTGTATTAGGGTTAGGTTCTCAGTTTTGCGAAAATGCTATTGTGGACAAAAAACAAGGTATTATGTGTTCACTTGTCGCCTATAACTACGAAGGCACATTTAAAAATTACAGTATCAGGATCAGTTTAAAACTTCACAGTATCTTAGATTCAATAAGTAGTAAGGCAAAAAATTCGCTCCTTATAGGAGATGGAAATAATTCATGGGTATCAGGAACTTCAGCAATAAATATAGATAAAGTTATAACTAATGGTGATGGTGATATTTTTATTTTCATGGGACAGGATTTTCTAAAAGAGATCATCTCCAACCAAATTGATTTAGCTAAAAGCCAAGAGTTATTTACCTTCTTTATTGATAATACAAGATTATCACAATCTGGCTATTATGAATTTACCCCTTCTAACACGATAATTATCAAGCCTCGCGATTATGGCATTAGTATTGTCTCTAAAGAACTAGTGAGTAACCCTCATAAAGAAGGAAAAGTAGGCGATAAAGAGCCGCCGCTAACCTTCGACTATATCGTCACAACCAGTGCATTTCGCCAAGCAAATAAAATTACGGCCTCTGTTGAAGGACCTAAAACAATCGTTCGTGGCCAACCTTACTGCTTATTTAGCTCCAAAGATAAAAAGATGAACGTGCCGTTTTCAGCTTACCTGACTTATACCGATGAAGGGGGTTCAAAAGTTAAAACCCGCACAGCTTGTGATAATGAGCCTATCTCCATTAAAGAAGCCTTATGGACACAAACCACATGGCCTTATCCTTATCAGTTAGAGGGTTATTTTTATCGTACCGATTTACAACTCACCTTCCCAATGAATGAAAGTACCTCTCTTTTCTCAATGGAGGGTGAAGACTGGATTGGCGTGGTAGAAGCTAGCGGTTATGTCAATGTATTTGCTGAATGGTCTGGTCCAGACATTCATTAAACAATAGCCGGTCAATTAGCGGGTATAAATTGCGTGTTTATGCCCGTTTTTTTATTTTTAATAATGCACGATGATTTTTGTATTAATGATATTATAGACTTCTTTATTATCATTCATTAAAACGGGTTAACTAAAGAAAAAAAATGAAAAGAATGAAAAGAATATTAAATTTTATCAGTATATTAACGCTTTACAGTCTGACATTTTCAGCTCAAGCGCTTTATGTTGGCTCTGAAGTTTTTACCCTTGAGTCGGATAAATCTTTTTTTTCTCGCACTTATCTTAATAATACTGACAGAACGAATCTTTATAAAATTCATGTCTATAAAATAGAAAAACCGGGAGGCAAAGAAAAAGATGAAAAACAACTCCCCATAGATGATGGTGAAATACTTTATACACCTTTGCAAAAAGTATTATTACCTAATGAACACGAGTTTTTTAAATTATTTTATAAAGGCGCTAAAGACGATAAAGAACGTTATTATCGCATTATTATTGAAGAAACACCGATTAACTTAGTACCCTATCAGGAAAACAGTAAACAACCTTTAGTCGTTCCGACTGTTGGGTTAAATACCGTGATGGTTATTCGTCCTCGTGAAATGAAATTCACTTATGATCATAACAATATTGCCGGAACCATCAAAAATACAGGCAATACTTATTTTCGCTTACTGTTAAATGATAAGTGTGATTCTGATGAAGAAAATGCCAAAATATTACAGATATTACCTGGCGAAAGTTACCAACATCCTTGGTTAAAGAAAGAGCATAAACAGTTTATTATTGCTTTTGACCGTTATCTTGGATTAGAAAATAATTGTGCTAAAAACTAATTTACTATTGATATTAAAAAGGTCACTTAATAATTTAAGTGACCTTTTTAAATAATTTTCATCTAAATAAATAATAATTAAGGTTGATGATTAGGATCTATTACAATCTCTAATTCTTTATTACTATTTAAGCGATAATATTTAAAAGAGTTAATCCTTTGATTTCCTTTAATATCATTAGGATATTCGCCGTTATCATCTTCAGTATAAAAAAGCAGAACATCAGGCCGATTATCTATTTTTGTTAAAATAGCTAATACACTACTACGATCACATTTAACCCACTCAATAGTATCTTTCACAATAACTGTTGATCGAAAGTGGGTTATAATACGATTTCCTTCTCCTAAACAAACTATTGTTTGTTTTTCAACTAAATCATCTACTTCTTGATTTAAAGATTCATTATTGATATCTGCGTAAAAATAATTTCCTGTAGATAAAACTGTTTTACACCCGTTAGAACTAACGCGTGTTCTCTCCCCTGTTGATACAATAATGTTATTAGTTGAAGGTGAATAATCATATATATGAGAGTTTTTTCCTGTACTAATTAATTTAGTATTCCGGACACAATATTCTACAGGTGATGTATAAATAGTTGATTCTTCCCCTGAAGAAAAACAGATACTATCTTCTAAAAACTTATATTTATCATGATATCCATTTTCAGGTATTAAACTTTGTGATCCCAATAATTCATACCCTGTATAAAAAATTGTATTATCACCTAAGGCGCAGTTTACTGATTTATTACCCGGACAAATTATGGCGCTATCACCAAAGGTAACAAACTTACTGCCTGTTGCAGGATTAAACTCAGAAGGATTTTCATAAACGGTTTCACTTGAATCACCGTATATTTGAGCTCCCTCTTCAAAACATACAACTTCTGCATTATTACTTTGAGCATAAACATAAGCGGGTAATTCTTCATTACCTGATGCGACTACTTTTACATTGTCATTAACAACAAAAACATTGGTTTTTGAACTAATATAATTACTTTTATTTACATTAATATTTTTCATTAAAATATCCTTATTTTTTTATTAAATAATGCACTTCATCCTTTTCAGTGCACATACTGACATTCAAACACTCAAAATGGCTGTATTTATATACAGTATATTATATTTTAAAATTGTTAATGCCAACTCCATCACAAATTATATTTTCTTTTTTATTTGAAAGAAAATGTAAC
>NZ_JAEHOQ010000049.1 GCF_016239305.1 Proteus vulgaris | reverse complement strand
GAAAGCCAACCCAATGGGTTGGCTTTTTTGCGTTTAAGACATTTAAAATGCAAATATATTTTCTCTCCTCTAATCACTTATCACTTTGCTATCCTCAACGATGCTTGGCTGTTAAACTAAGCTATCAGCTAAATGAGGTAGACTTTCATGAAAGAATCGGTTTCATTGCAAGCATTTAATACATTTGGTTTGAGAGCAAAAGCTCACCAAATAGAAACTGCAAATAATAAAGATGAGCTTTGTACATATTGGCAAAATGCCCATGAGAAGAAATTACCAATCCTTATTCTAGGTGGCGGTAGTAACGTACTATTTACTGAAGATTTTAATGGTATTGTTATCCGTAACTGTATTGCTGGCGTTGAAATTACTGAAAATGAACAATATTGGTCTGTTCATGTTGGAGCTGGTGAGAATTGGCATGCACTTATTGAACATCTGTTAGAAAAAAATATCTATGGATTGGAAAATTTAGCGTTGATCCCAGGCAATGTTGGTTCTGCGCCAATACAAAATATTGGTGCTTATGGTAAAGAGCTGAAAGATGTTTGTGACTATGTTGATATTGTTGAATTAAGTACAGGCAATATTAGCCGATTAACAAATGAAGAATGTGAGTTTGGTTATCGCGATAGTATTTTCAAACATCATTATCAGCAAGGCTTTGCTATTATTGCTGTTGGTTTGCTATTAAGTAAAAAATGGGAGCCTATTCTTACTTATGGCAATTTATCAAAACTATCATTAGAAACTGTTACACCAAAGGATGTGTTTGAATCTGTATGCTTAATGAGAACGAGCAAGCTACCAGATCCAGAAATAACGGGTAATGCTGGAAGTTTTTTTAAAAATCCAATTGTTGATATTCGTATAGCACAACAATTAAAAACGAAATACCCATTCTGTCCTCAATATGTACAGCTAGATGGTGTGAAGCTTGCCGCTGGTTGGTTGATTGATCAATGTGGCCTTAAAGGGCATCAAATTGGTGGTGCGGCAGTCCACACTAAACAAGCACTGGTACTTATTAATAAAGAAGGCACCGCGACAGGTGAAGATATTGTAAACTTAGCGGCATATATTCGCCAGAAAGTCTCAGAACGCTTTGGGGTGCAATTAGAGCCTGAAGTTCGCTTTATTGGTCAATATGGTGAAATTAATGCTGTGGATGCTATTTCATGAAAGAAAGACCAACTCCTTTATTATTAATTGAGACTCTTGCTGATGGAAATATTCATTCAGGAGAGCAATTAGGTGAAAGTTTAGGAATGACTCGAGCAGGCATTAATAAACATATTCAAACATTGCGTAGCTGGGGTATCGACGTTCAGACGGTTGCAGGGAAAGGGTATCAATTAGATGCGCCAATGAACTTATTGAACGCAGATATTGTGAACCAGAATATTAAAGGTGAGCCGGCTAGTGTTATTCCTGTTATAGATTCTACAAATCAGTATTTGATCCAACGTATTAGCGAATTAAAATCGGGTGATGTCTGTATTGCTGAATACCAATCTGCTGGGCGAGGTAGAAGAGGGCGCCAATGGATTTCGCCTTTTGGTAGAAATTTATATTTGAGTATGTATTGGAAACTCGATCAAGGACCTGCAGCAGCAATAGGGTTGAGTTTGGTTGTCGGTGTTATTATGGCTGAAGTATTGCAAAAACTTGGCGCAGACGGCATTAAAGTTAAATGGCCTAACGATCTCTATTTAAATGATAAAAAACTTTCAGGTATTCTTGTTGAATTAACAGGGAAGACAGGTGATGTTGCTCATATTGTAACGGGTATTGGTATCAATATTGCGATGAGTAAAAATCAAAATGAAGTAATTAATCAACAATGGATTAATTTAGAGCAAGTTGGTATTAAGATTGATAGAAATGAACTTGCTTGTGAAATTACTAATGCATTAAGGGAAGCATTTGTTCAGTTTGAGAAACAAGGGTTATCTATTTTTATAGAGCGTTGGAAAGGTTTAGATAACTTTATGAATAGGCGAGTAAAGCTTATTATTGGTGAAAAAGAGATCCTTGGTATTGCCAAGGGTATCAATGATCAAGGGGCTTTACTTTTAGAACAAGATGGCAAAATCATACCTTATATAGGTGGTGAGATTTCGCTACGAAGTGCGTCGTAATGTTTTAAATTTCGTTGAATATCTGAAATTGAAAAAGCTTTCTCTAATCGGAAAGCTTTTTTGTTATTTGTATTATTAAATCTATTTAGAGCTAGATGAAATCAGTAAATAATTGTTCAGTTTTATTTACGTAATCTAACATTGCTAATTGTATGATTATGACCTTTGGTTAAGATCAAACTTGCTCTTTCTCTTGTTGGCAAAATGTTTTGTTTTAAGTTTAATCCATTAATTTCTTGCCAAATTGATGCGGCAATCTCTATAGATTCTTCTCTGCTTAATTTAGAGTAATTATTAAAATACGATTCAGGATCAGTAAATGCACCTTCTCTAAATTTTAAAAAGCGACTGATATACCAGTGTTTTAGTAATTCTTCTTCAGCATCAACATAAATAGAGAAATCTACATAATCTGATACGAAAACATTATGTGGATCATGAGGATAGTCTTGATTACTCTGTAATACATTTAATCCTTCGAGAATTAAGATATCAGGTTGCTCAATAACCTGTTTCTTATCTGGAATGATGTCATACACTAAATGAGAATAGACAGGAGCTGTCACTTGCTTCTTCCCTGATTTTATATCAGAAACGAAAGAGACAAGGCTATGCATATCATAGGATTCTGGAAACCCTTTTTTCTTCATTATCCCGCGTTTTTTTAATTCTGCATTAGGTAAAAGAAAACCATCAGTAGTAATTAAATCTACTTTACGATGCTCTGGCCAACGCGTTAAAAGTGCTTGTAGCAAGCGAGCTGTCGTACTTTTACCGACAGCAACACTACCCGCGATACCAATGATATATGGAATTTTAGCGCTTCTTGTGCCAAGAAATTGCTCTAAGACAGCTTGACGGCGTAAGTTAGAGCTAATGTAAAAATTGAGTAATCTTGAAAGAGGAAGATAAATCTCAATAACATCATCAATAGAAATTTCTTCGTTAATTCCTTTTAAGTCTGCAATTTCTTTCTCTGTTAGCGTTAAAGGAACGGAATCTCTTAACGTTGCCCAGTGCTTTCTGTCAAATTCTAAATAAGGGGTTATAAAGCGTTCTTTGTTATTCATAAGCCAACATCTGCCTAGTCTTCGCAGGTTGGACAGGCTGTTTAAAACACCCGTATCCGATAAAAAATAAACAGCATCATAACGAGTCATGCTTCATTGGCGTAGATATTTTTAAAATTTTTCTACTTTTTTTGACGCGAACTGAATAAATTTGTAAAAAAAGTATAAAAAATAGACATGAAAATTATTTTTTAGCGTAGACTAATGAGTGCATAATTAATTTTTTTTCTAAAAATTTATTGAACACAATAAATTTAGGGCTTAAAAGATAAATTAGGATTTGAATTTATCTTGAATTGTTGTTGTCATTTTGGTCGTTTTTTTCTTAAAAAATCAACAATTCAATCAAAAATGAACAAAATCTAAGCAAAAGAACAAATATCGCAATTTTTTTGTTGCATCATGATGAAAGTCCTCCTAGAATGCGCACCACTTAGCCGGCATAGCTCAGTTGGTAGAGCAACTGACTTGTAATCAGTAGGTCCCGAGTTCGACTCTTGGTGCCGGCACCATTAAAATTTAGTTGGTGGGATACCCAAGCGGCCAAAGGGAGCAGACTGTAAATCTGCCGTCACAGACTTCGAAGGTTCGAATCCTTCTCCCACCACCATTAATTCCTTACTTAAGTGTTTTCAAATAGTAAACACTTAAGTAGAATACAAAGCTGATTTTAAGTCAGGTAGCCGAGTTCTGCGGGCATCGTATAATGGCTATTACCTCAGCCTTCCAAGCTGATGATGCGGGTTCGATTCCCGCTGCCCGCTCCAGATGTGCTGATATAGCTCAGTTGGTAGAGCGCACCCTTGGTAAGGGTGAGGTCGGCAGTTCGAATCTGCCTATCAGCACCACTCCTTCATGTTCTTGCCTCCCTGATTAAAATCTTAACAAGCAATAGCAAATCGCTAATTTACTTACTGCTTGGTTGATGTGGTGTAACCACCGATTCCGTGTCTTAGAGGGACAATTTAAATGTCTAAAGAAAAATTTGAACGTTCAAAACCGCACGTTAACGTTGGTACTATCGGCCACGTTGACCATGGTAAAACAACTCTGACTGCTGCAATCACTACA
>NZ_JAEHOQ010000048.1 GCF_016239305.1 Proteus vulgaris | reverse complement strand
ATTTTTCTTAATATTAAAAATGATTATTATAGTTGTTTATATCATAAAAAATGACATTTTAAGTCCACTTTCACTGTTCTGTTACATGACTAGAACCATCAATATCGTTCTTTTTTTCATCAAAAAAAAATTTAACAACAATATTAATAAATCAATTACATTGATAAACATCAAAAAATGCGACAATTAACAAGCAAATAATAAGAAAAAAGGAATTTTTTTATATTTGTCACACAATTGATTTTATTCTATTACATCTCAATAATTATTCCCTACAATAGCCAACTAATCTAACCTGACAATTTCCTAAGTAATGATATTTTTCATTGTTTAGGTTAGTAACTATCTTTTTTTATTTATGATTTATCGTTTCAGCAAAGTAGAGCATTAATAAAACCTAGTACCCTACACAATTATATAATGACCAACTTATAGGTTTGCCAACGCAGTTATAAACGATAAAAATTGCAAACTTAAGGATAAAAATAATCATGTCAGACTATCTCTCATTCTTATTAGGCATAGTACCTTTAGCGGTTTTGATTTTTATGATCTTAAAAATGAAATCAGCCGTTCACCATGCCGTGCTGGTTTCTTTAGTGATAACCGTCGCACTGGCTATTTTTCATTGGAACAACACCATTCAATTTGCTTCTGTTTCTGTGCTTTATGGCGCAATAAAAGGATTGTGGCCAATCATTATCGTGATCCTAGCCGCTATTTATAGTTATAACCTGATGTTAAAAACAGGGGGAATGGAAGTACTTAAAGATGTGCTTGCAGGAATAAGTGATGATAAGCGCGTGCAAGTTTTGCTTATCTCATGGTGTTTTGGAGGATTTCTTGAAGCAGTTGCGGGATATGGTACTGCTGTTGCCATTCCTATCGGTATTTTGATAGCACTTGGATTTGATCCCTTTAAAGCCGCAGTTGCTTCTTTAGTTGCTAATACTGTTCCTACCGCCTTTGGTGCTGTTGGTATCCCAGTCTCTATTTTGGCACAAAATACAGGGCTTGACGTCTTAGTGTTAAGTAAAACCATAATAATCCAGTTGGGATTATTCAACATCCTGTTACCTTTTGTCATTGTTGCCATTGCAGGTGGGGGAATTAAAGCAATTAAAGGTGTCGGATTTATTACTTTAATGTGTGGTATCAGTACACTTATCCCTCAATACATTGTTGCGGCTAATTTAGGTGCTGAATTACCTGCATTTGCGGGAAGTTTAGTCAGCTTGGTTGTCGTTATTTTCCTTGCTAAGCGCATGAAAAATAACAGAGATCAGAAAAAAATCGCTAAAAAACACACAGGCAAAGAATTACTAGTAGCAAGTTCTATTTATCTATTTACCTTTATCTTTATTTTAGCGTGTTCACCTTTATTCCCTGCGATACAAAGTATGGCAGGCGCTATTTCCACAAAGATCCCATTTGTATTAAGTGAAACACAAACGGAATATCAAACCATTGCTTGGTTAAGTACTCCGGGTGTATTGATTATTTTAGCGAGCTTTGTGGGTGGCACTATTCAAGGTGCAAGCGTTTCAACACTTATCTCAGTGCTTGTTAAAACCACTATCCAACTAAAAAATTCCATTATTGCCATCACAGCAATTGTGGCAATGGCAACAGTCATGGATTTCAGTGGCATGATTGGTAGCATTGCTGAAACCTTAGTCGATTTTACAGGTGCAGGATTTATCTTTATTGCCCCAGTGATCGGTGCATTAGGAACCTTTGTAACGGGCAGTGATACCAACTCTAACGTGCTGTTTGGTAAATTACAAACCAGTGCTGCAGCTAAACTTAATATCGATCCTTTCATTCTAGCTGCCGCTAATACCTCTGGTGCAACCGGCGGTAAGATGATCTCACCTCAAAGTATCGCCATTGCTGTTTCAGCCACAAAAATGGATGGTCAAAGCAGCGCCATTATGCGTGAAACCTTAAAATACTGTATCGCCTACATCGTTATTCTTGGGGCAAAGATCGGCATTATTTATCACCTAATGAACTAATTTAATAAGGAAAAGGGAATGAATCCATCCCATTCCCTTCTCTTCTTATAACGAAGCAATAAAAGAATTTTATCTTTAGTAAAAATGACAACATCTGAGCGATGTTTTGGAGTTCGATTAATGAAAGTTAATTTTTATGCAACCTGTCTTGGTGATGTGCTGAAAGCAGACTCAGCCAGAGATACCGTCTTGTTACTTGAGAAATTAGGTTGCGAAGTACTATTTCAAGAGCGCCAAGGTTGCTGTGGTCAGCCCGCACTTAATAGCGGTTATGTCAATAACGCAAAACCTGCCATGAAATCGTTAATTGAAACATTGGAAGTCAATGACTACCCGATTATTTCACCCGCAGGATCCTGTACTTATGCCATAAAAGGCTACCCAACTTATCTTGCCGATGAGCCACAATGGGCATTGCGTGCACAAGGTATTGCAGATCGCCTTATTGATTTAACCAGTTTTATTGTTAATACCTTGGGCGTTGTCGATGTTGGTGCCCGCCTTCCTGGTAAAGCTGTTTATCATCCATCATGCAGTTTAACCCGCAAACTGGGTGTTGTTAGTGAGCCTTTAACACTATTAAAACACGTCGAAGGTCTTGAAATGCTACCTTTTGCAAACTCAGAAACCTGTTGCGGTTTTGGTGGAACATTCTCCGTGAAAATGTCTGAAATTTCGGGCGAAATGGTAACCGAAAAAGTAAAACATATTATGGATGTGAGTCCTGATTATGTCATTGGTGCAGATACAAGTTGCTTAATTAACATACAAGGCCGTTTGAGCCGTGAAAAGCGCCCTGTAAAAGTGTTGCATATTGCACAAGTTTTAATGAGCCAATAAGGGAGCCTGCTATGTCTATCAAAACCAGTGATATCGATTTCAGACCTCGCCTAGAACATGAAATGAAAGACACTATTATGCGTAATGCGGTCGTTATGGCACAAGAACGCATTGGAGCTAACCGTCAAATCATGGTCAAAGAGCTGGGAAATTGGGAAGAATGGCGAGATCGCGCTGAACAAATCCGTAACCATGTTCTTGAAAACTTAGATGCTTATCTCTATCAATTATCTGAAAAAGTAACAGAAAATGGAGGTCATGTTTATTTTGCTAAAACAGCAGAAGATGCCTCTCGTTATATTTGTGAAGTTGCCAAAAAGAAAAACGCGAAGAAGATCGTAAAATCTAAATCAATGGTCACCGAAGAAATTGGGATGAATAAAGCCTTACAAAATGAAGGTATTGAGATCATCGAAACTGACCTTGGCGAATATATTCTTCAATTAGATAACGATCCACCGTCTCATATCGTCGTTCCCGCTATCCACAAAGATCGTTATCAAATTCGTAAAGTCTTAAATGAAAAACTCAATTATGAAGGCAGTGAAACGCCGGAAGATATGACACTTTTCATTAGACAACGTATAAGACAAGATTTCCTGTCTGCTGATATTGGCGTTACTGGTTGTAACTTCGCAGTAGCTGAAACAGGTACCGTCTGTCTAGTCACCAATGAAGGTAATGCCAGAATGACCACTACATTACCTAAAACCCATATTGCAGTCATGGGTATGGAGCGTGTGGCACCGACATTTGAAGAAGTTGATCCCTTAATCACTATGTTATGCCGTAGTGCGGTTGGCTCTCGTTTAACCAGTTATAACACTTGGGTAACGGGTCCTCGTGAAGCGGGCAATGTCGATGGCCCAGAAGAGTTCCATTTAGTGATTGTGGATAATGGTCGTTCTGAAATTTTAGGCTCACAATTTAAAGATATTTTACGTTGTATCCGTTGTGGTGCTTGCCTTAATACATGCCCTGCTTACCGTAATATTGGTGGACATGCTTATGGTTCAATTTATCCAGGCCCAATTGGTGCGGTAATTTCACCACTATTAGGAGGCTATAAAGATTTCCATGATCTCCCTTACGCTTGTTCATTATGTAATGCATGTAATGTGGTTTGCCCAGTCAAAATTCCTTTAGCTCAGTTGATTTTAAAACATCGTCGAGTGATGGCTGAAACCGGTTTAACACCGAAAGCAGAGCGTCGAGTCACCGGTATGTTTAACTACCTCAATTCACACCCTGCACTTTGGAAAGTGGGAATGAATGTTGGTGCAAAAATGGCGGGACTAATGATCAAAAATGGTTCTACACCAATCAAAATCAGTGTTCTTAATGATTGGATGGAATCACGTGATCTCCCTAAACCAGATGGTTATAGCTTCCGTAGTTGGTTTAAACGCCATAAAGCAGAAGGAAAAAAATAATATGTTAAACGAACAAAACCGTAATGAATTTCTGCAAACTATTGCTGAAAAATTAGGTCGTCCTATTGCGCATAAACCGCAACCACAGCCAGCTCCAGTGAATAATTTAGCTAAAATGCGTTTAGCTAATCTGACTCAAGATGAATTGTGCAAAGAATTTACCGATTTTGCACAAACTCAGATGGTGAAATGTGTTGTTAGTAAACCAGAAGAGCTCATTAATAGTTTAATTGAACTCTGTGAAAGCTATGATTGTAAAGGCTCAGTGGTAATAAGTGGTGATGATCGCTTAGATGCACTAGGTGTGACAAAAGCCATCAGTGAAAAATACGAAACCTATATTTGGAACCCAGAACTTGGTCATGAAAATATTATTCATGCTGAACGCTCTCAAATTGGAATTGTATTTGCTGAAGCGGGATTAACTGAATCTGGAGGGATTGTTTTATTTTCTTCACCAGAAAAAGGACGTGCTGTTAGTTTATTACCTGAAACTTCAATTGTTATTCTACGTAAAAGCGATATTTTGCCTCGAGTAGCTCAAATTGCTGAACGTTTACATAAAATGGCGCAAGAAGGCGTAAGAATGCCGTCTTGTATCAATTTAATTGGTGGTGCAAGTTCTACAGCAGACATTGAATTGATTAAAGTATGGGGGGTTCATGGCCCTGTTCATGCTGCTTATTTGATTATAGAAGATTGCTAATTCAGTATAGATCAACAATGAAAAGTACGATAACTAAATAACTTAAAGCCATGGTCAAAGGATTGACCAATATAAAAAGATTATATAACACCTTAAATTTACTGATAAAGTTCCCATTTTTAGATGGGAACTTTGATTTACACAATCAATGCAAATAACTTTTCTCAATTTTTTCAGAACAATACATAACCTTCAATAACTTAATTCTCAAAAAATTTCTCAGTATTATTGACAAAAGAATTAATATCATATTAATACAAGTTTTTACATTTAACTTTTAACACTGATTAAATATTCTTTCAAAAAAATATTATTATTTTAATACTTATACTATAAAAACA
>NZ_JAEHOQ010000047.1 GCF_016239305.1 Proteus vulgaris | reverse complement strand
AATTTTACAGTACTTTAAAGGGAAATTCATACCAGTAGTTATGCCTCTGGGCAATAAAACACTCAACCCAGTGGAAGAAACTGGATATTTCACCCTTGTGGTAACAGATAATCACTTTTATATTGGAAAAGGCTATGCACCCCCTCCTCAAAAAGAATCATTAAGTGACTTATATTGGGAAAAATACTCTTATGATACAAATGAGAATATAAAAAATAGAATATCAAAGCCTTATGCGTTAGAAGCCCCTCCTTATGAAATAAAAACTCCATCAGGACAAACTCAATTTGATTGCAGTGATCCCTCTATTTCCCCGATGTCAAAGTTAGGTGACTATGGGCGAGATTATAAAATTAAAAAATAGAGTTTCTTTTTTATATTGTTATTATTCATTAAAAAAATAAAAGGTAAAAAATGAGCCAAAAAAACAGCCTACATGTATTAAAAAACAAACGTACATTAATTAAGCTACACAAAAATAACGGTAAAATAAAACAGCATAATAATTAATAAGGATAAGCCATGTTCGTTAAATTATTTAAATTACCTTTTATTTTTATTATTAGCACCACCTTACTTTCTGGCTGTTTATCATTAAAAGAAAAAGCCACTATAAAAATGCTAGAAGATGATTTAGTTCATCTACATTCAATTCTTGAAGAAGCTCAAAATCTGGCACCACCTAGTATTATTTATCGTATTGATGAACATCGTTTTTTTACACTAGAACAATATAACCAGAAACGAGAAGGAATGACTTACTACAACAATACACAAAAAGGTATTCATCAAAAAATTCTGGATTCGTCAGCCTGCCGCTATAAAGGTCGATTAATTTGGCCAACTGATAGAGACGATGCTTTCGCTTTTCCTTCCGTACTGAGTAGCCGATATAGTCAATGCGTTGGAACAAAATATGGATGCATCAATATTATTTTAGTCACATTAAATGGAGGAAAAAAATTTGCTCCTACAAATGCCGGTTTTGGTATTACAACTTATGATCCTGAATATTACTCTGCTAATTTTGATATTATTGTCACATCAGATGGCTTCTATTTAGGTAAGTCTTCTTATAGACAACAAAATGATGAACTTGATTCCCCTTGGTGGCGTGTATTTTATTTTTCATCGACTAAATTAAATTATGTTCATGATAATTGGGGAGAAGAAAAAAATCCGCCTAAAGGGCTCAAAACACCCTCCGGACAAACTCGTTTTGATTGTAGTGATCCAGCTATTTATCCTATATCAAAATAAAGGAAGATTTTATGAATAATAGTGATAATAAAGAGACTACTCGTTGGTTAAAAGAAAAAATGCGTCTTGATGGTTCTTACTATTGGCAATCCTGTACTAATGCAACAAATATTGGTGGTGAAATACATGTAAAACCTAATTTACCTGGGATCATTATTCTTGTTCATGGTGTTCATTCAGAAGGAGAATGGTATTCCACTGCGGAAGAAAATATATGTAATGGATTAAACGAAAGATTAAACTTAATCAACACACCTTATGAACTAACGGCTAACGAGTATTATCAACCTCTTTTTTATTAGATGAAAACAATATTGACGATAGCCATTATACTTATGAAGAGCCTATTCGAATTTTAAAAAAAATAGGCAATTCCCCAATTATTCGATTTCATTGGGGATATCGCTCAGATGATGATAAATGGGATGACTATAAAATACCTTTAAAAAATATAGCGGGCGAAAGTTATCATCAATTAAAAAATGCAATAATTAATCCAGAATATAGCTCTACTGATCAAAATAAATGGACTTTAGAAGATAAAGAAAAAAATAAATTAAAGAAAGATCCTCTAGCTACACCCAATGAGAAAAATGTATCAAAAAGATATGAAACCATGGATGAAATGAGAATACGCATAAGAGATTATATTTGTCGCCCTAATGATCACGGTACTTTACCTCTAAATGTTCATTTACTACATCGAGTCTTAGCCTTTGATTTACCTATTGGGCATTGTTCCCAAGCTAATAATCCTGAAATGATGGCTGAATTACGTCGCCAAGCAGACTGGTTAAGTAATGGTGGTGATGAATATGTAAAAACAGGAAAATTAGATCTTCCTAAAATGCCAGAAGAAATATCCAATCCCGATTGATTTATCAAAAATTTAATAATTTATTTAGAGAAAATAAAATGAAAAATATCATTCGATTAGGTGATCCAACCTCCCATGGAGGGCACGTGATATCATCGAGTTCCACTCTTATTATTAATGGAAAAAAAGCTGCTCTTCTTTATGATGTTGTTTCATGCCCTTTACATGGGGATAATCAAATCATTGAAAGTAGTTCACATTATAATGAAAACGGTAAAGGTATTGTGTTTGATGGTTGTAAAACACAATGTGGAGCTATTGTTTATTCAAGTTGTAATGATATGGAAATATAAATGAAATATTGGACACCTCCTCACAATCCGCCACCTTGGAAAAATAAACCATTTCCATTATTAACTTTAAGTAGTTTTATAATATTTATAAATACAGTTTATTTCTTAATTTTAAAGTTTTCGTTAAAAATTGATTTTAAAACCTATATGATAAGTAATGATGGATTTATATTATTTTCAATAATTTTTATTTTTTCATTATTTTTAGTGTCTATCTATGTCTTATTTTGGGAGATAAAAAAAACACTATATATTTACTGGTGCTTTTGGCAAGCAGATTTATTGACTAAATGGATTAAATCAAAACAAGATAAATTATATTTAATTTATTCGAATATAATATCTCATAACTTAACAACCATTTCTGACTTCAATAACGAAAATTTATTTGAAAAAACAGAGCCAAGCAGTAGGTTAATAGGTTTAGAAAGAGAAGATATTGTTGGCGAAGAAAGACTTTTTTACATTGTAAAATCTTTAACAAATAGCATTAAAGATATAGAGATCAGTAAAAAAGAAAAGTATTTTGTTATAATAAATAGTTTATTTAAACAGAGTGATTTTATAAAAGATAAAATAAAATCTTTTCTAAATGGCTACCTAAGTAATTATGAAATCAGTTTTCAAGTCAAACCAAATTATAACAATCAATTTAATGTAATTAGAAATAAAAAATTAATCACACTTATTTTCTCAATAAATTATTATGCATTAAACACTAATGAGGAAAGTGAATTTTCAAGTTTAATTATACTATCATCTAGTAAAGAAAAAGAATTTTTAAAACTTTTTCAACCAATGCCATTTAAAATGAAAAATATAGATGAAAACATTAAAATAATGTCATTAATCAATCAACAACCTAATAAAGATATAAAACAAGTTAATTACATTGATATTGAAAAAGAAAATTCAAACAATATTACATTGAAATTAAGAAGCGAAAATAGTTATCAATTATCCTTAGAAACCTACACTCAAGGTTACTTTTTTAATGAATATATATATGATTATAAAGAATTATCTATATATCATTTATTGGCTCTCATTTACTTATCAAAATTTAAAGATACTAGTCAGCTTTTATTTTATAAATCAGATGAAAGCTATTACTGCCAAACAATAGGCATTCAAAAATCACACATTGACAATCATTACTTGAACATACCAAAAACATCATTTCCACTAGGTACACTTCTGGTTAGTTTTTTTGCTCTTACTTCAGTCATTTTTAAGAATATAATTGACCATGTCGAATTTAACAGTGAAAGAATAATAATTACATCAACCTCCTTTCTTTTTACTATCATAATAATTAGTGTAATTAAAAAAATTTATATTAATTTTCACTGGAAAATTCATTTTTTAAAAACACTTAACAAAAAATGGAATTTATAATGAAATCAAAAATAACACGCTATCTTTCACTCTTTGTCATTATTTCAATAATTTCATTAGCTACAATTGTGTTCTTATTTATTATTTTCAATAAAATATCCATAACAGCAACTCAATCGTACTTGATGATTGGTTCAGTTATTGTCTCTTTAATTGTACTTTTTTTCCTTTCTCGTTACTTTAAACCCAATATAATTATGGATATTGAAGATAATGATAAAGAAAATAAGATAAATAAAAAAAATGACAGAGTAAATGATTGGAATAAATATATAAAAGAAAATTACTCATTTACTTACAAGTCAAAATTATCAATCCAACTCCTCATCGGCACTTCGACTTTTATCGAAAAACTCACTCCCAATCTAACAACAGATATCTGGCAAGAAAACAATGGCACGTTGCTTATCTATGGGGGCGATATCCATCAAAATATTGATGAAAATTTAATTCAAGATTTAAAACAACTGCGCCGACGTCGTCCGCTCGATGCGGTTATTTGGGTGTCAGAAAATAACTTATCGCAACAACCGCTGGGCCATTCTTTATTTAATCACTTAACGCCTACCAATACCGATATGGCAAGCCGTTATTTCCACCAGCTCTTTCGTCAATTACGCTGGCAAGCTCCCATTTGGCTTTGGAATGTCAGCAACACCGGTGATATAACATCTGAAGAAACACCCGCAATACTCTATTCAGCCCCCTTAAAAGCCACCTCTGAAACGCTTTCTAACGACTTAAAAACGCTTTTACCGGCACTAGTGGAACAAGGCACACAAGCGGTCTTACACAACCAAACACACACCTATTTACTTGCTTTAGCCCGCTTTTTACAGCATGAAGGATGTGACAAACTCGCCAATAATTTGGCACCGCTTTTATCAGGTTATCGCTCGTTACCGTTTGCTGGTGTGCTCTTTAGTACATCTGTTGACAATAACGTGTCTGCAACTTCATCACAAAATAATCAATGGACATCCAATCCCCATTGGAAAGCACTTCTCACGGCAAATTCACACCTTCCCCCTCAACTAAAGGCATCACCTTTAGGGCTAAACTCAAAACGTATTTTGCAATATACCGTTGCCACTGCCATGACACTCTGGGGCGTTGGCATGGTGGTTTCTTACTTTATGAATCGCCAATTAATTACCCAAAGCCAACAACAAGCGCAGTTAGCGACAGACAATCATCAATCTGAATTTGCCCGCCTACAGGCACAATATGGCTTACAACAAACACTCGGTTTATTAAGCTATCGAGAGAAAACTTCTGTTCCATTTTGGCTACGATTTGGCTTAAGCCGTAATCACGCATTGCTGAGCCATCTATGGCCGGTTTATAGCCAATCCATATTACCGTTATTACGTGATCCAACCCAACAACACCTTGAAAATTATCTTCATGCGTTTATGCAGTTCCCGCCTGAAAGTGCAGAACGAACTGAAGGCGCTCAATCCGCTTATCAAGCCTTAAAAGCCTATTTGATGATGAGTGATCCGTCCCGTATTGATCCGGCTTTCTTCACCGAAAATGCATTACGTATTTGGCCTGACTATAACGGATTAAAAGAGGGGGAATGGCAAACATTAGGGACAGAGCTATTGACCTTTTATGCCTCTCAATTACCTTATCATGACGAATGGCGCATTAAACCTGACCGTACTTTAGTGTCAGGCAGTCGCACTATTCTTATTCGCCAAATTGGTCAACGTAATGGTGAATCTGCGCTTTACCAAAAAATCTTACAACAAGCACAGCATAACTTTGCGGATATGAGCTTAGATGATATGACAGGTGATACGGATGTCAGCTTCTTACTCAGTACCACTGAAACCGTACCCGGTATTTTTACCCGTAAAGCATGGGAAGAGTCTATTGAGCCTGCGATTAAAAAAGCCGTACATGAAAGACGAGAAGAAATAGATTGGGTGTTAAGTGACACACAAAAAGAGACCGATATTGATATCTCACCTGAAAAACTGCAGCAAAACCTAACAGAACGCTATTTTAATGATTTTTCAGGCAGTTGGTTAAGCTTTCTCAATGGTTTGCAGTGGCGAGAAACACAAAGTCTCTCCGATACCATTGATCAACTCACCTTAATGAGCGATGTCAGACAATCCCCCATTATCGCGCTGATGAATACGCTTTCTTATCAAGGCAAAACCGGTCGTCAGCAAGAAAAGCTAGCGGACTCTTTTGTGAATTCCGCCAAAGATTTATTAAACAAAGAGCAACAACCGGTGATTAGTCAAAAAGCCGAATTCACAGGCCCTCTAGAGCCTGTGTTTGCACCAATACTGGCTTTTACTGATCCTCTATCTTCAGCACAAAATAGTGATACTTTAAGCTTACAAGCCTATCTCACTCGTGTAACCCGAGTTCGTTTAAAACTGCAACAAGTGGTTAATGCCCCTGATCCACAAGCCATGTCTCAAGCCTTGGCTCGAAGTGTTTTTGAAGGGAAAACTGTCGATTTATCAGAAACGCAAGATTATGGTAGCTTAATCGCGGCAAGCTTTGGGCAAGAGTGGAACGGCTTTGGACAAACACTGCTTGTACAGCCCATGTCTCAAGCATGGCAACAGTTATTAGCGCCTACGTCGCAAGGTATCAACACTCAATGGCGAAATGCCGTTGTTAATGACTGGAATAGGGCGTTTGGTGGTCGCTATCCACTCAAAAATACGCAAAGTGAAATCTCATTACCGTTAATGGCGCAATATCTACGCCCTGATAATGGTCGTATCCAACGCTTTCTTGAAACTCACCTTAACGGTGTTTTACATAAAGAAGGTACGCACTGGGTACCCGATACCACCAATGCACAGGGCTTAACCTTTAACCCTGAATTCTTAAACGCCTTAGATAAATTAAGCTATCTAGGGGATGTGGTTTTTGCGAACGGTGAAGCACGTCTTTACTTTGAGTTACGCCCAGGAACATCACCCGA
>NZ_JAEHOQ010000046.1 GCF_016239305.1 Proteus vulgaris | reverse complement strand
AAGTTATAATTCTGATTTTAATTTTTAAGTAATATTTTCATTCAGCAAGGAGTGAAATTGTATTTCTAATCTATAGTAGAAGAGTGTTTTTTATAAAATAAAACTAATTGTTATCTAATTATGACTTGTATTTAATGAAAGGTGGGAAATAATTGTTTAATATTGTTTTTTGATTGTCAAAAAAATATATTCTTTTAATGATTGGTCTGTTTTTTTAATATAAAATAATTATATTTTTAATAAAGTAATCTAGCGTTATTATTTTATTAAATATTATTTTTTAATACGAAAACTTAATTAATTTATTTTAAATTTGAAATAAAAGTTCATCTTTTTCTGAAGATTTAATCAATGCATTTCCTTTATTTTATTAATAGTCATTGCATATTTTGTTGACTTACCCGCACATGATTGTGCGGGTTTTTATGCAGTTAATGTGAAAAGGAGTTTATTGCGTTATCGGTTCAATAATTAATTCACCCTTATTTGTATCTAATTTTAACTTTTGAGATTCAGTCACTTTTAATAGCGTGGATCCTAAATTGACTAACATCGGTAAGCACATTTCAGCCGCGATAATGGCGGTGTGAGAGCGACTATCACCTTTAGCTAAAGCAATGCCAACTAATGGACTATCAGCTAATTGGATTAAGGTGGAAGGGAAAAGCTCGTTAGCAACCAAAATAGCCGGTTGTGATGGTGTAAATGTAGGGCGCGTTTTATCTTGCAACTGATAAAGGACTTGATTACGCAGATCACGAAGATCAAGTTCACGCGCCCGCAAATAAGGATCAGTAAGTGCACAATAAAGCTGTATTCTCTCTTGCATTTCATCAGACCAGCTTTGTTGTGCGTTAATTTTTTCTTCTTTAATACGATCAATTACAGATGAAATTAATTCATCATCATCTAACATCATGACATGGCCATTAAAAATGGCCCCAATATGCTCACCAAAGGTTTGATTGGCTTTTTCAGCATACTGTTTTAGTACGTTTAACGTATTTTTGATGGCATGATTAAATTTAACGATTTGAGTGTCAATATCTATTGATTCAGATAAATTTTCTATAGGCGACAATTCGGTTTCATACCAAATAAAAGCTGGAGCTTTAATTTGGGCGATAGGGGCTAAAATACCTTTTAGGGTTGTGGTATCAGAATCAGAAGGGATCTCTTCGCCAAAGCCATTTTGAGCGAGTTCAAGAAAGGCTGCGATCGCCTCATCTTCTTGCTCACCAGATGCAATTAAAGTGATTTTATCACCTTGGCGAATTTGTATTAATGAGAGTTGATTTAAACTCAGAGGATTAATTCGCCTATCACCTTTAACTAATTGATAATCAGCATGAAAGGTTGAAAGTACTTCCACTAAAGTGGCTGCCGGTCTTACATGTAAACCGTGAGGATTACGCACGACCCAACTTGCCTCTTTTCCCTGAATTTTGACGGGGGCATTAATATCATTTTTAGGCTGGACGAAGTTTTCGCCAAGTTGAATTTTTTTGGGGTATAACGAGTTTGAGGCTTCTTCAATGACTTTTTCTAAAGAAGCACCAGAAGAGGCGGCAACGACCGCTGCAAGTGTACCTTCAACTAATGGTGCAGAGCAGAGTGTAACTTTTTCAGCGAGTTCGGGATCAAGTAATTCAATTGCAGTTTCTGCACTTAATATGGCACTACCTAAATCCATCATCACAACGATAGATTGTGCCTGTGAAAGTGATTCAATTGCAGTCATAATTTTAACAGCATCCGTACCAATCGTATGTTCTTCATCGTTAATACCGGCCGCGACCGCAAGTTGACAGTGAGCAGGATTAATCATCTGGTTTGCAAGTTCTGCCACACCATCAGCGAGATGTTTACTATGAGAAACAATAACAATATTTATCATGGTAGACCTTTATGGGTTGCTTGTATTGGTTACTTGGTCAGTTATGCATTAATGCTATTTGCAAGGGCTTGTATCATTAGCACAACAGATGCACTACCGGGATCTTTATGCCCGATACTGCGCTCACCTAAGTAGCTTGCTCGTCCTTTTCGAGCTTGCATTGGAATGGTATTTTCAGCAGCTTTTTCGGCCACAATGTGTGCTTGAGTAAGGGCTTCTTTGATAGAAAGGTTTTGCTCATTAGATTGCTTTAATGACTCAACCACAGGCCACCAAACATCACACATGGTTTTGTCATTGGGCTGTGCTTTTCCTCGGCTCACAATACCTTCTACACCTTCAGTGACCATTTCAACAAGTTGATTGAGTTCTAAATTTTGTAATGAAGCTGTCGGTTTTGCAGCACGGATAAAGAAGGTACCAAAGAGGGGACCACTTGCTCCGCCAATATTTGAGAGTAACGTCATGCCTGTGGTTTTAAGGATCGTACCAATATCTTGGTCTTTAAATTCAGGCAGTTTTTCAAGTACCTTTCTAAAACCACGATTCATATTTAATCCGTGGTCGGCATCACCTATTTCACGATCTAAGTCTGTCAGATAATCACTATTTTGTTCAAAAAGTGATGCACATTGTTCTAACCAAAGAATGATTTGAGCATGGGTTAAAGCCATTTCGTGTTCCTTTTTTTGTAATTAAAAACTTATTTCACCATCGCTGGTGTATTAACAGGTGCATCCCATAAGGTAAGTAATTCATCATCAACTTTTAGTAATGTAATTGAGATCCCTGACATATCGAGCGAAGTACAATAAGAACCAATTAAAGAACGTTCGATGGTTAAGCCAAATTTTTCACAGCATTGAGTTAAATGGTGATAAACACCATAAAGTTCAGATTGTAGTGTGGCGCCCAGGTTATTAACTAAAGCAATAATGCGATCGCCAGATTTTAAAGGCTGTTTTTCCTGATTTTCATCGATCCAAGTGCCGTTTTCACGATCCCAATAACGGATCACTCGTTGATAGTGACCATTTTCAATTAAGGTCGTAAACATGGCATCAACGGTCTCATTGAGTGACGTGAATTTACGGCGATCAATACCTGGCTCGCCATGGATCCCAACACCAAATTCCATTTCATTTTCAGGTAAAGTAAAAGATGGTTTTCCCGCGGCTGGCACCGTACAGGCTTCCAAGGCAATGCCGATAGAAAAACCATTATTATTAATGCGATGACCTAATTTAACTAGCTTATCAAGAGAGTCGCCTCTTTCAGCTGCTGCCCCTAGTAGTTTTTCCATTAAAACAGTATTGGCAACACCACGGCGTCCTGCTGTATATAAGCTATCTTTAACGGCAACATCATCATCAACTAAGACGGTTGCGATTTTTACACCATCGTCATGAAGCAGTTCTGTGGCCGTTTCAAAGTTAAGTACGTCACCTGTGTAGTTTTTCACGATCATTAAAACACCTTCACCACTATCAATCTCTTTGGCGCAGTCATACATTTTATCCGGTGTTGGTGACGTAAATATTTCACCTGGGCATGCACCATCGAGCATACCTTTACCTACAAAGCCTGCGTGCATGGGTTCATGCCCGCTTCCGCCACCGGATAGCAACGCAACTTTACCTTTTATTGGAGCATCTTTTCGCGTGACATAAAAAGAGGAAGGATGAAGTTTGATTTCAGGATGGGCCTCTGCAAAGCCTTGTAGTTGTTCAGATAACACGTCATCAACTCGATTAATCAGCTTTTTCATCTTAAATGCTCCATTTGGAATTTGTGTTTAGTCTTTAAACCAGAAATCGATTTTCTGGTCTATGTGGCTGACAAATTATTAATTAAAGGATGGGCAAACACGCGGTGCTTGTATTATTTAAAATATAAGAATTATTTTTATTTAGCTTAAAAATAAATCTACATCATTTATCTTTCTATAAGAATAGGTTAGTCAAATAACCTGCCAGAATGGGAGCAAGATCATAAAAATAAATGAAAAAGAGAGTGTCTGATCGTAATGGTTACATGCCTTGCAAAAGAGTGAGTGCTTTCTCTCGTTGTTCTGGAGAAAGGTTTTTAATAACATCTAATAACAATGTATCTTTGTTTTTTGCGCTAGGCATAAGAGTATGGCTAAATGTGAGATTTAAAACAAAGGTATGCCCACATTCAGGATCACGACAAGCACAATAGAGATCGGATAACTCTTTGTGTTTACGATTACTTTTCTTTATAAGTGCTTTTTCACCGCATTCAGGGCAAAAAATAGTTAAGACACGCATCTCGTTTTTTCCTTTGCTATGGGTTATCTGATACCTTCTATATTAGCTTAAATTTGTATTATAACCAGCCTATTTATTGTTTTTTTATATAACTCTTTGTTTTAAGACTATCTGAAGATGTTTAAAACAAGTTTATTTGTTTTTGTTGATGTGAATAGTTCGGTTATTGTCGGTTATCAACCCTTAACCGACAATAACCGAACAAATTTACTAGCCTGAAATACAAACTTTATAGATAATAGCTTCACGTTAAATCATACGGAGAGTGATAACGAATTGAATTTATTGTTTATTTATTTTCAGGATGAGTGAGTAAATAGACAAGGATGTCTATCACAAATTAACAAGGAAGTTAGCAGTAATATAACTGAATAGCTTGTTTTTTATCGCAGATGGATGTTGCGCATAGTTGAAATAAAAGGAACTTACGTTATCTCAATCAGGATTTATTCAGTTACAACAAGGTCGTGGCTGACTGCTAATTCTTTACAGATTATCTGGTGAATGTTGGGAGGTGAGGGTTCTTTTTACAGTTAAATAAAGTGTGATCAGAGATGAGGTGTATTCATGGATGAATATGACAACACATTAATATCGTTGGTGATCGTAGGCGCATTTATTGCATTAGGGAAGATGCTCGTTGCGAATGAAACAATGACATTAAGATTGTTCATTGGCAAAATTATTTTAGGCTCTGCGGTTTCAGTTGTTGCTGGTGTGCTGCTTATTTTATGGCCTGGAATTAATTCTGTCGCAGTAATGGGAATAGGCTCTGCGCTCGGTATTGTGGGTTATCAATTAGTCGAAATCTGGTTACGTAAACGAGGTAATCAATTTTTTTCAGGAAAAGAAAAAGATGATACCAAGTAAAAAGTGCAACACGTTTTCATCATAATAAAAGTCGGTAAGGTCAATTTTGTCTCGAATGACTAAGGAGTTAGGTCATGTCCAACACACTAGCGGTATATGCATGGATTGCACTAATGGCGTTTAGTTTGGGTTGGATTGCTCAAGGATGGCATCGAGACAATATAACGTTAGAACAACGGATGTTAATAACGACAATCGAAGATCAAGCAAGCATGGATGCTTGCCTTGATCTTCAACTTTTTCCTTATGTATTAGAGGAAACGCATCTCTAATAGGAATAAGAAAACGCTTATTTCACTTAGTGAATATCAGTCCCTGACCATTCTGCAAACACATTGACATAACCGCGAGCTTCTACCACACCAATCCAGTCTTCGCCCTCCATTGAGAAAAGAGAGGTACTTTCATTCATTGGGAAAGTGAGTTGTAAATCGGTACGATAAAAATAACCCTCTAACTGATAAGGATAAGGCCATGTAGTTTGTGTCCATAAGGCATCTTTAATAGAGATAGGTACATTATCACAAGCCGCTCGATTTTTGACTTTTGAGCCACTGGCATCGGTATAAGTCAGATAAGCTGAAAAAGGTACATTCATTTTTTTATCTTTGGAGCTAAATAAGCAATAAGATTGTCCTCGGATCGTGGTTTTAGGTCCTTCAACCGCCGCAGTAATTTTATTTGCTTGGCGAAATGCACTGGTCGTGACGATATAATCAAATGTTAATGGTGGCTCTTTATCACCCACCTTTCCTTCTCTATAAGGATTGTTGACTAATTCTTTAGAGATAATACTAATGCCATAATCACGAGGCTTGATAATTATCGTGTTAGAGGGGGTAAATTCATAATATCCCGATTGAGTTACTGCAGTATTGGTAAAACTAAAAGTAAATAAATCTTGGCTCTTAGAGAGATCTACGTTGTTTTTAATTAATTTTTTGAAAAAACTTTTTGTAAAATGAACATAAACGCCCCCATCACCAGGAGTGATTAAATAAGAGGCGATGGTTGGTGAAGAGTAATAAAAGGTTCTTGATGTAGGCGTTGCTGAAAGAAGAATATCACTCGCTGTTGGTGTAAATGATAATGTCTTTGTATCTACTTTCATTGCTAGTCTCATGACATTTAAGCTTTCACCGTTTAGCTCATAATCGACCATCTTACAGACAACATTATCGCCAATAACTTCACAAAATTTAGAGCCTAAACCTAATACGGCATTGCCTTCACTATCGACAAAAATCTCTTGTAACGCATTGGTTGATTTTAGTCTTATATGCCCTTTTTTGGTAATCGCAAAACTTTGTTCAGTCACTTTACCGTTTACAGAGCGACATGTTTGACCTAATGCAGGGTTGTAGTCATCCTTGGTATAGCAGAAAAAATAACTAAAGTTTTCTATACTACCAACGGGTAAAGTTTGCATATATTGATAAAATGAATCAGAGAATATCGCCCTAGGAATACCCGCTTCACCACCATGAGTATTCATATAAGCACGATACATTCCATTACTTAAAACCTGTTCAGGTCTTTGTATGCCATCAGAAGGACAATCTCTATATGTTCGCCAGCAACGGTTACCAATAAATGGCATTTTAATTGGGGAGTTTTCTAACCAAATATCAAAGTAATTATTGATAGGTACTACGCCCGTATATCCCATGTAACCTAAACTAAGTTGATTATCACTATATTTGGTAAAAACGTTAGCACCACTAAAACGGGGATCTGTTTTTTGAGGTGTAATAAAATATTCGTTATCAATATTGTTCTCAATAAAAACAATATCATTGGTATAGGTTGCTGCATTACATGCAAATGTAGTAAAAAGGGCGAGTATTAATAATAGGTAATGTTTAAACATTATATTACTTTCCTTTAATTCCGAACCGCCAACGTCGTTTGCGGATCACAAATCACATCACCTACCCACAACACACCTCGAGCTGATGATAAGTCTAATTCAGCCTCG
>NZ_JAEHOQ010000045.1 GCF_016239305.1 Proteus vulgaris | reverse complement strand
AGTCAGTTCGCTTAGCGCCCTGTTCCGTGACAACGAGGACGCATTATAGGGAGTTTTCTGAGGCTGGCAATAGTTTTTTTTAAAAAAATGATCGTTTGTTGGTAAATTAAACGAAGTGCTTATTTTTTGTGACTTTTTAGCCATTTTGGCAAGTCTGCGAGGCTATCAAGAACAAAATCAGCACACTTTTGTGCCTCTTCTGTTATCTCTTTTCCTGTACGAACTAAAATTTTATGGCCAACACCTGCATTTTTCGCAGCCAACATATCTTCTTTTTTATCACCAACCATATAAGAAGAAGCCATATCGATATTTAATTGCGCTTTGGCATCCATAAACATACCAGAGGCTGGTTTACGACAATCGCAAGCTTTCTTATATTCTTCTACAGTTGCATCAGGATGATGGGGGCAATAATAGATACCATCTAAATCAACACCTCTATCTGCTAAAGACCAATCCATCCACTCTGTTAAGTGTAAGAACTTATCTTCACTATAATAGCCTCGCCCAATACCTGATTGATTTGTTACTAGCACTAAGGCATAACCCATAGCTTTTAATTCAGCCATTGCCTCAATAACCCCATCGATAAATTCAAAGTTATCAATTTCAGATACATAACCATGGTCTATATTAATAGTTCCATCGCGATCTAAGAAAATCGCTGAAATCCCCTTACTCACAGCACATTACTCCATTTAGATATTTTTATTAGTATCGCATGTTTTTTCTTATATAGAGAATGATATCCACGGCTTTCTTTCTTTATTAACCTTCCACTCTTTTTTATTGACTTAGCCGTCTAGACGCCTTAACATCTATTTTAACTCGGGCAGAATAGTCTTTGTGTCCCATATCTACTTATATAAAGAAAAACATGATTAAACTGACGAATATAAACAAAGTATTTAAGCAGGGAGAGCGTTCAATACAAGCGCTATCAAATATAAACCTGCATGTGCCACAAGGGCAGATTTTTGGTGTTATCGGATCGTCAGGAGCGGGTAAAAGTACACTTATACGTTGCGTAAATATGTTAGAGAAACCAACTTCAGGTGAAGTATTGGTTGATGGACGAGATCTTACAAAATTATCAGATAAAGAATTAACTAAAGCACGCCGCGGTATTGGTATGATTTTCCAGCATTTCAACTTACTGTCCTCACGTACCGTATTTGATAATGTCGCATTGCCATTAGAACTTGATAATACGCCACGTGCTGAAATCAATAAGCGTGTTAATGAATTGCTAGAATTAGTTGGTCTGTCTGATAAGAAAGAGTATTACCCAGCTAACTTATCTGGTGGGCAAAAACAACGTGTTGCAATTGCACGTGCATTGGCAAATTCACCAAATGTTTTATTGTGTGATGAAGCTACCAGCGCACTAGATCCAGCAACAACACGTTCTATTTTAGAATTACTGAAAGATATTAACCGTCGCTTAGGTCTCACCATTTTATTAATTACTCATGAAATGGACGTTGTAAAACGTATTTGTGACCAAGTTGCAGTTATTAGTGGTGGTGAATTAGTTGAAAGTGATGCCGTCAGTGAGGTTTTCTCTCACCCTAAAACGCCTGTTTCTCAAGCATTTATTCAATCAACACTGCAATTAGATATTCCTGAAGACTATAAAGAACGCATGAAGTCAGAGTGGGAAGAAGGTTTATTCCCATTATTAAAACTTGAATTTAATGGTCAATCTGTAGATGCACCATTAATGTCTATCGTTGCACGTCGTTTTGACGCTGATATTAATATTTTAAGTTCTCAAATGGACTATGCCGGTGGTGTAAAATTTGGTGTTATGTTAGCTGAACTACACGGTAATAATGGTAACACTGAAAAGTCGATTGCGTTTTTAGAAGAGCATCATGTGAAAGTAGAGGTTCTCGGTTATGTCTGAAGGAATGATTTATTTATTAATTAGTGGGATCTGGGAAACCTTAGTCATGACCTTTGTTTCAGGCTTCTTTGGTTTTGTTATCGGATTACCTCTGGGTGTTTTACTCTATGTTACGCGTCCTGAACAAATCATGGCAAATCCACCTGCCTACCGCATTATTTCAGCACTCGTCAATATTTTTAGGGCCATCCCTTTTATTATCTTATTAGTATGGATGATCCCTTTTACACGTATGGTCGTAGGGACTTCAATTGGCTTGCAAGCAGCCATCGTGCCATTAACCGTTGGAGCAGCACCATTTATTGCACGTATGGTAGAAAATACACTATTAGAAATCCCTCAAGGATTAATTGAAGCATCCCGCTCTATGGGGGCAACGCCAATGCAAATTATTAAGAAGATTTTATTACCCGAATCTTTACCAGGCTTGATTAATGCGGCAACCATTACTTTAATTACATTAGTGGGTTACTCCGCAATGGGGGGTGCTGTTGGTGCCGGTGGTTTAGGTCAAATTGGCTACCAATATGGTTACGTTGGCTATAATGCAACAGTAATGAATACAGTCATTGTTCTACTGGTTATTCTTGTTTTTATCATTCAGTTTTTCGGCGATCGCTTAGTGAAGCTGACAACACATAAATAAATAGATTGAAAGTTTCTATTATTAATAATGAAATCTTTTAATTAACAGATCAAATAAGGGTAAATGTATGTCATTGAAATTTAAATCGCTCGCAATTGTAAGTGCTTTAGTTGGTGCATTGGCATTAGCGGGTTGTGGTGAAAAAGAAAAAGATCCAAATCATATTCGTGTCGGTGTTATTTCAGGCTCGGAACAACAAGTCGCTGAAGTAGCGAAACAAGTTGCTAAAGATAAATATGGTCTTGATGTAGAACTCGTTACTTTCAATGACTTCGTCATGCCTAATGAATCATTAAGTCGTGGTGATATCGATATTAATGCATTCCAACATAAACCTTATTTAGACCAACAAATTAAAGATCGTAATTACAAAATAACAGCTGTAGGGAATACATTTATTTATCCTATCGCGGGTTATTCTAAAAAGATTACTGATTTAGCTGATTTACCTGATGAAGCACAAGTGGCTATTCCTAATGATCCAACAAACTTAGGTCGCTCACTGCTGTTATTAGAAAAAGTCGGGTTAATTAAATTAAAAGATGGTGTAGGTCTGTTACCGTCCAAGCTTGATATTATTGAAAATCCTAAAAAATTACAATTAGTTGAATTAGAAGCGCCACAGTTACCTCGCTCATTAGATGATCAAAAAATCTACTTAGCGGTGATTAACACTACTTATGCAAGTCAAGTTAACTTAACACCAGCAAAAGACGGTATTTTTGTTGAAGATAAAGACTCGCCATACGTAAATATCATTGTTGCTCGTGAAGACAATAAAGACAGCGAGAATGTGAAGAAATTTATTCAAGCCTATCAAACAGATGAAGTGGATAGTGCTGCCAATAAAATTTTTAACGGTGGTGCTGTAAAAGGCTGGTAATACGTTAATATTTAACTTAATTATAAAAAAGGCGGACATTTGTTCGCCTTTCTCTTTTTTACTTGGCTAATTTGCATTAAATTATAGCCGTTTAATTTTTGTATAGACAATAATAAAGAGGATATAACCCATGCACATGCGCTTGCTACTTCTTGGCATCATGGCGCTGTTTATGACAGGCTGTTCAATGCAGAATTCATCTGATGTTGATCAGTCTAAATTTACGGATATGCGTTTAAATAAACCAGGACAACCCCAAAAACCGAGATCACAAACATTACCTTCAGTGCGTATTGTTGAAAAAACAGAAGATCTTTTAGGTGCTCCGTTTAAAGATCTCGGCATTGTTGCCGGTGAATCTTGCCGTCAAACATTACAAGATCCACCAGCAAGTTTACCTATCGCAAAAAAAAGAATGGCAACAAAAGCAGCTTACAAAAATGCTAATGCTGTTTTATTGCATGAATGCCAAATTGTCACTGGTTTAGGTTGCTACCAATCAGCCATTTGTGAAGGCACCGCATTACTCATTACAAAATGAATACCTACCAAATGAATCCTATAGGGCATATATCAAGCCCTTATAAAGAAAAATTTGCCGTTCCACGCCAACCTGGGTTAATCCAGGATGGCGGCGGCCAACTTATTCTACATACACCTTACAATCACCCAGATACAGTTCGAGGCTTAGAACAATTTAGTCACCTTTGGCTGATTTTTGTTTTCCATCAAACAGCACAACAGGGTTGGCACCCTTTAGTTCGTCCCCCAAGGCTTGGTGGTAATACCAAAATGGGTATTTTTGCAACTCGCTCAACTTTTCGTCCGAATCCCATCGGCATGTCTTTAGTCGAGTTAAAAAAAGTAAACATACAGAACCAATCCGTTGTTTTAGATTTAGGCAGCCTTGATTTAGTTGATGGAACTCCTATTCTCGATATTAAGCCTTACTTACCCTTTGCAGAGTCTCGGCCAAATGCGATTGCTGGTTTTGCACAAGAGGCACCAGATAATGAAATGCCTATTTTCTTTTCACAACTTGCTTTAGAACAAATGCAACATTATGCGAATGAATATCCCCATCTTTCGCGTTTTATCACTCAAGTATTACAGCAAGATCCTCGCCCTGCTTATAAAAAAAATGAGCAAAGTGATAGGATCTATGCGGTACATTTACTTGAATTTAATGTTCGCTGGCAAGTGAATGGGCAACAGACACTTGTTCTTGATATAGAACCGCGGTAACTTGCTACTATCTTCATTGATATTACTATCATGAATTATCCAATCTGAACGTCATTCTCGTTGTCTTTAAACAAATCAGATTGAAAAAAATGCGTTGCCCCTTTTGGTAGGCCAAAGTCACTGGTAGACTAAAGTCTTTCTCTAATTATATTGATGTAGACTGGCGTGACAGTCAGCCTAAGTATTTTTGTTCTAATGGAACCTAATAATGCGTACTAGCCACTATTTGCTCTCTACTTTAAAAGAGACACCTGCTGATGCAGAAATTGTCAGCCATCAACTTATGCTTCGCGCGGGCATGATCCGTAAACTCGCTTCTGGTCTTTATGATTGGATGCCGACAGGAGTTCGTGTTCTGAGAAAAATTGAAAAAATTGTTCGTGAAGAGATGGACAATGCAGGATCACTTGAAATTTCAATGCCCGTTGTTCAACCCGCTGATTTATGGCTAGAAAGTGGTCGTTGGGAACAATATGGCCCTGAATTACTGCGTTTTGCAGACAGAGGCGAACGCCCATTTGTTTTAGGTCCAACTCATGAAGAAGTTGTCACAGACATTGTTCGTAATGAAATTACCTCTTACAAACAACTTCCACTGAATTTATATCAAATTCAAACCAAATTCCGCGATGAAGTACGCCCTCGTTTTGGCGTTATGCGTTCTCGTGAATTTATTATGAAAGATGCTTACTCTTTCCATATCTCTCAAGAGTCTTTACAAGAGACTTACGACAGAATGTATGAAGCTTATAGCAAAATATTCTCACGTATTGGTCTGGATTTCCGTCCAGTGTTGGCAGATACAGGTTCGATTGGTGGTAATGCATCTCATGAATTCCAAGTATTAGCAGACAGCGGTGAAGACGATATTGTTTTCTCTACAGGCTCTGACTATGCGGCCAATATCGAATTAGCAGAAGCTGTAATACCTGCGACTCCACGTGCTGCAGCAACAGAAGAATTACGTTTAGTAGATACACCAAACGCTAAAACGATTGCTGAATTAGTTGAACAATTCAATCTACCTATTGAAAAAACAGTTAAGACACTAATTGTTCATGGTACAAAAGAAAGTGGCCATCAATTAGTTGCGCTATTAGTCCGTGGTGATCATGAGCTCAATGAAGTAAAAGCAGAAAAATGCGCTATTGTTGCAGCTCCTTTAACTTTTGCTACAGAAGCTGAAATTCGCCAAGCGGTAAATGCAGGCCCTGGTTCATTAGGCCCAGTTAATCTGCCATTACCAGTAATTATGGATCGTTCTGTATCTGTAATGAGTGATTTCGGCGCTGGTGCAAATGTCGATGGTAAACACTACTTTGGTATCAACTGGGAGCGTGATCTGCCTGTTGCTGAGATTGCAGATATCCGTAATGTTGTTGAGGGTGATCCAAGTCCTGACGGTAAAGGAACGTTGCTAATCAAACGTGGTATTGAAGTTGGCCATATTTTCCAACTCGGTACAAAATACTCTGAAGCATTAAAAGCAACGGTACAAAACGAAGAAGGTCATAACCAGATCGTGACTATGGGTTGTTATGGTATCGGTATAACTCGTATTGTTGCAGCAGCTATCGAGCAAAATCATGATGCTCGCGGTATTATTTGGCCTGATGCTATTGCACCATTCCAAGTCGCTATTTTACCAATGAACATGCACCGTTCTTATCGTGTTAAAGAAGTTGCTGACAGACTTTATGACGAATTACGTGCTCAAGGCATTGATGTTCTTTTTGATGATCGTAAAGAGCGTCCGGGTGTGATGTTTGCTGATATGGAACTGATTGGTATTCCACACACTATCGTGATTGGTGATCGTAACCTAGATAACAATCAAATTGAATATAAAGCGCGTCGTAGTGATGATAAATCACTGGTCAATGTTGATGACGTTGTTGCTTTTATTAAAGAGCAACTTGCTTAATCATCAATGAAGTCTCTCTTTTTTTAAGAGGCTTCATGATAAACAAAAAAACCCGCTAAAGCGGGTTTTTTATTGAGAAATAGACTAAAGCTTAACTTCTACCACCACGATGGTTTCCACAAGAGCCATGACGATTAAAACGAGGTTTTTCATCAGTAACAACTAATGCTCTATCATATTTACCATCTTCCATTGAAGGGCGAATACTGTAATAACCATTCACTTCAAGGTAAACCGGTGTTCCACCATCAACACCTGTTGAGAAATAACCTTTTTCTAATTCAATACCATTTGCTGCGTAAACACGCCCTGATTGACAATCTTTAAATGTCCCAGCATCAGCAAAATAGGTAAACTCACCAGCAAGTTGTTTAGGTTGCACTTTAGCTAAAGTATAATTTAGCTCTGAATTAATGACGTTACCATCTATATCAAGCATAACTAATTTATCTTCACGAGGTAAATAATAGCTTTTCTCACCATAACTATTAGTCAGTGTCAGCTTATCTTTACCTAATACCCAAGTTCCTGATTCAAAGAAACTTCGTTTATCATCAGGTGAGCCTTGGTAGCTTTGCTCCATTACATAAGAACCATCTTGATTAACAAGAATTGTGGTGTCGATACCAGAACAATCGGCACACGGCAGAATACTGTTGTAAGTTTGGTCTACAATTTTTCCATCAAGTGATAAGCCAATATTATTTTGGCAACCTGATAGTACAAATAACCCGGCAGCAACAGCTGCAAATAAAAGTTTTTTCCCCATCATCGACTCCCTACATTCTGGGTACTTTTTAATAAATCATTCTCTTTATGATTCTAACATTTTTTAAAATAAAAGGGGGTAATAAAATACGCTTTAAGATAAATGTACCTATAATTGTCAGTTATTTCTCAAATCACTTCGAATAAAGAACTATTTCAGAAAATTATTATAATAACTATTGTGCTCACATCGAATAACAGCATAATGATTTTATTCTGAATTATTCACTGGCGGCTATACCGCCACGAAAGAGTGGTGAGGGAATATGTCAACAAATACAGAATATCAACCAATTAACTGTGATGATTACGAGTATCTGGAGTTAGCATGCCAACGTGGTTTAGCGCTTCATATTGAATTACATGATGGTGAGCTTATTGAAGGCATCGCTGATGACCTTTTCTTAAGCAAAAAGGTTGAATACCTAAAAATCAAGACGGCTGAAGGCTCTAAAGATTTACGACTAGATATCATTGCCAGTTTTTCTAATCCCGAACTTGGGACTATTGTTATAAAATCGGAATAACCG
>NZ_JAEHOQ010000044.1 GCF_016239305.1 Proteus vulgaris | reverse complement strand
AGCCAAAAAACATAACTAATTTATTTAAAACACATCTAGTAACTCACTTGATAAACATTGGTTAGTAAAACCTTTTTTATATCTTAATATAATTAAATATAAAAACCCCCAGTAGTTGAATAGTCAATTACTGGGGGTTTTTTTAAGTATCCGTTTTTATAACTGATAACTTAATTTAATAATTTTTTCGGCTTAAGTACTTTTGATAGGTCAACTGCAATTTTTGCAGTTTCATCTAAATAAGGATCTGGCCCTTCATAATCCTTAGGTAAATCATCAAGTGATTTTAACAAAGGCTTACCTTCTAATTTAAAACGCTCATTAATGCGATTTAATTTAATGGTCTCTAGCTCTTTGTTTTCTTTTTCTCTTTCAGCAAAATTTAAGATAACGAATTTATCTTCACCTTTTGCTTTAGCGTCATTATAGCGTTGAATATCATCAAAGATGTATTAGAATTCTCTGTCGCTTGCAATACGTTTAGTGTGCAGCTCCGTTAATGGCGCTAACGCTGTTTTCAATTTGTCTGAATATTCAGATAGCTGATAACTAGCAGGAGAAATACTATCCCAAGGTAATGCGTTATCTTCAAAGCTCTCGCCCATTTCAGCACTATCAAAACTTGGTAATAATAAATCAGGTGTTACCCCTTTAAGCTGAGTACTACCACCATTAATTCGATAGAATTTTTGGATAGTGTATTGTACTGAACCTAAACCTGGCCAATCAGGGCTAAGCATTTGATCGTAAACTCGCGTTAGAGGACGATATTGTTGAACGGTTCCTTTACCAAAGGTTTGTTCACCAACAATCAAAGCACGCCCATAATCTTGCATGGCAGCCGCAAAAATTTCAGAAGCTGAAGCACTAAAACGATTTACAATAACAACTAGTGGGCCTTTGTAGTAAACAACATCATCTCTATCAAAATCTTGTCGCACACGACCATTATTGTCTCTAACTTGCACCACAGGACCGCTTGGAATAAATAATCCTGACAGAGAAATAGCTTCAGTTAAAGCTCCACCACCGTTACCACGTAAATCAATAACTAATGACGAAACATTATCTTTTGCTACTTTTTGCAATTGAGTTTTTACATCATTAGTTAAACCAACATAAAAGCTTGGAATATCTAAAATAGCGACTTTATCACCATTGATGACTTTTTCTGTCAATTTAACAGCTCGGTCTTCTAAACGGATCTGCTCTCTCACTATCGTGATTGTTCTTGGTTTAGCGCCTTTTTCATCAGAGATGACTTCCAACTTAACTTGACTACCTTTCGGACCTTTAATCAAGGCAACTATATCATCAAGTCGCCAGCCGACAACGTCTACCATCGGTTTATTTTGTTGACCTACAGCAATAATTTTATCACCAACTTTCAACTCTTTACTTTTTGCGGCCGGCCCACCGGTCACCATCGAGTTGATCATAGGATAATCATCATCCATTTGTAATACAGCACCGATGCCTTCTAGAGAAAGGCTCATTTCAGAATCGAATGCTTCTGTATTTCTTGGCGATAAATAACTGGTATGAGGATCAATTTCGCGGGCAAATGCCGACATAATAATTTGAAAAACGTCTTCACTTTGGCTTTGTGTTTGACGACGCAAAGCGGCTTTATAGCGCTTAGTCAACGTTTCTTTAATTTCACTGTCTGTTTTTTCAGATAACTTCAGTGTTAACCAATCGTATTTAACTTTTTCATCCCAAAGCTTATCTAATTCAGCTTGAGTTTGAGGCCATGGCGCTTTCGTTCTATCTAACTCAAACTTATCTTGACCGGTTAAATCCATTGGCTTATTAATACGATCTAGCGCGTATTGAAAACGTTCAAAACGTCTTTTTTGCGCTAAATTGAAGAGATCATAAAGAGGTTGAAGCTCACCTTTTTTCAGGTATTCACCCACTTTTGTTTTTTCTTTATCAAATTGGGCAATATCAGACGCAAGCAATACATTGTGGCTATAGTCTAATAAGTTGAGATAACGATTAAATATCTTTTCAGAAAAGCTCGCATCTAGCGAAAACTGGCGATAATGAGAACGCTCAAAACGAGAGGTAACTCGTTCGCTCACAGTAGAGTGTTGTGGCTCTTGCTTTAATTCGGGTAACTGATCAATAGTTGCCATTGCTGGAGTGGCTGGTTTCTCAGCCATCACAACAGAAGTACCTGCTAATGTTAATCCGATTGCAAAAGCCACATTTAAAAGTTTGTTCATGCTCTGGTTGGCCTCCGTATCAGAACTTTAAATGTTCCGTGCGTACATTCATTGCCAAACCGTTAGGCAATTGTACACGTACACCCTCTTTTGCTATCTCTAGCACTGTCGCATTCATCACGCTACTACCAACGTTAACTTTCAGCGATTGACCAACAGTAAGAACTGATGTGTCTGTTACTGGAATTAACTTTTCAGTATTTTGGCGTGGTGCTTTACGAGGAGCTTGAGCCGCTTTTTGAGGACGAGGCTGCCGTTTTTCACCTTCTTTAGGTGTCTGACGACGCGTATTATTTGGCTTTTTCGCTGCCGGACGTTTACTGGTCTCCTTATCACCTTCAGCTTCGCGCTTTTTAGCACGTTGTTCAGCTCTTTGAGCTTGAACGCGCGCCTTGGCTTCTGCTAATTGTGTACGAGCATGTTCAATATGCTCAGCTTCCAGCTCGCCGCAGTCATTACCATCCAAATCGACACGTTTTGCCCCTTCTTTAACTCCATAAAGGTAGCGCCAACTTGAGGTATATAAGCGTAATGCGGAACGTAACTGTGTTTTGCTTAATTCAGCTTCATCTTTTAGAGCTTCAACAAGATCTTGAAAAATGCCAACTTTCAAAGGACGAGCTTCGCCCTCAGCAATAAAACACTTAGGGAAACGTTCAGCTAAAAAAGCGATGATTTCTTTACTACTATTCAACTTAGGTTGATTTTCCATGAAATTTCCTGATTACAACGGTTTTGCCAACCAGCGCAGGCATGAACAAGCGACATTATAATAGTGTTGCCAACAATTTCTATGGCAAACGCCTGTTAACTTACACAAAATTCACAATATTTTGCTGTATGACAAGTTTTTAAATGCTCGCAGAGCACGTCACACAACGCTTTAAGCCCATTTTCATCTTTTTTATCAAAACGATTAAAAATAGGGCTATCAATATCGAGAACGCCGATAATTTGTCCATTTACCTCTAGAGGTAGAACAATTTCAGACTGACTTGCACTGTCACAAGCAATATGTCCACTAAATTGATGAACGTCATTCACTCTTAAAATTCTGTTTTCAGAGTATGCAGTTCCGCAAACTCCTTTCCCAAAACCTATCCTGACACAAGCAATTTTACCTTGAAATGGACCAAGAACTAATGAATCACCATCATTAAGATAAAACCCTACCCAATTTATCGTATCTAACTTCTCGAAAAGAAGTGCGCTGGTATTAGCAAGTGATGCGATAAGATCATTTTCACCAGACAACAAGGCTGACAAATTATCAGTGAGTTCCTGATAAAAAAGCGAATTTGGCATCATTAAACCCTATTTACATAACTAAAATAGATAACATACTCGTAATTTAGCCTATTTTATCTTGAGGTTGAATACTCCATTTTCAAGAATTGGGTAAAAAAACGATAATACTCCCTTAATATCTACAAAAAAAATCAGACACTTATTATTGTAAAATGAAAGGCATAAATATAATAAAAATGATAACTTGTGAACCATTGAGTATAGGTACTTTTTTTTAGCTTAATCAAACGATAACTCTTAAGAAAGCTAACTTAGGCGAATTAATGAGCGACACAGAGAACAATATCGCAATTAAAGAAACAAAATCAATACGCTGCCAAGAATGTGACCATCTTGTGGCACTCCCTCTTGCGCTTAAGCGTGGAGAAGATGCGTACTGTCCACGTTGCCAAGCTAAGCTTGCCTCTTATCGAGATTGGTCTTTAACTCGTTTACTCATTTTGTCGATTACAATGCTAATCCTGGCATCTATTGCATTTACTCAACCATTAATCAAAATCCATTTATTGGGTACCATGATAACAGCCAATGTGCTTGATGGTATTCGTATGATGTCAGAGCAAGGCTCTCCTCTTACTGCAACTATGGTTCTCTTTTGTGCTGTCGCCGCCCCTCTCAGCCTTCCTATTGCTATTTTGTATCTTCATTTGGGTGCGCGTTTACGTTTAAATTTACGCCCGGTACTTTTAATGCTTGGCAAATTAAAAGAATGGGTAATGCTAGATGTTTATTTGATTGGACTGGGTGTTGCAACAATAAAGTTAGGTGATTACGCCACGGTTTATATTGGCAATGGATTAATTGCTTTTGTTTCTCTAATGCTACTGAGCTTATTGATGCTGATTAACATTAATATGGACCAACTTTGGCAACAATTTTATCCACAAAAAGAGATCCAGCGAAGCACTGCAACATGCCATGCTTGCCATTACCATTTTAAAAAAATACCTTCGACACATTGCCCACGTTGTAAATCTTGCTACACGCCAAGACAACCACTGAGTTTGCAGAAAACATGGGCTGCATTAATTGCAGCGATTATTTTATTATTACCTGCAAATTTATTGCCTATTTCTATTTTTTATTTAAATGGTCAACGCACCGAAGATACCATTTTTTCTGGCGTCATTGCCCTGGTAAATTCAGGTAATACCCCTATTGCTATTATCGTTTTTATTGCCAGTATTTTTGTGCCTTTTTTCAAAATTATTATTATGTTGGGTCTATTGTTGAGTATTCATTTTAATTCTCACACTCACCCTCTATTTCGTATGAAATTATACCGTTTTGTCTCTTGGATAGGACGATGGTCAATGCTTGATCTCTTTGTGATCGCACTGATGATGTCATTAATTAATCGAGATCAACTAATGACGTTCACAATGGGTCCAGCAGCTTTTTATTTTGGTACTGCGGTTATTCTTACTATCCTTGCCGTTGAATGGTTGGATAGTCGTTTACTATGGGATACTTATGCAACACGAAGAAAACGACGTTCAGGAAACACAAGCCCAAATACGCCGCAAGCGTAGAATTTCAACATTTTGGCTGCTTCCTGTTATCGCCATTTTTATTGCAAGTTGGTTGCTTTTCCAACATTGGCAAGATAAAGGCGTACAAATTACGATTGACTTTCAATCTGCTTCAGGGATTGTCTCTGGTAGAACTCCGATCCGCTATCAAGGCGTTGACGTGGGAATAGTTAAAGATGTCACCCTAAGTGATGATTTACGTAGAGTTATTGTTACAGCTGATGTACGAAAAAACCTTGCCACCGCATTACGGAAGAATACACAATTTTGGCTTGTTACACCTAAAGCGAGCCTATCAGGTGTATCAGGACTAGATGCCTTAGTAGGTGGTAACTACATCAGTATGCTACCCGGCGATGGTGAAAAGCAGTTTAAATTTATTGCTCAAGAAGTTCGCCCTCAAGCAAATATCGATAAAAACCAGCAATTAATTACCTTAACAGCTGATAAGCTGGGATCACTCAATGTTGACTCTCAAGTTTATTACCGCCAAGTTCCCGTTGGGAAAGTTTATAGCTACGCAATTCGTCCTGACAACCAAGGTGTTTTTATTGAATTAAGTATTGATAAACAATATGCACACTTAATTCGTCAAGATAGCCATTTTTGGAATGTCTCAGGATTCCAAGGTAATTTTAATTTAAAAAGTGGTGTATCCGTTAAAATGGAAAGTGTTTCTGCTTTAATTAACGGTGCGATAGCCTTTGATTCTCCTGAAAACAGTCAACCTGCACAAGAGAACCAGCAGTTTGTTTTACAATCGGCCACCTCTGTTGAGGCGGGTAAAGCAATATATGGTGAAGATGGGTTAATTCTTTCTCTAACTAGTGAAGAAAGTTGGGGAGTTGATGCAGGACAACCTATTCTCTTTAGAGGCATTACAATTGGCCAAGTCATACAACGTAATATAAGTGATGATGGTGTCATCTTCGATGCTATTATCGCCCCTGAATATAAACATTATATTTATGAGAACAGTAAGTTTGTTGCCAATAGTCGAATAAACGTCAATATGGGCTTGAATGGTATTGATATTCAGGGCGCTTCTCCTCAAGAATGGCTTGAAGGCGGTATTCATCTTATTCAAGGTAACAAAGGCACCCCTAAAGAACAGTACCGCCTTTATCGCAATGATTTTTTTGCTAAAGCAAGTATCAATGGTAATGAGCTACCGGTGACATTAACGTTAAAAGCCTCTAGCCTTCCGGGTATTCAAAAAGGCTCTGTTGTGCTTTACCATCAATTTCAAGTTGGTGAAATCACTGATGTCAGGCCATTAATGAATGAATTTGATATTGACGTTTATATATCCAAACAGTATCGCCACCTTCTTACGGAAAAGAGTGTTTTCTGGACAGAAGGTGCGGCAAAAGTTTCCGTCAATGGTTCAGGATTAACCGTTGAAGCAACACCATTAAATCGAGCCTTAAAAGGCGCTATCAGCTTTGATAACTTTGAAAATATCAATAATAATGCCTCACGTTACAAACTCTATTCTTCAGAAACCAGTGCTCGTGCAATTGGTGCTCAAATAACTTTAAAAACTTACGATGCTAGTAAGCTTTCTGAAGGCATGCCTATTCGTTATTTGGGCATTGATATTGGTCAGGTTGAATCATTGATCCTCTCGCCAGATAGAAAAGCAGTGACGGTTTCAGCAGTACTCTATCCTGATTACGTAAAAACATTCGCAAGATCAGGTAGTCGATTTGCTGTTGTCACACCAGAGTTAACAGCGTCTGGATTAGATAACCTAGACTCCCTTATTCAGCCATATATTAAAGCGGAACCCGGCAATGGTGGTGTTTATCGTCAATTTGAACTTCAAACATCTAACATTACAGACTCTCGCTATCTTGATGGATTAAATCTTATCTTAAATGCCACAGAAGCCGGCTCAGTACAAATTGGTACACCTATTTATTATCGAGGTCTTGAAGTAGGTGCTGTGACGGGGCTTGAGTTAGGAAACATGTCTGATAGAGTCTTAATTCACATTCGAATTAGTAAAAAATATCAATACCTTGTTAGAAATAATACCGAATTCTGGCTCTCTTCTGGATATAACTTCTCCTTTGGTTTAACAGGTGGCGTTATACGAAGTGGAACGTTTAAACAATTTATACGTGGAGGTATTACATTTGCAACGCCACCTTCCACGCCACTACAGTCAAAAGCGAAGCAGGAACAGAATTTCATTTTAAATGCAAAAGAGCCTAAAGATTGGGATGAATGGGGAACCGCGATACCAAAGCCATAAAATAAGATAATCCTTCCCTTATTTCCTGCTAGTTATTTAAAGCGGATCACAAAAAATGATCCGCTTTTTTTATTTATGAAATATATTTTGGAAATAGATTCCATTTATACTATGCTTAGTTTTGTTTGGTCATAAAGCATTATTTACAATAAATGCCACCAACAAAACACAATGGAACACAACAGAACATCGCCTAAGCTGGAGTTATAATATGAAGAAAACAACGTTAAAAATTGCTTGCTATGAAATTGAAGATATTACTTTGAAACACTCTTCCGATAATCAATTAACCTATATTCATATTCCATGTGATTATGATACAGAGTTTTGCATGCAACTAGATGGATGGGATGAAAACACGAGCATTCCGGCTCAATTGAAAGATAAAAATATTCTGCTTTATCGTCATGCTTATGACAAAGAAAATCACCATTGGATCTTAAAAGTGGCATAAGAGATGCTAAAGCCATAAAATAAAAAAAGCCAGATAAATCATTTATCTGGCTTAGGGAAAAGGCTCATTGTGAGCCGTGCGCTAAAAAGTAATTACTGATTACTGCGTAAACAAAAAAATCGAGAACTAACTCAGACCTTTCTATTTCACAACCTACTGTTAAATATTAGCTAACAATATGTAAAGATCCAGTAAACAACTCAATAGCTCACTCTTTTCTATTCAAAAAATAATTTCAGGTGAAATTTATATATTAAATCAATGCTATAGAAATAAAAAAAACACCTTTAATTATTAATCATTTGATTAATTACTTTCGCAAAGTGCTTTAAATGCGCTTTGAATAGCCTCTACTGATTTTTTCTTTTCAGGAGAGTTAGGATCTGGAAGTAAAATAATATCAATTAGCTGTGCCTTAACTTTTCCACTTTCCATCTGTTTCATAGCAATTTCATTAAGTGGGTACTGAACTAATGTCGCTGGATTAATCACAAACCAAGCACCATCAGCACGGCAATTAAGCATCACCTCTTCTCGTGTAAACGGCCAATCATCACCAAATTGAAGCTTACTCACAGTAGAAATTGGTGCGGAGAATGCTTGAAAAGAGAAAAGCATTAACATTCCCGCTAATACAAAACGTTTCATGTATATATCTCACTTAATAAATTAGATTTTTACGATTATATAACAATCTATACAGGTGAGTTAATCGCAAAGATGGCAACAGTAAAAATAACCATAGTTCCAAGTAATAGTTCAAACCAGCTATTAATTAGCAACCATTGAAAATTATTTTTCTTACGAATATGAGGCACCAAAACATAACGATTAATTACAGCTAAACCTAGCATTAACACAACTAAGCTGATTTTAAGCCATAACATGCTTTGATATTCTGATGATAAGTGTATTGCAGGCCACCCAGGAATTAGCATAACAGCACTAATAATACCCGTGATGATAACTAATAAAACAGCAATATGGCCAAATAGTGAAAATCTCTTCATTGTGCCAATAATAGGCTTGATCATCCCTTCTGCAAGTTCATCTTTATTACGCAAAAATTGTAAACATGCAACAAATGGCCACAAACCGCCAAACCAATACGCAGCACTAATAAGATGAATACTTTGATTAACTTTATAAAGGGTTGCTTCTGATCCTGTAAACATAGCACCATGTCCGATAGAAGCATGTAGGATCAACATAATTGACGCAATTATTAATAAAGAGAAATTACGAATATAACGTTGGTGTATAAATAATACAGCTAAAGCAAGAGTTGCTAACATCAGCTGCCATTGCCAAGTCTGACCAAATGAAGTGCCTAATACCGCTTTCCATACATCAAGTGACCAAGCATCCTCCCACCCATCTCCCATAATGCCAGATTGTACAGCCATCCATAAATAAGTCGTAACGAAGACTGTAATAGTACTGATAGCTAATGCAGGACGCAATCGAACCTGAATAAGAGGGATAAACTTATCTTTTGCAAGAATGGCAGCCGAGAAGCTCAGTCCGAACATAAACATGACTGCCACAAAATGAAAGAAACGGCATAAAATATAAACGTCTTCAGGTGTCATTATTTTACACTAAATTGATAAGAACCTTTTGTCTTGTGCCCATCAACAGAAACCACATTCCAATCAACTAAATAATTGCCTTCAGCCAGATCACTTTCTAAAGGTAATAATAATTTAGTGTTGTTAACTGGATCTAAACTCAGTTTTCCTACCGTGATTTCTTTACCTTCAGCATTTGTTACTTTAATTTTACTAAATGCAAGTTCAATGCCTTCAGAAAAATCTAGCGTGATAACTTTAGGTGCTTGAGACTGTTCAATAGCCGCACCTTCAGCAGGTAACTGTGATTTTAAATGTGCGTGAGCCAATGCTTGTTGATACGACATACCTAGGAATAAAACCGCAATGGCTGATAATTTACCCCAAGATGTCTTAAGTGTGTTTAATGACATAATAACCTCTTAAATTACAGGTGATTTTTTTATTTATAGAAATATTTTATAGCAAATTCACGTCAAGATCTCCGCTTCTTCATATTAGAAATAAAAGGTTGTGAACTAGCACTCAAAATATATGTTATTTAGAGCAGTTTCTGTTTCAAATATCACTCATTTTTACACTTCAAAAAAATATAATACCCACATTGACAGTCTAAACAGTTCAATACATAACCAAATTAAGTTAAACGTAAAATAAATACCCTGTATAAATAATACCCAAAAAATACATTTCGGATAAAAAACAGACAGTGCAACTGAAGGAAGAGATAGAAGAGATAAAAGATAAGAATAGAAAGGGGAATAAGATAGAAATAAAAAACGCCCTGCTATTCACTCATAGCAGAGCGTAATAATTCATTTATGAACTTAGACTATCTGAAATTTTATTAATAATTAAACATGTGCAGATGTTGATAATGTGTTCAGATCTTTATCTAACAAGAATAAAGCTTTACCACTGTCACCAACCATTGCTAATTTATCTAGGATTGATTTAAATAATTTTTCTTCTTCATGTTGCTCTGCAACATACCATTGTAAGAAGTTAAAGGTTGAATAATCTTGAGTAGTCATCGCAACATGGGCTAATTTATTAATTTCAGCTGTAATATGTTTTTCATGCTCGTAAGTTTTATCGAACAATTCAGATAGTGATGAAAACTCTGATGGTGGCGCTTCAATTGCACCAAGTAAAGGCATAGCACCTGTATCACTTAAATAATCAAATAAACGATGCATATGCTCCATTTCTTCACGAGAATGTGCTTTCAAAAACTTAGCAGCACCATCAAATCCTTTATCGTCGCACCAAGCACTCATTTGTAAATAAAGATTTGCTGAATAAAACTCTAAATTTAGCTGTTCATTCAATTTATTAATCATATCTTGATGTAACATATTTTACGTCCCTTACGATGAAAATTAACATTACGGATATTATGCACACTTAAAAATAAAAATATAGTTATTTAAATAGAGTTTATTTATTTTTTAATTAGTTAATCCGTAACAAAAATAAAAAGCAATCTCATTTGCAAAATAGTTTTATTATTTCACCAAAAGTTAAATGCTACTTATTATCATTAGCGAAAAAAGCCAAAAAACCTTGTAAGACATTGTAATAAATAATTATTATTTTAAATCAACTAGTAAGTTTAATTTGATTATTTTAGATCACAGAAACATTTAACTTTTATTGAATATAAATCAAAGGCTAAAAG
>NZ_JAEHOQ010000043.1 GCF_016239305.1 Proteus vulgaris | reverse complement strand
TATCAATAAAATGGGGCATTCTATCTGATGATAAATATTATTTTCTATTCATTATATAAATAATCTTTATTTATTTACATTAAAGAATATAAAAATCATTTTATTTTCAATAAGTAACGGACATACTATCTCATTTTGAGAACAATGATATAATATGTCCAATATTCTTAAAAACTCTGATGATTTACGGAGCTTATTTTTTTATGCAACCTCAGTTCGAAAACTCAAAAAACACCGTAAAAACGTTATCAGTGTTTGATTTTGATGGCACGCTAACTTATCACGATAGTTTTATTCCTTTTTTAAAGTTCGCTTTTGGTAAACGCAAATTTTCACGCCGTTTAATTAAGATGGTATTACCAACATTACGTTGTTTTAGACGCAAATTAACCCGTGATGAATTAAAAGAAGTGCTTATCAAAACTTTTTTAACAGACATTGACGAACAATGGTTAAAAGAAAAAGCAGAAGCATTTTGTCAGCTTTACTGGGCTAAATTAATGCGCCCTACTGGCTTATTAGCGGTAGCAGAAGAAGTGAAAAGTAATGCTCAAGTCACTATTTGCTCTGCATCACCAGCAATGGTACTACAGCCTTTTGCTGATAGGCTGGGGATTAAACTGATAGGCACGACACTTGAAGTTGTTGATGGAAAACTGACAGGTAAAATTATCGGGAATAACTGTCGCTGCGGTGAGAAAATTAAACGTTTAGAAGATGTCTACGGAGATCTAACGCAATATCATATGAGAGCATGGGGAGATTCTCGTGGTGATCATGAATTGCTTTTGGCCTCTCAGACACCTCATTGGCGTCACTTTCATACCGGTCGTCGCAAATCTAAAAACTCGCCGATTAAAGTGACCATAAAAAAAGAGTCTTAGCCATTAACTGTTTTCTTATCAATACAGAAAAAATAGCCCCCGCTAATGCGAGGGCTAATTAAAGTCTTAGATATTTACGCCATGTTGTGCGGCTAACGCACCTAAACCGCCCGCAAAACCTTGACCAACGGCTTTGAATTTCCACTCTGCGCCATGGCGATATAACTCACCAAAGATCATTGCAGTTTCTGTAGACGCATCTTCAGAAAGATCAAAACGTGCAATTTCAGTATTATTGTCGTTGTTATAAACGCGCATAAAACTGTTGCTTACCATACCAAAGTTTTGTTTACGGTTTTCAGCATCATAAATAGTGACTGCAAATACCAGTTTTTTCACTTCAGCAGGGACTTTTGATAGAGTGATTTTAACTTGTTCATCATCACCGTCGCCTTCCCCAGTGCGGTTATCTCCTTGGTGTTCAACGCTTCCGCACTGACTCACTTTGTTATTAAAGAAGATAAAACTTGCATCTGAAAGTACTTTTCCATCTTCACCTACCATGAATACTGACGCATCTAAATCGAACTCTGCGCCATCAGTCACGCGGGCATCCCATCCTAGACCAACCATAGCAACCGACATTGTTGGTGCTTCTTTAGTCAGAGAAACATTACCACCTTTAACGAGGGAAACTGCCATATCAAAGCTCCTACTTTATTGAATAAACTGGCAATCACATCTTATGACTGCCAGCGGTTAGTATCTTACAAATCGGCTATCAAGAGGCATTAATGCCGTACTGAGCACAAACTGAACCTAATCCCCCCGCATAACCTTGACCTACAGCACGGAATTTCCACTCTGCGTTATGACGATATAACTCACCAAATAGCATTGCAGTTTCAGTTGATGCATCTTCTGTTAAGTCATAACGAGCAACTTCAATTTGGTTGTCATCATTAACTAAACGAATAAATGCACCTGATACTTGGCCAAAGCTTTGACGGCGTGCTTGTGCATCATGGATAGTGACAACGAAAATAACCTTATCGACATCATTCGGGATCATGTCTAATTTGATTTTCAGTGCTTCATCATCGCCATCGCCTTCACCCGTACGGTTATCGCCGGTATGAACAACTGAGCCATCAGCAGATCTTAAATTGTTATAGAAAATGAAATCGGCATCGCTACGCACTTTTCCATTTGCAGCTAACAGAAATACAGATGCATCTAAGTCAAAATCTTGACCATCTGTAGAACGGGCATCCCAACCTAGTCCGACAAGGACGTTTTTCATCGTTGGGGCTGCTTTGCTCAGAGAGACATTACCACCTTTAGAAAGAGAAACGCTCATTTTATAACCTCTTTAGTTTTGTTTTTAATATTCTGATTTTTCAAGAATATTTATTAGTTTGTCTTACCTTCATCATCTTTTTTTTCTGGGAATACAAAACTTGCAATAATACCCAGAGCAAGAACACCAAGCACTACCAATAGGCTGGTTGTCGCGGAAATGCTGTATCCATGTTGCCAGATATGATCTGTTGCATTTAAACCCAATTTTGCAGCAATAAAGAACAACAGCACAATAACCGCTTTTTCAAGGTAAACGAGATACTGTTTTAACGCTTCTAACACGAAGTAAAGCGTACGTAAGCCTAAGATTGCGAACATCATTGCACTATAAACAATTAGGGGTTCACGGCTTACTGCGATAATAGCGGGAACCGAGTCGAAAGCAAACATCACATCAGAAAGCTCAACGACTGCCACACACAGCATAAGCGGTGTTGCATATAGAGCAGCTTTTGTACCACGACCGATAGTGATATCTTTGTTTTCAGGTTTCGCTAACTCAACATCAACTTCTTTTTGTGTTAATAAGAAAGCGTGTCCAGTGATTTTTGGCCATATAGGAAAAAATCGTTTTACTAAGCGATAAGCAAGATGTTGTGAATAGTCTTCAATTTCTTCACTATCATCACCACTTTTCAGCATCATAACTGCCGTCCAAGCAACGATTAAGGCAAATACTATCTCAACATATGGTCCTAAACTTAATAGTCCTGTACCGATGGCAACAAAGATCCCACGGAAAACGATAGCACCAATGATACCCCAATAAAGAACGCGGTGACGGAAGCGATCAGGCACAGCAAACCACGAGAAAATCGCCATCATGACAAACAAGTTATCAACGGAAAGCACTTTCTCTAATGCATAACCTGTTACGAATAAACTCGCAACTTCTGCACCATGATGAATATAAAGGAATCCTGCGAATACCATAGCAATAGCAACCCAGAATATAGACCAAAATATGGCATTCTTTAACGTTATCGGCTTATCAGCACGGTGCATGAATAAGTCGATAAAAATAGCGCCAATCGCAAGTACTACAAAGACAATGACAGTTTCTGTCGGAAAACCAATATGTGTGGATACCATAATAATTCCTGAACGGTTCCCTATAAATTAATTACAAACCAAATTCTGCGGGTTGAAAGCCTAATGCAATAGCAATAGCCCGCACCGCTTCTTTTTCATCATTGTCAAAATCACCATCACTTTTCGCAACAGCAATACCAACACGAATAGCTAATTGCGCAGCTTCTGGCTGATCTTTCATTGCCAGAATATACTTCATGGTTTCGCCTTTACCGACTTCAGTATCAAACTCGAAACTTGTAATTAGCTTATTAAAGAATTCAATCACCTCTGAGGTATCAAAGACTTTAAGTTCATCCGATGCTTTTAAAAAACCCAGCATCTTCTGTTTTTCTTCAGAACTCACACCGTCGCTGGCGATAGCAATACGAGCACAAACAGCCACTGTACCTTGCATAAATTTTTTGTTTTTAAAACGACCAACTTGCTTTGCTAACTCAGAACGTCCCGTATTAAAACCTTCTTTTAATTTGTTAAAAAAACTCATGTTATTTTTCCTTATATCAACTTGCTCACTTAGAACCCGCTGTCCAGCGAAATCCCCACCCGTAGGCATTATCCATATCACGGTGGCCTTTAAAAAACTCATTGAGACGTTCAACTCTGATTGAGCCGTTCTCATTAACCAGTCGTGCAATTGCACACATACCACGACCATTATTACCGTCAGTTAAACGGGTTTCTATAGGTGGTTGATCTGGCACATGAATGGTGACTACACCATCCGTTTTGCTCCAATTTGGTACGCCTTCATAAATAAATGCGAAAATTAGCACTTGTTTAATATTTTTCCATTCACGTCCATTTACAAATATCCATTCACCACCAGCAACATCTCCCGTACGATCATCACCTTGTAATTCAACATAAGGAATACGATTGAAATCACCAAATCCGTTTCCTAACGCTTGAATAACGGATTTATGGCCTTGCTGAAGTTCAACAAAAGCACCGATGTCTAAGTCGATACCTTTATTTCCGCCAAACAACCCACCTAATAACCCAGAGCCACCACTCTTACTTTCACGATGCCAATCAAGATTAATACGAATTTTACCGAAATCATCTTTCTTCGTTAGGCTGATTGCAGGTTTTTCTTTGGTTAAAGAAACCTTACTTAAGTTCACCGAACTTGATGCTGGTGCTGGTTTTGGTGCTGGTGCTGGTGCTGGTTCAGAGTCTGCAATATCAACACCAAAATGTTCAGCTAATGGTTTTAAACCACCGTTAAATCCTTGAGCAATAAAACGAAACTTCCAACTACCATTACGACGATACAATTCACCTAAAATTAATGCCGCTTCAGGACGACCATTAATATCAACATTGCCGTTTGCGACAACCTCATTATTAGCATCAACTTGAATCGATAATCGTTGTAAATTTGCGATAGTTTGTTGACCTTCACAGGTCGCTGTAAACGCAATTTTTTCAACATCAGGACGTAAACGTGTTAGATCTACAGTAAAAGAAGTGCTATTTCCTGCTGTTGCATAAATAACCGTACGATCATCACTCGCTGTTTGTCCATAAAACACCATATCAGCATCGCCATTGACTTTACCTGAGGCATAAAGTCTAAAAGCAGAAACATCAACGGGTGCTCCAGATTGAATACGAACGATTAAAGTTTGATTGGGGACGGGTAAGTTTCCCCCAGGGGTCATATTCATTATCGTACCACCGTCGCGACAATATCAGGCATCATGTCGTTGATAACACGGCCTTTACAAGGTGCACCATATGCCGTGAAATCCCATTGACCCTGGTTACGTTGCATAGAAGCAATAACAATACCGGTATGAGAGCCTTGCTCTGTTAAGGTATAACGCACTAACTCTTTATTAGTTATTTTATCAACAACTCGACAGAAAGCGTTTTCAACTTCATTAAATGTTTGTCCACGGAAACTGTTTACAGTAAAGACCAAGTATTCAACATTTGTTGGTAAGCGGTCTAAGTCAACGAAAATAGTTTCATCATCGCCGTCACCGTCTCCAGTTAAGTTATCACCCGAATGAACCACTGACTGACAACTTGATTTTAATTTGCGAAACCAAATGGTATCGATTTGATTGCCATTTGCGTCTAGTAAAACGCAACTTGCATCTAAATCAATAGAACCACCACCACCAAAAAGACCACCTAATAATCCTTTTTTCTTAATTGGATCCCAGCCCAAACCAAACATTAAATGGCTCAGTGTAGGTGCTTGTTTACTGAGAGAAACTGTTTGATTCTTGCTTAATGAAACCATAATTAAATTCCTTCAGAGGTAGAGTGAAACAATACTGCCATTTGTGATAAAATCCACATCATGAAAATCATCATATCATGATGAAGTACATGAGCAAGACTATTTTTATCACCCAAATCTAATTTTTTACCAATTTATTGATATTATTAATATTTTTATAAAAACAAATTATATAAATACAAAATAATTATAATAATGACGTTATTGGTTAGTCTAATTTAAGCTGAAATCAAATAAATCATATTATGATTGACACGGTTCTCCGAAATCTTCATGATTATAGGACTTGAACCCTACACTTTTATTTCACGGTATACAGCGTAATGAACAATACGATTTGGTTTATGGAAGGTTTATCATCACAACGCGATATTCTTCAAGGTGTTAAAGACTTTGCAAAACAACAGCACCAAGAAATTTTCTTGCTCGCATCTCATCGCCATGCGCGAAATGAGATTTTATCGCTTGCTGATGGGGCTTTTTATGAACCTATTGAAGAGACATTACGCTTAAAATTTATCGCTGATGTTGTAAAAAAGCATCAAGTTAAAGTCATTCATACTGGGCGCAATAGCACATGGTTTGAATTACACCGCAAAGAAATTGAATCATTAGGAATAAAATTAACCACAGGGGCAACTGAGCTTAAACAGCTTCAATTAGCCGATAATAAAGTCGCTTTTGCACAAGCTATGGAACAATGCGGTCTTCCTGTTGTACCTTCTATTTACATTGACTCAATTGATGAATTAGAAAAACAAATAAAAAATCCACCTTTTGGTGAGATCCCTTTATGCATTAAGCCAGTAAAAGGCATTTATGGCATGGGTTTTTGGCGCTTTGATAATCAAGTTTCGCCTATGGCACTGTTTAATCACCCAGAAAATCGCCAAGTTAATCCACAACAATATGTTGATGCATTAAAAGCGGTTGAACACTTTGAGCCATTAGTGCTCATGCCTTATTTACCCGGCCCTGAATACTCTGTTGATATGGTTGTTGAGCAAGGCAATGTCATTGCTGGCGTCGCTCGTCGTAAAGACGGAGCAATACAGCATCTAGAAATTTCAGGTGAGGCCTATGAATTAGGCAAAGCGTGTGCCACAGCCATGAAAGCAGATGGTCTTGTGAATGTGCAAACCCGAAATAATCATCAAGGTCATCCATTATTGCTTGAAATTAATATGCGCCCTTCAGGTGGCATTGGTTACACCCAGCATTGTGGTATTAACCTTGCGGGTATTTTTGCTTTACGCCAATTGGGATTGATGAGTATTGAAGAAGCTCAAGCTCAAAATAACCATTTTATACCAACAAAAATACGCTCAATCACCGATTCTATTGTTTTCAATTCAACGTTAACAAACGTAATAAATACGGATAATAATTAATAATGAAGAATAGTATGAGTGACTCTTTAGTTTATCGTCGCCAGCTTAGTTGTGGCACATTGAGCGTGACGCCAAATTGCCCTATTGAGTTACTTGATGAATTATTTGATATTGCAGAAAGACGCAACCCTAAGCGTGCATTTTTATTTGTCAGTAAAGTATTAGGCCGTCATATCCCTGTTTCGCCGAAAAAAATGCGTGAAACCTACCAAAGACTAGCCAAACAATTTCCTTCTTCACTTGAAGGCCCTATTTTGTTTATTGGTATGGCGGAAACCGCCGTGGGTTTAGGGGCTGGTATTTTTGATGAAGTAAGAAGTCGCTATCAACAAACCATTTATTTAACTTCGACACGTCACCCTGTTAATGATGGTGAACTGCTGTGTGAATTTAAAGAAAATCACAGCCACGCGACCGATCACTTACTCTATTTGCCAAAAACAGCAGAGCAACGCCAGTGGGTACAACAAGCAAAAACCGTTGTATTAATTGATGATGAAGCCACTACAGGCAATACCTTTATTAACTTACTTTCAGCACTACGTGAAGAAGGTGGATTAACCCATATTGAATCCGTTATTGCTGTCACACTAACGGATTGGAGTGGTGAGTCTATCGCTGAACGCGCCCCATTACCGATTAAAACTCTCTCTTTAGTTCAGGGTGAATGGCAATGGGATGCCGATCCTAATGCGCCTCTGCCTGTTATGCCAAATGTCAATATTACGGCATCAGGTCAAGTTGCTATTACAGGTAAACAAAGCTGGGGGCGATTAGGGATGATAGCGCCTGCAAACGATCTAGGTTTAACCATCAAAGCATCAGTTGATGAAAAAATTCTCGTATTAGGATCGGGAGAATTTGTGTGGGAACCTTTTTTGCTGGCTGAACGCCTTGAAAAACAAGGTGCTATTGTAAAATATAGCTCAACAACACGTTCGCCTATTTCAACCAATTTTGCCATTCAATCAGCCATTACTTTTACTGATAATTATGGTTTAGGTATTCCTAATTTTGTCTATAACGTGGCACATCAACAATTTGATCGTATTTTGCTTTGTTGTGAAACCCCTGTTGACAGTATTGATAGCCAACTGATTGAAGCTCTTAATAAGGTTGCACCTATTGTTGAGGTAATTAGTTATGACTAAGCCCGTTATTTTAACTGATCTCGACGACACCTTATTTCAAACGCGTCGCAAGATGGTAGATGAATTAGCGCTGGAGCCCTATAAAACAGGTGCATTGGATAGAAGCTTAGAGCCACGTAGCTTTATGACACAAGAACAAGCCATGCTGGTAGACTGGATGCTAGAACATGCTGACTTAATTCCTGTTACCGCACGTGGTACAGAGGAAATAAGCCGAGTCACGATCCCTTTTCATTCTTGGGCAATTACCACACATGGTGCTGTGGTATTAACCCCTGAAGGCACAGCAGATGCGCAATGGCAAAACCATATCACTCAAAGCTTAGCGACCTATACACAGCGTTTGTTGACGCTACAACAATCAATTACGCAATTAATGGCGGAACGACATATTGATGGTTGGGCACGAATTAACTATGAATATGGTGATTTGCCTATTTATTTAGTGATGAAGCATAACGATAGCACCCGACTAGAAGAGCTATACGCCATAGGTGATGAGATAGAAAAAACATTCTCAACCGAAGGTTTTTATATTCATCGCAACAGTAACAATATTGCTTGGTTACCTGAACCTATTGAAAAAGGCAAAGCAGTCACCTATTTGCTTAATAAATTAAAAACAGAACGTGGCGTTTTTCCTGTCATTGGTTTAGGTGATAGCCTGAGTGATCATCGTTTTATGAAATTATGCAGTTGGTATGGGCTTCCTCGCCAAAGCCAATTTGCTGATGCGATCAACACAAAAATTTTTGGAGAATAAACATGATGGATCATAAACCGTTTTCAGGATCTTATGTATCAGGTGATGTCGATTTTCTACTTCAACCCGTCAAGATTGAAATGACGCCTGTTGAGTTAAAGGAAGAGCTAATACAATCAGGTAAACGCCACTATTCTGACATGCTAAGCCAAGAGCCAGAACCCACAACATGGCATCTTGATCTCTTTGAAAAAGCGCTAGAAACCGGTGCTACACGCTTAGCAACTGAAGTAATTATGTTGGCAAAATCCCTTATTGAACGCTTTGGTGATACCCCGATTATTCTGACAAGCCTTGTCCGTGCGGGTGTTCCTTTAGGCGTAATGTTGCAGCAAACATTACGCAAAATGGGAAAAATCTCTTATCACTATGGAATAAGCATTATTCGAGATAGAGGCATTGATAGCGAAGCGCTTTCATGGATTGAACAACATCACGGTACAGAAGGAATTGTTTTTGTTGATGGTTGGACGGGAAAAGGCGCTATTACAGGTGAGTTAATTCGCTCATTAACCGGACGCGAAGGCTATCCCCCACAACCACGTCTTGTCGTCCTTGCAGATCCTTGTGGTTGCGCATGGCTAAGTGCCAGTGATGAAGATTGGCTTATCCCTTTTGGGATAATGGGCGCTCCCGTTTCAGGATTAATTTCACGTTCAATTTGGACAGAAAAAGGCTTTCATGGTTTTGTCGATTGCCAACATTTAAAACAATATGAATGTAGTCGCTACCTTGTTGATATTGTAGGAAAAGTTGTTAATTCCTTAATTGATAACGATATCCCACATGCCACATTTAAAGAACAACAATCAGACTTAAAAAAGCTGAGCGAAAACGTCGTTAGTTCACTTGCAAAAAAATATGATATTTCAAATATCAATCGTATAAAACCCGGTATTGCCGAGGCCACACGCGCTGTTTTACGCCGTGTACCTGACCATATTCTTGTGAGAGAGATAACTGATCCTGATGTGGCATTACTGGTTTATCTTGCGCAAGAAAAAAATATTGCTGTTATTGAAGCAGGGCAAGCGCTTGGTCAATATCGTGCAGTGACTATCATTAAAAAGGTGAAATAATGATTGAACGATTATCCCCGTGGAATTTAGGGGCAACACTTTATATGCCTGCAACTCGAACAGATATTGCGACAACGATTATCGATCAGAAAATTGAAGGATTACGCTCTTTAATTATCTGTTTAGAAGATGCGGTTAGCGATGCTGATATTCCCGTTGCATTAGAAAATTTGGCTACGTTATTAAATACGTTGGCAGAGCATAAAAAGAACCATGATTGTAGCCATTGGCCTTTGCTATTTATTCGCCCTCGCCACACGGAAATGGGTCAATGGATCACAGAAACACTTAATGTCAGTGCCATTGACGGTCTTGTATTGCCTAAATTTACTCAAGCCTCTTTACCTGTTTGGTGGAATATTATTGAGAATACGCATTTATGTATGATGCCAACTCTTGAAACCGAAGAGGTGTTTGATGTTATTCAAATGACAGAGCTTGCAAACCACCTACTGGCTCACCCTTGTCATAACAGAATTATCGCGTTACGTATTGGTGGTAATGACTTAATGAATGTGATTTCGCTAAGACGTAATCGCCAGTTAACACTTTATGATGGTCCAATGGGTTACGTCATAAAAATGCTAGTTGCCGTATTTGGTGCTCGTCAGTTTGCATTAACAGCACCAGTTTGTGAGCATATTGATGATCACCATATTATGGATAAAGAGCTTGCTCTTGATATTGCTAATGGACTGGTGGGTAAAACGGCGATACATCCAAAGCAAATTCACAAGATTGAACAAGCTCTCATGGTATCTCAATCCGATCACTCAGATGCTTTGCGTATCTTAAATTCAACACAAGCCGTCTTTAAATCACAAGGTGCAATGTGTGAACCTGCAACGCACCGTCGCTGGGCATTGAGCATTTTAACTAGAGCTAAAATTTATGGCATTATTCCTAACCAACAAAATAATGCTCAACGTTTTAATGCAACATAAAACACTCTATAGCAGATGATGAACTCGATAAGATAAAATAATTATCTTATCTTGATTTTGATTTATAAGTTTCTAGTTAAAATATGTTATCTTTAGCTAGAACTTATAAAAACAAAACCGACTTTTTTATTTAAAAAAAGTCATTTTTTTCATTTGAATTATTATTTTATACTACATTTAATAGGACGCTTATTTTATTTATACTTGTAATACTTCTGATACTTGTAAATAAAGTGTAAGAACAAGAATAATAAAAATTAAAGCTGAATATTTTAACACAAAAATGACAGAATAAGTGGTAACTAAGCATGCAATTAAGCACTCGTCAGGTCAGAGTCTTTACACTGGCAACCCTTTTAAGCTCGGGAAAAAAGGTTCCAACTATTAAGATTATTTCTGCTCTTGAATGCTCAGAGCCAACGTTAACTCGCGTTTTAAAAGAGATAAGAGATTCTTATGGTGCTGAAATAAAGTACAGCAAAGCGTCTCGAGCTTATCAAATGACCGAACGTGGTCAGCTTGATAATAAAGCATTACGCCGTATGCGTGAGGCATTATCAGCCAGTGAAGATCTTCGCCATAATGGAATGACAAGCCGAGTTTACCTCGACAAAGATAAGAAAAAATCGGTTTCGCTTTCATTAAAAATGTCTGCATTACGCAAAATTGACAGATTATCTTATTTAAATAATTCCACACGCAGTGAAGCAGTTGAATTATTGGTTGACCATTATATTGAAAATTTAATTCAATCAACGCTTGCTGAATTAGCTGAAAAAGAAAAAGATAAAAAACAGGCTCAAAAGAATTAATAATATTAATTAAGAAATAACTTGATACGTTAGTATCAAGT
>NZ_JAEHOQ010000042.1 GCF_016239305.1 Proteus vulgaris | reverse complement strand
ATTTTAATATCAATAATATTAAAGATTAGATGTATCCTAAATAAATACAATTAAAATCACAGACTCTATTTATTGAATAATATGAAAAAAATCATACTCTTTTTAAAATCATGGGTGTTTTTTGCGCTATTTAATATTCCCATATTTTCAGTAGATGCTTCTGAAAATGCGACTGAAATCTTTAATCAGCAACAACAGCATAATCAAAGTCAACAAGAAGCGCTTTATCAGCAATTAATACCTGAAATGCCTAATATATATTTTGATATTAGTCAACATGAAGAAAAAGGGAGTAAAACAGAAGAAAAGCTCTGTTTTCAAATCGAACATATTGAAATAACCAATGCCGAAGTTATTCCTCATTGGGTTAATCTACCTCTTTTTAAAACTGAATTTATAGGGCAATGTTTGGGGATAAACGGAATAAATACCGTAGTTACTCGTATGCAAAATCGGCTATTAATGCATGGGTGGATCACAACACGTATTGTTGTACCTGAACAAGATATTAGTCGTGGAACTTTATATCTAACAATAGTTCCCGGCATTATTCGCGATGTTAAGTTTACTGATGATTCTGATAAATACGCCTTGTTGTATACCAGTATGCCTGCACATAAAAAACAACTACTTGATTTACGAGATATTGAACAAGGGTTAGAAAATCTGCAACGATTACCGGTTGTTAGTGCAGAAATGGAAATAAAGCCAGGTGAAAATGCGGGCGAAAGCGACATTGTGATAAAGCGAAAACAATCTCGTTTCTGGCATACTTCATTGTGGATAAATGATGCCGGATCACCTGCAACAGGGCGTTATCAAGGTGGCTTAATGTTAGCACTGGATAATCCTTTAACACTGAGTGATTTGTTCTATTTTTCAACAGAACGTGATTTAGATTTTGCTGGTAGTAAAAATAATCAAAATATTATGGCGCATTATTCAGTGCCTTTTGGCTATTGGTTATTTGATATTAATGCCTCTAAATATGATTATTCTCAGACAGTAGCTGGCCATATTAAAGACATACTCTATTCAGGCGAAAGTGACAGTATTAATGCTGGTGTATCGTATACTCTTTTTCGTAATCAGCAAAGTAAGACAATATTACGTTATGGTGTTCAAGCTAAAGTCTTACGAAATTATATAGATAATACTGAAATTGAAATACAACGTCGACGAGTGAGTCATTGGCTAGTGAATCTCTCGCATCGTCAATATTTTAGTTTTGGAACTTTGGACGGTAGTATAAATTATCAAAAAGGAACACGCTGGTTTGGTTCAATGGCGGCTTACGAAGAAAAGTATCTTGATAATTACTATGCAACAGATAAAGCGAATATTTTAACGTGGCGAGCTGAATTAGATATTCCAATATCTATTGCTCAACAGCAATTTAAATATCAAGCAAGTTATCGCAAACAAATGACACATGATGCATTAACACCTATTGATCAGTTTGCAATTGGTAATCGTTGGACTGTTCGTGGATTCGATGGCGAAAGAACACTCAGTGCAAATGAAGGTTGGTTTTTACAAAATACATTGAGTTGGCGATATCCTGCATCAGAACAGTTTATTTACCTTGGTGCGGACTATGGTGAATTAAAAACAAATACGGATAATCCTCGATTATTAGGTAAACATCTTGCTGGTGGTGTTGTGGGTATAAAAGGTTCGTTACTTTCATCCACAATAAAATATGATTCATTTATTGGCACGCCATTATCTAAACCTGATGGCTTTAAAACGGATCATGTTAATTTAGGATTTAGTATTAATTTTAATTATTAAAATACAACATTAACTCAAATATTAAATAAAAAATAATAATTAAATGAAATTTTATTGTCATAATGGCAAGGATCTAACACATGAATAAATTATGTTATCGCGTTATTTATAATCGTACTCGACAATTGATGGTTGTCGTTTCTGAATTAACTAAATCAAGTGGTGAAAATAATAAACGAAATAATATTATTTCATCGCCTATTCGTACATCATTTAATAGTGTGGCCTTTATTTTACTGTTAATGCAGGGATTAGTGAGTTTTTCAGCACAAGCAAGTCAAATTATTGCTGATCAACACGCGCCTCAAAATCAACAAGCAACGGTATTACAAACAAGTAATGGAGTTGCTCAAGTGAATATTCAGCAACCGAATCAACATGGTGTCTCTCTTAACCAATTTACGCAATTCGATGTTGATAATAAGGGGGCAATCTTAAATAACAGTTTGCAAGATACGCAAACTCAGTTAGCTGGCATGGTAACAGGTAATCCTTGGCTTGTTAATGGTGAAGCTAAGGTCATTTTGAATGAAATTAATAGCCAAAATCCGAGCCAATTAAATGGCTTTATTGAAGTTGCGGGTCAACGCGCTGAAATTATTATTGCAAACCCAGCGGGGATCAGTTGTCAAGGCTGTGGCTTTATTAATGCAGTAAATACCACACTAGTTGCTGGCAATGCATTAACACAAGATGGTGCAATCACTGGCTATGAAATTAACAATGGTAAAATTGTTATTTCAGGAAGTGGATTAAATGATACATCGAGTGATTACACGCGTATTTTAGCGCGAGCAGTAGAAGTAAACTCACGTCTTCAAGCTAATAAATTAGAAATTACGACAGGGAAAAATAGATTAGATAACGAAGGTAATATTGTAAATCAAGATGATAAAGCTGAAAAACAAACTGACTATGCAATCGATGTTGCACTGGTTGGTGGTATGTATGCCAATAAAATAAAGCTTGTTGGTACTGAGCATGGTGTAGGTGTACATAATGCTGGAGAAATTGGTGCTGATATTGGTGGTTTAACTCTTAATGAAAACGGGCAGTTAGTTAATAGTGGCAAAATCCAATCTCATTCAGAATTAGATATAAAAACAACGAGCCTTAACAATCAGGGGTTTATCGTTGGTAAGCAAAATCTAAATGTTACTGTTGAAAACCATTTAGCAAATAGTGGAACTTTACAAGCTAAAAACAATATTCAAATCGATGCAAAAGGAACTGTTTCTCAAACGGAAGTAGGTAAATTTCTTGCACAAGAAAATATTCAGATTGATGCTAAAAACTATTTGGCAGAGAAAAAAAGCCAGTTAGGTGCTGGCGTTGATAATAAAGGTAATATCTCAAAACCTGCAACGTTGACATTAAATATAAAGGATGAATTAAATTCTGCGGGTCAACATTTAAGTAGTAGTAATATTGCTTTTAATGCTAAGAGTATTGATCTTTCAAATAGTCATACTCAAGGTAAATCACTGCAAGTAAAAGCGACAGAAGGCTATGTAACTTCTGACTCAGCTCAGATTAATGCTGAAAATATAGTGCTTGATGCGGGTACTTATATCTCAAATCGCCACGGTGAAATTAAAGGTGAGACGGTTTCACTTACAGCACCTCAATTGATTGATAATACCAAGGGAAAAATTACACAAACAGGCTCTCGTGAATTATCTTTCAATGCAAATGAGTTAAATAATCAACAAGGTGAAATTAATGCACAAGGTGTGCTGACGTTTAACAACCAAATATTAAACAACCAAAAAGGAAATATTCAAAGTTTAGGTAATCAATTAATAGTAAAAGCAACAGAACTGAATAACCAGCAAGGTATTATTTCTTTACCTGAACAAGGGTTATTAGCCATAGAAGCCCAACATCTTTCTGGAAGAGAGGGAACATTATTATCCGCGGGCGACTTATCTTTACAAGGTCAACTGATTGATTTAGAAAAAGCAACAACGCAGGCTGATAATATAACTATTACTGCAACTAATCTGAATCATGATAATGCGACCTTAAAGCAAACAGGCGATAAGACAACATTTATTACAGTTAAAGAAACACTCAGTAATCAACAAGGCAAAATTCAGACTCAGGATCAGTTAACGCTTAAAGCAAGTATAATTAATAATAATCAAGGCGAAATTAGAACATTAAATAATGATCTTGATATAACAACACAAAAAGATTTAATCAATACTAAAGGTAAATTAATTGCAACTGCCCAGAATAAAATCGATGCAGGTCAATTAGATAATTCCAAAGGTCTTATACAGGCTGAAAAAAACATTTCACTTACCTTAATGAATGAGCTGAATAATCATTCAGGTAAGATAATCACGTCTGAAGATAGTCAAGTCCAAGCCGGTCGATTGAATAATCAGCAAGGTGAAATGGGTGCGAATACATTAAATATAATGTTGAGTAACGAGGCGAATAATAAAAAAGGCATTATTCTCGCTCAAGATACGCTCCATTTTACAGCAAAAGGTATCGATAATAGTGAAGGCAGTATCCAATCTGAAAGTAACATGTGGATTGATACCAAAGGCTATACATTAAATAATCAAAATACCCAATATTCAGGCGGCATAATTAGCCGTATTGCATTAAATTTACTAACAGGAAATATCAATAATATTCAAGGTGTTATTAATGCGAGAAAAACAATTGACTTACAAGCCAAAACAGTCAATAACCTAAAAGGTCAAATAGCGACTAAGGGGAATTTTACTGCTGAGACTCAAGGCTGGAATAATACTTCAGGCTTAATACACGCATTAAATATTACAATAAATACGAATAAACAAAAGCTTATTAATCGGGATACTCAAGATAATCAGGGTATTCAGGCTAGTCAAAAACTACAATTAAATACGGGTGTTTTAGATAATCATAAAGGTGATATTGGCGGAAAAACCGTATTGTTAACAACAGAAGAGCTAGATAATAGGCAAGGTATTATTGATGGAAAAACATTAGATCTGAACACGGGAAAATTTACCTTAATTAACCAATCCGGGAAAATAAGTTTAACTGAAGGTGCAGATTTAAAAACGGGTGAAATTAATAATCAACAAGGGTTAATTATTACAGGTAAAGATTTAACAATTAATAGCCATCAGCAAATAATCAATAATCGTGAGACAAAAAAGAGTGGTGGTATTGTTAGTCAAGGAAAATTAACACTAGAGAGTGGAGAGCTTGATAATCAACAAGGACAAATGCTTGCTAAGCAAGCTATAAATTTCACAACCCAAACTGTAAAAAACAATACAGGTAAAATTGTTAGTGAATTATCGAGTTTAACACTTAAAGGATTATCGTTAGATAATACTCAAGGCCATCTCTTTTCTTCTGAAAATTTACTATTAACATTAAGTGATAAACTGACTAATCGCTTTACGAAAGAGAACGACCAAGGAATTGAGGCACAAGGTTTATTAACTATTACCAGTGGAAATATTGATAGTACTACAGGGCGTATTGTTTCTGGTGAAAAATTAATATTAAAAAGTAATAATCTGATTAATCAACAAGGAGTTTTAGGTAGCTTAAATAATAATTTATCTATTACTAGTAAAGCAATAAATAATGATGATGGCTCAATCAGTGCTTATGATATTACTATTAATACACAAGGTGAGCATTTAAGTAATCAAGGCCAACAAAATAGTAGCCAAATTTTTAGTAAGCATAACCTTACGATTGAAAGTGGTACAATAGATAATACCAAAGGTAAATTAGTTGGTAAAAATACAATTAACATTACGAGTAATGGAGATTTAAATAACCAACAAGGTCAAATATTCAGTGCTCATTCTTTAGATATAACGACAAACAGTTTGAATAATGTTCGGGGACAGATTTCCTCAAATAAAGCTATTACAGTAACTTCCGATAATAATATAGATAATACAGAAGGAAAAATAGAAGGACGTGATAGTGTTAGGATTGAAAATAATGGCCAATTTAATAATACACTAGGCGAAATTATTGGGAAAAACAGTGTCAGTGTTTTATCTCTGGGTGATTTAATTAACTACAAAGGGCGTTTAGGGAGTGAAAAATCATCAGTAACACTAAATACCTATAAAATTGATAACCGTTATGGTGTTATATCAGCACAAAATACTTTAGAATTAGATACCAATAAATATGGTATTAATAATACTGATACGAGCAAAAGTGGTGGTATTGTTAGTCAAAAAAATATCATCTTAAAAAGTGGTGAATTAAATAATGAAAAAGGTCATTTAATTGCTAAAACTGACCTTGATATTGATACTCAACAGAAAAAAATAATTAATAATAATGGAATTATATCTGCTGATAATGGCATGTTAACTGTAGACTCAACGGCTATAAATAATATTTCTGGATTGATTTATTCTCTTAAGAATATGCTTGTTAATACTCAAGGTCATGATATTGATAACAGCAATACTAAGAATAATAAGGGGATCTTGACTAAAGGGAATTTATTATTAAATGCAGGTAATATTTTTAATGTGCAAGGTAACTTAAGTGCTGAAGGCTTAGCAAAGATAACTTTTAATATATTAAATAGTGAACAAGGGAAAATTGCTAGTCTACAAAATAATCTAACCTTAACAGGAAATCAGCTTAATAATAATAAAGGATTAGTTTACGCATCAGAAGAACTCAAAATAATATTAAAAGAGTCACTCAGTAATAATGAAACAGTTGATGATCTAGGTATTATTAGTCATGGTAATATTGAAATTACAGCGAAAAATTTTGATAACCAACAGGGTCGTTTTATTGCCAAAAAAGATAATCAGCTATCTTTGAATGAAATTAATAATCAGCAAGGTACAATAGCAAGCCAAGCTGGAAAATTAATAGTAAACAGCCAATCATTATTTAATTATTCAGGATTAATAAGTGCTTTTTCCTTATTAGATATTAATACCCACAAACAGAAAATAGATAATCAGCAGGGTGTAATAGCTAGCCAGTCTGACAATATCACTATTAATAGTGGTGAAGTGGTCAATAGCTCGGGTTTAATTACGGGGATCAATAATGTAGAAATTAACACCCATGATCAACATTTTGATAATAGTCAGACAAAAGAGAGTGGCGGTATTGTTAGCAAAGGAGAGTTAACGATCCATGTAGGTGATCTTATTAATGAAGATGGAAAAATAATATCGACGACAAAACAATCTCTTTTTACTCAAGATATTAATAATAAAAAAGGAAAAATAGGGAGTTTACAAGAGAGTGTTTCTATTGAAAGTCTGGCTATTAATAATCAAAATGGATTAATTAGTGCTAATAATAATCTAACTATTACCACTCAAGACAATAAATTTGATAATAGTAACACTTTATCTAATGCAGGAGTGATTAGCCAAGGTACACTTAATTTATTTACGGGGAAATTAAATAACCAGTCTGGATATATATTTTCTGCAAAATCACTATTACTTAATAGCCTTGGATTAAATAATCAGAATGGAGAAATTGCCAGTCAATCTAATGGTCTTAAATTAGTAACACAAGCATTAAATAATCAAAAAGGGACACTTTATTCGGCAGGTTCTTTCTCGTTAGATACTCAAAATAATCAATTAGATAACAGCCAAACCTTGACTAAAGGTATTATTAGTAAAGGTCCGTTGATACTAAAAACGGGTGATATAATCAATATTCAAGGACGATTAGTTTCGGACGATAACGTTAATATCACAAGTAGCAAATTGATTAATAACCAAGCACAGCTTGGTAGTCAATATGGTAAGTTAAATCTAGCCACAGCAGAAATTGAAAACAAGAAAGGTGTAATTACTGCGAAAAATGACTTAATCATTAAAGCACAACAACAAAAAATTGATAACCAAAATGGAACAATAAGTACCTTAGCAAAACTGGTTATAAATAGTGGTGATTTGATTAATCACTTTGGAAAAATTGCATCTAATCAATATGCTAATATTGCAGCAAAGCAACTCGATAACACAAAAGGCACTATTGCAAGTAATAGTGATAAGCTGAAATTACAAACAAAAGATGTTAATAATAATCAAGGTCTGATTTATGCAGAAAAAGCATTAACAATTTATGCTGATGGCGAATTAACTAATACTGGTAATAAAGCGACAGCAGGTATTATTGCTAAAGATGATCTTAATCTGAAAGTTAAACAACTTAATAATCAGGAAGGATTAATTTCAACAGTAGGAAATTTAGATCTAACTAGCCTTGAAAAAATAAATAACCAACAGGGATTAGTCACTGTTGGGGGAAAAACAGATTTAACAACTTCCCAATTAAATAATTCCCAAGGAAAAATTTCATCAATTGGTTTGTTAAAAATAAATCATGCGGATTCTCTGCTTAATAATCACGAAGGTAGTTTAGTTTCTTCTGATAATATTTGGCTAAAAAGTGGCATATTAGATAATCAACAAGGATATATTACAGCAGGCGATACTGTAACAATTAACAGTGCTGATTTACAAAATCATAAAGGAACATTATACGCAAAATCAATTTTAAAAATTGATGCTCAAAAACTGGATAATACGGAAGGATTATTACAATCTGATAATCAGCTATCAGTAAATACAAATAAAAAAATACTAATTAATACTAAAGGTAACGTAATTAGTGGTACGGAAACACAATTAAATATTGGATCCTTAAATAATCAAAAAGGCCATATTCAAGCAATTGAAAAGCTTAGTATTCAATTAAATGAACAAGCATTAGATAATCAACAAGGAACGTTGTTATCTAAAAAAGATCTTGTTATTCAAGGAAGTAGCGTAAATAATAAAGACGGAAGTATTGTTAGTGGAAATAATGTCAATATTACGTTAGAGCAAGATTTTAACAATCAATTAGGGCAAGTTCAATCTCAAGGCTTGTTAGTCCTCAATACTCAGAAACTAGATAACCAACAAACTCAAAATGATAAATTAGGGTTAAAGGCAGCTAATATTCATATTTTAGTTGATGAACTTTTTAACCATCAAGGTGTTATTCAGGCGAGTGAATTATTAAAATTAACACCAGCGGAAAAACTAAATAATCAAAGTGGTTTGATTTCCGCAAATGAATTAACTATAGGTGGATCACCAAAAAATAACTTAGCCATTGATAATAAAAAAGGGCTGTTAGCTGCAACGGCACAGCTTCGTTTATGGGCTGAAAATTTAACAGGCGATGGTGACGTTATCTCGGCAGGTAAAAGTGAAATTCAGCTCAAGAATGCGTTTGTATTAGATGAAAATGCCACAATTAAAGCTCAGGATTCATTAACATTTTCTTCAGAACAAAGAATTGATAATCGTGGATTTATTTATGCCGGTGAGCAACTTTCACTGAAAGCAACAAGCTTTACTAATTATGAACCTGTAAAAAATAATGAGATCATTACAGCACGTATTGCAAGAAGTGTTGATGAGTATGAAAAACGTAATGGTGAAGTAAGTGCTAAAAATCTAGCGATTACAGTATCAGACAATCTGCACAATACAGGATTGATTGATGCCTTTGGGGGAAAACTTTTCTTAATTGCAACGATAATCAATAACCAAGTTGGTGGTCGTATATATGGCGATAATATTTATATAAAAAGCCAGCAATTTGATAATAGTGCGAAACTTGATGAGATTGCGCCAGTCTTAGCATCTCGCGAAAATTTACAGCTTTTTAGTAATACAATAAATAATCGTAATCATGCCTTGATTTATAGTGGCGATGATATGGCAATTGCGGGTTTTGATACTGAAAGCCTGCCAGAAAGTGTTGCCGCTGATGTATTAAATAATGAAAGTGCATCAATTGAAGCAAATGGGAATTTGTTTGCCCATATTTCAGAAATTAATAACCGTGATCTCTATTTAAAAATAAGTGATCCTGAAAAAGTGTCTGAAATTCCAATGTATCAATTTGGTGTTGATTACAGTAGTGATAAATTTGACGCTGATGATGAAAAAATTTGGTACAACATCAATACGCGTGAACATTTATTACATGTTAATGGTAGACAATATAAAGACTTTTATGAATTTAAATACAATATCATTACAGAAGAATCGAAGTTATTACATCGTGATCCCGCATTAATATTAGCGGGTAAAGATATTACTCTAAAAGGTGATAATTTAAATAATATAGATAGCCATATTATAGCAGGTGGAAAACTGATTATTGATGGAATGCATATCAATAATCAGGAAACTGCTGGGCAGCGTATTGAATACCATGAAGGTATAGCAATAAAGCATAAACGTCCGGGTAAGCGAAGAACTGGAGGTAAGAAAAAAAGTAGTTCGACTTCAAGTACTCAATATGGGCCGTTTGAGATAGTGACTGATTTGCCATTAGGCTTATTAGAATATAAAGAAAGCAGTAATCAAACGTCAGACAAACGTCCTGAGGCAAGTAAATCCGATGAAGTTATTATATCGGCTAAGCCAAGATTTGGTCTTCTAACTATTAAAGAAAAGAGTATTGATGTTCATACTGAAAATATTGCTTCTATTACCTTAGATAAAGGCACCGAAAAATTAGCTGATGAATTGTCGTTAACACAACATCAAGATAATTTATTAACTGAACAAAATGATTTTATCTTATCAGGGCAGATAGAGACAAAAAAACTTGATGGAATTATTGAGCAAAAAACGGCTGAAAATAAAGTTTTAAAAGTAGGTGATGAAGTAGCTATTACTGAACTTAAACAGACTGAAATTAATCAGCCAAATTTAACCCTACCTGAAATAAAACATGTAGATAAACAGCCTTTAGTGCAACAGCCTATTGGTAAAATTATTACAGTGCCTCAATTAGATAAACCAACAGAAAATAAAACTATTGAGGTTAATATTCAAACAGTAGCACCAATATTGAAATTACCTGAGAATCGTTTATTTAACTTAAATAAAGGAACGGATAGTCAATATATTGTTGAAACAGACTCTCGTTTTACCAATAAAAGAGAGTGGTTAAGCTCAGATTATATGCAAAATGCGTTATCTGTTGATCACAATAATACACATAAACGTATTGGTGATGGTTTCTATGAACAGCGCATAGTACGCGATCAAATTATCCAATTGACCGGAAATCAATATCTTGATGGGCACAATGACAACGAACAGCAATATCATGCATTGATGGATGCAGGTATCCGCTTTAGTGAAGAATTTGGCATTAAGCCAGGTGTAACGCTAACAGCAGAGCAAATGGCAATGATCACGGCTGATATGGTGTTATTAACCAGCAGGGAAATCACTTTACCTAATGGTTCCGTTGAAAAAGTGTTGGTGCCACAAGTTTATGCCAGAGTATTACCAGGTGATTTACAAAATAGTGGTGCATTGCTTTCAGGTAGTGAAGTTATTTTAAATAATATTCCAGAGCTGAAAAACCAAGGTACTATTTTAAGTAAAAATGGATTACAAGCATCAACAGATAATTTAATAAACCAAGGTCTTATAAAAGGAAAGACCGTTGATTTAACAGCGTTGCATGATATTAAAAATGAGGGTGGCCAAATTGCAGGGCAGAGTCGCGTGAGTTTGCAAGCGGGTGATTCTCTTATTAGTACTGCAACAACAAATGGTGATGCATCTAATCAATGGATAAATCGTGGTGCAGCCATTTATTTAACTGAGCCTGATGGCGAAATTGCATTAAAGGCAACACGTAACTTAGAACTGACGGCAACAGATATTTTAGCAGGTGGTAATAGCCGAGTTTTATTAAATGCAGGTGAAAATATTGAGTTAGGAACTATCAATACGGTTCGCCAAGAAAATATAGATTGGGATAGTAAAAACTATCTGCATAAAACCACGCAAGAAGAGATAGGCTCTCGCCTTTATGCGGGTGATATTACATTGCAATCGGGTGAGGATATTCATCTTACAGCAACAGATATTCAAGCCACGGGACTGTTAGGATTACATGCAGGTAATGATATTTCGCTAAAAAGTGGTTACTCCTCAATTGATCAAATTGCCCATAGTGTCACAAAAGACAAATCGTTTGGTTCATCGGAAACACATACTACGCATGCTGAAATTCATAATAAACAGGCAACAGGCTCTCTATTAAAAGGGAATGAAATTTCGGTTTCTGCAGGCAATAATTTAACGGCACAAGGTAGTGAAATTATAGCAACACAAGATATTAATCTTGATGCAGGTAATCAATTATCACTAACAACGGCACAAGAATTAGAGTTCCAATCTTATGAAGAAAAGATCAAAAAATCAGGCATCGGTGGTACTGGCGGTATTGGTTTTACCGTCGGAAAATCAACCTTTGAACAGCTGAATAACAGTGATGCTATTACCTATAAAGGTAGTGTAATCGGCAGTACCGAGGGCAATATTCGCATAAATTCGGGTGATAATCTCACCATAGATGGTAGTGAAATGATTGCCAAAAAGGAGATATCTCTTACAGGGGATTCTGTTGATATTTCTTCTTCTGAAAATAGCTATACCGAATTAAGTCGAACCAAAAGTAAACAAAGTGGTGTGACGGTTGCCCTAAGCGGTACGGCAGGAAGTGCCATTAATGGCGCTATTGCGGGATACAAAGCCGCCAAAGAAGCTGACGATAGCCAAATTAGTACCTTACAAAGTATCAAAGCTGGGCTTTCGGGTGCTCAAGCGGTGGGTGCTGTGGCGTTAGATAATGCCCAATCAGGTACAGATAATGAAAGCACAACGTTAATTGGCGCTAATGTTTCTTATGGTAAAAGTTCTTCTGGATCAGAAACCATACACCAACGAAATATTGCTCAAGGCAGTAGTTTAAGTGCAGGTGAAAACCTCTCTATCACCGCAACAGGCAAAGAAACAGGCGATATCAGGGTCACCGGTAGTGAACTGCAAGCTGGCAACGATCTCTCGTTGATTGCTAGCCGTGATATCACTTTACAATCTGCACAAAACCAAGAAACAACAGACAGCAAAAACGAAAGTAAAAGTGCGTCTGTTGGTGTTGGTGTGACAGTGGGCTCTGGCGGTGTTGGCGTTAACATTAATGCGAATGGTAGTCGAGGTAAGGGATTTGAAGAGGGCGATCACACCTATTATACCAATACGACGCTAAATGCAGGGCAAACCCTCACCTTACAAAGTGGTCAAGATACAACACTAAAAGGTGCACAAGCTCAAGGTGATAAAGTTATTGCGAAAGTGGGTGGGGATTTACACCTTGAAAGCCAGCAATCCATAGATGACTACAAGTCGAAGCAAT
>NZ_JAEHOQ010000041.1 GCF_016239305.1 Proteus vulgaris | reverse complement strand
TTTAATAAATTATCTTTTTCTGAGTAAAATCAGCATCATTGCGGGATATTATAGAGTTAATTTACCACTGGCTGGATAAAACAATCGTTTATTTGATAAATGAAAAATGCTTTTCACTGCACTCTAAAGTTTTCTCTCATTATTACCGACATTATAAGCAAAGGCGGATCTTACGCGTCTTTATATTCTAATGAATAAATTTTAGCCTTATTTTATTACACCAGGGAATACACTCTTTGTCAGAGACAGAGTGCATTCTGATATCTTACAAATGTACAGATAAAAAACTCTGTATATTTTGATGGAATATGACCATGTTTAAAAATATCAGTATAGAAAAGACCGTTAAGGTCATGCTGGCCATTTTATTTGCGTTGATTATGAGCATTATTTATTTTAGTTATGATGCTTCCACTCGATCTTATAATAATTTCGTTTCATCAAATAGCCTAAGCCAGCAGATGTTGTTAATGGGCAAAGCTCGATATCAAATGGCTGTGATCAGGGCAAATATTAATGGTTTAGATGGACAATTAAGAGTGAATGAAAAACCATCTGCAAAATATTTTCATCAAACTGCCGAGTATATTGAAGTTACCCGCGAGGAGATCCACCGTTGGGCAGATGCTGAAAAGCTAACGATGGAAGGGCGTGAATTAGCAGATGATATGACAAAACGCTTTGATGAACTGCTTGATATTTTTACGGGTGCGTTAGAGCGATTGCGTCGAGGTGAGCTGACAACACACTCTGCCAGTGTAAAAATGGACGAGCTAAACGATATCACCATGCAATATTATGCTGTGGCTAATGGTATTGAAAATAGCTATATCGATATTGCAAAAGTATCTCAAGAACGCTTGATGATAGTGTCGGTTACAACGGGTATTATCGTTATTCTATTATTTGTCTTTATATTACGTTGGTTCTCTCATACCTTTATTGGCAATATCAAAATACTTAATGATATTTTTAGTAAGATGAGCCAAGGTGATTTAAGTATGCGAGTAGATAATCACGGAACTAATGAATTTGGTCAATTATTCAATGAAATGAATAAGATGAAAAATTCACTCAGCCACATGATCTCTTCCGTCAAAAATGCTGTTAACACCATTAGTGTGAGTGCAAGCGAAATTGCGACAGGAAACACGGATTTATCTTCTCGTACTGAAGAGCAAGCAAGTGCATTACAAGAAACGGTTGCAAGTATGGAGCAAATTAAAACAACGGTTGAAAAAAATGCGGATAACTCACGAGAAGCCAGTAAATTAGCACTAACAGCGACAAGCTCTGCTCAAAATGGGGAGAGTGTTATGGATAGCGTGGTAGAAACCATGTCTTCAATCTCTGAAAGTGCAAAGAAAATCGCAGATATCAATGACATCATTAATAGCATTGCAAACCAAACTAATATTTTATCATTGAATGCTGCCGTTGAAGCTGCTAGAGCGGGTGAGCAAGGTCGCGGATTTACCGTTGTTGCGTCTGAAGTGCGTAATTTAGCAAGTCGTAGTGCAGAAGCCGCAAAAGAGATTAATGAGCTAATCACCCATTCAGTTAATAAAGTACATGTAGGCTCTCAACAAGTGGCTCAAGCGGGTCGTTCAATGTCAGAGATCGTGACGACAATTAATCAAGTAAATGATTTTATGCAACAGATTGCCCTTGCTTCTAATGAGCAAAGTATGGGGATCAATCAAATTGCGTTAGCAGTAAGTGAGATGGATACTGTGACGCAACAAAATGCAGCATTAGTTGAAGAGTCAGCAGCAATTACAGCTAATATGGATGATGAAGCTCATCAATTGGCTAAATTGGTTTCACAATTTAAAGTCGACGAAGATAACGAAAAATTATCTCGCTTTGGTGTTACAAAATCGGCTGAGGTTCTCGATTCTCAAGAGAAATAAATACGACATTTCTCACTGATAAAAAAGCCCCCTTGGCTAAATAATGTCAAAGGGGGTTTTTTATTACATTTAATCTGAGTGCTGAGTATTACGCTTTAATTTGGTTAATACAGGTATTGCCTGAAGCAACTTCTTTAATATTATGTAGTGTTGTCTCACTAATACTGATCAAGGCTTCTTCTGTTAAGAACGCTTGATGCCCAGTAAATAACACATTATGACAAGAAGATAGACGACGGAAAATATCATCTTGAATAACGTCATTGGATTTATCTTCAAAGAAAAGATCACGTTCATTTTCATAAACGTCCATACCTAATGCACCAATTTTGCCTTGCTTTAAGGCATTAATCGCTGCCGCTGAATCAATTAATGCACCACGGCTGGTATTTATAATCATCACACCGTCCTTCATTTGTGCAAAAGCAGTTTCATTTAATAGATGATGGTTATCTGCGGTTAACGGGCAATGTAATGAAATTACATGAGAATTTGCGTAAATTGTGGCTAAATCGACATATTCAGCACCTAAATCAAGTACGGCTTGATTTGGGTAAGGATCATAGGCTAGTAATTTCATACCAAAGCCTTTTAATATGCGTAATGTTGCTAATCCAATTTTACCGGTGCCAATAATACCTGCAGTGCGATTATGCATATTAAAACCGGTTAGGCCTTCTAATGAGAAGTTTGCATCGCGAGTACGCTGGTAAGCTCTGTGTATGCGGCGATTTAAGGAGAGCATCATACCAACAGCATGTTCTGCAATAGCCTCTGGTGAATAGGCTGGCACACGGACAACAGTGATACCCAATTCAGTCGCTGCTTCTAAGTCAACGTTATTAAAACCCGCACAGCGTAAAGCAAGTATACGAATATTAAGGCTAGCAAGCTCTTGCAAAACCGCACGATTTGCATCGTCATTGACGAAAATGCAAACAGCATCTGCTCCAACGGCATTTTTTGCGGTTTGTTCTGTTAAACTAAAATCGAAATATTCAATATCATAATGATATCCATTATGTTGATTGACCCATTCCATGTGTTTACGATCATAATGTTTAGTACTATAGGAAACGATTTTCATCCAGTTTTCTCTACTCTCGATTAAAATTTTGTTCTGAGACTGGAAAAACAAGAATTATCCAGCCTCAATATGAAAGAAATTAATACTATCATTATAAACAATTTAGTGGGGTAAGTGGATGGTTCAGGTTTGTTTAAAAGGAATATGATGTGTTGTTAAGAAAAACAATCAAATGGACAGGGACGATACTAGTAGGTGTAGGCCTAATCGGCACTGCGTTGTGGGTGTCTATCCCTCATTGGTTGCCTGTTATCGCTAAATCTTACCTACCTGAAGGCGTCTCGCTTTCATTATCTCAGCCTCAATTACAGCGAACAGGCATTTCTATTGAGAATATCGCATTAACAACAGCCAGTTGTACTTTAGCAAATATTGACAACTTTGCTTTTTCTTATCAAAAAGAACAGATTGATAAACTGCAATTTAATAGCCAGCAACTCGCTATTGATGAACATTGTTTTTCAACGATGCCACCTAATAAACAGGAAGAAACAACAACAGTGCCTGTTGAAATAAATTCATTATTAACATCGATACCTTATTTAGCCGTCAATATAGAAAATGTATTCTTAAAAGAAAATACTCGCTATCAAGGTGCGCTACAGCTAAAAACACAACAAGGTGGACGGTTAGTGACGTACCAAGGGGAAAATGCTCAACTTGGTATTTTTATTAGAGACAATAAATGGCTAGATATAAAGCAGTTCAAAGTAAATTTGCCTGATGACAATAATATTGAACTTGCTGCTGAAATAGCACTTCCTTTGGATATAGCGTCATTACCTGAAAAAGGCACCATCGATGCCACGTTATTAACTTCTCACTATGCACATCCCTTAGTTTTTATTCTTGAATGGATAGGACAATCTGGCACTATTTCAGTTGCTGAACAAGGTGGTGGTCACGCATTGGCTTTATTACCTTGGACAGTCACAGCTGAAAATATTGTCATTGAACAAGGCCGTTGGGAATGGTTTGGACTAGATCAACCCTTGCGTGGCGGTGTTAATATTAATATTGCCCAATGGCAAAAAGGTCTGACAGATTTAAGATTAACTGCACGATTAAATGTAATGACAGAAGGTAATTCTGGAAAAGGAAATTTAGTTATCTCAATTCCTGAAACAGCAGTAAATTGGCTAGATGCACATATTCCTATTCAAATAACTGGCGTGGTTAATAAAGAATTAATGCAAGCCAGTGCGCAATTACCTGTTCATATAACGGGAACATTAGCTGATCCTACTGTTGAATTTCAATCTGGTTCATTACTTCGGTTTAAAGGCCCATTAACTGAAACGCTCACCATAAAAGATGCACGTTTACCATTAGCAGGAACAACATTTTCATCAAAAGGTTTCAATGGGCGTTTAAATGCGATTGTTGTCGCACAAGACAGTATTTGGGGTGACTATCGTATTCATTTTCAAGGTAAAGCCATTGATTTTTTACCTGATAATGGAACGTGGCAATGGCGTTATTGGGGGGAGGGAAATTTATTACCTTTAAAAGCACGTTGGGATATTGCGGGAACAGGCTATTGGGCTGATAAATTAGTTAGTTTTGAAAAACTTAATACAGGATTTGATGTTTTAAAATACCAACATACAACGATGACGGCACCTCGATTATCTTTAGAGAGCCCATTTCGTTGGGTAAGAGATGAGAAAAAACCAACATTTGGTGGAAAATTAAAACTAACCAGTCAACGTATAGATTTTCCGGCTGGTGGTTTTTTAGATAAAACCGATTTTATTGCCACGATCAGTGGTGAATCACCCTTTAATTTTAATATGAAAGGTGAGTTAAGCGCCAAACCCAATATAGGACCTATTGCAATTAATACGCGTTGGGATGGTGCAAGGCTGAGAGGGCAAATGCGTTGGCCTTCACAATCAATAAATGTTTTTCAATCTCTAGTGCCAGAAGATTTAGGGATTACTCTTGATAAAGGTGAACTCTATACCCAAGCAGATTTTTCTATTGCACCAGAACAAGGCTTAATTGCTGGTGGTCATCTTGTTGTTAAGCAGGGAGGAATGTGGCTTAAAGATGGAGCTTTAGAAGGGTTAGACTTTATTTTACCTTGGCGTTTAAACGGTGATGAATGGCAATTGGGTGTTAAACAGCCTGTTCAGTTACGAATAAAACGTGTTAATAATCTTTTTGAAATGACCGATATTACGGCAGATCTTCAAGGTTTTTATCCAGCAACTGAAAGTAAGCCATTAGTCTTATCTAACGTGAATGTAGCCATGCTCGATGGAACCATTTCATTGGCAAAACTTACTATTCCACAACGTGATGCGGCGATTATTTCTCTTGATAATATTCAATTAAGTCATTTATTTACTTTATTAAAAGTGACTCAGTTTGCTGCATCGGGTAAAGTTAGTGGTGAATTTCCATTCTTTATTAATAATAATCAATGGATTATTAAAGATGGATGGCTTGCTAATTCATCTTACTTGACGTTAAGACTTGATAAAGATTTTGTTGATTCGATTGATGATAATAATATGTCAGCAGGCATTGCTATGGCGTGGTTGCGGTATTTAGAGATCAGTCGTTCTTGGACTCGTGTCAATTTAAGCAATTTAGGTGAGTTAATATTAGAGGCCGAAATTCAAGGAACGAACCCTCTAGAAGATAAACGTCGACAAGTTAATCTCAATTATCGGCACGAAGAAAATGTCTTTCAATTATGGCGAAGTTTACGATTTGGCTCACAATTGGAAGAGTGGTTAGAAAAAAGCTTATCAGATTTAGGGAGTGAGTCAGAGTGAAACCATTATTTTTAAAAAAACTATTTTTATTAACGGCTTTAATGATGGGAATATCAGCGTTAACAGGATGTATTCGACTAGAAGTCGCTACGCCCGATAAGCCGATTAATATTAATATGAATGTTAAAATTGAACATGAGATTAATGTAAAAATAGACAGACAAGTCGAAGATCTCTTGAAAAATAACAGTGCCATTTTTTAAAGGATAAATGATGAATTATAAAAAATATCTCTTAAGCTTTGGTCTAATGATAGCTTTAACTAGTGTTAATGCCATAGCATTAACGCTTGATGAAGCGAGATCACAAGGGTTGGTAGGGGAGACCTTTAGTGGTTATATTGAGCTTGTAGAAACTAATAATAAGCAAGCTCAACAGCTTGTTAATGAAATAAATCAAGCAAGAAAAACAAAATATGCTGAAATTGCTAAAACTAATCAGATAACACCAGAATCTGTAGCTCGATTGGCTGGTGAAAAATTAGTGGCAAGAGCCAATGAAGGTGAGTTTGTTAAAGGCATTAATGGCAAATGGGTAAAAAAATAGTTAATTCCAAAATTGAGAGTTAAGATTATTAGAGAAATTTAAAAGCATGAACACTGTAAATGGAGTTCATGCTTTTTTTATAATTACGATTAATCATTATCATCAAATGTAACCACATTATCATTTATCATTATAGTGAAAATAATATTTGATTGTATATAACCAGAGTTTGGTGGCATATTATCTTTCTTTACATAATTGACTGAAAAATAGAATTCTGTAGTTCCATCATTTAATGTTTCAATAAATTCACTTTCTTCATTAAGGTTTATAGGTTTTTCCTCAATATTGTACAATAATTGAAATGCAACATTATCACTTGCACTATCGCCAGTGATCCTATTTTTTAAATATCCAGTATTATTATCAATGCTTGAATTTTCAATTTTTAAACGAACATCACCATAGCTTTTAGAACAATCTTTTATAACAATAATGATAATATGATTGTCAATATCTGCTAATGTTCCCGCTATATGTGACGAAAAATCATTTTCATTAACAGAAAGCCTATCGCTGATATTTTCATAGATGTAGTCAATATTACAACTTAAAGGAATATCATGATCACCACGTCTTGCCACTGAGGGTAATGAAAAAAATATAAATAGTAGTGTAATAATTAAATAGATAATATTTTTCATGTTTTCTCTTGATAGATTAAATTTAAAGACAGTTAATTTCTTTTTTTATTAATATGGTGTTTTTTTCATTATCATCAATATCATAATTAAATTGGCATTGTTTATCTTCCCCCCATTTCACACGAACAAAGCCTTCTTCTGTGATGCCAGAAAGAAAAATTAAATTATTTTCTGAAACTAACCCATGAGAGATAATATTACCGTTTTTATCAAATGTTGTGACTGTTGATGCAAAAGGAAGAGGTGTTGTTGATTTAAAAATAACACGATAACCTATTTTAACTGGAAAGATTATTTTAGGTACTGCACCTAATGTAGGAATAACAGTTTTACTATAAGTTTCTGTTTCTGCTTTTTGGGGCAATGACGTTGCGCTTAATTTAATATTATTTATTTGATAAGGTGTTATGTTATTTAAAATTAGATTCCCAAAAATATCCGTTTCTGCTTTTGATGAAAAAGATGTTTTAATTCCAGAAATTCCTTGAGTATTAATTAATGCAAATGTTCTACTTAAACGAGGAGTAAGGGTAATACCATCAGAATGAAAAACGATCCCACCATTAATAGAGATATTATAATTATAATTATCCTCCATTTTATTTATATTAAATGTATAAAACTGGTAGTTATTTTGATAGCGGGTATTGGTGGAAAAACGGTTAGATTTTACTTTTGTATTATGTGTATGTCGATAGTTTATCGAATATCCTAAATTATGGTTAGGAATAGTCCCTCCAATATTAGTGGAATTTATGAGGTTTTTTTTCCCAGCTTGATAGTTTGTTTGATTATTAAACCAATGATAGTGATTACTATTACCTCCTAATGGCATATGAATATTAAGTGATAAAATATGATCTAAAATATATTTTTCTTTTTTTAAATTATATTTAAAGCTATAATTTATTTTATTTAGCGAAGATGAAAAAGACGAGCTTAACTCGAAATTTTTAGGTGAGTTACTATATGTTTTTTTATGATACTGAAAAGAAAAATAACCTAATTCATTAATATTTTGTGATAAAGAAAATAAATAACTTCTTTCCATTCTATCTTTTTGTGGATCATGATCTAAATAATGATAAAAAGATATCCTAGAAGTAAAATAAGTTTTTGTTTTTAAAATATTTTTTTGATGGTGTAATTGATATTTTAATTTGCTATTGTTATTTTCATAACTTATATCTGTTGCTAATCCCCCTAGTAGACCTAAATCAAGAGATAGCCCTGATAGATAGTTCATATGACTATCCCGTTTTTTTATTGCGTTATATGAGGTAATTTTTTGGCTAAGACCATATGAAAATTCACTTAAAAGGAGAATGGAATTTTCTTTATAGCTATCATTTGATAATGTACCTGTAATTAAATTATATTGATAATTTCCTTTATTTAATTGATTAGGCAACAATGTAAAATAATGTGTTGAGATTTTTACTCTTCCGTCTTCTTCTTTTATTTCTAACGTTAGTTTTTCACTCCCTAAAACGGGCAATGAGTCTATAATAAAAGGGCCTGGAGGAACATTGGTTTCATAAATAATTTTATCACCTTGTTTGATAACTACTTGGGCTTGGGTCTCTGCGGTCCCTTCAATAATTGGCTTATTAGCATAAAGAGTATTGTTTGAAATTAAATTATTGGATATTAATTGAAAGCCAATTATTTTATCTGTTGGTAGTATCCGTGTTGTAGGTGAAAATCTACCCCCATAAAAAAGAGAAGAAAAAGAATTAATATGTCGATATGTATATATTGATGAAAGTTTGGATTGATAAAGGTTTTGATCCCAATAGATACTATTTTGACTACGTATACGCCATCTCCCTAAATTAAGGCCTGAATGAAAAATAATTTTTTGTTCACTCCTTTTTTTTTCATTGTGTCTAATAGAATATGAATATTTGCTGAATAATGTTGTGATTCCATTATCCCAATCTTTTTCATTAGTAATAAGGTTTTCATTTTTTATTAATGCTTTTTGTGGGATAATTAAATTTAATTTTTGATTGGAAAAATTAAATTTGAAATCAATTGAAAGATTATTTAAAAGTATTAGATTTGTATTTTCTTTGTTTATTTTATAAAAGTCAGTATCAATACCAAGAGCAATAAAATCTTCAATAGAAAGACAGGGGGTTAATTTATCATCTATATTTTTAAAATAAAGTAGCTTTGCTATTTTTTTTCTATTATTTATATAGATTATAGAATGATAGAACCCTTCCGGTTTTTTATTTTCAAGAAGTAATTTTATAGTTTCATTATCAATATTAGAAAATAAATGAGTATAAATTGAGAGTGCGCTATCTTGAGCTATAGTGTATTTGTTATAAACAGAAGTTAAAATAAAAAATGCAATTTTTATTTTAATGTGCTTAATAATCATTAATAACTTCCTTGTCTACAGCCTCTATTTCAAAATTATGTTGATCAAATGTTTTCCATTTCACGATCCCGTTTCCTGAAATTTCTTTTTTTGTATTATATTTTTTAAAAGGTGGGATTGTTTTAATTTCACCAAATACTAAAATATCATTAAAATAAATTGAAGATAAAGTAATAAAATAAGGTGTAGGATTATTTATAATAAATTCATTATTTTTATTTTTTAAAAATTCAATTTTTTCATAAGCATTTGTTGCACCTTTCTCTATTGATTTAGGTCTGTAGATTAAATTATAAACGGAATTTATAGAAACATGTAACATGTTTCTATTGTGAGCGGTGTCTGATAAAATAGGTATTCTCTTAATGTTTATTCTATATAATGTTTCTCGATCTTTTTCTTTTATTTCATTTGTTTTAAATATTTTTAAAGAATAACTTTCATTTCTTTCTATTTTAAAAAGAGGAGGGGTTACCATAAAAGGAAGCTCAGTACTATTTTCTCTGTTATAATAAGTAATCCAACTTTGTATAAAATAATCATTGTCTGTTTTGTTATTTATTTCAATTATTTCTTGGTTTTTGCTTTCAATAAAAATGAATTTATCTTTATTTATTTCTATCGATGATTGGCTATATATAGGGAAGGTAATAAGTAATATAAAAATTTTAATTTTTTTAATCATATTCTTTAAATGATAATTTGAAGGAAAATGGTAATACAAAGCTGGAAACCCAGCTTTGTTAATTTATGGTTTTTAGTCTACAGCAATATCACTATATATAACATCAAAAGTCAAAGTGGATGATACTAGACCTGGCGTTGCATCTAATCCATTAGGTTTTATATAGTTAACGTCGAATAAAAATTGTGCGTTTTGATTATCTTTATTCACATTTGATTTAAATGCGTTAGGCTTTTCATTATCTAATTCAATTATGTTTTTATCAGCATCAAAAATAGCAATATCAACATTACTACCATTATCAGCTAAGTTTTCTAAAAGTCTCTTAGTTTGTTTTGGGATTTGTAATTGTATACTATTAATATTTTCATTACAGTTATTAAATTGAATAGAGAGTGGTTGAGCTTGAGTTTTAGCAATATTATCAGCGCCAAAGTTACTTGCTTGAACAGGCGGTAATTCAACGGCTTGTATTGCCTCTAGTTGACATCTAGGATTTGCTGTAACAGAACCATTAATTGTAATTGTTCCTACATTTTTTTCTGTATATTCAACAGCATTTGATTGAGCTGATAAAAGAGTTGTAGATAGAATGAATAATGAGAGTATGTTTTTTTTCATCGTAAGTTCCATTTATTGAATTAATAAAATTATTTAATTATTTCTATGTTACTTAAAGCGATTAAATCTTATTAATTTATTCTTTATAAATCCAATTAGTTTTTTATATAAATATTTATTTACGATATGAATGAAAGAATAAAAATCAAAATATGGTTATTAAAATAACCTATATTTTATTATTGTTTCAAGGGTTTTGTTAAAAAGAGAATTTTTCTCTATTAAGGTTTATTAATTATAAATTAGCTATGATTTTTTTATAAAAGAAAAATAATATGATAATTATTTTAAGGGGATGTTAAATTTAGATATAAAAAAAGCACCTGAAGTAGGTGCTTTAAGAAAAATATAACTTATTATTTTGCTGTAATACTTCTTGTATTAACGACAGCATCAATTTCTTTTTGTGCTTGCAGGTGAGATTGCTGTGCATATTCTTCACCAAAGGCAGTACCTTCGGCCATAATAAATTGTACGTCGTTAATACCAATAAATGCTAAAAATTGTTTTAGGAAAGGAGCGATAAGATCAGAAGGTTGATCTTTATGAATCCCACCACGGCTCGTTAATATAATCGCTTGTTTATCTTCAAGTAAACCTACAGAACCGGCTTCGGTATATTTAAATGTTTCACCTGCACGAGCGATATAATCAATGTAATGTTTTAACTGTGCCGGTATTGAGAAGTTGTACATTGGTGCAGTGATAATAATCATATCATGCGCTTTTAATTCGCTAATTAATTCATCCGATAATGCTCTGGCAACTTTTTGTTCATCAGATAACATTGCTGTTTCTTTACCAAAAGCGAATAGAGTAGCTTGGTCTAAGGTCGGTATTGTGTCTTTAGCAAGATCGCGCACAGTAATAACATCATCTTTATGGTTATTCTGCCAATTTTCAATCAAGTAATCGGCCATTTTATTGCTGTGTGAGTAGTGCTCTAAAATGCTAGACTTCAGTACAAGGATCTTTTTCATTATTTTCTCTTGATCTATCAAATATGCTAATTGTTTAAATTTGTTAGTTTACGGTATTTTACTCTATTTTTTAAAGATAACATCTCAATCCTTTGAATATGCTATTCAAATAAATTGATTATATAAAATCATAGGCTAAGAAATTTAATCAAGCCTTTATGTGCCAATAATCTGTTGTGATATCATAAAGGCATTAGTTTTGATTGAAAATAACCTCAAAAAGGATAATAAAAGGTGACATTATCATCTGCCATGCTCTATCAAGAAATAGAGCAATTATCGTTGCGGGAGCAGCAACGGTTAAGAAAACGTCTACGTGGCGTCGCTAAAATTAATAATGAAGAGTCTAAACAGGCGGTATTAAGTGCAATTAAGCAAGATATCACCACAGCACAACAGATGATAATTCGCCGTCGAGCTAATTGTCCTGAAATTACTTATCCAGAAAATCTCCCTGTTAGTCAAAAGAAAGATGCTATTTATAATGCAATAAAAGATAACCAAGTCGTTATTATTGCAGGGGAAACTGGCTCAGGTAAAACAACACAAATCCCTAAAATTTGCCTTGAATTAGGGCGAGGGATCAAAGGATATATTGGTCATACTCAACCGCGCCGTTTAGCTGCGCGTTCTGTGTCTGAACGTATTGCTCACGAATTAAAAAGTACGTTAGGAGAAGCGGTAGGTTATAAAGTTCGTTTTAGCGATCATGTTGGCGACAATACACTTGTTAAATTGATGACGGATGGGATTTTATTAGCAGAATTACAGCAAGATAAACTGTTATTGCAATATGACACGATCATTATCGACGAAGCCCATGAACGTAGTTTAAATATCGATTTTATTCTTGGCTATTTAAAACAGCTATTACCTAAGCGTCCAGATTTAAAAGTCATTATTACGTCAGCAACCATTGATCCTGAGCGTTTTTCTAAACACTTTAGTCAAGCTCCAATTATTGAAGTTTCAGGTAGAACTTATCCTGTTGAAGTGAGATATCGTCCAATTGGTGGTGATGAACTGGATAGTGATAAGGATATGACTGATGGGATAATCGATGCTATTGATGAATTAAGCCGAGAAAGTGCGGGTGATATTCTTATTTTTATGAGTGGTGAGCGAGAGATCAGAGATACCGCTGACGCGTTGAATAAATTACAACTTCGCCACACTGAAGTATTACCTTTATTTGCTCGTCTATCGAATAGTGAACAAAATCGAATTTTTCATCCTCATAATGGCAGACGTATTATTTTAGCAACCAACGTTGCCGAAACTTCATTAACTGTACCGGGTATTAAATACGTTATTGATACCGGTTTTGCGCGAGTCAGTCGTTATAGTTATCGTACTAAAGTACAACGACTTCCAATAGAGCCTATTTCTCAAGCTTCAGCCAACCAAAGAAAAGGGCGTTGTGGCCGTGTTTCTGATGGTATTTGTATTCGCCTTTATTCAGAAGATGATTTTATTTCTCGTGCTGAATTTACCGATCCTGAAATATTAAGAACTAATCTTGCATCCGTTATTTTACAAATGACCTCAATAGGATTAGGTGATATTAGTGCGTTCCCATTTGTGCAGCCACCCGATAAACGTAATATTCAAGACGGTGTTCGATTATTAGAAGAGTTAGGGGCGTTACAAGAGGGAACAGATAATAATGGTGCTTATCATTTAACCCCTATGGGGAAACAACTTGCACAACTTCCTATTGATCCTCGTTTAGCTAGAATGGTACTTGAAGCGCGTAAATATGGTGCTGTGAAAGAGTTGATGGTCATTACTTCCGCACTTTCAATTCAAGATCCTCGTGAAAGACCGATGGATAAACAACAAGCTTCTGATGAAAAACATCGGCGCTTCCAAGATAAAGATTCTGATTTCTTATCTTTTTTAAATATGTGGGATTATTTAAAAACTCAACAGAAAGAGTTGAGTCATTCCCAGTTTAGAAAACTGTGTCGCCAAGAGTTTTTAAACTTTATGCGAGTTAGAGAATGGCAAGATGTTTATACACAATTGCGACAAGTTGTTAAAGAATTAGGTTTTCCAGTCAATAGTGAACCTGCTGATTTTAGAAGTATTCACGTTGCGCTACTAAGCGGTTTATTGTCGCATATTGGGCAAAAAGACGCAGATAAACAAGAGTTCACTGGCGCAAGGAATGCTCGTTTTTCTATTTATCCAGGCTCAGGTCTATTCAAAAAACCACCTAAATGGACAATGGTGGCGGAGCTAGTCGAAACCTCTCGTTTATGGGGAAGAATTGCGGCTAGGGTCGAACCAGAATGGATTGAACCTATTGCTGAACATTTGGTGAAACATCAATATAGCGAACCTCATTGGTCAAAAGCGCAGGGCGCTGTAATGGCTAATGAAAAAGTGACATTGTATGGTTTGCCTATCGTTGCTTCTCGACCTATAAATTACAGCCAAATTGATCCGCTTTTATGCCGTGAACTTTTTATTCGACACGCTTTAGTGGAAGGGGATTGGCAAACTCGTCATGTATTTTTCCGTGACAATTTAAAGTTACGGACAGAAGTTGAAGAGTTAGAACATAAATCTCGTCGTCGTGACATTCTTGTTGATGATGAAACAATGTTTACCTTCTACGATCAACGAATACCTCAGGATGTCGTTTCATCTCGTCATTTTGACAAATGGTGGAAAGATGTCCAGAAAACATCACCTGATCTGCTTAACTTTGAAAAAAGTATGCTTATCAAAGATGATGCTAAACGAGTCAGTGCATTAGATTATCCGAACTATTGGCAACAAGATAATTTGAAATTACGTCTTACTTATCAATTTGAACCCGGTACTGCGGCTGATGGCGTCACCGTTCATATTCCATTACCTATTTTAAATCAGGTAAAAGATGAGGGTTTTGATTGGCAAATTCCGGGTATCCGTCATGAATTAATTGTGGCTTTAATTAAATCATTACCAAAACCTATACGTCGTAATTTTGTACCAGCCCCTAATTATGCTTCTGCATTTTTAGAGCGAGTACCTCAAGTTGAAGGTGATTTACTTGATAGACTTGAAAAAGAGTTACGTCGAATGACAGGAGTGACGGTTGATAGAGAAAGTTGGCAACTTGACCAAGTTGCCGATCACTTAAAAATGACATTCCGTGTTGTAGGCGATAAAAATAAAACTTTGGCAGAAAGTAAAGATCTCAATAAGTTAAAAGAGAACCTAAAGGAAAAAGTGCAAGAAACGTTATCGGCTGTGGCTGATGATGGTATCGAGCAGCAAAATCTGCATATTTGGAGTTTTGGTGATTTACCACAGCGATATGAACAAAAACGCGGTGGTTATTCAGTGAAGGCTTATCCTGCTTTAGTTGATGAAAAAAATAGTGTAGGTATTAAGCTTTTTGAAACTGAAACTGAACAACAAGCATCAATGTGGGAAGGTGTGCGACGGTTATTATTATTAAATATTCCTTCGCCAATTAAATACTTGCATGAAAAATTGCCAAATAAAGCAAAGCTTGGTCTTTATTTTAATCCTTATGGCAAAGTGCTCGATTTAATTGATGATTGTATCTCCTGCGGTATTGATAAACTCATGGCGTCTTATGGTGGTTTAATTTGGCAAGAAGACGAATATCAAAAGCTACAAGAGTATGTCAGAGCAGAACTAAATGATGCAGTGGTTGAAATAGCAAAACAAGTTGAAGCAATTCTAACGCAAGTATTTGCCATCAATAAACGTTTAAAAGGGCGGGTTGATATTAGTGTTGCTTTTGCATTGTCTGATATTAAAGCCCAGCTTGGGCAGTTAGTTTTTCCTGGTTTTGTTACTTCTCACGGTTGGAAACGTCTTGCTGATATTCCTCGTTATTTAAGTGCGATTGAAAAACGAATGGAAAAATTGGCTATCGATCCTAATCGTGATCGTGCACAAATGAGCCGAGTTGAAAATGTTATGCAGCAATGGCAACAGTGGTTAGGCAAACTGACTGAAAAACAAAAACAGCAAGCAGATGTACAGAATATTCGCTGGATGATAGAGGAGTTAAGAGTAAGCCTATTTGCACAACAGATAGGAACACCTTATCCAATCTCAGATAAACGTATATTGCAGGCAATTGAACAAATTAATTTTAACTAATTAAATAGTGACATATTTGAACCCACGGAAACTAATGCTTTTCGTGGGTTTTTTTA
>NZ_JAEHOQ010000040.1 GCF_016239305.1 Proteus vulgaris | reverse complement strand
TTTATGATGGGCTGTCCATTTAAGTTGCATTAGCATCTTATATTTATTTATGTACTGATGGGGGCAAGATAATATAAGCCCAATTTTACATCCAATGTTTATTGGGAAAATTTAGAACAGTGGTGAGCTGTTCGATTATGATCGCAGTTTCATAGTGAGGGGAAAGAGCATCATAGTTAGCTATTATGTTTTGGGTGCTCTATATACTAAAATAGCAAAAAATATAGCCCATAAGAAACTGATAACTTTAAACCATTTAGGATATTTCTTTTGTAAAGAAAACCAGCAAAAAATAAAGGGAATAAAAAAAGTGGAAATGGCTAAAATAGCAAATTTTGTTTTATAAAATCTTTTTGCTTTGAATTCTTTTTTTACTCTTTTCTCAATTTCTTTACTGTTTTTTTCTACTTCAGCTCTTTCTTTATTCCATGATGGATATTTGTTATCTAACCAACGAGTTATTCCAAATAGTGAAGTGGTAATTCTATTTTTTGCTTGCTGACTAGTGTCGCCAGAATATCTAATCTCTTGAATAATTTGAAAAAATGATACAGTAAGCCTAAGAAACTCATTGTCTAATTTCTCATAATGCAGAGGTTCATTAGAGTTAGGGCTTTTACTCTTTTTCTCCGAGCGTTCAAAGCAACCAATCATTGTTGTGACTTCATCAACGGCTTTATCTGCAAATTTATTAAATTCTATTTTTTGAATTTCTTGCGGTGATAATCCATCATCAGAAAGACTAATTCTATATGTAGTTCCCAAACCAGGAAAAATGGAGTTTCTTTTTCTTACATTGGCCTTTATGGTTCTTTTGGGGTCTAGAAACATGAATGATACCTATCTATCTTCTAATTTAACATAAATATGTTAATGTCTTTTCTAAAAGTAAACAACGAACTATATCGCAAATATCCTATCGATAACGTACTGTGTGATCATCATTAAATGATTATTTTGTAAAACCGTGTAAGTCAGACCTTTCCGTTACTATTTTGTGCCAATATTTTCTCTTTTATAAATGGGAAATTATTATGTCTACAATGAAAACAGAGGTTATTGTTATTCGTTTAACAAAAAAAGAGCGTGCATTATTGGATTCAATAAAAACAGCACCACTACTTGCAGATTGGATGAAAGAATTAGCACTTTCTAAATTACCAAAGCAGGATCTTTTACCTAATAAATAGTCATTGATGCCGGCAAAAAAGGAGTTAGGTCGGCAATAATTATTTCATTATTTCCAGTGTAAATTTAAGTAGTAACAATAATAACTATATCGTTTATATATATTGAATTTTAGACAATCAGTATGGATACGAATAATAATGAATATAAAGTCGCGGATAAAGGCTTATTAATGGCGTTTTGGATAGAGGATTGGTTGTTATAAGATTGCTTATCTGCAATAAATTAAGCTCACATCTAATTCTGGTGGCTGATTAGGTTTGTTTAGAGTCATTGTTGCAACTTTTATTATTTTGGGTGTCAGATTTTAATCTCTCGTAATGAGAAACGATATCAATCCATCTTTCATAAAAAAGCCCAATGTGGCGGCATTGGGCTTAGTGACTCAAATAGATGGGTATAAATAACTATTAGAGATCACTACAAATATAGAGAATTTATATTTTATGAGTTAACAATAAGTGCTTTTTTCTCAACAAAAAATGCGTTAATACTGCTTTTTGTCTACTTTTAAGGTGAATTGGTGTTTTTTTATTCTTTTTTTTGTTTGAATTTATATGTTTTCTGTATTTAAGTGTGCGAATAGATTTAGTGTTCCTTTTTATGGTGTTTGGTGCATAGTGGCAAACTCGTTATAATCCTGTATGAGTAAAGTGTTTTAACTGAGCTCACTTTAATTTCGGTATATGATGATAAATAAAAACAAGATGTTACATGTTGTTGAACAACAAAAAAATGTATGTAAAAAATATGGTGTCTTACCTGAAAACCCAGAAGAGATGGTAGCAATTGCTCTAGATACCTTAAATTTAACACCTGTCTATGGTACACGCATAAAAAGACCTAAAGATGGTACAATAAGCTGGTTTTTTTATTGTGGTGAATATTGCGAAAGAGATGATTTTTACCAAACATTGCACACAGAACATTTAAACACTGTGTTACCTGAGGTTATGAAATATCTTTATCTTCCTGAAGGATATAACTTTATTATTGATAGAGATGGCTATGAAGATGTTTGGTCAGAGTAGGCGAAGTCGACTAAGTATTAATCCTGTTTTTATTTGTTCTAGAACAAGTAGCTTTACAAAATTAGATAATTCAATGTATTAAATATAATAATCATAATTAACATGTTTAATATAAAAATACTTAGTAATTTTTAAATTAGAAATATTAATTGATGTTAGTCTTATTTTTAACATAAAGACAATGACAGGTTAATCAGTTTGAGTAAGACTTAAAAGAGTACTTAATTCACAATTAATAAGGAAGGTAGCTATTTATGTTTCCAGAATATCGTGATTTAATTTCAAAGCTTCGCCAAACAGATCCTCATTTTCGTGCTCTTTTTGATCAACATAACGAACTTGACCATAAAATAGTAAGATTAGAACATAAGGATAGAAGAGGATATGGTGAAGAAGTTGTAGAGTTAAAAAAACAAAAATTAAGACTAAAAGAGGAAATCCACCAGATCCTCAAAAACCCACCAGAAGAAGAATAGCAAATAATTATTTTATAAATAGTTAAAATATTGAAACCATCCTTTGTAAATCTGGGTGGTTTTTTTATATTTAAATAATATTAATAAGTATAATTACCGGATTTTTTTGATTATAGAAAGGCTACTCATGTAGCCTTTCATTGTTGAGGTTTTAAAAATAGATTATTTTAATAATAACTTACTTCAAGATTTATCTTGCCAAAGCATATCAAATCGATCTGAATCTATTTTATAAATAACTCTAATGTTATCATTAAGATAATGTTTATAAGTTTCATTATTAGAAAAATAAACAGATACTGCTAATTCACACTCAGAAGATAATTTTCTTGGTGCATCAATTATCCTTGAGAAGAAATCATCCTTTTGAAGTTGATGGTGAAGTTTTTTGACCGCATATTGTTCATGAAAAAGGAATAAATAATTATGCGTCATCTTTATTAGTCTCATCGTGGTTTATTTTATTTGCGGCATAAGTATAAATAGCACCAACAATTAATGTAACTAAGAGACCAATAATGACAATGAGTTTACCATTATCTGTAACGCCTGCGGGGCTTGAGGCATAAGAGAAGTTATGAGCAAAAGCAGCACCAACTAACATACCTAATACACTGATTGAGGCATCGGAATTGCCTTGCCCTGCATTGGCAAGTTGGCGTAATGGACAACCAGTGATAAATACACCACAAAGGCCTACAAGCATCATAGAGAGAAAATTCCATAAACCATCATTATGAGCAATAGGTTGATTTTCAAATCCAAGGTTAAATTTGCCTAAATAGAGATTACCAAATAGAACAACAAGTGTTAATGCAACCACTCCAAGTGCCATATTATAGTTACGTGATAAAAAGACATGTTTTGCCATTCCAATGAAACAAAATCGAGTTCGTTGAATAATAAAACCAATAATAAGTCCTGCAATAATAGACATCCATATTGGTGCATGACTTGTACCAGGGCCTTTTACACTAGAATTAAAAATATCACTATTCCATAAGAATAAAGCAAACAGGAATACGCATATAACCGGTAAAATAAAACCTTCTACAGGTGATTGTCGATAATTTCTTGGAAGAGAAAATCCTTTTTTTACAAATAAGCTTCCGACACCAATTCCTATTATTAATCCAATTAATCCTATTACTGCGTTTAAATCTCCCGCAGCTATACGAAGTACCATTCTTAATGGACAACCTAAGAAAACTAAGCAACCAGCCATCATTAAAAAGCCCAATGTAAAGCGAATAACTGGCGCTGATCCGGCTTTTGATTGAAATTCTCTGAATAGTAAGGCTGCTACAAATGAACCGAGAATAAAACCGAATATTTCAGGACGAAGATATTGTACTGTTTCAGTATTATGTAATCCCATACTGCCTGCACTGTCACGAATAAAACAAGCAACACAAACCCCCATATTGGGAGGATTTCCGTTAATCCCCAGAAGTAAAGCGATAGCACCAATAACAATTCCAGATATGACTAAAACCCATTTTATAGACATTAAATGCCTCCGTTGGCGGGGGAGCCCCCTGACTAATAGAACCTATTAAGTACGGAGTAACTATATATAAGAATAATGTGTGATTCTTTTATATAGATCACGTCAAAATTAATAAACTAAATAATATTAAGTTTTAAAGTTTAAGAATGTTAATTTAATTAGCAATAAGTTAATTATTATTTAAATAACTTATTGCTAATAATGAAGGATGGAAGTTGACTTTTAGAAAGCGGTTAATTTAATTATTTATTTCTTTTTTCCATTTTGTATATGCAGTTGTAATTACTGGTGCAATTTTGTCATAATTATCCCATGAGTTTTCAACGTAATATGAAGAAGAGAGTCCTTGAGCTAAAACACGCTCGAAATCTTCGAAATAGTCATTATTTTCTGATTCGTAATAATGTTGTGTGAAAACGTATCCTTCATCACTCAAGTCATCACTAATAAATTTCTCGTCGCAAACTTGGATAAGAAATGTAAGACCGTCCATTTCTCTTTTACGTACCATTTCTAACTCATCAGTTGCATCTTCTTGTAGATCTTCACTTTCTAAGTTGTTTTCAATAATCCAAGTTAAATAGAATCCTATATGTATACCTCCATTTTCAGGTGGTAGGTCATCAGGAAAATCACCATAAGCGTGCCAGTCGATTCTATCAATTGCCATTTTTCTACCGATATTAATTAGTGGAGATAATTTGATTATAACGTGTATTATCGATATATAGATAGTAGTATTACTACAAAAATAAAATTGCTAGTAGGTAAGAACAACATATTAATTTAAGAATAATAAATCGATATATTTAATGGTTTTGAAAATATCAGACTAATTTTAATTATCATATTTTGACTCCGTTTTTTATTTTAATCATTATTAGATGGAGTTTATTTTTTCAATTAAGATAATACTTATCCCTATTTTGTTTTTCTTTGAGATAATGCAGACTTAAGAAAAATAATGAAAGTTACTTTCTAACTGTTAAAAATACTTAAAGGATATTTATGAAAAATCTTATTTTAGCATTGGGTTTATTATCAATTTCTTCTATCGCTGTTTCTGCTGATTTATCTAAAGCATGTGAAGACTATTTTAAAGAAACCGACTCTTATGTTGAGTTAATGGCAAAAAATGATGCAACTAAAGCTCAAGCCGAAGCAATGAAAGCACAGTATGCTCAGGCGAAAGAACAATTTGCAGCATTACCTAAAGATGTTCAAGAAAGCACTTGTAAACAAGCATTAGATTCTTTAGAACAGATGAAGAAAATGTCAGTAGGTCAATAAAGTATACTGCGTGTTATAAGCCTTATATTTTCTAATAACTATAAGGCTTTTTTGTTTTTTAAGTTAAATAAGTAAGTTTATCTCAGTTCTCATTACTTTTCTTTTTTACCCATCTTTTTTATTTTGGATTTTACTTATTTAATATTAATTTAAAATACCTTTTCTAAGAAAGAGCATAAATGATGAATATTGTCGCCTATATTGCAACAAGCTTAGATGGTTATATTGCTAAAAAAGTATATATGATTAATATGAATTAAATTTATCTATATAAAAAATGAATGTACGGTTAATGAATCGTTTATTTAACTTAGGTTGTTTTACTATTTCATTTCTGTCTTCATTTTTAGTTTGACTACTTGCAATCTTTTATTTTAAAAGATTATTTTTCTTTTTTTATAAAATCAATAAAAATTATTTTGTTAGTAAATGTTTTTTATGAAATAATTATTAATTCCTATTTCTTATTGATATATACACAATGCATTATTCTCTATTTTTATTTTTTTCTATATTTATTATAGCTGGATGTGATTCAAGTAAAGTAACTCAAACTAAGTTTTCTAATACATATGTTGATAACCCTAAAATTGATAATCCTCATATTGATAGTCACGCGGTTAATAATAATTTGGTTTTTATGTTGGGAAAACAGTCGCGTTTTGAATTGGAGGTACAAGAAGATAATCGTAAATTTGGACAACTTTTTAAGGCTGGTTTAAATGAGTCAAAATCATCAGTAAATAATCAATATGTAAATAATGATTATTCAACAATAAAGCCTATTCGAAAAATAAGTTTTACGATGCCAGTTCCTGAACCTATTTGGAATGAAGAAAAGCAAACAGTTGAATTTAAATGGATACAAAAACCACATTATACTTTTGATGCCTATTAATACTGTAATATCAATTTAAAATTTAATTTTATATGGAAAATTATGCGCATAGTAATCACTTTATTGTTATCTTTTCTATTATTAGGATGTACAACTGATCATGTGACTTTTAGTACGGGTAGTTCAGGGAGCCATAAGATAGGTAGCCCGGTGTGTGCTACATTAGTTTGCGGCAAAAACACACGAACACCAGGAGAACAAAAAGCCATTAATGGGGCTGTTCATGAGCAACAACGGGCTATAATGCGAGGGGAGAAACCAGATCTAAAAATTATGGCTTCTTACTAAGAGTTTATTATTATCTATGCCAGTAATATCTTACTGGCTGATATTAAATATTATTAATAATAAAATTAGTTCTGCTTTCTATTGCTAATCTAGGTAACTCAATTAATCTATAATTATATTTTTTATAAACTTCTAGCATTGCTAAATAAGTTTCCTCTGCTTCTTTTATTGTTTGCTTTCTTTCTTTATCCTGTGTATAGATTTCAGGCCAAGGTGGAGCAATAAATACATTTGTTGAATAACGAAATAGCATTATTGCATTATTAAGATGTTTGGGAATAGGTAAACCACACAATAACAGATAGCCTGCAATATCTGGAAGACCTCTATCATAGAAATAAGCTGTTTCAACGTTGGCCGCTTCATGCCATGAACGTAATTCCCAACTTAGCATTAACTGTGCGAAAGCCTCAGGATCGATCCATGGTAATCCATTACCTTCAATAAGAGTTTGATCTTGTATAATGGCTCTACCTGCCTCTAAAGAACAAGAGTAACCTTTATTTCTAAGTACATTAATTAATGTACTTTTTCCTGAGCCTGGGCCACCTGTTAATATAATGCGGTATGGTTTTTTAGACATAATAACTCCTAACAAATTTTTTATAGTTAATAGCATGGAAAATGAGATTTTTTGAAAGTGTGGTAGGAATATGAATAGTAGAAAGTGTAGTAATAAAACAAAGCCAGAATATATTAGCATAAAAAAAGAAATTTCATAATTGGTATTATCTTATAAAAATAGTGTAATAAATTACCCTATTTTTATAAGGGAAAAATTAATGATAAATCTTAGGGAATACAAGGTTCCGGTGCGTAGTTATTATCCTTCGGAAAAGGATTAGGTAAATAGCTGCATTTCTTCATTATTTCTTGAGGGCCCTCTTCTGATTCAAAAAGAGCAACACCAATTACGCCAATATTTTTTTTATCGCCTTGTGCATTATAATTTACATATCCTTCATCTGGTAAACTGAAGCGAAATGCAGCGACTTGCTGGTCATTTTTTCTAAATCCTTCGATAAATAAATTTTCTCCAGCTTTTAACAAGTAACCCCTATTTTGATATGAGCCTACAGTACCACTAATAACATCTAATCCATCAACAGTGATGACTGCTTCATACATTTTTCTTGAACTAGTATTATGTAAGAAAATAACATAGCGTTCATTTTCTTTGCCATATAATAAATATTGATTATTTTGTTGTGAGTAATAGAGAGGAATTATATTCCTAGATTCAGTCAGGATAGCTATCTGTACGGGACTCTCATTAATACGTGCAAGTTTTGAGTAAGAACTAGTGGGTAATCCTCTTTGATAATATATTGATGTTGTTTGTGAAGGTATTTGAGATAATCGATGGGCCTCGATGCTCTGAGTTACAGATAATAAACTTTCTCCCCATTTTGTTGAGAGTGCTTTATTTTCAGTTTGTTCATTAGCAACACTTAGGCTTGTGGGATAATTTCTTTCAATTGTTGTGCAACCTGAGGTTAATATTAAAAGGCTACTTAATAGCGAAAGTGATGCGATTTTCTTGGATAGGCTCATATTATTGCTTTCCTTAGTATTTATACGAAATTACTTTCTAAATTTTATTAATGTTAAACTAACGTTTGTTTTCTAATTTGTCTCTCAGCTAATTCTGAGGATAATGATACTTAAAGGTAAATAGCTTTAATTTAAGATAATTGGAAATAAAATATTATAAATCTCTGAATATTTCCTAATAAATACACTGAAATATAAAAAAAAGTAAAAGTACAACCTTTTATTTTGAGTATTATTCATTCTTTTTTTATTTGAGCATTTTATGCCTATGTCAGCACTAAATAGCAATTGAAAGCATTGATAATTGATTCTATTATGGAACGTATATGTTTTGTCATAATTTGTATATAAGGACTGGCGTGGGTATTGTAAAAATCTCTGATGAATTACATGAGTATTTGAGAAAGGCAAGCAATGTAATGTCTCGCTCGGTTAATGCTCAGGCGGAATTTTGGATAAAAATAGGTATCCAAGCAGAGTTAAATCCGGATAAAACGTTTCCAATGATTATTAACGAAATGCTGGAAAAAGAAGCTATCAAGCAACAAGCAGAATAAGAGGAAAGATAAATGGATAAAATAACAATCAAAACGTCTGATGAAATTGAATTAATGCGTGAATCTGGACGTTTGTTAGCGCAAGTTTTTACAATGCTTGATGACTTTATTATACCAGGTGTTTCTACACTAGAAATTAATGATAAAGTGGAAGACTTTATTATTAATGAACTTCACTCAAGACCAGCAAGTAAAGGGCAGTATGGTTATGAGTATGTGTTAAACACGTCAATTAATGAAGTTGTTTGTCATGGTGTGCCAAAACCAGATGAACGATTAAAAAGTAAAGATATTATTAATGTTGATATCACATTAGAAAAAAATGGGTTTATTGCTGACTCTAGTAAAATGTATATTATGCCAGAGGCATCTCCTATTGCGCGAAAATTAGCTAAAATAACGTATCAAGCGATGTGGGAAGGTATTAAAGAAGTTAAGCCGGGAGCAACATTAGGTGATATTGGTCATGCAATTCAAAGTTTTGCACAAAGCCATGGCTATAGTGTCGTAAGAGAATATTGTGGACATGGCATTGGCAGAGAAATGCATGAAGCACCACAAGTCTTACATTATGGTATTAAAGGACAGGGTGTTGAATTAAAAGAAGGTATGACTTTTACGATTGAACCAATGATTAATCAGGGAGGGGCTAAAATAAAAACTAAAAAGGATGGTTGGACTGTGGTAACGAGAGATAAAAAATTATCAGCACAATCAGAACATACAATTTTGGTTACTTCGAATGGGTATGAAGTACTGACTTTACGACCTGAAGAAACATTACCATAATCGTTAATACTTCATATGGTTGGCTATTTTAAGAAAAAATAGAATAAAATTCTTTATAACTTAAAGATAATCCGATTCTTAATTAAAATAGCCAAGTTATATTTGGATTTTTATATCCTCTAATAGATATAACATTTAATCTCATATCTTTATTAAACAGAGTTGTAAATTAAAATTTTGCTATTATATTTATAATACCTATTAATAATTAGATAGGTGTTTTTAAACGATTGCAGGATGCAATTATCACTAGATGTAAAAATAAGGATGTTAATATGGAGAATATTTCAAAAGTACTTGAAGGATGGGGAGCATGGATTGCTAATGATCACGTTGCTGTTTGTTTTTTAAATAAAAATAAAAAAGTAGTTATCCCGGAAAAAATAAAGCAACGGAAACAATGTTCTCATCATAAAGCGAATATAATCAATGGTTTAATGAAAAGATTAATGAAGTATAATACAGAAGACTATCAGTTGCTTATTAATTATTATGTTTTCGGAAAAACTTTTATTGAGCTTGCAAAACATGAAAAATGTTCGGATACATATATTGGAAAAAAGTTAAAAAAAGCCGAAGGTTTGATAGAAGGTATGTTGATTTTTTTAGATGATAATTAAAAAATAAATAAAAATATAAAATTGATAAAAATAAGGCTTTACGATCGTAAATTTTAGATTATTCTAATAAACACTTATAACAAACGAAGTGTCAAAATATGATGTATGTTATAATTTTTGTATTTTACCAATTGTTGTAAGTAATGCTAATAGGATGTTTAGCAAATAAATTAACTTAAACCCAAGGAGTGGAAAATATGTCAACTACATATCCAATTATTTTAGTTCATGGTTTATCTGGTTTTGATGATATCGTCGGTTACCCTTACTTTTATGGCATCGCGGATGCATTAAAAAAAGAAGGGCATCAAGTCTTTACTGCATCTCTTTCTGCATTTAATTCTAACGAAGTTCGTGGCGAGCAACTTTGGGAATTTGTGCAAAAAGTCCTTAAAGAAACGAAGGCAAAGAAAGTCAATTTAATTGGCCATAGTCAAGGTCCATTAGCTTGTCGTTATGTTGCGGCGAAACATGCTAAAAATATCGCTTCAGTGACTTCTATTAATGGTGTAAACCACGGTTCAGAAATTGCTGACTTAGTACGACGTATTATGCGTAAAGACGGTGTACCTGAATATATTGCAGATGCTGTTATGAAAGCCATTGGAACAATTATTTCTACATTCTCTGGTAATCATGGCAATCCGCAAGATGCTGTCGCTGCATTAGAGGCATTAACGACTGAAAATGTAACTGAATTTAATAAAAAATATCCTCAAGGGTTACCTAAAGTTCGTGGTGGTGAAGGCAAAGAAATTGTTAATGGTGTACATTACTACTCATTTGGCAGTTATATTCAAGGATTAATTGCGGGTGAAAAAGGTAATTTACTGGATCCGACTCATGCTGCAATGCGTGTATTAAGTGCTTTTTTCATTGAACGTCAAAATGATGGCCTAGTTGGTCGAACTAGTATGCGATTAGGCAAATTAATTAAGGATGATTATGCTGAAGATCATCTTGATATGGTCAACCAAGTCGCAGGATTAGTGGGTCGAGGTGAAGATATTATTGCGATTTATACTAATCATGCTAAATTTTTAGCAAGCAAAAAGTTATAATATCTAATAATAAAGTTTGTGAGTTATAAAATAATGGCTCTAATTTTTATTAGAGCCATTTTCATTTCTAGTATTATCAATTTGTGTCTTTATAAACATTAACAGAAATGCCATAACCTAATAAATAAAGAGCTTGTTCTAAGCTATCAACTTTTGATGTTTGATTAATTTCGAGTAGACGTTCTATTTGTGCGCTAGTTAAATTCATTTTCCTTGCAAGATCTGATTTTTTTGTTTTAGTTTCCAGCATTGCATTATGAAGCGCGATTTTCAAACAGCTGATGAGTGGTAAGTAAACAATGAAATCACCTGGTTGTGCTTTTGATGGTGCAGGAATAGGCATTTTACTTGAAATAAACTCCTCAAGGCCAACATGCAAAATATCAGAGGCTTCTAGCTCAATATCATCTTCCGTATAAGCAACAGCATGTATATTATCAAAATCACGATAAGTAATTTCGTAGGTTTCACTTTCGTCATCAAAATGAGCGACTGCGGGATAGTTGAACATAATTAGCCTTTGTAAAGTTAAAATGAAAAAGCATTATACGATGTTTTTTCAGAATTATTGTGTATAGTACTAAAGTGAAATATTAATTATCTAATTGATATTAAATAATATGTTAAAGATTAAAGCATATTTATCGAAGTTTATCTTCATTTCTTGCTGATGTAAGAAAAAAGTAAACATAACATTTTATAAGCGATTTCATATTTTTGTTATTGTAGCCCATCTATTTTGGGTAGATCATATATTTGAAGAAGAACCATCTTATAGATGATCATAGCGCTTTTTATGAAGGAATTATTTATGTATCCCGTTGATTTACATGCTCATACAATTGCTAGTACGCATGCTTACAGTACAGTGAGTGAATATTTTCAGCAAGCTAAAAAGCAGGGAATTAAATTATTTGCAATTACTGATCATGGTCCTGATATGGATGATGCTCCTCATGAATGGCATTTTTCTAATTTACCAGTGATCTCCCGTATGATTGATGGTGTTGGGATCCTTTATGGTATTGAAGCAAATATTAAAAATATTAAAGGCGAAACAGACTGCAGTGAAAAACTGAGTAAGAAATTAGATATTGTACTTGCTGGTTTTCACGATCCGATTATGAGTTCCTTGGGTATTGTGGATAATACAAAGGCTTTAATCGCGACAATAACAAGTGGTGTTGTTCAAATAATAACTCATCCAGGAAATCCTAAATATCCCATTGATATTGCCGAAGTTGCAAAGGTGGCCGCAGCTTGTAATGTTGCTTTAGAAATGAATAATTCATCATTTATTCATTCTAGAGTAGGGAGTGAGAAAAACTGCACAGAAATAGCAAAAGCAGTGCGTGATGCAGGTGGATTGATTGCATTAGGATCTGATTCTCATATTGCTTCTTCATTAGGAAAATTTGATCGAGTATTAGAAGTATTAACTCAAATAGATTTTCCTGAAGAACGTATATTAAATACGTCCCCAAGGAAAGTTTTAGATTTTTTAAAATCACATGGCAAGAAAGAGATCCCTGAATTTAGCCATTTTTGATACTTTAATATATTAACAATAGAAAGCTATCTTAGGGTAACTTTCTATTGAGTTGGTTAGTGTTTTTTTATTGATGAAAAACAGTTAACTCTTGTTTTAATCGATTTGATTGTGTCTGTAGGGAATCTAATGAGTTAACTAGCTCTCTTGTCATTGTGGCGTTAGCTTGTGTTGTTTGATCTAATTGATTTATAGCATCTTCAATTTGAGCAATACCATTACTTTGTTCATTGGTTGAGATAGAAATATCATGGATCATTTCATTGATATTTTCAGTATGTTTAGAAATATCCACCATATTATCGTTTGCGTCAGCAGCTAATTGAAAACATTGGTTTATTTTTTTACTTGAATTTGCAACAAGTACTTTTATCTCTTTTGATGCTAAATTACAGCTAATAGATAATTCACGAACTTCTTTTGCAACTACAGCAAAGCCTTTCCCATGTTCACCTACTCTAGCTGCTTCCACTGCAGCATTTAACGCTAATAAATTAGTTTGAAAGGCAATATTGTCAATTGTTGATGTAATATCATTAATTTGTTCAGAGAAAGAGACAACTTCATGCATGTTTTCAACTACATTAGCTAACATTTCATTACTTTGATGGATCATAGAATCTGTTTTAGTCACAAGTTCACACGATACTTGGGTATTTTCTGCATGCTGTTTTGAGGTCACACTTAATTGTCTTATCCCTGCCGATGTTTCAAGGACAGCTGCTGATTGTTGCTCAACGCGAATAGCAAGATTATTGTTCATAACAGAAATGTCATTTAATTCTGAATTGATAAGGCCTGAACTGCTATTAATGTTATTAACTATCTGCTTTATCTGGTCTCGCATTTTTTCAATATTTGTCGTGAGGATATTTATTTCAAACAGGCCTTTTGTAGAGACATTAGTGGCTAACTCACCATTACTGATATCTTCAATATTCTTCATAATGGCATTTAGAGGTGAAATAAAGTTTTTTCGTAATATTACTTGGATTAAAAAAGAAAAAATGACAATAAGGATTGTAATTACAATTAAGCTATAAATAATTTTATCGTACAGTAACTCACCTTCATTTAATGATGCAGTGTAATGGCTTTGTAGCTGTTGATGATAGTTGATGTATGCTTGTTCAAAATTATCTTGGTAGGTTTGTGTTGGTTGATTTAAATATTCATATGTTTTTCCTTGTTCTAAAAAGGCTAAAAATTCAATTAATGCAGCGTTAAGTTCAGTATATTTTTGTTCTAATTGCTGAATATAGCTTTCATTTTTAATGTTATGAGGGATGTTTTTAAAACAACTCCATGCGTGTTCAACACTTTGAAGTTTTTCTTTAGTTTGTTGTAATAAAGATGAAATATCAGTATTTGCAGTAGCCATTTTATTAATAATTAATAAATGACGGGAGCTTGCTCTATTTAAGGTATTGCGTGTTTGTAGCAAATTTTCCCAGGTATTACTAAGAAGTGATTGTTCATTGTAGATATCGTTTAGTGTGTTTAAGTTTCGCTTGTAATCATTTACGGATGAAAGAAATAAAACAGAGGCTAAACCAAGAAGTAAAATTAAGGAGCCTGTTATAAGCCAAACTAAGGTGGTTGTTTTTAAACTCGACATATTAAAAGAGACGTTTGGCAAATAACGTTGCTTGAAGTTCTTAAACATGAATAGTTATTTCCTTTTTTATAAAAATAAAAATGTGCAATATATTGATTTTTTTTAAGTTTTATTTTTACTTCCTGTAACTGGCATAGACAAAAATGACTAAAAACGAGTAAAGTTATGTTTTTAGAGCGCTCTTTGATTTAATGCCATATATCCTTTTGATTTTTTCAAATACTAAAAAAGAGTATCGGCATTTTATAAATATTCTTTATGGTTATTTATTGCTCTTATTGATAAATTTTTTAAATGAATTAATAGGTGATATAACGTATTGATTTTCAATAAATTTAATTTAATATTTAAGTTTTGAAGAATTGAAAAGTTGATATAAAAATTTTTTATTTCACTAATTAATTTGTAACCTGTTGATTTATTATTAATTTAATGTGACTTGATGACTTGTAATTTAAACAATTAGATTTTAATAATGTAAGTACTTCTATTTGTAAAATAAAAAAACACTAATGATATAAAGAACAATAAATAAAATTAGTTTTTCTTGTATTATAAGCACAAGTAAGAAGTGTTTATGTGATTGAGTGAATTAAATGAGATGAGAAAAATAGAGAGTTAGAAAGAAAATAGCTAAAAATACTATAAACGGAAAATGTGAACTTTCCGTTTATAGTTTATGTTATTTTTCAATAATATTTGTGGTATATGAAAGTTTAAATTAAATGGCTTTTTTAAAGTGAAATACCTGAAAATGACATAAAACCTAATGACATTAATCCTACAGTGATAAAGGTGATACCTAATCCTCTTAACCCTTTAGGAATATCTGAATATTTCATTTTTTCTCGTAGGCCAGATAGAGCAACAATTGCTAGTAACCAACCTACACCACAACCTGCACCGTATATAACTGATTCTGAAAATGTATAATCACGTTCAACCATAAAAATGGTAGCACCAAAGATAGCGCAATGAATAGTTAATAAAGGCAAAAAGATCCCTAATGAATGGTAAAGTGAAGGGATAAATTTATCTAAAAACATTTCTAATATTTGAACTAATGCGGCTAAAACACCAATAAAAGTAATATATCTTAGAAAACTAAGATCGATACCTTCAACTAAAACATCTTTCTTTAAGATAAAGTTATAAATTAAGTTATTGATTGGAGTGGCAATAATAAGTAAAACAGTGACGGTGAGCCCTAGTTTTAATGAAGTTTTTACTTCTTTTGATACAGCAAGAAAAGTACACATTCCCAAAAAGAAACTTAATGCCATATTCTCAATAAAAGTTGCCTTAATAAAGATATTAAGGTAATTTTCAAGCATAACCCCTCCAATTAGTGTATTTTTTTATTAATTGTAATAAAAACATCATATTAATATAAGTGGTATTGCAAAAATATCTTTTAAATTAGATCTAAATAGCATTTTTAGCCTAAAGCTGAGCATTATTAAAGAAAAAATAAAGAAAAAATTAAAAAAACACCAATAAAAATGGCATTCAATTTAAATTTGCATCAAAAGAGGTTTTTTTTATTTTTTCGTACTATGTGGGTAAATAATCTTAGGCAAGATAAAACACCGATATTTAGGATGAAGCTATAATGTCGGTGTTTGAACAGGTGATAGAAAGAATGTCTTTAAATTGAATGGGATTGTCCCTTTAAGCTATCTAACATAAGTTTTTTATAGTTATTTTTTTCAAGATGTTTTTCTGTAAATCCAAACTGTGTTGCTAAATTTTGTAATTGTTTTGTGTAAAGAGGGAGTTTGTTTTGATCGTCAGTCATAATAGCGAATTCTGCAAATGATCCTAGATTATCTAATTTATCAATTGTGATATGAAACTTGTCTAAAAAATAAATTTCTCTTGATTTGGTATAATTGAGAATACAGTGGTAGCCTAGAGTGATAAACATAGAAACTGTTTTTTCTGCATCTTCTATGCGTACTGCTTCACATTGTGATAAATCAGGACCTTTAACAATAAGAAGATTTATGCCTGAAGGTAACATTTTTCTTATACATAAGCTTATGTTTGCTGTCGGGAACTTGAGGTTAGAATGTTCCATATACCAATCTGTTTCTTGATTATTAGGCGTAAATAAGGTTGCACCTACTTTTTCTAACGCTGAAATAAACTTTTCTGGATTTTGAAGATGATATTTTAGTTCTACTTCAAATTTACCTTGAAAATGATTTGACATAATTTTTTCCTAATTTCTAGTTAACGCATTATAGCATTGACTTGAATTTTCTTTGGTTAGGAAAATGAATTTTTAACGTTGTTTTAATGTAGATCACGTTAATAATATTAGGATTAAAGTATTAATGATATTTATGCAAATAAGATTAAATTGAGTAAAATAGAATTTTTATGAAAGAAATAGAAGATATTGTAGAGTTGTTAGTAAAGAAAAATTTGAGGAATATAAAAAATAAAGGGGCAAAATGCCCCTTTGACATTATTATAGAACACCATCAAAAGGGTTCCAGCTTTGATCATTCTTGGTTTCTTTTAAATAATATGCATAGTTAGCTGTTATTGCCCATAAAATATTAATGGCAATACCAATGGCATTGATTACACCATTATTGACAGGTAAGAAGCCGATAATAGTAAAAATAGCAATGTTAATAGCAAATAATGTTAATGCTTTACGCCATAAACCTAAAATAAGAAAATAAATAAAACCAAAGAAAAAGGCCCAGATATTCATTCCAATGAGAATGCGTTTGCCAAAGGATAGTTCTTTATAAGCCGCTTTAAATTCAGTTGTTTTAGGTGAGCCATATTTATCAAAAAATGAAAAACGCTCTTGCCATTTTTCAGAGTACTCTTTATTCATGTTAATTCCTTTTACCGATATTGATTACATTTAAATTTCATAGAAAGAAAAGTATCTTTACATAAATTCACATGATGGACAATATAAAAGTATTAACAGACCATATAATATATATTTATATATAATGAGTATTGATATATCCTTTCTTCTTGTTTTTTAATAATTATCTTATTGTTTAAAAATATATTATTAATAATTACTCTTAAAAATAAGATTAATAAAATAAAATTTTATTTTGAGTTCATTTGGCGGAAGAAAAAATAAGAAATCTGGTTTATAGATTGTACCAGATTTCTTATGAAGGCATGAAAGTCAGTAATTAACGGACAACTAATACTGATGATTCAGCATAGCTAACAACAGAAGAGGCAGTTGAGCCAAGGAGATAAGTTTTCATGCCAGGATTACGAGAACCGATGACAATCAACTCGGCTTGAATTTTTTTCGCCGTTTCTAAAATTTTATCGCGAGGATTACCAATGGAAACATAAAATTGAGAGGTACTATTGGAAATGTCAATATGCGATAAATTTTCTTTTAATGTAGATAACGCAATTTCAATACGCTGTTTGTCACTTGCGAGTCGGTCTTGGCCTGCAAATGCAAAACCAACAAAAGACTCATAACTTGGGATCACGGATAAAAAATGAATATTCAGTTTATCAGCAACAGACAATGCTTTTAAATGTGAAACAACCTTGTCCAATAAACCAAGCTCTGTAAAATCAACGGGTACTAACACTGTTTTTGTCATAGTGGCTCCTAATTAACCTTTATTATGATTAGGGCTTTAATACTAATTTTTTGTACATACAAATGTAAGTTACCTATTAATCTTATCAGCCAAAATCAAAAACTGTACAAAAATTAGAAATATTTTTATTTTTTGAGAGTTGTGTATTTTTTTACATGCAAAACATGAAAAAATCGTAGTAATTTAAGAGGATGGGGCGTAAAGAGAAAACTAGAAATAATTATTGATAAAGT
>NZ_JAEHOQ010000039.1 GCF_016239305.1 Proteus vulgaris | reverse complement strand
AAAGACACTTATATCTATTTAATAAAATAAAAACCTCCAAATAACGAAAATAAAAAATCATAAATGTTTTTATGAAAAATAGATTACGCATTAATTAATATCACTATCTCTTATAATGTTAATATTTTTTAAACTTGATTAAAAAACGAGTATTACTACCTATTAACAATGCTAAGATATATTGCTAGTTTCATTTTTAATGAGTATTAAATAAACAATAATAAGAAGGTTCCATTATGGAAAAATCCCGAACAACTCTCGATCAGTGGATTACCTTACAAGCCGTCGTTGATTATGGTGGTTTTGCTCAGGCTGCAGATGCACTGCATAGAACACAATCATCAATTAGCTATACAATCAATAAATTAGAGCAAACATTGGGCATTGAAATTCTCTCTTTAGAAAAAAGACGAGCAGTGCTTACGCATGAAGGTAAGCTATTACTTGAGTTATCGAGAGAAATAACTAAACAGGCCATTTCGCTGGAGAGGGAAGCAAAAAAATTAATACTTAACAATAAGTTAAAAATAAACATACTTATTGATCCTTTATATATTTCAGACTTATTTTTAGATAAAATCTCTCAATTTATTAAAGAGAATAAACATTATGATATTAATATTCATAAAATTGCACTCAGTCAATCGGATGTACTATCGCAAAAAGATCATGATTTAGTGATAACACATCATAATATAAAATCATTACAACCCATTGATTTAGAACGTATTGAAACAGTATTAGTTACACATCCTGAAAGTGTATTACAACATATCCCAAATAGTGACTTATGCAAGGAATTACAAAAGCATACATATATTTCATTATTCCGTGATAGCATAGATATAGACCATCATAATCAAGTGATTCATGTTGGTTCAGTGGAAACAGCAATAAGCCTTGTTAAACATGGTCTTGGCTATTCTCGACTCCCCTTAGCAGTCATTCAGGAAGAATTGAATAAAAATACGATTAAACAATTAAATACACAAAACAAAGATAAAGAATATAGTTTTTATCTTTATTTGAATAAAAATTCATTTCCTATAGAGGATATAGAGAAATTATTATTAGCAATAAATAGTTCATCTCGTGATTTAATTAATGACTAATTAAACATTATTCTTAATTAAAAAAATAAACATTAAACATTTTGATATTAAGACAAAAAAACTCATGTAAATCTTCATTAACTTAAATTTTTTGTAATGCTATATTTTATTGGCATATCTCCTATGCAAATAAACTTATACTTAAATCTATACTTATAAATAAATTAAAAAGTAAAAAAAATTACTTTTTATACAGGACTGATCATGAGCAAATTAAATAAATCTCTCTATTTATTAGGGATGAGTTTCTCTCTACTTTCTGCACCTGCTGCTTTTGCATCGGGCACTATTAATTTTACCGGAGAAATAACAGACCAAGCCTGCACAGTCGATAGCTCTTCTAAAAATCTGACTGTAGATTTAGGAAAAGTATCTTCAAAAAGCTTAGCCACTAAAGGCGAAGTTGCAGGCCTTAAAGATTTCACGATTAAACTGATTGATTGCCCTATTGATACCACTGTTGCCGTACGTTTTGGCGGTACTCGTGATGCAATTGATAGCGATATTTTGGCCATTGACCAAGTCTCAGGTGGTGCAACAAATGTTGGTATCGCACTATTCGAGAAAGATGCTGTATCTCAAATTAATCTATACGACGACTCTAAAGAGGTCGAAATTAAAGGTACTGAAATTAACCTAGATTATGTTGCCCGTTATAAAGCAACAGCACAAGCAACACCAGGCCCAGCTAACGGCTCAGCTGTCTATAGCATCCAATACAAATAATAAAAAATGAGGGTAATACTTATTACCCTCTTATTTCTTCTTAACTTTATGGCACCAATATGAAAAAGAATATTTTTCTCACATTATTTTTTTGCTTTTCTCTCATAACGGTATGCCATGCTGCTGGAATAAGTGTGGGTGGAACACGGTTTGTTTATAACGATAACGCTCGTGAAATCAGTATCCCTGTTCTAAATACCGATAAAGAAAAACCTTATCTGATCCAAAGTTGGGTTTCAGCTTTTCAAGGTAATGACAAAACACCTTTTATAGCAACACCACCTCTTTTTCGTATTGAGCCGGATAGTACTGGTACAGCACGTATTTCTTATACAGGTGAACCCTTAAACTCAAATACCGAAGTTGTCTATTGGCTTAATATAAAATCTATTCCCCCCGTTGAGAAAAGCCCTGAAAATCAACTTCAGCTGGTAATTAATTCTCAATTTAAGCTCTTTTTACGTGCTCATGATATTGAGCCACTTAACTTTAATAACGTCGAACTATCAAAACAAAATCAAGGCTTGGTACTTAAGAACAACACGCCTTACCACTTAACAATTAAACATATTTTTATTGATGACAAACGCTACCCTTACGATCCTCTAATTCAGCCACATCAAGAAGTGATATTGCTAAAAGAACCCCCTACTTCTCAGAAAGTTACGGTGCAGTTTATTAATGACTACGGTGCAACTGTAGATAAAGTATTAAACTAAGAGTGTATGGCGATGACTTTATCCATAATAGCGTTATCAACAAAACGATTATTCGTATTTCCTACCAATAATCTCAATCGCCACGGTTTACTGGCCATGGCGATCGCCACTATTTTATATCCTTATCAGGTAATGGCTGAAGAGCAATTTAACCCCGATGCACTCAATTTAGGAATAGAAAACCAGGTTGCAGATATTAATAGCCTTGATTACTTTTCTTATGCTGGGGGTCAACTTCCAGGTGTCTATTCTGTTGATATTTATCTCAATAATAAATTAATTGATAACCGCCAAGTACGTTTTATTTTTAACGAAGAAAAAAAGACGCTTACACCAGAGATCACTAAACAAGACTTATTAAATTGGGGGGTCAAAGAGTCTGTAATACCACAATCTAATCAAAAAGTTAAAAATGAAACAATCACTGATATTGCTCGTGTTATTCCAAATGCAACATATCAGTATGATTTTTCACGAGCACGCCTGTCATTTTCTATACCACAAATTGCTTTATATAATTATGGGCAAGGCTATATCCCACCCACGCAATGGAATGACGGCATTAATGCTGCCTTTGTGAATTACACCTATCGACAAAATAAGTATTGGTATCATGATCAACATAATAGCGACTCTCTTTTTTTAGGGTTACGCAGTGGTGTTAATGTGGGTGCTTGGCGTTTACGTAATCACAGTAACTATAATAAAAATAGTGATAACTCATCACAGTGGAATAGTTTGCAGACTTATGTTGAGAGAGATATTCGCAGTTTAAAAAGCCGTTTAACCATCGGTGAAACCGCCTCTGATAATGATGTATTAGAGAGTATTCCATATCGTGGTATTAAACTTGCTTCTGATGAAAGTATGTTGCCACAAAGTCAACGAGGGTTTGCCCCGGTTGTAAGAGGAATTGCTCAAAGCAATGCTGTGGTTACTGTTCGTCAAAATAACAGTGTGATTTATCAAACTTCTGTTCCACCGGGTGAATTTGCTATTTCAGATTTATATCCCACCTCTTACAGTGGAGACTTACAAGTCACAATTGAAGAAGCAGATGGAACAACACGTACCTTTTCACAACCCTTTTCAGCGGTTCCCATGATGCAACGTGCGGGTAGCTTAAAATACAGTATAGATATTGGTAAATATAATGCTGATAGCGCAGCAAAAAAACCGAACTTCTTACAAGCATCTGCGATTTATGGTCTACCGTATAACTTATCACTTTATGGTGGCACATTAATCTCTGCTGATTATCAAGCTTATGCATTAGGTACTGGAGTTAATCTTGGCTATTTAGGTGCCGTTTCTGCAGATATTACTCACGCGAAAACAACCTTAATAAATGACGATGAAGCCCAAGGGCAATCTTATCGTATTCAATATTCTAAATATCTACCTGATACCAAAACTGGTTTTTCACTGGCATCTTATCGCTATTCAACAAAAGATTATTACGATTTCTCGGCAACTAATGAACGTTTTTCTCATCTTTATCATAAGAAAAAACAGTTTCAGTTATCTGTATCGCAATCTTTAGGAGATATGGGTTATCTCTCATTAAATGGCTATCAACAATATTATTGGTATCAAGACCGAGTTGATCGCAATGTTAATGTCAGCTTTAACTCAAATTATCGTGCATTAAGTTATAGCGTCTCTTATGCCTATAACAAGCGTCAAGAAAGTGGATTAACCGATCAGATTTTATCTATTAATTTTAGTCTACCGTTTAATATTGCTCAGAATAACAACTGGTTAAGTTATCGCTATAACACCAGCAAACAAGGTGATTCTATTAGCTCTGTAAGTTTAAGTGGTACTCAGTTGGAAGATAACAACCTGCAATATGATATTTCACAAAACTACAATCATTCTCGTCAAGAATACAGTGGCTCTGTTAATGGCAACTACAGTGCTTCTGGGGGAGAGATCAGTGCGGGTTACAGTTACGACAAACGTTATCAATCAATGAATTGGGGAGCAAATGGTGCACTCTTAATTCATCAAGGTGGAATAACGCCATCTCGGACAATTTATGATTCTGCAATTTTAATTAAAGCGGAAGATGTTGATAACTTAAAAGTCAGTAGTGCACAGAGTCTTTATACCAACAATCAAGGCTACGCAGTTATTCCTAATGTTTCACGTTATGAACGCAATAAAGTCACCGTCGATCCTGCCTCTTTAACGGGTAATAATGATGTTGAATTAACATCAACGACGGTTATACCGACCAAAGGAGCAATTGTCTTAGCTGATTTCAAAGCAAGAAAAGGGGCTCGTGTGCTTGCAAACTTACACTACAACGGAACACCATTACCATTTGGTACTCAAGTCGAGATTTATCAAAACGAGCAAGTGCTTTCAAGTGGAATTGTTGCCAATGACGGTGAAGTTTTCTTAAATGGTGTACCTGAGCAGAGCCAATTACGCGCTAAATGGGGTAACAGCGCCGTTGAACAATGCCAAACCACTTTAAATGCGGATCTTTCGTTAGAAAAGATCCAGTTTTTACAACTTGATTGCAGATAGGTGATAACAATGAATAAATATATAACACTAGGTTGTCTGTCTGCTCTTTTGTATACATCAACTACTATGGCTGAATTTAGGGCAGAGCTCACCACTAAGACGGTAACTTATTCGGCACCTATTTACGTCTCGCGTTCAGCGCCAATTTTAACGGAAATCGCCACAATCCCGTTAGGAACAATGAATGCATGGACATGGTGGAACCTTTCCGGAGACGCAGTCAGGCCAGGGATTTATTTACCGGGTTCGTTTAATGCTTCCAGTCCTAGAGTGAATGGTGCTTATGTCAAAGAACTCAACAGTAGTGGTATTGGCTATACGTTACATGGCACCATTAGCGGAAGTTGTAGTGGATCTGCTTATGTAGATGGTCAGCAAAATATTGATGGTAACTATAGCAATAGGCTTATTTGTTCATCTAACACCACCAGCGGTAACTACTCCGTTACATTGGAGATGAAGCTATATAAGCTACGTGATAATGTAAAATCACAAACCATTCCGGGTATATGGGCTGCGATGTTGATTGTCTATAACAATGGTTTTATCACCAGTGACTATACGGGTAAAATGGAGCCAAGGATTAATCTTTCACCGTTAACCATTATTTCTAGTGGTTGTGATGTGGTGAATAATAATATTAATGTTCCTCTTGGAGCTGTACCTAAATCCAGTTTTAATGGCGTGGGCTCTGTAAGTGCAGAGAGTATTAAAGACTTCAATATCGATTTAAGTTGTGATCCTGTTTCACCGATTAAAATTCGATTTGATGGTGTTGCCGATAGCCAACAAACTGCAGGAACGATTGGTTTAAGTAACCCAACAGACAGCAATACGGCTAAGGGTTATGGCATACAAGTTAAGTATCAAAACCAGCCAATAAAACTGGGACAATTAATAACAGTAAGTGAAAAAAACAGCAGTGCAGGAAGTTATTCTATTCCTTTAGAAGCAGGTTATATCCAAACATCCGATACAACGAGTGCCGGTAAAGCGAATGGGACATTGCAATTTACAATGCAATATCACTGACCAAGTTTGGACTGATTTAAAAGCATGAAGAAAGGCGAACAATATTATCTTGTTCGCCTTTTCTGTTAACTGGGATCACACTTGATATAATTTACGTAAATAATGAGGTACAGCATCATCGACGTTAGTTCCAATCACTTCCATATTTGGGAGTAGATCTTTTAATGCCTGATGGGCATTTTCCATAATGCAGCCTTTACCTGCTATCTTTAGCATCTCCTTGTCATTCATACCATCACCAAACGCAATAGCATCTTTCGCAGAATGTTGCATCAATTCGGCTACTTTCTCTAGAGCCTCACCTTTAGATACCCCACCTGCCATGACTTCTAAGCAATTACGCAGAGAGAAACTCACATTGACCTTATCACCCCAACGCTGATTAATTTCCTCTTCTAGTTTCAGCAATAGCTCATGGTCATCAGAGGTGAAGAAAACCTTACACACATTGGTGGTCGGAAATCCTGTTTTACAATATAACTCGTAGCCAAAGTCTGATTCTCGAAAAAACTCACAAGCCCCTGGCATCTCTTTATTAACATACCAATAGTCACCAGCATAAATATTGGTTTCAATTTCAGGGTGATCAAAAACCATAAGTGATAAGTCATAAGCAATTTCAGGTTCAAGATCTTGGCTAAAAATAAGGTCGCCATGCGTGTTATGCACTCTTGCACCATTAGACGTTATCATATAAGCGTTAATGCCTAATCCATCACGAATTTGAGCGACATCAACATGATGACGGCCTGTTGCGAATACAAAATGCACCCCTTTATTAATAAGTAGGTGCAGTGTTTCTTGCGTATAGGGAGTTAATACATGATTAGGTGATAACAACGTGCCATCAAGATCTGAAGCGACTATCGAATACATACACATTCCTGATTAAAATAAATGCTTATCATAAAACTCACAAATTTCATTTAATGCTTGTGAGCGTAGCTTATCTATTTCGAACAAGATTTCATGATGCGCACCCTTAATCACCAGTGGCAGTTTTTGCTTTTCTTCTCTTGTTCTGGACTGACTATAACGTTCACAGAAAGCCCTGAGCTCTTGATTATCTACCACCTTGTCATGCTCAGCTTCAAGCACTAATAAAGGGGTATCAATCTCTCCTGCATGTTCAATTAACCAATCTCCTGTTTGTAGGCTTTCTCCCATCCAATGATAAGTAGGGCCACCTAATCGTAGCTCAGGAAAATCAGCGTAATAACGTAAATAACGACGGTATCGTTCATGGCTATGTGTTAACACATTAATAATAAAAGGTAATGGAAACCATTTACCTGTTGATACAGCATAGTTATTTCTTTCAGATTGACTTTGTTCTGCTCGATTGATTAAAAAATTAGCCACCCAGCGAGGTATCGGTAATTTAATACCAAACATCGGTGCACTTAATGCGGCAGCTTTAAAAACATGAGGATGTTTTAGAAGATATCCCGCTAAGATAGCACCGCCCATTGAATGAGCTAATGCAAAATAATGTTGGTATTGATAAGGCAGCACCATCGCATCAATGAATGTTGAGAAGTCATCAATATAATCACTAAATTTTTCTACATGGCCTTTTTGTGCGTCTTCTAATAGTCTGTCGGACAGGCCTTGCCCTCGATGATCAAGCAAAAAAACATCGTAGCCGGTATGGAAAAAATCAAATGCAACTTCAGGATACTTTACATAGCTTTCACTACGGCCTGAAGCAATTACTAGTGCTTTATTGTGCGATGATGAACGCCAATGAACACAACGAATTTTTGCTCCATCAACGCCCGTAAATTCACCTTCTTCACGCTGGTTCCAAAAATCCAATAAAGCGCCATTCGTGAAAGCAGAAAACTGCTTTTCACGAGATAACCACGAATGTTTAAAAAGAGTGGTTGTCATAGGCTCTCCTTGTTGGCGTTATTCAAAGCCCTCAATATGGTCACGGATCAGTGTCATAAAAGCGGGTCCAAATCGTTCTAATTTCCGTTGGCCGACACCGTTTATTAATAACAACTCATCAGGATAAACTGGGCATTGCTCTGCCATTTCTATCAATGTGACATCATTAAAGACCACAAAGGGCGGAATATTTTCTTCATCAGCAATAGATTTACGTAATTTACGTAGTTTCGCAAATAATTTTCTATCGTACTGCCTATGCGCATTTTTTGTTTGTTGATTACGGCTTTTTGTTGGACTTAATAATCTAGGCACGGCTAGTCGCAATGGAACTTCACCTCGTAAGATGGGTCTTGCCATTTCAGTAAGCTGTAATGCAGAACGGTGTACAATATTTTGTGTCACCATACCTAAATGAATAAGTTGACGTATTACACTTACCCAATGCTCATGACTTTGTGCTTTCCCAATACCATAAACGGGTAGCGTATCATGCCCTGCATCGCGAATACGTTGATTATTCGCCCCTCTTAATATCTCAACAATATAACCAATCCCAAAGTGTTGCCCCGTACGATAAATACAGGATAAAGCCTTTTGCGCATCGATTAATCCATCATATTGTTTAGGAGGATCAAGACAAATATCACAGTTACCACAGGCATTTTGTCGATGCTCATCGAAATAATTAAGGAGCACTAGTCGTCGGCATGTTTGTGCTTCAGCGAATGCTCCCATTGCGTTGAGCTTATGCATTTCAATCGCTTTTTGGTCACTTTCTGGCTTTTCATCTAAACAACGACGTAACCACGCCATATCAGCGGGATCGTAAAATAATACGGCTTCTGCAGGTAATCCATCTCGCCCTGCACGCCCAGTTTCTTGGTAATAAGACTCAATATTACGAGGTATATCAAAGTGGACCACAAAACGCACGTTAGGTTTGTTTATCCCCATCCCAAACGCAACGGTTGCAACAACAATTTGCAAATCATCACGCTGGAACGCCTCTTGCACTTTGGCTCGCTGTGTCATTTCCATTCCGGCATGATAGCCCGCAATACTCAACCCTCGCTTACTGAGTCGCTCTGCGGTTTCTTCTACTTTACTGCGACTATTACAGTAAATAATACCTGACTTACCTTTTTGACCACGAATAAAGAGCCAAAGTTGATCAAGTGGTTTATATTTCTCGACTAAAGTGTAGCGGATATTCGGCCTATCAAAACTGCTGATATGAATTAAAGGATCATGCAAGACTAGCTGATTGATAATGTCATAACGTGTTGTGTTATCTGCTGTTGCTGTCAGCGCAACAATAGGAACATCGGGAAGATATTGCCTTAATAGCCCAATTCCTCGATATTCAGGGCGGAAGTCATGCCCCCACTGTGAAATACAGTGTGCTTCATCAACGGCCAGCAATGCGGGTTTCCACTGCACTAATTGATGAAGAAAGCTTTCCATCATTAACCGTTCAGGAGCAATATACAACAGTTTTACTTCACCCTTTTGACAACGCACTTGAACATCAAGTTGCTCTTCACGGGTTTGTGTTGAATTTAAATAAGTAGCTTCAATACCATGAAGACAAAGCTGATCGACCTGATCTTTCATCAAAGAGATCAAAGGCGACACAACGACGGTTAATCCATCTAACAATAGTGCCGGAATTTGATAGCAAAGGGATTTTCCACCCCCCGTCGGCATCACAACAAGGCAATCACGCCCTGTTGTAATAGTATGGATGATTTCTTGCTGACCAGGACGAAATTGCTGATAACCAAAGGTTTCTCGCAAAATAGTCTGTGCTGATGGCATTGAATTAAGAACTTCTGCTGTGGACACGCCGTTCCTCTGAAAAGCTGCTGATAAAAACTATGATGAGGAGTCAAAGAAAAGGCACCAATATGAAGGTGCCGTCATCATTTATAGCGTTATGCTACCCCAGAACGAGGAAAATTACAGCATATCATTCAGCATCACACCCACACCAACACGTGTCTGGCGAAAATTATAGTCAATCATCGATTCACCATAACCACTAAAGACTTGGGTATAAAAGCGAACATGCTTAGTAATTGGATAGCTCCAACCTAATTCAGCTGCACCATAACCACTATTCCAGTTATAGCGACCCGTTGCAGTGATCACACTCTCACCTAATCGATAACCTGCTTTTAAACGATAATAGCCCATATAACGATTAATTTCTGGATTATCATCATGTTGTGCACTTTCGCTAAAGCGATACCATGGTTTTAAATCAAGTTGTAAATTACCCTTTTGTGCCATAAAGCGGGCATAAACTCGATTCCAACTACGAGATGTAGGATCTGAACGCCCATTTGACTCATGGTTAAAACCCGTCTCAATTTCACGAAGTGTCCAACCCGCAAATTTATAGTCAGTAGCCCAACCTAAAAAGAGTTGTGGCTCATAATTTGTCTCACGGAAAGGGGCTGATTCTTTCTTATTGCTTAATTGCCACCAAGAGCGCTGAGTATAAGACGCCGCTAATACAGAGTTTTCACCCGCAATACCACGCCATAAAGGAAAAGCCAAACTGAGCTGAAATTTCACCTCATCTTTTTTAGCCTTATTACCCCAATCATAACTTTGAATCGCCTCTTTATTCATATCAGAGGTATCAGTGTAAATAATATAATTGGATTCATAAGGGTAAAGAACAAAAGGTGAATCGTATTCTTGTAATAAACCAGAAATGATACTGCCCTGAACAAGCGGTGCAGGAGATGATGATGTTTGAATTTCGGATGCAAATCCCCATGCTGGATAGAATAAAGCCACCGCAAGTAAAGAACGGATGTAACGCATAGTTAATTATCCTGTTTCATTATTGAATAATATAGAAGTTAGTACTTACTTTAGAATTAGTTCTTATAAATGTGCTTTATTACACTTAAGCCACCATATTTTACACGTAATCGCCATTAAATCTCGTATATTTTTACACCATTATATTTATAGCACGAATGGGAAATTACGGTTTCGTCATGTATTATTAACATTATATTAACTTTATGACGTGATATCGGAGGTTCTAAAAATGGAAAAACAGCTAACATTAGAAGAGGCTCAAACATTAATTGGTCATATTTTTGTGTATAAAATGCCATTTAACCAGTTGATTGGTTTAGAGTTAGTTCGTTTTGAACAAGATTATGCAGAAATTCAATTCCGCTACCAAGATAAATTGGTCGGTAATATTGCTCAACGTATTTTACATGGTGGCCTTATTGCTTCAGTGCTTGATGTTAGTGCAGGATTAGTTTGTGTTGGTAATGCATTAACACGTTTAGCACCTATATCCCAAGAGCAGTTAGAGCAGAAACTCGCTACAATGGGCACGATTGATTTGCGGGTTGATTATTTACGACCTGGACGCGGGGAGTGTTTTACTGCAAGTAGCCATATCTTGCGCAGTGGCAATAAAGTCTCTGTTGCTCGTGTTGAATTACATAATGAAAAACAAGTTCATATAGCAAGTGGAACAGCAACCTACATTGTGGGTTAAGTCTTTGTTAAAATTCATTGTGCGCTATGATGCTTAGAATGTTATTAATTACTTGTAAAAATACATGCCTAATGACACATTAGATAATGTCATTGGGTATGATAACCCCGTCACACATTTCCTTTCCATCAATTCCAGAGATAGCATGAGCCAGAAAAACACGATGAAAGGCGTTTTATGTGCCTTAGGCGCCTATTTGATCTGGGGTATTGCCCCTGTCTATTTTAAAAGCATTCAAGAAGTGCCCGCAGAAGAGATCCTCACACACCGTATTCTATGGTCATTCTTTTTTATGTTGATTTTAATGACGATTAGTCGTCATTGGCCTTATTTACGCCAATTAATACGTCAACCTAAAAAAATTCTACTCTTGGCACTGACAGCTGTGATTATCGCAACTAACTGGCTTACCTATATATGGGCCGTTAACCATGGCTACATGCTAGAAGCTAGTCTTGGCTATTTTATTAACCCCCTTGTTAACGTCCTGTTTGGTATGCTTTTTTTAAGCGAACGTTTCCGTCGTATGCAATGGGTAGCTGTAGGTTTAGCCTTTACGGGGGTATTTATTCAATTATGGCACTTTGGTTCTGTACCCGTGATTGGTTTAAGTCTTGCCGTGACTTTTGGTCTTTATGGTCTACTGCGTAAAAAATTAGGTGTCGACGCACAAACAGGAATGTTAGTCGAAACATTATGGCTATTCCCTGTTGCGTTAATTTACATCTTATTTTTTACCCATTCGCCAACAAGCAATATGCTTGAAAACAGTTGGTCATTGAATACCTTGTTAATTGCAGCCGGTATTATTACAACTGTGCCATTATTGCTCTTTACTGAAGCGGCTCATCATCTGCGTTTATCAACTTTAGGCTTCTTCCAATATATTGGCCCAACTTTGATGTTTATTCTTGCCACAATGGTATATGGCGAGCAAATTGATGCAGAAAGATTAGTGACCTTTGGTTTTATTTGGGTTGCCCTTATTTTGTTTACCTTAGATGCACTCTATACCCAACGTCGTTTAAGACGCGGTTAATCCCCCAAAACTCACTCTTCCGTTAAATAACTAATTTGTATAAAAGCGGAGGAGTGTTTTTTATATTAAGGTAGTAACTACTCACTTTAAATAACAACTTACTCTAGTCGAGCAAATGCTGCTACCAGCCATTTAATACCTTCGCCATTAAAGGCAATTTGTAATCTGCAATGCTCGCCACTACCTTCGATATTAATAATGGTTCCATCACCAAATTTAGGGTGTTTCACACGTTGCCCAAGTGAATATCCTGTATCATTGCTAATAATCGGAGTTCCTAAACGGCTATGATTAACAGGACGTGAAACTGTCGCACGTAAACGCACTTCTTCGACACACTCTTTGGGTAATTCACCAATAAAACGAGATGGTCGATGACTCACTTCTTTTCCATATAAACGGCGGTTTTCAGCGTAAGTAAGCGTTAACTTTTTCATTGCGCGTGTCACACCAACATAGGCCAAGCGACGCTCTTCTTCTAAACGCCCACCTTCATCTAATGACATTTGACTTGGGAACATACCTTCTTCAACACCTACAATAAAGACTTGTGAAAACTCAAGCCCTTTAGCGGAGTGAAGCGTCATTAATTGAACCGCATCTTGATACGCATCAGCCTGGCTTTCACCAGATTCTAATGCTGCATGTGAAAGGAACGCTTGCAGTGGCATCAAATCTTCGTCTTCATCTTGATAACTAAATTGACGAGTTGCAGTGACAAGCTCTTCTAAGTTTTCAATACGGGCTTGAGCTTTTTCGCCTTTTTCTTGCTCATACATCGCTTTTAAACCTGAATCACGAATAATTCGGTCTGTTTGTACATGTAATGGCATATCTGCCGTTTCAGATGCTAATGTCTCAATTAACTCTAAGAATCGCTGTATTGCCGCTGTTGCTCGCCCTGCTAGCATTTTATGTTCGATAACCTGTAATGCACTTTCCCATAAAGTAATTTGGTTATCTCTTGCGACTTGGCGAACAATATCTAATGTTCTATCTCCAATGCCTCGTGTTGGTGTATTAACAACACGCTCGAAAGAAGCATCATCATGACGATTCGCGGTTAATCGCATATAAGAGAGCGCATCTTTGATTTCTTGGCGTTCAAAGAAACGTTGCCCGCCATAAATACGGTATGGCATTGCCGCTTGTAATAATGCTTCTTCCATTATACGAGATTGAGCATTACTACGATAAAGAATGGCACAATCTGTCAGCGCACCACCTTCTTCTTGCCAACGCTTAATTCGACCAACCACATAACGCGCTTCATCTAAATCATTAAAAGCACAATATAGCGAGATAGGTTCGCCTTCTGCACCTTCAGTCCACAAATTTTTACCTAACCTATCACTGTTATTTGCTATTAGCGCATTCGCAGCTTTTAGAATATTACTTGTAGAACGATAATTCTGCTCTAATCGGATAGTCTCTGCACCAGGAAATTCATTTAAGAAGTTTTGAATATTTTCAACTTGTGCACCACGCCAACCATAAATAGATTGATCGTCGTCGCCTACAATCATCACTTTACCCGTTTGACCCGCCAGCATTCTGATCCATGCATATTGGATCCGGTTAGTATCTTGGAACTCATCAACCAAGATATTAGTAAAGCGGTTTTGGTAATGTTCTAAAATTTGTGGCTTATTTAACCAAAGTTCATGGGCGCGTAATAAAAGCTCTGCGAAGTCCACCAGCCCTGCACGATCGCATGCTTCTTGATATGCTTGGTATACTTTTAACCATGTGGTCTCAACAGGATTACCATAGGTTTGAATATGCTGAGGACGTAATCCTTCATCTTTTTTACCGTTGATGTACCACATTCCTTGTCGTGCAGGCCATTGTTTATCATCAAGATTCATCGATTTAACAATACGACGAATAAGGCGATATTGATCGTCACTGTCAATAATTTGAAAGTCTTGTGGTAGGTTTGCATCAAGATAATGTGCTCGTAACAAACGATGAGCTAAGCTATGGAAAGTCCCTATCCACATACCGCCTTGACTGGTACCAATTAAATCTTCGATACGATGACGCATTTCTGCAGCTGCTTTATTGGTAAACGTCACCGCCATAATAGAAAAAGGGGAGGCTTGCTCAACAGATAATAACCAAGCGATACGATGTACCAATACGCGTGTTTTACCACTGCCTGCGCCAGCAAGCACTAACATATTTATGCGAGGTGCGGCCACGGCTTCGCGCTGTTTATCATTAAGGCCTTCTAGCAGATATGAGACGTCCATAATTACCAATCATTTAGTGAGGAAAATACTGTGGATATATACAGAAATAATGAGTAAGCAACAAACTAACAGGATTTCATCCGTGATGCAAAGTAAAGCCTTTTTCAATCGCGTTTATCTCTGCCATTTTGATCTAATATCACGTTAAACCAATTCTATCAGTTTACTTAAATCTGTAATTTCAATATGTGGCATCACGCGAGTTTCACCTTCTTCAAACAAACTACGGTTATCAAGGTTAATCCAGCAAGCTTGTAATCCACTATTAACAGCACCTTCAACATCCGTCACAAGATGGTCACCCACATGTAAAATTTGTTGATGAGGCACTTTTAAAAGTGTTGCCGCTTTATCAAACATATCAGAATAAGGCTTAGAGCGACCATCAGGGCCAGCTTTTAAAATATGTGAGAAATACTGCCCTAAGCCACAACTTAGCGGATTCGCATTACCATTTGTAATAGCAATTAACGGAATTTTTTCTGCTAATTGAGTGAGCACTTGATGTGTATTTTGAGGCACATTAATACGACTACGCCAATAAGCAAAATGCGCCATAATTTCATCTGCACCTTGCTTTGCTTTGGCTTCACTGTAGTTGTAATCTAACAACATATTCCTAGCAGCAAGCCAACGCCACTGCGTAATATCATGAAATATCTCTGGATTATTTTCTATAAGTGGCTTTTTATAGGCATTCACATCTTGTTCTGTGAAATGATTAAAACGCAGATCATATTGACGAATAAAAGCCAGTGTCTCTTTTTCCGTTTTATCCATCACTGGCACATTGTCATACAGCGTATCATCTAGATCAAAAGTCATCGCTGCAATTGGCGTCAGAGTTCTGTAAAAGCGCATTATGATTTTTCTCTCTTAGCTCTCGGATGAGCCGCATCATAGACTTTCGCTAAATGCTGAAAATCTAAATGGGTATAAACTTGTGTCGTTGATAGATTAGCGTGCCCTAATAATTCTTGTACTGCACGTAAATCACCACTAGATTCCAGTAAATGTGTAGCAAATGAGTGGCGTAATTTATGAGGATTTACATGGCTATTTAGTCCTTGCTTTACCCCCCAAAGTTCAAAACGTTTTTGTACGCTACGCACAGATAAACGCTTACCACTTTGAGTTGAGATAAAAACAGCCTTATCTTCAGGTGTATAAAGTTCTCGCATCGGAAACCAATTTTGTAACCATTCTATCGCTTTTCTTCCTAGTGGAACTTTACGCTCTTTACTTCCTTTACCTAATACACGCACTTCACCTTCATTCAGATCAATATCGTTAATATTGAGATTAGCAAGCTCTGATAAACGCAAACCCGCACCATACATCACTTCTAGCATGGTTCTATCTCTGACAGAAAGAGGATCGTTTAAGTCGATATTCATTAATTGGTTTACTTCATCTACATCCATATTTTTAGGTAGATGACGACCTGATTTAGGTGTGCGAATACCTTTTGCTGAATTAACATTCAGCATACCTTGTGCTACTTGCCAATCAAGAAAGCTACGTAACGCAGAAAAGCGCAAAGCCAAACTGGTTGGCTGCAAACCGCTTCGATGACTTTTTGCCAATAACATACGTACATGTTGGCTTTCAAGTGATTGCCATTGCGTTATTTTTATCGCAACCATCATTTGCACTAAGGACATCAATTGACGATGGTAATTTTCTACCGTTACAGGACTTAATCGGCGTTCAACTTGAATATAACGCAGAAATTGTTCAATAGCCGTGGTGAGTGTTTCTGGAATATCACTGGGTTGGCTCATTGTCTTGCCACCCAACGTGTTAATAATTCCGGCAAAATATGGGCTAATTTATCCAACATAACGGTTCCCATTCCTTCCTGAAAATGTTGATTATCTCGGCTATTAAAAATAATCACACCTAAATCACCATAATGCCCTAATAATGAGAGGGCAACAGAACCAGAACGCCTTACATTAGGCATCAATAGCATGATCTCTTGCCCATTTAGCATGCCTAAATAGTGATTATCATCACCCATACGCTGAATACGAAAGTGCTCAAAAGCTTGACGAGAGAGTGCGAGCGCTTGTGCATCTAAAGGCGGTTGTAATTGCCAACGATCAGTAAATAGACGTAATTGAACTGAGTACAGACCCAACCTTTTAGCCCATAGGTTTAAACGCTCTAACATTTCATTGAGGGAGTCACTGCTGGATAATTCAGAAATTAATAATAAAAGTTGACTAAACAAAGATTCATTTTCAGAAGCTTGCTCTATCAATAAACGCATATCTTCTTCAAGATAGTGAATGCGATTACGTTGACGTGACATTATCCACTCAACTAATGAGACTGTACCTCTAATGGGATGAGGAACTTGCATTTGCTCAATGTAGCTTGCATTACGGATAAAAAAACCAGGATGCTCTGTGAGGTAGCGAACCACTTGTTGATCATTAAGTTCGTTTGTTTCAGGGCAACAGAACTGCTCATTTTTATCCGTCATACAGATAGCCTCTCAAAAAATAATATTATAGCTGAATGATCCCATCATAAATATGTGTCGCAGGCCCGGTCATATAAAGAGGGTTACCCACTCCTTTCCATTCGATAAATAGCGATCCGCCAGGCAATGTGACTTTCACACGTTTATCTAATAAACCTTGTGAAATACCGATAGCAACTGCGGCGCAAGCTCCGCTACCACAGGCATTCGTTTCACCTGCACCACGTTCAAATACCCGCAAATGAAGATTACTTCTATCCACGATTTGCATAAACCCAATATTAGCACGTTCAGGGAAACGTTCATGTTGCTCTAATACAGGCCCTAATAATTCCACTTCGGCTGTTTTGATATCTTCAACCTGAATAACACAATGGGGATTTCCCATTGAAACTACACCACATAATACGGTGCGTTCCATTGCCCTGATAATATAGGTCTTTTCCGCTTTTTGTGCACGAAAAGGGACTTTTTGAGGATCAAATTCAGGCTCGCCCATGTTGACACACACGTCGTCATTATCCATAACGTGTAAGGTCATTCTGCCGGACTGTGTACTCACTTTAATCTCTCTTTTATTTGTAAGTCCTTTTAGTCTCACAAATCGAGCAAAGCAACGCGCACCATTACCGCATTGTGCAACTTCACTTCCATCCGCATTAAAAATACGATAATGAAAATCAAGCTCAGGATCATAAGGCGCTTCAACCACTAACAATTGATCAAACCCAACACCAGTATGACGATTTGCTAATCGACATATCAATTCTGGTGAAAAATAAACATTTTGGGTCACGGCATCGACCACCATAAAGTCGTTGCCAAGACCATGCATTTTTGAAAATTGCATCTTGCCCCTGCCTGAAACGAAATTACCGTTTCTAAGATTGACTAATTGGTCTGAGTTGAGGCTTTCTCAACTTGCTGGGTTGGCTGGGATGACTGCGTCATTTTTGCCTGAGTATCTTCAGGAGGGAAATAAAGAGGGCCTTTCAAGCCACAACCCGAAAGAGAAATCAGTGTTATTATAGCAAGAGTGCAACGTAAATACGTTTTCATTCGAAATCTGCCTGTCATTTATTTGGTTAATATCCTCTATAATCGCAGTTAGACCTCGAAAAGCAAATAGGAAATGAAGATGAACGACAGTGAATTTCACCAATTAGCTGACGAACTCTTGTCAGAAATAGAACAAACTATTGATAATTATGAAGGTGACGCAGATATTGATTGTGAAATCAATGGCGGTGTAATGACATTAACCTTTGAAAATAATAGCAAAATTATTATTAATCGTCAGGAGGCGTTTCATCAAATTTGGTTAGCGACACGCTCTGGTGGCTATCACTTTGATTGGAAAGATGATCAATGGATTTGTGATAGAAGTAGCGGTGAATTTTTAACCATGCTAGCACAAGCAATAACAGAACAATGTGGGGAAGCATTTTCTTTCTAAAAGACACTGTTAACTACAATAATGGGAGCGATCAAAGCTCCCATTATTGTTTATAGGCTTGTACTCGATTAAGAGTGTTGGACAGCTTTATAATCTGTAAATCCGTGGGCAACAACATTCATCTCAGGTTGAACTTCTTTACTACCCAGACCGGATAATTTACCAAATGATCCACCAGCAAAAGGTAACACCTGTGTTGATCCTTCTACTTTCACAATTTGATAAAACTGTGGCAAGTTAAAATTAATAAAGCTCGAGCCATATGTGAATCGATCATGAGAGGAAGAGTAAAAACGGCTAACATCTTTCACTAACTCTTCTTTGCTTCCTTCACAATGGGAATAAATTTCGACACGATTTGCTTCATCTAAAATATAGATATTAAAGACATTATTATCTTCTGTGGTTTCAAAGAAGAATTGGATAATCCCTTCACACGCAAAGCCATCAATGACCGCAGGTAAATAACGAGCGTCTTTATCCAGCTTAACAGGCAACCCATGAAGTTTGTTATATGAAATTGCACCATAAAACTCGATAGCATTTTCTAATTTTTGCACCGACACATTGAGGCGTTCAAAGAACAATCCCCAAGTTTGCCCAGCAATGCGTAAAGCTTTAAAACGCCCTGGCTCTAAACGATTCGTTGATAAGCGTAACTCAATACATTCTGATACTAACTGTTGCACGCGGGTACGAATTAAACCACGCAGATGTTGGCTATAGCAGAATACTTCAACAGAGGCCGGTGGCGCCGCATCTTGGTGCATTTTACCTAAAATCGTTTTTAACGATTCCAACATAGACTGTGTGCCACTGAAATGAAGGGTTCTTACCTCATTCCAAGAGTTGCGGTACAACAAATCAATGCTACCAATAAGACATTGCTCTTTTTCACCAAAGCTAAAGACATCCAGTTTTCTAAAATCAAAGTGAACCACTTGATCAGAAAAACTCTCTGTTGGATCTGTTTCCAAATTGACAATAATGGCTAGATGCCTAATTTCGCAAGGGCTATACAATGCTTTTGGTGTTGGAGCAGGTAAGCGAATTGGGAAATGGCTCGACATATCCCTGACTAATTCATGTAGTTTAATCTCATCACAAGAGGAATCCCCTTGATGAATATAAACACGAGACTCTTTTGTTAACAGTCCATTAAAGTAAGACCACGCCACTAATTTATTTAGATAGCGGTTATATTCTAATGGTTGATGTCCAACAATATTTTCAAAATCAGGGGCACGATTATATAAATACCATCCGCTACGATTTGCCCGGCCTTGTGGTACATAAATAAAGGTTAAATGTGACTCTGATAAATCAGGTGATATTTGTGGATTAACCAGTGTTACTTTACCGGGCAATGCTTCGAATGCCGCATAAAGTTTACGTGTTAACACACCAATATCTTGCGGGCTTGCACTGACACTTAAGTTATTACGACGCGCGAAACGGATAAGATTGCGATAGCTTTGCATCATCGTATCTAATAGTTCGTTATGCGCATCACGCACTCGCTCTATTTTCCAGCTATCACGGGTATCGAGTATCGTTAAACGTTCGTTATCCCATTGCCACTGAGTCACTAATTGCGATAAAACTTGTCGTCTCCAACCTTCAGATTCATTTTGTGTTTTTTCGTTAGATAATTTTTCACACACTTTCAGATAGAAACAACGACGGATAAGATCAAGACGAGTTAAATCATTGATAGAGAGTAAATAGCGAGTAACACGCTCAAGCATCATACAATAAGCATCTAAGCCGTAATTGACAATTTCACCACGGTGAAGATGTTGCTTCATCTCTAATGCCAGCAGTTTTCCATTAGGATAATCTGCTGAATAAGCTTCTAATAAAATGCTTTTTAATACAGCTTTATATGGTGAATCAACGCTTTTATAAAGCTGCCATAAACTTGCACCAAAATACTCTTCGGCTGAAAGTTCACCTAGTCCCCCCAAATCTAACCACTCATTGGGTGTTAATACACCTTGAGCATAAAGGGAGTTAACGTATTCATCATAATGGTGTTCTTCTTCTACTGGTACCATCGCCCATAGTAAGCGTTTACCTGCAAGGCGTACTGCGGTACGATAAAATTCGTCAAGTAAAAGAATATGTTGAGTAGAACCACAATCTTCCCCACCTAAGCTACCGCTTGCATGATGGCGAAATCTATTCTCATCGATTAAGAAAAATGTAACGTCAATGCCTAGCTCACCAGCCCACTGTTCAATCAGTTGGCACTTGCGTTGTAAAAGCGCACGCTCATCCTGATCCAGCCATGATTGATGGCAGACCCAAATATCAATATCAGAGCAGTGACTTTGCCCAATAGAAGAAGTGCTACCCATCGAGTAGATGCCAGTAATTGGCAACTCTCCGCTGGCGTACCCTTCCATTGGCTCATCACATAATGCGTTAATCAGGTTGTTGGCCCATTGACGTTGCATGTCATCAGGTTCAAAGAAACATGTACCGTGAGGAACATTTCCTTGTAGGTAGCCGGGTAACTCAGGATGGTGGTAATGCAATAAAACAGGAATTAAACCATAGACCTGTTTAAAAACATCACACATCGATGCAAATGCTCGTTCCAGTCTGAGTTGATTAATCGCATCCAGCCGTTGCTTCAGTGTTTCAATATAAAGATACAAGAGTTTCGCCTGAACAATACTAAGAAGATAGTAGAATCTGAGTTTATAAGTGACCGAGCTTGAGTTAATCCATTATTAATAGATAAAACTTTACTAACAAAATCTCGGAAACGTGATCAATTTAACACCTTGAGCTCAAGGCGTAAAGAGGAACTCAAAATATAGCACCAAGATCTAAAAGTGATATTTAAGGGCTTAATCGTGTAAAGCTTTATGATTAATATCTTTATAATCATATAGATAAATCATTTTATTTGTAAAAAAATGACAATAAAAATATTTTAATCCATCATTTACCCCACAAAAACCCCTGCTTACTTGATGATGAGCTACAAAATAAATACTGACAAAGCTTAGAAAATGACTAAAAAAATGAAAATAAAAATAACTGATTGATAAATATGGTTTTTATATTTTTTTTATTATTTTTTTTTATTTTATTTCTATTTTGTAT
>NZ_JAEHOQ010000038.1 GCF_016239305.1 Proteus vulgaris | reverse complement strand
TATTAAAGTAAGCTTAAGTATAATTCAAAATTCGTTTTAACTAGCAAAATGAGAATAAAAAATGAATAAAATAAAATCTATCGCGGTCTATTGTGGTTCTAGTTTAGGGGCTTCGCCTATTTATAAAGAACAGGCCATTATTTTTGCCAAAGAGCTGGTTAAACGTAATATTACCTTAATTTATGGTGGTGCAAGTGTCGGTATTATGGGCACACTCGCCGATACAGTATTAGCTGAAGGCGGAAAGGTGGTTGGCGTTATTCCTACGCTATTAGAAGGGCGTGAAATTTCACATAAAAAGCTGACCGAGCTACATGTTGTTGAAACAATGCATCAGCGTAAAAGTAAAATGATTGAATTAGCTGAAGGTTTTGTCGCTTTACCTGGTGGTTTTGGTACATTAGAGGAGTTTAGTGAAGTCTTTACATGGAGCCAAATTGGTTTGCATCAAAAACCATTGGGTATACTTAATATCAATCAGTTTTATTCACCATTATTAATGATGATTGATAAAATGGCGGACGAACAATTCTTACATGAAAAATACCGTAATATGGCAATTGTAGAACAATGTCCTATTCAATTATTAGATAAATTTGAAACATATATTGCACCTCCAGTAAAAACCTACAACAAATAAAGGTAAAAAATGATAATAATAAGAAAAGCAATTTTGTCTGATGTAGAAGAAATTAATACTCTTTACACCCATTTATTTAATGAAATGGCTAATTTACAACCCGATCGATTAAAGCCGGGTAAGCAAGATGAAGCTTTTATTATTAATGGAATAAAAAATAATAAATTTCATCTTTTGGTCGCAGATTTAGATGGCAAAGTAATTGGATTTAGTATTGCACAAATTCAAGAAACCCCTCTGTTTAACTGTTTAGTTCAGCGTAAATATGCTTATATTTACGATATTGTTACTGATCCTACGATACGTAGCCAAGGTGTCGGTCGTTTATTGCTAACAGCAATGAAAGAGTGGGCAAAATCAGAAAAAATGACACATCTTGAGTTATCTGTATTAGCTGAAAATGGTGCGGCAAAACGTTTTTACGAACGTGAAGGATTAAAAGAAGTGAGCACAGTGATGGGAATTGCTTTATAGCAGACTAAATTTACATTAATTTTCATAGAATTAAGTGCATAGATAAAAATAAACCCGCGTATTAAGCGGGTTTATTAATTATATTATTCAGCTAAATTGTGGGTTTCCCCGCAATGATCGTACACAATACCCTGACATTTTCAACATCTTCTGCCGATATTTCAAACAGGTTTCTATCTAATACAATAAAATCGGCAAATTTTCCGACTTCTAATGATCCAATTTGAGTATCCATATCCAAAGCTTCTGCTGCATTAATGGTGGCTGCGCGTAAGACTTCAACTAATGTAAGATTGCGATCGTTATCAAGGCGTGGACTTGTTGCATCTTTTTGGCGAGTCATCGCAACTTTAAAATCGTACCATTCATTAAATGGATCTATCGGCCAGTCGCTACCAAAAGCTACAGTTACACCCGTATCAATAAACTTCCCTGCCGTTTCCAAGTAATCACAGCGAGATTTACCAAGCATTTCAATGTCTTTCTCGATATTGCTCTGATCTACAGCAGCCCATTGGAAGGAGAGGAAAGGGTAGGTTTTTAGTTGTGTAAAACGAGCGTAATCTTGTTCACACATCAATTCATTATGGGCAAGCCCCGGTCTAATGTCTTTTTCAGGTAAGGCTTCACGCATTGCACTAATGGCATCAAGAGCCGTACTAATTGCACCTTCAGCAACAGTATGAATATGAGGGTGATAACCAGCATGGGCAATTTCGGTGACTAGCGGCGTTAAAATTTCAGGTGGAAAATAGAGATCGCCAATATGATCAGAATCTTGCCAGTGTGGCGTGTCATCGGTGCCCACATTGATGCGATATGGTGCATGTAAACGTGCAGTCATAATCGGCGCTTGCAATACACCATCAAGGAAAAGTTTAATATGGCGGATTGCAACACTAGGTTGAGCATTTTCGCTGATTTGATGCCATTGTGAAAAACGAGTGGCAGCATGGAGTACAGCGTTTGGAATATCTTCAATACAAGGTACATCATCCGGCGTGATTTCAACGGCATTCTCTACGCGAAGAGTCAGCTCGCCTGCTTTTCTTAATGTATTAAAGGCGCGTAATTGAGGCTCACCCACACGAGCATCCATAATAGTGGTTACACCTTGTTCATTTAATAGTTTTTGAACATGACGGGCGATTTGTAGGTTTTGTGCTTCAGTGAGTGGTGGCAAGCTATCTATGGCTTGCATTGCGGGTGCATCTTCAAGAATACCTATAGGTGTTCTATCACCATCACGTTCAATATTTCCATCTGGAGGATCGGGTGTTTCTGCCGTGATATTTAATAGTTCTAAAGCCCGAGAATTAGCAAGAACACTATGGCAATCGCTAGAAAAGAGCAAAATAGGGCGAGTCGTATTTAAGGTATCAAGGTGATAACGTGTCATTTGCACGCCTTCCGGTTGCATGCCTTCACGATACCATGCAGAGACTTTTAGCCATTCGGTATCATTATCAATAAAATTCTCATCAAGGTATTTTTGAATACGCGATAAAATGTCATCGATAGAGAGTGATTGATAATCCAGATGGCAACCTGCTAACGTTGCACCTCCCCAAAATGGGTGCATATGCGCATCAATAATGCCCGGCATGACCATTCTTCTCTGTAAATCAATCTGCTCAGTGTCTTCATTACAGTAAGAAAGTAACTCCTCTTTTTTACCCGAAGCAATAATTACACCTTGGCTGATCGCGATAGCATCAACAATATTGTTATTATGATCAGCGGTATAAATAAGTCCGTTGTAATAGAGAGTGTCTGCAATTTGAAATGTCATTCTTCTACCTTGTATTGCTTTTTTAGCACATAAAATGCGTGCTTAAATGATTATTCTGCTTATAGGGCATCCTGTTGCGTTTTGACGCGGGCGGTCATAGTAGAATTAAATCAGAGTGAATACTACAAGCTTGTTACATCGAATTAACGAGAAATATGACTTAGAGGGCGATTAAAATGCTTAAAAAACAGATTAATACCTCTATTTTTGAGAGGCGATAAGGTAAGTTTAAAGACGTTAGACTTACCTTATCTAGGATAGAAAGCGGTTAGTTGTCTGGTAAATTGGCAGAGCATACTTCGCAATGTGGATTTTTAAGTAATTTGAATTCACGAAATTGCATTCGCATTGCGTCAAACATTAATACTTTGCCATGCAAGTTTTCACCGTAACCAGTGAGTAACTTTATTGCTTCAACGGCTTGTAATGTGCCAATGGTACCCACGACAGGTGCCATTATGCCAGCTTCAACACAACTTAAAGCGTTATTGCCAAAAAGATGGCTCAGACAACGATAACAAGGCTCATCATCTTGGTAAGTGAATACACTGATTTGACCTTCCATACGAATAGCTGCACCAGATACTAGCGGTTTTTTCTGATGAAAGCAGAGGCGATTAAGTTGCTCGCGTATTGCTACATTATCCGTACAGTCCATTACGATATTATGTTGGCTAATAAGTTTAGCTAAAGCCTCATCTTCAAGTAATGCATCAACAGTTTCTATTATGACATGAGGATTAATTGCTTCTAACGTTGCCTTTGCAGATAGTACTTTAGGTTGACCAATCGAGGCGTCGCGATGAAGAATTTGACGCTGAAGATTAGAAAGGGAAACTGTATCAAAATCTAATAATGTAAGTTTTCCTACACCTGCAGCTGTAAGATATTGCGAAGCACTACATCCTAAGCCACCTGCGCCAACAATCAATACAGAGGCACTTTTCAGCGCCTCTTGACCATCAAAATCAAAACCCCTTAATACAATCTGGCGATTGTAGCGCAGTGTTTCTTCATCGGTTAATTCGATACTCATAAAAACTATTCGCTTTTTAACAGAGAATTAAATAGCTCAATGGTCACTGTTTCACCCGCGGCCACTTTACCGCGTTCACGTTCTAAGACGATAAAGCAGTTAGCGATACTAAAGGAGCTATAAACGTGTGAACCTTGATGACCAGAAGTGTCTACTTGCCACACACCTTCTGCATTAATACTTGCGATACCACGTTGAAAATCAAGACGGCCTACTGATTTTTTCAAGGGTGATTGGGCTATGGCTTGGAAACGTTGTGGCGCTTTCCAATGACTAAAGCCCGACAAACGTGCGATCAAAGGCTGAACCAATTGGTAAAATGTGACAGTTGCAGAGACAGGATTACCTGGTAAACCGCAGAACCATGCATTGTGTAATCGACCAAAGGCAAAAGGTTTTCCCGGTTTAATGGCTAATTTCCAAAAACCAATCTCACCAATTTCATCAAGAATTTGTTTGGTATAATCTGCTTCACCTACAGAAACACCGCCACTGCTGATCACTAAATCTGCTTCTTGATCTGCTCTTTTAAAGGTCTCACGGAGTTTTTCAGGTGAGTCAGGAATAACACCTAAATCTAAAACTTCACAACCTAATTTTTCAAGCATTAAGCGCACAGCAAAACGGTTGGTATCATAAATTTGACCGGCTTTTAATGGCTGACCGATGGTTTGTAATTCATCACCTGTTGAGAAAACGGCAACTTTTAAGCGTCGATAAACTTGTACAGTAGCGATCCCTAAAGAGGCGATTAATGGTAATTGTGCTGTTGAAAGCTTAGTGCCAGCAGGTAATACAATGTCATTTTCTTTAATATCCTCACCAATACGGCGAATATTCTGACCTTTCTTAGCAGGCTGTGAAAAACGAACACCATGTTCAGTCACTTCAGCTTCTTCTTGCATAATGACGGTATCAACACCTGCAGGGATCATTGCTCCTGTCATAATGCGTACACATTGCCTTGCAGGAAGTTCATCTTCAAAAGGAATACCAGCGAACGATTTTCCTGCCACTGGAAGTGGAGTTTGGGCTTCTAAGTCAGCGTAACGAAGTCCGTAACCATCCATTGCCGAATTATCAAAAGGCGGAACATTGAGTGGAGAGGTAAGCTCTTCACTTAAAATATAATCAGCTGCATTATTTAATGGGATGTTAAGGGTATCGGTAATTGCCAGCGGTTTTTCAAGTAGTTTTTCTAGCGCTTCATCAAGAGATAATAAACCGCTAACGTGACATTGACTCATCATATACTCCAAGATCTATCGAAATGTTCTATTTTATTTCATGATACTAATCTATCACGATGAACATCATCATGTCAGAGATCATCTTGTGACTAGAAAGAAATGAAACGTCTTATTGCAAAAATGTTAACTGTCTGGAATTAATATGTTGCTTGTTCTGTTATTAATGAACAGCACATTTAAAATGTATAAAACGATAAAATAATGGATATCAATGAATACTTCAAATCGCCAAAGTCATTCAGCGCAGGCTTTTCATATCGCGTTTAGTGGTTTTCTTGCTTTAGTTGTTGCAATGGGAATAGGGCGTTTTACCTTTACACCACAAGTGCCGTTGATGATTGCGGAATATCAATTGACGCTAACAAGTGCCGGTATTGTCGCTGCATTTAATTATCTTGGTTATCTTGCTGGCTCCTATGATGCAATGAAAGCTATTAGAGGTGTGGGATATCGCTTGTGGGCGGGACTTTGGGGGGCAGTGACAATCACTCTGTTGTCTGCTTTTTTAAATGATGCATTTACACACAGTATTGCTCGCTTTTTTATCGGTTGGGCAAGTGGTTGGACGTTGGTGCTGGTAGCGTCATGGGCCAATGAATTATTGGCTCGCCTTAATCGTCCTGCATTAAGCGTTGCTGTTTATGCTGGAACAGGAGTAGGTATATTTATTAGCGGTATACTTGCTGTATTAATCATGAAATGGCAAATGAATGCGATGACTGGCTGGCTTATTTATGGTTCGCTTGCTTTTATTTGTGCAATATATGTGAGTTATCATCTTCCTAAACCTTGGGCAATGAGCCGAGAAGACGTAAAAGTCGCACCTTTAACACTGACACCAGCGATGAAAAAGTTGATCTGGGGTTATACCTTTGCGGGCTTTGGTTATATTTTACCGGCCACATTTCTTTCTCAAATGGCGGCAGAACGCTTTCCGGGTAGCTTAATCGCACAATTTGTTTGGCCTGTTTTTGGTGCTTCTGCTGCATTATGTATCGGAATTGCCATTTTAACACGTAATGCATTAAACACGCAGTTACGCTTAGCTATTACGCTCTGGTTACAAGCATTAGGTATTTTGATTGCAGAGTGGATCCCGACTATAACAGGACTTGCGATAGGTGCTTTTCTAATTGGTGGTGGTTTGATGTGTGCGGTACAACTTGCTTTTTTACGAGGTAGAGAATTAGCACCTGATCATGGGCGTTATATAGCGGGTTTACTCACGACTTTTTATGCTATTGGGCAATTAGTTGGTCCCGTTATTTCTTCGCTCTCAACGGCATTAACTGGGAAATTAGAACCCGCACTTTATGTCGCTTTTATTGTGTTGATAATCGGTGGTTTTCTGGTGTGTTTAAAAGAAAAAAAACAGGCTTAATCTAAAAATAGTTCATACAAAAATGCAATAATTTCATAACGAAAAATGCGGTATCGCTGGATAATGTGATTCAGGTCATCTAAAGTGTAGGCTGTTGTCGCTGACGGCGAAACAGATACTTCATTAATGTGTTTATCGGAGAGTCCAATGTCATCATTAAGTAAAGAGGCGCAATGGGTGCACACCGCGTTAGTTGAACGCGGTTTGGAAACGCCTCTTCGTGAATCAAAGCTATCTCCAAGTGAGAGTAAACAGCAAATTGAACATCATATGACAGAAGTGATGAAGCTGTTAAATCTGGATTTAAGCGACGATAGTTTAGCTGAAACGCCTCGTCGTATTGCTAAAATGTATGTTGATGAAATTTTTTCAGGACTGGATTATCACAACTTCCCAAAAATCACGCTAATTGAAAATAAAATGCAAGTTGATGAAATGGTGACAGTACGAGATATCACATTAACCAGTACTTGTGAACATCACTTTGTTACCATTGATGGCAAGGCGATTGTGGCTTATATTCCAAAAGATAAAGTGATTGGTTTATCAAAAATTAATCGTATTGTGCAATTCTTTGCTCAACGTCCTCAAGTTCAAGAACGTTTAACCCAGCAAATTCTTATCGCATTACAAACGTTGTTAGGTACAAAAAATGTGGCTGTTTCTATTGACGCGGTTCATTACTGTGTTAAAGCCAGGGGTATTCGAGATGCAACGAGTGCAACCACAACAACCTCGTTAGGTGGGTTATTTAAATCGAGTCAAAATACGCGTCAGGAATTTTTACGCGCTGTTCGTCACCTTTGAGATTTCAAATAAATGAATGAATCGTCTCATCAACGTATCGAAGCACTTGATGCGTTGAGAGGAACGGCGATCCTTGGCATTTTATTGCTCAATATTTCAGGTTTTGCTTTATTAAGAGTGGCTTCATTTAATCCGTTGCATTCGGGGGAAGCCTCTTTTGGTGATCGTATAACATGGATGGCATTAAACCTTTTTGCCCAAGGCAAGTTCCTCTTTATTTTTGCGTTACTATTTGGTGGTACGCTTTACTTGCTACTACGCAAAGGAACGCGCTTTAATTTATCACGGTTAGTTGTGTTAGCGTTGATTGGTATTATTCACACATTATTTATTTGGGAAGGTGATATCTTATTTCCATATAGTGTGTGTGGCTTATTTGTTTTTGTTTTTATTAAATCAATAACGATAAAGAACCAATTTATATTGGGAGCGATACTCTATTTTTGTGGCGCACTTATTTTAGGTGTGCTGTTTTATTATTATCGTGATTTTATTGATACTGTTTGGTATAGCACGCCATATTCCCAACTGGTTGAATCAGATTGGAAAACAGGGCCTTATTTAAATAGTGTTTATTATCGTTTGAATGAATTAAGCATTTTCGTTTTTAATTTGGTGCGTCAATATAGCTGGTTTTTATTTGGTGCAATGTTGATGGGCGCTACGCTAATGGCATCGGGCTGGTTGCAGCAGAAATTTAGTCGTACACACTATGGTTATGTGGCACTCTGTTTTCTCTTAATCAGCTTAAGCTTACAAACGATTATTGTGCTGGTGGATTATTATTTGGATTGGGATTATCGCTGGGCGGCGGTTTGGGCGCAACCTTTGACGATGTTGATCCAAGTTATACAAAGCTTGGGATATATTGCGCTATTTTATTGGAGTTGGAATACAATTCGGTACTCTTATTTTGCCTATGCTTTACGTTGTGTAGGAAAAATGGCGCTAACGACCTATTTAATGCAAAGCCTTATCGGCATTATCCTATTTCAGCGGATGGGGTTATTTAACCAATTTACTCTACCTGAGCTGATGCCTTTTGTTGTGGTTATTTGGACAATTAATATTGCTTTTGCCGTAATTTGGCTACGCTATTTTCCACAAGGCCCAATAGAGTGGATTTGGCGTAAATCTGCCTTTAAATTAGCGCAATTCTTTTAGATTTTCTCGTGATTGTTGTCACCTAGAGGAAGAGATTCAACTTCTTCTGGTGAAACTGCGGGATATCCTTTTATGCCATCAGGAATAGATTGTATCGCAGGGATTGTTTCTGGTGGCCCTAAAAAGCGTGGTTCTCGATTTAGAATATACACATCAATCATTGCACCTGCTCTTGCAAACACCTCACGTATACGTACCTTAAACATGCTTTTAGGGGATGCAACCGCAAAGCATTGCGCATCTATGCCTTTTTCGAGAGCAATAAAAACTGCCCGTTCACAGTGAAAACGTTGAGTAATAATAGTAAAGCCATCAGTACCAAAGACCTCTTTTGTCCGCACAACAGAATCAAGCGTTCTGAATCCGGCAAAATCCATTACAATACGAGAAGCCGGAATGCCGGCTTTAATGAGATCTTTACGCATCGTATTAGGCTCATTATAACTATGCTTTGCATTATCTCCACTTAATAATAAATATTGAATTTTACCACTGTTATAGGCATTAACAGCACCTTGAATGCGATATTGATAAAATTGGTTAATGTAACCACTGGTGTAGTATTTTGATGTACCTAACACCATGCCCACTTTTTTAGCAGGTAATGTATCAATATCCTCAAAGATATAAGGGTTTGTTTTCCACCCGATCCAGCGATCGCAGGCAATCAAGGTGACTGCAAGTAGAAAAAAAAGTGTGAGAAAGAGATAAATGAGGCGTTTTAGCATGTCCTTGCCTTAATGACGCAAATAACAAATGACTTTCATAATGCTTAAGGCTACTTGAGCCGGGATAGGGAAGCAAGAAAAAAGCGCCTCATATTAAGTAATGATGCGCTTTTCAGAATGGTACTTAGTATTTAAAACGACTTAGAACGACGTTCTTTTGTAAATACGGTATTCAGGTTGCCAATAGTTACGTTCAATCGCTTCTTCTAAGGCTGAATCTGAGGTGACAGTAGCAACACCTTGAACTTGTGCTTCTTTTGCAACTTGTTTTGCAATATAACGCGAAACTTGTTGAATATCAGATAGTAAAGGTAATAGTGAGCCATCACCGTCTTTTGCCATTGGTGAGCAATCAGCTAATGCACGACTTGCAACCATTAACATGGCATCCGTCACACGTTTAGCACCACAGGCAATAACACCTAACCCAATACCCGGGAAGATATAAGAGTTATTGCATTGTGCAATTGGATACTCTTTATCTTTGTATTTTACAGGTGCAAATGGGCTACCAGTTGCAACTAAAGCTTGGCCATCTGTCCAATTGATAATATCTTCAGGGCGTGCTTCAACGCGTGAAGTTGGGTTAGATAATGGCATCACGATAGGGCGTTCACAGTGTTTGTGCATTTCACGAATAATTTCTTCAGTGAATAACCCAGCTTGTCCTGAAACACCAATTAGGATCGTTGGTTTTGCATTTTTAACTACTTCTAATAGCGAAATTGCATCGCTTCCTGTTTCCCAATCGGCAATGGTTTCACTTTTTTGGATAAGCTTGCTTTGGAAATCAAGTAAGTTTGGCAGTTTGTCTGTTAATAAGCCAAAACGGTCAACCATGAAGATACGCTCACGCGCTTGTTCATCACTTAAGCCTTCAGATTTCATTTGGGCAATAATTTGCTCAGCAATACCACAACCTGCAGAGCCTGCACCTAAGAAAGTGACAGTTTGGTCTTTTAATTGTCGACCTGCAGCACGGCTGGCTGCGATAAGGCTACCTAAGGTAACAGACGCCGTGCCTTGAATATCATCGTTAAAGCAACATAACTCATCACGATAACGGTTTAGTAAAGGCATCGCATTTTTTTGTGCGAAGTCTTCAAATTGTAGCAAAACATTTGGCCAGCGACGTTTAACAGCTTGAATAAATTCATCAACGAACTCGTTATATTCATCACCAGTAATACGAGGATGGCGCCATCCCATATACAGTGGATCGTTCAAACGTTGTGGATTGTTAGTACCAACATCAAGTACAACAGGTAGTGTGTACGCTGGGCTGATACCTCCACAAGCGGTATATAAAGAGAGTTTACCGATAGGAATCCCCATACCGCCGATACCTTGGTCGCCTAGACCAAGAATACGTTCGCCATCAGTGACAACAATCACTTTTACATTCTGTTTAGTGGCGTTTTGTAGCATATCGTCGATGTTGGCACGATTAGGGTAAGAGATAAATAAACCGCGAGCACGACGATAAATATCAGAGAAATGTTCACAAGCTTCACCCACTGTTGGTGTGTAAATGATTGGCATCATTTCAGTAAGGTGAGATTCCAATAAACGGTAAAAAAGAGTTTCATTGGTATCTTGGATGTTTCTTAGGTAAATATGTTTGTCGTTATCGTTTTTGAAATCAAGATATTGGCGATAAGCTCGTTCAACCTGTTCTTCAATGGTTTCAACTGCTTCAGGCAGTAAACCATGTAAGTTAAAGGTGCCGCGTTCTTCTTCGCTGAAAGCACTACCTTTATTTAACAGGGGAAATTCAAGCAGGATTGGACCTGCATACGGGATGTAGAGAGGGCGTTTACTTTCGTGTTCCAGTTCCATGAAAAAATACTCTTGTAAGGCAGTTAGTCACATGACAATTGTAGATCCTACAAAATAATAAAAATATGTACAGCTTATGTTATTTTTTTATGATTTTTATGCTTAGAAATGAGAGATAGATACAGTTGTTACAGCTTTTTCTGGTAAGCATCAGCAAAATTTACATGCTGATGCTTTTTTAGGAGAGATTTTTAGAGGAATAAGTTAAAACTTTTTACAAAGTGATGCGTTGCATCTGGCGACAACCTAAAGCCGTTAATGTGGCTTTAGTTGCATCCCATTGCGTTAAAATAGTTTCTGCTTTTTCAATTAAGACCGCAGATTCAATTTCCATCACACTCTCACCTGCCATATTTAATAAAATCAATGCGGCTTGTAATGGTGGCAAGCTTGGGTTAAATGCGGCATTTTCTGCATAGCTACCTTGGAAAATTTTGCCATTTTTCATTTGAACAGCAATTCCACTGTGAGACTCACTATAAGGAGCATGGCTACGATTAGTGGCTTGTAGCGCCTGTTGTGCTAATTCACTAGGGTTATCAATTTTGTATCCGTGATTAACTTTATCCATCAATAGTGAGGTGATATTGAGATCTTTCGGGCCAAAGCTATCAGGTAAATAATCCCCCAACGTTGCCACTTTTCTACCAGGTAATTGGATCTGAATATGAGTGCCACTGTTGAGTTCGTTCATAAACTGGCGACAATGGCCACAAGGTGTATAGTTAACGGTGATTGAGATTAAGCGAGATTCACCACGTAGCCATGCATGAGTTACTGCACTTTGTTCCGCATGGACTGTTTGTTGTAATGGTGCGCCAGCAAATTCCATATTGGCACCGAAGTAGAGATTACCACTTTCACCACGAGCAACTGCACCTACTTTGAAGTTAGAAATAGGTGCAACAGCACAAGCTGCGGCAACAGGTAAAAGTGCAAGGGCTAAGGCATCATCATTACATTGTAACTGTGTTTTTATGGCGTTGACCTGTTCTGCCGTGAACATTGCAGGGAATACATCCTGCTCAAGATAAGGAGCAAGTGCGTGTTGTAACTGCGGAGATAAATCTGACCAAATTGCCTGAAAACGAGTATGCATACATGAGTCTCCCATTAATCTTTTTGTATTATAAGATTCTAGGCATCTTTACCCATTCTTATATGTGATGAAAATCATATTTTCAATGAAACAATTGCAACAAATTCATTAATTGAGAGATGTATCTCAAATTTATAGTGAAAATCCCCGAAATAAATTTAATTAAATCGGGGATTTAAGAATGGGGAGTAAAAAAGATATCAACTATAAAGATGCAAAATAATAGGGAAGATAAACGGAGCAAGTAAAGAGGTAATAATCCCGCATGTCATTAATGCCAATGAACTGTAAGCACCTTCGATATAATCCACTTCAGCGGCTCTTGCTGTTCCCACTGCGTGAGAAACGGTTCCCATCGCTAAACCACGAGAGGCGTGAGTGGGAATACGCAATATCTTGAATAGGGTGTGTCCAAAAATGGCACCTAAAATACCTACTGCTATAACACATGCAGCACTGATTGCAGGAATACCACCTATGGAGTCAGCGACTGCCATCGCGATAGGTGTTGTGACTGATTTAGGTAAGACTGATGCGGCAATTTCGGGTGTTGCACCGGCCCATAAGGCAATTGCAGTACCACTCACCATGGCTGCAATACTACCAATAAAACAAATGCTGATCAGTGATTTCCATTGTGCACGAATTTGGTGCAATTGTTGATACAAAGGAATAGCTAAAGCGACAACCGCGGGTTGTAATAAATCATTTAAAATACGACTACCTGCGAAATAATGTTCATAAGGCACTTTTGCTATTAATAAAATGGGAATAATGACCACAATTGCAATTAAAAGTGGATTTAGAATAGGTAATTTAAATCGGGCAGCTAGCTTACGAGCTAAGTAAAAAATAAAAATACTTAAAGGAAGTGACCACCAAACATTCATCAACATGTCTAACATTTTTTCTTCTCACTTAACGCATTATCGTCATCATCTTTTTCTTTTTTTGTCACAATGTCTTCAACTTGGTCTGGTTTTGAACCTATGATAACGCGCTCACGATGAACATAATGTGAGCAATAAGCGACCAAAGCCATAACACCAAAGGTGCTGACAACACAGGCTAAAACAATTGGGAAGAGTTGCTGGCTAAGTAAATCATAATAGTTCATTACACCGACCCCGATAGGAATAAAGAGCAATGACATATTTTTTAGCAGGATATTGGCACCAGGTTTAACCCAACGTAACGGAATAAGCTGGAAAGCAAGTAAACCAAAAAGAATAAGTAAGCCAACAATACTACCAGGAACTGCGAAGGGTAGAAGGGCTGAAATAAGATTACCTGCAAAAAGACAAAGGTAAAGAAGCAAAAAAGATCGTAGATAATGCCAAAGTGTAATCTGCAATCGTGCCCGTTTAGATTTCATAAGTAAGTGTCCCAAATCAACTAACAGAATTATCATACACCGATTTTGAAAGTGTGCTATGGATCACAATAAAAAAAGAGCGGGGCTCTAATAGAACCCCGCCATTTATTCTTTTGGCAAATGAATTTTGGTTGTTATTTCACTTGCTGACCCGGTTTTGCACCAGAATCTGGGCTAAGTAAGAAGATATCTTTATCGCCAGGGCCTGCTGCCATTACCATGCCTTCTGAAATACCAAAACGCATTTTACGAGGAGCTAAGTTTGCCACCATTACCGTTAAGCGACCTTCTAACACTTTAGGATCTGGGTATGCTGTACGAATACCGGAAAATACTTGGCGAGTTTCTCCACCTAAGTCCAAAATTAATTTCAACAGTTTGTCTGAGCCTTCAACCAAATCTGCTTGTTTAATTTCAGCGATACGCATATCAATTTTCGCAAAATCATCAAATTTGATGGTTTCTTGAATCGGTGAATCAGCTAATGGACCAGTGATTTCTTTTATAGGTGCAATGGTACTTTTAGATGCTTCAACCATTGCATTAGCTTTATCCATTTCAATGCGGTTAAACAGTGCTTTGAATTTAGTGATTTCTTGGCCTAACAGTGGTTGAGCAAGTGCATTCCATGTTAATTGAGTTTGTAAAAATGCTTCTGAACGTTCTGTTAGTGAAGGTAATACTGGTTTCAGATAGGTCATCAGCACGCGGAACAGGTTAATTCCCATGGTGCAGATTGCTTGTAACTGAGCGTCTTGACCTCCTTGTTTTGCTACTACCCAAGGTGCTTTTTCGTCAATATAACGGTTAGCTTCATCAGCTAATGCCATAATTTCACGAATGGCTTTACCAAATTCACGATTTTCAAATGATTGTGCGATAGTTTCTTGCATATCAACAAAGTGTTGATAAAGCTTAGCATCATCTAAAGAATCTGCTAATTTGCCATCAAAACGTTTGCTGATAAAACCAGCGGTGCGTGATGCTAGGTTAACGACTTTATTTACGATATCGCTATTTACGCGCTGAACAAAGTCTTCTAAGTTTAGGTCAATATCGTCAATGCGTGATGAAAGTTTTGCCGCATAGTAATAACGTAGGCAATCAGCATCAAAATGATCAAGATAAGCACGAGCTGTAATAAAGGTGCCACGAGATTTAGACATCTTCGCGCCATTTACAGTGACATAACCATGAACAAACAGGTTTGTTGGCTTGCGATATTCACTGCCTTCTAACATGGCTGGCCAGAATAAGCTGTGAAAATAGACGATATCTTTACCAATAAAGTGATAAAGATCAGCTTTGCTGTCTTTATTCCAAAACTCGTCAAAACTTAAATCACCCCGTTTCTCACATAAGTTTAAGAATGAACTCATGTAGCCAATCGGTGCATCTAACCATACATAGAAATATTTACCCGGTGCATCTGGAATTTCGAAACCGAAATAAGGCGCATCACGAGTGATATCCCATTGCTGTAAACCACTGTCGAACCATTCTTGCATTTTATTCGCGACTTGTTCTTGCAGTGCGCCTGAACGGATCCATGCTTGTAACATGTTGCTAAATGCAGGTAAGTCAAAAAAGTAGTGTTCAGTTTCACGCATTACAGGGGTTGAGCCTGAAACAACAGAGCGTGGATTAATTAATTCTGTTGGGCTGTAGGTGGAGCCACACACTTCACAGTTATCGCCATATTGGTCTTCGGCTTTACATTTAGGGCAAGTACCTTTTACAAAGCGGTCTGGTAGGAACATGCCTTTTTCTTCATCATAAAGCTGAGAAATTGTTTTGCTTTTGATGTGACCATTTTTTTTCAGTGCCAGATAAATTTTTGTCGATAACTCACGACTTTCTTCACTGTGTGTAGAGTGATAATTATCATAACTGATATTGAAGCCAGCAAAATCCTGCTGATGCTCTTTGCTCATTTCTTCAATCATGGCTTCTGGAGTTATACCCAGTTGTTGAGCTTTCAACATAATTGGGGTGCCGTGGGCATCGTCAGCGCAGATGAAATGAACTTCTTTGCCGCGCATTCGCTGATAACGGACCCAGATATCTGCCTGAATGTGCTCAAGGATATGACCGAGATGAATTGAACCGTTAGCATAAGGTAACGCGCAGGTTACCAATAATTTATTCGCGACGTGAGACATAGTAAGGATCTTACTTCCATAAAATTAATAAAAGGGACTTTGATGGTAACCGATCCGCCATGATGTCGCTAGGGCAATAATGGAGTTTTTGCAAGAGAAATTTCAGTTGGCAAATTGAGGTAAGGCATTATCGTAGTCATCTACTATCTGATATGATAGCTACACTCATATATTTAATAAATAATGAAAACGAGAGGAGCCGGGATGAGTGATAAATCCCCCGAGCAGACCACCCCTGAGATTCTGAACGAAAAAGTTTCAGGTGTCTTGTCTACTTTTGAACACCCGACATTGAAACGTAATCTGCTTTCTCTAAAAGCATTACATCAATGTGCGATGATTGACGATGTTCTTCATATCGAATTAGTGATGCCATTTGTTTGGAAAAAACCTTTCCAAGTGCTAATCGAAGAAAAGACAGCTGAACTTCGTGACATCACAGGCGCAAAAGCGATTGAATGGAAACTCAAGCATAATATTTCAACCTTACGTCGTGCAAATGATCTGCCTGGCGTTAATGGCGTGCGTAATATTCTTGCTGTGAGCTCTGGTAAAGGTGGCGTAGGTAAATCAAGTACAGCCGTTAACCTTGCATTAGCCCTTGCACAAGAAGGCGCTAAAGTGGGTATTCTTGATGCGGATATTTATGGGCCGTCTATTCCTAATATGTTAGGTACCACAATGGAGCGTCCAACGTCTCCTGATGGACAACATATGGCGCCAATTATGGCTTATGGATTAGCGTCTAACTCTATCGGTTATTTAGTGACTGATGATAATGCGATGGTATGGCGTGGCCCAATGGCGAGCAAGGCGTTAATGCAAATGCTCCAAGATACGTTATGGCCTGACTTAGATTATCTCGTTATCGATATGCCACCGGGAACAGGTGATATTCAATTAACCTTATCCCAAAATATCCCTGTAACCGCAGCGGTTGTGGTAACAACACCACAAGATATTGCGCTGGTGGATGCAATGAAAGGAATTGTCATGTTTAAGAAAGTCAATGTGCCTGTATTAGGCATTATTGAAAACATGAGTGCGCATATTTGTAGTAACTGTGGTCACCTTGAACCTATATTTGGCACAGGTGGTGCGGCGAAATTGGCAGAGAAATATCATTGTCAATTATTAGGTCAAGTTCCTCTTCATATCTCGTTACGTGAAGACTTAGACCGTGGACAGCCAACAGTGATGCGTGATCCTGAAGGTGAGTTTGCTGATATTTATCGCGAGATAGCGTCAACCGTTTCTGCTCAAATGTATTGGGATGGTGATGCAATTCCAACGGAAATTTCTTTCCGCGCAGTGTAATCGCAGTAGAATAATGTCTGAAATTATTTGCTGATTTAAATGGAGAGTCATTTGGCTTTCCATTTTTTACATGTGATTTCCGGCTGTTTTTGATAAAAAACAAATAGATTTCTGGTTTTACGCTGGAACCAGAGTGATTTCAAAACTATAATCTGCGCTAGCGTAATATTTACATATTATTACGTTATCCCTCTTTTTATTTCAAACCAGGTTTTTGATTATGGCTGACACAGCACATCAGTGCACAATTGTAGGTATCGCTGGAGCTTCTGCTTCGGGTAAAAGTCTTATTGCAAGTACGCTTTACCGTGAATTAAGAGCGCAAGTAGGTGATCATAATATCGGTGTGATACCAGAAGATTGTTATTATCGTGACCAAAGTGATTTAACGATGGAAGAACGATATAAGGTCAATTATGACCACCCTAATTCGATGGATCATGCACTTTTATACCAGCATTTGTGTGAACTAAAAGCAGGAAATGCCATCGAACTCCCTCAGTATGACTACGTTGCTCACACACGCAAAACCGAATCCATCCCTTTTAAGCCTAAAAAAGTTATTATTATTGAAGGTATCTTGTTATTAACAGATAAGCGCCTGCGTGAAGAGATGGATTTCTCTATCTTTGTTGATACGCCGTTAGATATTTGCTTAATGCGTAGAATTAAACGTGATGTAAATGAACGTGGACGTAGCCTAGACTCAGTCATTGAACAATATAATAAAACTGTTCGTCCGATGTTCTTCCAGTTTATTGAACCTTCTAAACAATATGCCGATATTATTGTGCCAAGAGGGGGTAAAAACCGCGTTGCGATTGATATTCTGAAAGCAAAAATTGGACAGTTCTGCGAATAATAGGTTCATTTATGGGCAGCTTTCATGCATGATGAAACTGCCTAATTAACTTGAAGAAGGAAATAAAATGCGATTATGCGACCGTGATATTATTCAGTGGCTGGATGAAGGTAAGTTAGTCATTGAGCCTCGCCCGCCTATCGAGCGAATTAACGGCGCAACAGCAGATGTTCGCTTAGGAAACCAGTTCCGCGTTTTTCAAGGACATACTGCCGCTTATATTGATCTGAGTGGCCCAAAAGCTGAAGTGAATGCTGCATTAGAACGTGTGATGAGTGATGAAATTGTTTTACCTGAAGGTGAAGCATTTTACTTACATCCTGGTGAATTAGCATTGGCAGTGACACTAGAATCAGTCACATTACCTGATAATGTGGTGGGATGGTTAGATGGACGCTCATCATTAGCACGCTTAGGTTTGATGGTGCACGTTACTGCACATCGTATTGATCCTGGTTGGCATGGGCAAATCGTATTAGAATTCTTTAATTCAGGTAAACTACCTCTTGCATTAAGACCGGGCATGGTAATTGGCGCATTAAGTTTTGAACCTATGTCTGGCCCCGCGGATAGACCTTATAATCGTCGTCAAGATGCTAAATATAAAAATCAACAAGGTGCGGTAGGTAGTCGAATTAGTGAAGATTAACTATCTTTATAATCATCATTATCAGATTTCACTAAACGGGTAATTATATGAAAAGGTTTTTGACAACACTGGCTATTTTGCTTGTGGTTATTTTGGCAGGCTTAACAGCATTAGTTTTACTCATTAACCCGAATGATTTCCGTGGATATCTTGTTGAAAGAGTTGAAAAACAAAGCGGTTATAAACTCACATTACAAGATGATATGCGTTGGCATGTTTGGCCAAAACTGAGCATTATCAGTGGTAAAATGTCATTGACAGCACCTGGTGCTGAAATGCCTTTAATTACTGCGGATAATATGCGTCTGGATGTTGAGTTATTACCGCTTCTCTCTCATCAACTTGAAGTAAAAGAAGTCATGCTTAAAGGTGCCATAGTCCGTCAAACACCTGAAAGCAAGGCTATTCCTAAAATAGTTTCTCCTTCTACACCTAAAGATGTTTCTCACCCTGTGATTGAAACAAGAGCGAATAATTGGCAGTTAAATATTGCCAAAGTCAAAATTTCAGACAGCTTAATCATTTGGCAAATGAAAGATGGCGAGCAACTTAATTTGCGTGATATTAATTTATCGTTGAAAACAGATGATAAAAAGCAAATTAATCTAGAGATGAGTACGAAAGTAAATCGTGATCGTCGTGAGATCACACTAAATGTTGTCGCTAATGCTGATATGAACAGCTACCCTTACCAAATCAACGGTTCGATCACACAGTTAGATTATGCATTATCCGGAGTAGAAATCCCTGAAAATGGCATAACAGGAAGTTTAACCTCAGATTTTATGATCCAAAATGAGGGTACGAGAAAAATTTCATTTAATAACCTAAATTTCACTGCTAATGACAGTCAATTACAAGGCAATGTTAGTGCTGATTTTGCGAGTAAAACACGTTATTATGTTGATTTAAAAGGTGAAAAATTAAATTTAAATACGTTGTTACCAGAGTTAGCTGCGACTAAAACAACTGAAACTGCATTATTGCCTCCTAAAGATAATAAGGCACCATTATCATTTTCATTATTTAATACTGCGCACGCTGCTCCAGCAACAAATGCCACGATTATGGCCAAGCCAATTATTACTTCAGTAACTATTGAAAATAAAGAATATGATTTAACACACTGGGGTGATCTTGAATTTACGCTGAAATTAGCACTAAATAAGCTCCTTTATAAAGATTTAGAAATTAATAATTTTAAGCTTGATGCACTAAATAACCCTAACTCACTGAATATTCAAACCTTAACAGGAAAAATTCTTCAGGGTGATTTTTCACTTCCTACCGTGATTTCTACAAGTATTGTGCCAGCACATATTAGTATGGATATCACAATGAATAATATTCCGTTACAACCTCTATTGCGTGCGTTTAATCAGCCTGAAAATTTCAGTGGATTAATTTCAGCCAAAGGAAATGCCGAAGGTACGGGATATAACCGAAAAGCCTTTTATCATTACTGGCAGGGCACACTGAATACCTCATTAACTCAATTTAAGATGCAGGGCTTAAATGTGCCACAGGTTATTCAGCAATCTATTGCTCAAGCGACAGATAAAGTGATTTATCCTGAGGATATCGAAAGTTACACTCAAGCAGATAATGTTATTGCCCAATTTAAATTAACACCCAAAGGACAATTAACGGTTAATTCCCTTGATGCTCAAGCTGATGCTTATCAAATTAAAGGGCAGGGTAAAGTTAACCTTCAACGTCATGATCTTGATGTAACACTACTGGTTAATATTAAAAAAGGGTGGGGTAAAGAAAATGAATTTATTCGCCAACTGGCTAAAATTGATATTCCATTAAGGCTTTATGGGGATTGGAATGCAGTGCAATATGAGCTCAATGTTGAAAAATTATTGCGTGATCAATTACAGCAAAAAGCGAAACAAGCCATCGATAATTGGCTGAATAAACAAGATGCTGAAAGCCCAGAAGCAAAAGCACTTAATCAGCTATTGAAGAAAATTTAATTTCACGATTTTTAACTTCATCACACTCTTAATAAAAGCACACAAATTTGATAATTGTGTGCTTTTTGCTTTATATCTATCATTTAATTTATGTTTTGAATGAAAAGTAAGCATTCGTGCTATAGCTATGCAAAAAAATAGTCGTTTTTTTTGATATATGTCATACACTGCAACGTTGCCTTTGGGCAGAGTGTGTCAATCGCACTAAACGCAAAAATGATGATAAAAATAAAAAACTTCATTTTATAAATGATTACTTTAGACAGGATAAATAAATGATTGAAATTCTTATCGGCGCCTTAGTTGCTGTAGGCGTTGGACGTTATATTGTAAAAGGCTATTCACCAACCGGTGTTTTAATGACAGGTGGTCTGTTATTACTGATCATCAGCGTTATTATGGGAAGGGCTGTTTTACCTCCAAGTGCGACTGCAACAGGCTACGGCTTAATTGATATTGTTGAGTATGTGAAAAATCTACTAATGAGCCGTGGTGGCGATTTAGGTATGATGATCATGATACTGTGTGGCTTTGCCGCTTATATGACGCATATTGGTGCCAACGATGTTGTTGTTAAATTAGCATCACGCCCGCTGAAAATGATCAACTCACCTTATCTGCTGATGGTTGCGGCTTATATTGTTGCATGTTTGATGTCACTGGCTGTTTCATCAGCAACAGGTTTAGGGGTGTTGTTAATGGCAACTCTATTTCCAGTTATGGTGAATATGGGAATTAGTCGCGGTGCCGCAGCTGCAATTTGTGCATCCCCAGCCTCTATTATTTTAGCGCCAACATCGGGTGATGTTATTTTAGCCGCTGAAGCATCTCAAATGCCACTGATTGATTTCGCATTTAAAACTACATTACCTATCTCTATTGCTGCAATTATTGGTATGTGTATTGCGCACTTCTTCTGGCAACGTTACCTTGACCGCAAAGAGCACATTGAAACTGAAATGTTAGACGTGAATGAAATCAAAACTCACGCCCCAAGTTTCTATGCTATTTTACCTTTTACGCCAATCATTGGTGTTTTAGTTTTTGATGGTAAATGGTTACCAGAGCTTCATATCGTTGCCATTATTATCATCTGTATGATTTTAGCGGCTATTATCGAATTTATTCGCAGCTTCAGTGCCAAACAAGTTTTTGAAGGTTTAGAAGTTGCTTACCGCGGTATGGCAGATGCATTTGCTCAAGTTGTTATGTTATTAGTCGCTGCAGGAGTATTTGCTCAAGGCTTAACAACCGTTGGCTTTATTAATGCCTTAATTGAAGGCGCTCAGTCATTAGGCTCAGGTGCTATTGTGATGATGATTGCCCTGGTATTAATTACGATGTTAGCGGCGATGACAACAGGATCAGGGAACGCACCATTCTATGCTTTCGTTGAATTAATCCCTCGTTTAGCAAGCAATATGGGTGTTAACCCAGCTTATTTAACTATTCCTATGTTACAAGCTTCAAACTTAGGCCGTACATTATCACCTGTTTCTGGTGTTGTTGTTGCGGTATCAGGTATGGCAAAAATTTCACCGTTTGAAGTGATGAAGCGTGTTTCTGTACCAGTATTAGTCGGACTAGTTATTGTTATTGTTGCGACTGAAATTCTTGTACCAAGTACATTAGGTTAATTATTAACTCATTGAATTGATCTAAAATTATTGTTTTGAATTTTCTTGGCGGGCTTTGTAATTAAACAAAGCCCGTTTTTTATTGGATAAAATTTAAAAATCCTGCCTTATGTTTTTTCATAACATTCGCAAATAAATAAAAAAATATAATGCTTTTTATTTTCACACGCATCTGGAGTGATTAGGCGTATTTATATTTTTAATTCTCTATATATAATTAAATTTCACTTTAAATATTCTATTAATATTCCATGTTGCATCAAAATTAGATTATTCTTATGTAACTACTTGTATTTAAAGGGGGTTATTTTTTTGATAAGCGCTCGTAAAAAAATGAACTGTAAATACATTACCAGTATAAATAAGAATAACTACTTATTTCTTCTCTATTTTTTACTGTTAAATCACGTTTAAAAACAAATATGTTTAATTTAATTTATGC
>NZ_JAEHOQ010000037.1 GCF_016239305.1 Proteus vulgaris | reverse complement strand
GCACCTGCACCCCCGACTAAGACCGTATTATCGCCGCTGGTCGTGCGATATTCATTATTGTTGTTTTTAATGCGTTTTTTGTAATCTACATAGCCTGAGAATATTTCCCAACGTAACTCATTTAATGTCGCGCCTCGCATATTGAAGGTTTTATTGACGGTTTGAGCTTGTTTGGCGTGAACCTTACCATCAATAACCACTTCGACTTCAACTTGATAAATACCAAAAGGGAGGGGGGCGGTGTCGACTTCAAAACTCCCCATGGGGAAGTTTTGAATGCTTAATAATTTACCATCACGATAAACGCGTACTTCACCGGCACTGGGTAAAAAGACGGTGATCGGGGTTAACGAGAGTTGTGAGTGACTGACTTTGGATGAGGAATTATTGCCGTAAGTAATACCGTAAACTTTACTGCTATTGAGCGCCGACATCGATGCGATAGATTGTAAGTTCCACGTATTTAATAGACCAAAAGCAAAACGGCGACCATTAAAGTCACGCTCAAACATGGCGCGATAAAAATCAAAAGACTGCTCTGCGGTGCCTAATCCATAAGCCGTGGCGCTCAGGTTTAAGTGGTTTTCAGCAAAACTCCAGATACTATCGATTGAAAAATAACTGTTGGTGTTATCTTTTTGCTGTTTCATCTTATTGTTATAGACACCTAAATTATAGGTGGTGACAGAAGATACATTATCAACCGTTGATTTGCCTAACATTTCCGAACGTGCTTTGACTTGCGTGGCCAGACCCGCCTCATTGACATCTAACGACATAATAAAAGTGCTTAAATCAAAATTAAGCGTCGCATCAGGAGAGAGTGTGATCGTGTTATTTTGATCAAAGGGCTTATCTTTGAGCTCATTTAATGATTGAACGAGCTGTTCATTGATGGACGCTGTTTGTGTTTCACCTTCATCAAGGGTCGGTGTCACGGAGCTAATGGTGATTTTATTGTCTTTTAACACCACTAATGCATCGGCAATTTTATTACGGCTTTGCTCTTCTAAAACCGATTGCTCAGAAAGATCGTAACGTAAATAAACAGGGATCGTCATGCCTTCTTCTAATGCGGTGGCAAAGACACTAGGAATAATATAGTTACCTATCTTTAAATTGGCGGGCTGGCTATATGTATTCTCGGACAATAGGAATATAGCAATACCTAATGCCACCACTGATTTGCGCACAATAGATCCTTATGAAATTAAAAATTAATTTACAATAATAAAATCGTCGTTATGCCAAATGCCGACAGTTGCTTTTTTACTTTGAACATCGACTTGTTTGAGTTTGACGCCAAGGCCTGGCATAACGTAGTAGCGTTCACTACAGCGGTTATTTTCATTTTTTGTGACAGCATCAGGCATACAATCGCCAGTGGCGACAGTGCGAAATGAACTATTTCCCGTGTTAAACACCACACGCGCTTCTTTATCAAATTGGTAATCAAATTTTTCTTGGCGAGGAGCAACCACTAAAATGGTGCTTATCATGGCAGACGTCGTTGCCGTTGCGGCCTTGGCGCTCTGTGTTGATCCGGTCTCAGTCACGGGATCGTCACGCCATACTAAACGGTAGTAACGCTCTTGATTATCACTGGGACCTTTATAGAAAATCTTGAAACTTTCTTTGGTTTTACCGGGTAAAATTAAGTTTGCTGGTGAGATCAAAATCTCGTTATTGACTAAAGGGAGCACTTTTCCATCATCCAATGGAGATGAAATACGCTCAATAGATAATCCGACTAAACGAGCCTGATCGACATTATTTTCAATTTCTTTGGCAAGTATTGTTTGGTCAGATGGCATCGTTTCGGTGATCGCACCGACATGAATGGCTGCTGCAAATTGGCTATAAAAAATCAAAGGACTCAAACAGGCTAATATTATTTTTTTCATCATGGATCCTAGAAGGAAGAGCGAAAGCTCGCTCATCCTTTATGATTAAAAGACAATTTTGTGGATCACAGACTATGGTGTAGCAGTGAAGTCGCCTTCCCAAGTTGCAGTGAACTGAACTTTAACGTCGCCATCCCAGTAACCATCAGCTAAATCAGAGAATTTAGCATCAGCACCAGCAATTTTTGCAGATGCGATATTGAAGGCGAATTGACTTTGGCCACTGACGCGGTCTTTACCGTTGTAAGCGCCATCTTGAGCTAAGAAATCAAGACCTGCGGTTGTACCACCTTTAACATCAACCATTGTAGTTTCTGTTGAGTCACTTAATGCAGTACCATTCCATTTAACACCAACAGTTAACTCGCTATCGTCAGCTGTGCGGCTTAATTTGTCAGAGATGATTTTAGACGTCAGTTTAAAATCAGTTGCTCCTTGTTGACCTTGGATAGTGATGTCGAAAGCACCGTCTTGAGAGTTAAATGCTTTAATACCTTCAGCGTAGTTGAAGGTTAATGATTTTAAAGGTGTAACCACTAACATGCTTTTAGTGTCTTTGTATGCTTTAGCATCCCATGAAGCAACAGCGCTTGCTTTACGAGTATCAGCTTGAGCAAGAGTAGTCGCACCCATAATAGCTACTGCAAGAACTGCTAATGTCAGTTTTTTCATATTGAAGTATCCTTTGTTGATTATTTTCACAGCATAGTGTTTTTAAATAACAGAGAGTTTTTTTAACTATATTCAGTTATTTAGGTATTTGATTGTTTATTAGTTAAATGCATATTTAAAATAAAATATACATTCCTAATGGAAAGCATTATTGAAGCTTGTGAATATTTATTTTCTTTATATCTATTAATTAATATGCAAAAGAAGTTATGAATCAAAAGTCAGAATATTTATTCTTTTCTTGATTAGTTTTTTTATTTACAAACTTGATCTGGGGTCAATTTTACGAATAAAAATATTAATTAGGATAGGATTAATCTCATAGGGTTTTATGCTAAAAAAACAAAGCATAAGTGTTTTTTAACTAAATGTGTGCATCTTTACACTAAATGCGAGTTTTTTTCGATTATTAAATAAAAAATTTTATATGTTAATAATTAATCAATATTATATAAAAAAACATTTTTTTACATTTAGACATTTTTTATACCAGCATATTCATTTATTAAGATACAATTAAATGAAATGTATCTTTTTTAGATTTGTTTTAATGATTTATACGAAAGATTACAGAGTGGGAACAAGAAAATTAAATTAAATTTTATTGATCGTCTAAAAAAGACTAACCAATATTGATCTAAAATAATATATAAAAGTTTTTACAAATAATTCTTGTTTGAATAAAACCAGATTTAATAAAAATATTATTTTGTTTCTATCAATTTAAAGATAAAACAATGTGAATGAAAAGTAAAATAATAATAAATTATTTGTTTTTATTATTTGAGCAAGCATAGTTAAAAAGGATCATCATAAGATAACTATGTAATCAAAATGCTCTATTATGCAATCCTATACGAATTACCGTGTTTATAAGAAAGATAGATTATTAACTAAAAACAGCACTTTTTTAAGAAAATCAATAGCTGAATGGATGATGTTTTTACTTGTTATCGACTTTCTTTATTTTGTGTTTAGTAAAAAAGAAGTAAAAAGGGCTAGCAATCGAATAATGCAGAAACAGCAAATGTTGATTTTGAACATCAATGTACTGATATCAGTTTTATTTTGTCATTTAATCGTATTAGATAGAAATTAAAGTAATTATTTAGGAAAAATTTTACTATCATTAATTAATGATAGATTGCGTAATAATAAAATTAGCTTTCTAATGAATTACCTTTATTGATAAGTGTTATTAATGTTTTTTGATCGTTTTTATTAATGCCTTTTTAGATAACTATCATCTCTTTCATTTAAATAGATATTAAAGATTAATATGACTAACGCTACTTTAAAATCTATTATATTTAATTGATCCTTATTTTGTTGTTATAACTCCTTGATTTTAAATCATATAAATAAAATCTAAATAAAGTGTTATTATTTCTAAATATCCAAATATAATCTTGCCTATAACCATTTTAAAAATATAAATAATTATCTTTTGATGTTATCTAATATAAAAGTTTTATTTTTTATTTTTCTAAGGAAATTGAATTAATAACGTGTTATATCAATAGTTCATTAAGATTAATCACTATACTTTGGCTTTAAATTATTAGACGCCAAATTTATCATTATAATAAATCACAACATGAACTTTAAACGCTTTATTTTTAAACGACTTATCCAAGTTGTTCCTATGCTTATTATTGTCAGTATATTGGCATTTATATTAAGTCATATTTCAGCAGGTGATATTGCTGAAATTACCTTGCGAAGCAAGGGGATAATTCCAACTCCCGATAGTATTGCGGCGGTACGAACAGAACTTGGATTAGATAGACCTTTGTATATTCAATATTTAAGTTGGTTAGCACATACCTTACAAGGTGATTTTGGTACCTCTATTCAATCAGGTTTGCCTGTTAGCCAAGAAATTATGGATAGATTTCCTGCCACGTTAAAATTAGCATTGGTGTCTACACTCTTTGCTATCATTTTATGTGTTCCTATTGCGTTAGCCTCGGTACGTTTTAAAGATACACCGATTGATCATGGTATTCGTTTTTTAACGACAATGGCTGCGACCTTACCTGATTTTTGTCTCGGATTATTGTTACTGTATATCTTTGCGATCCAGCTACATATTGCACCAGTGATTGCTGGTGACAGTATGCAAAATATTCTCTTACCTGCTTTAACGCTCAGTGCTGGTTATGCAGCCATGTACACTCGTATTTTACGTAATAACTTAATTGAGGTGAGTTATACAGATTACATTCGGGCTGCAAGGGCGAGAGGGCTGGGTAAAACAGAAGCTCTTTTCCGTCATGGTTTAAAAAATGCCGTTTTACCTTGTATTACGTTAATTGGTGTGAACTTTGGTAAATTGCTAGGGGGGCAATTTGCGTGTGAAACCATTTTTTCATGGAATGGAATTGGTAAATTTGCCGTAGACAGTATTCGCCTTAAAGACTTACCGGTTATTCAAGGTTATATCGTTGTTGTTGCGGTGACCTACATCGCTATTAATTTATTGATCGATGTGTTGTATGTGTTTATCGATCCAAAAATAATGATGGAGTGATCGCGATGCAACTGAACTTCCTACAGCGATTCTTACAACAACGTTTAGCCATGACTGGCGTTGCGATCATTCTATTTTTGGTGATTTTGGGGATCTTTGCGCCTTATTTAGCCCCTCATGATCCTTATCTGACTAATGTTAAATTGAAACTAATGAGCGCCAGTTTTGATTATCCTCTAGGAACCGATCAATTAGGGCGTTGTGTCTTTTCTCGCTTAATTTATGGTATTCGAACCAGCCTTTCTACTGCGGTATTAGCTACGGCATTGATGCTCAGTATTGGTATTCCGTTAGGAATTTTAGCAGGTTATGTTGGAGGTAAAACTGATAACCTGATCATGCGTCTTGTTGATATAGCCTCAACATTTCCATCAAGTTTATTAGCATTGGCAGCCATTGGGATCACAGGCCCTAGTTTAATGACGATTTTATTGGTGTTTATTGCTCTGTGGTGGGCACCTTTTGCCCGTATTATTCGTGGCTCTGTTATTGCTTTAAAAGAGAAAGATTTTATTCAAGCTGCAGTGTCTGTCGGTTCGCCTCATCGTCGTATTATCTTTCATCATATTATTCCTAATGCTATGTCATCCATTATTGTTCTTGCCACATTACGTATTGCAGCAGTGATCACACACGTTGCGGCATTTTCATTTATCGGTTTAGGCTCACAACCCCCCATTGCGGATTGGGGAGTGATGTTAAGTGATAGCCGGCAATATATGACGCAATATCCCATGATGATTATCTATCCTGCACTCGCCATTATGTTGTCCGTCTGGGCCTTGAATATGATTGGTGAAGGGTTAAATGATGTCTTACAAAACAATGCCAAAGCCTTAGATTTGAAAAAACAGGAGGAGATTTAATATGTGTACTAAACCTGTTTTATCCGTCAAAGGGCTGACAACTGTTTTTCAGCAACAAAAGAGTGAATTTGTGGCGGTGAACAATATTGACCTTGAGCTCTATGCTGGAAATATAACAGCACTGATTGGTGGTTCGGGAAGTGGGAAATCCGCTACCGCACTCTCTTTAATGAATTTAGTAGATAAACCTGGAAAAGTTGTCTCTGGTGAAATCACTTTACTAGGTGATGTTATTTCGAATAAAAGCGAAAGGCAGTGGCGAAATATTCGTGGACAAAAAATTGCCATGATTTTCCAAGAGCCAAGAAGTGCCTTAAATCCTACCATTAAAATAGAAAAGCATTTTGCTGAATCGCTATCTCCTTTATGGCGTAAGAAATCAAAAACAGAAAAGCGACAGCGATATAAAGATATTTTATCTCGTCTTGGGTTAAGCCATGTGGATGAGTTGTTAAATAAATATCCATTTGAGTTAAGTGGCGGTATGTGTCAGCGCATTATGGTGGGGATGGGGTTGTTATCTGAAGCACAAGTGGTTATTGCGGATGAGCCAACGGCTTCTTTAGATCTCACCACGCAAGCGGCTATTTTATATGAAATTGATCGTTTGAAATCATTAGGGATCGCGATTTTGCTGATCACTCACGATCTAGGCATTGTAGCGCAAATGGCCGATAACGTTTATGTGATGTATCAAGGTGATATTGTGAGTTCAGGCAGTGTGTCTCAACTTTTTGATGAGCCTCAACATGAATATACCCAACGTCTATTCTCAACAATAAATCGGGGAGAATAAGATGCCATTAATCGAAGTAAGAAATCTTGCTAAATATTATCAAAAAAAAGGGATCACGACCTGTGCTGTCGCTAATGCTTCATTTTGTATTTATCGAGGTGAAACGTTGGGTGTTGTGGGGGAGTCTGGATGTGGAAAAACGACGCTTGGTAAATTATTACTGAAATTAGAACAAAGTGATAAAGGGGTTATCACCTTTTCAAAGCAAGAGATCACGCATTTTAGTTTTAAACAGATGCGTCAAATTCGCCAAAATATGCAGATGATCTTTCAAGCCAGTGCAGATACGTTTAATCCTTATTTTACCGTAGAACAAATTATTGCTGAACCACTCATTAATTATAAAAATCTGACTCGCCAAGAGCGACAGCAGCTTATTGGTAAAACATTAGAGTTAGTCGGATTAGACAGCTCTTTTTTATCAAGACATTCTGATGCGCTTTCAGGTGGGCAAAAACAACGTATTGGTATTGCAAGAGCGTTAGTGCTTGAGCCAAAATTTGTGGTGTGTGATGAAATTGTCTCTAGTATTGATTTTGCGTTAAAACAGCAAATTCTGACGTTAATTAATACGCTTAAAAATAAATTACAACTCACTTATCTGTTTATTTCTCATGATATTTCAGCGGTTAACTTTGTGAGTGATCGGATTATTGTGATGTATCTTGGTCATATTGTTGAAGTTATTCCTAAAATGGATAACGGTGTTCAACATCCTTATAGCCAAACTTTATTGTCTGCAGTATTGCCAACTCATCCTTCACAACGCACACCTTTTAAGCAACAGATCTACACCGATGCACCCAAAACACAAATGGGTTGTCCTTATTACCACCGTTGTTTAAATCGACAAGATATCTGTAAGCAACAAAATCCTCCTTTGATAGAAATTGCATCTAACCACTGGGTTGCATGCCATAAAATAACGCATTAATAACAATAAGATGGAAAGAGAAAAGAATATGTTTAAGCAATTAATACACCGAACTTTATTAGTTGGTTTTCTTTCAATAACCGCATTAACGGGCTGTAATGATGAAAAACTAACAGAAAACACCACTCAAGTTGAGCAGAAAAAAGAAGTCGTTGTTGCTATTTATCGTGATGGTGCGATGAATATGCTTGATGCTGCCAGTTATAACGGACCTCATTTTGTCTTTAAAATGATTTATGACGGTTTAACAGAAGATGGCGGTGAAGGTAAGATTATTCCAACATTAGCAACCAGTTGGGATATTTCAGAAGATGGTAAAACCTATACTTTTAAACTGCGTGAAAATGTGAAGTTTTCAGATGGTACCCCGTTTGATGCCGACGCAGTTATTTTTAATTTAAAACGTTGGGTGAATAATCCTCGTTATAGTCAAATTACTGCAACATTAGTAGACTCAATGGAAGCCATTGATAAACATACAGTGCGTATTACTTACAAAAATCCTTCTTATCCTATTTTAATGGAAATGACCTATCCTCGACCTGTACGTTTTTTAAGCCCAGCTTCGTTAGGTGAAGAGGGTAAAACCTTTACTAAACCAGTCGGAACAGGCCCTTGGATGCTAGAAAGTTATGAAAAAGATAAAAGCTTTACACTGGTACCAAATCCTTACTATTGGGGCGAGAAACCAAAGCTAGATCGCATTATTTTTAAAGTTGTTCCTGATGGTCAAGCACGTGTTTTTGCCTTACAAAGTGGTGAGGTAGATATTATTGGTGGTGATCTGATTGGTAAAATTCCAATGGGAAATATTCAGGAATTAGAACAAGACAAAAAGTTTGAGACATTTACTGCTGATACGCTAAGTTCTCACTTTATTGCCTTTAATCAACGGACTCCAGAGTTACAAGACAAGCGTATTCGCCAAGCAATTAACTACGCTATTGATAAAAAAAGTATTACAGAAGATCTCTTTAACCATATTGGTAAAGAAGCGACTGGAATGTATCAATCGGGAGTACCTTATGCCAGTACAAATAATAACTACACCTTAGCGGGGGATAAAGATAAAGCACAGGCATTATTAATTGAAGCAGGATATAGCAAAAATACCCAAGGTATTTTTGAAAAAGAAGGTAAGCCTTTATCGTTTTCTTTCTTACTGACAACCGATGAATTCCCAGAATGGAAAACCCTTGCAGAATTTATTCAAGCGGAATTAGCACAAACGGGTATTCAAGTTAATTTAAAAATACTCGATCGTAATGGTTATACCCAATCTACATTGGAATCGAAAGATTTTGATATGGCTTTAATGCGTACCGCTTCTGACTCATGGATGCCTCATAGTTCTATGCTAGAGATCTACGATATCCAAGCGAATAATCAGCAAGCTAAAGCATGGTATGACGAAAATCTCTCTGCCATGATTTATAAAACCTTAGCAACATTAAATGAAGAAGATCGTCAAAAAGGCTATGACGGTATTATGACTTTTATTAGCGAAGAGGCGATCACGGCACCGGTTTATCATCCCGTCACCAACTTTGCTATTAATCCTAAGAAAGTGGCTAATTTTGAAGTTGGCGTGAACAACTACGCACCTGTTGCGTGGGAAAAACTCACTGTACCTCACACACCTGAAAAATAGCCTCTACGGCGCTCTTGTTATCTTTATAAGATCTTTGTGGCGCCGTAATTTTGTTGATTTATTTTAGTTTATATACTGATAGGTTTTGTTATGCAGGACTCAAAAGATAAATTATTAAAAAATTGGACAGAGGGTGCTGAAAATTACAGTAACTTGATCCAACTAGAATTAAACGGTTTTCAGCGAGAAGCGTGGTTGAATATTATTCATGAATATTGTGGTCAACAGGGCAAATTGAAGGTACTGGATGTGGGAACGGGCCCTGGCTTTTTCTCTATCATTATGGCGAAAGCTGGGCATAAAGTGACGGCAATAGATTGCACAGATGCGATGGTTGATGTTGCGAAGAAAAACTTTGAAGCTTACCAAGTCGATGTTGAAGTGATGCAAGGTGATAGCCATTGCCTGCCTTTCCCTGATGATCACTTTGATTTGGTGATTAGTCGTAATGTGGCATGGACGTTATTAGATGCAAAACAGGGTTATAAAGAGTGGTTACGTGTCTTAAAACCGGGGGCAAGAACACTGATTTTTGATGCTAACTGGAATCGCTATTTATTTGATGGCTCCTTAAATCAGAAGAATAGTGAAGATATTGAAGCATATACCGCACTGTTTAATGAAAAGCCTGCAGGTTATAGTGATGCGATGCTCGATTACCGTAAAAGCATGCCGATGTGTCAAAAAATTAGACCTCAATGGGATCTTGATACATTAGTAACCCTTGGTTATTCAGAACTGACTTGTTTAACCAATATTAATGAGCGAGTGTATGATGAAAAACGCAAAGTCCTTTATCGCTCAACACCGATGTTTATGATTGCGGCAAGTAAGCCTCGGGTAAAAATAGCTTATTAGTTGCGATAAAAATAAAGTCCTATCAACATAACTAATGGTGGATAGGACTTTTATGATATTTGTAATTTTTAGTATTAATGTACTGAAGTAACGGTTTTAGGTGTTGCTGATCTCCGGTGAAAATAAGCCGTAATAAGCAATATGGCATAAAATATTGCCCCCATCAGCCATAGCAAACCATCCCAATAAGCGATGCTATAGCTATAAATAAAGGCAAATAAGAGTGGGCCAATAATACCCGTGATATTGGTTAAGCTTACAAGTGTACCTTGTAGTTTCCCTTGCGCATTATCATCAACAGATTTTGATAAATAACCTTGTAAAGCAGGTTGTCCCATTCCTCCAGCAGCCAAGCAGATTAATGCGGGTAATATCACCCAAACTTGGCTTATCCAAGCTAATAATAAACAGCCCATCATATCAATAGACATACTGAGCATAATGGTGGTTTTTTCGCCCCATTTCTGTGCTAATTTCCCAGCGACAACCGCTTGAAAGAAAATATGCAATACACCCAGAGCTGCCAAAGACATACCGACCGATGTCGTATTCCAATCAAAACGGTATTGTGTAAATAACACCCAAATAGTGGCAGGGATTTGACCGATAAGTTGGATGATAAAATAGGCAGCCAGCCAAAAATAGAGGTTTTTCTTAATAAACCCCGTGATTGAATTTGATGCCGTTTGAGTGCATGTATTTGTAACTTGCGTTTCTCTCTTTTGTGTTTCATAAAAAAATAGTAATGAGAGTATTAATAAGATCGAGTGTGAAATAGCAGCAAATATAAATGGAGTATGAGCAGTTATTTCACCTAATAATCCTCCTAACATTGGGCCAATAATAAGACCAACACCAAAAGCGCCGCCTAAAAAGCCAAAATAGCGAGTTCGATTTTTAGCGGGAGTAACATCACTCATGGCTGATGCACATACAGCACCTGTTGCACCTGTGACGCCCGCAATAATGCGCCCAATGTAGAGCATCCAAAGAGTCGTTGAGAATGCCATTAAGAGGTAATCGATCGCTGCGCCTAAAAGGGAAAACAGCAAGATAGGTTTTCTGCCGTATTTATCAGACAGACGTCCTAAAATAGGTGCAAAAATAACCTGCATGGTAGCATAGAGCGCTAATAGCACACCGTAATGAGTTGCGAGTGAATTTTCACTGACAAATTCATTTAATAGCGTAGGGAGTACTGGCATGATAAGCCCAATGCCGATGGCATCTAATACGGTGATCAGCAGTATAATAACAATTGATTTATTCATTGAGATCCTAAAAAAAATCTATCAGTGATAGAGTGAGTGTAAAATATCTCTATCAGTGATAGATTGTCAAGGCTATTTTACTTTGAGGTAGATAATGGCAAAGCTAGATAAAGAACAAGTTATTGATAATGCGTTGATATTACTTAATGAAGTGGGGATCGAAGGTCTAACAACACGCAAATTAGCGCAAAAAATAGGGGTAGAGCAACCCACATTGTATTGGCATGTGAAGAATAAACGTGCGTTGTTAGATGCATTAGCAGAAACTATTTTGCAAAAACATCATCATCATGTTTTGCCATTGCCTAATGAAACATGGCAGGATTTTTTGCGAAATAACGCGAAAAGCTTTCGCCAAGCCTTATTAATGTATCGTGATGGTGGCAAAATTCATGCAGGAACTCGCCCGTCTGAAAACCAATTTGAGACATCAGAACTGCAATTACAGTTTTTGTGTGATGCCGGATTTAGTTTATCTCAAGCCACATATGCTTTGAGTTCTATTGCGCATTTTACATTAGGTTCAGTTCTTGAAACTCAAGAGCACCAAGAAAGCCAAAAAGAGCGTGAAAAAACAGAACCCAATGCTATTCACTATCCGCCATTATTAACTCAGGCTGTTGCTATTATGGATAGTGATAATGGTGATGCTGCGTTTTTATTTGTCCTTGATGTGATGATTTCAGGGCTTGAAACGGTGTTACGTAATACTCAATAAATCTAAATTCGCTGACGTCCTTTTTGGCTAATTAATTGCCCCTGTATGTCAGCGATACCAATATACGCTATACAGCCTGCATTAAACTGTAAATAGTCATCTTCGATGCCATCAGAAAAAATAACCCCATTTTCTGGCATCAAAGATTCTAATTGTAATGGTGAGTCCGGTTCAATAGTGCCAAAAGTCAGTGCGACACCTGTTGTTCTGCTAGGAAACGGTTCTCTGACACTAAATTGTAGCTTTCGATCACCCCAGTTAAACCCTTGTAACAGAGGGTGCGAAGCGTCTCCTGTTATTGCCATTGCGCCAGCAAGAATGGATTGAAACCATCCAGTCGATCCCAATCCCGTTGACACAATGATGCCTGATGAGGATTGTGCTTCTTGAGCGCCACCCCATTGCAAAATATAACGCGCAGAAGTGTGACTTTTAGGACCAATAAATAAGTCATTAACTGCTAATAATGATTGACCATCATTAGTTGTTGCTTGTGCGAAAGTGACTGTTTTAAATGGCATTTTTTGATTAATGGTATTAATCACCGTCTCTTTTAATTGCCCTATTTCGAAAGGTAATAATTTACCATCCCATCTTGATGGATCAGGATTAATTGCAATAATAGGCTGTCCGTTGAGATATTTCAGCGTATTAGCGACAAGTCCGTCTTGACCAATCACTACGACAATATCGTGGGGTGAAAATTGATAGCTAGGTAATAAGTTTCGTTCTAATAGCTGGAAGCGTCCTAATGATTTTAAAATCAATTCGGCTTGCGTTAATTGTTTTTGATATAGATTGTGTTCGTTGAGGTAATCCTTTACCTCAACATTGTTGTGTTCCAAATAAAATTTAGCTTGTGACCAAGTATTAAAGCGCTCGATTAATTCCTGCAAGCGGCTTTTTCTCATCACTAACACGAAGCGAAAATCGTTGTTACGTTGCATTATTTACCTCCTTTTTTCATAAATTGGCTAAATAAATCAGGAGTGATATTCAATTCGCCGATTTTCCCTGAATTAAGCGCTAAAGTTTCAAAGGCCATTGCCATTAACTGTTGCGAATCCATTTTTGCTAGCGCCATTGCTTTTAAGTTTTCAACGGGTAATTCACGGTAAGCACGCATGGTGGCTTCAATGGCGTAGGCATCAGCTTCTGATTGTGTTCGTTGATTTTCAGCACTTAATGCGACGAGTTCTTTGCGTTTTGCTTCAGCATTCACTTTGGCTTCAAGACGTTCTTTTTCAATCTCTGCTTGTTCTCGTAATAATGTACGTTCGTTTTCTAAACGTGCCTCTTCAATTTCTTGTCGTTTACGTTGAACGGATAAGTCAGTTTCTAATTCTGCTTCTTTAATGGTGCGTTCTTGTTCAACTGAGAATTTACGACGCGCATAGATTGCATCATCGGCTTCTTTCAGTAAGGATTCTCTTGCCTCGGCTTCTAGCGCTTTTAGGGTTTCTGGTGATGGTGTGATTGCTGCAATAGAAACATCTAAAATGGCAATACCTAATGCTTCTAATGATGAGTGTTCAATTAATTGTTCCATCACCAAGGTCACTAATGATTGGCTCAGTAATAACGCTTCTCTAAGTGGGGTACTTTGGATCTTTGCTTGAATTAAGGTTTGTGCAATACGTACAACACGGTCACTGAGTTTGAGTGGATCCTCAGAGGCATAAGACTTGCCGTTTTTACTCAAGTTAAAGTTGAGCACTTCTGCCGCTTTTTCAGGGGCTTTGACCTGAAATGAAATTTGTCCTTGAATGCGTAAGCCTTGAAAGTCTGCGGTTTGGAAATTAAAAATAAATGGCGCTTCTTGTGCATTTAAAGGTAAGGCGGCAATAGAGGTTGTGGCTGAGTTATACCAAAAACTCAAACCCTTACCTTGTTGGCGGATTTTGCCATTAACGGATTTAATGATGAATGTTGATGAGTCAGCTTTAAAATAATTTAAGTTAAACATAGTATTTCCTTATTAAGTGTCTTTATGACAATAACTGCATTGTGTCTTATGGACACTATTCTTGTCAACTGATTTAGTGTCTTTATGACAAAATTTGATTTTCTGCTGTTTAACCTTAAAATAGCCTCATCATTTTCTAATAAAGCTTACGCCATGAATGAACAAGATTTTTTAGCCAGTTATAACCGTCGTGATTTCCTATCGCCATTGATCACCGTTGATGCTGTACTGTTTACTTATCATGAAGAGCAGTTAAAAGTATTATTAGTGAAAAGAGGGGAGCATCCTGAAAAAGGAAAATGGGGTTTACCCGGTGGGTTTGTCGATGAAGTACAGGACAAATGCCTTGAAGACACAGTGCTACGAAAATTAAAAGAGAAAACGGGTGTGATCCCTCCTTATATTGAGCAACTCTGTTCAGTGGGAAATGATCAGCGCGATGCAAGAGGCTGGTCGGTGACAGTCTGTTATACCGCGTTAATGGCACATCAAGCGTGCGAAGCTCATATTGATACCGTGGATTCGGTAATGTGGTTGCCGATTGATAAGGTTACACAACAAAGCTTAGCTTTTGATCATCAACAATTAATTACACAAGCAAGAGAACGTTTAAAGCAAAAATCACTCTATTCAATTGTACCCGGATTTACATTACCCGAAGTGTTTACCTTGCCGGAGTTACAGCATGTTCATGAAATTTTGATTGGTAAAGAGATCCAGAAAAAATCATTTAGACGACGCATTGAACAAGCAGATTTATTGATTGATACAGGAGAAAAACGGGCTGAAAGAGGACGCCCCGCCAGTCTGTATCGACTCAAAGAGGCATCTGCGGATTATCGCTTTATTCGTAATCTTGAGTTTTAAAAAGTCGTTTGTTTATAAAGCCAACTATTTTACAAAGTTAGTTGTTTTATAAAGTAGTGAGCGCCATCTCGAATGGCGTCATCTGCCACTTTCATCATACGTGAATAATGTAAAAAGGCATGTAATGTGCCGGAATACATTTTATATTCACAAGGTAATTGATGCGCTTCTAGGGTTTTAAATAGCGTCACACTATCATCAATAAGTGGATCGTATTGTGCGCTGGCGATAAAGCAAGGTGGAATATCTTGAGTTAAATCATTATTAAATAAGCAATAATACGGGTCGTCACGACTGCCAAGTGCGGTTAAATACGCATTGTCATACTCTTCTAAATCTTGCTGGCGCAATCCATCCCATTCACCACCATAAAGTCGACGGCTGGTGGAATCACGTAAGCCATATAACCCATACCAAAGTAAAGCTGCACTCACTTTGCCACAGTGAATGTGTTTGTCACGTAACCATAATACGGTGGCAAGTGATAACATGGCACCTGCGGAGTCACCAGCAAAACCAATACGTTGAGTATTAATATCATAGTATTTTGCATGTTGATGATAATATTGACAAACCTGTGCTGATTCATCAATGGCTTGAGGATAATGCGCTTCCGGTGACAATGAATAATCAATACCAATAACAGTACAGCCAGTATAACTGGCAAGTAGTCGCATAATGCGATCGTGAGTATCTAAATTTCCTAAAATAAACCCCCCGCCATGCAGATAATAGAGCGTTGCGGGTGTTTTTTCCTTGGGTTGATAAAGACGTGTTAATACATTTCCATAAGAAGTACTAACCGAAATATCTTTTATATTAAACATCTCTGGTGCATCCGCATTCCAATAACGCCTATCTTGGTTATAAGCAAGGCGCATTGATGGATAGCTGTCATTCTCTGGTGCGGGTTGCGGATTATCTGCATAAAATTGCATCACTTGTTTCATCTCTGGCGAAATAAGTTCTAGCACATTGATTTTATTTTTAGTTTTCATTCATGCCTCCAATTATCACTGTGGGGTATTGTAAATAATGAGGCTTAATAAACTGAGATCTTGATATCCAATATTGAACGTTAACGCTAAATGGAAAGGGTGAAATATGAAATTGTGATCTGACTTAGATTTAAAGAGGATGGCCAAAATAGGATTGATTGCACAGTTTTTCTTAACTAAATAACGCTATTAAGAATAAAAATGATTATGAGATGTGTTATTATATCCTTATATTTAATCTTCTTTTATAAAAGAAAAATGAAAATAAAATTAGCTATTTTAAGTTTATTTTGCAGTACCAGTTTACTAAATGGGTGTGCTACTCAATCAATACAGCCGGATGCACAATCTAATTTGTTATTGAAACCCAAATTAGTCAATGAACCTGAGAAACTGACTCAGAGTGAAATAAATGAGCCAAATCTTACGGTTAAAAATCGCCCTAAAAATTTATTTCGGGTATTTCCTAATTATCCTGTAAAAGCGTATTTTCAAGGCATTGAGGGGGCGTTAAATATTAAATTTGATATTGATGAAAATGGGTATGTTCAAAATATTAGGATGTTAGATTCCCCTTTAGTGGAGGTTTTTGGTTTGTCGGCTGTTAATGCTATGGAAAAATGGCGTTATGAGTCAGGAAAACCGACAAAAGATTTAAATTTAACAATGGAATTTAAACGTTAATTTAAAAATAGCTTTAGGAATAACACCATTAATAAAAGTAAAGCTAATAAGATAACAAAGAGAATAACCCGCCATAAACTAAACGGATTATTCTCTTACTTTATTAATTTGAGACTAATTGCACCACAACAAGTCGCCCGCCTTCGTCTGTCGATAATACAAATTGCAATCCGTCAGTTAAGGCAATTTTATCGCCAATCGCTATCTGTTTTTTCTCCGGCAATACCATTAATCCATTAATACGCTCATTAACAAGCCACCATGTTGAATTGTGATAAACGAAATAACCTACACGCTTTTTCTGTTCATTTGTGGTGCGCTCATTGGGTGCAATAAGGCGATTAACGTGCCAAGGAAACAGCGATTGATTACTCCAGACCATTAAACGGTGATCGTCAGGCCTGAAGCTACCGGCTTTACGGGAAGAGTAGAGATTTAAAATCGGCAATTGCCCTTTATATGGCGTATGACAATAAGGGCACACAGGGTGTGTTTTTCCAGAAAAAACATACCATTGCTGTTCACAATCTTTATTCTGACAAGGCTGAACCAAATCTACCGTTTTGACTAAAGCGGTTTCCCATTCATCTGCGGTAGGCCGTTGTGAAGGTTCGTGTAACCCTGAAATAAAGGCTCTTTCAAAAAGAGGCGTCAGGTACGGACCCATAATAGTGTATGGGATTTTTTCAGGATCAGCCCAAGGTAGAGATGACGGTTTTACCTGATTAAGTTTTACTGCATTGCTACGATCTGTTGGGTGTTCAATAAACAGTGCTTTTTCACCCATAGAGAGTGTTTCATCACGCATTTCATCGTCAAGATCATGAATTTTACCGCCCCGTAAAGGGTGGCGATAAAACAGATACATATAGATTAATACCGCAAGGGCGTGTCTATCAGTGGTGATACTTGGCAAAATACGGTTAGGATCTTCTTTTGGCAAATGGCTGGTTTTTACCACTTCTGGTGCAATAAAATCAGGTGTTCCGACAACATCAGGTGGGTATTTTCCAGGAACCACTAAACCATCAATATCAATCACACAAGCATGACCTTGCTCAGGATCGATAAGGACGTTTTTATAACTTAAATCGCTATGACATAAACCTGCCGCATGCATTCGACGTACTGCACGAGAGAGCAATAAACAGACTTTCAAGTAATTTAATAAATTGCCTCTTTCTCTAGGATCGAGAAATTTATTTTGGTTGTTGGCGCTTGCAAACCATTTACCTTCTTTTTCTCGGCCTTTTATAGCAAGAAAGTCATTGTTTTTAGATCCATATTTGAAGAAAAAGTGGGATTGATACGTCGGCACCACAATACCGATTTTGCCTTGATGTTCAACAACATCAGTTGGCCAGCAAAAAAGATCTTTCCAGTATTCACCACCACTTTGCTCAAAGATATTATGGCGATAAGAGCCTGTTATCATATCAATTCTATCTTTGGCTTGTGTATTTTGTTTTGTCTTATAAAAGGCAACAACATAGGTTTTGTCAGGGGAAAAGTAGACATCTTTCATTGAGCCAGAGCCAATAATTTCATTGACGTACTGGACGGTTTTCCCACTTTGTGTTGTACAGGTAATAATATCAGCCATGAAACTCACCCATTTTCTCTTTGATGATCACCAAGCCACAACCAGAGTGCGGTCATCGTGATTGCCTGCTGAAAAGAAATTTAGCCATTCGGCCAGTGTTTTATCAGCGGTTTCCGGTGAGGCTAAACAAGGCGATATTTCATCAATAAGCGCTGCCCATTTATTGGGATCTTGTAAGCCGTTATCTGTTTCAAACTTCGGATCAGACACACCGTCTGTCATTAATATCAGGTGTGAAATTTCGCTCCATTTACCAATAATAATGCGTCGATTAAATTCAATATCATTGAGTGCATTATCATCAAGAAACCGGGTTTGACCTGCATATTCACCGCTATCAGGAATACCTAAAACACGGACTTTTCCAGCGGGTCCATAAGCTGCAATTGCACCATCACCCATCCAAAAAGCAGCCGCAAATAGTTCATCATTGATACGTAAAGTCACCGTTGCCAACAGTGTAGTTGAAAACGATTTTACGGGCTCATTAATACGGATGGCTTCATTTTTTAAGTGATTAATTGCAAGCTGTGACGCATTGTGAAATAGCTTAGAAAAAAAGTTACCTACTTGCCTTTTCTCGTTCTCATCATCCCATTGGTGAATAGTGTTGAGATAAGGTGCTAATACTGGGTTTTTCTCAATGTTCAATTGTTCTTCAAGGTATTCACTGACGACTTTGGTGACAATGCGTGAACCTTCACGAGAGTAGCGAGCACTGCCTGCACCGTCAGCGACAATTAAAATATTCCATTGGCTTTTGCTATTGTGATGAATATAAAAATCATCATCGCGGAATGTACCTGCATGTTCATGAGAGCGACCGCGACGACTTGCTCCTGCAATACGAATGCCGTCTTCAAGAATAAGTTTGCTATCAATGTGTGCTTTAGGATAAGGGCTATCTGCGGGAGGTTCGTTAATTTGCCATAAGCTACGAGGATCTGGATTAATGATTAATAACACATCATTGTGGTAATGCGTTGAATTTACAGACCAGTTTATTGTCAGTGTGAAATTACCACTTTTTGTTGGTATACCAACTAAGCAACAACTTTCGGTATCAAAGGTTATGCCGAGATCTTCAGGAAAATTTACGGACTCAATTTGTGCAGTATCAAGCGTATCTAATTCAATATTAATTGATGAATTAAATTCGCTACCTACTTTGGCATTAGAAAGGGTAATTTTGGCCGTAGGGCGGTGAATAATCGGTTTTTCTATTGGCATGGGTGATGAGTGCGTTGGAATTTGCCCCGGTTTTAATGGATTTTCTTTTGGTAATGATGCTTCGTCAGAGGCTAAATTGTGGGCAGGTGGTAATAACAGAAGAATAGGTTGTACTTTGTCTTGTAGTGTTATTTTTTCTGCTGTTTTCACTTTGATTTTATCAATAATAAAATCAATATGTTGAGCGATTTCTGCATCTTCATATAACGCAATAATCAGCTCTTCATGTACAGGAATGCGCTGCGAAGTTAGCGTATCATCAATAATCAGTTTTGTGAGTAGGGCTTTTTTATCCATTAGCCTTTACCTCGAGTGACATCAAAGTCAGATTGATTGCTGTTATCTCCAAAGGTGATGTTGTTATCACACCATGGGCAAATAACCGTTTCAGGACCATTTACACAGAGTAATTTGCCACATTGGCAAACCGCGAAGGCGGTGGCATTGCCACAATAAGGACAACCAGGAGTACCATGAAGTTCACTGGTATTAACTTGATATGCCGTAGCGCTGAGATCGCTCCATGCAAAGTAATCTTCGTTTAGGGTGTAGCAACCCGTTAAATTAAACCCATTGAGGTTTAGATTAAAATCAAGTCCTGAGGCTTTCATTGGTGGGCGTTCATATTTCATTAAATAAGGCGATCGAGTGTGGCTACAACGGCCGACAAACGTGACACAAGATTCATCATAGGCACGAGCTATATCCTCTTTGGCAAGGCGAACAATTTGTTCGGTTTTGCTTAAAAGTGGCGGTGTTTCTTCGCCAACACTGCGACTATGAGAAACTACAGACATCGTTATCCATTTTATAAAACGGGTAAAATCACCTTCTTGTGCTTCAGTAAATAACAGCACATTTTCAGTTAATTGTGATAGCGCGTGTAAGTCAGCACTGAAGCCTAATCCAATTGCAATTAAGTTGACCTTATTAGCGTAGTGGGCTTTCCAGCGCTTGATCTCTTGTGCGTAATCATCGGTAGGTCTGCCGTCTGTTAAAAGGTAAACGACAGGTTTCCAATCGCCTTTTTGCTCAAGTGTGGTTTTTCTTACTTGAGTATCGATTTGGTGAGTAAGCTCTCGTAACGCACTGCCTAGTGATGTACCACCACCAAGAGGAAGCTGAGGTGGATAAAAAGAGACAACTTCAGTGAGTGGAACAATAGTTTTTGCAACGCCAGCAAAGGCAATGACAGAAACCCAAGCAGTTTCAAGAGCATGAGGATCTCGCTTGAGGTCGCTAATAATAGTCGTAAGACCGTCATTCATCTTTTTTAGGTTTTCACCTATCATCGATTCTGAGCAATCTAAAACAAAGAAAATAGGTAGCCTTCTCATTGTTATACCTTATCACTTTTAGTGGCTGTTATAGATTTGTGATGGATAAATCAAAGCCTAAATAAAATAAAAGCAAAGCCTGTTTTAGCGCTTTGCTTTTGTGGATCACAGTACCAACTGAATTTCAGGAGGCGGTGGCGGTAGTGTGTCTTTATCGGTATTAATGCCGGCACTGGAACTGCCGGATGCTACACTGGCAGAGACCCATTTGAAAAAGCCTGAGAAGGCGTTGGAGTCTAGTGTTTCTAACGCTACCACTTGAGATGTTAGCTCTTTTAGGTGGTCATGCTTGGCTTTTGGACCAACTGCGCAGGCGATGATCGAACCAAATGCGCGTTTTTTTACTTCTTTAATGGCTTCACTATAAGCATAGGCATCAGAAGGTGTGCCGTCTGTCATTAAGAAGACCAGCGGGCGCCAGTCACCTTTTTGATCACCATCAGAGCGTCTAATATCACGATCAACACACTTGATTAAGCATTCAAGAGCTGCGCCAGTAAATGTGCCACCAGAGCTAGGAACGGTGATATCGGTGAACTGGAAATCTTCTAATGCCGTTAATGGAATAAATTCACGCGCTTCATTATCATAAGTGATAATAGAGATATGTACGCTTTCTAGTGCGTAGGGATCTTGTCTCAATGCATTTAGCATTGTTTGTATTCCTACGTTAACGGCATGAATGGATTCACCTCTCATTGATCCAGATGTATCAATAAGTAAGTAAACAGGAAGTCTTCTCATTAGGTAAAGTCCTTTAAGTAAGAAACAAAACTATCTGAACTTGAAGGCTCGCCAATAGCGTTAAGTTTCCAGCCATTTTCTTCTCTGACTAATTCAGCAAATAACATCGAGCGTTGATTATTGAAGGCTTCGCCTCCTGATAAATCAAAACGAGCCATTTCTACATTTTTGGCATCAACGGCGCGGATAAAGGCATTTTGTACTTTACCGAAGTGTTGTTGTAGCTCACGTCCATTGTAAATCTGAACAATAAAGACGATTTTGGTAAATTTAGGATCTAGGGTATTTAATTTTGCGATGATCTGTTCATCATCCCCATCACCAGCGCCTGTACGGTTATCACCTGTTAACCAAATTTGTCCGGATTTGTGTTTAAGGCTATTAAAGAAAATAATATCGCCATTAACAAGAGAAGGTTGTCCACCTTCAATTTTACCCAGATCATTGACCTTGCCGTTTTCACCACATAAAAAGGCGATAACGTCTAAATCGTATTCTTCGCTTTTCTTACCAAAAAGTCCGCCCAAAAATCCACGTTTCTCTTCGTTGATATCCCAACCTAAACCGATAGTGACAGAGGAAAGGTCATATTCATTTTTCTTTAAACTAACACCTTGTCCTTTTTTTAAACTTACTGACATATTCATTCCTTTTTTATTTAAAGTACAACGTTAACCTCAGGAGGAGGTGGTGGTAAGTCATCAAGATCACTAATATCTTTCTTGGTTAAATCGACTTTTTGACTACCGACAGAAATACTGGCTGAAACCCACTTAAAGAATGACTTTATAGTGTTAGAATCTGCCGTATCTAGCCGTAATACAATCTCAGTAATATTTTTTAGTACATCCGTTTGTGCAGATTGTCCTGCTGCGCAGGCAATCACAACACCAGTACGGGCTGCTTTAAATTTCTCAACGCCTTTTTTCCAATCGTCTGTTGGTGTGCCATCAGTCATTACAAAAACAAGCGGACGCCAATCACCTTTAGTTTCAGCGGTTGTTTTTTGCACTTCATTTTCAATACGATCAGAAACTAATGTGAGTGCCTCACCTAATGCTGTAGTTCCACTTGCGACTAAATCAGGTACGCTAAAGTTAATTAAATCAGTGAGTGGAACAATTTGTTGTGCGGTTGAATTAAAGGTGATGATAGAAATATAGGCGGTTTCTAATGCGTAAGGATCTTGGCGTAATGTTGATAAGAGCATTTCAACGCCATTCTTTACTGCTTCAATAGGTTCGCCATACATAGAACCCGAGGTATCAAGTAAAAGGTAAACTGGCAATCTTCTCATGCATTTATCCTGTTAGTGAGATAGGAATAAGCGGTTAATATACTAACCGACTGATGAACGTGTTGAATTGAGATTATGCTTAGTTTAATTAAATTAGGAAAAAAACGCAGTGATGATTGTCCAATATTATTAATCTGAAAGAAGATCGTATAAAAAGTAAAATAAAAGAGAAATTAATCTATCTTCACCTTTATTTTGAGTGGTTAACGGACATTTATTATTCAAGATATTTTTTATTGATTAGTCTTAATTGGAGTAA
>NZ_JAEHOQ010000036.1 GCF_016239305.1 Proteus vulgaris | reverse complement strand
TCCAGGATGCACCATCTTTAAAGCCTCGCTATTGCGAGGCTTTTTGCTTTCTAGAATTCTCTTACTTCTTATGATGTTAAGGTTTTTTTTAGCACCAACTAACAATGCTAACATCATCTAATCAGCGACAATTTAGTGACTTTACGATAAAGTAACTCCTATCTATCTACTTACATTAATCAACGCGGGAGGTCACCTTTGATCCCGGACGTATCCAAAGCGCTTTCTTGGTTGGAAGCACACCCTAAAGTTTTATGTGGCATCCACCGTGGTATTGAGCGCGAAACTTTAAGAGTAACGCCAGAAGGCAATTTAGCATCAACAGAACACCCTATCTCATTGGGTAAATCATTAACTCATAAATGGATCACAACGGATTTCGCTGAGTCTCTGTTAGAGTTTATTACACCTGTTGATGACAATATTTCACATACCCTGCATTTTTTAGGTGATTTACATCGCTATACGGCACGTCACTTAGACAATGAACGCATGTGGCCTATGAGTATGCCTTGCTTTATTGAAGCAGAAGATAAGATTACACTTGCTCAATTTGGCACATCCAATGTAGGACGTTTTAAAACACTATATCGTGAAGGGTTGAAAAATCGTTATGGTGCTTTAATGCAAACTATTTCAGGTGTGCATTATAACTTTTCATTGCCTATTGAATTTTGGCAAGCTTGGGCGAATGTAAAAGACGAAAAAAGTGGTAAAGAAGCGATTTCAGATGGTTATCTGCGTTTGATCCGTAACTATTATCGCTTTGGTTGGATTATTCCTTTCTTCTTTGGCGCATCGCCAGCAATTTGTGGATCTTTCTTAAAGGGAAGAGAAACAAACTTACCATTTGAAAGTACGCCAAAAGGTGCGAAGTATTTACCTTATGCAACGTCATTACGTTTAAGTGATTTGGGATATACCAATAAATCGCAAAGTGATTTAGATATTACCTTTAATCACCTCGAAACCTATGTTAAAGGGCTGAAAAAAGCGATTCATAAACCATCTGACGAATTTGCTAAACTGGGTGTTAAGAATAAAGATGATGAGTACATTCAATTAAACACCAATGTACTGCAGATTGAAAATGAGCTTTATGCACCTATTCGTCCTAAGCGTGTCGTTAAAGGTGATGAATCGCCTTCTGATGCTTTATTACGTGGTGGTATTGAATATATCGAAGTTCGTTCACTCGATATCAATCCATTTACGCCAATTGGTGTCGATGAAACTCAAATTCGCTTCCTTGATTTATTCTTAATTTGGTGTGTTTTAGCTGATGCACCAGAAATGAGTGCTTCTGAATTAGCGTGTTGTCGCGCAAATTGGAATAACGTTATTCTAGAAGGACGTAAGCCTGGTCAAGTTATTGGAATGGGTTGTGGTGAAAGAAAAGAGCCATTAGCACAAGTGGGTAAAGCGTTATTTGCGGATTTAAAACGAGTGGCAAATGTTCTTGATTGTTGTTCTGGCACAAAATATATGGAAGTTTGTGTTAAGTTAGAAGAAATGTTCGATAATCCAGAATTAACTTTTTCTGGCAGATTGTTAGAAAAAATAAAAACACAAGGCATTGGCAGTTACGGTTTATCTTTAGCGGAAGAGTATTACCAAGAATTAATTAAAACGCCTTATGAAACGTTGACTGATGAAGCTTTTGATCATGAGAGAATTTCATCCATAAAACGTCAAGAAGAGTTAGAAAAGAGTGATACCATTTCTTTTGATGAGTATTTGAAGATCCATGCAGGGGCAAATGCCGATAACGTGGCTTCCTAAACTTAGATAGAAAAAAGCCACACTAAGATTTGTGTGGCTGAAAAATTCTATAGAGAAATAGGGATGATAACATTTTGCGCGTATTCATTACTAAGACCGAGCTACTTGCAGAAAGTTTCATTTTTTTTTAAAAATATTTAAATTTTTCTTAGGAGGTTTTTTATGCCTTTATTGGATAGCTTTACTGTTGATCATACACGTATGTCTGCACCAGCTGTACGCGTTGCTAAAACAATGAAAACGCCATCTGGTGATACCATCACGGTATTTGATTTACGTTTTACTGTGCCAAATAAAAAAGCCATGCCTGAGAAAGGAATTCACACGTTAGAGCACTTGTTCGCTGGCTTCATGCGTAATCATCTTAATGGTAATGGTGTTGAGATTATTGATATCTCCCCAATGGGATGCCGTACAGGCTTCTATATGAGCTTAATTGGGCAACCAGAAGAACAGCGAGTTGCTAATGCATGGAAAGCAGCAATGGAAGATGTTTTGAAAGTAAAAGATCAAAACCATATTCCTGAGTTAAATGTGTATCAATGTGGTACTTATGAAATGCATTCTTTGGCTGAAGCGCAAGATATCGCACGAGATATTTTAGCTCATAGTATCGGTATTAATCATAACGACGAATTAGCACTTCCTGAAGAGACATTAAAAGAGCTACATATCTAGTCTTAGCTACTTTGTAAAACTAGGGGACAATAGATCAAGAAATTCGTATCCTGATTTATTGTCTCTTTTTATCCTAATTTCTTTCCTATTTTTCTTTTCGTTATCCCATTGTTTTATTTTCTTATCTTCTTATATTGTTATCACAATAATGGATTAAATTTATGCCTAATACACGGAGTACACTTTTGTTATGGAAAATCACCTATTCTCATCACCTAAATTGGTTTTAGAGTTTTTTGTTCGAGAATTTTATTTCTTTGGTAAAAGTACGCTACGTACTCAATTTCCTAAAGATGCTTTTTTCTATCAAGGCCCTTCTAAAGCACAAGAATATCGTTATTTTGAGCGTGTACATAAACAGTATGTTAGACGGTTTCACTCTGAATCAGAACTCATTATCAAGCCTGAATATTTGTTATTTTCATCAGAAATAGAAACTCAACGATTTGAAAAAATAACTAAGGCTGAAACTAATACGATAATGAAAATTGGTGGGGATTATCTCTATAAAGAAAAAGAAGATGAAGAATATCATTGGTATTTTCAGGAGGATAGAATTAAAACCAATAGTTATTCTGGCGAAAATTTAGATTTAAAATATGAAAATATTAAGACTTTAGCACCTCATCATTTCAATATTGAATCAGTAAAAGATGATGGCTCTATCATTACTAATTTTCCACGTAAGTCTCTTTCTCTTACTTTAAACAAAGGCGAAACAGCATGTTTTATTTGCCGACGAGAAGAGTATGGTTATTCTTATTCTCATGAACCTGCTCTTAATTTAGTGATGTGGATAAAAAATCATGGTTTTTATTCTGATTATCAACAAGCAAGACCCACTCAACTTAAGACAGAACAAGTGATAGATCCTTTCTATTTGAAACCTGCAAGAGAATTTGATTTTCGTAATAGCAAATTACGATTTGAACTCGGATAAACAGCAAAAATAAAGCGCTTATTTAAGCGCTTTATTTTGTATTCGTTAATGATGAGGGATCACGAGGTGGCGAATTAAAGCCTTTTTGATGACGTTGTCCTGAACTTCAAGTATTTCAAATTCATAATCACTGACTTTTATCTTATTGCCGACAACGGGTAAGTCGCCAAGCTCTTCAATAATGACGCCATTAATGGTTCTGGCTTCATCTTCAGGTAAATGCCAGCCAAATGCTTTATTGATATCTCGAATATTTGTTGTACCGTCAACGAGCAATGAGCCATCTTTTTGAGGAATAACTTCTTCTGCTAATGAAGGCGACATTGAGGTGGTAAAGTCACCCACAATTTCTTCTAGAATATCTTCAACGGTGACCAAACCTTGAATTTCACCGTATTCATCAACCACAACACCCGCTTTTTCATTATTAAGCTGAAAATTAACAAGCTGTAAATTTAAAGGTGTGCTTTCAGGAATAAAATAGACTTTATCTGCCGCTTTTATCAAAATTTGTTTAGTGAATTCTTTTTTCTCTGTCATTAAGCGATAGGCTTCGCGTACTCGTAGCATTCCAATGGTATCATCGAGAGTATCGCGATAAAGTACAATTCGACCGTGAGGAGAATGAGTTAACTGTCTTACGATGGATTTCCATTCGTCATTGACATCGATACCAAAAATCTCATTTCTTGGCACCATAATATCGCCAATAGTCACTTTTTCTAAATCAAGAATAGAAAGCAACATATTTTGATTTCTTTGAGAAAGCTTCGATTTTGATTCATTTACAATGGTTCTAAGCTCTTCTTTTGAAACAGCATTACCTTGTATTACTGGCGATTTGATCCCCAAAATTCGCATTAGTATTAATGTGATTTTATTAAAAAACCAAACAATCGGTAACATGAGTTTTTGTAATGGCGAAAGAATGACGCTACTTGGATAGGCAACTCGTTCTGGATACAGCGCTGCGATTGATTTTGGAAGTACTTCAGCAAAAATAAGGATCACAAAAGTTAATATACCTGTGGCTATAGCAACACCAGCATCACCATATAAACGAATACCCACAATAGTCGCTAATGCAGATGCAACGATATTAATCAGATTATTGCCAATCAATACCAAACTGATCAATCTATCAGGACGTTGTAATAGTTTTTCAACACGTTTCGCAGAGCGATTTCCTTGTTTTGCCGCATGACGAAGACGATAACGATTAATCGTCATCATGCTGGTTTCTGTTCCAGAAAAATAAGCTGAGGCAATAATCATCGCTATTAGTATGATAATGAGCGTAGTAGTCGACACATGCTCCAAAATTGAGATCCTTTTGCTACCCTAAAATAAAAATTAATTAAGCACTAACTCTTGTAATAAACGATTACCAAAAAAAGCTAATGTCAAAATAATGGCGCCAATCAAGTTAAAAACAATGACTTTTTTTCCTCTCCATCCTTCGCGGAAATGTCCCCATAATAAAATGACGTAAACAAACCAAGCGATGATAGAAAAAATCGATTTATGGATATTTTCTTTACCAAAAATATTATCCATATACACCAAACCTGTACACAATGTTAGTGTTAGGAGCACAACACCCACTTGTGTGATGTGAAACATTTTTCGCTCAATTGTCATTAATGGAGGCATTTGAGGTGAAAATTTTAACTTCTTATTCTTTAGTTGATAGTCTAGCCAACTCAGTTGCAATGCATATAACGCTGCAATTAACAATGTGGCATAGCTTAATAATGCAAGTCCAATATGGATAAAGAGTGATGTGCTACTTTCAAGATGTGTAACAAACTCACCAGGCATGAGCGCTGCAATGACAAGATTGACTATTGCAAAACAATAAACAATAGGTAGTAAAAACCATGCTCGGCCACGGGAAGCCACAATCGTCATAATAACGCAGACCATCAAGCTCACAATAGCACCTAGATTGGTGAGTGAAAGATCCTGTCCGCTGTGGGGACGGAAAATTAAAAATTTTAATGAAATAGCATGCGCAACAAGCGCAATAACCGCGAAGAGGAGTGCTAATCCGCGGTATCCATTCTGCTCTTTTCGTAACAGACCCGGTAAAATGAGCACCAGACTGAGTAAATAAGCGCAGACAGCGACGATAGAGATTGATATAACGGGCATAGTTTCGCTTACATATATTGTTTGAATAACTTCCTAGTATAGCGCTAGGAGCATTCGGCTCCAACTATTGAAGTCATTAAGCTTAAATCTCTATGCAGAGATCCGCGAGTCATCGTGATATAATCGATGGCATACATACTGATAAGCCCAACTTTAACACTGAGCTAAGATAATGTTTGAGAATTTAAGTGACAGATTATCGCGCACGCTGCGCAATATAAGCGGTCGAGGAAGATTGACCGAAGAAAACATTAAAGAGACACTGCGTGAAGTGCGTATGGCGTTATTAGAAGCCGACGTTGCCTTACCTGTGGTTCGTGATTTTATTGCGCGAGTTAAAGAAAGCGCAGTAGGACATGAAGTTAACAAAAGCCTGACACCGGGTCAGGAGTTTGTGAAGATTGTTCAAAATGAACTCGTCAATGCGATGGGGGAAGTCAATACTGACCTTGATCTTTCTGCTCAGCCACCTGCTGTTGTTTTAATGGCGGGCTTGCAAGGTGCCGGTAAAACAACCAGTGTTGCAAAATTAGGTAAATTTTTAAAAGAGAAAAAGAAGAAAAAAGTTCTAGTTGTTTCTGCTGATGTTTATCGCCCAGCGGCGATTAAACAACTTGAAACATTGGCTGAGACAGTTGGTATTGATTTCTTCCCTTCTACAGTGCAAGAAAACCCAGTGACGATTGCAAGCAATGCATTAAAACATGCACAGCTTCAATTTTATGATGTATTACTGGTGGATACCGCAGGACGTTTGCACATAGATGAAGGCATGATGGAGGAGATCCAACTTCTTCATAAAGCTATTAATCCGGTTGAAACCTTGTTTGTTGTCGACGCTATGACGGGTCAAGACGCAGCAAATACAGCAAAAGCCTTTAACGAAGCATTACCATTAACAGGGGTTGTCTTAACTAAAGTTGATGGTGATGCGCGTGGTGGTGCGGCGTTATCAATTCGTCATATCACAGGTAAACCTATTAAATTCCTCGGTGTTGGGGAAAAAACAGAAGCTTTAGAACCTTTCCATCCAGATCGTATCGCCTCTCGTATTTTAGGCATGGGTGATGTTCTGTCGTTGATTGAAGATATTGAAAGTAAAGTTGACAGAGCACAAGCTGAAAAGCTGGCGACGAAGCTTAAAAAAGGTGATGGCTTTGATCTAAATGATTTCTTAGATCAATTAAAGCAAATGAAGAACATGGGTGGCATGGCGAGTATGTTAAGCAAAATGCCAGGTATGTCTCAGGTGCCGGATGCAGTAAAATCACAAATGGATGATTCAATTTTAGTAAAAATGGAAGCCATTATTAATTCCATGACTAAAAAAGAGCGCCAAAAACCCGAAATCATCAAAGGGTCTCGAAAACGTCGTATTGCGACAGGTTCAGGAACGCAAGTGCAAGACGTCAACCGTTTGTTAAAACAGTTTGATGATATGCAACGTATGATGAAAAAAATGAAAAAAGGTGGCATGGCTAAGATGATGCGTAGCATGAAAGGTATGATGCCACCGGGATTTCCAGGCCGTTAAAATCAAAAATCCGGAAAAAAAACGTGCTTTGGATTGCTTTTTTCCCCAAAGTGAGTAAACTTTTCGGGCTTTTTATATGACAACCGGACTCCGTTCCTCGATGGCGTCTGGTTGTTTTATTAACTAATGAGGATGTTATGGTAACAATTCGTTTAGCTCGTGGCGGCGCAAAAAAGCGTCCGTTTTACCAAGTAGTAGTAACCGATAGCCGCAATGCGCGTGATGGTCGTTTCATTGAACGCGTAGGCTTTTATAACCCACTGGCAACCGGTAATGCAGAAGAATTACGTTTAGACGTAGACCGTGTTGAACACTGGGTTGCTCAAGGCGCAACTGTTTCAGAACGTGTTGCTGGCCTGATCAAATCAGCGAAGAAAAGCGCTTAATCTGTCGCGGTGGTAACAATGAGCGAACAAAAAACCTTAAAAGAGCCTGTAGAACCTATTGTTATGGGTAAGTTGGGCTCACCTTACGGGATCCGTGGTTGGCTCAGAGTTTTTTCCTCCACCGAACATGCCGAAAACATTTTTGAATATCAACCGTGGTTTATTCAACGACATGGACAATGGGAAACCATTGAAATTGAAAGTTGGAAACATCACAACCAAGATATTATCGTCAAGCTAAAAGGTATTGACGACAGAGATGCAGCTAATTTCCTGACTAATGTTGAAATTGTCGTGAATGCATCGCAACTGCCTGAACTTGAAGGTGAATATTACTGGAAAGATCTGATGGGTTGCCATGTTGAAACTGACAAAGGCTACGATTTAGGTGTCATTACTGACATGATGGAAACTGGCTCAAATGACGTAATGGTCATTAAAGCTAATCTGAAAGATGCATTCGGTGTTGGGGAACGGTTAGTTCCGTTTCTTGATGGGCAGGTTATCAAGAAAGTCGATCTCTCAGCGAAAAAAATTATCGTTGATTGGGATCCTGGTTTTTAGATTATCCGGTTAACGGTTCTCAATAGTGGGACACGAAAATGTGGATTGGGGTAATTAGCCTATTTCCAGAAATGTTCCGCTCTATAACCGAGTACGGGGTGACTGGTCGGGCAGTTAAGCATGGTTTGCTTAATGTAGAATGTTGGAATCCCCGAGATTTTACATACGACAGACACAATACTGTTGATGATCGTCCTTATGGCGGTGGTCCTGGTATGTTGATGATGGTACAGCCCTTAAGGGAAGCCATTCATCAAGCGAAAGCTGCGGCCGGTGATGGAGCAAAGGTGATTTATTTATCACCTCAGGGACGCAAACTCGATCAACAAGGAGTTTGTGAACTGGCAACAAATGAGAAGTTAATTCTAGTTTGTGGTCGGTATGAAGGTATAGATGAGCGTGTCATTCAAACCGAAATTGATGAAGAATGGTCTGTGGGTGATTACGTATTAAGTGGTGGGGAATTACCTGCCATGATAATGATAGATGCGGTTGCACGTTTTGTTCCGGGGGTTCTCGGGCATGCGGCCTCTGCAAAAGAAGATTCTTTTGCTGAAGGTTTACTGGATCATCCTCACTATACTCGCCCAGAGGTTTTAGATGGTATGGAAGTACCGGCAGTTCTGCTGTCAGGCAACCATGCACATATTAATCGCTGGCGTATGAAACAATCACTGGGTCGAACCTGGCTAAGAAGACCTGAGCTTCTGGAAAGCCTAGCTCTGACTGACGAGCAAAGAGTGCTGTTAACAGAATTCCAACGGGAATATCTGGAAAGTACAGCAGAGTAAGTCTGACACAAGGTGTCATTAATATCAGTTTACCTAGGGTAAGAGAGTTATTATGAGCAATATTATTAAGCAAATCGAACAAGAACAAATGAAGCAAGATGTACCTTCATTTCGTCCAGGCGATAATGTAGAAGTTAAGGTATGGGTTGTTGAAGGTTCTAAAAAACGTCTGCAGGCATTCGAGGGCGTGGTTATCGCTATTCGTAACCGCGGTCTGCACTCTGCATTTACTGTTCGTAAAATTTCTAATGGCGAAGGTGTTGAGCGTGTATTCCAAACTCACTCTCCAGTCGTAGATAGCATCACTGTGAAACGTCGTGGTGCGGTTCGCCAAGCTAAACTGTACTACCTGCGTGAGCGTTCAGGTAAGGCTGCTCGTATCAAAGAGCGTCTTAACGCTAAATAATACGCTTTCGCACATCCGAAAGTTATTGTTAAAAGGTCAGCATTTGCTGACCTTTTTTATGTTGAATTATTATATTGTCGCTTGTTTTTATATTCCTCTCTTTTTAACTCCTCTTATTCCAAGATTCATTAAAAGATAATGTGTAAATATTTAATTACACCTCTTTGTTTTAGTTTAATCGTGGTCACATTATTATCATTTTTTTAAAATAATTTAATTAATTGTAATTTAATGATTATTTGTAATTAATTCTCTTGATGTAAACTTTAGCTTACAGTTATGTCAATTTCATTAAAAATACGGATTGATTTCTTTACATTGCGTGTTATCTTATCTTTCAGACAGACAACAAATCACAATGACAGATATAAAAAGGTAAAAATTATGATCATGCAAAAAGATGCACTCAATAATGTGAATATCAGCGAAGAGCTGGTTTTAATTACGCCTGAAGAGTTAAAACAAAAATACCCATTGAGTCGCAATGATCTGCATGCCATTGCTCAATCACGTCAAACAATCTCTGAAATTGTTCAACGTCGTGATCCTCGTTTACTTGTGGTATGTGGGCCTTGTTCCATTCATGACGTTGATGTTGCTATCGATTACGCAAAGCGTCTGAAGGTATTAGCGTCTGAATTAAGTGATAGTCTGTACATTGTGATGCGTGTCTACTTTGAAAAACCTCGTACAACAGTGGGTTGGAAAGGCTTAATTAGTGATCCATTTATGGATGGTAGTTTTGAAATGGAAAAGGGATTACATATTGCGCGAAAATTACTGACTGAATTAGTGCAATTAGGTTTGCCTTTGGCAACAGAAGCATTAGATCCTAATAATCCACAATACTTAGGGGATTTATTTAGTTGGTCTGCGATTGGTGCAAGGACAACAGAATCTCAAACTCACCGTGAAATGGCATCTGGACTTTCAATGCCTGTAGGTTTTAAAAACGGAACCGATGGTAATCTAGATACGGCAATTAATGCAATGAAGGCGGCCTCTATGCCACACCGTTTTATGGGAATTAATCAATCAGGGCAAGTGTGTTTATTACAAACGCAAGGTAACCCTGATGGGCATGTCATTCTACGTGGTGGTAAAACGCCAAATTACCATGAAGAAGACGTGGCGCAATGTGAAGCCCATATGGTAAAAGCAGGTTTAAAACCGTCATTAATGATCGATTGTAGCCACGGCAATTCGAATAAAGATTACCGTCGTCAAACCGCAGTGGTTGATTCAGTGATTGAGCAGATCACTAAAGGCAATAAATCTATCACAGGTATTATGTTAGAAAGTCATATTAATGAAGGTAATCAATCATCAGAACAGCCTCGTAGCGAAATGAAATACGGTGTTTCAGTCACCGATGCATGCATCAGTTGGGAAACAACAGAATCTGTATTAAGAAATTTACATGCACAAATTTCACCTATTTTAGCTCAGCGTGAAGAGCAATTTAAAAAAGTCAGTTAAGTTAGATAATCATAAAGAAAAAGAGGCAAGCATAGATGGCTGAAGAATTACAAAATTTGCGTGAGCAAATCGATCAGGTTGATAAATCACTGCTTTCTTTACTTGCGAAAAGAATGCAATTGGTAGCAGAAGTTGGTGAAGTTAAGAATCGCCATGGTTTACCGATTTATGCCCCTGATAGAGAAGCCTCAATGCTTGCTTCTCGACGTAATGATGCGCAGAAAATAGGAATATCCCCAGATTTGATTGAAGATGTGTTACGCCGAGTAATGCGTGAGTCTTATACTAAAGAAAATGACAAAGGCTTTAAAACGCTAAATCCTCAACTGGGTAAAATTGTGATTGTGGGGGGGAATGGTAAAATGGGAAAACTATTTTCCCGTTTGTTTACCCTTTCTGGTTATCAAGTTGAAAGTTTAGAAGCAAATGAATGGCAAACAAAATCACCTGCTATTTTTGATAATGCAGGCATGGTTATTATTAGTGTGCCTATCCATTTAACTGTTGAGGTTATTGAAAAGCTTCCTCTTTTACCTGAAAATTGTTTGTTAGTTGATCTTGCTTCTATTAAAAAAGTACCTTTAGAAGCGATGTTAAAAGCACATAGTGGGCCGGTTTTAGGTCTTCATCCTATGTTTGGCCCGGATGTACCTAGCTTAGCAAAACAGGTTGTGGCTTATTGTGAAGGTCGTAACCATGAAGAGTTTGAATGGTTGCTGGAGCAATTGATGGTATGGGGTGCGAGAATTGAGGCAATTACACCAGAAGAGCATGATAAAAACATGAGTTTTATTCAGGCCCTTCGACATTTTACAACTTTTGCTTATGGTCAGCATTTGGCAAAAGAGAAAGTCGATCTGGCGAGTTTACTTAGATTGTCATCTCCTATTTATCGTTTAGAGTTGGCAATGATAGGGCGACTATTTGCTCAAGATCCTCAACTGTATGCAGATATTATCTTATCATCAAAAGAGAATATTGAATTAATCCGCAGATATCATCATTCTTTAGGTCAAGCTATCGATTTATTGGATATTAATGCAAAGAATGAGTTTGTTCATTCATTTAATAACGTGAGTGATTGGTTTGGTGATTATGCTCCTCAATTTATGAAAGAGAGTGGGGTATTATTACAAAAAGCCAATGACAGTCGTATCTAGCTATATAGCATTTAGCTACATATAAAAGATATAAAAAGCCGAACAGATGATTGTTCGGCTTTTATTTTTGCGAATTATTTATTGGGTTTGTCTGGTTTATTACCACTTATCATCACAAGGTGGTTAAATGCAACCATTAAAAAACAGTTATATTAGGATCAGTTGTGTTTGTCTCATTTTGTTAATACTCATTTATTGATGATTTGTTTTGTATGTTTTCATTATGAAATTGAGTATTTATATAGTTAGAAAATAGAAATAAAAGTATAAAATATATAGTTTAAGAATAAGAATTCCCTTTGAAATAATATAGTTATAAATTAATAATCCTTAGGATCTGGGCATGGACTTACTGTACAACGCTGTAAATGTGATTGATTACTCATCGAATAAGTATAATACCCCTTCTCGGAATCAACCCTATCTGTATTGTTATTAAAAAATAGGCTTAAAATCAGTATGATAAAAATATTCATATTATTTTCCTGTCTTTTTCAAATTTAATAATAAATAGAACTACCTACTTTTATTAAGGAAATAAGAGTGGGTAAGCTTAAATATATATTTAAAAACAATAAGATAAATATCTATTTTTATTAATTCACTAATGTCTTTCATATCTCGATGTTATTTAATTGTTATTATTGAGTTTAATTAAATAACTATTAATGTTCGATATTGTCTTTTATTAAAAATAATTTGTTGATAGGTTCTTAAAATTGAATGAAATATAAAAGTATTATTAAAAATATAACAATGATCAAGAAAATAGGTATAACAATTATCGTAAATTACATTTTATAAACTATGTTTTTTACAAGAAGTGCTAAAAAATCAATTGTATTATTTTTTATTTGTATTCCGACGTGCTTTTCAAGGGGTAAACTATGGATTTTATAATACAACTCGCCATTATATTAGTGTGTTTATTTTATGGAGCAAGGAAGGGGGGAATAGCATTAGGTCTGCTCGGTGGTGTTGGTTTGGTTATTTTAGTTTTCATTTTTAACTTACCACCAGGAAAGCCACCAGTTGATGTAATGTTAGTGATTATTGCTGTTGTTTCTGCATCCGCAACATTACAAGCATCAGGTGGATTAGATGTTATGTTGCAAATAGCAGAAAAATTATTGCGTAAAAATCCAAAATATATCTCTATTGTTGCACCACTTGTAACTTGTACCCTTACAATCCTATGTGGTACAGGACACGTTGTTTATACCATTTTGCCAATTATCTATGATGTGTCGATTAAAAATAATATCCGTCCAGAAAGGCCAATGGCTGCAAGTACTATTGGTTCACAAATGGGGATTATTGCAAGTCCTGTTTCTGTTGCGGTTGTAACCTTAGTGGCAATGCTAGGTGACGTAACTTTTAATGGTAAGCATCTTGAATTCTTAGATTTATTAGCAATTACAATTCCTTCTACTTTTATTGGTATTTTAGCGATTGGTATTTTCAGTTGGTTTAGAGGTAAGGATTTAGATAAAGACCAACGCTTCCAAGAGTTTATTTCAGTTCCTGAAAACCATGATTATGTTTATGGTGATACAGCAACACTTTTAGATAAAAAATTGCCGATGAAAAACTGGGTGGCAATGTGGATATTTTTAGGTGCTATTGCCGTTGTTGCAATATTAGGTGCTTTTTCTGAAATACGTCCTGTATTTAATGGCAAACCGTTATCTATGGTGCTCGTTATTCAGATGTTTATGTTATTAGCCGGCGCATCAATTATTATTATTTGTAAAACCAATCCGTCTCTTATTTCTAAAAATGAAGTATTCCGTTCAGGGATGATAGCTATTGTTGCTGTATATGGTATTGCTTGGATGGCAGAAACTATGTTCTCTGCACATATGAAAGAAATAGAGGCAGCCTTAGGGCAATTAGTACGAGAATATCCTTGGGCTTATGCCGTTGTCTTATTATTAGTATCTAAGTTTGTTAACTCTCAAGCAGCTGCTTTAGCGGCAATTGTGCCTTTAGCATTGGGTATTGGTGTTGATCCTGCTTATATCATTGCATCTGCACCAGCTTGTTATGGTTACTATATTCTACCAACTTATCCTAGTGACTTAGCCGCTATTCAATTTGACCGTTCTGGTACAACCCGGATAGGGCGTTTTGTTATTAACCATAGCTTTATTCTTCCGGGATTAATTGGTGTAACAGTTTCCTGTGTCTTTGGTTGGGTATTTGCTGCGATGTATGGCTTCTTATAATTAGTGATAACGTAAAATTACGAGATAAAAAGAAAAGCCAGATAGTGATCCACTATCTGGTTTATTTATTAGTGAATCGTTTTATTATTTTACTTCGACTGGCACTACGTTCTCTGAAGGATAACAACCTAATATTTTTAATGACCGTGTTGTTTGTGATAAATCATGTAAAGCCTTTTGCATATTTATATCGCGCAAATTAGCTTGAACATCAATATAAAACATTTCTTCCCAAGGCGTACCATTAATAGGGCGAGATTCTAATTTCGTCATAATAATGTCGTATTTTTTTAAAATCATTAAAGCATCAACTAAAGCGCCTGCTTGTTGTCCTGTAGCCATTAAGAATGTTGTTTTTGCAGGAACTTGCTCTGACACATCAATTGCTTTACGTGCAATAACAATAAAACGTGTTACGTTTATTTGCTGATTTGCTAAATTATTTGCTAAAGGTTTTAAACCATAAAGAGATCCACCGGCTTCACTGCCAATAGCCGCAACATGTGGTGATTGTGCAAGAGCTACTTTTTCCATTGCAGCAGCAGTACTTTCGCAATATTCAATTTTCCAGTTTGGATACTGATTTAAATAATGGCTACATTGTTGGAAAGGTTGAGGATGGCTATAAATAGTTTGTAATTCTTCTGTCGAACTATCAACGCTGGTTAAAAGTGCATGATTAATTGGAATACGAATTTCACCCACAATTGACAGTGATGTTGTTTGCAGTAAATCGTAAACATCATTAATTGCGCCAGAGCTGGTATTCTCAATAGGCAATAAGCCATAATCAGCTTGGCCTGTATCAACCAGTGTAAAAATATCGTCAAATTTTTGACAAGTACAATCAATGATTGTATCAAAATGACGGGCGGCATATTGGCGAGCAGCAATATGAGAATAAGAGCCTTTGGGGCCTAAATAAGCAATCCTTGCAGATTCATTTGGTGTCGCATTTAGATGTTGCTGTAAAATTGCTTGCTGGGTTAATACGGAATCTTCAATAATCATTTGGAAAATGCGGCTGATATAAAAACCATCTAGACCAACTTTTTTTCCTTTCTCAATTAATAAATCAAGTAATTCACGTTCACGATTTTTATCTCTAATAGGGCGATGTGTATTCAATTTAAATTGAGCGACATCAGCAGATAATTGGCGTCTATTTGCTAACAACGTGAGTAATTCTGAATCTAACGTTGTGATTTTATCTCTGATTGCTAATAAATCGAGTTTTTCCATGTTTTAGCCCTATACCTTTGCGTCATACCATTATAAATAAAAAAGCCTCCATTTTTGGAGGCTATTGTCGTTCTTAGTTTTCTTTCTGAAATGACAAAGCCTCTTAATGAAAGAGTAAAAAGAAAAAGAAGAAAGACAAAAATGAATGCGTCGTCATTATATTGTTTGGTAAATTATTTAACATATAGCTATCAAACATGATGATGTGAAAGGAGTCAAGAAAAATACAATAAAAAGCGCATCACGAGGATGCGCAGAGGCGTTTTGAGTCAGTGATTTATTCTAATTTTTAATCTAGCTTTACTATTTACATTTCATCGACAAGTAAATTTTCTTCTTTCAAGCTGTTATCCGCTCGACGAGATTCATTTTTATGCTGAATTTTGTTTAATTGACGCTCAAGTTTTGCTAACAAATCATTAATAGCGACATACATATCTGCGTGTTGTGCATTAGCGACCAATTGCCCATTTGGTATGTGAATGCTGGCATCAACACTAAAACCTTTAGGATCTTTCGTCAGAATAATACGAGGATTGATTAAATTCACCTGCCATTTATTAAGTTTAGTTAGACGGCTTTCAATGTGTTCACGTAGTGCTGGGGTAATTTCCATTTGTTTACTAGTAATATTTATAATCATATAGTTACCTCTTAATTACTCCGTCTTCGATAACTTCAGAATATCGTGATACACAATTAAAAACATGATCAAAATCACTTTTTGTTAGTTGTATGTGTAACAAGTAATAGAAACGTGACAAATGATAAATAGCTGAAAAAGAGCGCTTGTTAAGTTGTATTTATTCAGTCATATTAGGAAGGTTGGGCTGATGAAAAGTAAAGACAATCCAGTTAAAAAAGAATAAAAAAACAGCAGCGATAAGCTGCTGTTTTTGATGGTGATGGGTGGGTTAAGCTGGATTTGCTGCAATCAATGAAGCCACTTTATCTGCTTCTTGTGTCAGACCTAACTCTTTATAGGCGTTTTCCATGTATTCAAGCGCATCACGAGTAGCTTGTGTATCAGGATAATCACGCATCATTTGCTCTACTCTATTAATAACCGCGACATAAGCCCCTCGTTTAGTATAGAATTTCGCAACTGAAAGTTCATACTTCGCTAAACGGTTTTTAAGAAAGACAAGGCGCTTGGTTGCATCAGCGACGTAAAGGCTATCAGGGTAGTAACGTACTAATTGACTGAAGTCTTTAAATGCCACAATTGCATGTTGAGGATCACGGTCTGAACGATCAATACCAAAGAATCCTTGTAATGCACTATCATCTAATGCTTGAGCTGTTAAGCCTCGCATATAAAGAACATAGTCAATATTAGGATGGGTTGGGTTTAATCGCATAAAACGGTCAATTGCAGTAATCGCCATTGGCAGTTCCGCTGATTTATAATAAGCATAAATCAAGTCGAGCTGAACTTGTTGCGAGTAAGGGCCAAAAGGATAGCGATTATCGAGAGACTCTAATTGTTTGATAGCCGCTCCATAATTGCCATCTAGCAATTTTTCCTGGCTGGTTGTGTAAAGCTCAGAAGGCGACATATCGGCAGTAGCGTCTTTGTCTGAACTCGAACAGCCAGAAAGTAACAGGCTTACAGTGGCCGCTGCCACCAGGTATTTAATGCGTCTCATCACGTATTGATTATCCTCTGAATAGGTTTGGGGAGTCTCTCCGTGAAGCTCCCCTAAAATCGGTTACACTATAACTCATTTTAAATGAAACGGCTGTGCCGTCAAAACACTAACTTAATTAATAGAAAACTATTTATGTCTCAACAAATACGACTTAATGCTACAGTCGCAGATTCACAGCTGGGTCAACGCTTAGATCAGGCTTTGGCCGAATTGTTCCCTGATTATTCAAGATCTCGTATAAAAGAGTGGATCTTAGACAATAGAGTGCAGGTTAACGATAAAATCATCAATAAGCCAAAGGAAAAAATGCTTGGCGGTGAAAAAATTGAAGTCGATGCCTTAATTGAAGAGGAAGTACGCTGGGAGCCTCAGAATATTCCGTTAAATATCGTTTATGAAGATGACGATATTTTAGTGATCAATAAACCAAGGGATCTCGTTGTTCATCCTGGTGCTGGTAACCCTGATGGTACCGTATTAAATGCATTACTTTATCGTTATCCTGAAATTGCTAATGTACCTCGCGCAGGTATTGTCCATCGTTTGGATAAAGATACAACAGGTTTAATGGTTGTTGCAAAAACAGTTCCAGCTCAAACCCATCTAGTTGAAGCTTTACAGCGTCGCGAAATCACGCGTGAGTATGAAGCAGTTGCGACGGGAAGAATGACTGCGGGTGGATTAGTCAATGAACCAATTTCTCGACATCCGACTAAGCGTACGCATATGGCTGTACACCCAATGGGTAAACCTGCAGTAACACATTATCGCGTCATGGAACATTTCCGTGCTCATACACGTTTACGTTTACGCTTAGAAACTGGGCGTACTCATCAAATTCGTGTTCATATGGCGCATATTCATCATGCTTTAATTGGTGATCAGCTTTATGCAGGAAGACCACGTCCTTTAAAAGGTGCATCAGAAGAGTTGCGTGAAACGCTACGTTTATTTGATAGACAAGCATTACATGCAACGATGTTACGACTTTACCATCCGATCACTGGTATTGAAATGGAATGGCATGCGCCATTACCTGATGATATGGTTAAGCTTATCGATGTATTAAAAGATGATGCTGAACAATTTAAAGATGAAATGGATTGGTAAATGACTTCATTGATTTTTCCAGATTGGCCACAACCTGAGAATATTGGGGCTTGCAGTACGCTCAGAGAAGGTGGTATTAGTTTGCCACCTTATCATAGCCTTAATTTAGGTACACATGTTGGTGATGATTTGTCTTGTGTTGAAGAAAATAGGCACAGACTTTGTCAACAAGCTCAGTTACCTGAAATGCCATTATGGCTTGAACAAGTTCATGGCACTCACGTTGTTACGTTAAATACTGAGAAAAATAGTGAAGTAGAAGGTGATGCCCTTTATACCTCTACTGCGAAAAAAGTTTGTGCGATTATGACGGCAGATTGCCTACCTGTTCTTTTTACAACGTTAGATGGAACAGAAATTGGTGCAGCGCATGGTGGATGGAGAGGGCTTTGCCATGGAGTATTACAAAATACACTTGCACAGTTTAAAGCACCAAGACATCAAATAATGGCATGGCTGGGCCCTGCAATTGGCCCCAGTGCTTTTGAAGTTGGGGCTGAGGTACGTTTGGCTTTTATTGAAAAAAATAAGGCCTTTGATCTCGCATTTATTCCTCATAATGGTAAATATTTAGCTAATATCTATATGTTAGCGAGAATAATTTTACAGGAAAATGGGGTAATACAGATTTACGGTGGTGATTTCTGTACTGTGACAGAGAAATCGCGTTTCTTCTCATATAGACGTGAACAGATAACCGGTCGAATGGCGTCATTAATCTGGATTAAATAAACTTTTCCAACAGTTTTTCTTACTTACCTCAAATATTGATAAATATTTTTGCTCAAAATTTTTATTTTGAGCTTGAATATTGTCAAAATGACCTCATCTATTCTCCAGTTACGAATTTTACTTTAAATTTTACTTGGAGGTGTTATGCGCCTGGATAAATTAACCAATAAATTCCAGCAAGCTCTCGCAGACGCCCAGTCATTGGCACTTGGGAACGATAATCAATTTATAGAACCCATACATTTACTGAGTGCGTTATTTAATCAACAAGGTGGCTCAATTCGCCCTCTATTAACATCAACGGGTGTTAATGCATCGCAATTTAATGAGCGAATTAATGAAGCTTTGTCTCGATTACCTAAAGTTGAAGGTGCTGGTGGAGAGGTTCATCCCTCTAATGATCTTATTAAACACCTTAATTTGTGCGATAAATTGGCACAGAAAAAAGGTGACGATTTTATTTCGTCAGAGCTCTTCCTTTTAGCCGCAATGGAAACCGGTGGTCAAGTTGCTGATATGCTAAAAGCTGCGGGTGCTAATAAAGCGAGTCTTGAGATAGCGATTGAAAAAATACGTGGTGGAGAAACAGTGAACGATCAAAATGCAGAAGACCAACGTCAGGCATTGAAAAAATATACTGTGGATTTAACGGAAAGAGCAGAACAAGGCAAACTCGATCCTGTCATTGGTCGTGATGAAGAAATCAGAAGAACCATTCAGGTTCTACAACGTCGTACTAAAAATAACCCAGTACTTATCGGTGAGCCTGGTGTTGGTAAAACGGCGATTGTTGAAGGATTAGCTCAACGTATTGTTAACGGTGAAGTGCCAGAAGGTTTAAAAAATAAACGTGTACTCTCTCTTGATATGGGCTCTTTATTAGCGGGTGCTAAATATCGCGGAGAGTTTGAAGAGCGTTTAAAAGCAGTTTTAAATGATTTATCTAAGCAGGAAGGTAGTGTCATTCTGTTTATTGATGAATTACATACAATGGTCGGTGCTGGTAAAGCTGATGGTGCTATGGACGCGGGTAATATGTTAAAACCAGCCTTAGCACGTGGTGAATTACACTGTGTTGGTGCAACAACACTTGATGAATATCGTCAATATATAGAGAAAGATGCTGCTTTAGAGCGTCGTTTCCAAAAAGTGTATGTAGCAGAGCCAACAGTAGAAGATACCATCGCTATTTTACGTGGTCTGAAAGAACGTTATGAGCTTCATCATCATGTTCAAATTACAGATCCAGCTATTGTTGCAGCAGCGACTTTATCACATCGGTATATTTCTGACCGTATGTTGCCAGATAAAGCGATTGACTTAATTGATGAAGCGGGTGCAAGCCTACGTATGCAAATGGATTCAAAACCAGAAGCATTAGATAGACTTGATAGACGTATTATTCAGCTGAAACTTGAACAACAAGCACTGCAAAAAGAGTCTGATGATGCAAGTAAAAAACGTTTAGAAATGCTAAATGAAGAGCTTGCTGAAAAAGAGAAAGAGTATTCTGCTTTAGAAGAAGAGTGGAAAGCAGAAAAAGCAGAGCTGACAGGAACTCAGCATATTAAATCAGAATTAGAGCAAGCTCGTATTGCATTAGAGCAAGCTCGCCGTAGCGGTGATTTGGCAAAAATGTCAGAAATCCAATATGGACAAATTCCGACTTTAGAAAAACAGCTTGCTGAAGCGAATAAAGCTGAAGATAAACATATGAAGCTGTTACGTAATAAAGTCACTGATGCTGAAATTGCTGAAATCTTAGCGCGTTGGACCGGTATTCCTGTTTCTAGAATGCTAGAGGGGGAACGTGAAAAACTGCTAAGAATGGAACAGGAATTACATAGACGTGTTATTGGTCAGGCAGAAGCAGTTAGCGCGGTATCAAATGCGATACGTCGTAGCCGTGCTGGGTTGTCTGATCCTAATCGCCCAATTGGTTCGTTCTTATTTTTAGGGCCAACAGGGGTGGGTAAAACAGAATTATGTAAAGCATTAGCAAACTTCTTGTTTGATAGTGATGATGCAATGGTTCGTATCGATATGTCTGAGTTTATGGAAAAACATTCCGTTTCTCGTTTAGTGGGGGCGTCTCCAGGATATGTTGGTTACGAAGAAGGTGGATATTTAACAGAGGCAGTTCGCCGTCGTCCTTATTCAGTTATCTTATTAGATGAAGTTGAAAAAGCGCACCCTGATGTATTCAATATATTATTACAAGTATTGGATGATGGTCGTTTAACGGATGGACAAGGTAGAACCGTCGATTTTCGTAATACCGTTGTGATTATGACATCAAACTTGGGTTCTGATTTAATTCAGGAACGTTTCGGAACACTTGATTATCCTGAAATGAAAACAATAGTGATGGATGTAGTTGGTCATCATTTCAGACCAGAGTTTATTAACCGTATTGATGAGGTTGTGGTATTCCACCCATTAGGTAAAGAAAATATTGCAGCGATTGCACAAATTCAGTTACGTCGTTTATACCAACGTTTAGAAGAGCGTGGTTATCATGTCACAATTACAGGTGCAGCATTAGAAAAATTGAGTGAAGTTGGTTTTGACCCAATTTATGGTGCTCGCCCATTGAAACGGGCTATCCAACAAGAGGTTGAAAACCCATTAGCTCAAGATATTTTGTCAGGCAAGTTATTGCCAGGCAAAGAGATTATCTTAGATTTAGATGATAATAAGATAATCGCAAAACAATAGTTAATGTTCTATTTATTTGATAGCAAAGCCTACAAACCGAAACTTGTAGGCTTTTTTATTGAAACAACCTTATTTTTTATATGCTTGAGCAAAGTTTTCTCTTGCTTGCTCTTGTGCCACATCAAAAAACTGAGCAATTTCTTCAGGAGAAACATTCGGGATATTTTTTGCTTTTTCTTGAATGCGTTTTAATGTTGCAGTAGCTTCAGTTCTAATTTTTTCTACATCATGATGGAGTAATTTACCAAAACGTTTTTTAACTTCGCCATTAATAATAACTGTATCAACGTCAGAAGCAGTAGTTTGTAATACAACTGAACCTGCAGGATAACTAGAAGGAACAAAAGCTTTTCTTTGAGATACGATAATAATATCTGCTTTTTTATTTGGCGTAAGGGTACCTATCTGTTTTTCCATTCCTAATGCTTCAGCACTACCTTGAGTTGCCCAAGTCAAGGCATCTCTAACACTTAAATCAATGTGAGTCGTTGTTTTACCGGTCCGATTAGCTGTAGCTTCATTATCCATGCAACGTTGGAATTGTAATCCTAAGCGCATTTGTGAAAATAAATCACCAGAACCAACACAAACAATATCTGTACTTAATCCCGGCTTAAATCCATGGTCAATGCTCGCACGGAAAGGAGGTCTTCCCATTCCCATTTGCATTTCTGTTTCTGGAGCTATAGAAATTTTCCCACCTGTTTGAGACAAAATATCCCATTCACTACGATCTAAGGAGGTACAGTGAATATGTAGATGACCAGGATGGAGAAGATTGTTTTGTTTTAGCTCATGTAATCCTTTTAATAAAATAGATTTTTCTGCGGCTCCTGTATGTGAGGCAATAAAAATCCCCATTTTTTTAGCTTGTTCAATTTCTTGGCGTGTATGCTCAAATGGAATGGTTCCAAAATCACTCAGCAATACTCCCATTTTGTTTATTGTATTGTTATTTTTATAAAAATTTTGATAAATCTCTTTTGCTGTATCAATACGTTGTGAATGTGTTTTAAACCTATTTTCACCTTTATAATCATAAGATTGCATACCATAGGCATAGATACTACGGATCCCAGATTCACGTAAAGAACCAATGGCGGCTACGGCATGTTGAGGTGTGTTTACACAATCACAGCAATCTAAAATCGTCGTTACTCCAGCATCTAAAGCTTCTAAAGAGCCGACTAAGGTTGCCATTTTTAAATCTTCAGCTTCCATTAATGCACCGATACCATAGAAAACTGAGTTTAAAAAATGCGCCAATGACATATCGGCAGAAATGCTTCTTAAAAGAGACATCCATGTATGTCGATGGCTATCAATTATACCTGGAAGAATAATGCCACCTTCCGCATCAATTAATTCTGCATCGATATGGGCAAATTTAGAAATATCCCCGACATCTATAATAGTGTCATTTTCAATTAAAACGGCTCCATTCTCTAAATCACCATATTTTTCGTCCATTGTTATGACATAGCCGTTATATATGATTTTTTTAGATTTTTTAGTCGCAATATAGTCTCTATTTTCTTTATTCAAAGAAGATGATATTGCTGAAGCATTATTCGGTGTAGTAAGTGCTAGGCCCAAAGAGCCTACACCAGCAGCTTTAATAAAAGAGCGCCTTGAAATTGTATTTTTATTATCTGTCATGATGTTATCTCAACGAAAAAAAAGTGTATTGTTCAGTACGGAATTATTCTAGCAGTATTTTTTTATGTATTAAATAGTACATAATTTTTTTTTGGTGTTTTTTTAATACAGCGTACATTTTCGTTGATGTAAAAATGAAGAATAAAGAAGGAGGGGGTATGAATAGAAGTAAGAGTAAGTTGATATAATTTAATGAAAAACTGTATTGAAGCCTGCCCTTTTTGTGAATGCAAATAAGTAAACAGGCTAAATCGTATAGGTATAAAGAAAAGAGTAATTATTTTTCTTTTTTTTCTAATAGAAGGTAATCACCAATAATTAAAGCGCACAATTTACATTGTTGACGTATTTCTTCAGTTGTTGGCGAGTAATCAGAAGTAATCAATGCTTTCATAAAGAAGTTAGTTTTTAACATCTCAATAAAAAATCCAGCAACATGATGTAGCTGTTCAAAATCTAAATTGATTTCTTCTAATTTATCGAGTTCTTGTGCCAAATACTTATAGCTATTTTCTGGTGCAAGTTGATTAAATGCTTGTCCTAGCATTGGAAAATGTACTGATTCAGCAATAACTAAACGGTAAAGACCCATTGTTTTAGGCTCAAGTAGTTTATTGATGAATGAAAAACCAAAGTGTTCAAGTAGCTGGTATGCTGTTTTATGTTCCAGCATCTTATTTTGTACTTCAAGAAAGATATCATTGATTAGACTTTCAATTACTGCGGAAAATAATCCCTCTTTATTTTTAAAGTGATGGTAAAGCGTTGAGCGAGAGCCTCCTGATTTCTGAATAATCATATCAAGAGATGTTTTTTCATAACCATAGATCAAAAAGCAGTCTATAGCTGCATTTATCATCGCTTGGGTTCGTTGTTGCCCTTTCGTAGTCAATTTAGGTTTTCTTCTATGTTCCATAGTATTTAAGAAAGTGGATTGTTAAATAAAGTAGCGTATGGCTTAGTATAACATTGAAAATGTGTGGCTCTATGAGATAAACGTAACTACCAGTGTATACAAACCAGGAAAGCTCAGAAGTCGATTTGATATATGCATGTGAGAAAGCACAATAATGATTAAATTTATTGAGATTGGATAATAAGATAAGAAAGCTTATTTAAGAGCACTTATTATTGTTTGTCGTTTATTTAATGTAAATAAAGAAAGAAGCCAAATCGAATTTACTACTTTTGTTTGTTTTCCAATCAATCTATGGCTATGATTTATCCATTGGAAGTCAAATTGCCTACAAAGCGCGCTATCGAAATTTTTTTTGAAAATAATGCTTGTCACATTCAGAAAACTCCCTATAATGCGCCCTCGTTGTCACGGCAAACCACGCTAAGTGAGTTAGCCGAGAGAACA
>NZ_JAEHOQ010000035.1 GCF_016239305.1 Proteus vulgaris | reverse complement strand
CCTAACCTACTTTAAGTTATAGAAAAAGGGCATCATTGATGCCCTTTTTTGTATCTAGAAATAGCTCTTTTTATCTTAGATAAATCTAATCCTCAATTTATTCTCTTATTCTCATGTTAGTTTCTACATTAGATTAAAATACTTAAATCAAATAGAAATTGAAATCATAATAGTTATCATTTACTATTCGGTGCGTGAGTAGTTAATGAGGTTGCTATTATGTACGTCTGTCTTTGTCATGGTGTGAGTGATAAAAAAATTATCTCCACAGTTCACAAACATCAAATCCACACTATTAATGAATTACGCAAGATCTTACCTGTTGGCAGTTGTTGCGGTAAGTGTGTACGTCAAACTCGTCAAATCATTGAAAGTGAGCAATCTGCCCTTTACCCTCAAATTTCTGAAGTTGCATAACAAATTTTAAATTTCCTTTCTCTCCACTTTGTATAAAAGGTCTACACTAAAAGGACTGGAAGCGAAGGAGCATAAAAATGAAAGGTGATAAAAAAATGATAGCCCACCTTAATAAATTATTAGGTGGTGAGCTTGTTGCGATTAATCAGTATTTCTTACATGCCCGAATGTTCAAAAATTGGGGGCTAACTCGTCTCAATGAAATGGAATACCATGAATCTATTGATGAAATGAAACATGCCGATAAATATATTGAGCGTATTTTATTTATAGAGGGTCTTCCTAACTTACAAGATTTGGGCAAGCTGAATATCGGTGAAGATGTTGAAGAGATGCTACGTTCTGATCTTGAGTTAGAGCTTGGTGGTGCCAAAGATTTACGTGAAGCAATAGCGTATGCTGATTCTATCCATGACTATGTGAGTCGAGATTTAATGTTAGAAATCTTAACTGATGAGGAAGGGCACATTGATTGGATTGAAACTCAACTTGAATTAATTGAGCGTATGGGGCTTCAAAATTACCTACAAGCTCAGATTATTGAAGAATAACCTTCAATAAGAAAAGGCATTAATTGTCTCTTATCGTCAATGTTCACAAACCTATTTAAAGCAAAGGGAATGAAGTTTGCCTTTGCTTTTGTCATTTTTTAAATAATAAAACTTATTTTTATCGATGATTTTTTATTCTTGGCTTGATTTCATCACTCAGGCAAGTATAATGCGCAGGCTCACTGATTTAGTGGGGCTGATTAATCAGCTAATGCAGATTTTATATTGCATTAAATATAATACTCCCGATTGGGGAGTTATATGCAGAACGATTACACTCTCTCATCAATCGAAATGGGTACGAGTAGTGATCATTTACGTTTATAAAAAATAGTTGGAGCTCTGGTCTCATGCAGAACCAAAGAATCCGTATCCGCCTGAAAGCTTTTGATCATCGTCTGATTGATCAATCAACTGCGGAAATCGTAGAGACTGCTAAGCGCACTGGTGCGCAAGTTCGTGGTCCAATCCCACTGCCGACTCGCAAAGAGCGTTTCACAGTGTTGATTTCTCCGCACGTTAATAAAGATGCGCGTGATCAGTATGAAATTCGCACTCACAAACGTCTGGTTGACATCGTTGAGCCAACCGAGAAAACCGTTGATGCTCTGATGCGTCTGGATCTGGCTGCCGGCGTAGACGTGCAGATCAGCCTAGGTTAATCAGGTCATCAAGCGATTGAGAGGTTGAAACAATGATTGGTTTAGTCGGTAAGAAAGTAGGAATGACGCGTATCTTCACTGAAGATGGCGTTTCAATCCCTGTAACCGTTATCGAAATTGAAAACAACCGTGTTACTCAGGTCAGAGATCTGGAGAAAGACGGTTATCGTGCCATTCAGGTGACTACTGGTAGCAAAAAAGCTAACCGTGTACTGAAACCTGAAGCAGGTCATTTTGCTAAAGCTGGTGTCGAAGCTGGCCGCTTACTACGTGAATTCCGTCTGAATGAAGGCGAAGAATACACTGTAGGTCAAAGCATTAGCGTAGAAATTTTCGCTGACGTTAAAAAAGTCGACGTTACTGGAACATCTAAAGGTAAAGGTTTTGCTGGTACTGTAAAGCGCTGGAACTTCCGTACTCAAGATGCTACCCACGGTAACTCCTTGTCTCACCGTGTTCCGGGTTCTATCGGTCAGAACCAGACTCCGGGTAAGGTGTTCAAAGGCAAGAAAATGGCAGGTCAACTGGGTAACGAACAAGTTACCGTTCAGAGCCTGGAAGTAGTACGTGTTGACGCTGAGCGCAACCTGCTGCTGGTCAAAGGTGCTGTTCCAGGTGCAACTGGCAGTGACCTGATCGTTAAACCAGCTGTCAAGGCGTAACGTCGAGGAGATAGGAATGGAATTGGTAATGAAAGACGCGCAAGGCGCGCTGACTGTTTCCGAAACTACCTTCGGGCGTGACTTTAACGAAGCGCTTGTGCACCAAGTAGTCGTTGCATACGCTGCTGGTGCTCGTCAAGGTACTCGTGCTCAGAAAACCCGTGCTGAAGTTTCTGGTTCAGGCAAAAAGCCTTGGAGACAGAAAGGTACAGGTCGTGCACGTTCAGGTTCAATCAAGAGCCCAATTTGGCGCTCTGGTGGTGTTAGCTTCGCAGCTAAACCACAGGACCACAGTCAAAAAGTAAACAAAAAGATGTACCGTGGTGCTCTGAAGAGCATTCTGTCTGAGCTGGTACGTCAAGATCGTCTGATCGTCGTAGAGAAGTTCTCTGTTGAAGCGCCTAAAACTAAACTTTTAGCACAGAAACTGAAAGATATGGCTCTGGAAGATGTTCTGATCATCACTGCTGATGTAGATGAAAATCTGTATTTAGCGGCACGCAACTTATATAAAGTTGATGTACGTGATGCAGCAACAATCGACCCTGTTAGCTTAATCGCCTTCGACAAAGTCGTCATGACTGCTGACGCTGTGAAGCAAGTTGAGGAGATGCTGGCATGATCCGTGAAGAACGTCTGCTGAAAGTACTGCGCGCGCCGCATGTATCTGAAAAAGCTTCTATCGCGATGGAAAAATCAAACACCATCGTTCTCAAAGTTGCTAAAGACGCGACCAAAGCAGAGATTAAAGCAGCTGTACAAAAACTGTTTGAAGTCGAAGTTGAAAGTGTTAACACTCTGCTGATGAAAGGCAAAGTGAAACGTCACGGTCAGCGTATTGGTCGTCGTAGCGACTGGAAAAAAGCTTACGTCACCCTGAAGGAAGGCCAGAATCTGGACTTCGTCGGCGGCGCTGAGTAAGTCGGAGGAGTAAAGAACAATGGCAATTGTTAAATGTAAACCTACGTCTCCGGGCCGTCGCCACGTAGTTAAAGTGGTAAACCCTGAGCTGCATAAAGGGAAACCTTATGCGCCATTGCTGGAAAAAAACAGCAAGTCCGGTGGTCGTAACAACAATGGTCGTATCACTACCCGTCATATTGGTGGTGGTCACAAACAGGCTTACCGTATTGTTGACTTCAAACGCAACAAAGATGGTATCCCTGCAACAGTAGAACGTCTGGAATATGATCCAAACCGTTCAGCTAACATCGCTTTAGTGCTGTATGCTGATGGTGAACGTCGCTACATTCTGGCTCCAAAAGGCCTGAAAGCGGGTGATAAAGTTCAGTCTGGCGTTGATGCTGCTATCAAAGCGGGTAACACCTTACCAATGCGTAATATCCCGGTTGGTTCTACAGTTCATAACGTAGAAATGAAACCAGGTAAAGGTGGTCAGCTAGCTCGTTCAGCTGGTACTTACGTTCAGATCGTTGCTCGTGATGGTGCTTATGTCACTATTCGTCTGCGTTCTGGTGAAATGCGTAAAGTTCCTTCTGATTGCCGTGCAACTATCGGTGAAGTTGGCAACTCTGAGCACATGTTACGCGTTCTGGGTAAAGCTGGTGCAAGTCGCTGGCGTGGTATTCGTCCTACCGTTCGCGGTACTGCGATGAACCCAGTCGATCACCCACATGGTGGTGGTGAAGGTCGTAACTTTGGTAAACACCCAGTAACACCTTGGGGCGTTCAAACCAAAGGTAAGAAGACTCGTAAAAACAAACGCACTGAACATTTCATCGTTCATCGTCGTACTAAGAAATAATTAGAGGATAAGCCATGCCACGTTCTCTCAAGAAAGGTCCTTTCATTGACCTGCACTTGCTGAAGAAGGTAGAGAAAGCGGTGGAAAGCGGTGACAAAAAGCCTGTTAAGACTTGGTCCCGTCGTTCAACGATCTTTCCTAACATGATCGGTTTGACCATCGCTGTCCATAATGGTCGTCAGCATGTTCCAGTTTACGTTTCCGACGAAATGGTTGGTCACAAACTGGGTGAATTCGCGCCGACCCGTACTTATCGCGGTCATGCAGCCGATAAAAAGGCTAAGAAAAAATAAGGTAGGAGGAAGAGATGGAAACTATCGCTATGCATCGCCACGCTCGTTCTTCTGCTCAGAAGGTTCGCTTGGTAGCTGACCTGATTCGCGGTAAGAAAGTGTCGCAAGCTCTGGAAATTTTAACCTTTACCAACAAGAAAGCTGCTGGTTTAGTGAAGAAAGTACTGGAGTCTGCTATTGCTAATGCAGAACACAACGATGGCGCTGACATTGATGATCTGAAAGTAGCTAAGATCTTTGTTGACGAAGGTCCTTCTATGAAGCGCATTATGCCTCGTGCAAAAGGCCGTGCAGATCGTATTCTGAAGCGCACCAGCCACATCACTGTGGTTGTGTCTGATCGCTGAGACTCTGGAGACTAGCAATGGGTCAAAAAGTACATCCTAATGGTATCCGCCTTGGCATTGTCAAGCCTTGGAATTCCACATGGTATGCGGGTACCAATGAATTCGCTGACAACCTAGACAGCGACTTTAAAGTACGTCAGTACTTAACTAAAGAACTGGCTAAAGCATCTGTATCTCGTATCGTTATCGAACGTCCTGCGAAAAGCATCCGTGTGACTATTCACACTGCTCGCCCAGGCATCGTTATCGGTAAAAAAGGTGAAGATGTTGAAAAACTGCGCAAAAACGTAGCGGATATCGCTGGCGTTCCTGCGCAAATTAATATCGCCGAAGTACGTAAACCTGAACTGGACGCAAAATTAGTTGCTGACAGCATTACTTCACAGCTGGAACGTCGTGTTATGTTCCGTCGTGCTATGAAGCGTGCGGTACAGAACGCTATGCGTTTAGGCGCTAAAGGTATTAAAGTGGAAGTAAGTGGTCGCTTAGGTGGCGCTGAAATCGCTCGTACTGAATGGTATCGTGAAGGTCGTGTACCTCTGCACACTCTGCGTGCAGATATCGACTACAATACCTCAGAAGCACAAACCACTTATGGTGTGCTCGGCGTTAAGGTATGGATCTTCAAAGGTGAGATCCTGGGTGGTATGGCTGCAGTTGAACAGGCGGAAAAACCGGCTGCTCAACCTAAAAAGCAGCAGCGTAAAGGCCGCAAGTAAGGAGAGTCGCTGATGTTACAACCAAAGCGTACAAAATTCCGTAAAGTGCACAAAGGCCGCAACCGTGGCTTAGCTGCTGGTGCGGATGTAAGCTTCGGGACTTACGGTCTTAAAGCTGTGGGCCGTGGTCGTCTGACTGCACGTCAGATCGAAGCGGCACGTCGTGCAATGACCCGTGCAGTTAAGCGTCAGGGTAAAATCTGGATCCGTGTGTTCCCAGACAAACCAATCACTGAAAAGCCGCTCGAAGTCCGTATGGGTAAAGGTAAAGGTAACGTTGAGTATTGGGTTGCCTTAATCCAGCCAGGTAAAGTCCTGTATGAAATGGATGGTGTGCCTGAAGAACTGGCCCGTGAAGCATTCAAGCTGGCGGCAGCAAAACTGCCTATCAAAACCACCTTTGTAACTAAGACGGTGATGTAATGAAAGCAAAAGAGCTGCGCGAAAAGAGCGTTGAAGAGCTGAACACAGAACTGCTGAACTTACTGCGCGAGCAGTTTAACCTGCGTATGCAGGCAGCAAGTGGTCAGTTACAACAGTCTCATCTGTTGAAACAAGTGCGTCGTAATATCGCACGCGTTAAGACTTTACTGACTGAGAAGGCGGGTGCGTAATGACCGATAAAATCCGTACTCTGCAAGGTCGTGTAGTTAGTGACAAAATGGAAAAATCTATTGTCGTTGCTATCGATCGTATGGTTAAACACCCATTATATGGTAAGTTTATCCGTCGTACGACCAAACTGCATGTACATGACGAGAACAACGAATGTGGAATTGGTGACGTAGTAGAAATTCGTCAAACACGTCCACTGTCTAAGACTAAGTCTTGGGCGTTAGTTCGCGTTGTAGAAAAAGCTGTTCTGTAATAAAATAGCCTTTTCGTACGAAATAAACGGCTCAAAACTGAACGAGCCGTTTATTTTTTCTGTCCATATCGAGAATGTGGTGTTATAATGCCGCTCCCTCGTATTATGGGATATTGAACGGCCTCTTCTAATGTGGAAGTGGCTCAGTAGTAGTTGACATTTAGCGGAGCACTAAAATGATCCAAGAACAGACTATGCTGAACGTGGCCGACAACTCCGGTGCACGTCGCGTAATGTGTATCAAGGTTCTAGGTGGCTCGCACCGTCGCTACGCAGATGTAGGTGACATCATCAAAATTACCATTAAGGAAGCAATTCCACGTGGTAAAGTTAAGAAAGGTGATGTACTGAAAGCGGTAGTGGTGCGCACCAAGAAGGGTGTTCGTCGCCCTGACGGTTCTGTCATTCGCTTCGATAGCAACGCTTGTGTATTGTTAAACAACAACAGCGAGCAAGTTATTGGTACGCGTATTTTTGGGCCGGTTACTCGTGAACTTCGTAACGAGAAGTTTATGAAAATAATCTCTCTGGCACCTGAAGTACTCTAAGGAGCAGGCAATGGCAGCGAAAATCCGTCGTGAAGACGAAGTTATCGTGCTAACTGGTAAAGATAAAGGTAAGCGCGGTAAAGTAAAACAGGTTCTTTCTTCTGGTAAAGTTATCGTTGAAGGTATCAATCTGGTTAAAAAACATCAGAAGCCAGTCCCGGCTCTGAACCAACCAGGTGGCATCGTTGAAAAAGAAGCTTCTATCCAAGTTTCTAACGTTGCAATCTTCAATGCGGCAACCGGTAAGGCTGACCGTGTAGGTTTTAGATTCGAAGACGGCAAAAAAGTCCGTTTCTTCAAGTCTAATAAAGAAACTATCAAGTAATTTGGAGTATACGATGGCGAAACTGCATGATTACTACAAAGACGAGGTAGTCCAAAAACTGATGTCTCAGTTTGGTTACCATTCTGTCATGCAAGTCCCTCGGGTCGAGAAGATCACCCTGAACATGGGTGTTGGTGAAGCGATTGTTGATAAAAAACTGCTGGACAATGCAGCAGCTGATTTAGCAGCAATCTCAGGTCAAAAACCTTTGATCACCAAAGCACGCAAATCTGTTGCAGGCTTCAAAATCCGCCAGGGCTATCCGATCGGCTGTAAAGTGACCCTGCGTGGCGAACGCATGTGGGAGTTCTTTGAACGCCTGATCTCTATTGCTGTACCACGTATCCGTGACTTCCGTGGTTTGTCCGCTAAATCATTTGATGGACGTGGTAATTACAGCATGGGCGTACGTGAGCAAATCATCTTCCCTGAAATCGATTACGATAAAGTGGATCGTGTTCGTGGTTTGGATATTACCATTACTACGACTGCGAAATCAGATGATGAAGGTCGCGCACTGTTAGCAGCGTTTAACTTCCCGTTCCGCAAGTAAGGCAGGGCATTCATGGCTAAGAAATCTATGAAAGCACGTGATGTAAAACGTGCGAATTTAGCTGAGAAATTCTTCGCAAAACGCGCAGAACTGAAAGCTATCGTTTCAGATGTGAACGTATCTGATGAAGATCGTTGGAATGCTGTTCTGAAACTGCAAACTATGCCACGTGATTCAAGTCCTTCTCGTCAGCGTAACCGCTGCCGTCAAACTGGACGTCCGCACGGTTTCCTGCGGAAATTTGGCCTCAGCCGTATTAAAGTCCGTGAAGCCGCTATGCGCGGTGAAATCCCGGGCCTTAGAAAGGCTAGCTGGTAATTACCATAATTGAATCACGGGAGTAAAGACAGATGAGCATGCAAGATCCCATCGCGGATATGCTGACCCGTATCCGTAACGGTCAGGCCGCGAATAAAGTTGCGGTCACAATGCCTTCCTCCAAGCTGAAAGTGGCGATTGCCAACGTGCTTAAGGAAGAAGGTTATATCGAAGATTTTAAAATTGAAGGCGACACTAAGCCAGAATTGGAAATCACTTTAAAATATTTCCAAGGCAAGGCTGTAGTAGAAAGCATTCAGCGCGTAAGCCGTCCAAGTCTGCGCATCTATAAAAGAAAAGATGAGCTGCCACAAGTTATGGCAGGACTGGGCATCGCTGTTGTTTCTACCTCAAAAGGTGTTATGACTGATCGTGCAGCTCGCCAAGCAGGTCTTGGTGGCGAGATTATCTGCTACGTAGCTTAATTCGGGAGGAAAGAATGTCTCGTGTGGCAAAAGCACCCGTCGTCATTCCTGCCGGCGTAGAGGTTAAACTCAACGGTCAGGTAATTACGATTAAGGGTAAAAACGGCGAGCTAACTCGTACTATCCATAATGCAGTTGAAATTCAACATGCTGACAACCAGTTAACTTTCGCACCTCGCGATGGTTTTGCTGATGCATGGGCACAGGCGGGTACTACTCGTTCTCTGTTAAATGCAATGGTTGTAGGTGTTACCGAAGGCTTCACTAAGAAACTGCAACTGGTAGGTGTAGGTTATCGTGCGTCTATTAAAGGCAATGCGGTTAACTTATCAGTAGGTTTTTCACATCCAGTGGAACACCAACTGCCAGCAGGCATCACTGCTGAATGTCCAACACAAACTGAAATCGTACTGAAAGGTGCGGATAAGCAAGTGATTGGTCAAGTAGCAGCTGAACTGCGTGCTTACCGTCGCCCTGAACCTTATAAAGGTAAAGGTATTCGTTACGCCGACGAAGTTGTGCGTATCAAAGAGGCTAAGAAGAAGTAAGGTAACACTATGGATAAGAAAGCAGCTCGTATCCGTCGTGCGACCCGCGCACGCCGTAAGCTCCAGGAATTGGGTGCGACTCGCCTGGTGGTACACCGTACCCCTCGCCATATTTATGCGCAGGTTATTGCACCAAACGGTTCTGAAACTTTGGTGGCCGCTTCTACTACAGAAAAAGCTATCATTGAGCAACTGAAAAACACTGGAAACAAAGAAGCAGCAGCAGTAGTTGGTAAAATTGTTGCTGAACGCGCTCTGGAAAAAGGTATCAAAGTAGTATCATTTGACCGTTCCGGTTTCCAATATCATGGTCGAGTCCAGGCACTGGCAGATGCTGCCCGTGAAGCTGGCCTTCAGTTCTAAGGTAGGAGTGTAAGATGGCTCACATCGAGAAACAAGCTGGCGAACTGCAGGAAAAGCTGATCGCGGTAAACCGCGTATCTAAAACCGTTAAAGGTGGTCGTATCTTTAGCTTCACCGCTCTTACAGTAGTTGGTGATGGTAATGGCCGCGTTGGTTTTGGATATGGCAAAGCTCGCGAAGTTCCGGCAGCAATCCAGAAAGCGATGGAAAAAGCCCGTCGCAATATGAAAACCGTCGCTTTAAACAACGGTACTTTGTTCCACCCTGTTAAAGGTACCCACACAGGTTCTCGCGTATTTATGCAGCCTGCTCATGAAGGTACTGGTATCATCGCAGGTGGTGCAATGCGTGCAGTTCTAGAAGTGGCTGGCGTTCGTAACGTACTGGCTAAAACCTATGGTTCCACTAACCCGATTAACGTGGTTCGTGCAACACTGGACGCTTTAGATAGCATGAAGTCTCCAGATATGGTCGCAGCTAAGCGTGGTAAATCCGTTGAAGAAATTCTGGGGTAATGACCATGGCTAAGACTATTAAAATTACTCAAACACGCAGCTTAATCGGCCGTCTGCCTAAACATAAGGCAACTATGACTGGTTTAGGTCTGCGTCGCATCGGTCACACTGTAGAACGCGAAGATACACCAGCAGTTCGCGGTATGATCAACTTGGTTTCCTATATGGTTAAAGTTGAGGAGTAAGAGATGCGTTTAAATACTCTGTCTCCGGCTGAAGGTGCCAAGCATGCGCCTAAACGTGTAGGTCGTGGTATCGGTTCTGGCTTAGGTAAAACTGGCGGCCGTGGTCACAAAGGTCAGAAGTCTCGTTCTGGCGGTGGCGTACGTCGTGGTTTTGAAGGCGGCCAGATGCCTTTATATCGTCGTTTACCAAAATTTGGTTTTACTTCACGTAAATCATTCGTGACTGCGGAAATCCGTCTGTCTGATTTGGCTTATGTTGAAGGCGATGTAATCGATCTGAATGCACTGAAAGCCGCAAACGTTGTTGGCCCACAGATTGAATTTGCAAAATTAATTCTGTCTGGCGAGGTTAACCGTGCAGTGACTATTCGTGGTCTGCGTGTTACCAAAGGTGCCCGTGCAGCAATCGAATCAGCTGGCGGTAAAATTGAGGAATAAGTGACAGATGGCTAAACAACCAGGTTTAGATTTTCAGAGTGCTAAAGGTGGTGTTGGTGAACTAAAACGCAGACTTTTGTTTGTTCTTGGTGCACTAATTGTCTTTAGGATTGGCTCTTTTATTCCTATCCCTGGTATTGATGCCACTGTGCTTGCCAAATTGCTCGATCAGCAAAAAGGCACCATCATTGAAATGTTTAATATGTTCTCTGGTGGTGCTCTTAGCCGTGCTTCTATCTTTGCGCTGGGTATCATGCCTTATATTTCGGCATCGATTATTATCCAACTCTTATCAGTGGTTAACCCTCGGTTAGCAGAGATTAAGAAGGAAGGGGAGGCCGGTCGTCGTAAGATCAGCCAATATACCCGTTATGGTACTTTGGTGCTGGCGATATTCCAATCAATTGGTATCGCAACAGGCTTACCGAATATGCCAGGAATGCAGGGTCTGGTGATTAATCCAGGTCTACCATTCTATATTACGGCTGTTGTGAGCTTAGTCACTGGGACAATGTTCCTGATGTGGTTAGGTGAGCAAATCACTGAACGTGGTATTGGTAACGGTATCTCAATCATTATCTTTGCAGGTATCGTTGCAGGTCTTCCACCTGCCATTGGTCAAACCATCGAGCAGGCGCGGCAAGGCGAACTGCACTTCCTCCTGTTATTGTTGGTTGCAGTATTGGTGTTCGCGGTTACTTTCTTTGTTGTTTTTGTAGAAAGAGGACAACGTCGTATCGTTGTTAACTATGCAAAACGTCAACAAGGGCGTAGAATATACGCGGCACAAAGTACACATCTACCACTTAAAGTAAATATGGCGGGTGTTATACCAGCAATTTTTGCTTCAAGTATTATCCTGTTTCCTGGTACAATAACCTCTTGGTTTGGCGATGGTACAGGATGGGGTTGGCTGACGACGATTTCGTTAAATCTACAGCCTGGTCAACCTATTTATGTGCTACTATACGCTGCTGCAATCATATTCTTCTGTTTCTTCTATACGGCGTTGGTTTTCAACCCAAGAGAAACGGCAGATAACCTGAAGAAGTCCGGTGCATTTGTACCAGGAATTCGCCCGGGAGAGCAGACGGCTAAATATATAGATAAAGTAATGACTCGTTTAACCTTAATTGGTGCCTTGTATATTACCTTTATCTGTCTCATCCCGGAGTTCATGCGTGACGCAATGAAAGTACCTTTCTATTTTGGTGGTACTTCCCTCTTAATCGTGGTTGTGGTCATCATGGATTTTATGGCTCAAGTGCAAACTCTCCTGATGTCAAGTCAGTATGAGTCTGCATTGAAAAAAGCAAATCTTAAAGGTTAATTACTGATAAGTGATTTGTTTTAGAAGTTACGGAGAGTAAAAATGAAAGTTCGTGCTTCCGTCAAGAAAATGTGCCGTAACTGCAAAATTGTTAGACGTCACGGTCACGTGCGTGTAATTTGCAGCGTCGAGCCTAAGCATAAACAGCGTCAAGGCTAATTTATTGCATTTTTTTCTTGCAAAGTTCGGTTGAGCTGGCTAAATTAGCCAGCCCAATCTTTTATAATATATACAGTATTGTTTGAGTATCCTGAAAACGGGCTTTTCAGAATAGTACTGTATAACTGCTAATTTAGGAGTGCATAGTGGCCCGTATAGCAGGCATTAACATTCCTGATCATAAACATACCGTAATCGCATTAACTTCGATTTACGGTATCGGTAAGACCCGCTCACAGGCTATCTGTGTAGCTGCTGGTATTGCTGAGAATGTTAAGATCAGTGAGCTGTCTGAAGAGCAAATCGACAAGCTGCGTGACGAAGTTGCCAAATACGTTGTAGAAGGTGATCTGCGTCGTGAAGTTACCCTGAGCATCAAACGTCTGATGGATCTTGGTACTTACCGTGGTTTACGTCATCGTCGTGGTCTACCAGTTCGCGGTCAGCGTACTAAGACTAACGCACGTACCCGTAAGGGTCCGCGTAAGCCGATCAAGAAATAATCGGGGTATTTGAACAATGGCAAAAGCACCTATTCGTGCACGTAAGCGTGTAAGAAAACAAGTCTCTGACGGTGTGGCTCATATCCATGCTTCTTTCAACAACACAATCGTTACTATTACCGATCGTCAAGGTAACGCATTGGGTTGGGCTACTGCCGGTGGTTCCGGTTTCCGTGGTTCTCGTAAATCTACTCCGTTCGCGGCTCAGGTTGCAGCAGAACGTTGCGCTGAAGCTGTTAAAGAGTACGGAATTAAGAACTTGGAAGTTATGGTTAAAGGACCTGGTCCTGGTCGTGAGTCAACTATCCGTGCATTAAACGCGGCTGGTTTCCGCATCACTAATATTACTGATGTGACTCCGATTCCTCATAACGGTTGTCGTCCACCGAAAAAACGTCGCGTTTAATAACGTTTTCGTTTTTAGGAAAGTTGGAGAAAGAAAATGGCAAGATATTTGGGTCCTAAGCTCAAGCTGAGCCGCCGTGAAGGTACAGATTTATTTCTAAAATCTGGCGTTCGGGCGATTGACACCAAGTGTAAACTGGAACAAGCACCAGGTCAGCACGGCGCACGTAAACCGCGTCTTTCTGATTACGGTGTTCAGTTACGTGAAAAACAAAAAGTACGTCGTATTTACGGTGTTCTAGAGCGTCAATTCCGTAACTACTACAAAGAAGCAACTCGTCTGAAAGGCAACACAGGTGAAAACCTGCTGACTCTGCTGGAAGGTCGTCTGGATAACGTTGTTTATCGTATGGGCTTTGGCGCAACTCGCGCAGAAGCACGTCAGATGGTTAGCCATAAAGCAATCATGGTAAATGGTCGCGTGGTTAACATTGCTTCTTATCAGGTTTCCCCGAATGACGTAGTCAGCGTTCGTGAAAAATCGAAAAAACAGTCTCGTATCAAGGCTGCTTTAGAGCTGGCTGAACAGCGTGAAAAGCCAACATGGCTGGAAGTTGATGCTGCTAAGATGGAAGGTGTGTTCAAACGTATTCCTGAACGTACTGACTTGTCTGCTGACATTAACGAGCACCTGATCGTCGAGCTTTACTCCAAGTAAGGCTTAGCACCAAAGAGAGGACACAATGCAGGGTTCTGTGACAGAGTTTCTAAAACCGCGCCTGGTTGATATCGAGCAAGTCAGTTCGACGCACGCCAAGGTGACCCTTGAGCCATTAGAGCGAGGCTTCGGCCATACTCTTGGTAACGCACTGCGCCGTATTCTGCTTTCGTCTATGCCGGGTTGTGCGGTAACAGAGGTTGAGATTGATGGTGTACTGCATGAGTACAGCACCAAAGAAGGTGTTCAGGAAGATATCCTAGAAATACTGCTCAACCTTAAGGGGTTGGCGGTAAAAGTTCATGGTAAAGATGAAGTTATTCTTACTTTGAGCAAATCTGGCATTGGCCCTGTTATTGCAGCCGATATCATCCATGACGGTGATGTCGAAATCGTCAAGCCGCAGCACGTTATCTGCCACCTTACAGACGAAAACGCATCTATTAACATGCGTATCAAAGTTCAGCGTGGTCGTGGTTATGTGCCGGCTTCTGCCCGAATTCATTCGGAAGAAGATGAGCGCCCTATCGGTCGCCTTTTAGTTGACGCGTGCTATAGCCCAGTTGAGCGTATTGCTTATAATGTGGAAGCAGCTCGTGTTGAACAGCGTACCGACTTGGATAAGCTGGTAATCGAGATGGAAACTAACGGTACTATCGATCCAGAAGAATCGATTCGCCGTGCAGCGACTATCCTGGCTGAACAGCTTGAAGCTTTTGTTGACTTACGTGATGTTCGTCAGCCTGAAGTTAAAGAAGAGAAGCCAGAATTCGATCCTATCTTACTGCGCCCAGTAGACGATCTTGAATTGACTGTCCGCTCTGCTAACTGTCTGAAGGCAGAAGCAATCCACTACATCGGTGATCTGGTACAGCGTACTGAAGTTGAATTACTTAAGACGCCTAACCTTGGTAAGAAATCTCTTACTGAGATTAAAGACGTACTGGCGTCGCGTGGTCTATCTCTAGGTATGCGCCTTGAGAATTGGCCACCTGCAAGTATCGCTGATGAATAAGATCACAGGTTAAGGTTTTACTGAGAAGGATAAGGTCATGCGCCATCGTAAGAGTGGTCGTCAATTGAACCGCAACAGCAGCCATCGTCAGGCTATGTTTCGTAACATGGCAGGTTCTTTAGTTCGTCATGAGATAATCAAGACAACTTTGCCTAAAGCGAAAGAACTGCGTCGCGTCGTTGAGCCGCTGATTACTCTTGCCAAGACCGACAGCGTAGCTAATCGTCGTCTGGCATTCGCCCGTACTCGTGATAACGAAGTCGTGGCAAAACTGTTTACAGTATTAGGTCCGCGTTTTGCGAGCCGTGCAGGTGGTTACACTCGTATTCTGAAGTGTGGCTTCCGTGCTGGTGACAATGCTCCAATGGCTTACATTGAGCTTGTTGACCGTGCTGATTCTGAAACAGAAGCAGCAGCTGAATAATTTAATTATTATTTAGTGAAGCGAATAAAAAGACCGGATTTTTTAATCCGGTTTTTTTATATCTAATGGAAAATGTTATTCACAGGATATAAAGGTTTCTCTTTTTACATTTTATTTTTACATTCCTCTTTACCTTCTCTTGTGTTGCATCATATTTATTTTCTACTGTTTCACCATACTACTATTTTGTAATATAAGCTTCGCACTATATTTCAATCCTATTCTTTTGGTTATTTGCTATGCTTATTCATAATTAACAATGGAGGATGATCTATGTATCGTATCGGGCAGGTTGCAAAATTAGCGAATGTAACAACAGATACAATCCGGTTTTATGAAAAACAAGGATTGATGGATCATGATAGACGCACAGAAGGTGGTTATCGCCTATATACAGAGCAAGATCTCCAACGTTTACGTTTTATTCGTTATGCAAAAGAGCTGGGCTTTACATTAGATGCTATTACTGAACTCCTTTCTATTCGTGTTGATCCTGCCCATCATACTTGTGTTGAATCAAAGCATATTGTTGATGCAAGACTGGCTGAAGTTGAAATTCGTTTGAAAGAAATGGAGAGAATGCGCGATTCATTAAAGATGTTGAGTAATGCGTGTTGTGGTAGTGCTCATGAGAGTACTTATTGTTCAATTCTAGAAATACTTGAATCTGGAGCCACAAAGCAATAATATCTGTATCGCATTACATTTTATGTTCTTTAACAATTTAAGAGGTTTTTATGTCTAGCAAATATCAGCACCAAAAAGGTGTTATTAAAGATAATGCTTTAGCTGCGTTGGTTCACGATCCTTTATTTAGACAACGTGTAGAAAAAAATAAGAAAGGGAAAGGTAGTTTTATGAGAAAAGCGAAACATAACAAGAAAGGTAACTGGGAGGCCAGTGATAACAAAAGATTCTTTCAATTGTTATCACTGGCCTTTTAGTTTTTATTTTTGCTGATTTTTTAATAAATCACGGATCTCTGTTAATAGAGTTTCCTCAGCTGATGGGGCCGGTGGTGCTTTCGGAGCTTCTTCTGCTTGACGGCGTGTTTTGTTAATTAATTTAATCGCACAGAAAATGGCGAATGCAACAATAGCAAAGTCAAAAACAGTTTGAATAAACATACCGTAATTTAGTACAACGGCTGGAACATCACCACTTGCATCTCTTAATACAAGGCTAAACTGTTTAAAATCAATACCACCAATTAATAGCCCTAGTGGTGGCATGATGATATCAGCAACCAGTGATGAAACAATCTTACCGAAAGCTGCACCAATGATGACACCGACAGCCATGTCAACAACGTTGCCTTTCATTGCGAATTCACGAAACTCTTTGAAAAAAGACATAACCACCCCTTAGTTATCTAATTATAGATTTATTATGTAAAAATATAGTATTTAATATGATAATAGTAGACCATTATAGGTAACAATCACTATTATTCTTATTTCTACGTAATCGTTATAAGAAAAATGGACTAGGTTGGAAAAGCTTTTCAACTTCAGGGACATATTTTTTATCTGTGATAAACATAATCACATGATCGCCCTGTTCTATAGAGTGGCTTGCATTTGCAATAATGACATCTTCATTTCTAACAATTGCCCCAATAATAGTACCTGGTGGTAGTTTGATATCTTGTATACGACGACCAACGACTTTTGATGTATTTTCATCACCATGAGCCACCGCCTCAATTGCTTCAGCAACACCGCGACGTAATGATGAAACACTGACGATATCCGCTTTGCGAACATGGCCTAAAAGTGCAGAAATAGTTGCTTGCTGTGGTGAAATTGCAATATCAATAACGCCACCTTGAACTAAATCAACATAAGCACTGCGCTGAATGAGGACCATTGCTTTTTTTGCCCCCATTCTTTTTGCTAACATAGCAGACATAATGTTAGCTTCATCATCATTAGTTAGCGCGATAAAGACATCGATTTGTTCTATATGTTCTTCTGCAAGAAGCTCTTGGTCTGATGCATCGCCATAAAAAACAATAGTGTCATGAAGAAGTTCAGCTAATTCTGTTGCACGCTGTTGATTATGTTCAATAAGTTTAACGCTATAATCTTTTTCCAATCTTGCTGCTAAACCAGCCCCCACATTACCGCCACCTACAATCATAATGCGTTTATATGGTTTTTCTAATCGTTGTAATTCACTCATTACAGCGCGAATATGCTGAGATGCGACAACAAAAAAGACCTCATCTCCAGCTTCTATGATAGTGGAGCCTTGAGGACGAATAGGCCTATCTTGACGAAAAATTGCAGCAACACGAGTATCAATATGTGGCATATGATCTCGTAAAGTTGATAAAGCATTACCAACAAGAGATCCACCATAATAGGCTTTTACTGCAACGATACTGACTTGGCCTTCTGAAAAATTAACAACTTGTAATGCACCAGGATATTGAATAAGTTTATAAATATAATCAATTACTAAATGCTCTGGTGATATTAAATAATCAATGGGGATCGCTTCAGGTAAAAATAATTTATCTGCTTCTCGAACAAATTCTGAAGCACGTATACGTGCAACTTTATTTGGTGTGTTAAATAAGGTATAGGCAACTTGGCACGCTATCATGTTGGTTTCGTCAGAATTGGTAACAGCAACCAACATATCAGCATCTTCAGCACCGGCTTCTCTTAAGATCCTTGGGTGAGAGCCATGCCCATTGACTACTCGTAAATCGAATTTATCTTGAAGTTGGCGTAAACGATCTGCATTAGTATCCACGACAGTAATATCATTATTCTCCCCGACAAGATTTTCAGCGAGAGTACCACCGACTTGACCAGCGCCTAAGATAATAATTTTCATCGTAATTTCTCAGAGTATTCGATTAACAAATAGAAAAGAAACGCAAGATCTTGATGATCTTGCGTTGAAATAGTAGCGTCTTTTAGATCCGATATCATCTTTTATCACAGGATCATATTTTTCTGATCAATGCATAAAAGAAACCATCGCCACCTTCTTCTTCAGGTAAGCATTGATATTGATAATGGCATTGTGCGTCTTTAGTTGATGTCAAAAATGCTTCAATTTGTTGCATGTTCTCTTCTGGAAGAATAGAACATGTAGCATAAACTAGTGTGCCACCAGATTTTAAGTATGGCCAAATAGCATGAAGGATCTCTTTTTGAATTTGAGCTAATTGCTCAATATCGTCATTACGACGAAGCCATTTGATATCAGGGTGACGGCGAATAACACCGGTTGCCGAACATGGTGCATCAAGTAAAATACGATCAAATTGCATACCTGCGCACCATTGTTCTGGATAACGGCCATCACCACTTTTGACGATAGCATTAAGTTTTAAACGAGTAAGATTTTCTTGTACTCGTTTCAAACGTTGTTCATCAATATCTACGGCTAAAACTTGAGCCTGAGGTGCTATTTCTAAAATATGTGTTGTTTTGCCGCCTGGTGCTGCACATAAATCAAGAATTTGTTCTTTATTTTCTGGTGCTAATAATTCAGCGCAACGTTGCGCTGAGCGATCTTGAATTGTTACCCAACCATCTGCAAATCCGGGAAGAAGGTTAACATTACATGGATTTTCTAAACGAATAGCAAAAGGATGGTTATCATCAGCAATGGCTGAAATCTCATTATCTGCAAGTAATGCTAAATACTCTTCTCGTGAATGGTGTCGTTGATTAACACGTAACCACATAGGTGGTTTTTGGTTATTACCTTCAACAATGCTCATCCATTGTTCAGGGTAAGCTTGCTTGATACGGGCAAGTAACCATGATGGATGAAGAAAACGACTTTCACTATTTTGAAAGCGTTCATTTAGGATATCTTGTTGACGTTGAAACTGACGTAACACACCGTTAATTAATCCTTTTAACTGTGGTTTTTTTAGTGCAACAGCACCATTTACTGTTTCTGCTAGAGCTGCATGGGCAGGAATACGCGTATAAAGAAGCTGATATAAACCCACCATAATGAGGTAGTGTAAAATGCGTTGTTTCCCTTTTAATGGTTTATCCATGAGTTGCTGAATAATCCATTCTAATTGTGGCAATGTGCGTAATACACCAAAGCAAATTTCTTGTAATAAAGCTTTATCTTTATCTGAAATATTTTTTTGAAGTTCTGGTATGACAGTGCTTAGAGATAAGCCTTGATCTAATACCTGATTGATTGCTTTTGCTGCAATGCTACGTAAGTTGTATGACGTTTTCATAATGAGTTAACGTTTAATATTGAGCGCCAGAGAAGTGTTACATTGGCGTGAAAAAAGGAAAACCCTGATAAGGACAAGTATCAGGGTTTAGAATTATTATTAAATGATTTTCCCAGGAGTGAACCAATCTCGCTTGGAGTTTAGGAAATCAGCAGAAGCCATAGGTTTTTTACCTGAAGGCTGTAATTCAGTGATATTTAGAATGCCGTTGCCTGTCGCAATATAAATACCTGTTTTATCTGCTTTTAATAAAGTTCCTACAGGTTGATTTGTATCATGTGCAATAACATGTGCTTTCCATACTTTTACAGGTTGCTCGTCTAGCATGAAAAAGCTCATTGGCCATGGATTGAAGGCTCTTATACAGCGCTCAATTTGCTCTGCCGATAATGACCAATCAATTTTTGCTTCTTCTTTAGATAATTTTTGGGCGTAATTCGCTAAACTATCATCTTGTTTTTCGGCTTTGATTTTACCTGATGTAATCAGATCTAGTGTAGTCGTTAGAGCTTTGGGGCCGAGTTCTGCTAGTTTTTCATAAAGCGACGCGCTGGTGTCTTCATTTGTAATTGGGCACGATGCTTTATACAGCATATCACCTGTATCTAAACCAACATCCATTTGCATAATTGTGACACCGGTTTCTTTATCTCCCGCCCATAAAGAGCGTTGAATCGGTGCAGCGCCACGCCATTTAGGAAGGAGTGAACCATGTACATTTAGACAACCTAAACGAGGGATTTCAAGAACGGCTTTAGGTAAGATCATGCCATAAGCCACAACAATCATAATGTCAGCTTGTTGTTTTACAATCCATTCATGGCTCTCTTCTGGTTTTAAAGAAGCAGGTTGATAAACAGGAATATCATGAGTTAACGCCAGTTCTTTAACTGGACTAATAGTCAGTTTCTTACCTCTTCCTGCGGGTTTATCTGGAGGAGTCATTACTCCCACCACACGATGTTGAGTTGATAATAATGCAGCTAAATGTCGAGCCGCAAAATCGGGTGTTCCCGCAAAAATAATACGTAATGAATCAGACACGTTTTCTTCCTGTTTCAATTTAACTGTTACTGTCCTGCTTTAGCTCTTTTTTTATCTAACTTATCGAGTTTCTCAACTTTTTGACGGATACGTTGGCGTTTTAATGGAGATAAATAATCTACAAATAGTTTACCAACTAAATGATCCATTTCATGTTGAATACAGATAGCTAACAAGTCATCAGCTTCTAACTCAAAAGGCTGGCCATTGTAATCAAGGGCTTTTACTTTTACGTGTTCAGCACGAGGAATAAAAGCGCGTTGTTCTGGGATAGATAAACAGCCTTCTTCTATACCGGTATCACCTTCGGCATCAAGAAGTTCAGGGTTTATTAATACCAGTCTTTGGTCTCTTGTTTCAGAGACATCAATGACGATAATGCGCTGGTGGATATCCACTTGTGTCGCGGCTAAGCCAATACCTTCTTCTAAATACATCGTTTCAAACATATCATCGATGATTCTTTGAATTTCGGCATCAACTTTTTCGACTGGCTTTGCAATCGTGCGAAGGCGCTCGTCTGGATAATGTAATACGTGTAACACTGCCATAATTTATTCGGACTGTTTCTAAAATGTGAATAGGATTTAACGTCTATTCTAGACATTTATTATCTAGATTGACAGTATTTGGTGTGTTTAGCACTCATCCTGTTTGCTAAAAACAACATTAGGATAATGCATGGATGTCAGAGAAATATGGATAAGGCTTAATGCTGTTTCAAGATTACCGACTAATAAAGCAATTCAAATTGTAAAGTATTTACAATCTGTCACACAACTAAATTATAGACAATTAAAATGTTGTGGCTTGTCAGAACAGCAAAGTCATCAATTTTTAAGACTTCATGCAGATGCTGTCAACAATACATTAAAGTGGTTAGATAAAAATGAATCATCATTATTAACGATTACAGATTCAGATTACCCGCCTTTATTAAAGCAAATATCATCACCACCACTTTTGCTTTTTGTTGCAGGAAATCGAAAACATTTAATAAGCACACAAATTGCATTAATAGGTAGTCGAAATGCAACAGCATACGGCAATAAATGGGCGACTTACTTTGCACAAGAATTAGTAAAGAAAGAATTCACTATTACGAGTGGGTTAGCTCAAGGTATTGATGGAATAGGGCATCGAAGTGCATTAAAGAATAATGGTGTCACTATTGCCGTACTTGGAAGTGGTTTAGAGCATATTTATCCCTCATTCCATCGCACCCTTGCAACACAAATAAAAGAGTCTGGCCTTCTAATTTCTGAACATTTACCAATGACTCCGCCTTTAGCACGCCATTTTCCTCAGCGCAATCGAATTATTAGTGGGTTAAGTGCTACATTGCTCATTATTGAAGCAGGGATTAAAAGTGGTTCTTTGATTACAGCTAACTATGCATTGCAACAAGGTAAGGAATTATTTGTTTTACCAGGGCTATTAGGTGATATTCATTTTGAAGGGAATCATCAACTTATTAAGCAAGGTGCAAATTTAGCATCTTCACCAGATGATATTTTAGAATATTTAAATAGCTCTTTACAGTGGCTTACTTGCGATTATGCCCCCCCACAAGAGGCGATAGCTGAAAAGTTTATACAGATCCCTGATAATAAAAAAAAGGATATTCAAAGAGAACCACTGACATCAAATCAACAACAAGCAATTGATATGATATTACCTTTCCTACGTTTTAATGAAATAGTACCCATTGATATTATTGCTCATGATAGTGGATTATCAACATCTGAATTAGCTCCTCTTTTATTAGAACTTGAGCTTATAGAAAAAGTCGCTATTGTGGCTGGTGGCTATACTCGATTGGAATAAGTGTATGAGGTAAAACAATGGAAAAAAATATGCCGTTTACACAGCAACCTAAACAGGAAAAATGCCCTGAATGTGGTAGTGAATTGGTCATGAAAAATGGTGGTCATGGTCCTTTTTTAGGATGTTCTGCTTATCCTGAATGCCACTATATAAAAACATTAAAACCGCAAGGTGATGGTCAAATTATAAAAGTACTAGAAGGGCAACCTTGTCAATGTTGTGGCGCTGATTTAGTGTTGCGTCAGGGTAAATTTGGGATGTTTATTGGTTGCAGTAATTACCCAGAATGTGAACACATAGAACAAATTGATAAACCAGATGAAACTATTATTCCTTGCCCTCAATGTGAAAAGGGAAAACTGTTACAACGTAAGTCTCGGTTTGGTAAAACATTTTATGCTTGTAACCAATATCCAGAATGTCAATTTGTGTTAAATAATAAACCTGTTAATGGTGAATGTGAGTATTGTCATTATCTATTATTGATGGAAAAAAGGTCTTCTCAAGGAGTAAGATTAGTGTGCGCCAGCAAATTATGTGGGAAGCTGCAAACAAAAAGAGAAGAACATGAATAATGAAGCATCACCTGTAAACAACGCTATTATAGAAGCATTACAAAATAATAAAGTTATCGCATATCCAACAGAAGCTGTATTCGGGGTCGGTTGTGATCCTGATAGTGAACACGCGGTTATGGACTTATTAGCATTAAAACAACGTTCAATTGAAAAAGGATTAATTTTAATTGCTGACAATTATGAGCAACTAAAACCTTACATTGATGATAGTGCATTAACACATACTCAACGAGACAGAATGTTTGCATCTTGGCCAGGGCCTGTTACATGGGTTATTCCAGCCAAGTCGACAACACCAAAGTGGTTAACTGGAAAATTTGCCTCTTTGGCTGTGAGAGTGACAGACCATGAAATTGTTAAAGAGCTATGTTTAGCTTACGGAAAACCTTTAGTTTCGACTAGCGCTAACTTAAGTGGATTGCCACCATGTCGTACGGTTGCAGAAGTAAGAAAACAATTTCAGGATATCATTCCTATTGTTGAAGGAGATGTTGGCGGTAGACAAAATCCTTCTGAAATTCGAGATGCATTAACAGGTGAACTATATCGACAAGGTTGATTTTAATGGAAAAATATTTAGTGATGGGAAATCCTGTCGAACATAGCCAATCACCTTTCATTCATCAGTTTTTTTCAAAACAAACTGGAATAGAGTATGGCTATGGGCGTTTACTTGTTCCTTTGAATGAATTTGATAAAACAGCGTCTCAGTTTTTTACGAATGGGGGACGAGGCGCTAATGTTACCGTCCCTTTTAAAGAAGATGCCTTTCGTTTTGTTGATAAATTGACAAATAGAGCAAAGGGATGTGGTGCAGTTAACTCTATTGTTAAACTGGATGATGGTACTCTTCTTGGTGATAATACCGATGGACAAGGGCTTATTTTGGATTTAGCCAGACTTGATTTTATTGTACCTGGCAAAGTTGGATCTGTTTTGGTGATTGGCGCTGGTGGTGCAACGAGAGGAATATTGCTCCCATTACTTGATTATGATTGTGATATTACTTTGACCAATCGTACATTTGCCAAAGCTGAGCAACTGGTAAAAGAATTTGGTCAATTTGGCACAATTAGAGCGATAGCACCTGAAGATGTTGCTGATAGACATTATGATTTAATCATAAATGCATCTGCATCTAGTATGATTAATGATTTACCTCCTATCCCTAATGATGTATATGGTTTTGAAACAGCTTGCTATGATCTTTATTATCAAGCAGGAATGACATCATTTTTATACAACGCATTAAAACATGGAAGTACACGTTTATCTGATGGATTAGGTATGCTTGTAGGGCAAGCAGCCTATGCATTTGAACTATGGTATGAGCGTGTACCAGATATTAATCCTGTTTTAGCTGTATTAAGAGAAAAATTAAATCAATGAACCAGTCTATTCAATTTCCAGACCGTGAAACATGGCTAGCTGAGAGTAATAGTATTCTTTTTCCTGTTATGATCAATGGAATGCTTTTTAATTGTCAAATTACTGAGCAAGAGCTTGTTGAGCGTTTTGGTGTTGGAGATGGAATTTTATTATTTAAACAAAATCGTTGGGACATTGAAGAAGAATTTGAAGAGCTGGTCACTGAATATGAGTTATCAACTCTTCATCCTATTTATTCTTTATCAATGGTTGATTGATGAGTATCTAAATAATTATTTTTCCATCCAACATAATTATTAGCAGAATAGATAAAGTGCTCTATCTCTTCTGATGAGAGTGGGCGGATCTTTTTAACAGGGCTTCCTAAGTAAAGAAAACCACTCTCAAGTCGTTTCCCTGGCGGAACTAAACTGCCAGCACCAATCATGACATCGTCTTCAATAATTGCACCATCAAGTAAAATAGACCCCATCCCAACTAACACACGATTACCTATTGTACATCCGTGTAACATTGCTTTATGTCCAACAGTAACATTATCACCAATAATAAGAGGAAAACCTTCAGGATCATTGTGAGAAATATGAGTGACATGAAGAACGGAACCATCTTGAATGTTTGATCTTTCTCCAATACTTATGTAATTCACATCACCTCGAATAACTACCATCGGCCAGATACTGACATCTTTACTAATGCGTACATCGCCAATAACTGTTGCGGTCTCATCGATAAAAACATCTTTACCAATAGAAGGTGAAAGATTTAAGTAGTTCCGAATTGCTGACTTCCTCATAATTTTACCTCGTACTTGATTTTACTTTGTAAATAAGAAAAGCATAGCAGTGGATGAGGGAAGTTGACGAGAGAATGATCCTGACTATTCCTTACTATGAATATCGAGAATACGATAATAAAAGTAGAAGTAGAGCAATAAAGCATGATTGATAGAATATACCGAATAGACAATAAAAAGATAATGCGTATATTTTTTATACGCAAAAGGTGTTTTTAGTATCAAAAATAGACGTAAAGTTCAAAAAGAGAACGAACAGAAAAAAAATTGAAAT
>NZ_JAEHOQ010000034.1 GCF_016239305.1 Proteus vulgaris | reverse complement strand
TAGCGTCATTTAGGCGCAGTCGGTAACAAGCCCTTATAGGGCAAGAGCAAACCACCCGTTTTACGGGTGGTTATGATTAAATATAAAAAAACCGACCCTATTTTGGGTCGGATCCTAGGTAAGAAAATATTGCACGGAAGGCATGTAAAAAGCAAAAAAATAACAAAGTGTCAATATCAAAGATCTAGCAATTTTACAAAAGGTTTAAAACTTCACTTCCAGCTAATAAATAAGCACCAGCACCATAATCCATATTATGTTCAAACTTCACTTCACGAGGGTTAAATGCTGGAAGTTGAACCCAACCTATCATGCCATTGTCATGAATACAGGTTTGCAATGCTGACCATGCCTTATTTAAAGCAGGAAAATAGATTTCTTTCTCTAATACTCCCTGATTAATTCCCCATGCAAGTCCATAACAAAATAGCGCTGTTGCTGAACTTTCTGGTGCAGGAAAATTATCAGGATCTAACAAGCTTGTTCGCCAAAAACCATCTTCATGTTGATAATCCAGGATGGATGTCGCTAATTCTTTAAACAGTGCAATATAACGCTCACGACCATGATAATCATCAGGCATATATTGAAGAATACGAGGTATCGATGCTAAAACCCAACCGATGCCACGGCTCCAAAATACTTTTGCACCGTTAGCTTCACGTAATTCATTACTTTGACCATCAGGAATATAGCGATGATCACGGAAAATAAGCCCAGTTTCAGGATCACGTAAATGGTCAATAGCATCCCAATAAGCTGTGTGCATATAATCTAAATAGCGTCGCTCATTAGTAATTTCAGCTAATGCAGCAAAGCCTGGCGGCGCCATAAAGAGTGCATCACACCACCACCAGTCTTCGCGACCCAGTTTCGGCTCATTGAGCATAATATCGAATGCTTTTATTATTGGTTCAATTACCTCAGCCTGCTCAAAAAGCGGGCTAATAGCCAGATAAGCTTGTGCACAAACATGATCATCTGCAAAACGCGCGTTGGGGCCTGTTCTAAACCCAGTATGTAAAGTGTAATTCAGCACACCATTAAGATACTCTTCATCTTGCGTTGCTTGCCATGCTGCACTTACACAACTCCATAAAACACCGCGCTCCCAATCTGTATCTTTAATAAAACGGGTTTTACCGCTACGGCGACGAACACTGCGAACTTGATTAGCCGATTGATAACGATAAACTCGTTTCATATTTTGTAATACAAACTCTCTTTGCAAAGCCTCTGTATTAGCGTGTTCCATCCTATTTCTCCATAAAGTTAACGAGCCAGCCAACCACCATCGACCGCAATGGTGTATCCATTAACATAATCACTGGCTTTAGACGCTAAGAAAATAGCAGGACCTGCAACATCTTCGGGAACTCCCCAACGCCCTAACGGTATTCGTTCTAAAATAGCCGCATTACGTGCATCATCAGCACGTAGAGCGGCAGTATTATCCGTTGCCATATAACCCGGAGCAATTGCATTGACATTAATATTGTATTGAGATAATTCAGTAGCCAGTGCACGAGTTAATCCCATGACTGCAGATTTACTTGCTGTATAGGAAGGAACTCGAATACCGCCTTGATAAGAGAGCATAGAAGCAATATTAATTATCTTTCCACCTTCACCTTGTTTCACAAATTGCCGAGCCACTTTTTGAGATAAAAAGAATAAAGTTTTCTGATTAATATCAATCACATCGTCCCAATCTTTTTCACTAAATTCTAAAAGATCTTCTCGACGAATAATTCCTGCATTATTCACCAAAATATCAATACGCCCCATGACAGAAACAGCTTCATCCACCAGCGCTTGTAACCCATCTTGTTTCATTAAATTTTGTGTAATGTAATGAAAACGACGACCCAATGCTTCAACTTGCTGACGAGTTTCAGGTGCATCTTGAATCCCCACCCCCACAATATCTGCACCTGCTTTGGCTAAACCAATAGCCATACCTTGACCTAAACCAGTATTACAACCTGTAACAATGGCAATCTTGCCATTTAAATCAAATAAATTCATAGCAGTAACCTCTCAGGTGTGGCTTTATTGCCACACCTTTTTTATAAGTAGGGTAAGAAGAAAATGTGACTATTCGTGGTTATTTCAGATCTTTCATTGCCACATGATCCATATCGTGGAAGACCTGATTTTCACCGACCATTCCCCAAATAAAGGTATAAGATGCCGAGCCCACACCTGAGTGAATTGACCAACTCGGACTTATGACTGCTTGTTCATTGCGAACAATCAAATGACGAGTTTCTGTTGGTTCTCCCATATAATGGAATACCACGTTGTCATCTTTCATATCAAAATAGAGATACACTTCCATACGACGCTCATGAGTATGGCAAGGCATGGTATTCCATAAGCTACCCGGTTCAAGAACCGTCATTCCCATAGATAATTGACACGTTGGCAGAACTGAAGGGTGTAAGAATTTATAAATAGTACGAACGTTACAGTTTTCTGCATTACCAATTTTTTCTGGTGACGCTTGCTGTTGCGTTATTTTGCGCGTTGGATAAGTATGATGAGCGGGTGCACAGTTCATATAAAAACGTGCTGGTGTTTCCACATTGTCACTCATAAATTCAACACTTTTCGCACCCATTCCAATATAAATGGCTTCACGAGGACCAATATCAAACACTTCACCATCAACGACCACTTTTCCAGCGCCACCAATATTAATGGCACCTAACTCACGTCTTTCTAAAAAGAAATCAACGCCTAATGCCTTACCCGCCATTAACGCTAAAGGCTGTGTTGTAGGAACAATACCGCCAACAATAATACGATCTATATGGCTATAAGTGAGATTCATTTCCCCTTCACAGAATAGGTTCTCTATCAGGAACTCCTTACGAAGCCCTTCTGTATCAAGCCTTTTAGCATGTTCACTATGAATTGGCTGACGAATTTCCATTATAAATACCTCATTTTTACTGATGGGTGCATAACTAAAGAGCTATACATTTTCCCCGGATACAGAGTAAATACGATTTCCTCTGATGAATGTATCGGTGAGATGAAAACATTCATCCACCACAGCAAAGCTGGCATGTCGCCCTGCTTTGATATAACCCAATTTGTCGCCGATACCGAGATACTCCGCTGGGATTGCAGTCGCCATTTGTACAGCTTCCCATTCGGGTACATGCGCAAGTTGCACCATATTTCGCAATGCACTATCTAAGCTACAGGTACTCCCAGCCAAAGAGCCATCTGCTGTTTTTGCCTGACCTTGAGTAACACTCACTGTTTGCGCACCCAGCGTATAATCACCATCAGGCAACCCACCTGCACGCATACAATCTGTAATTAATGCAAGTTGTTGGTAGCCTTTCATGCGATACGCTAATTGCATCATCACTGGATGAACATGAATGCCATCAGCAATCAACTCCGCCAATACATTGTGATATAACACCGCACCACAACATCCCGGCTCACGGTGATGAAGTCCCGTCATCCCGTTATACAAATGCACACCACAATCAGCACCATGCAAAAACGCATCTGAAGTTTGCTCGTAAGTTGCCGCTGTATGCGCCACACTTGGCTTAATACCTCGATTGACCAACCAATCAATCGCCTCCATTGAGCCTTGTGCTTCTGGCGCAACAGCGACACGCAATAATGTGTCACCTGCACTTTCAAGCAATGTTTCTAACTCTGATATTGTCGGTGCTTTTAGATATTTCACCGGATGAGAGCCTCGATGGCGCTCGGTAAAATAAGGCCCTTCTAAAAAGCTCCCAAGCAATAACGCCCCGGATGTTTGTGGCTTTGATAAGAACTCACGTACCTGTGATAATGCGAGGCGAATATCATCCATAGGCGCAGTAACCGTCGTACCCACCCACGCAACAACGCCTGTTTTCACTAAAGCATCAGCAATGATTTGCAACCCTTGTTCAGTTGCATCCATAACATCCGCACCTTCACGACCATGGATATGGATATCCACAAAACCGGGTAATAATGATTTCCCTTTTAAGCGAACAATAGGGCAATCTGTTGGTGCTTGCGGGGTTATCGATTCAATGACATCGCCCTTAACACAGACATAACAGAGATAACGAATTCCTTCAGGTGTAAACGTTCTATCTGCCAAAATGGCATATCGCTGACTCATAAGCCGTCTTCTTCATCAGCATCATTGCTGTTTATTTGTGCCAATTGCTCACGAATATCTTGAATGCTCTCTTGACCTATTTCGCGTAACGTTTGTACTAACTCTGACGTTGAACACCCTTCTCGTTCAAAAGCCGCATTAACAATCATTGGTAGATTCACCCCCGCTAATACTTCAACAGCAGGATTTTGCATCATAATGGCCATTGCTCGATTACAAGGGGTTCCACCGGGTAAATCTGTTAAGAACAGATATTGCTGACATGACATTGAGTTAATCGCTTCACGCATTTTTTCTTCAAGTTCATCAGGAGAAATTGACTCAACAAAATCGATAAATGCGATATCTTCTTGCTCGCCGGCAATCGCTTTTACGGCTGATGCCATACCAGAAGCAAAATTAAGATGTCCTGAAACAATAAGACCTATCATGAGTGACTCCTTGCGGGCAGCAGAAGACTCTCCTGCCCGTTTATAGCAAGTTAATAATGTATTTCGATTGACAATAACGACGGTGGTAAAGGCTTTCTGTTATAAGAATCCTAATACGTGGCCGACAACGCCAAATGCAAGAGTTGAGAAAATCAATACCGGAGGCTTACCCCAAAAACCGGTGCTTTTTACCATTTTGTACATCAGAAAAACTAAGCACAAAGGCAGTAAATTCGGCATGATTTTGTCAAAGAGCGCACTTTGCAATTCGACCACCTTTCCTCCTAGCTCTAACGAGGCAGTGGTTTGCACCTTGATAAAGGTCGCGGAGAGCGCCCCGATGACAAAGATCCCCATAATATTGGCGGCTTTAGCCAGTTTTTCAGTGGCATCGCTCATATTGACCATCGCAGCGGTTCCCGCGCGATACCCCATAAACATCAGCCCGAAATACACTAGAAAGTGCACGATTTGATATAAAAAGAAGAAAACAAAAGGCCCAGCAATAGAACCTTCCATTGCAATGGATGCGCCCAATGCTAATGTCAGTGGCATTAAGGTCATATGGTCAATAGCGTCACCAATACCCCCTGTTGGCCCCATTCCGGCAACTTTCATCACGTTAACTGTTGATGGTTTTTCTTTGTTTTCTTCCATAGCAACGGCTGTACCTAGCAAAAAGGTAAACAGCTTAGGGCTAGCATTAAAAAATTGCAGATGGTTTTTTAATGATGTTGCATAATCGCGTTTATTATTCCCATGAATTTTCTTTAATGCAGGAATAATTGAGAAGGCAAATCCGCCACCTTGCATACGTTCAAAGTTAAAGTTACCTTCCATAAATAACCCTCGGAACGCACACTTCCAAAGATCACCTTTAGTGATAACTTTTCTGACCGTGGTATCTTGATACTCATCAATGCCATCAATCAAAGAACCCGTTTCTGGTTTATCCTGCGTTTTCAATACGGTGCTGTTATCAGATACCATCTTCGAAATCCTCATTCTGCTGACTTGTATTTTTGTTGTTACCACTAAAGAAGAAGTAGAGTGCAGCGGCTGATGCGCCTAAAATAGCGACAGCCATAATTGGGAGTTTTAAATAGGTTGTCATAACAAAACCAATGAAGAACACACCTGCAACTTCTTTTGACCACATGATTTTTAACAACATTGCGAAACCAATGGCCGGAACCATCTTCGCGCCAATACCTAGACCTTCAAGCAACACTTTCGGGGTATTATCATCAATCCACTGAGCCGCATGCTCTCCGAAATAGACCGTTACAAAGGCAACCAAGGCATAGAGTAATGAACGTACTATAATCGTGATAATCAATAGCCGTGACACACCAGCGGCATCGGCTCTTTCTGCATATCTATCAGCTTTTCCCATAGTAAAAGCAGTCATTGCAAAGAAGCCGATCACCAACATTTGCATTAACACGGCAATTGGCATACCAATACCCATAGCAACTTCAGGTGATTGATTTGTCATTACCGCAAAAGCAACAGCAGCAATGGTGCCTAATGTTACATCTGGTGGCTGAGCCCCGGCGTTAGGAACAAGCCCTAACCAAGCAAGTTCTAATGTTGCACCCGCAATCAATCCAACCTGCATATCACCCATAATCAGGCCGACAACAGGCCCTGTAATTAATGGGCGATGGATATTTAATGCAACGTCATACTTATCTATACCGCAAAAGAAGGCCCATAAAGCCACTAAAGAAGCTTCAAAAATCATAAATAATCCTCAAACCTGCTAATGCAGGTTTTTTTGCTCAGAAATTTATCAAGCTGATGCGAGTGTTAACACATCAACAGGTGTCTGATCGGGGGTGTTTTGAATTGTGCAAGTTACTCCATTTGCAACAAGGCGTTTAAACGCATCAATATCGGTTTCATCAACAGATACTGTTTTTGCAATTTGGCGTTTCCCTTCATGAAAATGCATATTGCCAACATTACAATGGGTAATGGGCACGCCACCTTCCACTAAACGGGCAACATCTCTCGGGTTATTACACAACACAAAAATTTTCTGACGAGGTGATGCTTTGCTAATAACATCAATGGTTTTTTGAATAGAGAAGAAGCGAACAGCATATTCACCGCCTGCTGATGCTTTCATTCCAGCTTGCATGAATGCGGCGTTAGGGCCTTCTGCTGCGTCATCATTAGCCACTAAAATCAGGTTTGCTTCTGTATGTTTTCCCCAGGTAATGCGGATTTGACCATGGAGTAAACGTTCATCAATGCGGGTCCAGACAATATTCGGTGTGTTCATGATTAGCTCTCTTATTATATTTTATTAATTTAAAGCAGACTGTGTGTCGTCTTTTTTGTATGAGAACGGATAAATAGTGACGCCTTGTACAACGCGATTGATTTCTCCTGTTGGAGACGGGTTATCAGGCGTATTCCCTAGTGCAATGGAACTGTGAAATGCGAATGATTGCGCCAACATCAAGTAAGGGAACAATAGCGCCACATCAGAACAGTTCTCTAACGCAGGAATATAAACAAAACTCTCAGGCGAAAAAGCTTTATCATTTAGTGCGGTGATCGCGATCACCTTGCCTGATGCATTATCGTGAATAACCTCTCGTAATAAGTCAGTCTCATATTGACGTGTGTAAGGATCATTAGAGAAAAACATCACCACTAAAGTTTCTTTATTTACGATAGACTTAGGCCCATGTCGAAAACCTAATGGAGTATCAAAGCTCGCAACCACTTTACCCGCTGTAAGCTCTAACATTTTCAACGCAGCTTCTTGTGCTAAACCTTGCAATCCACCGCTTCCTAGATAAATAACCCGTTTAAACTTACCTGCGTATTTATCTCGAATAATTTGATTTGCTTTATTAAACTGCGCTTTATAGTGGCTAAAAAAAGGTGCGATAGAATCACTAAAGACGTTATCCCCTAAAAAAATAGTCACCGCAGCCATCATCATGGATGAAAAACTAGAGGTCATTGCTAAAGAACGGTCATTGGATTCTTCAGGCATCAACAATGCGAATGCACTACTGTTATTTTGGCAATACTGATAAAGCTTGCCATTTGCATTACATGTCAGCACTAAGTGATAACATTGAGATAGACATTCAGTCGCAATATCTAACGCCGCCACACTTTCAGGGCTATTCCCTGAGCGTGCAAAAGAGATTAATAACGTTGGGATGTCTTCTGCTAAATATTCTTGTGGATCAGCCACTAAATCGGTTGTTGCAATCGCATCTACTCGACGTTTTGTATGACCACTTAAAATAGGAGCTAATGCTTTTCCAGCAAATGCCGACGTACCTGCGCCTGTTAAAATAATTCGCGCATGAGGTACAGCGAGCGCTTTATCTAAAAAGACTTCAATATCAGCACGTTTCTCTTTTACTGATTGCCATGTTTTCTTCCAGCATTCGGGTTGTTGCTCAATTTCTTTTGCAGTCCAAAATGCATTCAGTTGCTCTAATTTAGCGGTCTGATAGCTTAAATATTCCATGGTTTCCCTCAATTAATGGACATAGCACGCATCGGCATACACCGATAACACATCACGAATTTTCGCAATAACAAAAGATCTAGGGGATCCGTCAATCATGCCTTCTCTAAATTGGGTAAATTGATAAGGCAGATATTGACTCAGTAATGGCAGTGGAATTGGTTTAACGGATAAGTTATCCATTAGCGTGTCGATAGCGGCATTAATTTCAGCATCAGGCCAGTAATAGCGAATACGGTCACTAAAACTATACACTCGGGCAAAGGATTGTTGACGCTCATCACCGTGATAATATTTTTGCCAAAATCCAGGCTCACGGCACATCAGTTGTTCCATTTTCTCACGCAATTTAGAGCACTGTTCTTGCGGAAATAAAGTCTCTTCAATGGCACAAAGTGCGTATAAACCTTCACGCATAGCAAACGTTAGTGCAGGCCCAACTTTTAAAATAGCGAAGTGATCGTGCACTAATTGTTTATAAGCTTCTTTGGTTTGATAGTCCGTTGAGTGTGCTTCAAAAACAAGATGAGAATAATCGTTTACGACTTGGCTTAATGCTTGTGCTTCTTCTGATTGGTAGTCAATGATACCCGTATGATCAAATTCGACCCCTGGTTGAACTACCAAACCAATAACACGTTCCCAACAATCCCCCACACCAGCATGTTGAAAAGCTTGGCGATGGCATTCTAAAGTTTTACGCGCAGCATCAGGTGAAGTAATTTCAACAGTATCAAGTTCTTCAGCAGCACCACCCGGAACAGGTACTTCTGTACCAACAACATAAACAATATCACTAGAGCCAAAAATCTCTTTTGCTGTATTTTCTGCAATCACAGCAAGGCGTGCTGCACGAGATGCTACAATTTCATCAGTTAAAGGAATAGGATCGTCAGCACAAGACATACTGCAATCAAGGTGGATTTTTTTGAAACCAGCGGCAACATAATGTGCAATCAACACATCTGCATTCGTCATCGCTTCTTCAGCGTTAAGATGTTGCCAACGATTAGGCCCTAAATGGTCGCCACCAAGAATAAGCTTTTCGATAGGAAAACCAACATTTTCAGCTTGTTCAATAACATATTGGTAGAAGTCAGCGGGAGTCATTCCCGTATAACCACCAAACTGATCAACCTGATTAGAGGTGGCTTCAATTAGCAGAAAGGAATCATTATCCAGCGCTTGTAATAGAGCTGCTTCTATTACTAAAGGATGGGCAGAACAAACAGAATAAATACCATTCTGTTTGCCTGATTTGTGTTGCTGAACAATCTTTTCTAAAGGATGCATTAAATACTAACTCCATAATCAACACCGGCGGTGTTGCTAATGGAGTTAGCAAATTACGATGCCTTATCGTCGACGATAATCACTTCGATTTTGTGATCTTTCAGTTCCTGAATATATTCTTCAGGGATACCTGAGTCGGTCACTAATATATCAATATCACCAAATTCTCTGATCATATGACAGCTGCGTTTACTGAATTTCGTAGAATCTGCAACCGCAATAATCGTTTCTGAGATATCACACATTAAACGGTTAAGACTAGCTTCCTGTTCATTGTGTGTGGTAATACCAACACGTAAATCGAATCCGTCAACACCTAGAAAAACCTTATCAAAACGGTAATTTCTAAGACTACTTTCAGCTTGTGAGCCTGAAAAAGACAACGCACTTTTTCGCAATACACCACCGGTCATTAATACTTCCACACCTGAGGTATTTGCTAACTCCATTGCGACATCCAGACCGTTAGTCATGACCACTACATTTTCGCGCGACTTTAAATGTGTCGCGATTTCGCGAGTAGTTGTCCCCGAGTCAAGAATGACGGTGTCCCCATCCTTTATCAGCGTTGCGGCTGCTTTCCCGATTAATGTTTTTATGCCCGCGTTTTGTCCACGTTTTTCGTGGATACTCAATTCGGCAATAAATCCTGTATTAGGAATTGCTGCACCATGAGAGCGAACGATATAACCATTTTTCTCAAGAAAACTTAGATCGCTGCGGATAGTGACACTTGAGACTTTAAATAATTCAGCGAGATCTTCGACTCTGGCTTTACCTTGTTGGTTTACCATATCGAGGATTTCCATACGCCTCTCAACTGCCGCTTTCACTTTCGTCTCCTTACGAAACCAAAAGACACTCTTTCGATTGGTTTCGAATGTAGTTTACTACGCCAATTTTAACCGACAATGCAAAAAAACAAAACTTTTGATCTCTTTCACAAAGTTTCGATTCATCATCGATTGCTTACGATTATTTTCGTGTCATTTCAATGATAGCCTTCAGGCCATCAGTTTCCAATAAATAAAATGATATAACGCAACACTATACTTATGATTACACCATATATAGCTAGATAAAACACAATAACATAGATTTAATTTCGTCCTATTTCACAAAAATCAGATTAAAACTTCATAGAATTCATTTATTTTCGAAAAGCAAATCAAAAAAAATAGCTCAAATAGTCAATAGAATATGAAATAGTATCGAATTGAAAGTACTTTTATCGAAAATAACGGTATTTACCTTTCGATAAAATCTTTCATTTACTTTCGATGTTTCGTATTTGTGATTTTAATCTCTTTTGTTTTGATAAATTTTACGTAATGTAACAGGATAAAAAAGAAACTCAGGAAATGACTAATGGCATTAAATCAACCTGCTTATTTTCATATGATGGCAAAACCTACAAGCTACCACTGTAATATTAAGTGTGAATACTGCTTTTATCTGGAAAAAGAAAATATTTTTCAAGATGAAACAAAAGAGACAGGCCATACCGTAATGCCAGATGGTGTACTTCGTCGTTATATTAAAGACTATATTCAGTCACACGGTGGAGATCAGGTTGATTTTTCTTGGCAAGGTGGTGAGCCAACGCTTGCAGGATTAGCCTTCTTTGAGCAAGTCGTCAAATACCAAAAGCAATTTGCTAACGGCAAGACAATTACAAATAGTGTACAAACCAATGCAATTGCCATTAATCGCCAATGGGCACAATTCTTTGCTGATAACCACTTTTTATTAGGTGTATCAATTGATGGTATTGAAGCTGTTCACGATAAATATCGTATTTCGGTCAATGGAAGCCCTACTTTTGAACGAGTGAAGCGTGCAATTAAGTTACTCAACGAATATGGCGTCGAATTTAATACACTCACTGTCGTTAATGATCAAAACTGGAATAAAGGAAAAGAAACTTATCAAGCCTTAAAAGCGTTAGGTTCCACTTTCTTTCAATTTATTCCCATTGTCGAAGTCGATAGGCGTTTTCCTCATACTCACGGGGGACACTATGCCCCGGGTCCCAATGCACAATTAGCACCGTTTTCTGTTCCCGCCGAAGGCTACGGGCAATTTATGGCTGAAGTATTTGATGAATGGGTACGGCAAGATGATATCGGGAAAATATATATCCGCTTATTTGACAGTTTATTAGGCACATGGATGGGATATCCAGCATCAACCTGTATTCAATCTAAAACCTGCGGTCAGGCATTGATCATTGAAGCCAATGGTGATGTTTACTCTTGCGATCACTATGTCTATCCCGCCAATAATTTGGGTAATATTCATCAAAATAGCCTTGCTCATTTAGTCACATCAAAACAGCAACAGCGCTTTGGCCAAAATAAATATGATAAACAAACTAGCCTTTGCAAACAGTGTGAGGTGCAAAGCTTATGTTATGGCGGTTGCCCTAAACATCGCATTATTGCTATTGAAGGCGAAAAACATCGCCATAACTACCTATGTCGCTCTTATAAAAAAATATTTCACCATACCGCGATAGGTATGCAATTAATGCAACAAGCTATTTCGCGTGGAGGTCTTGCTAGTGATGCACTTCCTGCGATGAAAAAAAACTACTTAAAGTAACTCTTTTTATTTTATCTTGCTTATTCTGGAGACAATCCGTGATCTTACCTTCTGTTAAAAAAAGCTTACTCGCTGGGCTGATTGCTACATCATGTTTAAGCATCCCAATCACTACCAATGCAGGTGGTACACCTGAAAAGCCGAATATTTTACTGATAGTGATGGATGATTTAGGAACAGGGCAGCTTGATTTTGTACTGGATACTTTAAATGTCGATGAATTAGCACAAAGACCAACACCGCCACGTTATGAAGGCGATATCAATAAGATGGTTAAAGCTGCACGCATTGCAATGCCAAATGTCAGTGAAATGGCTACAAATGGTGCCAAAATGACCAATGCATTTGTTGCTCATCCTGTTTGCGGCCCTTCTCGAGCAGGTATTTTTACGGGGCGTTCTCCTGCAAGCTTTGGTACTTATAGTAATGATGATGCCATTTTAGGTATTCCCAAAGATATCAAACTATTGCCTTCACTTTTCCAAGAAAATGGCTATGCCACAGCCAGCATTGGAAAATGGCACAATGCAAAAGTGATCCGCAAACCGAAAATTAATGAAAGTAAACAAACTCGCGATTATCACGACAACATGATCTCAACACCAGAAGTGGGTTACGCACCTCATGAACGTGGTTTTGATTATGACTTTAGCTATTACGCATCGGGTGTGGCTTTATGGAATTCGCCTGCATTTTGGCGTAATGGTGTCAATGTTCCAGCTCCGGGCTATACCACGCATCTTTTAACAGATGAGACCTTAAAATTTATTGATGAACATAAAGATAAACCATTCTTTATTAATCTCTCCTATAGCGTTCCTCATATTCCGTTGGAACAAGCTTCACCCGCTAAATATATGGAGAAATTTGATACTGGTAATGTTGAAGCAGATAAATACTTTGCAGCCTTAAATGCAGCCGATGAAGGTATTGGTCAAATAATTGAAAAATTAAAAGCGAATGGTGAATTAGAAAATACACTCATTTTTTTCTTATCCGACAATGGCGCAGTTAATGAATCACCAATGCCAATGAATGCAATGGATAGAGGCTTTAAAGGACAAATGTTTAATGGTGGGGTTAGAGTACCTTTTATTGCCTATCAACCCGGTACAATTCCAGCTGGTACAAAGAGTGATGAGATGATCTCCGCACTTGATATTTTACCGACTGCACTACAAACAGCAGGTATTACTATTCCTGACAATCTAAATGTTGAAGGGAAAAACATCATGCCTTTACTCAAAGGTGAAACAACAAAATCTCCTCATAACTATCTTTATTGGGCAGGCCCAGGCACTAAACATTACAGTGAAGAAAACCAAGAATTTTGGCATGGATATCACCAATGGATAACCTATCAACGTAAAACACCGCCTACGAATCCTAATTTAGAAAAACTCTCTAAAGGTGCTTGGGCTGTACGTGACGGTGAATGGGCACTCTATTTTTATGATGACGGAAAAAATCAGCCTCAACTTTTTAACGATAAAAATGATCCAGCTGAATCAATCGATCTTGCCAAACAAAACCCACAAAAAGTAACAGAGCTAAAAAATGCGTATTACCAGTGGATCAAAGATAAACCAAAGCCCGTTCTTTGGGGGCAAGATCACTATCAAATATTAGTGGATTCTGCAAAACCTTAATATTCAACTTCCGTTTTGTTTCGCAAGGATGCGTCTTTTTTCTGAGATACGAAAATGGCTATTAAAATTGCATCTTCAGTACGCCCCAAAATCCCTTATGAGCACCCAAACGTAGAAATCTACCAACGCTTATTTAAGGAAAATATTATTCGACGATTAGTCAGAAAATCAGCTTATCGTCGCTATGATAAAACGATCACTGACTTTTTTAATGATGAAAATCAGTCGCTTTTCTCTTTATGTGAAATGCTGACACAGTATGTCACACAGGCTTTTCATCATTACCAAGTCTGGGGTTACTCTCATGCTTATTATCCCGGAAGTCCTGGACAACAAACAGCCAGAACAGATGCCCTTGAAGGAGTGAGTCGGGTTCTTCCTTTATTGGCTGCATGGATTATCAGTAGTAAAAAAAGCACCTTAATGGGATTAAATCAGCAAGCATTTAATTTACCCTTAATGATCAAACAAAGTTTTATTCATGGTACTGATCCGCTTCATAAAGGATATTGGGGAAAACTTGAAAATTACGATCAGAGAATTTGTGAAGCGGCAGATTTAGCGCTCACACTTTGGATAAGCCGTGAATGGGTTTGGGATACATTAACACCAGTAACACAACAACAAATTATTGCTTGGTTTGAACAAGTTAATCACTGTGAAATTGTTGATAATAATTGGCATTTCTTCCCTCTTACCGTCCAATTTGTCATTAAAGCACTCACAGGAAAAGACTCGATTGCACATTGGCGTTATGAACGATTAAAAGAGTTTTATGTTGGTGATGGATGGTTTCGTGATGGCGCAAAAGGGAATTATGATTATTACAATGCGTGGGGCTTTTACTATTCACTGTATTGGTTAGCACAAATTGACCCTCAATTCGATGCGACATTTATTACTCAATCACTTAATACTTTTAATCAACATTACCTTTATTTTATGACCCCAAAAGGTATTCCTTTTTTTGGTCGTAGTGCCTGTTATCGCCTTGCGGTTTCTGCGCCATTATTAGCGGGTGTCGATTTACATTGCCCTTCAGTCAAAGTAGGCGAGGCAAAACGCGCCTTTGAAAGTAGCTTACGTTATTTCATTTCCCAAGGCGCATTAAAAAATGGCGCCCCAACTCAAGGTTTATTTACTCACGATCCCCGTTTAGTTGATAATTACAGTGGTCCTGCTAGTAGTTTTTGGTCATTACGAGCCGTCATTATCGCGCTTTATTGTGCCGATCGTATCAATTTATGGCAAACACCTTCACTTCCTTTACCTATAGAAAAAGATAACTTTCGTTTCGAAATTCCCGCGATTAAAGCTTTAGTGACTGGAGTGAAAGCAACGCAAGAGGTAACCGTCATTTTTTGCGAAGATTATACAACTCAGCAAACCCCATTAACTCGCCGTTTAGAAAAACAGACCTTAACACAAAAAGTCGTTGAAACCGTGATAGGACAGTCAAGACGACCTAAAAATAATTTATTACGCAAAGGGATCACCAGTTATAGCTCGAAAATGGCACATTTTTTTTGATCGCCTTTCATTTGCTTTCAGTGCGAAGGTAATAAAAATGTGATTTAGATCTTTTACCTTTCTATTTCTTTCGTTTATTATTATTCGTAATTAAACGAAAGCTGAGAGGCAAACATGTATCTGGTTTCTACTCGTAATATGCTCAATAAAGCACAGCGTGAAAATTATGCTGTGCCTGCTTTTAATATTCACAACTTGGAAACTATCCAAGTTGTGATGGAGACGGCTGCTGAAATGGCATCTCCCGTCATTTTAGCTGGTACACCAAGTACGTTTGCTTATGCAGGTAGTGATTATTTGATCTCTATTTGTCAGCAAGCTGCAGAGCAATACCGAATTCCCGTTGCACTACATTTAGATCACCATGAAGATATTCCTGATATTTGCCATAAAGTCACTTCAGGTGTGCGATCAGCTATGATCGATGCCTCTCATTTTCATTTTGAAGAAAACATTCGTATCGTCAAAGAAGTTGTTAATTTCTGCCATCATTGGGATTGCACTGTAGAGGCTGAATTAGGTCGTCTTGGTGGACAGGAAGATGATCTTATCGTTGATGCTAAAGATGCCCTATTCACCGATCCTGATTCGGCAGTACAATTTATTAAAGCAACTGGCATTGATTCATTAGCCGTTGCAATCGGTACAGCACATGGCATGTATAAACATGAACCTCATCTTGATTTTGAACGTTTAGAGATTATTCGCCAAAAGACCGATATTCCGTTAGTTCTCCATGGTGCATCTGGGATCCCTGATGATGATGTACATCGTTGTATTGATTTAGGTATTTGCAAGGTTAATGTTGCAACCGAACTAAAAATTGCTTTTTCCAACGCGATTAAACAGTACTTTTTAGATAATCCTGATGCAAGTGATCCTCGTCATTACCTTGTACCGGGCAAAGCCGCAATGAAAGCGGTGGTTGCAGATAAAATTCGTGTCTGTAAAAGTGATGGGAAACTGTGAAAACAAATAGAACTGTCGCCATTATTGGCGAATGTATGATAGAGCTTAGTGGTCAACCTTTTTTACCACAACAACAGCGCTTTGGCGGTGATACGCTAAATACAGCGCTGTACTTAGCGCGACTTATCCCTACATTACATCCGTACTATATAACAGGTTTAGGCACTGATACTTACAGTACCTTAATGCAAAAAGCATGGGAAGAAGAAGGAATTAACTGCCAGTATATTATTACTATTCCCGAAAAACTTCCCGGCCTATATGCCATTGAAATTGATCCTTGTGGTGAGCGTAGTTTTCATTATTGGCGTAATGATGCAGCCACACGTTATATTGCAACAGATAGCCGTTTTACAACACATCTCAATGCACTACCTAATAATAGTGTGATTTATCTCAGCGGAATTTCTCTTGCTATTTTAACGCCGGAAGGAAAAGAGTCTCTACTTACGCAATTAATCCACCTTAAACAGCGTGGGATCACCTTAATTGTAGATTCAAATTATCGCCCTCGCTTATGGGATTCAATACCTCATGCGCAAGAGTGGTTTGAAAAACTGTACAGACTTAGCGATATCGCTTTAGTTACGGGTGATGATGAGCAAATGCTTTGGCAACAACCCGTTTTGACAGAACAAGATATTGCACAACGCCTTCATCAATGGGGCAATCAAAACGTAATTGTCAAACTTGGTGCTCATGGTGCTTTCTGGTCTGATGGCATAGATACGGGCTATCTCTCTCCAAAACCAATTGATTATGTTGTTGATACTACCGCTGCGGGCGACTCGTTTAATGCTGGCTTTATTGCGGCTTGGCTACAAAATAATCGCTTACCAACCTGCTGTTTATGGGGAAATACATTAGCCGGACTCGTTATTCAACATCACGGCGCCATCATCCCTCATCAAGTCACCGATTCATTCTATACATTAATCAAGGATAACCATGACACAGTCAATTGTTGATACACTTTCCTCACTGAAAGTGATCCCCGTGATCCAAATTAATCGCGCTGAAGATGCAATCTGGCTGGGTGAAATTCTAACCCAAAATCAATTACCTGTTGCCGAAATTACCTTTCGTACACCAGCGGCGGCTAAAGCTATTAAGCTAATGCATGAATATTTTCCTGAGCTTATTTTATGCGCAGGAACAGTATTAACAGCACAACAAGCAGATATGGCAAAAGAAGCCGGAGCAAGCTTTGTCATTTCGCCCGGTTATAACCCTAGTACAGTCGATTATTGTCTGAATAATGGCATTGATATTGTCCCGGGAATTAACAATCCAAGCCAGGTAGAAATTGCACTTGAAAGAGGTCTAACCTTAGTTAAATTCTTCCCAGCAGAAGCCTCTGGCGGTGTGAAAATGCTAAAAGCACTTGCGGCACCTTACGCACAAATACAATTTATGCCAACGGGTGGCATTAGCTTAAATAATGTCAGTGATTACCTTGCTATTCCACAAGTGGTGGCATGTGGAGGTAGTTGGATTGCAACCGTAGAAGCGATTGATAAACAAGATAAGCAATCCATTGTTAATCACATTCAAAGTATCCATTCATTACTAAAAATCAATAAAGGATAAATAAAATGAAACAGGTTGCCGTTTTATTAGCAGACGGATTCGAAGAAGGCGAAGCTGTTGTTTTTATTGATATCATGCGCCGTCTTGATATTCATGTTGATGTGCTTTCTTGTATGGATACCTTAGTATTAAATACTTATTTTGAAACTAAAATCAGTGCTGATTTTCTATTAACAGAAAAGCTGACACACAGTTATGACGCAATAATGATGCCAGGTGGTCCTAAAGGCACCGATCGTTTATGTGCTAACGAACAAGTTATTCAATTTATTAAACGCCATATTGCTGAAGATAAATACATTTGTGCGCTATGCTCTTCTGGTGCAAAAGTATTAGCTGCGCATCATCTTCTTGAAGGTCGTAATTACAGTACAGGTGATAAATTGGCAGATAAATATGATGATGGCAATTACCTTGATCAAGATGTCGTTGTCGATGGAAAATTTATCAGTGCAAAAGGATTAGGGGTAAGTTTTGAATTTGCGTTTACTGTGGCTCGCCATTTATTAAGCGACAATACAGAAAAAGTAGACTGGCAAGCTAATCATATTTATTTCAAACACTGGCCGTTAGATTACCTCAATAATTAGACTTAATTTTAATGGCGATAAAAAAGAGGATTAGTTTCTCTTTTTTATCGCCATTAAAACTGTTATCCATTCAACTAAAAATACTAAACTAGTCATTAGCTCCCCCCTGATCATCTTTTTTCACTTATACATAAAGAATTGCACATTAATTCATCAAACAAAATATTAACTCTTATTTTGTGTCATGTAATAGTAAAGAATATCGTCATAAAGAGAATAGTAAATCATTTTATGATTTTCTTTTTAGTAAACTACTTTAATTAAAAAATAATTCTTAATTTTAGAAAAAATAAAATAAATAATTGAAATCTATTTTTATAAACAAATATATAAATAATAAAAACTTTTCTATGCTAATTAGTCACACCTAAAAAATAAGTATTAATCACTAGAAAAAAGAAACACAAAAATATTACTCTTATTTTATTCCGCTTACATCATTTCTATTTTTACATATCCATTCTTTATTAATTAACAATTCGAAATGATAACCTTATCTTATTATAATAAAAGTTATTAATAAGGTGTTTTACTATGTATATATACTGGTGAGATTAGTTAAATTAGTTTTGTACACGTTTAAATTAATATAACTTGATATTATATATAAAAATAAATCTAATAATGACATATTGTTGGAATATGCATCCGAAAAAACTTTAACTTATTTCTTGTTATTACATTTTAATTTTAGAGATACCTCTTAAAAACGTTAAGGTAAATTGATTTATTTAAAATTATTTAATATAAGTAATCACACCTTAAATTAAATTTCTTGGTAGTGAATTTACTTATTATTACCACTCTCAAGAGATCCTTTATTCGTTTTAATACAAGGATTCTATTATGTCAGATAGTTTTCAAAATGAAGTTCCTAAAGCGCGGGTAAATATAAAACTCGACTTACATACAGGTGGCGCACAGAAAAAAGTCGAGTTACCTTTAAAACTATTAGCCATTGGTGACTACAGTAACGGAAAAGATAAGCGTGTTCTTTCTGAAAGAGAAAAGGTCAATATTAATAAAAATAACTTCAATAGTGTTCTTACTGAATTTTCCCCATCGGTCAGTCTTACCGTAAAAAATACATTAACGAATGATGGCAACGAAGAAAATATCAATCTGTCATTTAAAGAAATGGCTGATTTTGAACCAGAACAAGTTGCTCGCCAAATACCGCAACTTCGCGCCATGTTAGCAATGCGTAACCTCTTGCGTGACTTGAAATCTAACCTCCTTGATAACATCACTTTTCGCCGTGAACTCGAAAATATCCTTAAAGATCCTGCATTAAGTGATGAATTACGCGAAGAACTCTCTCAACTCGCTCCGAAAAAAGATTAATTGGGTTTTATCATTACAGGATTATGCTTATGTCAGTGAATAGCGAAAGTATTTCAAAGAGTACAACAACTGTACTTGATGAGCCCGCCAGTAGCGGTGTTTACGCCTCTCTCTTTGAGAAAATCAATCTCACCCCCGTTTCTCAGGTGAGCGATATTAATATCTTCCAAGACAATAGTGCTCTGGCTGATACAACTGCAAATGAACGCGTTACTGTTGCGGTTCAAGTTTTTCTCGATCGGTTGAAATCTTCAGGCCAAAAAGTTGAACGTTTAGATAGAAATTTACTTGATCACCATATTGCAGATTTAGATAGACAAATTAGCGAACAACTTGATGAAGTCATGCACCATGCTGATTTCCAAAAAATAGAATCAGCATGGCGTGGACTAAAATTCTTAGTTGATCGCACTGATTTTCGCCAAAATGTGAAAATCGAATTACTCGATGTAGCTAAAGACGATTTACGCCAAGATTTTGAAGATTGCCCTGAAACTATTCAAAGCGGTCTTTATCATCATACTTATATCGAAGAATATGATACTCCTGGTGGTGAACCTATTGCCGCCATTGTCTCTAATTATGAGTTTGATCGTAGCCCACAAGATATTGCGTTATTACGTAATATTGCAAAAATCTCAGCGTCTGCACACATGCCATTTGTTGGCTCAGTTGGCCCTGCATTTTTTGGTAAAGACTCTATGGAAGAAGTTGCGGCTATTAAAGATATCAGCAACTACTTTGACCGTGCTGAATACATCAAATGGAAATCTTTCCGCGACTCTGACGATGCCCGCTATATTGGCTTAACCATGCCTCGCGTTTTAGGTCGCCTTCCTTATGGTCCAGATACCATTCCTGTACGTAGTTTTAATTATATTGAAGAAGTAAAAGGCCCAGATCATGAGAAATATTTGTGGACAAATGCAACCTTTGCTTTTGCTGCAAATATGGTTAAAAGCTTTATTAATAATGGTTGGTGTGTACAAATTCGTGGCCCTCAAGCTGGCGGTGCCGTAAAAGACTTACCTATTCATCTTTATGATTTAGGAACAGGAAGTCAGGTCAAGATCCCATCTGAAGTCATGATCCCTGAAACACGAGAATTTGAATTTGCCAACCTCGGTTTTATTCCATTGTCTTACTATAAAAACCGTGATTATTCTTGCTTCTTCTCTGCAAACTCTGCGCAGAAACCCGCGATTTATGATACCGCTGATGCAACTGCCAATAGCCGTATTAATGCACGTTTACCTTATATATTCCTGCTTTCACGAATTGCTCATTATCTAAAATTAATTCAGCGTGAAAATATCGGTACCACTAAAGATCGCCGTTTATTAGAGCTCGAATTAAATAATTGGGTTCGTGGTTTAGTTACTGAAATGACTGATCCAAGTGATGATTTACAAGCTTCTCACCCACTTCGCGATGCCAAAGTTGTTGTAGAAGATATTGAAGATAATCCAGGATTTTTCAGAGTGAAATTGTATGCCGTTCCTCACTTCCAGGTAGAAGGAATGGATGTAGATCTCTCGTTAGTATCTCAAATGCCAAAAGCGAAAGCATAAGGTGAAGCACGGATGAAAATATACCGCCCCCTCTGGAGTGATGGGGCCTTTTTGGCTCCTCAGCAATTTCAACAACAAGCAAGATGGGATAGCTATCTCATTAGCACTATCGCCAATATGACGATTGCATCAACATGGGGCGTGATTTGTGCTGAATTTGATGAAAGTGCTTTAACTATTTCACGCCTTAGCGCACAAAAATTAATTGTGCGTTTTCCGGATGGAACACTGATCGATACGACACTGGCCGATAATTTACCGCCAGTCAATGAACTCAGCCATTACTCTCAACATCAAACACTTGATATCGTTCTTGCCTTACCTTTATTGCAAGCCAATGGTGGTAATCTTATGCAAGAAGGTCGCTCTGATAGACCACAACAGTTCTATCAGGAGTGGATGAAAGTCCAAGATTTAATTGGTCAAGAACAAACGGATATTGCCGTATTACGCCACAGTATTACTTTGCGCTATGCTCATGAAGAAAACAGTGCTTATATGACTTGCCCTGTTGCTCGATTAATTCGTAACACTCAAGGCGCATGGGAACTCGATCAACACTTTATTCCTCCATTACTCAGCTGTAATGCAAGTACTGAATTAACGACATTATTTTCAGAGTTTATGCATCGTTTAGTGGCGAAACGTCGTCGCTTAATGACGATGCGCAGAGAAAATAATGAGCAAATGGCTGATTTTGCTGTTGCTGATGTGTCACTTTTTTGGTTATTAAATGCCATTAATAGTGCCGAACCAGTATTAAGTGAATTATTATCATCAATGGGTCGCCACCCTGAACTTCTTTATCGAGAATTAGTTCGTTTAGCAGGGGCACTGCTGACATTTTCACTCGATCATGAAAATGGTGATATTCCTCTTTATCAACACGCTTTTCCTGAACAGGTTTTTCCACCGTTATTCAATTTACTTAACACCTTGTTAGAAGCAAGTTTACCTTCTCGTGTGATTAGTATTGTGCTTGATAAAGAAGGGCCTTTCTGGCGTGGTGAATTGCATGATCCTCGCTTACGTGAAGATGCTGATTTCTATCTTTCAGTACGTTCTGCATTGCCAGCTCACTTGTTGATCACTCAATTTCCATTGCTTTGTAAAGCAGGTAGTAATGACGATGTTGCCAGTGTCGTTAACGTGGCGCTTAACGGTATTCCGTTACAACCATTAACGCATGTTCCTGCTGCTATCCCTCTACGTTTAGAAAATCACTATTTTGCTCTTGAACTCAATAATTCAGCAGGCCAAGCCATGTTGTCTTCGGGTCATTGCGCCTTTTATGTGCCGGGAACATTAGGCGAAATTCAACTCGAACTTTTTGCGGTGCTTCGCTCATGATGACTAATTCAAGAACAGTTAAAAATAACCTGATTGATATGCTTTTTGCTGATACTTGGTTAATGGTATGTCAGCTACGTCAAGGTGCTGAAATTACTGATGGGAAAGCCTTCTATCGACGCGTTTGCGAACATATTGACAAAACACGCCAAAATCTGACTGAAAAAGGTTACTCACAATCCGCCATTGAAAACATGCTTTATGCACAATGCGCCTTAATTGATGAAAGCGTGATGAATAGAACTGAGCGTGATGATGGATACTTACAGTGGATACAATCTCCATTACAAGCCAAGTATTTCAATACGTTAGAAGCTGGAGATAAGCTTTGGGATAGATTACGTAATCTATTAAATGAACCAGCACCAAACCATGATGTGCTTATCTGTTTTCATCGTGTTATTACGCTTGGTTTTGTCGGCAAATATCGCCAGACCGATGCTCCAGAGCGCGAGCAAATAATTGAGTTACTTAATACCCAACTTCCCACTTATGCCCTATCAAGTGATTTACCTTTAGTAATGAAACCCAAAAACCGAATGAATCGTCGTCACCTATATTGGCTAGGGTGGTTAGGTGGATTTATCGTGATTGCAGCACTGTGGTGGGGCTTTTCTGTGTCATTAGAACATTTACTTCAACAATGGGTAATTCAAGGAAAGTGATGCAAAAAAACAGGATAAAACAGTGTATTACATTGTTTTCAGCAAGCTTACTATTATGGTTAATTTGGGGATTTTGGTCTTTTGGTAAAGAGATCTCTTTTTTCCTGACGGCGTTTATTTGTATCGTCACACTCTCTTTATGTATTTGGTTTTTCCGCCAACAAAAAAGTATACCTTATATTAAAGATACTCAAACAAACCAACTTCCCCCTGAAAACTACCAAGGTGATGTTGTTATTGTTTGTGGGCAATCACACGCTCTTTTTGAAGAAAATCAAACTTATCGAGAAACCGCTAAAGGCTGGTATATCTGTGCATCATCGCCAATTGATTTGATTAACATTACTCAGCATATTAGTGATGTTTCACCTACTCAATTTAACCGTTTATCGTTGTTATACTCTCTCTTACCAGAACAGTTATCACAATTAGAGGAAGTTAGCCAAGAGACACTAAATTGGCGTAGAGCCATTAATGAATGTAATAAGAAAGCGGGTAAATCCCTACCATTTTGGGTGACTCTCTATCTTAACTCTCCCATTGATTATCTAAATTCACATCTTGATGACACGACACCATGGATCATTCACTTAAAAGATCAGCAAGAATTACTCGTTGTTTCTGATAACTTAGCAACACAACCTATTTCAAGATGGTTATCACAAAATACTAAGCACGTTGAACATCAACTCACTATGGTTCTTTGGCTTGATCAATTACTTGCTTGGTTAAAAAGTGAATTTATTCCTCTGCTTACCGTTGCTCAATCTGGTACTCCAAGTCTTATTCCTGTGGCCTGGGCAATACAGTTCACTACTGTATCCACAGTTTCAAATAGCTGCTGGGCTCAATTTATTCATCATAAAACCACATTATTCCCATCTATTACTAAAACCCCCAATCAAAGTGAAGAATTGCCATTACCTGATGTTCTGATTAATAAATTCACCCACGATGTCAACTTACTACAAATAGAAACTACCTTTGGTGCTGTTGGCATGATCTGTGGGTTATTTCTTATTGGAGCAATATCAGGAAGTTATCATCATAACAAACAACTAATTTATGATATAGGTAATGATATTCATCACTTTAAAAGTATTACCGATGAAAACTTAGAACCTAAAAAAGTGGCTTATCAACAGTTACTTTCAGATGCAGCTTTTCTCTCTCATTGGCAACGAGAAGGTATTCCTGCTCGCTACTCTTTAGCGTTATATCAAGGCAATAACATCTTACCTTATTTGCACGCCTTGCTTAGTTCATGGGCTCCACCACTACCACCAGCCCCTATCATTGTGCAAGAAGTTCCTGAAATGGTGACGTTAGATAGCCTTGCTCTCTTCGCCTCTGGTCAATACGAATTAAAAAATGAGGCCACCAAAGTACTTGTTGATGCGCTTATCAATATAAAAGCCAAACCAGGTTGGTTAATTGTCATTTCAGGGTACACCGACAACACAGGTAATCCTGATTTAAACCAAAAACTTTCTCTTAAACGAGCTGAAGCCGTGCGTGATTGGATGATCAAAACCAGTGATATCACGCCATCTTGCTTTGCAGTGCAAGGATATGGTCAGCATCAGCCTGTTGCAGACAACTCAACACTCGATGGTCGGGCTCGTAATCGTCGAGTTGAAATTCGCCTGATACCTCAAGCCGATGCTTGTCAGGTATTAGCTGATGACCTTACGCCACTGAAGGATGGTGGCAACTAAACCTTAGAAAGGAGATGTAATTATGGCTATTCCTGTATACCTCTGGTTAAAAGATGACGGTAATGCGGATATCAAAGGCTCTGTTAATGTTCAAGATCGTGAAGGCAGTATTGAAGTCGTCGCTCAAGATCACAACTTGTACATTCCAACAGATAACAATACTGGCAAATTAACCGGTACACGTATCCATACTCCATTTATTTTCGTGAAAGAAATTGATGCCTCTAGCCCGTATTTGTACAAAGCAGTTACAACTGGGCAGACCTTGAAAAAGGCAGAGTTTAAGTGGTACCGCATTGATGACGCAGGCCAAGAAGTTGAATATTTCAACACTACTCTTGAAAACGTCAAAGTCGTAAAAGTGGCTCCGAAGATGCACAACATCAAAGATCCAACTAAAGAAAAACACAATCACCTTGAAGAAGTTGAATTGCGTTACGAAAAAATCACTTGGACTTACAAAGACGGAAACATCATTCATTCAGATTCATGGAATGAACGCGCTACTGCGTAACACTAAAACAAACAGGCGGTTAACCGCCTGTTTTAACAGCTATTTTATTAAAACACTATTTGAAGCACAACGAGTAAATACTCTAAATAGTTCGAGATGTAGCTAGGCGACAAATGAGTGAGTCGCTAGGAACATACATAAGTATGTGGCTAGTGCGAGTGAGCATAGTCAACAACGCTACAACTTGAAATATGACGAATATGACAAGTACGACCTTATGAGCCTCGGTCTATGGCTAAGGGCGGTAGCGTACCTAAATCCCCTCAATAGGGACTTCATTACTGGGAGAAAATATGGAAAATCAATCCGTCATGTTATTACGTCGCTTAAATCCTTATTGTGCAAAAGCGCTGGAAGCTGCGGCCTCATTATGCCAAACCCGTGCCCATGCAGAAGTGACTATTGAACACTGGTTATTAAAAATTCTAGAACTTGGTGAAAGTGATATCACCGTATTGGCGCGTCGCTATGAATGGGATTTATCTGCACTTTGGCAAAGCTTACTTGATACGATTGATAAATTGCCCCGCTCTGTACGTAGCCGACCTCAATTATCCAAGTCCTTACTAGAATTAATTAAAAATGCATGGGTAATTGCATCTCTTGATGAAGATATAGAACAAATCCGTAGTGTGCACTTATTGCATACGATGACTAAACAACCCGCATTAGTTCCACTCGACGCACTTTGGCCTTTAATGACATTAGGTGAGACACAACTACAAAGATTAAGGCCTCTACTTGATGCACAATCCGATGAAAGACCAGAAGTTCAACAACTTGCTTCTCATAATCATTTACCTGAAGCTCCTCTTGATCAAAATAATGAAACCACCACGACATCTTCAGCAGCAGATAATACCATTATTAACAATACATTAAGTGATGCTCTTCTTGCTGTCTTAAATAAATTTACTATTGATGTAACAGAAAAAGCGCAACTTGGTGAAATTGACCCTGTATTTGGTCGAGATGACGAAATTCGTCAAATGGTCGATATTCTCTCTCGCCGTCGTAAAAATAACCCCATTCTTGTTGGAGAGCCTGGTGTAGGTAAAACCGCACTTGTTGAAGGATTAGCGTTACGTATAGCAGAAAAAAATGTTCCTATCAGTTTACAAACCACCTCATTACGCACTCTGGATTTAGGTCTATTACAAGCGGGAGCGGGAGTAAAAGGTGAGTTTGAACAGCGCTTAAAAAATGTTATCGATGCCGTTCAACAATCACCCACACCTATTCTACTTTTTATCGATGAAGCGCATACAATTATTGGTGCAGGTAATCAAGCCGGTGGTGCTGATGCCGCTAACTTATTAAAACCGGCATTAGCCCGTGGCGAATTGCGTACTATCGCGGCAACCACTTGGTCGGAATACAAACAATATTTTGAACGTGATGCGGCACTAGAGCGCCGTTTCCAAATCGTTAAAGTTGATGAACCTGATGATGAGAAAGCCTTTTTAATGCTTCGCGGACTTAAATCTCGTTATGCAAAATATCATGGTGTTCATATCACCGACGATGCTGTAAAAACCGCAGTAACTTTATCTCGCCGTTATTTAACAGGTCGCCAACTTCCTGATAAAGCTGTTGATTTACTTGATACCGCCAGTGCACGCATTCGAATGAGTTTAGACACCTTACCTGAAGAACTCACCCGTATTAAAGCCAAGCGTCATGCACTCGAACTAGAACAAAAAGCAATACTTGATGATATTACTATTGGTAATTTAACCAATCAAACCAAGTTATCTGATTTATCTTCCCAAGATGCCCAATTGGCACTTCAACTTGAAGCTTTAGAACAGCGTTTTGAGAAAGAAAAAGAGATTATCTATCAGCTAATTGAGAGCAGACAAGATCCCGAAAATACCGCAACGTCAGCACAGTTACAGCAACAACTCTCACAATTACAACAAGAAGCACCACTTTTAAACCCTGATGTGGATGTTCGTACAGTTGCTACAGTGATTGCGGACTGGACCGGTGTTCCTCTTTCAAGCCTTCTAAAGGATGAACAGATTGGTTTATTAGAACTAGAAAGTAACTTATCAAAATATGTCATTGGTCAAAACAGCGCTTTACTCGCGTTAGCACAACGTCTACGTGCATCTAGAACAGGATTAGTGTCTGAAAATGGTCCACAAGGTGTATTTTTATTAGTAGGTCCAAGCGGTGTAGGTAAAACAGAATCTGCTATTGCGCTGGCAGAATGCCTGTTTGGCGGTCAAAAATCCCTAATCACTATCAATATGTCTGAATATCAGGAAGCACACACTGTCAGCCAATTAAAAGGCTCACCTCCTGGTTATGTCGGATACGGTCAAGGTGGTGTATTAACTGAAGCCGTAAGAAAACGCCCTTATAGTATTGTGTTATTAGATGAGGTTGAAAAGGCACATCGCGATGTCCTCAATCTTTTCTATCAAGTATTTGATAGAGGCTTTATGCGTGATGGTGAAGGTCGTGAAATTGATTTTCGTAATACCGTTATTTTAATGACTGCAAATTTAGGCAGTGATTATTTAATGCAACAACTGGAAGAGTCACCATTAAGTACAGATAGCGATTTACAAGAAACACTTCGCCCTATTTTACGTGATCATTTTCAACCCGCACTACTGGCTCGTTTCCAAACATTAATTTACCGTCCTCTTGATGCAACGGCACTACGCATTATTGTTGAGATGAAATTAAAAAATGTGATTAAGCGACTTTACACCCACTATCGATTAACAGGTATTGTCGAAGAAACACTCTACGACACCATTGTAGATGCCTGTTTATTACCAGATACAGGTGCGAGAAATATCGATAGCCTGCTTAATCAGCAAATTCTCCCTATTCTTAGCCAACAACTTCTTTTGCGCCAAGCCAATGCTGAAAAAACACAGTATGTCATTTTAGGTTTTAATGAAGAAGAGGGTATTACGTTGAGTTTTAGTGATGAGTTGCCATCTTGATTTTTTAAAATTAAAAAGACTGAAAGATGCCCACAAAATTAACCCGCAAAAAACTCGTGTTTGTTGGGATAATCATTGCTCTTCTTGCGATCTATTTACTCTTTATCAGACAACCGAAAGTGGAGTATTTAGCCGGGAGTATGAGTGGTATTAACCATGTGAAAGGCACTGCGGTGAATTGGTTTAAAATCAATGGCTATTATGCCCAAAGTGCTAATGATACTTGTTGCATTATGGTGCCGGCAAAATGGACACCTAATCAATGGGTCAAAGTGGAATGGGAAGTCGATCCTGATGCGTATTCAGATAAATCACCACCTTTAGGTACTGATGAATTTCGCCAATATATGAAAAAACATA
>NZ_JAEHOQ010000033.1 GCF_016239305.1 Proteus vulgaris | reverse complement strand
ACGCATTATAGGGAGTTTTCTGAGGCTGGCAATAGTTTTTTTAAGAAAAAAAATCGTTTGCTTAATTCCACAGCAAAACCCCTAGTTATACGCACTTATCAACAAATTTATCCACAACCGTCCTTTTTACATAAAATTAGCATGTCAAACGCAATCGTTTGCGTTATTATGGGCGCCTATTAAGTAAGATTGATTTTGTGTCCATCTTCTGAAATGTTAGTTAAGCAAACACAATTTCACTGTATTAATGTGATTTAACTTCATCATTACTACCGTTATACCAAACCCAAGGGATAAAACTCATGCAACATCTTCGTCCTATCCGCCGTGCGCTTTTAAGTGTGTCTGATAAAGCAGGTATTTTAGAATTTGCTACAGCACTTGTTGAAAGAAAAGTAGAACTATTATCTACAGGTGGAACTGCGCGTCTATTAGCAGAAGCTGGCTTACCTGTTATCGAAGTTTCCGATTATACCGGTTTCCCTGAAATGATGGATGGCAGAGTAAAAACGCTGCACCCTAAAGTACATGGTGGCATTTTAGGTCGCCGTGGCCAAGACGACGCAATAATGGAAGAACATGAGATCCGTCCTATTGATATGGTCGTAGTGAATCTTTATCCTTTTGCTAAAACAGTAGCTCGCCCTGATTGCTCATTAGCAGATGCCGTTGAAAATATTGATATCGGTGGACCAACAATGGTTCGCTCAGCGGCAAAAAATCATAAGGATGTAACAATAGTAGTAAATAGTAATGACTATGAAAGAGTGATTGAAGAAATGGATAATCACGAAAACAGTCTTACATTAGATACTCGTTTTGATTTAGCGATTAAAGCTTTTGAACACACTGCTGCTTACGACGGAATGATCGCAAACTACTTCGGTCAGAAAGTTGCTCCTTATTATGGCGATACTTCACAACCATCAGGCACTTTCCCCCGTACCTTAAATCTGAGTTATATAAAGAAACAAGATATGCGTTATGGTGAGAATGCTCATCAACAAGCAGCTTTCTATATAGAAGAGAATATTGAGGAGGCTTCTATTGCAACAGCCACTCAATTACAAGGCAAAGCGCTTTCTTATAATAATATCGCAGATACTGATGCTGCATTAGAATGTGTGAAATCATTCTCCGAGCCAGCATGTGTTATTGTGAAACATGCAAATCCTTGTGGCGTAGCTATTGCGAACACCCTCACACAAGCATATGACAACGCATTTAAAACAGATCCTACTTCTGCTTTTGGCGGTATTATCGCATTCAACCGCCCATTAGATGTAAAAACAGCAAATGCAATCATCGAACGACAATTTGTCGAAGTTATCATTGCTCCTTCTATTAATGAAGATGCTTTACCTATTTTAGCAACCAAACCTAATGTTCGAGTATTAGCCTGTGGTCAATGGCAAGAAGCAAAATCTGCTTTTGACTTCAAACGAGTCAACGGCGGACTTTTAGTACAAGATCGTGATTTGGGCATGGTTAAAGAAGAAAACTTAAGAGTAGTTACTCAACGTCAACCAAGTGAACGCGAACTTAAAGATGCACTCTTCTGCTGGAAAGTAGCTAAATTCGTCAAATCAAATGCCATTGTATACGCTAAAAACGATATGACAGTCGGTATTGGTGCAGGACAAATGAGCCGGGTGTATTCTGCAAAAATTGCAGGTATTAAAGCTGCTGATGAAGGTTTAGAAGTTGCTGGTTGCGCGATGGCATCAGATGCATTTTTCCCATTTAGAGATGGTATTGATGCAGCCGCACTTGCTGGTGTGACTTGTGTTATTCAACCTGGTGGTTCAATTCGTGATGATGAAGTGATTGCAGCGGCCAATGAACACAACATTGCAATGATTTTCACCAATATGCGTCACTTCCGTCATTAATAAGGTATTGATATGAAGATTTTGATTATTGGTAATGGCGGTCGTGAGCATGCTTTAGCATGGAAAGCAGTTCAGTCACCACTCGCTACCCAAGTCTTTGTTGCACCAGGTAATGCAGGAACTGCATTAGAGAAAGGTGTGCAAAATGTTGCAATTAGCGCAACGGACATTCCTGCATTACTAACATTCGCACTAGAAAATAAAATTGATTTAACCATTGTTGGCCCGGAAGCACCGCTTGTTATTGGTGTTGTTGATGCCTTTAAAGATGCAGGGCTGACTATTTTTGGCCCAACAAAGGGAGCCGCTCAACTAGAAGGTTCTAAAGCTTTTACTAAAGATTTTTTAGCTCGCCACAAAATTCCAACAGCGGATTATCAAAATTTCACTGAAATAGCACCTGCGCTAGCGTATTTAAATAAAGTAGGAGCGCCAATTGTTATTAAAGCGGATGGCCTAGCTGCAGGCAAAGGCGTTATTGTTGCAATGACACAATCTGAGGCTGAAAACGCCATAAAAGATATGCTAGCAGACAATGCCTTTGGGGATGCGGGACATCGTATTGTTATTGAAGAGTTTCTTGATGGTGAGGAAGCCAGTTTTATTGTCATGGTTGATGGTGAACATGTTATTCCGATGGCGACAAGCCAAGACCATAAACGTGTTGGTGATGGTGATACTGGACCTAACACTGGAGGGATGGGAGCTTACTCGCCTGCGCCTGTTGTCACTAATGAGATCCACCAGCAAGTAATGGAAAAAATCATTTATCCAACAGTAAAAGGCATGGCCTCTGAAGGCCATCGTTATCAGGGTTTTCTTTATGCTGGACTGATGATTGATAAGCTAGGCGTTGCGAAAGTTATCGAATTTAACTGTCGTTTTGGCGATCCAGAAACCCAACCTATTATGATGCGCATGCAATCTGACTTAGTCGAGCTTTGTTTAGCTGGAGCAAAAGGCAATTTAACAGGTAAAGATTCTGTTTGGGATCCTCGCCCTGCTTTAGGCATTGTCATTGCAGCTGGGGGCTATCCTGCTGATTATCGCCAAGGGGATATTATTGAAGGCTTAGCGACAACATCGTCCACAACCGCAAAAGTATTTCAAGCAGGAACAGCTCTGAATAATAAAGGTAAAGTTATCACAGCTGGCGGAAGAGTTTTATGTGCGACAGCGTTAGGTGATGATATCGAGCAAGCGCAAAAAAATGCTTATGCTTTAGCGAAAGACATTCATTGGAATGATAGTTTTTATCGCCATGATATCGGCTATCGAGCGATTGCTCGTTTAAAAAAGTAAGTTACTAAATACAGCGAAAGGGAGCTTTTATAGGCTCTCTTTTGTTGGTTCCCATTTACAGAAATCATGGTCGGCTACCATAAGCAACTGATTACCTTCTGGAGAATCAAGCCAAGCAACATAAGAAGGCTTACTTGAATTACGTGTTCTCGTTTTTAACCAGCGTTGCTCTGGATCTTCAAATGAAACACTCACTTTCTCGCCAGCACATGTTGTCATTGTATTTTGATACCAGACACCCTGTACTAAATTTACTTTCCCAATAGTAAGCGCTTCACTGATTTCACGCTCTTTACTTGCAGCAAACACCATTTTTAAACGCTCATCTTCTGTTAATGCTCGTTTTTGCTTCTGGCTTTCCTGTTGCATGAAAATGACTTCACCACGTTTATTTAAACGAAGATGCCAAGATGAGGGAGTATTTTGATTGACTACTTCAGAGCGGACTTGCCAAAGCTTATTTTGGCGATACTCATAGAATGTGATGATAGTTTCTGGCTTTTTATAAAAGCTATAAACGCTCATGATCACTTGAGGCTCTGACGTTTTATTATTTAAACGCCATAGCCGCACAACACCTTCATCTGCAATATAACCTGTAGCAGAAAATTCCGGAAGTTGTACCGTCGAGGAGCAGGCGCTGAGCAAAAAAATAGATCCTATTGCTAACAGCCCCTGTCGTTTCAACAAAAGGGGAGTAAATCCCCCTCTATTGTTCATTCCGTTCAAAGGAATTATTTTACTGCGTCTTTCAGTGCTTTACCGGCAGTAAATGCAGGAACATTAGCTGCCGCAATTTTAATTTCTTTACCAGTTTGAGGGTTACGACCAGTACGCTCAGCACGGTGATTTACCTTGAATGTACCGAAACCAACTAACTGTACAGAATCGCCTTCTTTCAGAGCTCCTGTTACTGAGTCGATAAACGCTTCAATAGCAGCTTTTGCCTGAGTTTTTGTCAGATCCGCTTTTTCAGCAACTGATTCGGTTAATTCAGCTTTGTTCATAAAATAGTCCTTAAAGTATGTTTTATCGTTTGAAAAACATCTGGTGAAAAAACTTAACTTATCTTTTTAAGAAGATGAATTAAGTAAAACACCTGAGCCACTTCTTTTCGTACCCAATGTAGAACATACACGGGGGTGATGTGAAGTCTTTAAACGTCGCTTTTCAAGCACCAAATCACGTTTTTCTGATTTAGTGCGTTAATTCTATACCGATATTGCTCATTCCTGCTTCACGAAGGTCTGCACGTAGACCTTTAATCAGCTCGATATCTCTTTCTTCACACTCTACAAGTAGACGGTAAATTTCCCATTGGATATCGAACTCTTCAATAACAACAGGCAGTGATCTTAGCTCTTCTTCGCTCATTTCTCTTTCTGCTTGTGTCATTTCAAGTGAAGCAACCGTCCCTACTGATAATTTGCTTACTTCAATAGCATGGCTTAGCGATTCACCGCTTAAACGAGAGTGAACAACTTCACTCAAGGCGACACAGGCATCAATCGCTGGATAGACACCGTAAATATCAAATTGAGATGCGTCAGGAATAGCTTCTTCTAATTTCTCTAATTGAGAATCAAAATTCACTTTTGCATCTTTCACCGTTAAAGTTTCCCAAACCAGATCGAGAATACGGCGATAAAGCGTTGGATCGGTAAATCCTGTTTCGTGACAAAATACCTGGTAATTTGGGTACATTCGCTCACACAGGCACGCCATAAACGTCAGGTGTTGCCAAGCTTCTAGCTTTTCTAAACGTAAATGGATTGGGTTCTTCAACATTCGTGATTACTCATTTTCTTAACTTAGGCGCAGTTTACCTGAAAATTAAAAATATCCACATATTTCCCGGTCATTTAGAGCTTATTCTTATTCAACTGCTCAAATAATCGCCTATTTGAAGCAATACCATCAGCCCAACGAGTTGGTTCTGGCAATCGATATCCTTTCATACACAACTCAACCCACTGCAAAGCACCTTCCATACTCACTTTATGACCCGGAGAAATATACAAGGGTTTACATTTTTTCTTACTGCGATAAATCCACCCTATTTGCTCATTCTTATCCATTAATGGCTCATGGCTTCCCATCTCTGCATTGACAGTTTGATCGGTACCACATAAACGACTTTTTGCTACGCCAATAGTAGGCGTGTCCACTAATAAACCAAAATGACTTGCAACACCCAGCCTTCTAGGATGAGCGATACCTTGTCCATCGACAAAAATAAGAGAAGGTTTCTGTTTGATTAATTGCCAAGCAGTCAGTAACGCTGGGCACTCTCTAAATGAAAGCAAACCTGGGATATAAGGAAGAGTTGTAGGTATTCGCGCGATTTGGTATTCAAGAATTTCAAAAGAAGGGTAATGCATTATCACGATGGCAGCGCGAGTAATTGCGCCACCATCTTCAAAACCAACATCAGCACCAGCAATATAAGTGGGCATTGTAAATTGGTCTGTCAAAATAATTTGTTGAGCTTTTTCTGTCTGCTCCTGACGTAATTGTGAGGTATTAATCATTATCCTGATGGTAAGGCTTCGATAAACGGTGAACCGCATCAATAAATGCACCAGCATGCTCTGGTGGAACATCTTGATGAATACCGTGCCCAAGATTAAAGACATGACCATTGCCTTTACCAAACCCAGCAAGAATAGTTTCAACTTCTTGCTCTATTCTAACCGGCGGTGCATACAGCATAGAAGGATCCATATTACCTTGTAAGGCTACTTTATCCCCTACTCGACGACGCGCATCTTCGATATCAATCGTCCAATCGAGCCCTAATGCATCACAACCAGTTGCTGCCATTGCTTCTAACCAACGACCGCCACCTTTGGTAAATAAGGTTACAGGAACTTTTCTTCCATCGTATTCGCGAATAAGACCATCAACAATCTTATGCATGTAGTGTAATGAAAAAAGTTGGTAATCACGCCCTGTTAGTACACCCCCCCATGTATCAAAGATCATGATAGATTGTGCACCCGCTTTAATTTGAGCATTCAGATAAAGAATAACGCTATCTGCTAGTTTATCCAGTAATAGATGTAGTGCTTGTGGCTCTGCATACATCATTTTTTTAATTTTTGTGAAGGCCTTACTACTTCCACCTTCCACCATATAGGTTGCCAGCGTCCAAGGGCTTCCCGAAAAACCAATTAATGGCACACTACCTTGCAATGCATGACGAATTGCACGTACTGCATTCATCACATAGCCAAGTTCGTCTTCAGGATCAGGAATTGGCAGTTTTTGAATATCGGCAAGGCTGTTTATTGGAGACTTAAAACGAGGCCCTTCACCGGTTTCAAAGTAAAGACCTAGTCCCATTGCATCAGGAATAGTTAAAATATCAGAAAATAAAATAGCGGCATCTAAAGGGAAGCGTCTTAAAGGCTGTAATGTTACTTCGCATGCCAGCTCTGTATTTTTGCACAATGAGATGAAATCCCCCGCCTGTGCCCGTGTTTCCTTATATTCAGGAAGATATCTGCCTGCCTGACGCATCATCCAAACTGGGGTGACATCAACAGGTTGGCGCAACAGCGCACGTAAATAGCGGTCGTTTTTCAACTCACTCATGACTAACTCCATTAACAGTAATAGGGCCGCAAAATAGCATACATTGTAACATGCTGGAAAAATAACTGTTGGCAGACAACGTCTTTATTTAGTTCTTTTCTTTATCTTGTCTAATATTCGCTATCGTATCTTCTATCAAGCGTCGCGCAATAGTATCTGGAGGTGGAATTTGTGGTAGCTGATCGTAACGATACCAGGCCGCACTGGTTAATTCAGAAGGATCGTGGCGCAACTCTCCTCCATCGTAGTCAGCCAAAAACCCCATCATTAAAGAATGAGGGAACGGCCAAGGTTGAGATGATACGTAGCGAATATTACGAATACGAATGTTACTCTCTTCAAACACTTCGCGAGCAACGGCCTCTTCTAAGGTTTCACCAACTTCAACAAAACCAGCGAGCACAGTATAAAGTGGAGAATGTTTATGCCTAACATGATGTGCGAGTAAAATTTTATCTTCATGACGAATGCCGACAATAATACAAGGGGCAATTTGTGGATAATAACGTTCATGACAGTTATCGCATAAACAAGCCCATTCGCTCTCACTATGGCGCATTTTAGAACCACAATAGCCACAAAAACGATGAGAACGATAAAATTCCGCTAACTGAACACCACGACCCACTAGTTTAAATAAATTCTCATCTTTTGAGGCAATAAGTCTTGGCGAACACATATCGTTATCCATTTTTCCATGAATAAGCCAAACCGTTTCGCCTTGCCACTCACCAACAATTTTGGCGTGCTGACCAACTAAATCCCAATCCTTTGCAAAACCAAAAGGGAGTTCACCTTTGGGTAACCACACTCTCCCACCAAGGCTGACTGTCCACCAGCCTTTCTCTGATCCCGTTAACGTATATAAATGCATAATGATAATTTTATCCAAAATAATGATATAGAATTAAGGATACTCTCTTTAGTAAGACCCTCTCAATGTATTATGATTATTCTCTATAATTTATTAACATTCAAAAAGGAATCTCATAAATTTTATTTATAATAAGGAATATTAGAATGACAAATAAAAACAAACATAAAATTGCGATTTTTGATTTAGATGAAACGCTTTTAGCCGGTGATTCCAGTCGTTTATGGACACGTTATTTATGGGATAAAAAAATAGTCACTGATCCTCATTTTCTAAAACTAGATGAACAGATGATCGCTGACTATTACGCTGAAAAACTAGATATTAATCAATATCTTTATCAACATTTATCGTACTTTAAACATCATAATATAGACAAAATAAATCATTGGGTTAATGACTTTACAGAAATAAAAGTTCAGCCATTGCTTTACCCTGAAGGAATATCAATAATTACACAATATCAACAGCAAAATATTCCTGTTATGATTATTTCAGCAACAATGTCTTTTCTCGTTCATGCTATTGCAAAACTGCTCAATGCGGATATTTCAATGGGCATTGATATGCAAATTAAAGATAATTATTACACTGGATATATTGAGGGTACGCCTACATTTCGAGAAGGAAAGGTGGAGCGTCTAAATCAATGGAAAGAAGCCAATAACATTAATAATACTTATATTTATTTCTATACTGACTCTGCTAACGATCTTCCTTTATGTTATCAAGCTGATAACATCACAGTTATCAATCCAGATAAACAATTAGCTCAAATTTCACAAATAAAAAACTGGAAACAGCAACATTGGGATTTAAATAAATAACCCATGTCGGACTTGTAGTTTTCAAAATCTTTCATATACTGGACTTCTTCTTGTCGGAGTGCCTAGTGTTTATAAGGCTATTATAAGCACAGGCTGAGACCGTTAATTCGGGATCCGCGGAACCTGATCGGGTTAATACCCGCGAAGGGAACAAGAGTGATTCGACCTTTTGATAGTTTCATCCCGTATATTTTTTATACGCCTATCTGTCGATACTCCCTGCGACCTCCAGACAAGCATTTTTCTCAATATTCACCCGACAGGCTGTAGCCTGCATGATATTTATTAGGAAATGCTATGTCCCAAAATCAAACTTTATCTGTTAAAGATATTACACCAACCGCCAATCAACAGCGCCCAAGAAAAGCACAGCGAGATGCTGCTCAGGAGTTTATCAGTACTATTCAAGGAGTCAGTTTTCCCAATTCAAAACGTATTTACCTTGAAGGCTCTCGTACCGATATTCAAGTACCAATGCGTGAGATCCAGCTTGATAAAACATTGGTAGGGGGATCAAAAGACAACCCTATTTTTGAAGATAATGAACCCGTTCCGGTATATGACACTTCTGGCCCTTATGGCGATCCTGTTTCTCAACTCGACGTTAATATTGGCTTAAAAAAAATTCGCCAATCATGGATTGAGGAGCGTAATGATACTGAAGGACTTTCACTCTTAAGCTCTGATTTTACACAACAACGTCTTTCTGATGCTGGATTAGAGCATCTACGATTTCCGTTGAAACCCAGCCCTAAAAAAGCCCTAAAGGGTAAAAGCGTGACGCAATTACATTATGCTCGAAAAGGTATTATCACACCTGAAATGGAGTTTATTGCTATTCGTGAAAATATGGGGCGTGAACGTATTCGAAGCGAAGTATTACGCCAACAACACGCAGGCTTTAGCTTTGGAGCTCATCTCCCTGATAACATTACTCCTGAATTTGTACGCCAAGAAGTTGCAGCTGGTCGAGCCATTATTCCCGCTAATATTAATCACCCAGAATCAGAGCCGATGATTATTGGTCGCAATTTCTTAGTAAAAGTGAATGCTAATATCGGAAATTCTTCTGTAACGTCTTCGATTGAAGAAGAAGTTGAAAAGCTAATTTGGTCTACACGTTGGGGAGCCGATACCGTAATGGATCTCTCAACAGGTCGTTATATTCATGAAACGCGAGAGTGGATCATTCGCAATAGCCCTGTTCCTATTGGCACAGTTCCAATTTATCAAGCACTTGAGAAAGTTAACGGTATTGCTGAAGATCTTACTTGGGAAATGTTCCGCGATACTTTACTTGAGCAAGCAGAGCAAGGAGTTGATTACTTTACTATTCACGCAGGAGTACTGTTACGTTACGTTCCCATGACTGCAAAACGTCTAACGGGTATTGTCTCTCGTGGTGGCTCTATAATGGCTAAATGGTGCTTATCACATCACAAAGAAAATTTCCTCTACGAACATTTCCGTGAAATCTGTGAAATTTGTACCGCTTATGATGTTTCCCTTTCACTGGGCGATGGGCTAAGACCAGGCTCGATCCAAGATGCAAACGATGAAGCACAATTTGCTGAATTACACACTTTAGGTGAACTAACAAAAATTGCATGGGAATATGACGTTCAAGTCATGATAGAAGGCCCCGGTCATGTTCCAATGCAGATGATACGTCGTAATATGACAGAAGAATTAGAGCATTGTCATGAAGCCCCCTTTTATACATTAGGCCCTCTCACCACAGACATTGCTCCGGGTTACGATCACTTCACATCAGGTATTGGTGCGGCAATGATTGGCTGGTTTGGTTGTGCAATGCTCTGTTATGTTACCCCTAAAGAGCATCTCGGATTACCTAATAAAGATGATGTAAAACAAGGTCTTATTACATACAAAATAGCTGCTCATGCAGCCGATTTAGCCAAAGGACATCCCGGTGCTCAAATCCGTGATAACGCTATGTCGAAAGCCCGCTTTGAATTTAGATGGGAAGATCAATTCAATTTAGCGCTTGATCCTGAAACGGCACGCCAATATCACGATGAAACCCTACCTCAAGCATCAGGAAAAGTGGCTCACTTCTGCTCAATGTGTGGCCCTAAATTCTGTTCAATGAAGATAACGCAAGAAGTACGTGATTATGCGGCAGGTATGGAGCAAATGTCTCAAGCTTTTAAAGAGAATGGAAGTGAATTATACCACAGTGCAGAAATCGCCAGTGTTGAGGTGACTGAAAATGAACAGATCCTCTAACCCACCTTTTGCATCAACAGAAAAAAAGCTTGGGCTTTACCCTGTTGTTGATTCTGTTGAATGGATCGAACGTCTGTTAAAAACAGGCGTTACCACCCTGCAATTACGCATAAAAGATAAACAGCCAGAAGACGTTGAACAAGAGATCATCGAAGCAATAAAACTGGGTAAACAGTATCACGCAAGGCTATTCATTAATGATTATTGGCAACTTGCCATTAAACATCACGCCTACGGTATTCATCTTGGTCAAGAAGATCTCGATATTGCAGATCTTGATGCCATAAAAAAATCAGGATCACGCCTTGGTATTTCTACTCATGATGAAACAGAATTACAAAGAGCGAAAACATTACGTCCATCCTACATCGCATTAGGGCATATCTTTCCAACCACAACTAAAGATATGCCATCTAAACCTCAAGGTTTGGAGGCACTCAAATATCAAGTAGAGCAGACACCTGATTTTCCAACTGTTGCTATTGGTGGGATCTCACTAGAGAGAGTACCTGATGTGATTGCAACCGGTGTCGGTAGTGTTGCCTTAGTCAGTGCAATAACAAAAGCGCCAGATTGGCAACAAGTGACTCGTAAATTATTAGAGTTAGTGGAGGGAAAACCATCATGCTAAATGATAATGATTTTATGCGTTATAGCCGACAAGTGATGTTAGAAGATATTGGTATCGAGGGCCAAAACAAACTTCAACAAGCAAAGGTACTGATTGTCGGGCTTGGTGGGTTAGGCTCTCCAGCATCAATGTATCTCGCGGGGGCGGGTATTGGCGAGCTTATTTTAGTGGATGATGATGAGTTGCATGTTTCTAATCTACAACGTCAAATTCTTTATCGAACTCAAGATATTCCTGATGCAAAATCAGAGGTCGCAAAGCAGTCTCTGCTTGCATTAAATCCAGAGATAAAAATTACCTCTTATAAACAACGTATTGATGGTGACTCATTATCTACATTAGTTAAAGAGGTCAATTTAGTCTTAGATTGCACAGATAACATGCTCACCCGCCAAGCGATTAATCGTGCTTGTGTTGCACAGCAAACTCCGCTTATCAGTGGCAGTGCAGTAGGATTTAGTGGCCAACTTATGGTGTTTGAACCTCCTTTTATTCATGGTTGTTATCACTGTCTTTATCCTGATGAAACTGAACCTCAACGAAATTGTAAAACAGCCGGAATTCTAGGTCCTGTCGTGGGTGTTATTGGCACACTTCAGGCACTTGAAGCAATTAAATTGCTCTCTGGCTTATCCTGCTCTCTAAGTGGAAAGCTACGCCTTTTCGATGGTAGAAAACAGAATTGGAGTACTTTGCGTTTAACACCATCAACAACATGTCCTGTTTGTCGAGAGTTAGCATGAACATTACCGTAAATGACGAACAATATTCTCTGGATATGCCTGTCACTATCTGTCAGCTCCTTATTCAGTTGGAGCAACCACCTATTGGTGTGGCACTTGCTATCAATGAAACCATTGTTCCTCGTGAGAATTGGGAAACACATTTTATTAATGATGGCGATACTATTCTTCTCTTCCAAGCAATTGCAGGGGGCTGATATGTTAAAAATTGCTGATACAACATTCACATCCAGACTTTTTACGGGCACAGGAAAATTTGCAACACCAACGCTAATGACAGAAGCCATTAAGGCTTCGGGTAGTCAACTTGTGACAATGGCAATGAAACGAGTCGATTTGAAAAAGGGTAATGATGATTTAATCGCGCCACTCAAGTCATTAGGGGTAAAATTATTACCCAATACATCCGGGGCAAAGACGGCACAAGAAGCTATTTTTGCAGCTCGCTTAGCGAAAGAAGCCTTTGGAACCCATTGGGTGAAATTAGAAATTCATCCTGATACAAAATATTTATTACCTGATCCTATTGAAACTCTTAAAGCCGCTGACATTCTTGTGAAAGAAGGTTTTGTTGTTTTGCCCTACTGCAGTGCTGATCCTGTCTTATGTCGTCGTTTAGAAGAGGCTGGTTGCGCCGCTGTGATGCCTTTAGGCTCTCCTATTGGCTCCAATCAAGGCTTACAGACTCGCGATTTCCTACGAATTATCATTGAACAAGCCTCTATTCCTGTTGTTGTTGATGCGGGTATTGGCGCACCAAGCCATGCTCTTGAAGCTTTAGAGTTAGGTGCAGATGCGGTATTAGTTAATACCGCAATTGCTGTTGCTAAAAATCCTGTCTTAATGGCACAAGCATTTAAAGCGGCGCTCGATGCGGGTGAACTTGCTCGACAATCAGGTCTTGCTACACCCGCTTCCGTCGTGAATATGCAAGCACAAGCTTCTAGTCCATTAACCCAATATTTGGGGGCATTTTAATGGAAACATTTTCGGATTATTGGCAACAACTTGACTGGGATGACATTACATTAAAACTCAATAGTAAAACCAATGCAGATGTTGAAGCGGCATTAAATCGCCATACCCTTACACTTGATGATTTTATGGCGCTAATTTCACCTGCTGGACGTCATTATTTAGAGCCGATGGCGCAAAGAGCCCAACAACTCACGCGACAACGCTTCGGCAATGTTGTGGGGTTGTATGTTCCACTTTATCTTTCTAATTTATGTGCAAATGACTGTACTTATTGTGGTTTTTCAATGAGTAATGCCATTAAACGTAAGACATTAAATGAAAGCGAAATCGTTGCCGAATGTAATAGTATCCGTCAATTAGGGTTTGATAGCCTGCTATTAGTAACAGGTGAACATCAAAGAAAAGTGGGTATGGATTATTTTCGCCAATATATTCCCCTTATTCGAAAGCATTTCAGTTCATTAATGATGGAAGTGCAACCTCTTGCGACAAAAGAATATACCGAGTTAAAAACACTCGGTATTGATGGTGTCATGGTTTATCAAGAAACTTATCATGAACCAACTTATCAGCTTCATCATCTAAAAGGTAAAAAACAGGACTTTCACTGGCGATTACAAACGCCAGATAGATTAGGGCAAGCTGGTATTGATAAAATTGGTTTAGGTGCATTAATTGGTCTTTCAAGCCAGTGGCGTAGCGATTGTTATATGGTGGCAGAACATCTCTTATTTTTACAAAAGCGCTATTGGAAAAGTCGTTATTCAATCTCTTTCCCCCGTTTACGCCCCTGTGCTGGTGGGCTAAGCCCCGCATCAGTAATGAGTGAAGCGGAATTAGTTCAATTGATTTGTGCTTTTCGTATTTTGGCACCGGATGTTGAGCTTTCACTTTCAACCCGTGAATCTCCGTATTTTCGTGATAATACAGTACCATTAGCGATAAATAACATTAGTGCGGGTTCTAAAACTCAACCTGGCGGGTATTCTGATAGTCATGAAGAATTAGAACAATTCTCTCCTAATGATAATCGCCATGTTAATGATGTAATTAACGCATTAAAAGGACGAGGATTACAACCCGTATGGAAAGATTGGGATAATTACTTGGGTCGTTAATTAAAATTCAAATAATATAAATCACCTTTATTTTATATAATTACAAATAATAAAGGTGGTTTTTGTTATATTTCACTAAAACCCCATAGTTAATTACATTATTAGCATCCCTATCATTAAATAAGGATATTTTTCTAAGTAAAAAAATACCGAATCATAAAGATTAAGATCTTTTAAAAAAGGAACATCAAAAAACACCTGTAAAATATAAGAAAAATAAAATCATGGAATTAAAAGTATATTTACAATATTTTTATAAAAATGAAAATTTTATTAGAAATAAATATTCAGTCGATTTAGGTGATGATGATACTATTATTGAATAAACGAACAACCCTGATATAAACATTATAAAATATTAATACTCCTTCTGATTTATAGAAAGGAGTATTATACTTTATAACAATCGAATAAAGAGATAAAATAAAAAATCCACTTTAATAATTACTTATTATTTTATTAATAATAGTTATTGACTATACTACAGCTAATATTTCAATTTCTTGTATACTTAAACCTGAGACCCTTTCTATAAATGAAAGATCAAAATTCTCTTTTAATAAATTTTGAGCTAATTCTATTTGTACTATTTTTTTACCTATTTCAATACCTTCAGTTTTACCTATTTCAATACCTTCAGTTTTACCTATTTCAAATCCTTTATTTTCTAATCTCCACACTATATTCATAATCGCCTCTCGTTGGTTATCTACTTGTTCGACTATTTTATTTATAATGAATTCAAAATCTGATGCATCCATAATTGAGAATAGATATTCTACAACAGCAATCGTGTCTTCATCTTTGCAGTTTTTCTGATTTATTGCTTTTGATAGAAGCATTGCGATCTTATTAATATCATAACAACTATTAACATGCTTCATTGCTATTTCCATTACTGCAGCTTTTTTATGTGTCAGCAGAATATCATCATCAATTGAAGTCAAATCAATTAAGAAGAAGTTATTAGTATAAAGTTGATTAGCAAATGAAGTAAGAGGGAAACACGCCATCCAATTAACAGGAAAAGGATATGGTTTTTTCTTTCCATGATAAAACAAAATTGGAACAACAAGAGGTAACGATTTATAACCTTGCTGTAAATGCTGATTCATAGTACAAAATGCATAATGCATCATACGCCAAGCTATCATTTTATCTGGTCTAGATTGATGCTCTACTAATAAATAAATGGGAATATCACCCTCTTTTGTTTTCACTAAATACAAAATATCAGACATACGAGAACGTAATTTAATATCAATAAAAGAAGAGTTTTGCAATTGTAACGTTGAAAAATCACAATGACTTTTTAATTCTTCGGGTAAATGGATAAAGAAAAAGTCTTTCGCATTGCTAACATTCATCATAAAGCGTTTAAATGCAGAATCATGAGAAGATATGGATATAGGCTTTTTCATAACTGGCTCCATGCTGATTTTGGATTGCCAGCTTACAGAAAAAAACGAATTTTACTCACTAAAAAATTATCATAATTATCTGAAAAATATAAGTTATTTGTTATTTTTAATTGAATAAGGAATAGAAAGGTAAAAAATACCTTCAATATATATCAAAGGTATTTTTTAATATTATAAATTTTATTTTTAATTATTTATCAACAACAATATTTTTATTCACCACTTCATATTCATTATTACCCACCATCCTCGCAAATTTCTCAATAGGATCTGTACTTAATGCATATAGCCGTTTTAAAGCATAGGGAGGATCACCTAAACGCACCTTTCCTTGTCGTGTCGTCACAGCCAATGTCATTCCTGACGCTTTAGTTGCATTAATTGCCCTTTGGTTATAGCCACCAAAAGGATATGCAAAAGCGTATTGATGTGGGTTTAATAATCGTAAAATACGCTGTGAGCGTTGTAAATCTAATACAATAGTATGAGATTGGCGACTAAATATAATGGGTTTTTTATTATTATCTAAGCGATGTAAAAAATGAGAATGTGACTGAATATCAAAAACATCTCGACTTGATTTCAGTGCCTGCCAACCCATAGACTGTAATGAATTAGGTGCCCATTTAGGCGTTTTAGATTTTATACGTGATGAAATAACAAATAATGTTGCTCTCTGGCCATTTTCTTTTAAAAGTGGATAGGCATAGCGATAAACAGATTGTAGACCATCATCAAATGTTAATGCGACAGCTCGTCCCGGCAAATTAATACTTTTATTTAAATAGCCTGCAACTTGATTTAGTGAAAGCGTTTCATATCCGGCTTCTTTTAAATAATTCATCTGCTCTGTAAAGGCAGTTAATGATGTTGTTGTTGATGTATGACGAAAATTATGATTTTCCGTTGCTTTGAGAATATGGTGATAAGTAAGTACCGGTATCCCTAAATCAGGCTTTACATCCCTTGATGAAATATAACCTAAGCGGTCACCTAAAGAGATCTCAAACCAATTGATTTTACTTCCATTAGCATCATCTTTTATTGTACGTGATAGCACGGGATAACGTAAATTGGATAAGAGTGTCGCTATTTGTGGGCTAGCAATATCTTTATTACTATAAATGGGGGTATTTTTGGTTGTGATCAGATATTCATATATAGGGTAATCGGTTTTTTTGGTACTATCTGATAAGAAACGTATTTTCTTATCAGCCAAAATAGAAGCAATATCTTCAAAGTAACCATCTTCTAAATAACCTGCTTCCAAATAACCTTGGGCATTTCCAAATTGTATTTTATGGTAATTATTTATCGTATCTGAAACATAAAATCCCTGATTAGGATATAGCTCAGCAACGGGTCTTAATTTATTACCAATAAAAGCATATAAGGTTTTTTGTTGACGAAGCTGCATCAATGTTGTGGTCGGAGTTTCTAGGTTCCATTGTGTTTCTGTTGGTATTTCTCTTTCTAAAGAGGTTGAAAAAGCAAAACCAGTAAAAATAAAAAATGGGATAATCAATCCGTTAGTTATTATTCTCATCATTTCGCCTACTTATTGTAGAACAGAAACAAAAAATGCCCTCACAATGGAGGGCATTTCAATCTAATCTAAATTAGATTTTAGTCTTTTAATCCACCAAAACCAGCATTCAGTAATTCTGCTAAGTTAGCAGATGCTTCATCAGCACTGATTGTTGTTTCAGTTTCATCCGTCGGCAATTGTGATTGACGACGCTTCATACGATCTTGGTGATACGCATACCCTGTACCTGCTGGGATCAAGCGACCAACAATAACGTTCTCTTTCAAGCCACGTAATTCGTCACGTTTACCTGCTACGGCTGCTTCAGTCAGAACACGAGTTGTTTCTTGGAATGATGCAGCAGAAATGAAGGATTCAGTTGCCAGAGATGCTTTTGTGATACCTAACAGGTCACGAGCATAGGTTGCTGGTACTTTACCATCATCTTCCAGAACACGGTTTGATACTTTAACGCGAGCGTATTCAACCTGTTCACCTTCGAGGAACTCAGAGCTTCCTGCGTTCTCAATAGTAACTTTACGTAGCATCTGACGAACGATAACTTCGATGTGTTTATCGTTAATCTTAACGCCTTGTAAACGGTAAACTTCCTGTACTTCGTTAGTAATATAGCGAGTAACCGCATGAACACCACGTAAGCGCAGAATGTCGTGTGGTGATTCTGGACCATCGGAGATAACATCACCGCGTTCCACAACCTCACCTTCGAATACGTTAAGCTGACGCCATTTAGGGATCATCTCTTCGTATGCATCACTACCGTCTAATGGAGAAATAACTAGACGACGTTTACCTTTAGTCTCTTTACCGAACGATACAATACCGCTGATTTCAGCAAGGATTGCAGGCTCTTTTGGACGGCGAGCTTCAAACAGGTCAGCAACACGTGGCAGACCACCGGTGATATCTTTAGTACCGCCAGATTCTTGTGGAATACGCGCTAAAGTGTCACCTGCGTTAATTGTAATGCCATCGTCTAACTGAACAATTGCTTTACCTGGTAGGAAGTACTGTGCTGGCATATCAGTATTCGGGATCAATACATCTTTACCTTGTGCATCAGTGATGCGCAGTGCTGGACGTAAATCTTTACCGCTACCTGTACGCTCTGCTGAATCCAGAACAACCAGTGAAGAAAGACCTGTTAATTCATCTGTTTGACGTGTGATAGTTTGACCATCAACCATGTCAGCAAAACGAATGACACCAGATACTTCACTCACAACTGGCATTGTATGTGGATCCCAGTTAGCAACAGTTTCACCACCGTTAACCGCTTCGCCATCACCTTTCGCTAATTGAGCACCGTAAGGTACTTTATAGCTTTCTTTCGTACGACCGAATTCGTCAATTAAACGTAATTCTGTGTTACGAGAAGTGATAACTAATTTACCAGCAGTATTGGTAATGAACTTCGCATTGAACAGCTTCAGAGTACCTTTGTTACGTACTTGAATGCTAGATTCTGCTGCCGCACGAGATGCCGCACCACCGATGTGGAACGTACGCATCGTTAACTGTGTACCTGGTTCACCGATTGACTGTGCCGCGATAACACCGATAGCTTCACCTTTGTTGATGATATGACCACGAGCAAGGTCACGACCATAACATTTAGCACACACACCGAAGTCTGTGTTACAGGTTACAACTGAACGTACTTTCACGCTGTCAACTGAGTTTTCTTCTAACAGGTCACACAGTTTTTCGTTTAACAAGGTGTTACGTGGAACAAGAATATCGGCAGTACCTGGTTTTAGAATATCTTCTGCAGCCACACGACCTAATACACGTTCACGCAGTGGTTCTTTAACATCACCACCTTCGATAACCGGAGTCATCATAACACCTTCGGTTGTGCCACAGTCGTCTTCTGTGACGACTAAGTCTTGTGCAACGTCAACTAAACGACGAGTCAAGTAACCGGAGTTTGCTGTTTTCAGTGCGGTATCCGCAAGACCTTTACGAGCACCGTGAGTTGAGATGAAGTACTGGAGTACGTTCAGACCTTCACGGAAGTTCGCTGTGATTGGTGTCTCGATGATTGAGCCATCTGGCTTAGCCATCAAACCACGCATACCTGCTAACTGACGGATCTGAGCTGCAGAACCACGAGCACCGGAGTCAGCCATCATAAAGATGCTGTTGAAAGATACTTGTTGTTCTTCTTCACCATTACGGTTAATAACGGTTTCAGTAGACAGGTTTTCCATCATCGCTTTTGCTACGCGCTCATTCGCCGCAGCCCAAATATCGATGACTTTATTGTAACGTTCGCCCGCTGTTACCAGACCGGATTGGAACTGTTCCTGAATTTCTGCAACTTCCGCTTCTGCTTCTGCAATGATCTCTGCTTTCTTCGCAGGGATAACCATGTCATCGATACCTACAGAAGCACCTGAACGAGCTGCGTAAGCAAAACCGGTATACATGATTTGGTCAGCAAAAATAACAGTTGGCTTCAAGCCCATTACGCGGTAACAGGTATTCAGCATTTTAGAAATTGCTTTCTTACCTAATGGTTGGTTAACCAGCGCGTAAGGTAGGCCTTTTGGTACGATCATCCATAAAATAGCTCGACCAACAGTTGTGTCTTTTAAGCTAGTTTCAGTGGTGATATTACCTTCGCCATCTTTGATCTCTTCAGTGATACGTACTTTAACACGAGCGTGTAAAGAGGCTAAACCAGCGCGATAAACGCGTTCAGCTTCTTTAGGACCACTTAGCACCATGCCTTCACCTTTGGCATTGATGCAGTCACGAGTCATGTAGTAAAGACCTAATACAACGTCCTGTGAAGGAACGATGATTGGGTCACCACTTGCTGGAGATAGGATGTTATTTGTTGACATCATCAGCGCACGAGCTTCTAGCTGTGCTTCTAATGTCAATGGTACGTGAACCGCCATTTGGTCACCATCGAAGTCGGCGTTGTATGCCGCACAAACGAGTGGGTGTAACTGAATAGCTTTACCTTCGATAAGGATTGGTTCAAATGCCTGAATACCTAAACGGTGAAGTGTTGGTGCACGGTTTAGCATCACTGGGTGTTCGCGGATAACTTCATCTAAGATATCCCAAACAACCGCTTCTTCGCGCTCAACCATTTTTTTAGCGGCTTTGATTGTTGTCGCTAAACCACGGGTTTCCAGTTTTCCGTAAATAAATGGTTTGAATAACTCAAGAGCCATTTTTTTCGGTAGACCACACTGATGCAGACGCAAGTATGGACCAACGGTGATTACAGAACGACCAGAATAGTCAACACGTTTACCCAACAGGTTTTGACGGAAACGACCTTGTTTACCTTTGATCATATCAGCCAAAGATTTCAGAGGACGTTTGTTTGAACCTGTGATCGCACGACCACGACGACCGTTATCTAATAACGCATCTACAGACTCTTGTAACATACGTTTTTCATTACGTACGATAATGTCTGGAGCTGCTAAATCAAGCAGGCGTTTTAAACGGTTGTTACGGTTGATCACACGACGATATAAATCGTTCAGGTCAGATGTTGCAAAACGACCGCCATCAAGTGGAACCAATGGACGTAAGTCTGGTGGTAACACAGGCAGTACAGTTAAGATCATCCACTCAGGTTTATTGCCTGATTGCATGAACGCTTCAAGTAACTTGATACGTTTAGTCAGTTTCTTACGTTTAGTTTCAGAGTTAGTTTCGTTTAACTCTTCACGTAGCGTTTCACACTCTTGTTCCAGATCCATGCTCTGTAAGAGGTTCTGAACAGCTTCTGCACCCATCTTCGCATCAAATTCGTCACCGAATTCTTCTAATGCATCGAGGTATTGCTCTTCTGTCAAGATTTGGCCACGTTCAAGGCTGGTCATCCCGCCTTCAACAACAACATAAGATTCGAAATACAATACACGTTCAATATCGCGCAGTGGCATATCCAGCAGCAAACCGATACGGGACGGCAGTGATTTCAAGAACCAAATGTGAGCAACTGGAGAAGCTAATTCGATGTGACCCATACGTTCACGACGAACTTTAGTTTGTGTAACTTCAACGCCACACTTCTCACAGATAACACCACGGTGTTTTAAACGTTTGTATTTACCACACAAACATTCGTAATCTTTTACTGGTCCGAAAATACGGGCACAGAAAAGACCGTCACGTTCTGGTTTGAACGTACGGTAGTTAATTGTTTCTGGCTTTTTAACTTCACCAAATGACCATGAACGGATCATATCAGGTGATGCCAGAGCAATTTTGATCGCATCAAACTCTTCGGTCTTGGTTTGCGCTTTCAGAAACTTTAATAAGTCTTTCACGAAATGGCTCCTGTCGGAGTTAGACCTGCCAGGCAAATGACCCCTGTCATTCACCCCTTTAAACCAGTGTAGTCACTGTTTGACAGACTGCCATTTCTAGCAGTCTGTCTATATGGAATCCGTTATTCGTCTTCCAATTCGATGTTGATACCCAGTGAACGGATCTCTTTCAACAATACGTTGAACGACTCTGGCATACCTGGTTCCATCTGATGGTTACCATCAACGATGTTTTTGTACATTTTGGTACGACCGTTAACGTCATCCGACTTAACAGTAAGCATTTCTTGAAGAGTATAAGCTGCACCGTATGCTTCCAGTGCCCACACTTCCATCTCCCCGAAACGCTGTCCACCAAACTGAGCTTTACCACCAAGAGGTTGCTGAGTAACTAAGCTGTACGAACCGGTAGAACGGGCGTGCATCTTATCATCAACTAAGTGGTTCAGTTTCAGCATGTACATGTAACCAACAGTTACTGGACGCTCAAATTGTTCACCTGTACGACCATCGAAAAGTGTAATCTGACCAGAAGTTGGAAGATCAGCTAATTTAAGCATCTCTTTAATTTCCATTTCTTCTGCACCATCGAACACTGGTGTTGCGGTTGGCATACCTTTTTTCAGGTTTTCTGCCAGACGTAACACTTCTTCATCGCTGAAGGTGTCCAGATCAACTTTCTGACGAGGTGCCATACCCAGATCGTAAGCTTTCTGGATAAATTCACGTAATTTAGCAACTTCTTGTTGCTGTTTCAGCATCGCGTTGATCTTATCACCGATACCTTTAGCAGCCATACCCAAGTGAGTTTCAAGGATCTGACCGATGTTCATACGTGATGGTACACCCAGTGGGTTCAATACAAGGTCAACCGGGTTGCCGTTTTCATCGTATGGCATGTCTTCAATTGGGTTAATCTTAGAGATAACACCCTTGTTACCATGACGACCCGCCATCTTATCACCAGGTTGGATCTGACGTTTAACAGCCAGATAAACCTTAACGATTTTCAGCACGCCTGGTGCTAAATCATCACCTTGAGTGATTTTACGACGTTTAGCTTCCAGTTTCTTCGCGAACTCAGCTTTCAGTTCATCATACTGTTCTGCTAATTGTTCTAACTGGTTTTGCTTCTCTTCATCCGCAATACCCAGTTCTAACCAACGTTCACGAGGTAATTTGTCTAATTTCTCAGCTTCAATACCGCCAGCAACCAGAACACCACGGATACGAGCGAATAGTCCAGCTTCAAAGATACGCAGTTCTTCAGTTAAGTCTTTCTTAACTTCACGTAACTGTGATTCTTCGATTTCTAATGCACGTTTATCTTTTTCTACGCCATCACGGGTGAAGACTTGTACGTCGATAACTGTACCAGACACACCATTAGGAACACGCAGAGAAGAATCTTTAACATCAGACGCTTTTTCACCGAAGATAGCACGTAGCAGTTTCTCTTCTGGAGTCAGTTGAGTTTCACCTTTAGGTGTTACTTTACCAACCAGAATGTCACCACCTTTCACTTCAGCACCGATATAAACGATACCTGATTCATCCAGTTTAGATAACGCAGCTTCACCAACGTTCGGGATATCAGCAGTGATCTCTTCAGGCCCTAACTTAGTATCACGAGAGACACAAGCCAGTTCTTGAATGTGGATAGTTGTGAAACGATCTTCTTGAACAACACGCTCAGATACAAGGATGGAGTCCTCGTAGTTATAACCATTCCATGGCATAAATGCCACGCGCATGTTTTGACCTAATGCTAGCTCACCAAGGTCTGTTGAAGGACCATCAGCTAACACGTCACCACGATCAACAGGTTCACCTAAAGATACGCAAGGCGTTTGGTTAATACATGTGTTCTGGTTAGAACGGGTGTATTTAGTCAAGCTATAGATATCAATGCCCGCTTCACCAGCGTAAGTCTCTTCTTCGTTAACTTTGATGACGATACGAGAAGCATCAACATACTGAACAACACCACCACGCTTAGCAACCGCAGTAACACCGGAGTCAACCGCTACAGCACGCTCCATACCTGTACCTACCAGTGGTTTATCACCACGAAGTGTAGGAACAGCCTGACGTTGCATGTTCGCACCCATCAATGCACGGTTGGCGTCATCGTGTTCAAGGAATGGGATCAGTGAAGCACCGACAGAAACAACCTGTTGTGTTGAAACGTCCATGTACTGAACTTGGTCACGACTAAATAAGCTTGACTCGCCTTTATGACGGCAAGTAACTAATTCTTCAACGAAGTGATTGTCATCGTCTAATACGGAGTTAGCCTGAGCAATGATGAAGTTTCCTTCTTCGATTGCAGACAGATAGTGAATTTCATCTGTTACAGCATTGTTTTCAACAACACGGTAAGGCGTTTCAAGGAAACCATACTCGTTAGTCTGTGCATAAACAGATAATGAGTTGATAAGACCGATGTTTGGACCTTCAGGCGTTTCGATTGGACACACACGACCGTAGTGAGTTGGGTGTACGTCTCGAACTTCGAAGCCTGCACGTTCACGGGTCAAACCACCTGGGCCTAATGCAGAGATACGGCGTTTATGCGTAATTTCTGATAGCGGGTTATTCTGATCCATAAACTGTGATAACTGGCTAGAGCCAAAGAACTCTTTGACAGCAGCAGAAATCGGTTTTGCGTTGATCATGTCTTGTGGCATTAATGCATCAAGATCGCCTAAAGACAGACGTTCTTTAACTGCACGCTCAACACGTACCAGACCAACACGGAATTGGTTTTCAGCCATTTCGCCAACAGAACGAATACGACGGTTACCTAAGTGGTCGATATCATCCACTTCACCTTTACCATTACGGATATCAATCAGTTTTTTCATTACTTCAATGATATCTTCTTGGCTCAGGATGCCAGAACCTTCAACTTCGTCACGACTTAACGAACGGTTGAACTTCATACGACCCACAGCAGAAAGATCATAACGATCTTCAGAGAAGAATAAGTTCTCAAATAAGTTTTCTGCAGCTTCACGTGTAGGCGGTTCACCAGGACGCATCATGCGATAGATTTCAACTAACGCGCTTAAGCGATCGTTTGTAGGATCGACGCGAACAGTTTCTGAAATATAAGCACCATGATCTAAGTCATTGGTAAACAGAGTTTCAATCGTTTTATGACCAGCTTGACTTAAGCGAGCTAACACATCTAAAGAGATTTCCATGTTAGCAGCACAAATCAGTTCACCTGTTGCTTCATCAATATAGTCACGAGCAACCACTTTACCTGCAATGTATTCAACAGGTACTTCAATGCGGTCAACTTGTTCTTTTTCTAATTGACGAATATGGCGAGCAGTAATACGACGGCCTTTTTCGACATACACTTTGCCGTTTGCTTCAATATCAAATGAAGCAGTTTCACCACGCAGACGTTCAGGCACTAATGTCATCATCAGCTTGTTGTTGCTGATTTCAAACAATGTTTTTTCGAAGAATAAACCTAAGATTTCTTCAGTGCTGTAATTCATTGCGCGTAAAATGATAGTCGCAGGTAATTTACGGCGACGGTCAATACGGACAAAAAGGTTATCTTTAGGGTCGAATTCGAAGTCTAACCATGAACCACGATAAGGGATAATACGTGCGTTATACAGTACCTTACCAGATGAGTGTGTTTTACCTTTGTCACTATCAAAGAACACACCAGGGCTACGGTGTAACTGGGAAACGATAACACGCTCGGTACCATTGATAACAAAGGTACCATTATCGGTCATTAATGGGATTTCACCCATATAGACTTCTTGCTCTTTAATGTCTTTAACGGTGCCTTCTGGGGCTTCACGTTCATAAATGACCAGACGCAGTTTTACACGCAGAGGTGCAGAATAAGTTACACCGCGGATCTGACATTCTTTAACATCAAAAACAGGCTCGCCTAAACGATAGCTGACATACTGTAATTCAGCATTGCCACTATAGCTTTGGATAGGGAATACGGAACGGAAAGCTGCTTCCAGACCGTTTTGGCCATCAGGATCTTGCTCGATGAACTTCTGGAACGAGTCAAGTTGGATAGAAAGGAGATAGGGAACATCCAGAACTTGTGGACGTTTACCAAAATCCTTACGAATACGTTTTTTCTCGGTATAGGAGTAAACCATAGGGTTCCTCAGCTCGCTGAAAAGTGACCCACTCTGCCTACCCTTAGTTATTAAGGGCGACACGACATTCTGCTAACACTATTTTTTGTAGGTAGGAAAATGTAATTTTCCATAATACTTATTGCTATTACTCTTAAATCATTTCATTGCATTGAGCTCACTACCGAGCTTTTGGACAACGTGGATCGTAGTGACTAACACAGTATATTAAGTCGTCAATAGCAAAAAATATTGAGGTAGAGAGAAAGCCAAAAAGTGTGAAAAAGCTACTCTTACCTTACAGCGCAAAAAGGCTGGTGACCAAAAAATCACCAGCCATCAGCCGTTAGGCTGCACTCTGGGAAGTTAAATTATTTAACTTCAACCTCAGCGCCTGCTTCTTCCAGAGCTTTCTTCAGAGCTTCAGCATCATCTTTGCTTACGCCTTCTTTCAGAGCTGCTGGTGCAGATTCTACTAAGTCTTTAGCTTCTTTCAGGCCAAGACCGGTAGCGCCACGTACTGCTTTGATTACTGCTACTTTGTTACCGCCGATAGCTTTCAGGATAACGTCAAATTCAGTTTTCTCTTCAGCAGCTTCTGCTGGACCCGCAGCAACAGCAACAGCTGCAGCAGCAGATACACCGAATTTTTCTTCCATCATTGAGATCAGTTCAACAACGTCCATTACAGACATTTCAGCAACTGCGTTTAAGATATCGTCTTTAGAAATAGACATAACAAGTGTTCCTAAAATTCAGAAAAAGTTTATACGTAAATAAAGCAACGAAGAAATTGGCTATTAAGCAGCTTCTTTCTGATCGCGCAGAGCAGCCAGAGTGCGAACCAATTTGCCTGCAGAGGCTTCTTTCATGGTTGCCATCAGGCGTGCGATTGCTTCATCGTAAGTTGGGAGTGTAGCCAGACGATCGATGTTCGAACCTGGGATAAACTCACCTTCAAAGGCAGCCGCTTTAATCTCGAATGCAGGGTTCGCTTTCGCGAAATCTTTGAACAGACGAGCTGCAGCGCCCGGATGTTCAGCAGAAAATGCAATCAAGGTTGGACCAACAAATGCATCTTTCAGTACTTCATAAGAAGTACCTTCAACAGCACGACGCAGAAGGGTATTACGTACTACACGTACAGTAACGCCAGCTTCACGACATGCTTTACGCAGTTCGGTCATTTTAGCTACAGTAACGCCACGGGAATCCGCAACAACTGCAGAAAGCGCACCTTTGGCAACTTCGCTGACTTCAGCAACAATCGCTTGTTTGTCTTGAAGATTTAGTGCCATTAGCTTCTTGCTCCTGGATTAACCGAGTAAAAACTCGGGACTCACATCACTTATTACCACAATGGTATAAGCGCTAAAACACGGTGAGTAGAATCCAGAATATATAATTCTTTATTGGCTCTCTCACCGTCTACGCAGGAAAATTAAGTAATCACTTACACCTGCGGTCTTGGACGGGGTCTGGATAGGCCAGACTCCAACCGAAATTCAGAGAATTTAGTTATGCAGACTTAAATAAAATACCGCATAGCTAAACTCAAGGCGTCAAATTCTATACAAATTTGACGCCAAGGTAAAGTCTTTTATGACTTTAGTCTAATCTAAGATTAAACTGTCGCGCTCAAGCTAGCTTGATCAATAGCAACACCTGCACCCATAGTGGTAGACAGGCTTACTTTCTTGATATAAACGCCTTTCGCTGCAGATGGTTTTGCTTTTTTCAGCGCAACCAGCAGAGCTTCTAAGTTTTCTTTCAACTGTTCTTCGTTGAAATCAACTTTACCGATAGTGGTATGGATAATACCATTTTTGTCGTTACGGTAACGAACCTGGCCTGCTTTCGCATTTTTAACTGCTTCAGCAACGTTAGGAGTTACAGTACCCACTTTCGGGTTTGGCATTAAGCCACGTGGGCCAAGGATTTGACCTAATTGACCTACAACGCGCATTGCATCTGGAGATGCGATAACAACGTCAAAGTCCATTTCGCCAGCTTTAACTTTAGCAGCTAAGTCGTCCATACCGACTAATTCAGCGCCTGCTTCTTTAGCAGCTTCTGCATTTGCACCTTGTGCGAATACAGCAACGCGAACTGAACGGCCAGTACCGTGCGGAAGTACAGTTGCACCACGAACGTTTTGATCTGATTTACGTGCATCGATGCCAAGGTTAACAGCAACGTCAACGCTTTCAACGAATTTAGCAGTAGCCAGTTCTTTCAGCAAAGCAACAGCTTCAGTGATTTCGTACTGTTTAGTTACTTCAACTTTTTCACGGATATTGCGCATGCGCTTGGTTAGTTTAGCCATCAGATTAATCCTCCACTACCAGGCCCATGGAACGAGCAGTACCTTCGATTGAACGCATCATAGCTTCAACGTCAGCACCAGTCAGGTCCGCAGCTTTAGTTTCTGCGATTTCACGAACTTGAGCAGAAGTAATTTTACCTACTTTCTCTTTGTTCGGTTTACCAGAACCTGATTTCACGCCCGCAGCTTTCTTCAGCAGAACTGCTGCTGGAGGAGTTTTGGTAACGAAAGTGAAAGAACGGTCAGCGTAAACTGTAATAACAACAGGGATTGGTAAGCCTTTTTCAACACTTTCAGTTTTAGCGTTGAATGCTTTACAGAATTCCATGATGTTAACACCTTGTTGACCCAGAGCTGGACCAACTGGTGGACTTGGATTAGCCATACCTGCAGAAACTTGCAGTTTGATATAGGCTTGGACTTTCTTAGCCATTAATTAATTCCTCAATTTGGGTATATCGCCCGGCTAGGGCTCCCCGATTTTACTTTGTTCTGTCTTATGACAAAACAACTCAAAACGAAAGGTGGAAAATTGTAGATAACTTTTCCACCTTTTGCAAGAAAGCAACGTAAAAAGGTTTAACCTTTTTCAACCTGACTAAAGTCTAATTCAACTGGTGTCGCACGACCAAAGATTGAAACAGAGACTTTTAAGCGGCTTTTTTCATAATCAACTTCTTCAACCACGCCATTAAAGTCAGCGAATGGACCATCGCTAACACGAACCATTTCACCTGGTTCAAACAGTGTTTTAGGACGTGGTTTATCACCAACTTGTTGTAAGCGATTCATAATCGCATCAACTTCTTTATCGCTAATTGGTGCAGGTCTATCTGAGGTTCCACCAATAAATCCCATTACACGAGGTACATTACGTACTAAGTGCCAAGTTGCATCGTTCATGACCATTTGGACAAGAACATAGCCTGGGAAAAATTTACGCTCACTTTTGCGACGTTGACCGCTACGGATCTCAACCACTTCTTCAGTTGGAACCATAACTTCGCCGAATGAGTCTTCCATTTCGTTTAATTTGATATGTTCACGCAGAGACTGTGCAACACGGCCTTCAAAGCCCGAAAATGCCTGAATGACATACCAGCGTTTTTTTGGAGAATCAGTCATGAACACCTCACAGGCCAGTAATAAATGAAACAAAACGAACCAGAATGCCATCCAGTCCCCAAAGAACTAATGACACAATAGCCGTCACTGCAGCAACAATCAGGGTTGTTTGCAATGTTTCTTGACGTGTTGGCCATACTACTTTACGCATTTCAATGCGCGCTTCGCGAGCAAATGCTAATGTTGCTTTACCTTGTGTTGTCCACAACGCGATCCCACCCGCTGCTACGAACAAAGCAACAACAGCTAAAGCTCGTAACGCTAGGTTAAATTCACGGTAAAGATAGTTGCCACCCACTGCTACTGCCAGCAATAAAACGGTAATGATCCACTTAGCGATATCACCACCGCGTTTGCTATCTTGAGCTCCGCTATTCGCACTCATAAATTAACCTGTCATATGATGTAAATAAATAGCCAGCTTGCCTCGCAAGAGCAAAACAAATCAGACTAACCATAAAATCAACTATGATTGCATCTGACACAGTGTCATATCTCTATGACATTCGTATCTGCAAGATACTGGACTCGATTCGTTGTATCAGAGCCTATCTCACCAATAATTTACATCAAACTAGTGATGAGATAGGTTCTTTTTCAAACAACGCATAAAAAGGGCATCAATTGATGCCCTTCTCTAGGAGAATTACGCGAGT
>NZ_JAEHOQ010000032.1 GCF_016239305.1 Proteus vulgaris | reverse complement strand
GGAGTAGAAAAATGGAATTTATATGGCGACCCGAATTCGGTTATCAAGTGAGTCATGAACCCAAAGTTAAAGTTGCAAAATTTGGTAATGGTTATGAGCAAAGAGTTAAAGACGGGATCAATAATCAATTAAAAACGTATCAACTCTCTTTTATAAAGACAGTCGAGATCGGCAAGAAAATAGATCTATTTTTACAAGAAAGGGGGGCTGTAGGATCTTTTTTATGGTTAACCAGTGATGACAATATAAAACGCCGATTTGTTTGTCGAAGTTGGCAGACCACTCCTAATAATACTGTTTGGAATATCAGTTGTATATTTGAAGAGGTGGTTGCATGAGAGATATTCCTGCAAATATGACAATCGATGTTACTAACATAGAACAAAAAGCCATGCTTGAATTATATGAAATTGATTTAAGCCGGTTTGGTGGCGATATTTATCGTTTTCATGATGGTATGAATGGTGTATTGCAACCAGTAATATGGCAAGGAATGCGCTATGAGCCGTATCCTGTACAGGTTACGGGATTTAATATGACGGCTCAAGGTGCTTCTAATAGACCTAAAATGACATTTGCAAATATAGATGGTTTATTAAATAGCATAAATAAAAGTTATGATGATGCATTAGGTGCAGTAGTGACAAGAAGACAGGTTCTTGAGCAATATCTTGATGCAGTTAACTATCCTAATGGAAATCCTCAAGCTGATCCTAGTCGAGAAGTTGTTCAAAAATACTTGATAGAACAGCGTGAAAATGCAGATTCTGATTTTGTGACTTATATTCTTGCTTTACCGACAGAAACAGATAATGCGTTGATACCTGCTAGGGTTATTCAAGCTGATATCTGCCCTTGGCGCTATAGAGGTTATGACTGCGGATATGATGGCCCAGCTATTGCCAATGAGAAAGATCAAGCCACTTCTGATCTCACGAAAGATCGTTGCTCTAAAAAATTCAGTGGTTGTTTATTACGTTATCCCCGTCCTTTACCTATGCCATTTGGTGGTTTTTTAGGAGCCAATAAGCTGGGTTAATCATGATTAATATCGAAAAAGAAATTATCGCTCACGCGAAAGCGGAAGGAGTGAGGGAATCATGTGGCGTAGTTTCAGGAGATCGTTATTTTCCTTGTCGTAATATTCATCCAACGCCGGCTCACTATTTTGAAATTAATCCTGATGATTGGATTACGGCTGAATGTTATGCCGATATTATAGCCATTGTGCATAGTCATCCCAATTATCAACCTTTCCTTAGTTCGGGTGATAGAACATTTCAGTTAAAAACAGGTTTGCCTTGGTGGTTAGCCTGTAATAACAAACTTTATAAATTTAATCCTATCCCACCACTTTTAGGCCGTACATTCAGTCATGGTACCCAAGATTGCTATTCAATTATCCGAGATAGCTATCACTTGGCAAATATATCATTAACTGATTTTAAACGTAATGATGAGTGGTGGTATTCAAATCAGAACTTGTATTTAGACAATATACAAAACCAAGGTTTTTATCAGGTTGATGATATTCAAGAAGGAGATGTGATCCTAGTTTGTTTAGGCACATCAAAACCTTGTCATGCTGCACTTTATATTGGTAACCAAGAAATATTACATCATCGACCAGACAGATTGAGCAAGAGAGATACATATAGTGGTTATTGGCTTAAATACACTCACAGTATATGGAGGCATGAACAATGGTCAAATTACAGTTTGCAGGCTATTTACGCCGATTTGGACGTAAATTTGAACTTGAAGTAAATACAGCAAGTGAGGCATTACGTTGCCTTTATTATCAAATTGAAGGCTTAAAAAAAGAAATCAACTTGGGGCAGTTTAGAGTCCGAATTGCAGGTAACGATATGACTGAGCAAAGTATTGCTGGCGGTCTTAATACACCTTTGAAATCTGGCGATTGTATTACTATTGTTCCTGTAATTGGTGGTGCTAAATCAGGAAGTTGGTTAGGAATAATTGCAGGAGGTGCATTAATAGGTGCATCATTTCTTGTCCCTGGCGCTTTTTTAGGCACATTAACATCGACTGCACTTTTTGCTGCTGGTATAGGTGTTGCAGCTTCAGGTTTAGCTGGATTACTGACTAAAACACCTCCGGCACCAAGTTATGGAAGTAGTTCATCAGAAAGTAATAAATATTTTAATTCATTGTCGAATCGAATGGGGCAAGGTCATCCGGTTCCTATTTGCTATGGAGAAATGGTTATTGGTTCTAACGTAATTTCTCAAGGTATGGAGGTTGTGTAAATGGGTAAAGGCGGTGGTTCAGGAAGCACACCAAGATTGGTGGACGATAATTTAAAAAATAAACAAATACTCAATATTATAGATCTTGTTTCAGAAGGGCCAATCGAAGGTCCTGTTGGCGGTATGCAAGGCTTTTTACTTAATGAAACGCCGGTGGTAGATAATGAAGGTAATACTAATATACACGGTGTTGATATTCAGTGGAAATCAGGAACTCAATCACAAGAGCCACTGGAAGGTTTTTCTTTCGTAGAAAAAGAAGTACCTGTCAATGTCAGTGTAAAACAAAAAACACCAATATTGCGAGTTATTTCTGATAAAGAAACGGATCGAGTTAGATTAACGTTAGGTGTTTCATCTTTAACCAAACAAGATTTAAAAGGCAACCAAGAAAATACATCTGTGGATATGCTAATTGAAGTCAATGATGGTTCAGGTTGGGTTAATGAAAAACGAGTTACTATTGGGCCTGGTAAAATCAGTGGCCAATATCTTGAGTCTCATATTATTAATGCACCGACAAAAAAACCGTTTCAAATTAGAGTTTCCCGTGTAACGGAAGATAGTAAAAATGATCTATTAAGAAATGATACTTTGTGGGCAAGTTATACAGAGATAACGGATGCTAAGTTTTCATACCCAAATTCTGCAATTGTTGGTATGAAGATAGATAGTTCTCAATATGGTGAGATGCCAAATAGAACTTATCATATTAAAGGTATGATTATTCAAGTTCCTGATAATTATGATCCTAATACACGTAATTATAATGGAATATGGACAGGTAAATTTAAACCCGCTTGGACTGATAACCCCGCTTGGATTTTTTATGATTTAGTCACTAATGAACGCTATGGAATTGGCTCTCTAATTGGTCAATTTGGTGTCGATAAATTTGCATTATATGCAATTGCTCGTTATTGCGATGAGCTTGTACCGGATGGTTTTGGTGGTAAAGAGCCTCGCTTTACCTTTAATGCATACATTACATCTCAACGTAAAGCTAAAGAAGTACTTGATGACTTATCTTCGGTCTTTAGGGGGATGCCATTATGGGATGGACAACAACTTACTTGTTTTCAAGATAGAACTTCTGATCCTGTTTGGACTTATACAAATTCGAACGTTATTGATGGTAAATTTAATTATTCATCAACAGCGAAGAGTGCTAGACATAACGCAATTGAAATTTCTTGGGTTAATCCTGAGAACGGTTGGGAAGAAGAGCGAGAATTTATTCAACATGATGAGTTAGTTGAAAGGTTTGGCGGTTTAAATGTTAAGAAAGTCACCGCTTTCGGTTGCACAAGCCGTGGGCAAGCTCATCGTGTGGGTAAATGGATTTTAGAAACCGAACGATTAGAAACTGAAACCGTTAATTTTACTACGGCGAGGGAAGGGATTAGCTGTACTCCTGGGGATATAATTGAAGTTGCTGATGATACATTTGCTGGTGAAAAAGTGGGGGGACGAGTTCTTTCATTTGATAGTTTTACAATAAGAATTGATGCTCCTATTTCATGGAATAAAGAAGATAAAGGACACTTTTCTTATCTTTCTATTAGTGGGAAATTGGCAAAAGTTGAAATTGAAAATATTCAAAAAGATATTGTCACCTTAAAAGAGAAACCTATTGGAATACAAAATTTCGGTGTTTTCTCTATTTCAAAAAATACTTTAACAACTCAGTTATTTCGGGTTATTAATATTTCTGAGGAGACAGAAGGTAATTATCACTATACCTGTATTGAACATGAGCCTCAAAAAGAAAAAGTCGTTGATGAGGGTGCTGATTTTACGCGTAACCCATCTACTATCAATACGATACGTTTACCAAAAGTAGAAAGACTTTCTATTTCTTATATTGAGGATAGTACTCAAGTTCAAGCAAGAGCAACGTGGGTCACTGCGTCCGTAAACCGTAATATTACATTTGATATTAATTTATATCGCAATAATAAATTTGTAAGTACAAATAATAGCGCAGATTTAGAATATTATTTTAATGGACTTACTGCTGGTGAGTATAGCGTTGGAGTTCGGGCAAAAGATGCCAATGGCATGTTAGGTGATGAAACCAAAGTTGTTATGGTAATAGGAACTCCTGCTGCACCTTCGCTTATACGTACTGAACCAGGTTTTTTTGAAATAAAAGTGATCCCTTATATTAGCGCCCCTCACACTTTGAATACAGAATTTGAGTTTTGGTTTGCAGGTGAAAAACGCATTAATAATATTAATGATATTGAAACACTAGCTGAATTTTTAGGTAGAGCCAAATTTTGGACTAAAGGACAACTAAAAGCAGGGCGAGATTATTGGTTTTATGTTCGTAGTATTAACGAGTATGGAAAATCGCACTTTATTGAAGCTAAAGGACAGGCTGAAGATAACACTGAAGCCATCCTTGACGGACTCGGTGAGCAATTCATATCAGCAGAGGCTGGCAAACAACTAGATACTAAGCTTAATTGGCTTTCAGAAACTGCGATTGTTCAAAGTAACGCAAGCCATAGAACATCAAGAGACTTACTTGTAAAACATGGTCAGTCACAAGCTGGCATCAAAGAACTATGGCAAGTTCGTGCTACGGATAACGAAGCATGGGCTCAAACCGTTACTCAGCTCTATTCTTCAATTGATAATGCAGAGAACACGTTTAACTCTGAAATTAAAGAAGTTAAAACGTCAATCTCTAAACTCGATCAGGCGTTTGGTCAGACGACAACTGAAATTAGAACGGAGATAACGACAACTAGTAGCGCAACCAACCAACGTATTGATAATACTAATAATAATTTATCTGGTACCAATAAAAACCTCAGTATCACTAATCAGAATTTAGATAAAACCAACCAAAATCTTGATAAAACTAACCATTCGTTACAACTTACAGATAAAGAGATTGTACGTGTTGCTGCAGATGTTGTGGCGAACAAAGAAGCTATTTCTAAAACTAATCAGGCAATGGCCAAATCTGAAGAGCAGGTACAAGCTCAATTCGGTAAACAGCAGGGCATGATTAACCAAAAAATGCAGGCCGAATTTAGTCAAACAGGTAATGGTGTTGTCACGCATTCAATTAATATCACAATTGTTCATAACAACGTGAAATATAATGCAGCAGGACAAGTTATTAGCGCTCAAGTTAAGAACGGAAAGCTTGAGTCGTATATTGGTTACAATGCCAATAACTTTGCGTGGTACAACCCAGTTAACGGGAAAATGGAATTATTCATGTACGTTAAAAATGGCCAGATGTTTATGCGTGAAGCTTTTATTAATGAGGCATGGCTGAATTCCGTTGTTGTTACTGAATACATTAAATCGGGTGATTACGTTCCCGGTAAGAGTGGTTTTTTGATAGATGGGAAAACTAGCAATATCGAGATGAATAAAGGAACATTCCGAGGGGAGTTGGATATAGGCACCAATAAAACGGGTGCACATACCGTTATTACAAATGAGAGGATAGCTGTTTACGGTGATAAGGGGGAGCTTAGAGTTGAAATAGGAAAAATAACAGGAGTTTAATTAATGTATGGTGTTTATGTTAAGCCAGATATAGGTAATGAATATTATTTAGATGCAGATAGTAATCAGGTTATGGGGTATTTAGGTTCAGCAAAAATAGGGTGGTACAATAACTATTTCTACCCAATAAATAAAGGGTGGAATAAAATGAAACACGAAATACCTGAATACGAAAAGTATAATATTATTATAATTCCAAGAACTATATCACGGACATATAAAATCCCCGGGTCTTATTATTGGTTTTCATCAAATGTTACTGATTATAATATAGATGGTGAGTATTTTAATTTCTATGTTGATGAGGAGCCGGCTGGAGCACGGGTAAACTCAGAGGATGCAGAGAAAGACCCTGAATTTATGTTTGATTTTTATGGTTATCCTAAATCAAGTAGTGAATCATGGGGGATACGATTACACGGGATGAATGGAATTAGTGAGCTGACGCCATCTACGCGGGGTTATTGTGTATTTGCCGAAGTTGTTAAAATAAATGGAGGTCGGGATAATGGCTGGAGAATGCCATCATATATTACCAGTGAAATGAATCCTGTTATCTTTGCACGTCCTAAAAATTCAGGTGCCGTATTTTCATATAATAAAGCAAGGGGGTTAGTTGTTAGTGCTTCTTGTGAAATGTATGTTGTTATATTTTGTACTAATTTTAAGTTAAACCCACCCAAATATGGCATTGTGATTTATAACGAGAAAAAAGAAATTACATTTTCATCCAACTATAAACCCATGAAACTCGGAGAGACGACACGATTTAGTAATCGGAATGGAGCTTCATTCTCTAAACTTAAGAAGCCGATGATTATTCCAGATGCACAATTCGTTAACTGGAGAATAAAGGGGAGTAATAGAGATGATGTTATTTATATGAGAACAGGATTTGGCTTTGCCAATGACGGTAATAGAGTTTATTGGGATGACATATATGCCATTGGTTCAGAGTATGGTGGTTCTTATGGCGCAATTGGTGGGAATGCATTCAGAATAGAATTTGATATTTACGGCATCGAACTTAGCGACTACTTCAATATTTAATTAACTCTTCGTTTATACATCTAGGAAATAAATCATGATATACACAACAGGCACTGTTAACACAGTGTCAGGGTCTGCTATTGTCCGCGGAACTGGCACTAAATTTAAAAATAATAATCCAGCCATTAATATTGGAATGACTATTTTAATTAAATCGGGGAATACTAATATTCCGTATATGATTAAATCCGTTAATTCCGATACTGAATTAGTATTAGCACAACCCGCATTATCTACAGCAACTAACACGACATTCTCAATCCATATTACTGAGCCAGATAATAATAGTGACGCAGCACGAACTATGGTCGCTATTAATAGTTACGTTGAGTATTTCCTCGATGCAATGAACACATGGATGACTCAAACTGGGCAAACAAAAATTGAGATGTCGAATGGTGAGGTTGTCACGCTTGATAGTATTAAAAAGATGCAGGGGGATATCAGTAAAAAAGCGGATGATGAAAAAACTATTCATATTGGAGATTTTGGATTAGGTCGCTCAAATCTCACGGGAGATAAGCATACCCCTAATGCAAATGATATAAAATTCACAGGTGTAGTTACTCCACCGGGTAGTAATGGAACCAACTATTGGAATAATTATTATCCATTATTCAGTATGATTCGTGGTGGGGGAAATATAGGTAATAACGTCCAACTACAGATTACCCCTGAAGGAGTTGCATATAGACGAACATCAACTAACGAGTGGGTTGATTGGATAAAGTTATTGAGTGTTGGTGATTATGGTATTGGATTAAATGCAACGACAGGAACCGCTCAGGCTGAAAATACCAATGCAAATAACTTAGACACCAATGGATTTTGGGCGTCAGGGGGTGGGAGTAGTACTAATTTCTACAACCCTTTTGGGCCATTAATATCATCCGCTCGGGGAGGTGGTAATGATGGAACTGGTCAAGTATTTCAAATTCAAGCATCCTCTAAAAATCTAGCGTATAGAATGCGAAATGTTAATAATTGGACTTTTTGGTCTGAGTTAATGAATGTGCGCAGTGATGGTGTTAAATCATCAAAAAATGATTTTCAAAATAATGGATTCTATACATCCACAAATATTGACAGTGGCATACCGGGCACTGTTTACATGGGCATTATCTCAGCTCATGCAACACAACCAGAATCATACCAGATGGGGTTATTTGGTCGGAATAAAAAATTATTATACACATACAAAGAGAATAATAACTGGGTCGGAACTTATGAGGTTCTTCATCTTGGTAATGCTAAACCAGACTCTAATGGGTTCTACAAAAAAGCCTCCCCTATTATCGACATCAACTCTGACGGCACATTCCTAACTAACGACGAATCAGAAGGCGCTACGGTTACTCGAGTATCAGAAGGAGAATATCTTATCGAAGGTGTGTTGGGCTTTAATGCTGATGCAGGATGGGGCGGTGTTGATGGTGGTATTGAAATTCCACTCGATGTAAACAAGCAACCTTTAATTTGGGTCGACTCTAAGATTAATGCAGATGGCTCTATATATATAAAAACATATCATAGAACACATTTAAATGGACCTCATTTTGCTAAAAATAATATTAATGAATATAACGATGGTGATCCTATTGATATTCCTAAAGGTCGATTTATATCTGTTAGAGTGCAAATGCCTGGAGAGTCTAAATATAATATTAGAATAAATGAAATGAGTGATAATATATAATAAGTTCTTTTATTTTAAATGTTACAAATTAATATTTTGATTTTATTATTTGTGATAAATGGATGAAACTAGTTGTTGATTTTTAGGAAAAATAAACATACACTATCCCCACAGTGAGAGATTTGTACCTAAAGACCTCACAACAGAATATAAATAGCCCCACTCTGAAGTGGGGCTTTTTTGTATCTGTATTTTCTTAACGAATACAAAATAACAATATTTGTTAAAGCTTATTTTCAATTGAAGACCACAATGTGGTCTTTTTTTATATCTGCTATTTATCTAATTAGATAAATAAAACATAAACATACCCATGTTAAAACTGTGCTTAAATTTAAGTGCGGTAGATGAGTATCTTATTTATTACATTTCCTCCTATTGGAGGTAAGCCATGAGAAACAATGAAAGAAAATCCAGACTTATGGGAACAGATATTTATTGCCCTTTCTTCAATGAAAGAACAAGGAATATCAGCCTCTCTCGCTGGAGGAATGGCTATTCTTCGAGGTTTATATAACGGCGGAGGATGGAAACAAACCTCTATAGATGGGCTGATGTGTGCAATGTTTGCTTGGTTCATTAAAGATATTCTGATTTTATTTAATATTAATCATGAGTTTGCTTACTTAGCCAGTGTATTTATTGGTTATGTCGGAGTAGATTCCGTGAGTAAACTTCTTAAAGGAAGAGCAGGAGTTAAAAATGGCTAAAATAGCACGAGGTGAGCGTAATAATAACCCTGGTAATATTCGGCATGGTTCGAAATGGCAGGGATTATCCGTTGAGCAAACAGATAAAGATTTTTGCCAATTTATTTTGCCTGAATATGGAATACGAGCTATCTACAAATTATTACAGACATACCAGAAAAAATATGGTTTAAATACCATTAGAACAATTGTCAATCGTTATGCTCCACCTAACGAAAATAATACAGAAGGCTATATTAGCCGAGCATCAAAAGAAATTGGTATTGATGCTAATAACCCAATTAATACACAATTAAAAAATGTCACCATTCCTTTAGCTGTTGCGATTGTTAATATTGAACTTGGCTATCAACCTTATTCAGAAAAAGTGTTTGAAGATGCTTGGTTGTTACTATGAATTATTTATCAAAAATAATGCTAATAGCGATTTTATGCTTAGGAATAGGATTGCTTTGGTTAATTGATAAAAATAAATCCTTACAACAGGAATACGATAATATTAACCAATCTCTTATTCAGCAGATTACAGAGAATAAAGATTATCAATTAAGAATAAATCGGCTTAACCAACTTGATAGTCGTCATTTACAGGAACTTGTTCATGCAAAAAAAGAAATTGATCAGTTGCGTGATATTAGTGAGCGCGCTCCTGAGCGGGTGTATATCAAAGCAGAGTGTCCTAAAGTCTCAGCCACTTCCACCACCAGCTTGGTTGATGCAAACACCGCCAGACCTACTGACACCGCTATCCGAAATTATTGGTTACTCCGAGAACGAATTGCGCAGTCAGAACAGATCATTCTAGGTTTACAGGATTATATTCGTCAAGAGTGTATTAATTGAAAATATCTTTATACGATTTATAAAATAACCAATTAAATCCACATAAAAGGAGATTTATATTAAGGAGGTGAAATGAAAGATAATGATATTAATATTGCCATTCGTGAACAACTATTAAAACAATTTAAATCAGCAAATATTAATGTTGAAGTTATTGCTGGTTTTCAGCCGGAAAAAATAAAAGATAATAACCTTGTTATGTTTTTCCCGATAAAGGAGGTTGGCCAAGGTTGGCAAAAAAGAAATTATAATATTCAAGGTAATAATGCAAACCATAAAGAACAACAACTGTTTGAATTAACGTTCCAGGTTCAAGGTTTTATTAAACAACATTCAAATTTAACAGCAGGTGATTTAGTTCGAATGACTCGAATGATTATTAATTCGCTGTCTTTTGTTGAATCAATGAGAAAAATGGGAATGGGTATACAGCGAGCGACCGATATTAGACGAGCGCCGATAATTAATGAGGGAAATAGCTATGAACATAATCCTTCATTTGATTTTACTGTGACATTTTCCAGCATCTTATCTTTAATGGTCAAGCTATTTCTATTGGCGCGAATCAAAATTTAAATAGCTATAAAACAGCAGGTATCTATTTTCAGCCTGCAAATGCGAATGCAACGACAAACTTAAATTACCCAGAAGCCATGGCGGGTACACTAATTGTTTTAAAAAATGCAGGCATTACTCAGCTTTATTATGTTTATAACACTAGCCGTATTTATTCTCGTAGCCAGTATGGCACTGGGGGGTTTACGCCATGGGCGAAAGAGTTTAATAGCCAAAATAAACCGACCGCAGGTGATGTAGGAGCGTATTCAAAAGGTGAGTCAGATGGTAAATATCAACCAAAAGGGAATTATCTAGCATCGGGTTATAGTTATTCAAAAGGTGAGTCTGATGGTAAATATATAAAGAAAGGAGGACTAAAACGGGTTGGTTACAAGGAAAAAGAAGGGTTGTGGGATGGTGCAATAATGGACTTAAGTGAGGATGTTAGGGGGAAATTATTAATGGTAATGACAGAAGATTCTGGTGGTATAGATGGCCCTTGTTCATTTTCATTTGTACCTCAAGATAATTTTGAAGTTATTGTCACATGTTATGGTGACAGCTATACAAGATTTAAAACTTCAAATGGCGGGAAAAGATTAACTGCAACTGCCGTAAAGAATAAAGGGATAAAGGCTATTTATATTTGCGAGTGATAGAGATTATTTTTATTTAAAAATTAGCTTTTAAAAAAAATATATGTATATTCTCCAACCATTAATATTAATGGTTATATTATGAAAATCACCCTAGCTACACACCATCATCTTTCTGCGCTTATTGAGCTAGATACCTATGCTCAACAAAATGCTTCACGTATTGAAGAAATTAACGCTTGGCTTAATAGCCAAGCTGTTTATCTTCTTGAAGTAGATGCGCAGATTGTGGGATATGGTGTTATTCATCATCACTTTTTTGGACAACCCTTTATTGAACTTGTGATGATAGATAAAAAGTATCGTCAAAAAGGTTATGGAAAATGCTTGATCACTTATTTTCAAGAAAACACACAAGGAGATAAGCTATTTACATCAACCAATAAATCTAATCATGCAATGCGAAATATGTTAATTAAGTTAGGCTTTATTGAAAGCGGTTGTATTGAAAATCTTGATGAAAACGATCCCGAAATAATTTATTGTTTTATTAAAAAATAATAAATTCTCATAAAATATTAAACAAAAACCATCTAGAATTAGATGGTTTTTAGTGAATTTGTTTTATTTTTTATCATTAACCATCAATTTCAATAGGGATATAGTAATTCACATCTTTAACTAAAGGTATTGGCCTATTAATCAATTCAGAAACAGGGCAATTTTCTTCAAAGATATATTCTTCAATATCAGGTGAGCCTTTTTTTCTAGGTATATTGAGCTTTTTAAGCAAAATACCATAAATATTATAGATAATATCTTTATACTCTAATGTGAGTAATTTTTCTGGAATGCTAAATTTTAAATATTTTGCATTTTCAATATGGGTAGTATTCACAAATTGTGCATTAGATACTTCAGGTGTATTTTCCATCATTGTTGCATATTTTATCATTAGTTCATCGTTTTTATTTGACAAAATATTATGTATGGCATATACACGGTTATGTTTATAAAGTGCATTTTGAAAGAAAATTTTCCAGTACTCTTCTCGTGACTTTTCTGTACTAAAATTCCAATCAATCATATTAGCTTTATAGGTATGCTCGACGCCTATTAAAGATAAAGAATCAATAGTGACAATTTCAATATCTAAATTAAAGTCTCTAAATTTTCTGAGCGGTAATGTAAAACCGTGAGCCTGCCAATTCTCTTTTCTTCGATAATTATAGGGCGTCATATTAAACAGTTTTTTAAACGCTCTAGAGAATGTTTGTTGCGAGTCAAAGCGATATTTTAATGCAATATCAAGAAGTGATGTTCTTTGTAAGCGTAATTCAACTGCAGCACAAGAAAGACGTCTAGCTCGAATATAAGAGGCTAATGTTAGCCCCGTTTGCTCTTTAAACATGCGTTGAAGATGCCATTTTGAATACCCTGATTTTTGTGAAATATTCTCAATTTTTAGATCTTTCTCTAAGTTCTCTTCAATCCAATAGATAATATCTGTAATGACATTTTCACTAAACATATTTTTAGCTCTAGTTAAAAATTATTATTGACAATTGTATATCTAGGTAGTTTTCAGTAGATACTGTAATGAAATTATACTTAAATGTAAATTTGTAAAAATACTTATTCTATATCAGATTTAAAAATAACGTTCTATTTTCAAAAAAACAAATACAGCTAATAACCCATTGATATTATTAAGTAAACGTTATTTGTATAAAATGAAGCAACGAGAAGCTAGATACTCTTTTTTTAATAAAATCTAAGCCAAAGTGTTATTTTTATAAAATAATTAATTTGTTATTTAAATTTGAAACAGTAAATAGCTATTATTCTAATTTAATAGAATATAACTATGCTTATTGAAAATAAGGTTAAAACTAGCTGAAAATAGAAAAAATAAGCGCCATAGGAAAGCTAAGAGGCCAAGTGAGTGCGATTAATAATGCACTGAGAAGGCGCATAGTAAAACTGGGATCTTTGGTTAAAAAGAAAGTAATAATAAACGAGATCACAGCTCCAATAAGGTAGCTTATTCCAATAATAGAGATAGCAGACATAACAGATCATTCAGTAAATAGACTGTGGCAATTGTACTCCAAAATTGTTAAAGAAACAGAGGAATAGGGCAAACTTTTCGATAAATGTCATTACTAATGTGCAAATTTTAAACATTCATCTCACTTTTGATCTCTAATTTCTTTTGAGTGCAATCACACAAGGTAATAACAAGGCTAAAGTTTAAAAATCAAAAAAATGAAATGTACTACATTGATTTAACTTATTATTTATAACAATCTTTATTGTCTTGAATGATGCTCACTAAGAAATAAAACAAGACGGCATAGATCTTTTTTAGTGTTTTCACTATAAATATTGAAATTTTCATATGCTGATTTTTAAGGCAGAGTAGTGATGCAGAGATAAATTTTATGTTTGTAAAATGTTCGGGTTAATTATATTGCATCATAATATCGACAGAATGTAACAAATGGAATGAATGCCATTTTATACATACTTGTAGATAAATTAGCTTATGGATGGCGCGACTTAATGGATTTAAGCGTTAGCTAGGAAGCATTTTAAATCCCCTTTTCAATGTTTAAAGGGGATTTATTTTTATGCCTGTTTCGGATAGAGGTTAATAGCCGTCACTATATTAAAATGGTAACTTATCAAAGTAGTAACCCGTCAATGACGTTTATTTTGATGAAAATAAACGCTGTTTTGATTAATAAACAACTAGCGTGGTGGTTTTTATGATCCCTTATCAATCAACTTTGACGTTTTGGTTTGAAGAGTGCACACCAGAGCAATGGTTTAAAAAAGATCTGCAATTTGATGAAGAAATTAACCGTAGGTTTGGTGAGTTATGTTTAAGTGCAAGTCGTGGTGAGCTTGCGTCATGGCGTGAAACTATAGAAGGGCGCTTAGCTGAAATAATTATCCTTGACCAATTTTCACGTAATATTTGGCGTGATACGCCAAAAGCCTTCGCGCAAGATAATATGGCTTTAATTTTAGCGCAAGAAGCTACTCGTTTACCTGAATATCTGACGCTAACCCCCGTCAAGCGTAAATTTATGATAATGCCATTTATGCATTCAGAATCAGCTAAAATACACCAAAATGCAGTCGTATTATTTTCTCAACTTAATGACGAAAATACGTATCAATATGAACTACGACATAAAGAAATTATCGATAAATATGGCCGTTATCCTCACCGTAATAAAATCCTAGGTCGCACATCAACACCTGAAGAATTAGATTTTTTACAGCAACCTGGCTCTTCATTCTAAAAAAAATGCATACCTAAAAAGGTATGCATTTTTGTTTCTTTTTTATGGTTGATTAATCAGCCATAAAATCGAGATCACATTGTAATATGCCATAAGTTATAGAAAGCGATACGGCCTGATAACTCAGCAATAATCACCGCAGCAGCACAAGTGACCAGTGTCATTTTTGATGCCTGTGCTTTTAGGGCAGTAAATCCTACGATAACAATACCCAATGCTAATACCGCTAATTGGAATCCCCAGAAAAGAGATTGGTCAGCACTCAGTTGAGGGCCTGTAAAGCCAAGGAAGCTGACATAACCTGAGCGTGTAGCAAAAGTAATAATAGCACCGATAATAAAGGACAATGCGCCTAAACGTCTTGCGCCTGTTGCCATTGCCAGTACACCGCCACCCACTAAGAGGGTCATCCAAAATTGCAAGGTAGTGTAATCTGTATTCCAGTTAGCAATAGTTGGAATGTGGTAAACCTGAGGGATTGACCAAACAAAGGCTAAACCAAAAACAACAGTAAGCAGATTACAAATTTCACGTAGCCCTTTCCATTTTTTCATTAGAGTGAGTGCGACAGTTGCAAAAGCAAATCCTGTAAACACACCACTTAGAAAGGCTTCGTTACTCATTGGAGAGCGGCCAACACCTAAAAGCATATTGAAAAAACGCAATGGTTGACCAACGTGTAAGCCACCAATACCTAAGCCAATTAATGTTAAAACTAAGGCTAAAATATTGGCATTACGCAGTTGGTTCTCATCAATCTGACCTAATTTTTTACTGATATAAGCAATAAGAAACAGGCCTGCTGCTGAAGAACCTAAAACAGTAAAAAAGACTAGAGGAAGTTCATGCATGGTTTATACCTCCGCCGCATTTTGAACTGAGCCGGTTTTATCACCAGAAGGTTTTGCTTCTTTGTGTGCTTTGATAACGATATTTGGATTAGTCAGGCTTGGATCTGGCATTGGTGCAATACCGCACTCTGTCCCATGTTTTGCTCTGATCACTTCAATATCATCAAAATCAAGTGCGCGTTGAGGACAAGACTCAACACAAACCGGTTTCATGCCTTGTGCTACACGTTCGTAGCAACCATCACACTTAGACATGAGTTTTTTCTTCTCATCGAATTGTGGGGCACCATAAGGGCAACGCAATTCGCAATAACGGCAACCCACACAAATATCTTGATTAACAACCACTAAACCATCTTCTTCACGTTTATGCATAGCGCCAGTTGGGCAACCTGCAACGCAAGTAGGGTTTGAACAATGGTTACAAGAAATGGATAAATAATAACTATAGATATTTTGTGTCCAGATCCCGTCTTGTTTTGCCCAGCTACCACCACCGTATTCATAAACACGGCGGAATTTAGGGCCTAAATCTAAATCTTTTTCATCCTTGCAACTGACTTGACATGTTTTACAGCCAGTGCATTTAGTGGAGTCAAAATAAAAACCATATTGCTTCATGAGTTAACTCCTTATGCACGTTTCACTTCAACAAGGTTTGTATGTTGTGGATTTCCTTTAGCAAACGGCGATGGGTGCCAGCTTGTTAATGTATTAATACATCCACCGGTGTCTACACCTGTTGTATCAAGTGAACGCCATGCACCTTGCGGTACTGCAATCACACCAGGTAATACACGATCAGTAACTTTGACAAGAATATTTAAGCGACCACGTCCGTTATAAATTTCAGCGATATCGCCTGATTTTAATCCGCGCTCTTGCGCATCGATTGGGTTTAACCAGAATTGATGTGGAATAGCTTCACGTAACATGGCAACGTTATAATAGCTTGAGTGAACGTGGCCTTTATCGTGGAAACCCGTCATTTGCAGAGGGAATTTTTCTTTAAGCTTAACGTTTTCAACGCCTTCTTCATTTTTACAATATTCTGGAATAGCAGGAATACGGTCGCCTTCAGGTAAAACCCAGCCTTCAGTATCTTGCATTAATTTTTCAGAATAAATTTCAATCTTACCTGACGCTGTTTTTAATGGGTTAGCGATAGGATCCTGACGGAATGCTTCAAGTGCTACATATTGATTACGATTAGGTAATTTACGATCGATAATCCCCATATCATTGGTTTCTGCAAAAGTAGGCAATGCAGGGTTTTTCTCGCGCATTTGGTTATAGCAATACTCAATCCACTCTTCGTAAGTCCGACCTTCTGTAAATTGCGCTTTGGTACCCATTTTTTCTGCAATATCGGTTAAGACATCATAGCAAGGGCGGTTTTCCCAAAGTGGTTTAATCGCATTTTGTAAGCGGACAACATAGTGGTAAGCACCACTTGCGTAAGAGTTATTGATAAGATCGTTTGTTTCAACTGTTGTCACATCTGGCAGTAGAATATCTGCGTATTTTGCAGAAGGTGTCATGTGGTTATCCCACACTAAAATAAACTCACACTTTGATTCATCTTGTAGTAAATCATGGGTTTTATTCAGGTCAGCGTGTTGGTTACCAATCACGTTACTGGAATAACACCACATAAATTTAATGCCAGTATCAAGTTTATCTTTATTTCTAACACCTGCATTTTTACTCGTTAATTCCTCGCCACGGGCAATCGCTTCAGACCACATAAATGTTGGGATCAGCGTTTTTACTGGGTTAGGAAGTGCAAAGCTTGCTACAGGGTAAGCAACGTTACCGCCCCAACAGCCGGTATTTGTACCTGGACGGCCAATATGACCAGACATTAATGGTAACATCATAATAGAACGGCAGGCTTGTTCGCCATTGGTAGTACGTTGAATACCCCAACCTTGAGAGATCCATGCAGCTCTTGCATTACCAATTTCACGTGCTAATTGGATAATACGCGCAACAGAAATACCGGTTAGTTTGCTTGCCCATTCAGGGGTTTTGGCAATACCATCAGGACCATTACCTAAAATGTAATCTTTATAAGAGCCATTTTCAGGTGCTGATGCTGGAAGTGTTTGCTTATCCCAACCGACGCAATATTCACGTAAGAAATCTTCATCAGTGATACCTTCTTGGATCATCACATAACCTAGTGCAGCAACTAATGCGGCATCGGTACCTGGATAAATCGGGATCCATTCTGCACCCAGAGTTGTCACACTGTCAGTACGACGAGGGTCGATGATGATAACTTTGCTTTTGCTCTTATCTAACGCATTTAGCGTTTCATAGAACTGACCACCACCTGACATACGTGTTTCAGCAAGGTTATGACCAAACATCACAACGAGATCTGAATTCTCAATTTCTGATAACAGAGATTCCAACATATCGCCATAAACATAAGGAACAATACCCGTTAATTGAGAGTAAGAATAAGTGCCGTAGTCACTTAAAAAGCCACCAACAGTGCTTAATAAACGTTTACATGCGGTTCTACCGTGTAAATTTGCGCCGGTAGAGCCTGTGCCATATTGGTAATAGATTGCTTCATTACCATACTTTTCGATGGTGTATTTTAATTTTTCAGCGATGATTGATGTGGCTTCATCCCAAGAAATACGTTCAAATTTACCTTCGCCACGTTTACCAACACGCTTCATTGGATATTTTAAGCGATCTGGATTGTAGGTTTTCCAACGAACAGAACGACCACGCAGACAAGGACGAATTTGGTGAAGACCGAATGTTGAATCGTCATACATAGTTTCATTAGAAATACGACGAATAACGCCATCTTTCACATGAACTTTTAATGGACAACGGCTACCACAGTTCACTAAGCATGCACTGTATTTGATAGTTTCTGAAGTCTCATCAGGACGAATACCCTGGGGGGTTTGAGCATTAGCAGCGAATGGTAATGAAACCGTTCCTGCAACAGCAGCAGCACCAGAAATAACTGCTGCAGACTGAATGAATCCACGCCGACTCATTTCAGTAATAGAAGTATTATTTTTAATTTTTGACATTGACATTACCCTAACATTTTTCACAACAAGTAAAGTTGTATATATATGTTAAGTTATAACCCTTCTACCTATAATGATTTATATCAATATAAAAAATGTTAATAACGTTATCTAAAAAAATAATTATTAAACAAATGGTTACATTTTTTGATAAATACCACTTTAGTGGTAAATGAAATATCAAATAAATAGGATTTAACAATTAATCGATATATAAAAAATAACATATCGATTTTTTAATACGCTATAATAAAACAAGATTGTTAACATGATAACAAAATAAGAAATTAAAAATATTGTTAATACAAAAAGCCAAAAAGGAGAATTTATCTCCTTTCTGATTTTCGACAAAATGATTTATTACTGATTATTCTCTACAGGAAATCTGAGGGCTCTTACATCATTTCCAGTTGGAGATTGATGCACCCTTAAACCAAATTGGGGCAAAATAGCAAAAATATGATCAAATATATCGGATTGAATTGCCTCATATTGTACCCAGACAGTGGTGTTAGTAAACGCATAGATTTCAATAGGAAGTCCATCTGAGGTTGGTGCTAATTGTCTCACCATAATTGTCATTTGCTTATGAACATTAGGGTGATTTTTTAAATAAGCTTCAACATATGCGCGGAAGGTTCCAATATTTGTCATGCCACGTTGGTTTAATGGTGTTTGACATTCATTGCCTAAAGTTGCATTGAATTCATTAATTTCATTTTCCTTATTTTTTATATAAGGAGTCAATAAATGGGCTTTTTCTAAATCATCAAGTTGCTTTTTATCTAAGAAATGAATGCTATTGATATCAAGAGCAAGGCTTCGTTTTATACGACGTCCTCCTGATTTTGTCATTGCTTGCCAATTCTTAAATGAATCTGAAATAAGCGAGTAAGTTGGGATAGTGGTAACGGTGTTATCCCAATTACGGACTTTAACGGTTGTTAAACTAATATCAATAACTGCACCATCAGCGCCATATTTGGGCATTTCTAACCAATCACCTAGGCTTATCATGTTGTTTGCGGATAACTGAATACCAGCCACCAATCCCATAATGGGATCTTTAAACACCAACATTAATACTGCCGTCATTGCCCCTAAGCCACTGAGCAAAATAAGGGGAGATTTCCCAATGAGTAGGGAAATAATCATTATCCCTATTAGGACTGAGGCGGCGAGTTTTAAACTTTGAAAGATGCCTTTCAATGGTAATCGGCCAAAGGAGGATGAATTTCTCATGATCTGCATGCAGAGATCCATAATAGAGAAAAGCATCAATAAGCCGAAAATTAAACACCAAGCTTGGGCGCTGGTAGTGAGAATTTCTTGTGTTTTACCTGAGCCCATCCAAACAAGTGCTTGAATATTAACAACGATACCTTGGATTAAAAAAGCAAAACGACTAAATAGTTTGTTTATTTCTAATGAAACTTGCCACTTTTGGTCATATTGACTGATGGCGCTAGCAATTCGAGGTAGAACTAATTTGTGTAAAATAAAATGAAGAACAAGGGCAACAAGAAAAATAATGACTAAAACGAGTAATAAAGAAGCGACTTGAGCGTATTCTTCATTGAATTGACGTATCCATGTAAGCAGTTGCTGCTGCATAAAATATCCTCATAGTTAATGTGTATTGTGTATTAAGAGTACAGAAAAGAGATCTTAGTTCAAGGAGGTGAATTTTTTGTTACGAAAGGTGCGCGGATAAATAAGGTAAGGAAAAAGAAAATATATTGAATAAAAGCCAGATATAGTCTTTTTTGCGATGAGGGACTATTTCTGGCTTTGAATTATTTTTTATATTAATTCAAATAATTACAGTAAGCGAGTTGATGATAACTGTACAACAACTTGGTGCAGGTGAGTAATAAAAGAAGTCATTGATTTCATATTAAGTATCCTATTAATAAAATGTGATTCACGTCACAAATATTTTCTAAGATTGATTTTAATCACATTCTCATAACAGTCAATAGCTTTATGCAAAAATATTTTAAATTTTAAATTATTTTTTATGATTAGGGTGTTTTTTACCTATTCAGTCATTGGCGTTTTATTGATGTCTTTTTTATCTTATTGTTTATTAAGTTTTTTTGTTTCTGTTTGTTAACAATGCTCAGTTGACTTTTTTCTATTGTGATTTTCACTTAATTTTTTTGCTTTAAGCTAAAAATGGAATCGGAAACAGAAAGGAAATTACTCAATGAATATCGAAACAAAAGAAGAACGTTTGCAAAAAATATTACAGGGTGAGAAAGAAACTCTAACGTTTCAACCACCTGCCTATAACGATCAGGATCAATCTGATGTTGATGCTGATGCTGATGCTGATGCTGATGTGAAGATTGAATTTAATCAGATCAAAGCATCGCCTGATGACGTAGATAATGAAGTAAAGATAAATCGAGTTATTAAATATGAGGTTGTTGTAACAGGGGTTAATTTGCGTTTGGCGGAATGGCGTACCAGTCCAAAAGGAATTTTAATTTTACCTAATAATAAAGATGTCTACATTACGATAGTTGATAACAGTAAAACAGAGATCTCTTTAACGGGGAATCGTAATGGTGTGGCGTCATTACAATTGATACTAAAAGATGAAGATGATGAAAATACAGTATATTACGCAACGCCGATACAAATTCGTGTTACGCCCTCAAAGGCAGAGCTTAATACTGATTGCACAGCGACTAATTGTGAGCGATTTGATGATTTACTGACGATACGTTCTGAATCTATGCAGTGGCCAAGTAAATGGGAAAGTGTGCCTAAAAGCTTTGTTGTGCATTTACAAGATAAAGAGGGAGAGGATGCGTCAAATAAAGAAGTTAAATTAGTCTACGATGTTGATAATAGTACACTTGACGTTGAACCCGAAATTTATAACGCAGATGGCGAAATGGTAAATGTTGGCAAAACAAATAAATATGGTATCGCGAATTTTAAAGTGCTATTTAAAAAAAGTGAGCCAAAACAAATTGCCATCTTTCATGCTGAATATGAAAACAGTGACGATCTTACCAAGCCCATTAAATCAAAAGATTATTATGTTGAATTAACAACGGAGAAACTGCCTTCTCCAAAAGTACCAGCAACATTAAATGGGATTTTAAGTTATCACAGTGAAAATTATTGTGTAAATGCGAATCTTATTTTAGGACGAGATATTAGTGAAAGTACTCAGGTTGGTTTTTATTTTAATGATCAATTAAAAATGTTACCTTGCACTGATAAATCAGCGGTTTCTGTTAGATTGGAAAATCACGCATTAACAAATGGTATCCATTACATCTCTTTCTTCACCGTTGATATATTCGATAATATTTGTTTTTCTCGTCGTGAGCGTATTATTGTTGATAACTCTTTAACGGGAGAGTGTAGTAAGCAAATTGAAAATATTGCACCTAAACCTTGCATTAGTGTCACTATTCCACAAATTTGCGATCGTTACTTTAATTCTGTCAATATTAGGCTTGTACCTTCTTTATGCTTACAAATTAAAAACCGTGTTGCAAAAATGCATATCCAGAAAATGGTTATCATTTTTAATGGTTATTCTAAAATGAATAGCAGTGAAAGAACGTTAGTGTATCGTTCAACATTGGAAATTTATGCAGATGATCCCCGTTTAGGTGACTTCTTGCATGATATAACATCAAATAATGAACCTATAAATATGGTTGAAATACTAGAACCTGTATTAGAAAGTATTTTGGCTGATGCACTACCGAATATTGAAGTGGGGCAATTAGGTATCCAAGTAATGATATTTGAGAATTCAGGGAATTGTTATCTTTGTGGTGAAAATATGTATACGGTATCTCTGCGCTTGCCTTGTGCTTAATACTTACACTTAATATAAGAGAATTGTTTTCTTCTTAAGAGCCACATAATGTGGCTCTTTGCTTAGAGAAAACTAATAAGAATATTATTATCGTATAGCCTATTAGCGAGTCATTCTTTTTATTGCACTGGTTATCGATAAAATCGTGACTGAGCTTAAAATAAGCTGTATACCAATTAATGCCATCACTAGAGCTACGGATGTTTCAGGCCCAAACGCAAGTAGAAAATAGGCGATAACGAGATCTAAAAATCCTACCAAGATATTAAACCAGCCATAAAAGTTATCTTTGATTTGTTTAAAGCCGATATTTAGGCGCAATATCCCTGCAAAAATAAAGAGAAAACCGATAAAAAAAGCAAGGCTAAGCATACCGTTTAGTGGATCGGTAATAAAAATATAGCCAAGTAAAAGATAAATAAAACCAGCTAATAACGTGATGAGCATTGACCAGCCTGAAGAGACTTGAGAATTGAATCCACCAATAATGCTGGATATTGCGCAGGCAAAGAAAACGATACCGAGTAATACACTGATGACAACACCAGAAGAGAGAGGGTTAATAATACAGATAAAACCTGCAATAAAGCCCAATGTGGCGATAATATTCATTAAGGTACATTGTCTTTTAACCAGTTTCTCTGTTAGCTGAGATAAATTATTTTTATTAATATCTAACATAGCAACCTCTTTATGCTTATATTTAGGACATAAGTTAAATTATAGCAATTTTTGCTTATATAACATGACTTATTTAAATAAAACTATAATTAAAATGGGGTAGGGAAGGTGATAAATCACCTTTGAAATATAAAGTTGAAGGAGTAAGGTAGTGGCTAAGACTAAATGTTAATAAAAGTTATAACGGAGGTAAAATGTCTGATGTTGTGTATTTAAATAATCAGTTTGTACCTAGAGAGCAGGCTAAAATATCTGTTTTTGACCGTGGTTTTTTATTTGCAGACGCGGTTTATGAAGTTACCGCAGTTATTGATAGTCAACTCATTGACTTTGACGGGCATTTCCAACGTTTACAACGTTCATGCAAAGAATTAGGATTATCTCTTCCTATCACGAAATCACAATTAATCGATATTCATCAGCAACTTATTGAAAGTAACCATCTTTATGAAGGGCTTATTTATTTACAAATAACCCGAGGTACTGATTCATCTCGCTTTTTTGATTTTCCATCTTCATCTATTCCTTCCACTATTGTTGCCTTTGTTCAGCACTCCACAGTAATTAATCATCCCAATGCCAAAAAAGGTATTTCGGTAGTCAGTGTTAACGATATTCGCTGGCAACGTTGTGATATTAAAACCGTTGCATTATTAGCCGCGTGTTTAGCGAAACATTATGCTCATCAACAAGGTGCTGATGATGCTATTTTAATAAAAGATGGTTATATAACAGAAGGTAGTTCAAGTAACTTTTTTATTGTAAATCATGATAATGAAATTATTACACGACCTCTGAGTCAGGATATTTTACCTGGTATTACGCGCCAAGCAATTATTCAATTAGCGCAAGAAGAAGGGCTTAAAGTTATTGAACGTTTATTTACGCTTGATGAAGCTAAAAAAGCAAAAGAAGCTTTTATTAGCTCGGCTACTACGTTAATTTGGCCCGTAATTTCAATCGATAATGAAGAGATAAATCAGGGGAAAGTTGGACATTTATCTCAACGTCTACGTGAGATCTATCTTGATAAAGCACTTAAAAAATAATTGAATAGACAGATATGCTTCATAAAATTTATCGCACTGTTTTTAGATTTCTATTGCAAGATAACAGTGCGGTAAATTTATCATTTATTGTATTAATTATGATGTTCAATAATCATCACAGCGGTTGTATCTGGCTCTAAAGCCCGTAATACGTGAGTAACATCACCGGGATAGCAAATATAATCACCGGGTTGCAATTCTTGTTGATTATCTAGCGTTCCCACCATCGCACTACCACTAATAATAATAATATGCTCAGTTACATTTTTACTGTGAGGATCTGACACTCTGTCTTTTCCCGGTTGAGCAATTACGGTATATATATCGCGTTTTGCCCCTATAGGACAGGATGAAAGTAAAAAAGCATGATAATACGCTTTTTCTGCACTAATTTTAAAACCATCACCTTTGCGAATAACTTTAACTTCAGATTGTGGTGCTGAAATAAGTTGAGAAAATGGAATATTTAATGCAACACAAATCGCCCAGAGTGTTTCAATACTTGGGTTTCCTTGGCCTGCTTCTAATTGAGATAATGTGGATTTTGCAACACCTGCTCGTCTTGCAATTTCAGCAAGCGAAAGGCCCGCTTTTTTTCTCTCTCGGGCTAGGGCCTGAGAAATAATTTCAATAGGCGCACAAGGCGATGACATCATAGCTTCCCTTAAAATCATCTTGCAAAAAAACGAATCGTTCAACATAATGAACGATAAGTTCAATAAAAAATACGACATTCTATGCAAATTAACAGTCAGCTTGATAATAACGTACTTAGAGACATTCTGCTTGTTTCATTAGCAGATGGTATTGTTGGTATCTCTTATGGAGCTTTGGCTCATACACAAGGGTTTGATTTTTGGGTGCCATTAGTATTATCCATTTTCGTTTTAGCTGGTGCTTCTGAGTTTCTTTTTATTGGCGTAGTGGCGATGGGAGGAAGTGCAATTTATGCCGCGCTTGCTGGGTTGATGGTGAATGCACGACATATTCCTTTCAGTATGGCCGTAAAAGATTTACCCGGAAAAGGGCTTAAATCGTTATTAGGTTTTCATATATTAAATGATGAAAGTGTTGTATTTGGTTTGTCTCAACGAACGGCTGAACAGAAGAAACTTGCATTTTGGGCATGTGGATTGAGTATTTTACTTGTTTGGCCTTTAGGAACCATGATAGGCGTTTATTTAGGATCATTTATTGTTGATATTAAGATGTTAGGGTTAGATGCAATGTTTCCCGCTATTATCTTGGCACTAAGTTTGCCGGCATTAAAAAATAAATTAACACGTAATGCTGCGATTATTGGTAGTGTCATTGCTCTTATAACAACATTCTTTTTACCTGTAGGGATCCCCGTTTTATTGTCATTAGCTGGCGTGTTATTTGTGTTAAGGAGAATATAATGTCAACAGTATCTATTATTACAGGAATTGTGATTCTTGCTGTTGGCACATATGCTATGCGCCTTTCTGGAATATTACTTAACAATAAATCTGGTGTTTCACTCCGTGTAAAAGAGATACTTTCATTATCAGCAATTGTTATTTTATTTTCAGTGGCAATGACTTCAACATTTTTTGATGGTGATCAACTTGCTGATCTATCAAAAATTATTGGTGTTGGTGTGGCGGGTGTTCTCACTTGGAGAAAAAAGCCATTTATTATGATTGTGCTTAGTGCAGCAATAGTGACAGCAGGGCTACGTTGGCTAATAAATCTTTGGGGATAAACCGACAATTAATGTTACGATGATAGATGATGAAAGAAAAAGGAGGCATGAATACCTCCTTTTTAATAGTTTTTTTAATTAACAGCGATTAATCATTTTCTGATAATTTGATATCCAATGGTAGTGAGATAATAAAACCGATACCTTTATTATTAAGGCCTTCAGTCACAATTAATGAAGCTTGAATTTTACTAGCGAGATTTTGTGCAATAGATAACCCCAAGCCACTACCAGTTTCATTTGAACCAGGAACACGATAGAAACGTGAAAAAAGGGCATTAATATGTTCTTTTGCCACTCCTGGCCCATCGTCACGCACAAAAATGTTAATCCCTTCTGCATATCTATTTTCAATAGTGACTTCTACTTGGCTACCTTTAGGACAATATTTAATAGCGTTATCAAGTAGATTATTAAATATAGAGAGTAACGCCTGTTTATCAGTTTTAAGGAGTAATGGATACCCTTCATTTAGTGATAATTCGATATTTTTACTAATTGCATATGGAACACGTTGTGCTATTGCATTACCAATGATGTTATAGATATCAAGAGGTTCTATTTTAAGTGGAAAATCATCACATTCTAATCGAGCTAAATCAATTAATTGATGAGAAAGAGCTGCAGCTCTATCAAGCGATTGTTTCATATCATCAATAATTTCTTCACGCTCATGTTGATCATCTACTAAAGAGAGTAAATGCAATTGAGCAATAACGGCTGCAATAGGTGTTCTTAATTCATGGGCGGCATCTGCCATAAATTGTTTTTCACGAATATTAGCTGCATCAATTCTTGCCATTAACTGGTTTAATCCTTTAAAAATTGGACGTATCTCTTTAAATTGTTGACCGACATTAATGGGCGTTAAGTTACGAGGTTTACGATTAGCAATAAGTTCTGCAGCTTGTCTTAATGGACGTAAACTAAAATAAGCTGTAATTAAAATAGCAAAAATAACCGTTGCCAAAATAAACAAAAAGGGCACAAATGTTCCTTCAACAGGGTTACCTATAACATGGCCTCTATCTTCAACGGATTCTCCAATAAACACTTTTATTTTGTGTTTTTCTCCCCAACTAAAAGAGAGTATCCATTTTTCTCCTGCAACAGAGACTTTTTCTGATGCTAATGAAAGCACTCTGGTTGGAATAGGTAATTCAGGGCGATTAGTATAAATAAGGGTGTTATTTTCATCTAAGGCAATAAACCAAGGTAAATATTGTAATTCATCATCTTCACCATTAAGCATAGCGTCGATATACATGCCTTGTAAATTATGCGCAATTTCTTTGAGTACTTCCGGTTGGTCAGCAACAATTTCTAAGGTATTAGCAAAACCCTCAGCGATAATTTCTTGCTGTTTGTTATAAATTTTTTCAAATTCTGCAAGATAATCAAATTGTATCCAAGCTAACCACACGCCCCAAAGCATAACAATAGAGATAATCTGAAGAACAATAGTGTAAATAAAAAAAGAACGGATCTTCATTTAATTGGCTTCTTTTTTTAATAAATAACCCACACCACGTACAGTGATGATACGTTCTTTCCCTATTTTTCTACGTAAATTATGCATGTGGACTTCAAGTGAATTACTTTCAATTTTATCATCTAAACCAAATAAGCGTTGCTCTAATTCGGATTTACGCACTACATTGTCAGTATTTCGCATTAATTCGTATAACAACTGATATTCTTTACCTGATAATAAAAGCAGTTCATCATTTAAGGTGACTTGATGATTTGCTGGATTAAGCTGTAAATCACCAATAGACCATATTTGTGATGAAAAACCAGCCATTCTACGGCTAACTGCTTTTACGCGGGAAATAAGTTCAGGCATGGCGAAAGGCTTCGGTAAAAAATCATCAGCCCCTGAATCTAATGTTTGAACTAAATTGTCGATTTGAGCTCGAGCCGTTAAAATAATGATCGGAATTTTTTCGCCATTCTTTCTAAGAGCAATAAGTTCATCTTGCCCATCACCATCAGGTAGACCCAAATCTAATAGCATTAAATCAAAAGGGCGTTGGCTCAGTTGAACACGAGCATCAGCAAGTAATCTAACCCAACATGGGTGAAAACCGGCAATTTCAAGCCCGCGACAAAGCGCTTTACCGAGTTGTAAATCGTCTTCAACCAATAAAATATTCATAATAATACCTATCTAAAATCGTCTTAAGAAAGTATAAGAGCCAAATAAAAATTGAGCAATATAATAAAATGTAAAATTAGGTTTGATTAATGAACTCTTAATGTAAGATAAAAATATATTTAATATGTTTTTTTACTAAAAATAGGCGACTTTAAAAAGAAAGTATTATTATGAATGAAGTTTCTAGATAATTTGGTGTTATGTTTTTTTATTTTAAGGCATTTAATGTTAATTTTAAAAAGTGAATTAAGATAGAATTGTTATTCTTGGGTTGTTATAGAAATATATATTCATATTATTATGCTAAGTTAACTTAAATAATTTATCTAAGATATTTTCTATTTTAAAATGAAATGTAATTTCAATTAAGAATGAGTAAATGTGGTAGTGTGTTTGAGATAATCTAAATATAAAAAAATAATTTCATTGATTAATATGTCTATTAAAATGATGCTTTATTGTTTTATTGAAATGAAATAATAGATTTAATATGTCCCTGTTGTGCAACATCTTATTAGATTTAAATTATCTACTCTATTCATCTATACTCTTGCAATAGAACTTCGTGTTTCAAAAGGAATTTAATTTTTATTAAAAGGAATTTATATGAAATTAGATGGTATCATTTAGTATAAATTAAATCGTTCTGTGTCAGAAATGCTCCCATCCCTCAGGGAGCATTTCACATAGTGATTATTACTCACAAAATGAGTTATCCCATAATTTTAAATCAAATGGTAAATTTAACGGTTTTGCTAGTTCACTCGCTATATTCTGAAATTCTGCTTTTGCGTGTTCTAGATGTTGTTTATCACTTGCAGGAATAAAGTTATCTTTTGCTGGCAAGTCATCTAAGTTATATTCTTCTACTAATGCCCCATTTTTCCAACGCTGAAATAGCCAATAACTACCGGGCATAAGCGTATAATTAGTACCTTCAATTAATGTTGTTCTATCAGATTGGTAATGCACAGGAATTAACTGATTAGCGATATTATCCCAGATCCAGCCTTTATAAGTGCCATCAGTTAAACGTGTTATCGACCAATGCATATCATCAGGCTGGTAAAAATTAAGCTCTGTTAGAGGTATATAAATTGGATTATCTGTGGAAAATGAGGCTTGAATGAGCCCATTTGTAAAATAAGAGATAGCCAATATTTTGTTATCGCTGTTTAATTCTAAATGACAACTATCCCATTTTGTTATTCTCAAACCGTTTTTTTTGGGAACTTCTGGAATCGAAATTATGAGGTCTGTTGTACTGTCTTTTGCTGGTGGATAGTAATGGCCTGTAACGAATTCACCATTACTGCCATAAAATTGCCATGTTGCTAAGGGTGAGTGCTTAAAATAGGAATTAAGAATAAAAAAAGAAAGCAAAGCAATAGTCAAAAAAAGAAAAATTATTCGCATTTTTTTAGTCATTTTACTTTATTGCCTATTTTATATTTACTCTTAAAGTTGTATAAATTCAGTGTAACAGAAATTAATCATTTAATTAAAGAATGTAATATACTTTTACCAGAAAAAGGACATGTGTTTTATGTCTTTAAGATAAATACTGAAATAGGATTTAACCATGATTAAAAATTCAGTTTTAGCTTCGTACCCTTTTTTAAAAGAGATGGAAAATGATGATTATTATCCAGCTCACCTTGTAAAGAAAGGACAAGATTTACTTAAAGCACTGTGTTTGAAAATTGAAGCGACTTCACCTGAAAATTTATCAGAGCTTTATATTTTAACTCAAGAAATAACAGATCAATTTAACGATCTCGCTGAGGAGTTTTGTGAAGAAGGAAGTGATATTGAAACGGTTGCAAGAGAGTGTATTGCAGAAAGCTTTAGTATTATTGCTGATGAATATGGTTTTAAAAATGCTGATATAGAAGAATTAATTGCAACAAGAGATTGGTAAAGAAGGGTGAGGAAACAAGATACTGTTTTCTCATTTTTATTATTTACATATATAAATAAATTTTATATAAAATAAAAGTAACGCATATTTATCTCATTTTATTTATTATCTAGATAACAATAGAATAATTTAGTTGACAAAAAAATATTTATTAATAAACTAGCCCACAGTTTGGTCAATAAGACTCGTAAGCGTTTACGTTAATCAACGCATATAACTTATTTTTAGCCTGTTGTATTGGCAGTTATGTGCCGTTGTACAATCGTATTATTGGAGTCTTTCACTATGTCTTTCCATGACAAAAATTATTTTTTAGGTATTCCTAAACTGCCTACCCGAGCAATGATTTTTCTTGTTCCTTTTTTCCTTTCTTTTATTATGTCAGGTATTGTTGCTTTTATTAGTACCGTCAAATCGTTAGGAATGGGTATGTATGTTATCTCCCCATGGTTAAGCTCTTGGGGGATCTCTTGGATGATTGCTTTCCCAACAGTCTTATTTGTATTGCCTATTGCAAGACGTTTCTCTCTGTTACTGGTTAAGCCCGCAAAATCGAATGATTAATTAGAAAAAGATCAGCGTTCGATGCTGATCTTTTCTATGCCATTCATTTCTTGTTTTATTCTTTTCAAATAATACCTTATTGCATTGTAGCAGATTAAAATTACGTGATAGTTTATTGAGTAACTCTTACATCTTTTAATCATTATAAGGTTTAAGCAAGAATAAATAATAACTAAGGAATAGAGTATTTATCATTACAATGTGAAGTAGAGCATCGCCTTGATGGATAAGATCCGATAGCCTTAAACTTGTATATTTAATCCCTTTATTTATGAGCAAAGTAATTTTCTTTGCATAAATTCTTATTGGTAGTAGGAGGCTTTGTATGAGTTTGTTGTTTTCCCCTAAAAAATTAGGCCCCCATCAGTTAGATAATCGTATTATTGTTGCGCCGATGTGCCAATATTCGGCACAAGATGGTTATCCGACAACATGGCACACTATGCATTATGGACAGCTTGCATTATCAGGCGCTTCGCTTGTGATAGTGGAAGCAACAGCTGTTGAGCCGAGAGGCCGTATTAGCTATAAAGATTTAGGTATTTGGTCTGATCAGCACGGCAGTGAATTAAAAAAACTGGTTGATAATATTAAGCAATATTCCTCTGCTAAAATTGGTATACAAATTGCCCATGCAGGGCGCAAAGCGTCAACTGATTTACCCTGGAATGGTGGCGTATCATTAGCTCCAGATTCACCTCATGGTTGGCAAAAAGTTGCACCTTCAGAAATTCCCTTTGGAAAAAATCATCAGCCTCATGCCCTGACTATTGAAGAAATTGAAGAGATAAAGCAATCCTTTATTGAGGCAGCGAAAAGAGCAGAATTAGCGGGGTTTGATGTTATTGAAATTCATGGCGCTCATGGATATTTATTGCATGAATTCCTATCCCCATTATCAAATGACAGAACAGATCAGTATGGTGGCGATTTTAATAATCGCAGTCGGTTATTAGCAGATATTTTTGTAGATGTGAAAAATGCTGTTTCTGATAATGTTTGTGTTGGTGTAAGAATTTCTGCAACAGATTGGGTTGATGGCGGTTGGGATCTTGAAAGTGCAGTAGCTTTAACACAACATCTTGAAGAATTAGGTTGCCATTATATTCATGTTTCTTCTGGTGGATTATCTGATAAGCAAGACATTAAACTAGGACCTAATTATCAAGTGCCATTTGCTCAGGCTATTTATAATGAAACACAATTGCCAGTTATTACAGTTGGACTTATTACTGAGCCAGAACAAGCTGAAGCTATTTTATTAACAGAGCAAGCTGACTTTATTGCATTAGGGCGAGGTATTTTATACGATCCTCGTTGGCCTTGGCATGCGGCTGAAAAACTTAAACAGACCATAAAGGTTGCACCTCAATATTTACGTTGTGCGCCTCATGGTAGTAAAGATTTTTTTAAATAGTTATTTTTTAAGCCATGGATAGTCATAAAATGTTATGTAGATTATCCGTGGTTTTTTCGTCAATAAAGCTGATGATGACAGAGAGTAATAGTGGTATAAGCTTATTGAATAATAAGATCGGATCGTAAAATAAAATGAAAATAAATCCTTTATTGCTTCAGCCTAGGATTGCTTAAGACGATGTGTTTTGAATGCGAACACATCATCAGAGAATTAAGCATTCTTTGATGACTCATTAATTTATAGCGAGTCATATTATGAAAAATAAGCATTGGTCACGTGTAGAATATCTGCATGAAACAGTAAAAAACAAAAACATTATCATCAAAGGACAACATAGCTATTACAGTGATTGTTGGGATGAGGGTTTTGAGGCGTCTGTTGTGCGCTATCTTTATGGTGATGAAATTAGCCTGCAATGGGAACCATTATGGGAAATTGATAAATTATATATCGGCGATTATGTTTGTATTGGTGCACAAGCCGTTATATTAATGGGGGGAAATCATACCCATCGTATGGATTGGTTCTCTCTTTATCCTTTTATGGATAAAATTGAAGAAGCTTATATAGGTAAAGGTGATACTCATATTCAGGATGGTGCATGGATAGGAATGCGTGCAATGATAATGCCAGGGATCACTGTTGGTGAAGGGGCTATTGTTGCTGCTAATAGTGTTGTTTCCAAAGATGTGGAACCCTATAGCATTGTAGGTGGAACGCCAGCGAAACATCTTAAATACCGTTTTGATCCAAATGTGATTGAGCAACTCTTATCATTAAAAATTTATCAATGGACAGAGAAGAAATTTGAAGCTCTTAGGCCTTATTTATGTCAATCCTCGATTGATAAATTATTAATCGCAGAAGCGAATTTTATTGAATAAACATAACCCCTAAACACAAAATGTTTAGGGGTTTTACTTAGTAATTATTGTA
>NZ_JAEHOQ010000031.1 GCF_016239305.1 Proteus vulgaris | reverse complement strand
ATACAAAATAGTTTTTATTTTAATTAACTTAAATATTTACACTGTATAGTAATCTCACGTTAAATATTACTTAATTCTCTATGACTATTAATCAATCAATTTAATATCAAGATATTTGAGTAAATCGAGTGCTTCTATTTTAGAAAAAATTGCTTTTGTCATTTTATTTTGCCGAATATCAATATCAAAAGAATGCGAATGAGTAAAATCAACCCCTTCTAAATTAGTTTGCATGAACAAACTATTTGAAAAATCAGAACCAATCATAAGTGATCTTTGAAGCTCCGCATTTCTAAAATCTACATCATGTAATCTACACTCTTCAAAAATAGATTCGCTCAGTTTTAATCCAAAAAAGTTGCATCCACTTAAAATGCTATTTTTAAAACTGAGTTGAGAATAAAGATTAAATTTTGGCCAATACGCTTTTGTCCAGTCAATACCAACAAGTTTGCATCCGACAAATTCAGTATTAGAAAATCGAGTATTAGGAAAATTAGCTAAACTTAAATTGCACTGTTCAAATAAGCAATGTACAAATTTGCAATGCGATAGCTTAGCAGATAAAAAATTACACTGGTGAAATTCACATTCCTCAAAAATAATATTGCTAAGTGCCAATTCATTAATTTCAAGTTTAGTAAAAGTTCTATCTAAATATTCTTGATTGCTCTTTAAATTTTCCATATATGAACCCAATAGAAATATACATTAATATAGAGGTAAAACAGATCTAGACTAAAATTTATTATATTTAATATTTATATATTATTAGCAAGTTGCATTTTTAACCAAAAGCTTTGCTGGCATAAATTAAAAAATTCTTTTCGACAAGGAGAGATAATTTTGTTATTCGATTCTACTATTTCCCAAGTGATCCAATGTTCAGGACATTGAGCGTCATTATCATAGTGCTCCGTTTCTATCTCTTCTATGCATTTCAAGATGACACCATCAGGAAATAACCAAGTATGAGTTACTCTGGTTATTTCTGTTAAGTTATCCAAAAAATTCTGGGTACTTAAAATTTGATAGCCATCTTCTTGGTTTACAATTTGAAATATATACTTCGCTAACATCATTATCTCTCTTGTTTTACTTCTTATTATTTAGCGTATTCACTATAAATGAGACAAGTTTTATTACTTTTAATTTTCATCAAAAGCGTCTGCCATAAGCAAAAATTTAGGCTCAGCTTTTTTATATGCATCGATCATAGGGACTAGTCGCTGAAAATGCTCACTAGCACAATGTGTATCAAGCGCAGCATGATCTGGCCATTGTTCAACAAAGACAAAGTGGCCTGGATCTTTTTCATCAACATATAAATTATAGCTAATACAGAGAGGCTCTTTCTTAGTCGCGTCAACAAGTTCACGATAAAGAGGTAAAACAATTTCTATCGCTTCTGTTTTAATAAAATCTTCGGCAATCACTTTTAACATCACATTTTCCTTACCGTAATTGAATAACATAAATACTGTATAAAAACACAGATAAATATAGTCTGGTTAGCTTAAGAGGTCTAGCCTCTTTACATAAGAAAAATGCTTCTTTAAACAATAAAAAACGTCTTAGCTTCCCAGATTATCCTCTTTATCTTTCTTTAAACACTCGATTTCTAACCAATAGGTAAATAGCTTTGCTTTTTGTATAAACACGTTCATATCATCGATTGGGCTTATGCTTTCAGATAAAAGATAATTAATATTTTTTTGTTGATCAGGGTAATTTGCTTCTACTATTTTTACAAAGTCTTCCAGTGTTTCAGGCCAAGACTCATCTTTTTCACTACGTAAAATATTCGTTGAGCGAATAAGTTTGCGTGCTATTGCCCTTTGTAAGTGATGTTTTTCAATGGCCAACGGCCTTTCATGCATCTGTTTAATATAACCATCTATAACTTGCACAAAATCACCATTTATTGCCAACGCAATTTTTCTTGATGGTGAGAATGGTAAAAAATATTGAGTTAAATCATCACCAAAAATACAACGACAATGATGTTTTAACCAATACCCCCAACTGTATAAATTGTTAGGTTCCAATATCTCGCTTAAAACACCGATATCGAAATCAATTTTGCTGATAATAGAGTGCTGTTTTTCTAATGTTACTCTTGCATTATCTAACAGATGAATTTCGCTTTCATTTATTTCATGATTTAAAATTAAACAAATATCTAAGTCCGATATTCCCTCTGTCGCACATCCATTAGCCACACTGCCATAAACATATATGCTATGTAATCTTTCTTTTAACAATTTAGAGAGTTGCTCAATGACATCAGTAATGACAGATTGAAATGATGATTGAAAACACTTTGTGGAAGGTAACTTTATTTTACCTACTTGAGAAATTGTCATAACTTACCTTTATAAAAAATCTATATATAATTAAACCCTAACTCTTTTTGAGCGAGACGCAATTCATAAAAAAGAAAGACAATGCAGTAATCCGTTTGAAATAATAAAAAATGTCTATTTTTTATACAGAAAGCAGTAAATATCAAACATTTATTCTCAATATCGATAAAAATATGCGTTTAAATAATACTGATTCTCTTTATATAATAACCATTCATTAAGTAATACAGAGAAAGTAAGATTTTTGGGGGTTAACGTGTGGCTTGAACAATTTGGTGTACTCAATATCTGGACATACCTTGCAGGCATGTTTTTTATTATCCTCGTTCCTGGCCCTAATACACTCTATGTGCTAAAAACAAGCGCATCCGGTGGCGTCCGGGATGGTTATCGTGCTGCATTTGGTGTCTTTTTAGGTGATGCCATTTTGATTTTTCTCGCCTTTATTGGTGTTGCATCTGTTATAAAAGCCTCTCCCGTACTCTTTACTATTGTCCGTTTTTTAGGTGCTTTTTACCTCCTTTATTTAGGAATAAAGATTATCCATGCAACTTTTTTCTCCAAAAAAGTACATTCAGAACAAACAACGACAGTACAGAAACATGTTTTCAGAAAAGCGCTTACATTAAGTATGACCAATCCAAAAGCGATTCTATTTTATATTTCATTTTTTGTTCAGTTTATAGATTTTAATTATGCACATACCGGATTATCTTATTTAATTCTTGCTTCCATGCTTGAAGCGTTTAGTTTTATTTATCTCTCTTTTCTAATATTTGGTGGTGTAGCTCTTGCCCGTTTCTTTGGCTCACGTAAAAATATTGCAAAATTAGGCAATGGTGTTATTGGACTTTTCTTTATGGGATTCGCGACTAAACTAGCGACATTATCATCCTGATTTTTAATAGCAACTCTATTAAAGAGATGGCAATCAGAATAAGATTGCCATTTTTTAATATACGATCATTTACGTATTTTTTAAGAATTTATTCTTAATATTCTATTAAACACTATTCATTCTCATTCTATTTTAGTTTTAAAAGCTATTTTTGATTTCATTATTATTATTTAACCTCATTTATTTAATATAAATTTGATTAATATTATTAAAACACTTCCATTATCGATATATCATAAAATACATATCCTTATAGATAGGTATTAAGATGAATAGCCAAATTGTTATTGATTCTAAAAAGTGTATTGGCTGTAAGACGTGCGAAGTTGTTTGTTCTGTCGGCCATACATCAGAAAAAGATGGAAATGATTTTCTCAATAAAAAGAATTTTCATCCTAGAATACGTATTATTAAGTTAATGCATCAGTTTACTGCTTCTGTTTGTCATCAATGTGAAGATGCACCTTGTGCGCAAGCTTGCCAAACACAAGCATTAGTACGTGGTGAAAACTTTGTTGAAACGCACCCTGAAAATTGTATTGGTTGTAGAGCCTGTCTTTTAGCTTGTCCTTTTGGCGCCATTGAGCTTGAGAAAAAAAACAACACTTCCCCAACTTCATTTTTAGATCTTGGCCAACATTTTCAAATTGATATCGTCAAATGTGATTTATGTAATCATAGAGAACAAGGACCTGCCTGTGTTGAATTTTGTCCTCAAGACGCCTTAATTTTAGTCTCTGATAACGACCTAACGCAATTGACTGCTGAACGTAGGAAAAACTCGATTTTACGCGAAGATATTAATATACATGGAATATCTATTTAAAATTACAATAGCCTTATCCATTTCTATAAGGCTATTACTTTTTACTACCTTGAAATCGCTTAACTGTAGTTATCTATATCGAAACTACCCTACCATCTGCTATCATTAGCGACTTATCCATTTTCTTGCCATAAATAACTTTGTTTTCCAAACCACTCATCAATCGAGTTGTAAAACATTTTATTGATTTATATAGTTTTTAAATCATTCAACGTTCGTGATAGAAAACAAAGTCTTGGTTAGCAAATTACAGAATAATCAGCAACGATATAGAACCGTAAAAATGAGCATCCCAAAAGAACAGTATAATTTCAACAAACTACAAAAACGCTTACGCCGCGATGTTGGGCAAGCTATCGCTGACTTTAATATGATAGAAGATGGCGATAAAATCATGGTCTGCCTTTCTGGCGGTAAAGATAGTTACACACTACTTTCTATCTTAATGAATCTGCAAAAAAGTGCGCCAATTAATTTTTCACTTATTGCCGTGAATTTAGACCAAAAACAACCTGGATTTCCTGAGCATATTTTACCAGAGTATTTAAATGAGCTCGGTGTGGAATATAGAATTGTTGAAGAAAATACCTATGGAATTGTCAAAGATATTATTCCTGAAGGTAAAACAACCTGTTCTTTATGCTCTCGTTTGCGTCGTGGTATTTTGTATCGTACAGCGACAGAGTTAGGTGCTACTAAGATCGCACTAGGACATCATCGTGATGATATTTTAGAAACATTATTCTTAAATATGTTTTATGGTGGGAAACTTAAAGGTATGCCACCTAAATTAATGAGTGATGATGGTAAACAAATCGTTATTCGCCCTCTTGCTTACGCTCGTGAAAAAGATATTGAGCGTTTTGCACAAGCAAAACAATTCCCAATTATCCCGTGTAATCTTTGTGGTTCACAGCCTAATCTCCAACGTCAAGTTATTAAAGAGATGCTAAGAGATTGGGATAAGCGTTACCCTGGTCGCATTGAAACGATGTTTAGAGCAACACAGAATATTGTTCCATCACACTTATGTGATACTCAATTATTTGATTTTGCTAATATCAAACATGGTGATGAAGTCATTAATGGTGGCGATTTAGCTTTTGATAAAGATGATATTCCAGCCGTACCCGTGATGTTCCAAGAAGAAGATGATGAACGTCCTGACTTTAGCCAAAATAAACTCGATATTATTGAAGTGAAATAAAACACGATATCCTAAGTCTTGTTTTCAAGACTTAGGATTTTTATGTACAAATAATCACCAACAATTAATTTAAGCAAAAAAAAACCGATGTCAATAAACATCGGTCTAATAATGGTCAATTATTCTGTATTAAGAACTCAATATGAGAAAAACTACAATTATGGAGCACAACGTTCATCGCTCAACGTTGTATTCACCTGCGAGAGTTATAATGCCAGATGTTCTATTTTAAAAAATTGATATATCTCAAACAGGGTTAGAGAATTCTTTTTTAAATCCATTTAGTTACGATTAATTTGCTGAAATTTTACAACCATCTACTACGCTTTAACCACCAAGTAACAATTATAATCAAAACAAAGAGAGATAAACAAAAAATGGTAAAGCCATAAGGAAATTCATTTCCGGGTATTCCGCCTAAATTGACACCAAATAGCCCTGTTAGAAATGTTGTTGGTAAAAATAACATCGCCATTAATGACATAGTATAAGTACGTCTATTCATTGCATCAGCCATCATTGATGTTATTTCATCGGCTATCACCGCTGTACGAGAAATACTACTGTCCAAATCCTCTAAACGTCGAGAAAGTCTTTCTGATATTTCGAGCATTGTGACTCTATCGCTATCACTCATCCATGGTAATTTTTCAATAGAAAGCCGAGAAAATACATCTCGTTGCGGAGCCATATAACGACGCAAAACAATTAACTGTTTTCTTAATAATGCGAGTTCACCTCTTGCTGGTATTTGTTGATCCAGGATCATATCTTCGAGTTCAATCAATTGATCATGTAAAGTTTCAACAAATTCACCTATTTCATCAGTAACAGCATCTGCCATAGTAATAAGCCAATTACCACTACTTTCTGGCCCATCTCCTAACTCTAAGGTATGAATAACAGAATCTACCGAATTAACTCGACGGTGACGACTTGAAACAATTGTTTGGCTGTTAATATAAATTCTGAATGCTACTAGTTCATCAGGTCTATCATTAGGATTATTATTAATTGTTTGCAAATTGATGACGATACCTTCACCAATTCGTTGTGCTTTTGGCCTGATGTTCTCTGCTAATAATACATCTTTGGCAATAGGTGGAAGTAGCTCTGTCTCTTTTATCCATTTCGCACTTTGTGGCTTACGATAGTCCAAATGTATCCAGTAAGGATTGTCGTTTGTAGCAATCGTATCTGCTGTTATTTCTATTACTCCACCATGAGCATCGAGTTGCGCGGTGTAAATTGCATCTGAATCTTGCAAAATAGAGTCATTAATTGTTTTCACTTAGTTTCCTCCATAATCTTGCTTTAGTCGCAATAGATTAATTCAATTTTCGATTACAAAATAATTGATTAATTCATCGTCTCTTTATCTAATTATTTTTTAATATATTATTTTATACTTTTTTCTAGTTCATTGTATAACAACACTATTTTCGTATAATTAATCTACAACTTCTATTTACATTCCTCACTTTAGGATTATTACACTAAATCTAACTCAGATAGTTACGTTAGTATATTAATACTAGAAATATCTATAGGTAACTTCCTTTATTTATAGGAAAAATTTTATCTACTGTAATTTATAATGATTAGCTTCTTGGTGTATACTAAATATTAGCTTATACATTTATTGCACCCTAAAAATAAGGTCATCAATATGAAAAAATTTCTCGCTATTCCTTTATTTTTGCTTTTAGCCGGATGCAATGATGCAACATCGACTGAAAATACTAATACTGCCTCTACTACTGATACAACAAAAACACTTCTGGTCGATTCACAACTTTATGACTGTGTCGGTGTTGCACCAATGAAATGCATGAAGGTGAAAGAACTGCCTTCAGGTGAATGGTCCCTTTTCTATCAAAATATTGAAGGTTTTGAATATAAAGCCGGTACTGAATACACATTAAAAGTAAATGTTACAGATATTCCTAATCCTCCAGCTGACGCACCAAGTGTAAAATATACCCTGGTAGAAATTGTCGATAAAAAGTAATTCTCTGCTTAATTCAAACTCACAATAGGCCATATTCGCTATTGTGAGTATTTCATCTATTAATATTACACCTCTGATAACTCTTTATTAATAAATTAAACTTATTAATAAGCTATTTATGTAATGCCATTTTTTATTATGTATTAAAGATAAGTCTGCTAATTTTTTTTAAGAGTAATTTCAATAAATTAATATTGAAATCATGCTTAAATTTACTAAAAATAAAGTTCTTCACATCAACATAGAACCTCTATAATGAATAAATTAACACTTATTTTAATTAGTTTAATTTTACCTTACTCTTCTACATTATGTGCTTACAATGAATCACACACTGTCTATAGTGGCTATCTTTATGGTAAACTAAAAGGAGATACCGCAAAAGGGCCTATAATCAATTATCGTTATGAAACAGAAAATGCTTGGGGTTTATTAGTTTCTCTACTCTATTTAAATTCAAATCATAAAGTTCCCTTTAAAGATCCTCGTTTTATCACACCATCGACAATACAATATAAAACCAAAACTACAGCTCTATTAATCGGTCCTACTTATAGAATAACACCTAAGTTTTCCGTTTATGCCCAAATGGGACCCAATAAATTAAAATACCAAGAAGATAAATTTCACCCTGAAATAAATACAACAGACACACATCGAGTGGAGACAACAAGTGTTATTGGCCAGATAGGCATCGATTATAACCCCATAAAAGAGATAGCATTTAACCTTGGCTATCTTTATTCCGATACCACAGCAAACAAACGTCATATTGAATTAAATAGCATACAACTATCTTTAGGTTATCGTTTTTAAACCACCTGGTTAAACTATAGTTTTATTTAACAATATGAAAAAAGCCAAGAGGTGAATTTATCTACAAAAGGCTTAAATACAACAATAAACTCATTAATTTTTATTGCCATTAGGGGGTTATGTCTATAAAAATTATGAAATATAATATTTAACATCTAGTACATTGCACAATTAGTCAAAACAATGTAGCAAAAATGTATTAACATCTCTTCTGCAATGTTTATTCCTTTTGAGTCTCCTTCTGTTTTTTATAACAGAGGGATTTTTTTTATACATATTTTATTAATCACTGTAACAGTTCGATACAATAAAAAGCGTGCAAAGAGAGCATTAAAAATATAATTTATATCCAGACAATAAATTAATCTGCTTTATTTTGCTACGCCCCTTTTTAAAGGGGTTCTTTTTTTATTTATATGCCCTCTTATTTTATACATTTCCTTATTTATTTATGATCCATACCGAAAATAATAACTATTTAATTTCCTTATTTAAAAATAAAAAAACACCTCAAAGCAAGGCGTTAACTTTGAGGTATTATCTATTCTCTCTTAGCCTTTTACATAGCTAAAGCTCACAGATGGCTATTTTCAAGTAATTTATTCCATTACTATTTTAATGCTTTAATATATAAAACGTATGGCTATAGGCAACATCTTCAGGATTCTCAATGGGGTACCCCTTTAACCAAGGTTTTATCAAACGCCCATTAGTATATTGATAAATAGGCGCTATCGGTGCATCCTCAGCGATAATTTGCTCTGCTTGGTTATATAGGCTATTTCTTTCATTTGCATCAATCGTCATACCTGACAATGTCAAAATTTCATCATATTGTTTATTTTGATATTTAGGTATATTGCCCGCATGTTTAGAGCCTAATAAACTTAAGAAAGTAGAAGGTTCATTATAATCACCAACCCATGATGCTCTTATAACATCAAAATCACCTGAGTTTCGGCTGTCTATATACGTTTTCCATTCTTGATTACGCAGCTCGACTTTAACCCCTAGCTTTTTCTTCCACATAGAAGCGATTGCAATGGCAATTTTCTGATGATTTTCCGAATTATTGTATAGCAATGATAATTTTAATGGATTATGAGGTCCATATCCTGCCGCTGCTAACAGTATCTTGGCTTGGCTATCTAATTCATCTTGATTATATTCATCATAAATAGTCGATTCTGGCGTAAAATTAGCCGTAACATCCGGTGTAAAACGATTTGCTGATTTTTCACCCGTGCCCAATACTTTATCTGTGATAATTTTTCTGTCTATTGCCATTGCCAACGCTTTACGTACACGAATATCTTTTGTCGGCCCTGATTGAGTATTAAAAGCATAATAATATGTTCCTAATTGATCCGGTATATAAACCTCATTAGGAATATCTTTCATTAGTTTGTGATATAAATTTTTAGGAAATGACTCGGTTATATCGATATCACCCGCTAAATAACGTTTAGTTGCATGTGACTCATGGCTTATCGGCACAAACGTGACTTTTGTTAATACTGTATTTTTATGATCCCAATAATAAGGATTAGGTGTTAATACAATTTTTTCATTAACTACTCTGTCTGCTAAAACAAAAGCGCCATTTCCAACTAAATTGCCAACCTTGATCCAGTTAGTACCATATTTTTCAATACTATGGCGAGGGACTGGGTATAACGAAAAATTTGTTGTCAAGCTTGGAAAATATGAAACAGGTCGCTCTAATGTCACTTTTAACGTTTTTTCATCTATTGCTTCTACACCCAATGAGCTAGGTTTTAATTTTCCATCAATAATTTTTTGAGCATTCTCAATAGAGGCGAGCGAAGCATACCATGCAAAAGGTGAAAGATTTTTAGGGTCAACTAATCGTTGCCAACTGTAAACAAAATCAGCCGCAGTAACTTTTTCTCCATTAGACCATTTCGCATTATCTCGCAAAGTAAAGATCCACACACGATTATCTTCTGTACGCCAACTCTGGGCGACACCAGGAATAGCGCGTCCATGTTCATCTTCTATCGTCAACCCTTCAAATAAATCACGTTGCACCTGAGCTTCAGTTAAACCAACGGCATTAATAGGATCAAGTGATGCTGGCTCATCTTTTAAATGCCTAACCACTTCTTGTTTTTTATCGAGTATCGTTCCAACTGGCACTACCGCCGCATTTACCTGCGATAGGAGTAATCCTTGAACGACAAGTGCACATGAGATGACGAATATTTTGCGCATGTCTGTTTCGTCCTGTAATCTGTATGAGAGTGAACTGCATAATTATAAGAGCCTGATAAAAAGGCACAATCACTGATTACAAATATTTTATAAATTTTTATGTTTTTCATGGTCACTATGCAAACAGTGGCAAATTTTAATAATGGTTAAGCATTAACAAGATTTTTCGTTAATAATTTAGTATTAATAACAATTAGTCTGACAACTAATAAAGGAGAACAACAATGGCACATCAAGTTACTTTACAAGGAAACGCAGTGACTCTGGCTGGTAAATTCCCAACAGTAGGTCAAAAAGCTGCTGATTTCTCTCTCGTTGGTAAAGATCTTAATGATGTTTCTTTAACAAACTTTGCAGGTAAACGTAAAGTTCTAAACATTTTCCCAAGTGTAGATACGGGGGTTTGTGCTGCGAGTGTTCGTCAATTTAATAAAGTTGCAAATGAACTAAATAACACAGTTGTTTTATGTATTTCAGCTGACTTACCTTTTGCTCAAGCGCGCTTTTGCGGTGCTGAAGGTTTAGATAATGTTGTAACATTATCAACAATGCGCGGTGCTGAATTCAAAGAAAACTATGGTGTTGCAATTACATCTGGCCCATTAGCGGGATTAACTAGCCGTGCAGTGATTGTGTTAGATGAAAACAACACTGTTCTCTACACCCAGTTAGTCGATGAAATTACAACTGAACCAAATTATGATGATGCATTAAATGCACTAAAATAATATTCATTATAAAAAAATAGACGAGCATAATGCTCGTCTATTTTTTATGCAGGAAATTCTATAGCCAAGTTAACCTTCAGGCTTTTCGTTCTTTTTATTTGTTAAATTATATTCTCTCAGTTTATTGGCAATCGCGGTATGAGAAATGCCTAAACGTTTTGCAAGTTTCCGGGTGCTTGGATAATCACGATATAAGCGTGTTAAAATTGAAGCTTCAAAGCGTTTTGTCATTTCATCTAATGAGCCTTCTAATAAATCCTCATCAAAAAGTGTTTCATCTGTATGTTCAGGTAAAGTAATATCCTGAATTCGCAGAGTGTTTCCTACTAGTTGCGCCATTGCTTGATAAACAGTATTTCTTAATTGGCGGACATTACCAGGCCAACCATACTGTGTTAAATAAACCGATAACTCCGGCGATATTACTGGTTTAGTTGCTTGCTGCTCAATGCAATATTGATTAATAAAATGCATTGCTAACGGCATAATATCGGATTTTCTTTCTCGTAACGGAGGTAGAGTTAACGTTAATACATTCAGACGATAATAGAGATCCTCTCTAAATAGTCCTTTTTGCACCAGTTCCCACAAATTTTTTTGTGTCGCACAAATAATACGAACATCGACATTAACCTCGTGCTCCTCTCCTACACGACGAAATGTACCGTCATTTAAAAAACGTAGAAGTTTAATTTGCATTTGAGGCGACATTTCACCAATTTCATCAAGTAAAACGGTTCCTCTGTTGGCTTGCTCGAAGAAGCCTTTTTTTCCTTCAACGGCATTAGGGTAAGCCCCTGCCGCATAACCAAATAATTCACTTTCTACCACATCATCAGGCATTGAAGCACAATTGAGCCCTAAAAACGGATTTCTAGCACGGGAACTAAGGAAATGACAGGCTTTAGCGAATAAATCTTTTCCTGTACCTGTATCACCCACCAATAACAGTGGCGCATCCATTTTTGCCATTTTTTTTGCGCGTTCAACAAGTTGTTTCATTTGAGAGCTAACAGCAATAATTTTCTCAAACTCATGATTATCACTGACAATTAATTTTGAATGCTCATGAACAATATCTCGATATTTCAATAAAATAAGCGCACCAACACAATGATTAGATTGGTTATCATCTGCAAGTTTTATTGGTACTATTTCCATATCAAAACTTTGTTTTTTTAAATTGATTGGAATAATTTCAGCAGAAGGATCTTTTTGTTCTAACCACCGATGAATATTAAAATTAGGGATCAATTGATTGAATGATTTCTCACTATTATCGTTAGCATCCAATCCAAACAGTTGGCGGGTTGCCGGATTTTGTAATTTTATTTGGCCTTTAATATTAATAGAAAAAACAGGAACTGGCACAGATTCTAACAGTGTCCACATGGCTCGATGCTCTTGTTCTGATGGCATAAATGCAACCGTACGAACATCAATAACACCATTTATTCGTCGTATTTCCGCCATTAGCGGTTGAAAAATATCAAAATCAATCTGTGAGAAATTCAGGTAGATAAGACCTATTGGAAATATTTCAATTCCACGTAAATCAATATTTTTTAATACTAGTAGATCTAATAATTCACGGGTTAACCCGATGCGATCTTCACAAGTGATCTCTAAACGCATTATAAACCTTCTTAATACTGAGTGACCCTGAACTTATTCTAGATATTATACATAAATATCAACCAAATAAAGAGCCTTGTCAGCAAAAGTTGACACCACTAGCATTTATTTTTACACAGGTAAGCTTGTATTTTGATTTTAAAACTGAATTATTTATGCTTTAAAAAAATCAAATAATGAAAATGAAGAGTTTTTTATTGTTTTTTTTAGCTCAAAATCAATAAGATACTCGATATCTTTTATTAGGGGGGCTAATTCTCGCTATATCACTCTCTTAATGGTTTTACAGCCATTATCAAAACAAAAAAGAAGATACTCTAATGCACTGATAGCCTTTTTTTCTACCTCTGTCAGATATTCAAAAAACTCTGATGCTTCTTTTATTTGAAATGGTTTAGGTTGTTTTTGATATTGTTTTTTTAATTTCATCGATTGCTTCACTAAGAATAGGGATCAAAATACTCAATTGCTTATCAATGTTTGAAACATTACGAGTAGAATTCAGATAAAGTTGGCATCTTTTCTTCGAGAGTTTTTTTATCACTGACATTTGTATTTCTTTCATTTTTTGACCTATTTAAAAATATTATTTATTAACTCTTCTCCTATTTTTTATAAATAAAAAAAACATTTCTATTTTTTAATAGAAAATTATCTATAAAGTAAATTTTGAGAATATATTGAGATAATATTGCTGTGATACGTATTTTTCTATGATATTTAGCGTCATTTATCACACTAAATTCAATGCTATTTCTTATCAAAAAGGGAATTTTTTATACAAAAAAACCGTAGATGTGACTCTACGGCTTTTATTTAAAATAACTCAACATTAGAAATTTTATTTTATTCTTTTTTCTTGTTACTAATTGTATTTTTCAATTTTCCTATAAGCTCTTTTCTAAAATCACCCAACTTTGGTTTATTATCATCAATCCAAGGCAGTGGCCGGCATAATTCCATTGCCTTGATCCCTAAACGTGCCGTTAATAAACCCGCACCAATTCCTTGAGCTGCGCGTGTTGATAGTCGTGCGGCCAAATCTTGAGAAAGCCAATCCATTCCAACTTCTCTTACTAATTCAGTAGCACCCGCAAATGCAATATTGACTAATACAAGGCGAAATAATTTTAAGCGACTATAGTACCCCAACTCTATACCATAAACTTCAGCGATACGATTAATTAAACGAATGTTACGCCAACCAATAAAGGCCATATCAACCATCGCTAGCGGGCTTACTGCTATCATTAATGTTGACTCTGCAGCAGAACGACTAATTTCAGCTCTCGCTTGTTTATCTAAAATAGATTGAACTAATTGACTATAAAGTTCTAATACTTCCTTATCATTATGCGTATCATGTAATGCACTTTGCCAACGAATTAGTGCTGGATGTTGTGAATGAATACCCGCTTGTTTAGCCAATTTTTCACAAAAAGGCCGACCATTTCCCATCGCATGACTATAAAGTAATTCTTTGGCTTTATCTCTTTCATCTGCTCTTTGACGTAAACGATAGATACGACGCCATTCTGTTATTACAGAGCCAATTCCAGCAATAACAATTAAACCACCCGCGCTTGCCGCACCTAATGCAATCCAATCAGAGTTTATCCAAGACTCATAAATCCATTGCCCGGTTTGAGCGATAACACTAATCCCTAAAATTGTACTTGCAACCGTAATTAAGCGTTTCCATATACTTTTTTTAGGTTTTAAAATAGATTGGATATCCCCTTCTAACTGCCCTTCATTTTCTTCATCTAATTGAGGATCAATAGGTAGAAATGCTTCATTCCCCTGAAAATCGATACCTTTTTTTAAGCTTACTTCATCTTGAAGTATGGGCTCTTTAAAATCAATTCGTGATTTTAATGGCTCATTCATTTTAATTTATCCCCTAACAAGAATTCCATTGCACTATCCATGCGAATATGAGGAACTGCACTATCTCTTGATATTTGTTGTGGTCTAAAAGATTCGAAACTAAACCCTTGTTTTTCCCAAAATACTTTTTCAGGCAATCGCTTAGGAACTTCACCTGGGAAGTACACCAAAGGTTTGTTATCACTTAAACGAAAACCTTTTAATGCTGGAATTTTTTCACCATGGTGATCCACAATGCCACTTTCAGTTGCAGCAATAGAGGCAAGCCCCATGCAATCAATACTGATCCCTTCAAAAATAGCATTTTGTTTAGCATCTTGAATAAGTTGTTGAAGCAATGAAACTAAATTTTCGTGCTGGTCAACTGTAATATGATCGGCTTTGGTCGCTGCAAATAATAACTTATCAATGCAAGGCGAAAATAAACGCCTAAGTAGTGTTCTTTTACCATAATGAAAACTACGCATTAATTGTGTTAAAGCCTGCCGCATATCATTAAAAACATCTGCACCTTGATTGAGCGGTTGCAAGCAATCCACTAAAACAATTTGTCTATCAAAACCTTGAAAATGATCTCGATAAAAGCCTTTTACCACATGCTGACCATAATATTCATAACGTTGCTTTAGCATGCCAATATTAGTACGTTTATCAGCGTTCTTTAATTTCGCAATATCATGCTGTTGTAAATCGGGCCAAGGGAAAAACTGCAAAACAGGCGCACCAGCTAATTCACCAGGTAAAACAAAACGACCTGGTTGAATAAAATGAAGCCCTTCTTTTTTACATGCTAATAAATATTCAGTGTAAGCAGAGGCAATATCTGCTAATAACGTTTCATCAGCTGGTGCAAAGGGATCGCATTTTTTAAGTTGTGTTTGCCAATTTTGTTCTGGCAACGTTCTTTGGCGATTTATCTTATTCATTTGCTCTGACCATTCAAAATAGTCTTGTTCAAGCATCGGTAAATCTAATAACCATTCGCCAGGGTAGTCCACAATCTCTAAATAAAGCGAAGATGTTTCTTTAATAAAACGTGTTAATGACTCATTTGAGCGATAACGTAGTTGTAAACGAATTTCACTCACTCCTTTAGTCGGAACAGGCCAACTTGGAGGTGTGTGATAAAGCGATTCCATTCCTTCATCATAAGTAAATCGAGGAATATTTAAATTATGCTGAGGAATACGTTTTACACCCAATAATTGTTTATCTCGTGCTGCTGAAAATAACGGTAAACGCGCACCTGTATGCACATTAATAAGTTGATTAACTAAAGAAGTAATAAATGCTGTTTTACCACTTCGGCTTAATCCAGTTACCGCTAAGCGAAGATGCCTATCAACACCACGATTAATAAAAGCTGTAAGTTCATTTTGTAGGCGTTTCATGTTTCTCCCAAGACATTTGACGCGATAGCTTATTTAAACCTGCTTTAATAACAGGCTCTGCTATCAATAGAACCAACCAGCGTAACGGCTTACTACTTACGCGTTTTATTATACTGCCAGTTATTGCGGCTGGCCCAAATAAAGTCAATAACATTAAGCCAAATGTTAACCCTTTTTTGGCAAAGTGGGTGAGTTTATTTGTTTTTAACGAGATATAAGCTTGATTGAAATTCACAGCACTCTCCTCAATCAGGGATTTTACTCATCCACAATACATTCAGTGGAAAATAAACCGGTTTAACGAAAGACGCTCCTAAATCGGAGCGTCATATCGGATTACATGGTGAAAATATTACAGATCGCGAAAGCGTTTATTTAACTGATAACTGGAAGAGGTAATATATCGTTCCATTTGTTGTAAACGTTTTTCACCTTGCATTAATTGATTATCAACACCACTTAAAATTTCTTTTAAACTCTCCTGTTGCTCGTCACTTTGTTGGTAATTAGCTGGCGCAGGCTCCATAAAGAAACTCAAAACAAGATAAGCAACAATTGTTAAGCCAAAAAAACCAGCAAAGAGTGCAATCACCGCAATAACCCTGACAAGTAAAACAGGAATATTAAAATAATGAGCAAGGCCTGCGCATACGCCACGGATCACGCCCTCTTGTGGCAAGCGATACAATTGCTTGCTTTGTACCGTCATTATGATTGCCTCCAGTTAGGATGTTCTGCATCAAGTATTTGTTCTAGCGTCTTAATGCGCTCCTGCATTTGCTGAGCCTTATCCACCAGCGCGCTCAGTCGCTGCATTTCTTGTTGGGTTAACTGAACATTCCCACCACCCTTCTGATTGCTGTAATGCAACCACAACCAGATAGGAAGAACAAATAAAATAAAAATGGTCAGTGGTATTCCCAGAAATATATAGCCCATTACATATCCTTTATAAGATGGTTATTACGCTTGCTATTACTCTTTATTGATATTGATTTTAGCTTTTAATGCCGCTAATTGCGCGCTAATTTCATCATCAGCTTTTAATTCAGCAAACTGTTGGTCTAATGATTTCTCTTTACCTAACCCGTAACTTTGCGCTTCACCTTCCATATGATCAATGCGACGCTCAAATTGTTCAAAACGCGCCATTGCCGCATCCATTTTACCGCTATCTAATTGGCGGCGAACTTGACGAGATGAATTTGCTGCTTGATGGCGAACAACTAAAGACTGTTGTTTAGCGCGAGTTTCTGTCAATTTATTTTCTAATTCACTGATTTCACCTTTCAAACGAGTCAAGGTTTCATCAATGATAATCAACTCATGTTTTAGCGTATCATTAACTGAAGCAACACGTTGTTTCTCAATTAATGCCGCACGCGCTAAATCTTCTTTGTCTTTAATCAGAGCTAACTCGGCTTTATCTTGCCAATCTTTAATCTGTTTTTCCGCTTGTTCGATACGACGTTCTAACCCTTTCTTTTCAGCTAAAGTACGTGCAGACGTTGTACGGATCTCAACTAACATATCTTCCATTTCTTGGATCATTAGGCGGATCATTTTTTCAGGATCTTCCGCTTTATCTAATAAAGAAGCGATATTGGCATTAATAATGTCAGCAAAACGTGAAAATATACCCATGATGTCATCCTTAATAGCTATGCTAATTAGTAATGTTAAATATTTCATTAAATGGCGTCATCTATCATAACGCCTGGCTTACTTTAGTTAATACAATTAACGTGCCAACTTTTAAAATTTACCTAACCTATTAATAATAGACGACTTATATTGTTCGCCTATTTATCGAACACCTGATAGACTGGTAAAAAATACCTCACTATGGTGAATTTAACCAATGAATGAGAATCTAGAGACAATAATCGGTGTTGATAATCAATTTATTGATGTTTTAGAACAAACTTCAGCGCTTGCTCAATTAAAAAAACCGGTATTAATTATTGGTGAACGAGGTACAGGTAAAGAGTTAATCGCTCATCGATTACACTACCTTGCACCTTGGTGGCAAGGCCCTTTTATTTCCATCAACTGCTCCGCGCTTAATGATAACTTGCTAGATTCTGAACTTTTTGGTCATGAAGCTGGCGCTTTCACTGGCGCTAAAAGTCGTCATCAAGGGCGTTTTGAACGTGCTGATGGTGGCTCTCTTTTTCTTGATGAGCTGGCAACAGCCCCAATGCTTGTACAAGAGAAATTATTGCGGGTTATTGAATATGGCTATTTAGAGCGTGTTGGTGGCAGTCAATCTCTACATGTTGACGTCAGGCTTATCTGCGCTACAAATGCAGATTTACCTGCAATGGCAGAAGAAGGTAAATTCCGTGCTGATTTATTGGATAGGTTAGCTTTTGATGTCATCAGGCTACCCCCATTGAGAGAACGCCGAGCCGACATTATGTTACTTGCTGAAAACTTCGCGATTTCGATGTGCCAAGAATTGGGATTACCTTTTTTCCCTGGTTTTAGTGATAACGCATGCCAAATTCTTTTAGGCTATTCATGGCCTGGTAATATCCGTGAGCTAAAAAATGTTGTGGAACGTTCGGTTTATCGTCATGGAACCAGTGAAAGAGAATTAGACAATATTATTATTAATCCTTTTGCTGGCTTGCAAACACCAATATCAAAACAATCACCATTAGGAAAAAATATTTCGTCTTTTTCACCACCTGATTTACCTCTCGATTTACGGCAATGGCAAAATGAAATGGAAAAAACATTGGTTAGCAATGCATTAAAAGAGAGTTTATATAATCAAAAAGAGGCTGCTGAAAAATTGAAGTTAAGCTACGATCAATTTAGAGGACTAATTAAAAAGCACCAAATAACAACATAACACAAAGATTTTAAATGATTTTTATTTGAAAATAAGTGTTTTTAAAAAATAAGCAAAAAAAAAGCCAGCACCCGAGCTGGCTAGTAAAATAATACTGGAAGCAATGTGAGCAATGTCGTGCCTTCTGCGGAAAACCTCTTACCGCTGAAGGACAATACGGATGATAATCCTTATCATTAGCATTTGTAAAGCTTTTTGTTGAGAATTTTTCTCACTTTGTTTTTTTGACTATTTGGGGATAGAAAGTTTTTTAAGTTACAATAGCAAAATCGTTTCTCTAAAAGACATTATTATGCGCCCTATTTTACTTATTGGTACTCTGCTAGTTAGCTTAACAAGTACAACTTGTATCGCAGATGTAGAACCAAAAACACAAGCGCTATCGATAAAACAAGAGCCAACTCCAATTAATCAAAATGGCTTTGTTTATTGTGTTGATGGCAGTGTAAATACCTTTAATCCACAATTATCAAGCAGTGGATTAATTATCGATCCCCTTGCGGCGCAACTTTATGATCGTCTTTTAGATGTTGACCCTTACACTTATCGCCTTATTCCTGAAATAGCAGCACGATGGGAATCGCTAGATAATGGTGCAACATACCGCTTTTATTTACGTAAAAATATCTCGTTCCAGCAAACGTCGTGGTTTACACCTAAACGAAAACTCACAGCAGATGATGTGATTTTTAGTTTTGAACGGATGATCAACTCACAAAATCCTTATAATCAAGTCAATGGTGGGAAATATCCCTATTTTGATAGTTTAAGTTTTGCTGACAATATCCAATCAATTAAAAAACTAGGCCAATACACAGTCGAATTTAGCTTAAAGGAACCTGACGCCTCTTTTTTATGGCATTTAGCAACACATTACGCTCCTATTCTTTCCGCTGAATATGCACAAAGCTTAGAAAAATCGGGTAACCAGACACAACTTGATTGGAAACCAGTAGGTACGGGCCCCTTCTTTCTTGATGAATACCAACCAGGCCAATTTGTTCGCTTATTTAGAAATGAAAACTATTGGAAAGGTCAGCCTAAAATGCAACAGGTTGTTATTGATATGGGAGCCGGAGGTACAGGCCGTATATCTAAACTATTAACGGGTGAATGTGATGTTTTAGCCTATCCAGCAGCCAGCCAATTAAAAGTTTTACGTGATGATCCTCGGTTAAGATTAACATTGCGCTCAGGTATGAATATCGCTTATTTAGCCTTTAATACCAGTAAGCCACCACTAAATGATCTTAAAGTACGCCAAGCTATTGCTTACGCCATAAATAATGAACGTTTAATGGAATCGATTTATTACGGTACTGCTGAAACAGCAGCATCGGTACTTCCTCGAGCTTCTTGGGCCTATGATCATCGTGCAAAAATAACAGAGTACAATCCTGAGAAATCGAAACAAATACTAAAAGAGCTAGGATTTGATGGGCTTAAATTGAACCTTTGGGTACCCAGCGCATCACAATCTTACAACCCAAGCCCATTGAAAATGGCTGAGCTCATTCAGGCAGACTTAGCTCAAGTGGGGATTCAAATGAATATTCGCCCAATTGAAGGGCGATACCAAGAAACCAGCATGATGGATAGGACTCATGATATGACGCTATCTGGCTGGTCAACAGACAGTAACGATCCTGATAGTTTTTTCCGCCCTCTTTTTAGTTGTGCTGCTATTGGTTCACAAACTAACCTTAGTCATTGGTGCCTACCGAGCTTTGATGATATTTTAAAAAAAGCGCTTTATAGTCAGCAACTTGCTTCAAGAATGGATTATTATCATCAAGCGCAAGATATTCTTGCCCAAGAACTACCTGTATTGCCTTTAGCTAATTCTTTACGTATGCAAGCATATCGCTATGATATTAAAGGATTACTATTAAGTACCTTCGGTAATGCGTCTTTTGCTGGTGTTTATCGAGAAGCAGAAGAGGATGAACAAAATCACAAGAAAGAGGCTATAAAATAATCCATGATTATTTATTCAATACGTCGATTGCTTTTATTACTTGTGACACTGTTCTTTTTGTCACTAGTGAGCTTTAGTCTGAGTTATTACACGCCAAATGGTCCACTAAGTGGCGCATCATTAATAGATGCCTATTTTTTCTATGCTCACAATATGACTCATTTTGATTTTGGCATATCCTCTATTAATGGAGAACCCATTAAAGCGCAATTAATTGAAGCATTACCAGCAACAATGGAGCTTTGCACCTTAGCTTTTCTTTTTGCCTTAATTGTGGGTATTCCCGCGGGGATTATTGCTGGTGTTTGGCGTAATAAATCAGCTGATATTCTTATCAGTAACTTCGCGCTCTTAGGTTTTTCTGTGCCTGTTTTTGGACTTGCCTTGTTATTAACGCTTTTCTTCTCACTAAAACTGGGTTGGCTTCCTGTTTCTGGTCGTATTGATTTACTTTATAACTTACAGCCTATTACAGGTATTGCATTAGTTGATGCTTGGCTGTCCGATTCGCCTTATCGCCAGCAAATGATTATTAATGTATTACAACATCTGATTTTACCTGTAACAACACTTGCTATTGCACCCACAACGGAAGTTATACGATTAATGCGCAATAGTACGGAAGAAATTATGTCAGAGAACTACGTGAAGGCAGCCGCAACTCGAGGTCTCTCACGTTTTACAATTATTCGCCGCCATATTCTTCATAATGCTTTACCCCCTATCATCCCTAAATTAGGCTTACAGTTCTCCACCATGCTTACACTTACCATGGTGACAGAAATCGTATTTAACTGGCCGGGACTCGGTCGCTGGTTAGTCACAGCAATCCGCCAACAAGATTACTCTGCGATTTCCGCAGGTGTGATGTTAGTAGGCTCTATGGTCATTGTTGTCAACGTCTTATCAGATATTGTAGGCGCTATGAGTAACCCAATGAAACACAAGGTGGGATATGCCTTTAGATAGCCAATTTTATAAAGAGAAAAAAACACCGACACCCGCAGCGGTAATTTGGCAATGTTTTTCTAAAGACGTTATCTCAATGGTAGGGTTTTATGGTGTTCTTTTTCTCTTAGTATTGAGTATTATTGGCCCTTATATTGCGCCTTATGCTCTTGATCAACAGTTTTTCGGTCATCAGTTAACGCCACCATCTTGGTATCAAAACGGGAACGTTTCTTATTTTTTTGGTACAGATGATTTAGGGCGTGATGTTTTTAGTCGAATTTTAATTGGAACAAGTATGACCTTTGGAGGTGCATTTATTGTCACCTTTGCTGCGACATTAATGGGTTTAATTATTGGTTGCTTTGCTGGTATGACTCATGGTTTAAAATCCGCTATTCTTAACCATATATTAGATACTTTATTATCAATTCCATCACTACTTTTGGCCATTATTGTTGTAGCTTTTGTGGGAACAAGCCTTGGTCATGCCATGATAGCGATTTGGCTAGCATTATTACCTCGCTTAGTTAGAATGATTTATTCTGCAGTCAATGATGAATTAAACAAAGAGTATGTCATTGCTTCTCGACTTGATGGCGCATCGAATATTTCCATTTTATGGTATACCGTATTACCCAATATTACCCCTGTATTGGTCTCTGAATTAACGCGTGCTTTTTCAATTGCTATTCTTGATATTACCGCATTAGGTTTCCTCAATTTAGGTGCTCAGCTTCCCTCTCCTGAATGGGGTGCCATGCTGGGCGACTCACTTGAGTTAATTTATGTCGCCCCATGGACCGTCTTAATTCCGGGCGCCACAATTATGATCAGCGTTTTGTTGGTGAACCTATTAGGAGATGGTTTACAGCGTGCAATAAATGAGGGAGTTGAATAATGCCTTTATTAGATATACGCAATTTAACCATTGAATTTATGACACCTGATGGCCCAGTTAAAGCCGTCGATCGTGTTTCTATTACCTTAAATGAAGGTGAAGTCAGAGGTCTTGTCGGGGAATCAGGATCAGGTAAAAGCTTAATTGCAAAAGCCATCTGCGGAGTCACTAAAGATAATATCAGCGTAACCGCTGATCGTTTCCGTTTTGATGATATCGATTTACTTAAATTATCGCCAAGAGCACGACGTCGTGTCATTGGTCATAATATTTCAATGATTTTCCAAGAGCCGCAGTCTTGTCTTGATCCTGCGACAAAAATTGAACAGCAACTGATACAAGCTATTCCCGGTTGGACATTTAAAGGCCATTGGTGGCAACGCTTTCATTGGCGGAAACGCCGTGCAATTGAATTATTGCACCGTGTAGGTATTAAAGATCACAAAGATATTATGCGCAGTTACCCTTATGAATTAACAGAAGGTGAATGCCAAAAAGTGATGATTGCCATCGCTATTGCAAATCAACCTCGATTATTGATTGCGGATGAACCGACTAACGCAATGGAACCCGCAACACAAACACAAATCTTTCGCTTACTTACTCGACTCAATCAAAATAATAATATGACAATTCTTTTGATTAGCCATGATTTGCAATGGATGAGTAAATTGGCGAATAAAATTACGGTTATGTATTGTGGTCAAACGGTTGAAACTGCCTCTCCTGATGAGCTATTAGTGACACCTTATCACCCTTATACTCAAGCACTGATACGCTCCATTCCTGATTTTACCAACTCATTGGCACATAAGAGCCGTTTAAATACATTACCTGGTGCAATCCCTTCGCTTGAACATTTGCCAGTAGGTTGTCGTTTAGGCCCACGTTGCCCATATGCACAACGCCAATGTATTGAAGCACCTCGGTTACGTTTATTTAAAAACCATGCCGTGGCTTGTCATTTCCCGTTAAATGTGGAGCCAACTGATGTTCGATAAACTGCTTGAGGTAAAAAATCTTTCAAAAACCTTTCGCTATCGCACTGGGTTATTCCGACGTCAACAATTAGAAGCTGTAAAACCAATTAGTTTTACGCTTGAGCCAAAACAAACCTTAGCCATTATTGGTGCCAATGGTTCAGGAAAATCGACATTAGCAAGAATGTTATCAGGTGTAACTGAACCTACAGGCGGGGATATTTTTATTAATGGGCATCAACTGCATTTCGGTGATTACTCTTATCGTAGTCAACGCATTAGAATGATATTCCAAGATCCCACTAACTCATTAAATCCTCGTCAACGTATCGGTCAAACATTAGATATTCCTTTACGTCTTAACACTGACTTGAGTGCTATTGAACGTGAAAAGCGCATTTATCAGACATTACGCCAAGTGGGTCTTTTGCCTGAACATGCCAATTATTATCCCCATATGTTTGCATCAGGTCAGCGTCAACGTATCGCACTTGCAAGAGCATTAATTTTACAGCCTCAAGTGATTATTGCAGATGAAGCTATCGCATCATTAGATATGTCTTTACGATCACAAATTATAAACTTGATGTTAGAACTGCAAGAGACTCATGATATTGCTTATATTTATGTAACACAAAATTTAGGTATGACTAAACATATTAGCGATAAGATTATTGTGATGGATAATGGCGAAGTTGTTGAACGCGGTAATACAGCCGAAGTTCTTGCTTCACCTTTGCATGAAGTCACACGAAGATTAGTTGCAAGCCATTTTGGTGAAGCCTTAACAGCCGAAGCTTGGCGCCAGGATTTAACTTAAGTGTAAACAATATAGGCCTAATGTTAATTGCACATTATTTCGCCCTTTTTCCTTAACTCCTCGGAGGTGCTAGGGAAATTAAACAAATTTACAAATGTCGTGGTAGAATCAGCCACGTTTATTAACAATAAGCGTGATAACCCAACAGATAAATAAAACTGTGAATGACGTTATTATCGCGATTTACGAAAAAAACAAGGATACAGCTATGGGCTTTATGACCGGCAAACGCATTCTTATTACTGGTGTTGCTAGTAAATTATCAATTGCTTATGGTATTGCCAAAGCTATGCGTGACCAAGGTGCAGAACTTGCATTTACTTACCAAAATGAAAAACTGAAACCACGCGTTGAAGAATTTGCTGCATCATTAGACTCAAATATCGTATTAGAGTGTGATGTGTCAAAAGACGAAAGCATCGATACCATGTATGCAGAACTTGCAAAAGTTTGGCCAAAATACGATGGTTTTGTTCACTCTATCGGTTTTGCACCTGCTGACCAATTAGATGGTGACTATGTTAACGCTGTTACTCGTGAAGGTTTTAAAATTGCTCACGATATTAGCGCATACAGCTTTGTTGCGATGGCAAAAGCAAGCCGTGAAATGCTAAATCCAAATTCTGCGTTGTTAACTCTGACTTATTTAGGTGCTGAACGTGCAATCCCTAACTATAACGTCATGGGTCTGGCTAAAGCGTCTTTAGAGGCTAACGTACGTTATATGGCAAACGCCATGGGTCCTGAAGGTATTCGTGTTAACGGTATCTCTGCTGGCCCAATCCGTACATTAGCAGCGTCTGGTATCAAAGACTTCCGTAAAATGTTAAGCCATTGCGAATCAGTAACTCCACTGCGTCGCACTGTAACAACCGAAGATGTAGGTAATACTGCAGCATTCTTATGCTCTGATTTATCAGGTGGTATTACTGGTGAAATCATCCACGTTGATGGTGGTTTTAGCATCGCAGCAATGAATGAATTAGAACTAAAATAATTCTATTGCCTGAATAATAATAAAAGCCAGCCTAAATCATTAAGGCTGGCTTCTTTATGATAATAACGTTCCTGTGTATATTCATTTCCTCCTTCCTGTTAGATCTTTTTAAGCCTTTTCTATGTATAATTATTTTGCTCTTTTGTTGATGAATAACCAACATTTCATCTTGGTTTCACTCTTTTTGAACTTCATATTTAGAGTAGTTAATTTTTAGATAAATTTAACTTTTGTTTTTTAGTTAATTCCTATAATCTTTTCACTCATTACAGATAGAATAATTACATATTAATAAAAGGATTTAATGTATGAAAAAATTTAAATTCCTGTTTTATATTTTTGCTATTATCGGCGTGGTTATTTTTATTGTCGCTTTATTTGTTATTAAATCAGAATTACATTTAGTAAGAAATGGAATAGAAACAACAGGTGTTATTATTGACCTAAGTATGAGTAACTCCTCGAATGAGAGAAGTGTTTATCATCCTATTATTCAATTTACTACTAATGATAATAGAGAAATCACTTTTCGTTCACTAGAAGGTAGCAACCCACCTCGTTTTCATCTTGGTGAAAATATTAGCGTTATTTATCTTCAAAATGATCCTCAAAGAGCAACGATTAACAACTTTCTAGGTTTATATGGTGCTGGCACTATATTAGGTGTTTTTGGTTTGGTATTTGCTTTAACGGGACTTATCCCATTGTATTTTATAAGAAGAAGAGCCAGTAGAGATCAACGATTGAAACGTGATGGTATGCCTATTAATGTAAAAATATCTGAGGTTATTATTAATAATAATATTCGGATTAATCGCCGTTCTCCTTATCAAATCATTGCAGATTATCATGACACATTGAATAATCGTTTAATTCGTTATAAAAGTGGTTATATCTTTTTTGATCCCACTCCTTATATTAATAAAGAACTGGTTACAGTTTATGTCGATAAGAGAAACCCCAAGATTTATTATCTTGATATTTCTTTTCTACCTTCATTTGAAGAATAATAATTAAATAAGTTTATATAATTAATATAAAGGATACTTATTTTCTTATAATTTCATCGATTATCTGTCTTGTTCACAGATTTACAAAAGCCTTTTTCATTCGCATCATTTGAGTTTGCTAATTTCTTAGAACACCTTATTATCTTATGTTAATGAAGATATTTTTTTGATATCCATAAGTCATTTCACCATCTCATTGATAGGGAGCTATTCAATATGAAATTGTACTACACACCGGGTAGTTGCTCACTTTCCCCTCATATCGTTTTACGTGAAACGGGCCTAGATTTTTCTATTGAGCGCATCGATTTACGTGCTAAAAAAACAGAGTCAGGTAAAGATTTTCTTACCATCAACCCTAAAGGACAGGTTCCTGTTCTTCAATTAGATAATGGTGATATTCTGACTGAAGGCGTTGCTATTGTTCAATACCTTGCAGACTTAAAGCCAGATAGAAATTTAGTTGCACCACCAAAAACATTAGAACGTTATCACCAAATAGAATGGTTAAATTTTCTTGCGAGTGAAGTTCATAAAGGTTATAGCCCACTATTTTCACCAGATACACCTGAAAGCTACGTGCCAGTGGTTAAAACTAAATTAAAAAGTAAATTTGCTTATATCAATGATGTCTTAAGCAAACAGAAATTTGCATGTGGTGAGTATTTTACTGTTATAGATGCTTATTTATTTACATTAAGCCAATGGGCACCGCATGTTGGTTTAGATTTAACTGATCTAGCACATCTGCAAGATTATTTAAAACGTATTGCACAACGCCCTAATGTACATAGCGCATTGGTTACTGAAGGATTAATTAAAGAGTAATTGCTTTTCTTTTTGAGGATTTAAATAGCTCAAGTAACATAAAATTACTTGAGCTATTCTTTTTTCAAACATTCCTAAATATAATAGATATTACTATCTAAAATAATTAATCTATAGCGAGTTAATAGATAAATGGAGTATAAATATATTATAAAAATAGATAATTAATATAAAAATACAGGAAAGAAAATGAATAATAATTTCGAGCGCTGCGAAAAAAACATTTCTTTGTTTGAAATAGAACAACTGGAGAATAATTTAAAATATAAATTTACTAATGATTTTATTGAACATTACCTACAATTTAATGGTGGTCGCCCTTTAAAGAGCTGGTGTTATATCAATGATGATATTGAACCTCTTGAGGTTGCACAATTTAAATCTATAAAATACGATAAGTTAACTTTAGATAGTAGTACTTTATTAATCGATAATTGTTATTATTATATGATTGAAAAAAAAGTTATTCCTAAAAATATCATCCCTTTTGCTATTGATTGGGGTGGGAATTTTTTCTGTATTAATCAAGATGATAATAGCGTGCTATTTTATGCGGTAGATTCTTTTAACGATGAACTAACTCTCGAAGAAAACTATAAAAATGCTCAACTCTATTTAGCCCCTTCATTCTATGTATTTATCAATAATCTAATGAGTGAAGATGAGATAGACGACTTATAATATTATCGTTATTCATATAATACATTGATATCTTACAACGGCTCTCTTGCAAAAAACGGAAACTATTAAGCCTCCGTTTTTGTTTTAATTAAATGCATTTTATTGCAATTAATCTATCTGTGTTGCGCAGAATCTATGTGTTGGATGCACCATTTGATCTTGTGCAGCAACAAGTTGCAATTCATACTCATTCATTTCTTTCGTTTTAAGCATCACTTCATAAACTGCCGCGGCAACGTGTTCTAATGCGGTTTGTAATTCAACACCTTTGAGTAAATCCACCAGCATTAAACCACTAGTTAAATCACCGACTCCCACTGGTTGACGCTCACCAAAATCAACTAATGGGCGACTAACATGCCAACTATGTTCCGCAGTTACTAACAACATTTCAAAGCGATCATGGCGATATCCAGCACGTGATAGGTGTTTTACTAATACAACCTTAGGACCTTGTTTACACAATTCACGAGCAGCGTTTACACATTCATCAACATTGTGAAGTGCTTTACCACCACTTAATGTTTCAAGTTCTAAAAGATTAGGTGCGATAATATCACTAATTGGTAAAGCTTCTTCACACAGAACACCTGAAACAGCAGGAGGAACAATACAGCCTTTTTCAGGATGTCCCATTACAGGATCACAAAAATACCATGCGTTAGGATTGGCTTGTTTTACTTTTTTAACGATATCAACAATACGCAAACCTTGTTCCGCCGATCCCAAATAACCACTTAGTACAGCATCACATTGTGAGAGTTTACCGATTGCGGCAATACCATCAACAATTTCAGTAATATGTTCTGCTGACATGACGCAACCAGTCCATTTTTCTGGATATTGTGTGTGGTTTGAAAATTGTACTGTATTTAAAGGCCAGACGTTCACACCCATACGACGCATTGGAAACTCAGAAGCACTGTTACCTGCGTGACCGAAAACAACATGAGATTGAATAGAGAGTATATTTTTCATGACATAAACCGATTATTGTGAATACACACAACACCCAAGCTTTATCATCATAGGCGAGGTATATACGTTATTTATTGTTATTAAGAAAAAGGGCAACTCACTGGCTGCCCTTTACTGTCAATTATTTCCAGATAACAAGGCAGTAGTGTTTTTTACCGCGACGTAAAATAGAATAATGACCAAATAAGAAATCTTTTTCTTCAAAGACGTATTCAGGATTGTCTTGTTTTTCGCCGTTAATTGAAACTGCGTTAGAGCCAATCATCGTACGAGCCTGGCCACGAGAAGGAACTAATTCTGCGTTAACCAGCGCTTGTTGCAAATCACTGCCTTTTTCTAACTCAATTGTAGGCATACCGTCTTGTGCTAATTGTTCAAGATCAGCTTGTGTTAAGTCTGCAATTGCACCTGAAAATAAGCTTTCTGTAATACGTTTAGCGGCGATTAACCCTTCTTCACCATGAACTAAACCAGTAACTAGTTCTGCTAATACACGTTGAGCACGAGGCGCTTGGCCGCTATTTTTATCTTCTTCTTCAAGAGCATTAATTTCTTCAATACTCATAAAGGTGAAGAATTTTAAGAAGCGATAAACGTCAGCATCTGCTGTATTGATCCAGAACTGGTAGAATTTGTATGGGCTTGTTTTCTTAGGATCTAACCAAACCGCACCGCCTTCTGTTTTACCGAATTTAGTTCCGTCAGATTTAGTTATTAATGGTACGGTCATACCAAATACTTGTTTCTGATTGAAACGACGGGTTAAATCGATACCTGAAGTGATATTACCCCACTGATCAGAGCCACCGATTTGTAATTCAACACCTAAATGCGTATTTAATGACGCGAAGTCATAAGCTTGTAATAGGTTATAGGCGAATTCAGTAAAAGAGATACCCACATCGTCACGGTTTAAACGCTGTTTAACCGCTTCTTTGTTGATCATTTGGTTCACAGAGAAGTGTTTACCGATATCACGCAGGAATGTTAGCACATCCATTTGACCAAACCAGTCATAGTTGTTTGCTAATTCCGCACTGTTTTCACCACTGTCGAAATCTAAGAAAGGTGACACTTGTTTACGAATTTTTTCTACCCATTCGTGAACAGTATCTTGGGTATTCAGTTTGCGCTCGGTGGCTTTAAAACTAGGATCACCAATCAGACCCGTTGCACCACCCACCAACGCCACAGGCTTATGCCCGGCTAGTTGGAATCGTTTTAAACACAGCAAAGGAACCAAATGCCCCAAGTGCAGGCTATCAGCGGTAGGATCGAAGCCACAATAGAGAGCGATAGGACCTTGCTCCAAACGCTCAACTAAAGCTGCCTCATCCGTGACCTGAGCGATTAGCCCACGCTCCTGCAATTGTGTGATTAGGTTCTTGCTAGACATCAATGACTCCATCGGTTTATTGTTTTTTGTCTATTTAAAATATAAGTGAAACACAAGTGGTATAGCATAAAGCGCCACTACGTTAAGTACCAGTAGAAAAAGACTTTTGAGACAAATTTATTAGCGTACTATTAAGGTGCTAATCGCTCAATATCCCATCCTTGTGGTGATTTTTGGTAGATAAAGCGATCGTGTAGACGATTTTCTCGTCCTTGCCAAAATTCAACAGACTCAAATGTCACACGATATCCACCCCAGAAACTTGGTAATGGCACTTCTCCATTTTGAAATTTCTGTTTTAATTCCAGAAATTTACTTTCTAACACGCCTCTTGCGGAAATACGAGAAGACTGTTGAGAAGCCCAAGCCGCAATTTGACTATCTTTAGGGCGACTATGGAAGTATTTCAGGACTTCAATAGGAGAAAGTTTTTCCGCCTTCCCTAAAAAACAGACTTGTCTTTCTAAGGGATACCAAGGAAATAACAAACTAACTCTTTGGTTATGTTCTAAATGACTTGCTTTACGACTGCCCAAGTTGGTGTAAAAGACTAAGCCATGTTCATCAAAGTGTTTTAATAACACGATACGCTGGTAAGGTTGTCCATTTTCATCAACAGTTGCAACACACATTGCTGTAGGATCACTTAAACGCGCTTCACAAGCTTGTTTTAGCCATTTCTCAAACAACACCAATGGCTGTTCCGTTAATTCATGACGTCGTAATCCACCTTTCATATATTCACGGCGTAAATCAGCAACATCAATAAAATCAAGATCTGTCATTTTTCACTCTCTCTTTTGAGAAACTGCATTCAGCATATCACGCTTAACGAGGATTTGTAGGGTAAATCGCCCCTAAAACGGTTTCTCTTGATGCCCCTGTGACAGAAGGTAAATTTCCGGATTCATTGGCAATAGTTCTAGCTGCAAGCCAAGCAAATGCAAGAGCTTCCATATCATCACCACTTAAACCATATTTATCTGTAGGTGCCACTTCTGTACCTGGTAACAATGAAGCCAAACGATGCATAATTTGCCCATTCCTCGCTCCTCCGCCACAAACTAAAAGACGTTCACATCCCCCGTTTAATTGTATTTGTTGCACAATACTGATTACGGTTAATTCAACTAAAGTGGCTTGTACATCTTCAGGGAAAACATTAGGTACTCTTGCTAAATGATAGTTTAGCCATTGCGTATTGAAATATTCCCGCCCTGTACTTTTAGGTGCTGAACGAGAAAAATAAGGATCAGACAGCATATCTTTTAATAATGTAGCATTCACTTTTCCTGTTGCTGCCCATTGCCCATTATCATCATAAGGCGTTTGATTATGTATCCAGTTCCAGCTATCTAACAACATATTGCCAGGGCCGGTGTCATAGCCTTTTACTGCGACACCAGGTAATAGTAATGAAATATTGGCAATTCCCCCAATATTTAAAATAATACGTCTCTCGATAGAATGCCCTAATACTGCAAGGTGAAAAGCAGGAACTAAAGGCGCTCCTTGTCCACCGTATGCAATATCACGACGACGGAAATCACCAACAGTAGTGATCCCAGTTAATGCAGCCACACGATTATTGTCACCGATTTGTATAGTAAATGGCATATCACTTTCAGGTTCATGCCAAACCGTTTGCCCATGACACCCTATCGCCGTAATATCGCTTGCACTAAGCTTTACTTTTGCCAGTAATTCTATAATTGCTTGAGCATAAAGCTCCCCTAATTGTGCATCTAATAAGCCGAGCTCATGTAGAGTAGTGGGTTGTCCTTGGCAAACAGCTAAAATGCGTTGACGTAGAAGTTGTGGGTAAGGTAAAAAATGAGTTTCTTGTTGTGCAACGAACTTATTATTGATTGCAGCTAATACAACATCAACACCATCTAAACTTGTGCCAGACATCACGCCAATGTATCGCCCTGCTCTCATGTTCTTTTCCTTATAATCAAGATGATGCAAATTTTTAACATATAATGTTATATTTTCTTTTTTCAGAAATCTCTTCTGTTTTTACTATCGGCCTTTACTATATAGTAAGCTATATATTATTAAAATCAGTGTCGACATAAGCAAAAAATAGTCTATAACTGATACTAGACAACATTGGTATAACCTGAACAATGTACCTCAGGTTTTCTTTAGGAGTAATTATGTTTAAGCATTTACTTATTGGTCTTTTTACAATGACCGTTCTTACTGGTTGTGTGAACACAAGTTCATTGTCGGGCGACACTTACACGGCAAGCCAAGCCAAACAAGCGCAAAATATTACTTATGGTACGATTGTTTCTGTTCGTGCAGTTAATATTCAGGCAGGCAGTGATGAAAATGTCTTAGGTGCCATTGGTGGTGCTGTTCTTGGCGGAATGTTAGGTAATACAATTGGTGGTGGCACAGGTCGTAACCTTGCAACAGCAGCTGGTGCAATCGCAGGTGGTATGGCAGGACAACAAGCACAAGGTGCATTAAATACCACCAAAGGTATTCAAATTGAAGTTCGTCTAGATAGCGGTAAAACTGTGGCTATCGTTCAAAAAGCAGATAATACTGTTTATAGCCAAGGTCAACGTGTTGCAGTTATTGGTAATGGAAATAATTTAACTGTATCTCCTCGATAATTAATGAATATAAAACAGGCAACTTAATGTTGCCTGTTTTTTTATGATCTAATAATAATGAATTTAAAGAGAGATTAAATATATAACCTACCTATTTATTATCCTCACGTAATAATTATTATCACAATAGTAATTAATCTTTATTTAAATAGATTATATATGGATTTTGAAATTATTAGCTATTTAATCTATTTATGTTTTTTTCCAATTTTTGAATAATACCAATTAATGTTTCAATTTCATCTCGTCGAATATCACCCAATATTTCTCGTCTTGTTTGCTCTATAACAGCATAGACTTCATTAATAAAAGGTTCAGACTCTTTTGTTAATTTTATACGTTTTGCTCTGCGATCATTTGCACATGTATGTCTACATATCAGTTTTTTTTCTTCCAGTTGATCTAATGTTCTTACTAAAGAAGGTTGCTCTATACCTATAGCTTTAGCCAATTGAATTTGTGACTGCTCTGGCGGTAATTGGTTAATATTATACAAAGTGACCCAATGAGTTTGAGTTAATTTTAATGGTTTGAGACGATGATCAATTAAAGCACGCCATAATCGGACTAAACGCGCCAAATCAGCTCCTAATGTTGATTCCACTTATCTCTCCTTAATTAGCATTTTCAGTCAACTTATTGCAAAGTTTAGATATTCATTTTTAATACAACATTTACCTATTCTTTTTAATTAAAATATTTACCTTTAATAACTAATATAATTATATTCCTATTTATTAGATAAGTAATTATTTTCAAGACTTGATTAATTTATTTTCTTTCTGACAACGAAAGCCCATAAAGAATAACCTTGTTATAAAAACTAATCTATATTTTTTTACACAATAATAATTATTATT
>NZ_JAEHOQ010000030.1 GCF_016239305.1 Proteus vulgaris | reverse complement strand
AAAAGCCAACCCAATGGGTTGGCTTTTTTGCGTTTAGGTGTTTTTATAACTTATATGTTAGTCGCTAATTCATTGAATTTAATAGTGGCTATATAGAACAAAGATTAAAAATATATTTCGCTTATTTTATTTAGATCGTTAATAAGATAATTGCTAAATAATGCCTTGGCTCCAACGAGAAAATTGTTCAATTCCCATTCTATTTAATATATAACGAAACCAAACACTGTAATTTTGTGCATTCTCCTCAATATCTTGATAAAGAGAATCAAGAGCGATCCAACGATAACTCATCACTTCATCGGGATTGCTATGCGGTAATTCATCACTAAATCCCAGAAATAAATGATCAAATTCATGCTCTATCAGATCATCTGTCACTTTTTCGTTATACAGAATGGTTCCAATAGATTGCATATCACATTTCATACCTAATTCTTCATCTAAACGACGATGAATAGCATCTGACAGTAATTCATTTGGAAGTGGGTGACTACAACATGTATTTGCCCATAAACCACCAGAATGATATTTAGATATTGCGCGTTGCTGAATAAGTAAGTGCTGATTTGAATTAAAAATAAATAATGAAAAGGCTCTATGTAAGGCGCCTACAATATGAGCTTCAAGCTTTGGCATTGTTCCTAGCTCATTATCATTTTTATCTACGAGAATGACAGCGTCTTCCACAAGAAATCACCTTAATAAAATAATATATTGTTATAGCGTGAATATAACATGCCTGTATATCAAATAACGATTTATTGTGTTGTTCTTTTTATGGCATCACGTTTGTGATGCCTAGAAGAAAAGGAAAATAGATCTAAGCAGTATAATATTGAACACCAATCTTAATAAGTTCTCGACCTTGTGATTTACGATGTTTATTTGTATCTCTTAACGAATAAACACATCCACAATATTCTTGTTGATAGAATTGTTCTCGCTTACTTATTTCTATCATTCTGGCTGAGCCACCTTTTTTACGCCAATTATAATCCCAATAAACTATATTTGGGTAAGGCGCTACGGCTCTTTCTCCGCAACCATTTATCTGTTTCATATCTTTCCATCGCGAGATCCCAAGTGAACTTGAAATAACAGAAAAACCATTTTCAGCGGCATAAAGAGCTGTCCTTTCAAAACGCATATCAAAACACATAGTGCATCGGATACCTCGTTCAGGCTCTTTTTCCATTCCCTTAGCTCTTTCAAACCAATTGTCAGTATCGTAATCGGCATCTATAAAAGGAATATTATGTTTCTTAGCAAAGCGGATATTTTCCTCTTTGCGAATTAAATACTCTTTTTGAGGATGAATATTGGGATTATAAAAAAAGATTGTATATTCAATGCCTGAAGCTTGTAATGCTTCCATGACTTCACCAGAACAAGGGGCACAACAAGAATGTAATAAGAGTTTATTGGCATTTGCAGGTAATGTCAGCTTTTCTCGTATAAGTGTCATTGATGATCCTAAACTACGTTATTTTAGTTATAAAACAATGCTTATATTATAGATATAAATACGTAATTAATCTGCTATTTTGAAATTATTTAAAAATAACTATTTGTTTTATATGAATTTAAATAATGCAATATCAATATGTAAGGTAATATCTATCAGAGAGTTTACTAGATTCATATTCTGATGAGAGGTAAGATGAAATACTAATTCTGCTATTGTTTATAGCAAAATCTAAAATAAAGGAATTTAGTTATGTCGTCTATATTACCTCGTTCTGTAACCTCCCCAAAAAAATTCTTTATTGGTAGCCAACTTATTGCTTCCGTTGGTAAATACGTTAAAGATTTTGGTGATAATGCTTTTATTATTAGTGATGAATTTTTCTTAGAAAAAGTAACTAAAGAAGCGCTTCCTTCTCTTAAAGAAAATAAGATTGGAGCGATTGTTGAAAAATTTAATTACGAATGTACTGAAGCTGAAGTTAATCGCCTTGGTCAAATTGCGGTTGAGAATAAAGCGAACGTTATTATTGGTATTGGGGGTGGCAAGACATTAGACGTGTCTAAAGCGGTTGCTTATTATCAACATATTCCTGTTATTTTATTCCCTACAATTGCCTCTACTGACGCACCTTGTACTGCACTTTCTGTGTTATATAAAGAAAATGGTGAGTTTGATAAATATTTATTTTTACCACAAAACCCTGATGTTGTGATTGCTGACACTGCAATTATTGCCTCTGCACCACAACGCTTTTTCTCAGCGGGTGTAGGTGATGCCCTCGCGACTTACTTTGAAGCACGTGCTTGCTATCAAGCAGACGGTTTAAACTTAGTCAATCAACGTCCATCACGTACAGGCCTTGGTTTAGCGCAATTATGCTTTGAAATGTTAAGTGAAAACATTGATAAAGCAATGGATGCTATCCGTCATAAAATAACCACTCCAGCATTAGAACAAACTATTGAAGCAACGATTTATCTTAGTGGTGTTGGTGCCGAAGCCGGCGGTTTAGCAGCTGCTCATGCAGTCAACAATGGTATGTCTGCGGTTGAGTCTTTACATCGGGTTCAACATGGTGAAAAAGTTGTCTTTGGTTTATTAACACAATTAGTGTTAGAAAATGCACCACAAGAAGAAATTGATGAAGTGATCCGTATTATTAAAGCAGCAGAATTACCACTGACTCTTGAAGATATGGGTATGAAAGAATTCATTGAAAGCGAATGGCGTACTGTGGCGAAAATTGCCTGTGCTGAAGGTGATACCATGGGTAATATGCCAATGAAAGTCACTGAAGACGATGTTTATAATGCAATGATCGCTGCTAATGCATTGGCTCATCGCTATAAATAATTTTTAGCTTGGCAAATGATTATCTTAAAACCCCAAATTGATCTTGGGGTTTTTCTTTAATCTAATGTTGGATTCATTTGAGCGAGATCGAACGGTGTTATCTGATAAACATAGTAATTCAGCCAGTTTGCAAATAATAAATGCCCATGACTACGCCAAGAAGCGATAGGTTTTTTACTCGGATCATTATTAGGAAAATAGTTTTCTGGTAATTGAGGATCTAGCCCTGCTTTAACATCACGATGATATTCATCTGCGAGTGTATTAGGATCGTATTCTGGGTGCCCAGTTGCAAAGACGACTCTTTTATCTTTTGATGCAAATAAATAAGCGCCTGCTTCTTCTGAAGTTGCAAGGATCTCTAAATCAGTATTATGTTGAATAAAATCGATAGGAAATCCTGCATAACGAGAATGAGGTGCAAAAAAAGTTTCATCAAATCCGCGAGTTAACAATGAAAGAGGTGAGCAAGTGCTATGACGGTATACCCCTGAAATTTTTTGTTCTAGCGTATATTTTGGTAATCCATATAAAATATTTAGCCCAGCTTGAGCTGCCCAGCAAATAAAAAGTGTTGAAGTGACGTGTTCTTTAGCCCATGTAATAACTTCCTTTATTTCATCCCAATAAGCCACATCTTCAAATTCGACTAACCCTAGTGGTGCCCCTGTAACAATAAGACCATCAAAATTTTGTTCTTTAATTTGGTCAAAATCGCAATAGAAAGTATCGAGATGCTCTACAGGGGTATTTTTAGGTATACGAGAATCAATACGTAATAATTGAATATCAATTTGCAGAGGGCTATTAGAAAGTAACCGCAGAAATTGGTTTTCTGTTTCTATTTTCTTTGGCATTAAATTAAGGATAAGTACTTTTAAAGGGCGAATATCTTGAATACTCGCTCTACTGGATGTCATGACAAAGACATTCTCTTTTTGTAAACAACCCACTGCGGGTAGCTCATCGGGTACTCTAATTGGCATTTCAATAACCTCTAAAAAACATCTAGACATCTAGAAGCCTAAATTTAGCGAATAACCTTTTGAATGTCGAGGCCTTCATGTTGTGTATGAAGAATATTCATATAAGAAAAAGCTATATAGGTAAAATCATCAAGCATGAATATTCCTTTTTTCCTTTCGTTAGCGAGCTCTTCAAGATCCCTCGAATTATTTTTTGAAATTTTCAGTTTTGTACAATAAAAAAACACTATTGTAATCACATTGTTAAAAATTAATTAAATAAAAATGGAATTCATTTTTGATTTTTGTGAAAACTGCATTAGTCTTAATCAGGTGTGTAAACGATTTTAGGGGAATGTAGAATGTCACAATCGTTAATAACAGAAGAATTAAATTTTACGCAATCTTTTGGTGAATATGAAAAAGAGGTAATAAATCATGATGTTAAATTATTTTTAACTGATTTGGTTAATCATTTTTCAGAGAGAAGGAATATCTTATTAGCAGAAAGGGAACAGTGGAAAAATAAAGTTGATAATGGAATGCTCCCTGATTTTATTTCGGAATCATATTCCATTATAAATTCAGAATGGAAAATCAATTCAATACCTAAAGATCTACAAGACCGTCGTGTTGAAATAACGGGGCCTGTTGATCGCAAAATGGTTATCAATGCATTAAATGCCAATGTAAAAGTCTTTATGGCGGACTTTGAAGACTCCTTAGCACCTACATGGGATAAAGTGATTGATGGGCAAGTCAATTTGCGCGATGCCGTCAAAGGTACCATTTCTTATACCAATGAGCAGGGTAAATGCTATCAACTCAAAGCGTCACCTGCCGTATTGATTGCAAGAGTTAGAGGATTACATCTTCCTGAAAAACATGTGTTATGGCAGGGAGAGCCTATTTCTGGGGGATTATTTGATTTTGCATTGTATTTTTATCATAACCACAAGGCGCTGTTAGAAAAAGGAAGTGGGCCATATTTCTACATTCCTAAATTGCAAACATGGCAAGAGGCCAAATGGTGGAGCGATGTTTTTCACTTCACAGAAAAACGCTTTGGTTTAGCAACAGGTACGATTAAAGCCACTGTATTGATTGAAACCTTACCGGCTGTTTTTCAAATGGAAGAAATTCTCTTTCATATGAAAGAACATATTGTCGGGCTTAACTGTGGTCGTTGGGATTATATTTTTAGCTATATCAAAACATTAAAAAATTACCCTGACCGTGTATTACCAGATAGACAAGGCATCACAATGACTCAGCCTTTCTTGAGTGCTTATTCTCGTTTACTTGTTCAAACTTGCCATAAGCGTGGTGCTTTTGCGATGGGAGGAATGTCGGCATTTATTCCAAGTCGAGATCCGGAGCAAAACGGCGTTATTTTGAAAAAAGTATTTGATGATAAAGAGCTTGAAGCAACAAATGGACATGATGGTACTTGGATTGCCCATCCTGGGCTTGCTGAAACCGTATTAGCGGCTTTTGATGCTGTGTTGGGCTCTCGTTCAAATCAACTAGATGTACAACGTAATGAAAGAATAACGGCAGAAATGTTATTAGCACCTTGCGCGGGCGAAAGAACTGAAAAAGGGATGAGAGCTAATATTCGTGTTGCTGTGCAATATATTGAAGCATGGATTTCTGGTAATGGTTGCGTGCCTATCTATGGATTAATGGAAGATGCTGCAACGGCAGAAATATCTCGTACTTCTATTTGGCAATGGATCCGTCACCAAAAAACGCTGTCTGATGGGCAAATTGTGACTAAAAATCTCTTTCGTAACATGTTGAAAGAAGAGCTTGAAGTGATACGCCAAGAAGTCGGTGATACACGTTTTGAAGAGGGACGTTTTAAAGAAGCAGCCTCTTTGATGGATAACATTACAACCCAAGATGAATTAGTCGATTTTCTGACTTTACCAGGTTATCAACTTTTAAATTAAAAAAGATACGTCAAAACGTATTTATAAACTGCAAACATCATCACTACCGTATTTATAGGAGCTGTTTTTATGACTATTAGTAGATCAGAGCAAATTGCCCAATTAGAGAAAGAGTGGGAACAACCTCGCTGGAATGGTATTACTCGTCCTTATAGCGCTGAAGATGTCATTAAATTAAGAGGTTCGGTTAACCCAGAACATACCTTAGCACGACGTGGCGCTCAAAGGCTTTGGTCATCATTAAATGGAAAATCGAAAAAGGGCTATGTGAATGCATTAGGGGCTTTAACTGGCGGGCAAGCTTTGCAACAGGCAAAAGCAGGGTTAGAAGCGGTTTATCTTTCAGGCTGGCAAGTTGCTGCTGATGCTAATACTGCGGCAAGTATGTATCCTGATCAGTCTTTATACCCGGTTGATTCGGTACCTAATGTTGTTCAGCGTATTAATAATACCTTTAGACGAGCAGATCAAATCCAGTGGTCTAATGGTATTGGTCCTCAACATAAAGACTATATTGATTTTTTCCTTCCTATTGTAGCTGATGCGGAAGCAGGCTTTGGTGGTGTATTAAATGCCTTTGAATTAATGAAGGCTATGATTGAAGCAGGGGCTGCGGGAGTTCACTTTGAAGATCAGTTAGCAGCTGTGAAAAAATGCGGTCATATGGGTGGGAAAGTACTTGTTCCGACTCAAGAAGCTGTACAAAAGCTGGTTGCCGCACGTTTAGCTGCTGATGTGTCTGATGTACCAACTTTGTTAGTTGCAAGAACAGATGCCGATGCCGCGGATCTCTTAACTTCAGATTGCGATCCTTATGATAGTTCGTTCTTAACAGGCGAACGTACACCTGAAGGCTTCTTCTGTACCCATGCTGGTATCGATCAAGCCATTAGTCGTGGTCTTGCTTATGCGCCTTATGCCGATTTGGTGTGGTGTGAAACATCACTCCCTGATCTGAAAATGGCCGCTAAGTTTGCAGAAGCTATTCACGATAAATATCCTGGAAAAATGCTAGCTTACAACTGTTCCCCTTCCTTTAATTGGAAAAAGAATCTTGATGATCGCACGATTGCGCATTTCCAAGATGAACTTTCCGCAATGGGATATAAATTCCAGTTTATTACTTTAGCGGGTATTCATAGCATGTGGTTCAACATGTTTGATTTGGCACATGACTACGCTAAAGGTGAAGGTATGAAGCATTACGTTGAAAAAGTACAAGAAAAAGAATTTGCTGCACTTAATCAAGGCTATACCTTCTCATCACATCAACAAGAAGTGGGAACAGGATATTTTGATAAAGTCACGACGATTATTCAAGGCGGTATGTCTTCTGTAACAGCATTAACGGGTTCAACAGAAGAGCAGCAATTCTAAAGTTTAAAAATATTATTATCTATTTTTGTGGTGATAATTCAGGAGCAGGATGCTCCTCTTTTTCGTGAGGTTGTGAATGACGCCAGAAGATTTGATTGCTCAAACAATTTTACAGGGTTTTGATGCTCAATATGGTCGTTTCCTTGAGATAACGTCAGGAGCTCAATATCGTTTTGAACAAGCAGATTGGCATGGTGCTCAACAAGCGATGAAAGAGCGTATCCGTTTATATGATAATCATGTTGGATTAGTGGTTGAACAGCTTAGATGTATTCGTCATGATATTGATAAAGAAAGTCTTTTTCTACAAAAAGTAAAAGAAAACTATACATTATTACTCCCCAATTACCCTCGATTTGAAATTGCAGAAAGCTTTTTTAATTCCGTTTATTGTCGTCTGTTTCACCATCGTGAATTGAATAAAAGAAATCTTTTTGTTTTTTCATCACAACCGGCTTATCGCTTTACACAAGCACCTCGACCGTTATCAAAGCAGTTTGTTATTCAAAGTGATTTACCGACATTACTGCAAGACATCTTATCGCGCTTACCTTTACGGTTGCCGTGGCAAAATAAGCAACGAGATATTAATTCAATCTGTAATGTGCTAAATGCCCAGTTTTCTTCTTTGCAGTTACGTAATGCGGTATTTCATATTGCAAATGAACTCTTTTATCGTAATAAAGCTGCTTGGCTAATAGGTAAAATTGTTATTGAGAATCAATATATTCCATTCTTATTACCTATTCATAATATTGAACAACAATTGTTGATTGATACTTGTCTGATAACCGCAGATGAAGCCAGCATTGTCTTTGGTTTTGCCCGTTCTTATTTTATGGTTTATGCACCATTTCCTGCGGCATTAGTTGCATGGCTAAGAGATATATTACCGGGAAAATCTATCGCTGAGCTTTATATGTCTATTGGGTGCCAAAAGCATGGTAAAACAGAATACTACCGCGAATACCTTGCTTTTATGAATTTTTCATCGGAGCAATTTATCGAAGCACCTGGAGTAAAAGGTATGGTGATGTTGGTGTTTACGCTACCGACGTATGATCGTGTTTTTAAAGTGATCAAAGATAAATTTGCACCACAAAAAACGATCACCGCCGAGCGTGTAAAAGAGTGCTATCAATTGGTTAAAGAACACGATCGTGTTGGACGAATGGCGGATACTCAAGAGTTTGAGAATTTTGTCGTCGATAAGAAAAGAATTAGTCCTGAATTAATGACGATCTTTGAACAAGAGATCCCAAATAAATTGGAAGATCTAGGCGATAAGCTACTGATCCGCCATCTTTATATGGAACGCAGAATGACGCCACTCAATATTTATATGGCGCAATGCGATGATAATCAACTCAAGACTGTCGTCGAAGATTACGGACAAGCATTAAAAGAACTTATCGCTGCGAACATCTTCCCTGGTGACATGTTATTTAAAAACTTTGGTGTGACTCGCCATCATCGTGTTATTTTCTATGATTATGATGAAATTAGTTATATGACAGATATGAATTTTCGGGCAATCCCGCCAGCCCGCTATCCTGAAGACGAATTAGCCAGTGAGCCTTGGTATAGCGTTGCGCTTAATGATGTTTTTCCTGAAGAGTTTCGTTATTTTTTATGCAGTGATAAGCAAGTTTGTCGTTATTTTGAGGCTCAACATCGTGATCTTTTATCACCAGAATATTGGCAACAACAACAACAAAGAATTAAAGAAGGGTATATTGAAGATGTTTACGCTTATTCTCAAACTAAGCGATTTACTTATCGTGATCCGTCAGTATAAAAAGGTTAAAACAAAGATAGGCATAAAGGGGATACCTATCTTTATTGGGTTAAATATATTTTTTATTGCAAAAATTAGCACTGAGCGCCAGCAACAGCTTCTTTAGCTAATTCAGTAATACGCTGGAAATCACCTGCTTTAACCGCATCATTAGGGACTAACCAAGAGCCACCAATACAAAGTACGCTTTGTAGCGCAAGATAATTACGGTAATTATCTGGTGAAATACCTCCAGTTGGACAGAAGTGAACTTTTGAGAACGGTCCTGCAATTGCTTTTAATGCTTTAACACCCCCGTTGGCTTCAGCAGGGAAAAATTTAAATTCATTTAAGCCATAACTCATACCGAGCATTAACTCAGAAACTGTTGAAATACCAGGAATTAAAGGAATGGTTCCAGCCACCGCAGCTTTGAGTAGTGCTTCTGTTAATCCTGGGCTAATAGCAAATTGAGCACCCGCTTCAGTAACCTGTGCTAATTGTTGAGGATTAATTACTGTACCTGCGCCCACAATGGCTTCAGGTACTTCTTTCGCAATACGGCGAATAGCTTCAATAGCGCAATCTGTACGTAATGTGACTTCTAAAACTTTTACGCCACCTTCAACTAATGCTTTTGCAACAGGTACAGCTTCATCAATATGATTAATAACAATAACAGGAACAACTGGCCCTGATTTTAGTACAGACTCTGCACTTGTATTCCAATGATTCATCATTAGTATTTCCTAATTAGAAAATGGTGAGCAAATGAATTAAATCTGCTCCTCGTTAGGCATTCAAAACTTGCCTACATTAAAAATCAATACAACAAGCACCTTGTTCAGCTCCGGATAAATGACGACGCAAATTCACAAACAGTTCACGGCCACAACCTATATTATTCGCACTTAAATCAGGTATCTTATCTTGGCGAGCATTGAGGGTTTGTTCATCAACAAGGAGTGTTAACTCTCCTGTTTTACCATTAACACGAATAATATCACCATCACGTACTTTGGATAATAACCCCCCATTAATGGCTTCAGGAGTGACATGAATTGCGGCAGGTACTTTACCTGATGCACCTGAAAGTCGGCCATCGGTAACTAATGCTACTTTGTAGCCTTTATCCATTAACACCCCCAATGGTGGCATTAATTTATGTAATTCTGGCATACCGTTGGCTTGTGGCCCTTGATAACGTACAACCACTACACAATCTTTATTTAGCTCACCAGCTTCAAATTTAGCAGCAATATCATGTTGGCTATTAAACACAATAGCTGGGGCTTCGATAATTTTATTTTCATCAGGTACGGCAGAAGTTTTCATTACAGCCCTACCTAAATTACCTTGCATTACTTGTGTACCACCATGTGAGGAGAATGGTGTATTGATATCAGCAATGACATCTCTATCTAAAGAGCTTGTCGTACCTTCGCGCCAATCGAGCTTACCCTCATTTAGCCAAGGTTCTAAGGTATAACGCTCAATACCAAATCCTGCAACAGTATTGACATCACGATGAATTAAGCCTTTTTTCAGAAGTTCACGAATAATCAGTGCAATACCACCTGCGGCTTGAAACTGGTTGATATCGGCAGGACCATTAGGATAAATGCGAGCAATCAGTGGCACAACTTGTGAAAGTTCAGAAAAATCATCCCAATTAATGATAATGCCAGCTGCGCGTGCCATTGCAACTAAGTGCATTGTCAGGTTAGTTGATCCCCCTGTTGTTAATAGAGCAATAATGCCGTTAACAATCACCTTCTCGTCAACTAATTGACCGATAGGGAGGTAGTTACCCGAGTTTTCAGTAAGACGTACTATTTGGCTAGCCGCAGCATCAGTCAATGCATCACGTAATGGGGTATCTGGATGGACAAAAGAAGCACCAGGTAAATGTAATCCCATCATTTCCATGACCATTTGATTAGAATTCGCTGTGCCGTAAAAAGTACAAGTGCCAATGCTATGATAAGACGCTGCTTCAGCTTCTAACAAAGCATGGCGATCCACTTTACCTTCGGCATAAAGTTGGCGAATACGAACTTTTTCTTTATTTGGCAAACCACTCGTCATTGGGCCAGCAGGAATAAAAATAGCAGGAAGATGGCCAAAAGAGAGCGCGGCCATCGCCAGTCCAGGAACAATTTTATCGCAGATCCCTAAATAGAGTGCTCCATCAAACATATTATGGGATAAACCGACAGCCGCTGACATCGCAATCACATCACGACTCAGGAGTGAGAGTTCCATACCATCTTGGCCTTGAGTTACACCATCACACATAGCAGGAACACCGCCCGCAACTTGCCCTACGGCACCAACAGCATGCAATGCCTTTTTAATTTTTTGAGGATAATTTTCATATGGCTGATGAGCTGACAACATATCGTTATAAGCTGTAATAATGGCAATATCATTATGAACCATATTTTTCAGACGATTTTTATCATCAGCCTGACAAGCTGCGAAACCATGAGCTAAATTACCGCAAGCCAGCTGAGCACGATGTACTGTTTGGCTTTTCGCAGCTTCAATTTTTTTCAGATAAGCACGACGAGTCAATTGTGAGCGAACGATAATGCGCTCTGTTACTTGTTTTACAGTCTTGTTAAGCGGAACAAAGTCGTCCTGAATTGGGTCATGGTTTTTAGGGTTCATAATGATGCTTCCTTTATTCACACTGGGTGATGAGCGTTACTATTGGCTATGAAAAGAGAGTACAAGAATTTAGCTATAGTATTTGTTACCGGTAACATTGTTGCGGGTAACAAGGTGAGTTGCAATACTCTTAGTGCGTCTTAAACAACATCTGTGATCAACATCAATTTTTTTAGGTGATAAATAACAGTTTTTTAATATTTAACGAATATAAAGCCGAAACACTGTCTTTTTAAAAAGCTGAATCGGTTTAATTAAGGAGTTTCTTCCTCATCGTTTGGTAATGAGGAAGGTAAAAGATAGGATCAGCTTTTTATGCCACCGTATTCACGGCTAATTTGTTTTGCGGCCTTGATAACCATTGCGCCTAATTCAGTGATACGTGAATCAGTCATTCTAGAAACGGGGCCTGAAAGTGAAATTGCAGCAAAAGGCTGGTGGTGTTCATCATAAATACAAGCACCAATGCAGCGTAAACCTAAAGCATGCTCTTCGTCATCAAAAGAAAAGCCTTGTTTACGGGCTTGCTCTAAATTTTCTTTTAAAGATGAAGGGAGTGTTCTGGTGTGAGGTGTATAGGCCATTAAGCCTTTCTTCTGGAGTAAAGGTAGCAATTTATTTTCTGGTAACGTCGAAAGAAACGCTTTACCGGCACCGGATGCATGCATCGGTAATTTACCACCAATAGGAGCCGACATTCTCATTAGTGCATTACATTGCACTTGATCGACAATCACGGCATCAAATTCAATTTGGTCAAGAATAGCCAGATTGACGGTTTCACCGGAATCTTCCATCAATTGACGCAAGATAGGGTGTACCATGACTAAAAGATTACGAGTTTGCAGAAAGCTACTGCCAACAATAAAGGCGTGCGTACCAACAACCCATAATCCTAAATCTCCAACTTGACGGACAAAACCATGTTGCTGAAGTGTAGTGAGTAGGCGGTGTGTTGTGGAATTAGGTAATCCGGCTTGAAAAGCAAGATCTGTTAGGGCGATACCACCCGGAGATTCGGAAATATATTCCAATAATGTCAGTCCACGACTTAACGACTGAACAGGGCCTCCTTGTGCGGTGCTTTGAGTGGCAGTTGTTTTCGTCTTACGCACTTTTTTATTTGTAGGGGAAACTGTCATGCATACACTCCAGAAATGCTATCCATATTAATATCTATTATGAACTATCTCGTGTAATAAAACTCCTCCGATCACTGCATTTTTCAAAACAAAATGTGTGATAAGAAATATTTATTAAAATTGTTTCTCACTGAGTGAAAATCTCTCATCTTCGTCTTAGAAATCTTTGCAAAAAGATATGGTAGGATAAAAAAACAACGAAATAACAATAAAGAAAAACAAACACAAAAGCATTCTCGATTAAGAGGAAACAACGTGGCAAACATAAAACAACAACTGGTGGAAGCATTAGGAAAACGTATCTTAGTACTTGATGGTGCAATGGGTACGATGATCCAGCAGTATCAACTTACAGAAGCCGATTATCGAGGTGAGCGTTTTGCTGATTGGAACTGTGATGTTAAAGGGAATAATGACCTTTTAGTTTTAACACAACCTCAAATCATTGCAGACATACATGATGCTTATTTTCAAGCAGGTGCTGATATTGTTGAAACCAATACCTTTAACTCGACGTCCATCGCGATGGCTGATTATCACATGGAGTCGCTCTGTTTTGAGCTGAACGAAGAAGCCGCAAAACTAGCTAAAGTCAGTGCAGATAAATGGAGTACGTTAACACCTGATAAACCTCGCTATGTAGCGGGTGTTTTGGGGCCAACAAACAGAACGGCATCAATATCTCCGGATGTTAATGATCCGGCTTTTCGTAATGTTTCATTTGATAAGCTGGTGGTGGCGTATCGAGAAGCAACACGTGGGTTAATTAAAGGCGGTGTTGATTTAATTATGGTCGAAACTATTTTCGACACACTAAACGCGAAAGCGGCTATTTTTGCGATTAAATGTGAGTTTGAATCACTCAATATTGAATTACCTGTGATGATCTCTGGCACTATTACAGATGCTTCAGGAAGAACCTTAACGGGTCAAACAACAGAAGCGTTTTACCACTCCTTACGTCATGCCGATGCGCTCTCATTTGGTTTAAACTGCGCGTTAGGCCCTAAAGAATTACGCCAATATATTCAAACACTTTCACAAATTTCTGAAACTTATGTCAGTGCTCATCCTAATGCTGGTTTACCTAATGCGTTTGGAGGCTATGACTTAGATGCTCAAGAAATGGCTGAGCAAATTAAAGAGTGGGCGCAAGCTGGTTTTCTCAATATTGTGGGGGGATGTTGTGGAACAACACCTGCACATATTCTTGCAATTTCACAAGCAGTAAAAGGTATTGCCCCAAGAGTATTACCTTCCTTGAAAAAAGCATGTCGTCTTTCAGGTCTTGAGCCATTAGTGATTGATGAGAACTCACTGTTTGTGAATGTAGGAGAACGAACCAATGTCACAGGCTCAGCCAAATTTAAGCGCTTGATAAAAGAAGGCAATTACCAAGAAGCATTGGACGTTGCACGTCAGCAAGTTGAAAACGGTGCTCAAATTATCGATATCAACATGGATGAAGGCATGTTAGATGCGGTTGAAGCCATGACACGTTTTCTCAATCTTATTGCTGGTGAGCCTGATATTGCCAAAGTTCCGGTGATGATTGACTCTTCAAAATGGGAAGTGATTGAAGAGGGCTTAAAATGCATTCAAGGCAAGGGAATTGTTAACTCGATTTCTATGAAAGAAGGAGAAACTCCTTTTCTTGAACATGCTAAATTAGTGCGTAAATACGGTGCTGCTGTTGTTGTTATGGCGTTTGATGAAGTGGGGCAAGCGGACACTCGAGAACGTAAAATTGAAATCTGTCGCCGAGCTTATCAATTATTAACAGAGCAAGCAGGTTTTCCACCGGAAGATATTATTTTTGATCCTAATATATTTGCTGTCGCAACAGGAATTGCAGAGCATAATAATTATGCTGTTGATTTTATTGAAGTCTGTGCAGATATTAAATCTCAACTGCCTTATGCTTTAATTTCTGGTGGGGTATCTAACGTTTCATTCTCATTTCGGGGTAACGATCCTGTTCGTGAAGCTATTCACTCTGTTTTTCTTTATTACGCCGTAAAAAATGGTATGGATATGGGGATTGTGAATGCAGGGCAACTTGCCATTTACGATTCATTGCCTGATGAGCTACGTAATGCCGTAGAAGACGTTATTTTAAATCGTCATGAAGAAAGTACAGATAATTTACTCGCGTTGGCAGAGCGTTATCGTGGAACGAAAAGTGATGAACAAAACCATCAACTTGCTGAGTGGCGACAATGGGATGTAGAAAAACGTCTAGAGTACGCCTTAGTAAAAGGGATCACCGAATTTATTGTTGAAGATACGGAAGCTTGTCGTCAACAAGCATCAAGCCCAATTGAAGTTATTGAAGGACCACTGATGAATGGTATGAATACAGTGGGTGATTTGTTTGGCGAAGGAAAGATGTTTTTACCTCAAGTTGTGAAATCAGCAAGGGTGATGAAACAAGCCGTTGCTTATCTTGAACCTTATATTCAAGCGACAAAACAAGCAGGCACATCCGCTGGTAAAATTTTACTAGCTACCGTAAAAGGGGATGTCCACGATATCGGTAAAAATATTGTGGGTGTTGTTTTGCAGTGTAATAACTATGAGATTATTGATCTGGGCGTGATGGTACCTTGTGATAAAATCTTGCAAACTGCGATTGACGAAAAAGTCGATATTATTGGCCTTTCAGGTCTCATTACCCCGTCACTTGATGAAATGGTGAATGTGGCTAAAGAGATGGAAAGGCGAGGTTTTTCGTTGCCATTAATGATTGGTGGAGCAACAACCTCTAAAGCGCATACCGCCGTAAAAATAGAGCCAAATTACAGTCATCCTACCGTTTATGTACAGAATGCATCACGTACAGTAGGGGTTGTCGCAGCTCTGTTATCTAATACACAAAAAGCAGACTTTGTTGCTAAAACCCGGCGCGAATATGAAGTGGTACGCCAGCAATATGCTAGAAAAAAACCACGTACACCGCCAGTCTCTTTAGACATTGCGCGATCCAATGCACTCAAAATTGATTGGCAAAATTATACGCCACCTAAACCGAACCAACTTGGGGTGCAAGAAATTACGGCAAGCATTGATGTGTTGCGTGAATATATCGACTGGACACCTTTCTTTATGACGTGGTCTTTAGCAGGAAAATATCCGCGTATTTTAGAAGATGACGTGGTAGGGGAAGAGGCAAAACGGGTATTTGCTGATGCGAATGCGATGCTGGATAAATTAAGTCATGAAAACTTGCTCATACCTAAAGGTATTATGGGGATCTTCCCTGCTAATCGTCTTGGTGATGATATCGTGATCTATCAAAATGAAAGCCGACAGTATGAATTATTGCACAGTTGCCATTTGCGTCAGCAAACAGAGAAAAAAGAGTTTCCTAACTACTGTTTAGCGGACTTTATTGCTCCCGTAGAAAGTGGTGTTCCTGACTATTTCGGTGCTTTTGCTGTAACAGGAGGGCTAGAAGAAGACACGCTCGCCAATGCTTATGATAATGCCCATGATGATTACAATAAAATTATGGTGAAAGCATTATCAGACCGTCTTGCTGAAGCTTTTGCTGAATATCTTCACCAGCAAGTCAGAACTAAAATTTGGGGCTATAGCGCTGATGAAAACCTTTCTAATGACGAGCTTATTAGAGAGAAATATCAAGGAACACGACCTGCACCAGGATATCCTGCCTGTCCTGAACACACAGAAAAAGCTAAAATTTGGCAACTGCTTGATGTTGAAAATCGCATTGGGATGAAGCTAACAGATACTTATGCGATGTGGCCTGGTGCTTCAGTATCCGGTTGGTATTTTAGTCATCCTGAAAGTAAATATTTCGCGGTTGCTCAAATTCAAAAAGATCAGGTTGAAGATTACGCAAAACGGCGAGGGATGAGTGTCAGTGAAGTTGAGCGTTGGCTAGCGCCTAATTTAGGGTATGGATCTTAATTTGTCTTTATTCTAAGATCTCAACAATATAATAAATACAGAGGGGATAGTAATATCCCCTTGTTATTTCCTCTCGCAGTTCCCATTAAAGGTGTATAAGCTATAAGCCTGTATCAGAAAAAAGGACATGACGATGAGTTATACTTTGTATCTTCAGAAAACTCCACCTGCTGGCACTGAAATACCTTTCCCTTCTTTAGTGAAAGGAAGCTATCCATTAAATGAAGTGTTAATTAATGCTTTTTTAAATCTGATGCAATTAACAGGAAGTTTAGATACAGAGGCAATTTTAGACGAAAAAGCATTTGATAAAATTTGGTTGAAAGCCGAAATGACTCCAGCACGAATCGAAGAAGTGGGTGATTACATATATCAGCAGATCCCGACTACTCCGGAGCCTCTTGAAGAAGAAATCATACTATTTAAGCAGGCAATGAAAGAAGAAGAGGCGCTATTAGCAAAAGAAAGTGAGAAAGACGGCAATATCCCAATCCATAAATTTGCTACTAATGATGGTTGGATAGTCACACCAAAAGAGTGCGAAATAATTGCTGCTACACTTACTGTTAAATTGCTGGAAGATAACCGAGTTTTTGTTGAAAAAATTGCGAAGATGTCGCATCTAGCTCATCGTTCTTTAGAAATCGCTTTAATTGATTTTGGTAAATTTAATCAATTTGCTAAGAAATATGGTGGTTATCGGGTTTATTAATTTATTAAAAGATAGGCTTCTAAAAAGAAGCCTATTAGAAAAATTTAATTTTTTATTTAAAATTAAGGATTAATTAATTTGTAAGTTCATTTCTTTTAGTTTATCTAGATGATGGTTTAGTATATCTAAAATTTTATCATCAGATAATTTAAAATGCCTATCATTAAGTATGTCTAATTCTTTTTCATATCTGTAAGTAATATTATTTGTCATTTCAATAAATTTATTTAGATTGTTATTATATTCTTGAAGTCCTTTTATATATTGCCTGAGTTCAGTCAGGTTCGTTAAATTTTCATTTTTAATTTCATGGTTATTTATTTTATCAAGAAGTTCGGATTTGTATTTTTTATATTCATTTATTTTTTTAGGGATGTTTTTACCATCAATATCTTTAATTTCTTTTGTTATTTCCTGAAAGCATTGATAATGAGCATCAATGACTTCTTTTAATTTCTCGTTGGCCCCTTTTATTTTATTAAATAATTCTTCTTTAATTTCCAAAAGAGTTTCTTTTTTACTTACTTCACTTTCTTGACTTGTTTTTTTTATATGTTCTTTTTCAAGTTTATTTAGTAGTGTGTTGTATTGTCCTATTACAAAAATATCTTTGTTTTTACACATGTTATTTATTTTTAACATTGATTCAAAACATTGTTTATCTAATGAAGTATTATCTTTTATATTATTAGAAAAAATCTTTTTTAGCTCAATATCTTTTAAAATAGAGATTGTATTTTTCTCTGCTGTTGTATAAGTCTGATTTGAGTTTTCGATCGAAGAAAGCCAGTTTTTTATTTTTGTTAAAGTAGGATCTGCTTTAGTTTGGGTTATTTTTTCTGCATTGCTTTTTATAAAGTTACAAAGATTATCATAAATTTTCATTTTTATTACTCCATTAATAGAATTAGATTTTGATTCTAATTATTCTTAAATGAAGTTCTTTAAAGCTTACACCATTACAGCAATAAAGGTTGAATTTTGAGAGAGATAAAAAATTATCCCTCTCTTTTCAGTAGCGCTTTATTAAAACAATGTATCATGCAATTTACGCACAATATTATCCGCATCTTTACCATCAACTAATAAACATAAATTATGGGTACTTGCGCCATGGCTTATCATACGAATATTGTAATCTTCTAATGCGCCGAAAATTTTTATACCTAAACCATTTACCTGTGAAAGCGAGTTACCAATCACGGCAACTAATGCCAAATCTTCTTCTACTTCAACACGGCATAATGCAGAAAGCTCAGTCAATAATGCATTGGTTAATAAACTACCTGATGAATTTGTTGTACCCGTAGTATCGAGGGTTAAAGCAATACTGACTTCAGATGTTGTTATCACATCAACCGAAATATGATGGCGCGATAAAATAGTAAAAATTTCAGCTAAGAAGCCACGCGCATGAAGCATTTTTAGGCTATGTAAAGTAAGCAACGTTTGTTTTCTACGTAGTGCAATTGCACGGAATACGGGAGGATTTTCTGTTTGGGTACAAACTAAAGTACCACCTTCTTCTGGTGCTTTACTTGAACCAACAAACACCGGAATACCACTACGAACGGCAGGTAATAATGTAGCAGGGTGTAAAATTTTAGCGCCAAAGGTAGCCATCTCTGCCGCTTCATCAAAGGCGATTTGATCAATACGATGCGCCTCTGGCACTATTCTTGGATCCGTGCTGTAAATACCGGGTACATCCGTCCAGATATCAACACGAGACATTCCTAGTGCTTCACCAATAAGTGCAGCCGTATAGTCACTTCCACCACGTCCTAGGGTAGTCGTTCTACCTTTTGGCTCTTGACCAATAAAACCTTGTGTGACAATAACCGTTTCTTCTAGACGAGGTTGAATAAGACTTTGTGTGAGTCCAGTTAATTGCACCATATCTGGCTCAGCGTGACAAAATAGATCGTTCGTTTTCATCACTTTTCTAACGTCAAACCAATCCGCTTGTATGCCTTTTTCACGCAGTAACTCAACAAAAAGCAAGGTTGACATTAATTCGCCATGACTTACAAGTTCGTCTGTTAATGCATCAGAAGTCGCTAATGCAGCTGCTTCAGAAAGCATCTCAATATTTTCAAGCAAGCGGTTTATTTCTTGAGAAATAATTTCTGGCTGAGAGAGTTGATTGATAATCGCGTACTCAATATCACGAACTTGTGAAAGTAAAGTTTCTCGTTGTGAAGTTTCAGTACCTGCTGCAAGTTCAATCAGTAGATTAGTGATCCCAGCAGATGCGGAAAGGACGACGACACGAACTGACTTTTGTTTCAGGATAATATCTGCACATTTTTCCATTGCTGAATAGTTAGCAACACTGGTGCCACCAAATTTAGCGATAGTGTATGGCGATGATGAAGATGAAGGCGTAGCAGTATTATCAGTCATTGTCGTATTCCTTTAGGCAAAAATGAGATGTTGGACACAATTAGGAATATCGGTTATTAAGTAGAGAGTCAATGCAGAGTGAAGAATAATCAATTTAATTAATAATCAGCTCCACATTATCGGTTTTACCTATGTAAGTAATTAGTACTAGATTTATTGATTGCTTTTGACCAATATCATCAAATGAGAAAGAATTGACTGTAACTATTAAATGTCAGGCTACAATCTGAGAATATTGGATTGTAATCTTAAGAGAGTATTGTGAATGAAAAATGTAAACCCAACTCAAACCCTAGCTTGGAAGGCATTAGAAAACCATTTTTCGGTTATCAAAGATACCGATATGAAAACGCTGTTTGCTCAGGAGCCATCACGGTTTGAGCAATTCTCAAAAATGTTTTCAGACCAAATTCTAGTGGATTTTTCAAAAAACCGAATTACGAAAGAAACATTAGATAAATTGCAGGCTTTGGCTAAGGAATGTGACGTAGAGGGTGCGATAAATAGCATGTTTGCGGGTGAAAAAATCAACCGTACTGAAGATCGTGCTGTATTGCATACTGCATTACGTAATCGTAGCAATACTCCGGTCATCGTTGATGGCAAAGATGTTATGCCAGAAGTCAACGCAGTACTGAATAAAATGAAAAAATTCAGTGAGCGTATTATTAGTGGTGAATGGAAAGGTTATACAGGTAAAGCAATTACTGATGTTGTAAATATTGGTATCGGTGGATCTGACCTCGGCCCTTATATGGTAACAGAAGCATTACGCCCGTATAAAAACCACCTTACTATGCATTTTGTTTCGAATGTTGATGGTACACATATTGCCGAAACACTAAAAAAATGTGATCCCGAAACTACATTATTCTTAATTGCGTCAAAAACATTCACAACACAAGAAACCATGACAAATGCGCATTCAGCAAGAGATTGGTTCTTAGCGTCAGCGAAAGAGAGTATTTTTGTCGCTAAACATTTTGTCGCATTATCTACGAATAGCACTGAAGTTGAAAAATTTGGTATTGATACTGCCAATATGTTTGAGTTCTGGGATTGGGTTGGTGGCCGCTATTCATTATGGTCAGCAATTGGTTTATCTATCGCACTATCTGTTGGTTATGACAATTTTGAGCAATTACTGGAAGGTGCTCATGCTATGGATAACCACTTTAGAACTGCTGATGCTGAAAATAACATCCCAACAATCCTTGCACTGATTGGCATTTGGTATAACAATTTTTTTGGCACAGAAACTGAAGCGATTCTGCCATACGATCAGTACATGCATCGTTTTGCTGCTTACTTCCAACAAGGCAATATGGAATCAAATGGTAAGTATATTGATCGTGATGGAAACAAAGTCAGTTACCAAACAGGGCCTATTATTTGGGGGGAACCTGGTACAAATGGTCAACATGCGTTTTATCAACTGATCCATCAAGGCACAAAAATTATCCCTTGTGACTTTATTGCCCCAGCCATTAGCCATAATCCATTATCTGATCACCATGCAAAATTGATGTCTAACTTCTTTGCTCAAACAGAGGCGCTCGCATTTGGTAAAACACGTGAGCAAGTCGATGCAGAATTTGCCGCAGCTGGAAAAGATCCTAAAGCGATGGGTTATGTTGCACCTTTCAAAGTATTTGAAGGTAATCGTCCAACCAACTCTATTTTATTAAAAGAAATTACACCTTATTCATTAGGTGCATTAATTGCTATGTATGAACATAAAATCTTTGTACAAGGTGCTATTTTCAATATCTTTACCTTTGACCAATGGGGTGTTGAATTAGGTAAACAGCTTGCTAATCGTATCCTTCCTGAATTAAAAGGTAAGGAAAGTGTTAACAGCCACGATAGTTCAACAAATAACCTGATTAATCATTACAAAGCATGGCGTTAATCCGAATAAACTTAATATAAGTAGTTGGTTAGATACAAAGGAGGTTTTTATGGCCTCCTTTGTTTTTTTGAATGTTTCGTGCTCAATCTGATTTTCTTTTAACGCTTTTTTAGATTATTTATGCGAAATGTTATCAGCTTTTAACTTCCCTTAGTCACATCATGATATCCTTGATATATCATGACTCACACAAGCTAGGATCATCAACGCGTGATGATGAAATAATGTTCAAAAAATCAATAATTACCCCTGCTCCTATCCATTGGTTGCCCAGTGAGGAACATGAAAACATTAAAGAAAGTACATTAAGTTGGTTAATGGAATTAGGTTCAATGACACGACGGTTTGAACAGCATTGTCAAAAAGTCACTGTGATGCCTTATCAAGAAGGGTTTGTTGACATTATTGAGCCCGCTGACGAAAAGGCATGTTTACCGGAAAGTCAGCGTTATTGGTTAAGAGAAGTGGTATTGTGTGGTGATAATGTGCCTTGGTTATTAGGGCGAACATTAGTACCAGAAGAGACACTGACAGGTGAAGATAGAAAACTGGTCAATTTAAGAACCGTTCCTCTTGGACGTTATCTGTTTCAGGAAACAACCTTAAGCCGTGATTTTATTCATATCGGGCAACAAAATGAGTATTGGCTACGCCGTTCTCGTTTCCAGCTTTCAGATAAACCTTTATTATTAACCGAGGTATTTCTACCTGCATCACCAGTGTATGAGAAGTAATTAGGGGGAGCTAAAATTGGAGGGAAGTATGACGCACAATAAATGGCAGGCATATAGCCGTTTAATGCGTATAGATAAACCTATCGGAGCGCTATTATTACTTTGGCCAACTTATTGGGCTTTATGGATTGCTGCTAAAGGTTTTCCTGATTGGCATATTCTGATTGTCTTTACTATTGGCGTGTTCTCTATGCGTGCCGCTGGGTGTGTAATAAACGACTTTGCTGACAGAAAAATTGATGGCAGCGTTGAACGAACTAAAAATCGACCATTACCTAGTGGGGCTGTGACAGAAAAAGAGAGTAAAATTTTATTTATTGTATTGGTTATATTGTCATTTGGATTGGTACTCACACTCAATACGATGACAATTTGGCTCTCTGTAGCAGGACTTGCACTAGCATGGTTTTACCCCTTTGTTAAACGCTTTAGTAGTCTACCTCAGCTTATTTTAGGTATGGCCTTTGGCTGGTCAATTCCAATGGGTTTTGCTGCCGTTTCTGAAAGCTTACCTTTAGTATGTTGGCTATTATTTCTTGTTAATATTGTCTGGTCGGTGATTTACGATACCCAATATGCGATGGTTGACCGCAATGATGATATAAAGATTGGCGTAAAATCTACTGCTATTTTATTTGGTCGTTATGACAAAATTATTATCGGTATTCTACAACTGATGATGTTGGCGCTACTTGTTGGCATTGGTGTTCTACTGAACATGAAAGGCATCTATTATTGGTCGATATTACTCATTACCGCACTCTTTATCTATCAACAAAAACTGATTGCAGAGCGTGAAAGAACACCCTGTTTTCAAGCTTTTATGAATAATAATTATGTTGGTTTTGTTTTATTTGCAGGTATTTTATTTAGTTATTTCTAAGGTATCGTAAGCGCTAAGCTATCATCTACAATTGAGTAGAAACAAAAAGGGATAAGCATAATGCTTATCCCTTTTCTATTACAAATAATGGCGTTATGACCGATTAATTATCAGCTTTAGGCTCACTTTTTTCATTAATTATCTGTGCTGAATTGTTATCTTCAGTGACACCGACGCTCTCAATGGTTAAGCGAATTTCTGGTGACATTAGTTTTGCAATTACTTGGTAAAGAGCAGATGCATCTGCTTTTAGGATATCTTCGTTATCGTTGAGATAGCCTTCTTCACGCAGCGTTGAAACTAAGGTAGAGAATACTGCTTTATCAAAGAATTCAGGTGCGTTGATACCATGTAATACAGAAAGACGTTGTGCCAATATACGGCTCTCTTTTTCCAATAATGCACGACTAATTTCAGGGGCAAAATTGAGTAAAGACAGCGTAATACCATAACGTTGTAATGTTTCTCTGACACTCGCTGCTAAAAGCTGTAATGGACGAATACGCGCAGGATTAATACGTAGTAAGCCATCACTATCACAACAAATTAGACGCTGACGACAAAGTTCTGCAATCAAAGTATTAATGACTTCAGGTAGCTCTTCTTTCTCATAGCGAATAAATAATTCTGCTTTAACCAGAGGGAAGATTAATTCAACCTGTTTCATTAAATCATCACGATGAATTTTTTCATGATGCAAGATGATGCTAGCAATTAACGATGGAGTAACCATTAAGTGGATTGTGTTATTACGGTAATAAGTCATTAATACCGCACTTTCACGAGGAAGTACCACAATATCACCCAAGCTGTCTTTTTCGACTAGGAATTTATCTGATTGCAGAGCATGTTCTAATAATGCCTCAGCATTTTTATCAGACACAATCATGTCAGTCGAATAAGGTACATTGCGTAATAATTGCAGATAACAATCGACTTGTTCTAACAGTTGCTCTCTAGTAAGTGCTCGCTGACGTGATGCCAACAGTGCCGTTGATACCAAGTTAATTGCATTGATTGAAGCCGCATTATTGATATGAACCATAATATTGTCAGCCAGTGCGCTTACTGCTGGGTTTAACCAACTTGGGCGCTGTGGCTCAATAGGGTCAATATCATCACGCCACTGTGGAACCGCTTGATTTAAGTATTGCGCAACAGAGATAGGTTCGCCAAAGTTAACATAGCCTTGGCCAAGGTTACGTAATTTACGTAAACCCCTCACCATCTGCATAAAACCCTCTTTCTCTTTTGTTGCACCACGTAATTCTTTGGCATAGGTTGCCACTTCCATAACGTGTTCATACCCAATGTAAATAGGAACAACAGAGATAGGGCGTGTTTCACCACGTAACATTGCTTGTACAGTCATTGAAAGTGTCCCTGTTTTAGGATCTAACAATCGACCTGTACGCGACCGTCCACCTTCAACGAAATATTCAATAGAGTAGCCTCGTGTAAATAGCTCACCTAAATATTCACGGAAAATGGTGGAGTACAGCTTGTTACCTTTAAAGGTTCTTCGGATAAAGAAAGCCCCTAAACGGCGAAAAATCGGACCTGCTGGCCAGAAATTAAGGTTAATACCCGCGGCTATATGTGGCGGAACTAAGCCTTGATGATAAAGAACATAGGAAAGCAGTAAGTAGTCCATGTGGCTACGGTGGCAAGGTACATAAACAATCTCATGCCCATCTTGTGCGAGTTTACGTACACGTTCGGCATTATAGACGTTGATACCTTGATAGAGCTTATTCCATGTCCAACTTAATACGCGATCACTAATACGCACTGCTTCATATGAGAAATTAGCTGCAATTTCTTCCATGATATCAGTGGCATTTTTGCGCGCTTTATCCAGTGAGATTTTTTTCGCTTTTGATTCATCTTCAATTGCTTTTTCAATGGCTTTCGATGAAAGCAATTTATTGAAGAGATCTTGACGTGCTGGTAATTTCGGACCAACAGCGGCTAAACGCTGGCGAGAAAAGTGAATACGCGCAACGCGTGCGAGTTTTCGGGCTATACTGGTGTCAGTACCGTGTTCATTCGCCATTTCACGCATTGATACAGTGGGTGAAAAACGAACAAAGCTATCACGACCTAACCAGAGGATAGCGATAAATTTTTGGATACCATTAAGCACACGTAAATGTGGTACGCCATTATGGCCTTCACGGCCAGGAGAGCGACCAAACATCACGGAAACCGGCAACATCTCAATATCAAGGTGCGGATTATTACGATGTGCATCAAGATAAGCGTGGAATGTTTTCACGGAATCTTTACGAGGATCGGGCGAGTAGTAACGGAAGACTCTTGGGCCGTCATCAATAAAGACGTACGCAGGGAGCTTCGTACCGCCTATCTCAATGGGTTGCAGTGGATCAGGCAATCCTAAAGATAAACATTGCTGCCTTAATGTCAGTAAGTCTGCTTTTGAATGATAAGGCAGCACATAAAGGAAAGATCGCGACGTATCCAACCCTAATTCAGTGATAGGATCAGTCGGAACTCGTTTACTTTTTACCAATAATTTTAGTGGTAAATTCAATGTGTTATAATATAGTTTACGCCAAGCTGACATAAATAGTTGTAGCCTCTTATTAGCAATACTTCGAAAGCATAACAGAAAGTCTTTCGTAGATCTGTGGTGCTGTGACAATATTAATAGAGAAAAGTGGCAAAATAATCGTTTGTTTTCGATAGAGTTTATTATGGCTAATCAAAATAAAGGTCTTACCCGAATCATCAAAGCTGGTGGCTATTCATACAAGGGCATTCGTGCCGCTTGGATTAATGAGGCCGCTTTTAGACAAGAAGCAATTGTGACCTTGGTGGCAATTATCCTTTCATTTATCATAGATGTCAGTGGTCTAGAGCGCATTTTACTCATTGGTTCCGTTGTATTGGTTGTGATCTTGGAACTGGTAAATAGTGCAATAGAAGCGGTTGTCGATCGAATTGGATCTGAATACCACGAATTATCCGGACGTGCAAAAGATATGGGTTCTGCCGCTGTTCTCATTGCTATTATATTGGGATTATTTACTTGGGTAACCATTCTTTGGGGGCATTTCTTCTCATAAAGTTAAAAAATTCGATTTTTGTCGAAAAATAATCCAAAGATGCGTGTTTTATATTCATTTAAGGTTTCAAATCGTCATATACCTGTATATACTCACAGTCTGACTGTATAAACAAACAGGGGGCGGAATGAAAGCATTAACTGCAAGGCAGCAGCAGGTTTACGATTTGGTTCGTGATCACATTTCGCAAACGGGTATGCCACCAACACGGGCTGAAATAGCTTCCCAACTTGGGTTTCGCTCACCAAATGCGGCAGAAGAGCACTTAAAAGCTCTTGCTCGTAAAGGCGTGATAGAAATTATCTCTGGTGCATCTAGAGGTATCCGTTTGCTAATGGAAGAAGAGCCGGAAGGATTGCCATTAATTGGGCGAGTTGCTGCTGGTGAACCACTTTTAGCGCAAGAGCATATTGAAAGCCATTATCAAGTTGACCCAATGCTATTTAAACCAAGTGCAGATTTTTTATTGCGCGTTAATGGTATGTCGATGAAAGATATCGGTATTATGGATGGTGACTTACTTGCTGTGCATAAAACACAAGATGTTCATAACGGGCAAGTGATTGTGGCACGTATTGAAGATGAAGTGACAGTAAAGCGCTTTAAGAAAAGCGGTAATAAAATTGAGCTTCATGCTGAAAACCCAGAGTTTTCACCTATTATCGTCGATTTACGCGAACAAAACTTTACTGTTGAAGGTTTAGCAGTAGGGGTTATTCGTAACGGTGAATGGCTGTAATTTGTACCAAAGTAAGTCAATACAACTTATTTTATAAAGATGCAGATGATGTGTAAAAACACAAAATCATCTGCATTTTTTATTTGTAGGATTGCAGTGATAAAATCAACGAGGCTTATAGTCGCCGGTTTTTTTCTGCTTAAGATTATCATCCATACTGTGATCATGATGACAACCTTCAGGATGTGTACACTCTTGTGCTTCATGGCACTGTGAACACAATCCATGAATTTCGATGACGCTATGTCGTAAATGAAATCCACTCTCTTTTGCCAGTAATGAAATCGCATCTTCGATTTTATGACTATTCTTTTCAGTGACAGATAAACAACGGTCACAAATTAGCATTACTGACGTATGTTCAACATCATCAAAATGATGACAAAGTACATAACTGTTGGTGGATTCTATTTTATGGATAAATCCTTGCTCAAGTAAAAATTCTAACCCGCGATAGACTGTTGGTGGTTTGGCTTGTGGTTCAACTTGGCGTAATAAATCCAATAAATCATATGCGCTGATAGCAGAAGGTTGCTGCATTATCAGACGTAATACTGCCAGACGTTGTGAAGTCAGGCGAACACCTCGTTTCTGGCAGATCTTTTCTGCCTGAGCGAGCAATTTCTCTTCATTCATGGGGATAAGATGCTCTCAGACGTTATTAATAATTAAATATTACCATAATTTAAAAAAGTTAGCCTTTGTACAAAGTGGGATTTTGGGAAAAGAAAGAGAGTAAGGTATTAAAGTAGAATAATGATCTTTTTAACGATAATACCAACTCAACTGACTAAATGATTTATAGTCGTTTATTGAATCTGAGCGTTTTAGTTATGGAAATAATGAAGTTCTTTTATTTTTCACTTTCATTTTTAATTTGGTAACGAATAGGACGATTTAGTTTTTTTACTAAACCTTCTTCTTTACTACGTTTTAGCCATTCATTTAGTTGTGTTTTATGAAGCTGTGTATTTTCCATAAGTACATCGATAGTAATGGGTTCTTTAGCTAAGCGTTGTAGTTCGCTAATAAATAACTGGTAAAAGTCGATTGGTATCGTGGAGCTTGCATCATCTTCGATAAATTGCTTAGTACTTATTTCACTTTTTGTTTGAATATCATCGATGATAATGTTGTGATCTTCGGTATTGATAATATTTTTTTTCGACACAAAGGTGTTATGAGTAAATAAGTCAGACTGCGTAGGTATGGGGAAGAGCTCAGCCTGTTCTTCTTTTATGTAATCTGTTCTTTGATATTCATTTTTTAGTAACTGATTAATTTCAAAAGCTGATAAGTCGTTTTCTAACCAGCGACCACCTTTAGCTACTAAATCAGCATTAGCTGCATCTTGGTCTGTTGTTTGTTTAACCCACAATGGTACCCATGCTTTTTTTAGGTTTTCTATTGCGCCATTGAGAGTTCCCCCTTTTTTTCCTGAGTGGATCACTAAGGAACTGTCAGCTAAGCAATAGATATATTTATTTCTAGACATGGCATTGCCGACGTTGAATCCAGATTCAGGATAAAAGGGAGATAACAAAACGGTATGTCCTTCCATAATGCTTTTTCGCCATCGCTGACTGGTTGCTGCTTTTAGCAAACTATCAGCCATGACACCGATAACTATACCACCTTGTTTAATCGCACCTAGCATTGCTGTTTCATCAACACCGCGTGCACCACCAGAAATAATAGCAATATTTTCTATTGCTGCTTTCATACCCACTTGGTCAGTGAAGGTGAGATCAGATGAATTCGCATTTCGTGAACCGATAACGGCTAAACCACTTGCATTCAGTAATGCCTTATTGCCACACCCAAATAATACAGGAGGTGAGTCTGTTTTCAGCCTTTGTTTTAAGCGCCATGGGTATTCTGGATCAGAACGAGTTACTACCCAAAGACCGGCACGTTGCCATTTTTCCATGGATAAAGCGAGACTATGACCACGATTAAGTAATTTAATAATTCTTTCTGCGCTGATATGCGCGTCATGCCAGTTTTGCAACAAGGTTTTTGGATCAGTAACAAGTAGATCGGCTGGTGTGATGGATCTCTCTTTTAACCACAAAGCAAATCGCCCCCATTCCGTATTGGTCAGAGGCTTCACATTTTCATCACTGTTTTTTGTAAAATAGCTAGTTAACAGTAAAGTTGCTTGTGCTGTGGATGATAATAAACTGGATACATTCATGAATCTTTTACCGTAGAAGAAGCCAAAGCTACGGGATAGATTACATCACTGCCTTCTAACTGCAAGAGTGCTGCGATAACTGTTAGAGTCCAACCAGAGTCTATAATATCATCGACTAATAAGACAGGCTGTTGTTTGTAGACTTCGTTTACAGAAAAAACGCCATCGAGATTACGACATTGATGGAACCGATTTTGCTGTTTCTTTTGGGGCTGATTATCTTTAACTTTACTAATAGCGTCTACAAAGGGGAGTTCTAAACGTTGAGCTAATCGACGAGCGAAATCAGGTACTAATTCAGGATGTTTAAGTGATGGTACGCAACAAACCCATTGCGAGACTTTCACGGATAAGTGAACCTAGATAGATTTGAATATTACCTAGTTGATTTTTAATATCGTCAATAACACGATTATTGGCAGTTGCTGTTGTGCCTAATATAGGTGTATTGGGAGGTAATTGGCGAAGAATATGGACTATACGACGATAATCTGGCCTAAAATCATGTCCCCAGTCAGAAATACAATGAGCCTCATCAATGACCATTAAGGCAATGTGATCAGCAATTGGCCGCAAAACAGTTTCAATAAAGTTGTCATTGGCTAAACGTTCAGGTGAAATCAGCAAACAGTCTATTTCATTATTCAACATTCGTTGAGTCACCGACTGCCATTCTTCTGTATTGGTGGAATTCATTGTTTCAGCGACAATACCTAAGCGCTTTGCTGATTCAATTTGGTTGCGCATCAATGCTAAAAGAGGCGAAATAATAATAATTGGTCCCATTCCTTGGTCCCGAAATAGTTTAGTACTAATAAAGTAGACTGAGCTTTTACCCCAACCTGTACGTTGCACTACTAGAAGTTTTTGACGATGATTAACTAATGTATCAATTGCTTCCCATTGTCCATCACGAAACTCTGCATTAGGATCGGCTAGCGCTGTTTGTAATAATTGTTGAGCATGATTTCTATTCATTATTACTATCACTCCTTGATATTAGCCGTTTATCGGTTTAAGGAATATAGGACTTAAATAAGAGAGTCATAGCCCAGTAATAGCATTTTTGATAGTCGGCATGAGATTATTTATGAGGCAATTTTTTTATTAATATCGAAAGGATATTGAATTTAATATATAGGATTTGAAAGAGAGATCAAGTAAGAAATATATTTGGATAGATTAAGAATTAAATAGATATTTTATAATAGAAATAGTTAGCGAGATAAATTATAACTTATTGATTATATTTAATTATTATTTTCGAGTTGGTTTTATGATTCTATTAGGTATAAATACCTTTGTTTACTATTAATTATTTGAGCATCATTTTTTTAAATTATCTTATCGTTTGGATCTAACTAAAACCAATTTAGATGTTTCTATATTTCTCTGTAACTCACTAATATATATTTGATTTAAATCCTATTTCATTATTATAAATATATGCATAGTATTTAAATAACAGTAAGTAGTAAATATTCTAAAATTTACTATAAATCATTATGTAATAGATAAAGCTGAATTATATGAATTTAACAATGACTAACTTGACGTATCAAGTTAGTCATTTGATTTTTTTTAAATAAAAATTTTACATTTAGAACGGAATATCATCATCAAAATCCATTGGCGGTTCATTGCTTGGTGCTGGAGCCGCTGCTGGTTGTTGTTGCGCTGGGCGAGATTGCGCACCACCGCTAAATTGTTGTGATGCTTGAGGTTGTTGTGGTTGACCCCAACCGCCTTGACCGCCTTGTGAAGGTGCGCCATCTTGACCACCACGGCCACCTAGCATCTGCATTGAGCCACCGATGTTAACAACAACTTCAGTGCTATATCTATCTTGACCACTTTGGTCTTGCCATTTACGTGTTTGTAATTGACCTTCGATATACACTTGTGAACCTTTACGCAGATATTCGCCTGCAATTTCAGCTAATTTGCCGAAAATTACCACACGGTGCCACTCGGTTTTTTCTTTCATTTCACCGGTTTGTTTATCGCGCCAGCTTTCTGATGTTGCCAGTGTTAAGTTGGCAACTGCACCGCCACTTGGCATATAACGGATTTCTGGATCCTGCCCTAAATTACCGATAAGAATAACTTTGTTTACGCCTCTGCTCGCCATGTGAGGTACTCCTGCGAAAGTAAATTTTTTGAAATCATAAGCGAATAAGTTTATCACGTACGCTAAAATTTGAATATGACGTGTGATGAATTTCTCAATTGTGAACATTGTCGATATTTTTTTGTCTCAAAATGACAGGTTTACATCATCATTCAATTTCACTATATATACTGTATATCCATTCAGTTAACTTTGTGTCATAATTATCCGATTATTTCTTTTTCGGCGACTCTCTCAATCCGGGATATATTCATGGATAAAATCGAAGTACGGGGCGCTCGCACCCATAATCTAAAAAATATCAATTTGGTCATTCCTCGCGATAAACTTATTGTTATTACAGGACTTTCAGGCTCAGGTAAATCCTCTTTAGCCTTTGATACGCTTTATGCAGAAGGGCAACGACGTTATGTTGAATCACTTTCTGCTTATGCTCGTCAGTTTCTTTCGTTAATGGAAAAACCTGATGTTGACCACATTGAAGGTTTATCTCCCGCTATTTCGATTGAACAAAAATCTACATCACATAACCCTCGTTCAACAGTAGGAACAATTACCGAAATACATGATTACCTACGTCTCTTATTTGCGCGTGTTGGTGAGCCTCGTTGCCCTGATCATGATATTCCATTAGCGGCACAAACGGTCAGTCAAATGGTCGATAATGTGCTTGAACAGCCTGAAGGCAAGCGTTTAATGCTGTTAGCACCAGTGGTGAAAGAGCGTAAAGGTGAGCACATTAAGCTACTGAATAATCTTTCAGCTCAAGGCTATATTCGTGCACGTATTGATGGTGAAGTGTGCGATCTTTCTGATCCGCCTACATTAGAATTACAGAAAAAACATACCATTGAAGTGGTGATTGACCGTTTTAAAGTACGTGACGATCTCGCTCAACGTTTAGCGGAATCTTTTGAAACCGCGTTAGAGCTTTCTGGCGGTACTGCTGTTATCTCTGATATGGATGATAACAATGCAGAAGATATTATTTTTTCTGCGAATTTCGCTTGTCCTATTTGTGGTTATAGCATGAGCGAGTTAGAACCTCGTTTATTCTCTTTTAACAACCCGGCAGGGGCTTGTCCAACCTGTGATGGTTTAGGTGTTCAGCAATTTTTTGATCCTGATTTAGTGATCCAAAACCGTGAGATCTCTCTTGCAGGTGGTGCAATTAAAGGATGGGATCGTCGTAATTTCTACTATTTCCAGATGCTACGTTCACTGAGTGAACATTATCATTTTGATGTTGAAGCGCCATTTGATTCCTTGCCTGATAATATCCAAAAAATAGTTTTAACTGGCTCAGGTAAAGAGAATATCGAATTTAAATACACTAACGATCGAGGTGATGTCGTTGTTCGTCATCACCCTTTTGAAGGTGTATTAAATAATATGGAACGCCGTTACCGTGAGACTGAATCAAGCGCGGTGCGTGAAGAACTTTCTAAGTATATTAGCAACCGTCCTTGTGCGTCGTGTGGTGGTACGCGTTTACGCCGTGAAGCTCGCCATGTGTATGTTGAAAATACGGCGTTGCCTGAAATTGCAGATTACAGCATTGGTCATGCCATGACCTTTTTCCAAAACTTAAAACTCAGTGGACAGCGAGCGAAGATTGCAGAAAAAGTGTTAAAAGAAATTAGTGATCGACTGAAGTTTTTGGTCAATGTTGGCTTAAATTATCTCACGCTTTCTCGTTCAGCTGAAACATTATCTGGTGGTGAAGCGCAGCGTATTCGCTTAGCGAGCCAAATTGGTGCAGGGTTAGTGGGCGTTATGTATGTATTAGATGAACCTTCTATTGGATTACATCAACGAGATAACGATCGCCTGCTTGAAACATTGATCCACCTGCGTAATTTAGGTAATACCGTGATTGTTGTTGAGCATGATGAAGATGCTATCCGTGCCGCAGATCATGTTATCGATATTGGCCCTGGTGCGGGTGTTCATGGTGGTGAAATTGTTGCTCAGGGTACACTTGAAGATATCATTAATAATCCGAATTCATTAACAGGCAAGTTCTTAAGTGGTGAGCGTCGTATTGCTATTCCAGAGCAACGTGTTCCTGTTGATCGAGAAAAAATGCTGACCATTCTTGGTGCAAAAGGCAATAACTTAAAAAATGTAAATTTGAAATTACCAGTAGGCTTATTTACCTGTATTACGGGGGTATCAGGCTCAGGTAAATCAACGCTTATCAATGATACGTTATTTCCTATTGCGCAACGCCAATTAAATGGTGCTACAACTATCGTGCCTGCGCCTTATTTAGATGTTGAAGGTCTAGAGTATTTCGATAAAGTTATCGATATTAACCAAAGTCCAATTGGCCGAACTCCTCGTTCAAATCCAGCAACCTATACTGGCGTTTTTACACCTATTCGTGAGTTATTTGCAGGTGTTCCTGAATCTCGTACTCGAGGTTATACGCCTGGTCGTTTCAGTTTCAACGTAAAAGGTGGGCGCTGTGAAGCTTGCCAAGGTGATGGTGTATTAAAAGTTGAAATGCACTTTTTACCGGATGTGTATGTTCCTTGTGATCAATGTAAAGGTCAGCGCTATAACCGTGAAACCCTTGAAATTAAATATAAAGGGAAAAATATTCACGAAGCTTTGGATATGACTATCGAAGAGGCAAGGGAGTTTTTTGATGCTGTTCCTGCACTGGCTCGTAAGCTACAAACATTGATTGATGTTGGGCTGTCTTATATTCGTTTAGGACAATCTGCGACAACGTTATCAGGTGGTGAGGCACAACGAGTTAAGTTAGCGAAAGAGCTATCGAAACGAGGGACTGGGCAGACACTATATATTTTAGATGAACCAACAACAGGGCTTCATTTCGCTGATATTGAACTGTTACTCGACGTTTTACACCAGTTACGTGATCAAGGTAATACGATTGTGGTGATTGAGCATAACCTTGATGTCATTAAAACCGCAGACTGGATTGTCGATCTCGGCCCTGAAGGCGGAAGTGGTGGTGGACAAATTTTGGTATCGGGTACACCTGAGCAAGTTGCCGAATTTGAAGGTTCACATACCGCGAGATTCTTAAAGCCAATCTTAGAGCGTGGTTATTAGTACTAGAGTATTTATTCCTTTATAATCTAAGCGCTACAGATAATAAACCCTTTATTGTTTGTAGCGTTTTTTTCAATAGAATTTAATTCTATTGAAAAAGTATTCTCTTTTCACTATTCACTTCTTTATGTATTTTTATCTTATTAATTCCCATTTTTATAAAAAAATAGATCAAATAGTTATTTGTGCTGTTTTGTAACGTAATTTTAACTAAATACGATATAACAAAGCTAAATAGAAAAGATTATCATAGTATATCGTGATAGACAGCACAGTTTATTTGGTGATTTGTTTCAATTGTTATACTTGACTGTTTTTGTATAACAATGAGTATTTTTTATTATTAATCAATTGGTTGGTTGTTTATTGAGGTTACAATAGAGGGAAGGTTATTATTTACTATGCTCTTTGAACAGATAATCCTATTTTTCTCCTTAAGAGAGAATTTTTTTCCAAATCATTTCAGGCCATCACGATTTATAACAACTTTTTTCTCCGTAATATTCCCTATCATTTACTCATAATAAATAACGCCTGCAAAGAATAAGGTTATTTTGATATCGCAACGTTAGATAGAGCTTTTTTACCCCCAAAATTCGTTTTGCTATTAACAATTACAATATAAAAAGTGAGTACTAATATGGAAACGGCTTCCTCAAAAACAGAGACCACAAGCTATCCCGCAACTAGTGCTGGCGCTCGCCGCGCAGGTATGACTGAACAAGAATGGCGTGCGGCTATTAAATTCGACGGCAATGATGTGGGCTGGGTTATCATGAGTATCGGTATGGCTATTGGTGCAGGTATTGTATTTTTACCTGTACAGGTAGGCCTGATGGGATTATGGGTTTTCCTACTATCCTCGATCATTGGTTATCCTGCTATGTACCTTTTCCAACGCTTATTTATTAATACGTTGGCTGAATCTCCTGAGTGTAAAGATTACCCAAGCGTTATCACCGGCTATCTCGGTAAAAACTGGGGTATTTTATTAGGTGCACTCTACTTTGTGATGTTAGTCATTTGGATGTTTGTTTACTCAACAGCAATCACCAATGACAGTGCTTCTTACCTACAAACATTTGGTGTTACTGAAGGTTTACTGTCAGAAAACCCATTCTATGGTTTGATCCTGATTTGTGCCTTAGTTGCTATCTCTTCTCGTGGTGAACAATTACTGTTTAAAGTATCAAGCTTTATGGTACTGACTAAACTATTTGTTGTTGCTGCGTTAGGGATCTCCATGATTGGTATGTGGCATCTTTATAACGTGGGTGCATTACCACCGGCAGGACGTTTAATTAAAGAAGCAATTATCACTTTACCTTTTACACTAACTTCAATTTTATTTATCCAAACATTAAGCCCAATGGTTATCTCTTACCGTGGTCGTAATAAAAACCGTGAAGTTGCTCGTCATAAAGCACTACGTGCAATGAACATCGCTTTCGGTGTGTTGTTCTGTACTGTTTTCTTCTATGCAATCTCATTCACATTAGCAATGGGTCATGATGAAGCTGTTAAAGCCTATGAACAAAATATCTCAGCATTAGCGATTGCTGCGAAATTCTTCCCTGGCGGTTGGGTAACAGTTGTTAGCGTTATGCTCAATATCTTTGCCGTAATGACTGCATTCTTTGGTGTTTATTTAGGTTTCCGTGAAGCGACACAAGGGATTGTGATGAATATTCTCCAACGCTATATCCCAGCTGAAAAAATCAACCAAAAATGGGTACAAAATGGCATCATGATTTTTGCTGTGTTACTGGCATGGGGTGCCATCATCCTTAACGCACCAGTGCTGAGCTTTACGTCAATTTGTAGTCCAATCTTCGGTATGGTGGGTTGCCTTATTCCTGCATACTTAGTGTACAAAGTACCTATGTTACATAAATACAAAGGTGCGTCACTTTACCTGATTATTTTTACCGGTTTACTGCTCGTTATCTCTCCGTTCTTGGCATTCTCATAGTCGCCAACTTCGGTTCCAGTTAGGAGTTGTTTTTAAAAACTAAATTAATCCAAGGTGTTAGATTATGAGCCAGAACAAAAATTCTCATTTATGGTCACAGTTTGTTCGTCAGTTACGTGAAGGTGTTAAACCTGCAGTAGGTTGTACAGAGCCAATTTCATTAGCACTGGCAGCGGCAAAAGCAACCGCACTTTTAGGCGAGCCAGTTGTTCGTGTTGAGGCTTGGGTTTCACCAAACTTAATGAAAAATGGAATGGGCGTAACCGTACCTGGAACGGGAATGGCTGGGCTTCCGATTGCAGCCGCGCTGGGTGCAACGGGTGGAGATCCTGATGCAGGGCTGGAAGTCTTGCTAAAGGCTTCCAAGGAAGCAGTTGCTCAAGCTAAAACACTGGTTGCTGAAGGTAAAGTCACTGTTGGTGTGAAAGCACCGTGTGAAGACGTTCTTTATTCTGAAGCAAAAGTGTATGGCCAGTCTGGTTATGCGATTGTCAGTATTGCAAGAGAGCATACACATGTTGTTCGTTGTGAATGTAATGGTGACGTTGTTTTTGAGGAAGATAAAACAGCATTTGCCAATAATTGTGAATGTACTGATGAAAAACCTTTTACTGATGTTTGTGCTGAAGATATCTATAACTTCGCACTTAATGTACCTGTGAGTGAGATTGAGTTTATGCTCAATGCTGCCCATTTAAATGGTGCATTATCAGAAGAAGGGCTAAAAAACACCTATGGATTAGCAATTGGTCGTACATTAATTCTGCAACAAGAGAAAGGTTTGTTAGGTAAAGATTTACTTAATGAAATCATGATCAGGGCATCAGCAGCTTCTGATGCCCGCATGGGTGGTGCGGTATTACCTGCAATGAGTAATTCAGGCTCAGGTAATCAAGGGATCGCAGCAACATTACCTGTTATGGTTGTTGCTGAATTTATCCATGCTGATGATGAAACTTTATTGCGTGCGTTAGTTTTATCACACTTAATGGCGATTTATGTTCATAGCCATTTTCCACCTCTTTCTGCTCTTTGTGCTGCAACCACAGCGTCAATGGGGGCTGCTGCAGGAATGGCATGGTTACTGACAAAAGACTTCACCACAGTGAGTATGTCTATCAACAGTATGATCGGTGATATCAGCGGCATTATCTGTGATGGTGCATCAAATAGCTGTGCAATGAAAGTATCGAGTAGTGCAGCGAGTGCTTATAAAGCAGTATTAATGGCGATGCAAAATCAAAGTGTTGCGGGTACTGATGGTATTGTCAGTGACGATGTTGATAGTTCAATTGCAAATCTTTGTGCATTAGCCAGCCATGCAATGCAACATACGGATATCCAAATTATTGAGATCATGGAAGAAAAAGCGCGTCGTAATGCTGGGGAAAAGAAGCAAGCTGTCAATATATAAAAGGTCAAACCTAAAATGACAGTAAATGTTGTTTTGCCATAAAAAAGAAATACCTGCTTATGAAAATAGGCAGGTATTTTTTAT
>NZ_JAEHOQ010000029.1 GCF_016239305.1 Proteus vulgaris | reverse complement strand
CATTTTTGTTAAATTTTATCGTGTCTTTATATATTAAAAAGTAATTCTCCAAAAAACGCCATTTGGAATAATAGTTGTTTTATCAATGTGTTCAGATTAGGTGTTACATTTATTTTGTTTATCAACAAAGAAATGTTAATAGAAATAGATTAATGTTTTAATTTTGTAAATAACCATACTCTTTATATAGATATAAAAAGAATAAAACTCAGAAAATAGATAAATCCATCGCAATGGATCACTACTTTACTTATTTTTTATTTCCTTTTTCTTTTTTTCTTTTTCGATTAACCCTCTATTTCTTTCATTGTTATCACGACTCAAAGCGCCTTAACTGGAAAATTGAGCCTTAAAGTGTTAAAACAATGCCTTATTTCTAAACAAAAATATCGCTAATCGCTCGGAAGAGATAATACTATTATGTCAAAAAGTACCATCCGTATTGCTACCCGCCAAAGCCCTCTTGCCATGTGGCAGGCGCTTTATGTGAAAGAACAACTACAACTTGCTCATCCAGGTTTAGTCGTCGAATTAATACCGATGGTCACTAAAGGTGACATCATTTTAGATACACCTTTAGCTAAAGTGGGTGGTAAAGGACTCTTTGTAAAAGAATTAGAACTTGCTCTACTTGGATCACGCGCAGATATTGCCGTTCATTCTATGAAAGATGTTCCAATTGATTTTCCCGAAGGCCTAGGATTAGTGACAATATGTGAACGCGAAGATCCCCGAGATGCCTTTGTTTCTAACCATTATGATTCATTAGAGCAACTCCCATCAGGTAGCGTTGTAGGCACATCAAGTTTACGTCGCCAATGCCAATTAAAAGCACAACGCCCTGATCTGATTATTCGTGATTTACGAGGTAATGTAGGCACTCGCTTAGGTAAATTAGATAACGGCGATTACGATGCCATTATTCTTGCTGTTGCAGGCTTAAAGCGTCTTGGTTTGAATGAACGTATCCGTACACCATTATCTGCAGAGCAATCCTTACCCGCGGTTGGACAAGGTGCCGTTGGAATTGAATGTCGCTTAGATGACAATGATACTCGTCAGTTATTAGATGCTCTCAATCATTCTCGTACAGCAATTTGCGTTAAAGCAGAGCGCGCAATGAATACGCGCCTTGAAGGTGGTTGTCAGGTTCCAATTGGAAGTTATGCCATTTGGCAAGATGACAAAATTTGGTTACGGGCTCTAGTCGGTTCACCTGACGGCGAAACTATTTTACGTGGTGAGCGTTTAGTTTCCCCACAAGAAGCTGAAACCGCAGGTATTTCACTGGCTGAAGAGCTTTTAGATAAAGGCGCCAGAGCCATTCTAACGGCGGTATATCAAGGCAACGCACCCGCATGAGTATCCTAATCACTCGCCCTGATCCCGCAGGAAAAGAATTAACCCAGCGTTTAATTGATGCTGGAAAAATAGCATTTCATGCACCTTTAATAGAGATCACCGCAGGTCGTGAACTCCCTTTATTAGATGCTAAACTAAAAGGATTAAAGGCGGGTGATTGTGTTTTTTTACTTTCTAAAAATGCGGTGTCATACGCAAACTGGCAACTAAATCAATTACAACAATCATGGCCAGATACGCTATCCTATTATGGAATAGGTCAAAGCACAGCAAAGGATTTCCAACATTTAAGCGGTCTTTCTATTCACTATCCTGAGCAAGGAGAAACTAGCGAAGATCTTCTTGCGCTTCCTATACTTAATCAGGTGAAAAATAAACAGATCTTACTGCTTAGAGGTAACGGTGGTCGTGACTTACTCGCAACAACATTGCACCAACGAGGCGCAATGATTGATGAATGCGAATGTTACCAACGCCTATTTATTCATTATTCCCCTGACGCTTTTGCGCTTCAGTGGGAAAAAGCACAGGTTGATACACTTGTTGTCACTAGCGGTGAAATGTTACAACAACTCTTTGATCTGGTCGCTGATTCTAAGAAAGCATGGCTGTTAAACTGCCATTTATTTGTGGTGAGTGAACGATTAGCAACAATAGCAAAAACATTAGGGTGGGAAACCGTCACCGTTGCTGAAAGTGCCAATAATGATGCTTTATTTCATGCATTAATATAGAACCTAAATGAGACACCGATATGACGGAACAGAAAAATACGAATGATAATGACTTACTAAAAGATGCAGCTAAAGCTGATGAGAATGTCCGCTATCAGGAAGTCAAACCTGTGAATAACAAGCGCTCAGGCCTAATTGGAAGTGCTGTTGCTATCCTTGTTATTTTGGCTATCGGTGGTGGTCTCTACTATTACACCAATCAACAAGCATCAAAATTAAGCGCTGAAAATCAATCTCTTAAATCAGAACTTACTCAATTGCAGCAGCTACAAAATACCTATCAACAACGTTTTGATAATATTGATAGTTTGTTTAATTCACAAAAACAAACTATTGAGAAATTACAAAACGAGCGCCAAGCCACAGATAATCAAATTCAAGATCTACAAACTCGATTTGCGGCTATTTCCAGCGCGGATGTCAAAAGCTGGTTATTAGCACAAGCCGATTTTATGGTGAAAATGGCCGGTCGTAAGTTATGGAATGACCAAGATGTAGTGACCGCCGTTAGTTTACTAAAAGGTGCTGATAGTAGCTTAGCAGAAATGAACGATCCAAGTTTACTTGAAATTCGTCGTGCTATTAATGAAGATATCAGTAGTTTAGCCGCATTAACCAAGATTGATAATGACGGCACTATCTTACAAATAAATCAATTAGCTAATCAGGTTGATAATCTGCGTTTAGCAGATCTTGAGCGTAATGGCTCACCAATGGATAAAGATGACGAAACTATTTCAGGTTCGCTGTCAGATTGGAAACAAAACCTAAGTAAAAGCTGGAAAAGCTTTATGGATGACTTCATTACTATCCGTCGTCGAGATACTGAAGCCGTGCCTTTATTAGCACCCAACCAAGATATCTATTTACGTGAGAATATTCGTTCACGTTTATTAATTGCTTCCCAAGCTGTTCCTCGCCATCAGACTGAGATCTACCAGCAATCGCTTGAAGCAGTATCCACTTGGGTTCGTGCTTATTTTGATACCTCAGATCCAAGTACAACCGCATTTTTAGATACTGTCTCTGAATTAGAAAAACAACCTATCACGCTGACAATGCCTACTGAATTAAAAAGTCCTGTACTGTTAGAAAAACGTGTAGAAAGACAGATCCGTAATTTATTGACGCAAAATGAGTATACTCAACCGCAAGCGGTTGAAGCTCAAGATGCACAAGCAGTAGAAGCGGAACAGAGCACATCAGAAAGTGTACAAGATGCAGCTAGTGATAGTACAACGACTGATGTGCCAGTAACACAACAAGGAGAATAAGCTTATGTTAAAAATACTGCTCCTTTTTGTGGTGCTTATTGCGGGCATCATTTTTGGCCCAATATTGGCAGGACATCAAGGCTACGTACTTATACAAACGGATAATTGGGATATTGAAACCAGTGTGACCAGCCTCGTCATTATGTTTATTTTATTGCAATTGGCGCTGTTGCTGATTGGCTGGAGTTATCGCCGTTTTATTGGTACAGGTTCAAAAGCCTATAGTTGGTTTTCTTTCCGTAAACGTAATCGTGCTCGTAAACAAACGAGTATGGCGTTAATGAAATTGGCAGAAGGCGACTTTAAAGAAGTTGAAAAACTGATGAGTCGCAACGCAGACTACGCAGAACAACCAGTTGTAAACTACCTATTAGCGGCAGAAGCAGCACAACAGCGTGGTGATGAATTCCGAGTTCAGCAACATCTTGAACGCGCCGCCGAACTCGCAGATACCAATCAGCTCCCTGTTGATATCACACGAGTGCGTATTTTATTAGCACAAAATGAAAATCATGCGGCGCGTACTGGGGTTGATGAATTATTAAATCAGGCACCTCGTCATCCTGAGGTTTTACGTTTAGCTGAAACCGCTTATACACGAACTGCTGCTTGGCAAGCATTGCTTGATATCATTCCATCAATGCAAAAAATTGCATTACATACGGATGATGAATTAGAACAATTACGCCAAAAAGCCTACATTGGCATTATGGGACAAAAAATGTCCGAAAGTGGCTGTGATGGGTTAAAAAATTGGTGGAAAGCACAACCGCGTAAAGTACATCATGATAATGCATTACGTGTTGTTTTAGCTGAACATCTTATTGAGTGCAACGATCCTGTTACTGCTCAAACGATCATCTTAGAAGGGATCAAACGTCAGTATGATGAGCGATTGATCTTGCTGTTGCCACGTTTAAAAAATACAGACGCTAATGTGATTTTAAAAGTGCTAAATTCACTGATTAAGCAACATGGCCCGACACCATTACTCAACAGTACATTAGGTCAAATTGCCATGCAGCAAGGGCAATGGTCGCAAGCAGAAACAGCATTTCGTAATGCGTTAAAACAGCGTCCTGATGTTCATGACTTTGCATGGCTTGCTGATGCCTTAGATAAACAGAAAAAATCTGAGGAGTCGGCCAAAGTGCGTAAGGATGCTTTATTAATGACTCTTAAAAAAGATTCTGTCATTTTTGAAGAGCCTAAAAAAAGTAAATAAACTTATAGTAGATATCGTTTAATCGGCTATGTTAAAAACCCTCTTTTATTTGAGGGTTTTTTATTGGGATTTAAAAGCTATGTTGAAATAACAACACCACTTCTACACATAAAGTCAAAAATATATATCCCCATGCAATACGGTAAAAACGACTGGGTATTCCTTTCGAGTTTTCTTGATTAAACGACAAGTAATATTTTCTTGCTTGGTAAAACACCATGATATAAATCAGTGCGATCCCCTGACAAAGAAAAGCCACATACTTAGCCCATGATTTGCCACCAATAATCAGCATGATCAGTGGGATCAAAAAGAATAACAATGGACCAAACTTCTCTATAAGAAAAAGCCTTTCCTGTGCAAGGTATACTTTTTGTTTATTTATCATGATGCTGCTATCCCCCGTCTATCCTTGCGCTGGATGATAACGTGATAACGCGATGAACACAAAACGAATAGGCTATATGGCGTAGAAAAAGCATATAGAAAAAAACGCCTGTATAAAACTATACAGGCGCATAAATATACAATCAGGTCTACAGACGGATGGTGCCTCACTCAACGTTTCGTCCTGTTGATGATGAATGATGTTCATCGTTAACGTGGACGTAGGCACCGAATAATCGGCTCTGCATCATTCCTAGGTTTATGAAGTCAATGCTATCATAAGGAGTGGAATGAGCATCTACGATATAAATAATGCATTTAACGTGCCAATTTTTATTTTTTTGATAAAAAAATCCCCCGCTTTAAAAATATAAGATAACTTATTGAATTTTAGCTTCCCTTTTCTGTTTCACTCATTTTTTATGATAAAAAGCACGTTGCCTGTGCTTTCACACCGCTATTGCTAAATAGAAAAGAAAATATAAGGCCTAACATACGTCTCTTTTTCACGACAAGAAAAACATACAACCCATTTAAGATCAATAAATCAAGGAGTTAAGTGTCACCTATTGGCGACATTAAAAATGGCAAGTGTTGGCATTTGCCGACATAAAAAATAAAATCGTTATATTTCATATAATTAAATTATATTTTTTTATTAATTCATTTATTCTTTTTATGAGGATTAAAATAAGGTGATAAATTAAATTATTAATAAACCTTAAGTGATAAGACCAGATATCACTTATAAAGAGTGACGTTATTGTTCCTATTTGAGATCCGATTAATAATAAGCACCAGAAAAAGATAGCCAAAGCTAGAATTGGATATGGATATGGATATGGATATGGATATGGAAAAATAAATATACTAAGTTTAAATGTGAGATTATAAATCTGCAGATACGAAAAAGCCCCGATAAAATCGGGGCTTTCTCTTATTGGTCGGCGAGAGAGGATTCGAACCTCCGACCCACTGGTCCCAAACCAGTTGCGCTACCAGGCTGCGCTACTCGCCGTCTGAATTACTGCTCTTATCTTGTTTATTGGTGCGAAGGGGGGGACTTGAACCCCCACGTCCGTTAGGACACTAACACCTGAAGCTAGCGCGTCTACCAATTCCGCCACCCTCGCATAAACAATAAGTAAGATAAGATGGGGTGGCTAATGGGACTCGAACCCACGACAACTGGAATCACAATCCAGGGCTCTACCAACTGAGCTATAGCCACCATAACAGCTATCTTATTACTTCTTACAACAACGCTCTTCTCCGTAACTCTTAGCACGCTTTAATGGCGCGCCCGACAGGATTCGAACCTGAGACCTCTGCCTCCGGAGGGCAGCGCTCTATCCAGCTGAGCTACGGGCGCTTCACGCCGTTGCGGGAGAGGATAGTACGGATTTACGCACTGTCTGTCTAGTGCTTTTTGAAAAAAAAAGTTTGTTTGACGATAGTTTGTGCATTTCGTCGATAAATGGAGCGTTTTTACACGCTAAACGCCCCACTAGTATAATAATTAAACAATAAAGATGCTAGATGAAAACGTGAATAAATCATTTAGCTCACAAATCTAACAAACAAACGCTCAATGACCATCACAATTTATTGGAATAGTAGTATCCAACAAATTTTAGCAACTTAAATTGGCGCTTAATTCGGCTTGGTTGTGATAACAAACGATATAACCATTCTAAGCCAAGGTTCTGCCATGCTTTCGGTGCTCTCTTAACATGACCTGTAAATACGTCATAAGTCCCACCCACGCCCATATATAATGCATCAGGGTAAATCTCACGGCATGCACGAATGAATAGCTCTTGCTTAGGTGAACCCATAGCAATAGTTACTATCTTCGCACCAGAGGCCTTTATACGCTCAAATAACGCATCTCTATCTTGAGGTGTGAAGTAACCATTTTGACTTCCGACAATATTCACATTCCATTGTGCTTTTAGCTTACCTTCGGTTTGAGCTAAAATTTCGGGTTTGCCACCAACAAGAAAGACTGGCGTTCCCTCCTTACCAGCTCTTTCCATTAATGCTTCCCATAAATCTGCACCCGCAATACGAGAAACATTTGCATCTGGATACTTACGGCGAATACCGCGCACAACACTAATGCCATCTGCATAAAGATAATCTGCTTCGTTAAGTAATTCATTCAAAGCAGTATCGGTTTCTGCAGTTAGGATTTTTTCTGCATTTATGGCGATCAGAGATCCACTTTTTATTTGTGTTCCTTCATAAAGATAATCCAGAAAATGAGCCATATCGCGAAATCCCCAGATATCATGTCCACGGATTGAATACTTCGGAATTGAATTGGATCCCATTACTTTTCCTTTTTCTCTAAACGAGGTTCACTTTGTATTTGACGAGTCACGTAATTACGCACTAATCCCGCGCTTTCAAATAACCAATAAAGTAGTTTTGCAACAACTAAACATAAACCAAAAACTAAACAGAAGAACACAACACGAGAGACAAAGGAATCAACCCCTTCTCGCGCTAAAACAATCATATTAAAAATAGCCCCAAAGCAGAATGCTTGTAAAATAGCGGATTTATAACGATTGTTTTCATTAAGCCCTTGCTGATACAACCAATCAAACCATTTAATAATTAACCCCACCACCACTGCGCCTAATGGGATAAACACAACCCCCCCCATCACCACCAAAGAACCAATTAAGGTTGGTGAAATCGCAAGACCGGCATGGTAATCAAGGACTTCCCATGTAAAGTAGTTTGCTGAATTAAGTACAACATCAGGACGCTCAGGCCAAACCCATGAGGGAATAAAAACATAAAAATCACGAATAATTGGAGCAAGCCCTTGGAACTCAATCTTGTCATAATTATCAAGTAATAATGCTAAGTTTTCCCAAGGAGAGAACGTATCACGAGTTAGGTACAAGAAAGTATAGAAAGCCTCAGCCCCACTAACATCAAGCCCATAACGTTTTAATGCCAGCCAAAACATCCCGACAATACTCATCACACCCGCAGCAACCAGCATCCACAACGTTATCCAGCCACGAACAATGCCGATAAATAAAAACAGAGCAAAAGCGATAATGATATTCGCGCGAGTTCCACCCACTATGATATAAGTTAAAATTCCGAAACCAACCGTTGCACACAGGAAGAAAATCCAGCGTTGCTGTGTCGGTTTTAAGAAATAAACCACCAGCATGGCGGGAATAAAGAAGTAGAAAAAGCGCTTAAGCGCCACACCAGACACTTGGCTTGAAAAAATTTGACTATATGTTTTGAGCTTAAAGAGTAAAAAACCATTTTGTAGGAAGAAAATTCCCACCGTCACAAATGCAATTAATGCCAATAAGATCCAAGTAAGATTAGTTTCTACTCTATTCATCGTAAATAACGACCTAGAAGGGCCGCTAACGGGCTTTCTCAACCTAACCTTATAAGTAACATAATAAATAGCATAGAAGCTGGTAGAAGCTAATAATGCGTATAACAATGAATCAACCGGAACAACCGCGACATCAAATTGGAACACCAACATACAGGTCAGTGGAAAACCAAAATAGAATGTCAGCAAATAGAGCATTGAGAAAAAAACATTAAAATTAAAACGAACTCGACGAAACTCTTGATAAGTCAGTAATAAAATAAAACTTAGGGAGATAAAGTAAACGAGTGTTAAGCCACCCAGTTCCGCCAATGTCATTGGGGCTCTCCTGTACTTATCTCAATCAACTGTTTCCAACCTTCAGTAAAATTAGGCGCAAAAAAGGCAATATTTTGGCGATCTAGCATGAGTAATTGACGTTGAGCCTCTTCAATCAGTGCAACGTCTAATTTATCTCCTGAGAAAAAAACTGGAACATTCTGTTCTGTTAAATCTTGCCAAAATGGGTTTTGACGGCTAATAACAAAAGGGATCGCAAATTGGATAAGTAGGCAAAGCGTACCAATACCTTGTTGGCGATGAAAAATGAAATAGCCTAAATCACATGTTTTTAATAAGGTTAAATAATCATCAAATGCCAGTTTATCACGTAAAATTTCAACCTGATTATCAGGAAGTAACTGATTAACAGCGTGAGAGACCTCATCAATATATGCGTCATTATTATCAGGATATCCCATTGGGATAATCACTTTTGCACGCGTTCCATATTGTTCTGCTATCGATTGTAATGCTTCGATATGGCGATTTGACCTGTCCCCTGAGTTTCCGACAATAATAGTGATTTGCTGCGCATCAATAGATGACTTTTCTGTCACCGTCAGTGCGGGATCCATTCTTGTTGGAAAATAGAGCAAACTTGCTGGAATATTAACATTAAACTGCGCGAAGTAATTAAGATCACCTCGTGTACCAAACACTCGCCCTACCCGTTTTTGTGCCAACTTGCGGAGAAGATAAAACAGTCTAAATTTGAGTTGCTTAGAATCCTGATACAGATCAGCCCCCCAAATATGCCACCAAAACTGATGACGCTTAATTTTACCTGACAGTAATGCCAGCCAAATCGGGGCATTAAATTGGCCTAAAAAAAGAAACCGTTGGTGAGTATCGGCCTTTGCCAATGTAATCACTCTCTGCGCAACCTGCTTTTTATCCGCTAAACACTCAATGTCTAAAGCTGGGTAGCTTTCTTGCAGTGAAGTATCTTTACTGGCAACGATAAAACGAGGTTTATACGTTAATCCCGCCTCAGTGACGAGGTGGTCGTTAAAAAACCGTAACATTGTGTTGTTATGATGCACAATGTCTGAACCTAGTACGTAAATCAAAGTTGTCATTTGCGCCTGCAATAAATCACGAAAACAGAACTACAGAGAAGGAAGTAAATAATATACGTTGCCATATAGGCTTGAGTAGCACCAAGTGCGCCATGTTCAGGAATAAGCCAACGGGAAAATAGTGTTAGTAAAGCAAATTGACTTACTTCTGTAAGGATATAAAAACGTAGTGCCGCTTTTGCAATGACCAAATAGCCAAAGACATAGGCGCCTACTTTTAAAACATCACCGACAAGTTGCCATGCAAATAAATCACGCATAGCGACAAATTTATCTGAAAACAGTAACCAAATCGCAAAGTCACGCAATAACCACACCATAAAACTAGCAACGGCAACCGCAGGAAGTACAAACTTCAGCGATTTCACGATCTCTTTGGTAATGTCACTCTTTTGCGTTAATCGAGAGAGTGTTGGCAACAAATAAACAGAAAAAGAGGCGGTAATAAACTGCAAGTAAGCATCTGAAATGCTTGTTACACCTTGCCAAATACCAACATCATCCCAGCTATAGTGCTCAGCAAGTAGATTACGCATCATGATATAAGCGACTGGCAACGTAATCGATGTCAGTATCGCCATAATAGTAAATTTACCAAGATGGCTTGCAATTGCCTTATCCCAACGAGGTTTAAGCTCACTTAACGCAAACCGTTTACGTTTTAATACTATTACTGTAGCAGGAAATAAGATCAGCGCAGGGACTAATGCTAGCCCGATCAACGCACCGTGATAACCCGCAAATAAATAGCATAAATAATAAGCAACAACACCAATAATGCTACCCGCGATCACTGATAAGGCATTACCTGTGGCATCTCGATAACCTTTTAATATGGCCAGAAAATAGTTGCTATACGCTATCCCCATTTGAATAAAAGCAACGGCTCTTACAACATCCTGATATTGATGATAATCATCACCAAATAACACTTGGCTAATGGGGGCGGAAAAAAGAAGAAATAAAATAGCTAATAGTGTAGAAAACAACAAAATCATGGATGATGAAGTACCCAACACTTTTTTGCGTTGGATGTCATCATCTTGATATTGTGCAATTAATTTCGTCACACCATTAAAAATTCCCGCACCAGATAATACGCCAAGTACGGTAATTAATTGACGAAAGTTACCCGCTAATCCCACACCAGAAGGACCAAAGGAGACAGCGAGTAACTTGACGACAAGCAGACCAGCCCCGATTTTTATCAGGGTTGATCCCGCTGTCCAAATTGATGCTTTGGCTAATGACATAATTAAGCAAAGAAATCGCGAATATGGCCAATAACGGTTTGCTGTTCTTCTTCTGTCATATTGTAGAACATAGGTAAACGCACTAAACGCTCACTTTCTTGTGTAGTGAAAATATCTTCACCATCGAAACGACCAAATTTCATACCGGCTGGACTGGTATGCAATGACACATAGTGAAAGACAGTTAAAACATCGTGCGCTTTCATATAGTCATTAAACGCAGTACGTTGCTCAATATCGTTCAGTTTGATATAGAACATATGTGCATTGTGTTCTAATCCTTCAGGAACGATTGGAAGCGCTAATAAACCTTTCTCTGCTAATGGCGTCAATGCATCATAGTAAATTTGCCAAAACGCTAAGCGACGTTCATTAATCTTTTCGGCTTCTTCAAGCTGTGCCCATAAATAAGCCGCCTGTAAATCTGACATTAAGTAACTAGAACCAATATCACGCCAAGTGTATTTATCGACTTGCCCACGGAAAAATTGGCTACGATTAGTGCCTTTTTCACGGATAACTTCTGCGCGATTGATTAAATCAGGATCATTAATGAGCGTTGCACCACCTTCGCCACCTGATGAATAGTTTTTAGTTTCATGGAAGCTATAGCAACCAATATGACCAATAGTGCCTAATGCCTTACCTTTGTAAGTTGACATGACACCTTGCGCCGCATCTTCGATAACAAACAGATTATGTCTTTTCGCAATAGCCATAATCGTGTCCATTTCACACGCAACACCCGCATAATGAACAGGCACGATAGCACGAGTTTTGTCTGTAATTGCCACTTCAATTTTTGTTTCATCGATATTCATAGTATCTGGACGAATATCAACAAAAACAATGGTTGCTCCACGTAATACAAACGCATTAGAGGTCGAAACAAAGGTAAAGCTCGGCATAATGACTTCATCACCTGGCTTGATATCTAATAAGATAGCGGCCATTTCAAGCGATGCAGTACAAGATGGCGTTAACAGCGTTTTATGACAATGAAATTGTTCTTCTAACCACTTTTCACATTTTTTTGTGAAATTGCCATCACCACAGAGCTTGCCACTTTCCATGGCTTGTTTCATATATTCTAATTCGGTGCCGACAACGGGTGGTTTATTAAACGGAATCATATTATCCCCTGTATAACCAATAAGTGGTGCTCTCTATTAAGCCACCACTGTGTGTGTATAAACGCGAAGCTGCAATATTGCTGATTTGTGTTGCAACATATAGGGTTGAAATACCTTGCTGTTGACACCAAAGCTTCGCGACCGACATCAGTTGTTTACCAATGCCTTGTCCTGTTCTATTGGGCATTACCGCAAGTAACCCCACTCTTGCTTCACTTTCAGATAGACGACGTAAAGTGACAAAGCCACTCATGTTATTTTCAATATCATAAGTCAGTAAGCAGATATCATCGAACGTACCTAGTACCGCTTTTTTAACCCATAATGCATAAAAACGACTGCTATCGTCTTCTTGATACCAAGGTGCTCGAAAACGACTTTGTACAAAAGCCTCTGATGCAGTTTCCATCAGTAAATTAATATCAGCATCATTGGCCTTTCTAAAACATAATTCAGGCGCTTTCTTACAAGCATTTTCTATGCCAATTGGAAGTTTAAAATCAATTTCACCTTCCGCAAATTGAAAACCTAATTGACTGAGTTTATCGATGAGTGAAAGCTCATGAGATGCGACTTTAGCTTGAATCAGAGCAAATGCATCAAGCTGTTTATCTGTTAATACAGGCGCGTGAGCATCAAACTCAAGACGCCCCGTTTTGAGTGAGAAAAATTCACTTTCCCACTCAAGATAATTAATATTGGCGAGGACGGACATGTAATAAATCCAATAGATAGCGACCATAACCCGTTTTAGACAGTGATTTTGCACTCTCTCTTACTTGGTCATCATTGAGCCATCCATTACGCCAAGCAATCTCTTCAAGACACGCCACTTTAAATCCTTGGCGCTTTTCAACTGTTTGAACGAAAGTACTGGCTTCAATTAAACTGTCGTGAGTGCCGGTATCTAACCATGCAAAACCACGCCCTAACAGTTCAACATTAAGCTCGCCACACTCGAGATACATCTGATTAATAGAGGTAATTTCTAGTTCACCACGAATAGAAGGTTTTACTTTTTTAGCAAAATCAACCACACGGCTATCATAGAAGTAAAGCCCGGTTACTGCCCAATTAGATTTAGGTTGTTCCGGTTTTTCTTCAATCGACAATACTTTGAAATTATCGTCAAATTCAACAACACCAAATCGTTCAGGATCCATCACTTGATAACCAAAGACTGTCGCTCCTCGTTCGCGTTGAGCAACTTGTTTTAGTTTTGGACTAAATCCTTGACCAAAATAGATATTATCGCCTAACACTAAACAGCAATGATCATCACCAATAAATTCTTCGCCTAAAATAAACGCTTGAGCTAAACCATCTGGCGATGGTTGAATTTTATATTGAAGATGAACACCAAATGCAGAACCATCACCTAATAAACGTTGGAATGAGGTCATGTCATCAGGTGTTGTGATGATCAAAATATCTCGAATACCAGCAAGCATCAGAACTGAAAGCGGATAATAGATCATGGGCTTATCATAGATAGGCAACAACTGTTTCGATACCCCTTTGGTTATCGGATGTAGTCGTGTACCAGAGCCACCCGCTAAAATAATACCTTTCATCATTTATCCTTTTACTTAATCAGTTTCCAAGCCCTAAACGTTCACCAGCATAAGAGCCATCAAGTACGCGTTTCCACCATGTTTCGTTATTTAAGTACCACAAAACAGTTTTACGAATACCTGATTCAAATGTCTCTTCGGGCTTCCAACCTAATTCAGTTTCAATTTTCGCAGCATCAATGGCATAACGCAGATCATGACCAGGTCTATCTTTTACATATGTAATTAAATCAATATACTGAGCAACACCTTCAGGTTTTGCTGGATATAACTCTTCTAATAGCGCACAAATTGTTTTAACAACATCAATATTACGGCGCTCATTATGGCCACCAATATTGTAGGTTTTACCTGGTGTTGCTGTTGTTGCGACTAAATAGAGTGCTCGAGCATGATCTTCAACATAGAGCCAATCACGAATTTGCTCACCTTTTCCATAGACAGGCAATGGCTTTCCTGAAATCGCATTTAAAATAATTAAAGGAATTAATTTTTCAGGGAAGTGGTAAGGACCATAGTTATTTGAACAGTTTGTGATCACTGTAGGTAAGCCATAAGTCCGTAGCCATGCACGTACTAAATGGTCACTTGATGCTTTAGAAGCAGAATAAGGGCTACTTGGCGCATAAGGTGTAGTTTCAGTAAAGAAATCATCTGTACCTTCTAGATCGCCATACACTTCATCTGTTGAGATATGGTGAAAGCGAAATGCTGTTCTCTTATCTTCAGAGAGTACCTGCCAATAATGACGAGTGGCTTCCAGTAATGTGTAAGTACCGACAATATTGGTTTCAATAAACGCGGCAGGACCATCAATAGAACGGTCAACATGGCTTTCAGCGGCTAAGTGCATCACAACATCTGGCTGATATTGAGCAAATAAGCGGTCAAGCTCTGATCTATCACAGATATCAACCTGCTCAAAGGCATAGCGTTCACTGTTAGCCACTGTCGCTAGTGACTCTAAATTACCAGCATAAGTCAGCTTATCCACCACAACAACGCTGTCATTGGTGTTTTCAATAATATGTCGAACAACAGCAGAGCCGATAAAACCGGCTCCACCTGTAACTAGAATGCGTTTCAACGCCATACTCCTTTAGTATCTACAATCCATTTTTGAGTGACTTTACTACCTGGGATCGCTTTAAATTGTTGATGATCAACGAGCATTAATACAATATCAGCATCTTTTAATGCTTGTTCAGTTGACACTAATTCAGTGATCCCTTTCAGTTTTGTTGGCAACTCATGAATATTAGGTTCAACAGCCCATGTCGTACCACTGTGCCAATCTGCCACTTGTTTAGTGATGTTCATGGCTGGGCTTTCACGTAAATCATCAATATTAGGTTTAAAGGCTAAACCAAAGCAGGCTATTTTAATTTCGTTAGCACGTTTACCCGTTTCGGTAAGACAATCAGCAACCGCAGCTTTCACTTGATCAATAACCCACACTGGTTTGCCATCATTGACTAAACGCGCAGTGTGAATTAAACGAGATTGTTTTGGATTTTGTGACACGATAAACCAAGGGTCAACTGCGATACAGTGTCCACCAACGCCGGGGCCTGGTTGTAAAATATTGACGCGTGGGTGGCGGTTTGCCAAGCTAATTAGCTCCCACACATTGATATCTTGGTCAGCGCAGATCAGCGATAATTCATTAGCAAATGCAATATTAACATCACGGAAACTATTTTCCGTTAGCTTACACATTTCTGCGGTACGCGCATTGGTGATAACACATTCACCTTCAAGGAAAATTTTGTATAACTCACTCGCACGCTCTGAGGATTTACGGTTCATCCCACCAACAACTCGGTCATTGCGAATAAGCTCAATCATGACCTGACCAGGTAATACACGTTCAGGACAATAAGCAATATCGATATCTGCTTCTTCACCGTCTTGATGAGGGAACGTTAAATCTGGGCGAGCTTCTGCTAACCACTGTGCCATTTGTTCAGTAGAACCAACCGGTGACGTCGATTCTAAAATAATAAGGTCGCCCTTTTTCAGTACAGGTGCAATAGAGCGTGCGGCTGATTCAACATAAGCCAAATCAGGCTCATGCTCACCTTTAAAAGGTGTTGGTACCGCAATAAGGTAAGCATCTGCTGGCTGTGGCGTGGTGTAGGCTTTTAAGTGCCCCTCTTCAACGGCTTGTTTTACAACTTTATCGAGATCAGGTTCAACAATGTGAATTTGACCTTTATTAATTGTATCAACTGCATGCTGATTAACATCAACACCGATGACGCTTTTTTTACGAGAGGCAAAAGCTGCCGCTGTAGGTAAACCAATGTAGCCGAGGCCGATAACAGAAATAGTTTCAAAACTCATAATGTCACCTGATTTTTTTTCAATGCTTCAAGAATACGTTGGCAGGCATGTCCATCACCATAAGGGTTTGTCGCCTTACTCATTTGGTGATACGCGTTTTCGTCTGTCAATAAAGAGGTTACTTCGCTAACAATACGTTTGGTGTCGGTTCCCACTAAACGAACAGAGCCGGCTTCAACCGCTTCTGGGCGCTCTGTTGTGTCTCGCATTACCAAAACGGGCTTACCTAATGAAGGCGCTTCTTCTTGGATCCCACCAGAGTCGGTTAAAATAAGGTAAGCATGATTCATTAAATAAACAAAGGGGAGATAATCTTGTGGCTGTATTAGTTTAATGTTGTCAATACCGTGAAGAATACGTTGAACAGGCTCACTCACATTTGGGTTTAAGTGAACAGGATAGACAACTTCAACATCAGGATGTGCTAATGCGATTTCAGCTAATGCTTGGCAAATACGTTCGAAACCACCACCAAAGCTTTCGCGACGATGCCCCGTCACAAGGATCATTTTTTTATTTGGCTGAATAAAAGGATAGTTTACAGCGAGTTCATTTAAGAGTGTTTGATTGCCCATCACTCTATCACTCACCCAAAACAACGCATCAATAACAGTATTTCCAGTAACAAAAATATTTTTATCTGCAACCGCTTCTCGTACCAGATTTAATTTTGCTGTCTCTGTTGGTGCGAAATGATACATGGCAAGATGCCCTGCAATAGTACGATTGGCTTCTTCTGGCCACGGTGAATAAAGATTGCCTGTACGCAACCCTGCTTCCACATGGCCAACTGGAATTCGTTGATAAAATGCGGCTAAACTTGCTGCCATGGTTGTCGTTGTATCACCATGCACCAAAACAACATCAGGTTGGAATGATGCTAATACCGGTTTTAACCCTTCTAAAATACGACAGGTAATATCCGTTAAATCTTGTCCTGGTTTCATAATATTGAGATCATAATCTGGTTTGATCTCAAAAAGATTTAATACCTGATCAAGCATTTCTCGATGTTGGGCCGTAACACATACCTTCGCTTCAAACGAATCATCATTTGCTAAAGCGTGCACTAAAGGTGCCATTTTTATCGCTTCAGGGCGTGTGCCAAAAACAGTCAACACTTTCACAGTGGCTCTCTTTTCTTCGTTGTTATATCGCTTATTTTTGGGAAAGCAATATGCCCTTATACTCAATACACCAGGTGCCGAAACACCTGATGTCTCGTTATTGTCATCAATGACAAAATTTAATAATTATTATTTTTTTAATGAGCTACGTCTTACTAATGCAACACCTGCACCTGCTAATACGCCAATTGCTCCCCAAAGCACCATCATAAAGGCACGGCGAGGACTATCACGTTTTACAGGATCTTCAGGAGTACGTAAGAAACGGTAAGTTTGGAAGTTATCTTGCAATTTTGCCCCCACAGCGAGGGTCGCTAACATTGCTGTATTTTGATCATAATCACTATCAAAATCAGCACCTGTTGCCACTAAAGTTTCTAGCTGCGATTGCAATAGAGGAACACCTAGCAGGAATAATTTAGAGTCAGGTAACTCATCAATCGCAATAGATGTCTGTTTTTGAGAAATACCTTGTTTCTCAGCAACTTTTATTGATTGCTCTAATAAGTTAATTTGACGTTGATAAGCCGCTTGAGCCGCCATTTCTTGGCGTTTAACTAACGCTTTCATTGACTGTGTTCTTGTTGCCCATGCGGTTATCACTTCATCATTAAGATGAGTAGATGCTCTTTTATTAGCGAAAGCAATATACTCATTTAATAATTGGCTCGCCTCTTTTGAGGATTCGGCAATGAGTCTTAATTGATCATTAACCAACTTTTTCTCATCAGAAGGCGTAAATTGAATATTGTTAATTAACTCATCCAATAACGCAGCATTAGCTTGCTCATCACTTTCTTTGCGTTGTTTGAAATAATCCGTTTGTAGCCAAAACTCACGACGGGTATCAAAAGCAGCAATTTGTGTAACAAACTCTTGATAAGCTTCATCAGGAATACTTAAGGCTGGAGTTTGCGCTGATGGATTAATTTGTGTATCAAGATTACGTAAAAACTGAGATTGCGAATAATAACTGCCTAAGTTATTTATCGTTGGTTTCTCTGTCATTGCGATTGCACTCCATTTAGGTTGCATCAAATAAGATGCCCCAAGTGCAATCACAGCAAAAAGCAGAGCGAACCCTATAATCCAGCTTTTTCCTGACCAAAGCGCACAACAAAGACCTCGAATATCGAGTTCGTTATCTGGCTGATTACCCTGTCGGGAGGCGTTATTTTCCGAGTTCATCACGTTAAAAAACCTCTGCTTATATTAATGCTGTTGTGTTGCTCTACGTAAGCGACGCTTATGTCGTTTAATAAAACGAGCGACTCGCCACGCGCGTTTAATGCAATAACCATACATAACAAATGCAAGCAAGAATAATGCCAACATGAACCATTCAGGGACAAATGATAGGTTTTGACCGATAATACCAATCGCGGCTAAAAGTGCTGCAGCCACCGTGATTAAAATAAAGGCTTGGCGAGAGGTAAAACCTGCACGCATAATCAAATGATGAATATGTTGACGGTCTGGTGAGAAAGGGCTCATCCCTTTACGTAAACGGCGGTACATAATTGCCACCATATCCATAAGAGGAATAGCAATTATCCATAATGCAGTGACTGCTTTTACAGGACGAGGCTGAGTCTGTGTTGATGCAACTAATAGCCAAATAATGGTAAACCCGATAAGGGTACTACCTGCATCCCCCATAAAGACTTTGAATTTTTTACCGCAAACCCCTAGATTTAAAAGGATATAAGGCAAAATTGCGGCAATAAATGAGAAACACCAGAATGCGAGTGCAGAATTACCACTTTGATATAACAAAATGCCTAACGCGCCAAAAGAAACACAAGAGAGACCACCTAATAATCCATCAATACCATCAACCATATTGAAGGCATTTATTGCTGCCCAAACAGCAAAAAGTGTCACAATGTAACCAAAAGGCCCTAAATGCATTTCCCAAGGACCAAAAGCATGACCTAGTGTGTCCAGTTTTAATCCTGCCCCCACCATCATCACGATCCCAACAAATGCTTGGATTGTTGCTCTTATTTTGACACTAATATCGAAACGATCATCTAACGCACCGATAAAAACAAGAAGTCCCGCACATGCCAGATACAATTCCTTATGAGGAATGTAGATATCTGAAATATAAAATGCGAAAACAATACCAAAATAGACTGAAATCCCACCCACAAGAGGGATCAATCCATGATGTTTTTTACGATAATTCGGTTTATCCACGAGTCCTATTTTTTTTGCAATTTTACGAGCCAAGAATAAAAATGCGAAAGAAAATAAGAACACATAAAAAACGCTTGTGCTCATTTTTAGTATATCCACAGTACTGTTCTCTATAATAAATATAGCTGGTTATTTTACCCTTCCATGTGTTTTTATTCTTTTTCCAGCTCCACCACGACGAGTTTATTCAAAACCCACCACCCTTCATCAATTATAAGTTTTCCTTAACTATTTTTATTGATGCCATCGCTATTTTTATCAATTACTAAAACATGCAATATATATACCAACTTCTCGCTAAAATACTGCACTCAAAATTTAATTACACCCATAAAAAATAAAAACAAAAAACGCCACAATAGTGTGGCGTTTTTATCATATCGTCATTCTAACAAAGTAAACGAGCTTAACGGCATATAAATTGAGGGGATATTACTTATTCTGTAACAGAGCACACTCTTTTAATATTTTAATGTTGTTATTAGCTTAGCCACTTTGTTAATAAATGCTATGAGCGTTTCATAAAGTCAAAGAACTCTTCATTTGTCTTCGTCATCGCTAATTTATTAATGAGGAATTCCATTGCATCGATTTCACCCATTGGATGAATAATCTTACGCAGGATCCACATTTTTTGTAACTCATCTTGAGTCGTCAGCAATTCTTCTTTACGTGTACCAGAACGATTATAATCGATCGCTGGGAAAACACGTTTTTCAGCGATTTTACGAGACAGGTGTAATTCCATGTTACCTGTACCCTTAAATTCTTCGTAGATAACTTCGTCCATTTTAGAACCAGTATCAACGAGCGCTGTTGCAATGATAGTTAAACTACCACCTTCTTCAACATTTCGCGCTGCACCGAAGAAACGTTTAGGACGATGCAATGCGTTTGCATCCACACCACCAGTTAACACTTTACCTGATGAAGGTACCACAGTGTTATAAGCACGTGCTAAACGAGTAATAGAGTCTAACAGGATGATAACGTCTTTTTTATGCTCAACTAAGCGTTTTGCTTTTTCAATGACCATCTCTGCAACTTGTACGTGGCGAGAAGCTGGTTCATCAAAGGTCGATGCGATAACTTCACCTTTTACCAAGCGTTGCATCTCGGTTACTTCTTCTGGACGTTCATCAATCAGAAGTACCATCAATACGCAATCAGGGTAGTTATGAGCAATATTTGCTGCGATATTTTGCAGCAACATTGTTTTACCTGCTTTTGGTGGAGCAACGATAAGACCACGCTGACCACGACCAATTGGTGCCGCTAAGTCAAGAACACGCGCGGTTAAGTCTTCTGTTGAACCATTACCACGTTCCATGCGTAAACGATTATTAGCATGTAAAGGTGTTAAGTTTTCAAAGAGGATTTTACTGCGGGCATTTTCTGGTTTATCAAAGTTAACTTCATTAACTTTTAGGAGGGCAAAATAGCGTTCACCTTCTTTAGGAGGACGGATTTTACCTGCGATGGTGTCACCAGTGCGAAGGTTAAAACGGCGAATTTGACTTGGAGAAACGTAGATATCATCGGGACCAGCAAGGTAGGAACTGTCTGCGGAACGTAGGAAGCCAAAGCCATCCTGCAATATTTCCAGCACACCGTCACCGAAAATATCTTCTCCACTTTTCGCGTGTTGCTTCAAGATAGAGAAAATAATGTCTTGCTTTCTCATTCGAGCCAGGTTCTCTAGCCCCATATTTTCGCCAAGTGCTATCAGTTCTGATACCGGCGTATTTTTTAATTCGGTAAGATTCATAATGGTGGGTTCTTAATAACTCGGGGTAACTCTCGAACTATGAACGTGAATAGTATAACAGCGAATCGCTGTCAGTTTCGTCATGTGTAAAATTACAGATTATAACTTTCTAACATAAGGGTATAACTAAAATGGTAATGTTAGAGAGTATTAATACTATTAGACCAGTCTGCTTTATCCCCAGAGAAGTGACATTCATTATCGCAATGCCATGAGTGTACTTTCAACTTATGGGTTAGGAACATACTCGGAAAAATTTATATTCCCTGAATACTATAGATTATTCTAAGGCAACTTGACTGGTTAGATGAATTCAGATTACTTATATTAAATATCATATTAGATTAAATATCATATCATGTTATTCAATTCTATTACTTTGCACGCTTGATATTCAATATCTCAGACTTATTTAATCATGTCTAATCATATTGACAAGAAGATCCGATATATTATGTAAGTAAGTAGCGCTAACTTATCACGCTTCGAAGCGGACGTCTAGCGGTCAATAACAGAAATACTGACAAGGTCTAAACGTCCTACTTTATTTTTGATATCTAAATCAAATTAGATATTTTCGTCTAAAAACTCTTTTAGTTGAGTTTTTGACAATGCACCAACTTTAGTTGCCGCTACTTCACCGTTTTTGAATAAAATCAGTGTAGGTATACCGCGAATACCAAATTTTGGTGCTGTCAGCGGGTTTTGATCGATGTTTAGCTTCGCAACTGTTAATTTACCAGCGTATTCTGTTGCAACTTCATCTAGAATAGGAGCAATCATTTTACATGGGCCACACCATTCAGCCCAGAAATCAACGAGCACGGGGCCGGTTGCATTTAATACATCAGCATCGAATTTGCTGTCAGATAAGTGAAGGATTTTATCGCTCATTGTTCTACTCCAAAGAATAATATTGACCGTACCAGTGTAACATTAAATAACAAAAGTCTGTCTGCATTTCAGCGGATAAACTTTTGTAATGCAACCCATAACTGATATTCTATTACATTATGAGCAAAACATATTTGACAGAAAAGAAGTTTTCCGACTTCGCCTTGCATCCAAAAGTGATAGAAGCCCTTGAGAAAAAAGGGTTCTCTTATTGTACACAAATTCAGGCATTGACGTTACCTATCACTGTGAAAGGTCAAGACATTGCCGGGCAAGCCCAAACAGGAACAGGAAAAACGTTGGCGTTTTTAACCTCAACGTTTCATTATCTTTTAACACACCCTGCAAAAGAAGGGCATGAAACGAATCAACCTCGTGCCCTTATTATGGCGCCAACACGCGAATTAGCCGTGCAGATTTATTCTGATGCTAAAGAGCTTGCGCAAAACACAGGGATTAAAATGGGTCTCGCCTATGGTGGCGACGGCTATGATGAACAACTAAAAGTATTAAGTAATGGTGTCGATATTGTTATTGGCACAACTGGACGCTTAATTGACTACGTTAAGCAAGGTCATATTAATCTTAGCGCAATTCAAGTTGTGGTACTTGATGAAGCGGATAGAATGTACGATCTCGGCTTTATTAAAGATATTCGTTGGATCTTCCGTCGTATGCCAGTTGCGGCTGAGCGTATGAATATGTTGTTCTCTGCAACACTATCTTACCGTGTAAGAGAACTTGCCTTTGAACAAATGAATAACCCTGAATACGTTGAAGTTGAGCCTGAACAAAAAACAGGTTTTAGTATAAAAGAAGAGCTTTTTTATCCTTCGAATGAAGAGAAAATGCGTCTTCTCCAAACGTTAATTGAAGAAGAATGGCCTGATCGCTGTATCATCTTCGCCAATACAAAACATCGCTGTGACGACATTTGGGCACACCTCGCTGCCGATGGACACCGCGTTGGTTTATTGACAGGTGATGTTCCGCAAAAAAAACGTCTGCGTATTTTAGAAGATTTTACCCAAGGTAATATTGATATTCTGGTTGCCACTGATGTTGCAGCTAGAGGTCTTCATATTCCATCTGTAACGCATGTTTTTAACTATGATTTACCTGATGATTGTGAAGATTATGTTCACCGCATCGGTAGAACCGGACGTGCGGGTAATAGTGGTAATTCAATCAGTCTTGCGTGTGAAGAATATGCTCTAAATTTACCTGCAATTGAGACCTATATTCAACATGCTATTCCTGTGAGTAAATATAATAGTGATGCGTTATTGACAGATCTTCCTGAACCTAAACGTCGTCACCGTCCTCGCCAAGGTCAGCCTCGTCGCAATAATGCGCCGTCGCGAAACAGAGGAAATAATACTCAACGTAACAACCGAAATAAACGCCCGAGTCATCCATAAATTATGCTGAAATCTTCATCACTTTATGCTGCTATTGATTTAGGTTCTAACAGTTTTCATATGTTAGTTGTTCGAGAAATTGCGGGATCAATACAAGTACTTTTCCGCGTGAAACGTAAAGTTCGACTAGCTGCGGGCCTAAACAGTGAAAATGAATTGTCAGAACAGGCAATGGAACGCGGTTGGCAATGTTTACGACTGTTTTCTGAATATCTGCGTGATATTCCAGCAGAACAAATCAAAGTCGTCGCGACAGCCACATTACGTATTGCTAAAAATGCAGACATTTTTGTCGCTAAAGCGTCAAAAATACTGGGTAATACGATCCATGTCATTAGTGGTGAGGAAGAAGCACGCCTTATCTACCGTGGTGTTGCGCATACCACTGGAGGTGCAGAACAACGTTTAGTGGTGGATATTGGCGGTGGAAGCACAGAGTTAGTGACAGGCACTGGCGCTAAAACGACGCAATTGATGAGCCTAAGCATGGGTTGCGTGACTTGGCTAGAGCGCTATTTTACTGACCGTACCCTCACTCAAGAAAATTTTGCCAAAGCACAAAATGCGGCGAAAGCGATACTCGCCCCTGTTGCAGAGAAATTACTTCAACAAGGCTGGCAAGTCTGCGTGGGTGCATCAGGCACTGTTCAAGCACTGCAAGAAATCATGATTGCGCAAGGAATGGATGAATTAATTACCTTGCCTAAGCTGGAACGACTTAAACATAAAGCCATTGAATGTGGAAAGTTGGAAGAATTGGAAATTGAAGGGCTTACTTTTGAGCGAGCCTTAGTGTTTCCAAGTGGGCTTGCTATTTTGATCGCCATATTTGAAACCTTGCACATTGAAAATATGATCCTTGCAGGAGGCGCATTAAGAGAAGGGTTAGTTTATGGCATGTTGCACTTACCTATTGAGCAAGATATTCGCCAACGCACCCTTCGCAATATCCAACGTCGTTTTCAAATTGATATTGAGCAAGCACACCGCGTACAACAACTGGCTGAACATTTTTTTATTCAAGTCAGTAAAAGTTGGCAGTTAGATAATCGCTGTCGTGAATTACTTAATAGTGCCAGTGCACTGCATGAAATTGGGCTCAGTGTCGATTTTCGTCAAGCACCGTCACATGCAAGCTATCTACTTTCTCATCTTGATTTACCTGGATACACGCCAGCGCAACGACGCTTATTGGCCTCGTTATTAAGAAATCAAATGGGAATTATCGATCTTGCCCCTCTTAATCATCAAAATGCATTGCCGATAAATCAAGCCAATCAATTAGTGCGTCTACTACGATTAGCTATTATTTTTGCCAGCCGTCGTCGCGATGATACACTTCCTGCATTACGATTACGTACTGAGGGCGAAACACTCATTATTACCCTGCCTTATCAGTGGCTTAATGAGCATCCATTACGTGCTGAAAATCTCCAAGAAGAGATCCAACTACAGAGTTATGTACATTGGTCTTTAATGATTGAAGAACAAAATAGCTCTCGTATAAGTTAACTTTTTTACTTATACAAAAAATAAAAACCCCTTGTACATTTATATGCCAAGGGGTTAGTTTTAATAACAAATAACTTATTCAGGTTTATGCTTTGCTAGCATTGCTCTTAATCCCGCCACACCTTTTTGTCCTTTTTCTTGCTTCTCTTCTGCACTCAACACTTTCTTTTTATTAGTATCCCAATTTAAATCATCTTGAGGTAATTCATACAGAAAACGACTTGGATCTGGTCGAATTAATTCACCATATTGGCGTCTTTCTTTGCATAATGTAAACGTGAGTGTTTTTTGTGCACGAGTAATGCCCACATAAGCAAGGCGTCGCTCTTCTTCAACATTATCTTCGTCGATACTGCTTTGATGAGGTAATATCCCCTCTTCCATTCCCACTAAAAACACATGTGGAAATTCAAGGCCTTTAGAGGCATGTAATGTCATTAATTGAACTTGATCTAGCTCTTCTTCTGTTTCACCACGCTCCATCATATCGCGCAAGGTAAAGCGGTTAACCACCTGAGAAAGCGTCATAGGTTCATGTAATTCATCACCTTCTAGCATTTCACTCATCCATGAGAATAGCTGATTAATATTTTTCATCCTCATTTCCGCAGCTTTTGCACTACTTGAGGTTTCATATAACCAACTTTCATAATCTATTTCATGCAATAAATCACGCACAGCCAGCAGTGGCTCTCGTTCTGATTTTTGCACTATACGTGACATCCATTGTGAGAATGCTTGTAATGAATTTAAGCCCCGTCCCGTTAGCGTTTGACTTAATCCTAAGTCAAAGCAGGCATTATATAAGCTTTTATCTCGAACTTTTGCCCATTCGCCTAATTTTTGGATTGTCATCGGTCCAATTTCACGGCGAGGTTTATTCACAATACGTAAAAATGCCGCATCATCATCAGGATTAGTAATGATTCGCAAATAAGCAAGAATATCTTTTATTTCTTCTCGTGAAAAAAAGGAGGTTTCCCCCGAAATACGATAAGGAATACGATTTTGCATCAGATATTTTTCAAAAATACGAGACTGATGGTTACCACGATAGAGTATCGCGTAATCTTTATAATTAGTTTTATTAATAAAGTGATGAGCAATTAACTCACCCGCGACACGTTCAGCTTCATGCTCTTCATTGTTGGCGGTTAAAACTCGAAGTTCATCACCATAACCTAATTCTGAAAACAAGCGCTTTTCAAAAACATGGGGGTTATTTTCAATCAATATATTTGCTGATTTTAAAATACGCCCTGAAGATCGGTAATTTTGCTCAAGTTTGATCACATTGAGCTGTGGAAAGTCTTTTTGTAACAACACTAAATTTTGAGGACGAGCACCACGCCATGAATAAATGGATTGGTCATCATCACCTACAACGGTAAAACGAGCCCTTTCACCCACCAGCCATTTTACTAATTCATACTGGCTTGTATTGGTATCTTGATATTCATCCACCAGCAAATAACGGATACGTCTTTGCCAGCGCTCTCTGACTTCTTCATTTGTACGCAATAATAGGGTTGGTCGGCTAATTAAGTCATCAAAGTCGAGTACGTTACAACTGCGTAGATGTTGTTCATAACGTCGAAAGCATTCGGCAAAAGTATGATCTTGTTGCGATCTCGCCATTCCGATTGCTTGTTCTGGTGTAAGCATATCGTTTTTCCAGTTAGAGATTTGGCTCTTTAACTGAGAAAGTAAGTCTTTATCTTCTTCTAATAAATCCGCCGTTAATTCTTTGAGTAGCGCAGATTGGTCTTGATCATCAAATAATGAAAATTTAGCTTTAATCCCTAACGCTTTGTATTCGCGTTTAATAATTTCCAATCCCAGTGTATGGAACGTTGAGATCATCAACCCTTTCGCTTCTTGACGCCCTAATGTTTGAGCAACTCGCTCTTTCATTTCACGCGCAGCTTTATTGGTAAAGGTAACTGCTGCAATTTGTTTTGCAGAGTATTGGCATTGACGAATAAGGTGTGCAATTTTATTGGTAATAACCCGTGTTTTACCCGACCCGGCGCCAGCCAAGACCAAGCAAGGGCCTGACACATATTCTACTGCTTTTTGCTGACCGGGATTTAATCGCATACTTTTTCCAAACTTCATTAACTAAGAACATAACGGGGGGATAATTGTAGCAGAAAGTGCTCAAAGTCTTGAGTATTCCCTCCTTCAATTTTCCTCACACTATAAAAACAAAAAACCGCATTCCATTAAGAAATACGGTTTTCAATAAAATTTAATCTTCACTTTTCGCTTATTTCGCTTATTTTTCTAAGCTATTTACGTGAGAAGAAGGCGACAAAGGAGGTTATCCCAAGGAGCATACACAAGTATGTGACTTGGGTAACCAAGCGAAGCCAACGCACTTATCGCGTAAAGAGTGACGAAAAATCAGAAAATTAATTGGCAACAGCTATCTTCTTCATATCCGTCATATACCCACGCAACGTTTTACCTACTGCTTCAATTGGGTGCTGGCGAATTGCTTCATTGATATCACGTAATTGTGCGTTATCTGTTCCATTATCTTGAACTTTTTTAGCTAAATCACCAGATTGTAATGTTGTCATAAACTCTTTCAGCATAGGAACAACAGCGAATGAGAACAGATAGTTACCATATTCTGCGGTATCAGAGATAACTACATTCATTTCATATAAACGCTTACGAGCAATGGTATTTGCGATTAATGGCAGTTCATGCAGTGATTCATAATAGGCTGATTCAGCAAAAATACCTGCTTCAATCATCGTATCAAAAGCTAATTCAACACCAGCTTTAACCATTGCAACCATTAATACTCCGTGATCAAAGTACTCTTGCTCGCTGATTTTTCCCTCATATTCAGGGTAGTTTTCAAAGGCACTTGCTCCGGTCTCTTCACGCCATGTCAGCAAGTTTTTATCGTTATTTGCCCAGTCTGCCATCATTGTCTCAGAGAATTTCCCTGAAATGATGTCATCCATATGTTTAGCAAACAGCGGAGCCATGATCTCTTTCAATTGTTCTGATAATGCATAGGCACGCATTTTTGCCGGATTAGATAATCTGTCCATCATCAAGGTGATACCACCTTGCTTCAAGGCTTCTGTAATGGTTTCCCAACCAAATTGCAGCAACTTACCTGCATATCCCGGCTCAACGCCATCAGCAACCATTTTGTCGTAACATAACAGTGAGCCTGCTTGTAACATACCGCACAGAATAGTTTGCTCACCCATTAAATCTGATTTTACTTCAGCAACGAAAGAAGACTCTAAAACGCCAGCTCGATGACCACCTGTTGCAGCCGCCCATGCTTTCGCAATGGCCATACCTTCGCCTTTTGCATCATTTTCAGGGTGAACTGCAATCAGTGTTGGAACACCAAAACCACGCTTATATTCTTCACGAACTTCAGTACCTGGACATTTTGGTGCAACCATCACGACGGTGATGTCATCACGAATTTTTTCGCCAACTTCAACGATATTAAAACCATGAGAGTAACCTAATGCTGCACCTGATTTCATCAACGGTTGAACAGCTTGAACAACAGCAGAGTGCTGTTTGTCTGGCGTTAAGTTAACAACTAAATCTGCTTGAGGGATCAGTGCTTCATAGGTTCCGACTTCAAAACCATTTTCAGTTGCACGACGCCACGATGCACGTTTTTCATCAATCGCTTCTTGGCGTAAGGCATACGCGATATTCAAACCTGAATCACGCATATTTAAGCCTTGGTTAAGGCCTTGTGCGCCACAACCAACAATAACGACTTTTTTGCCTTTCAGGTAATTTGCTTCATCAGCAAATTCTTCACGTGACATAAAGCGACATTTACCTAATTGCGACAACTGCTGACGCAGATTCAATGTATTAAAATAATTTGTCATAGAAGACTCCAAAATCGTTGTGTATGTGTTTGCTATTATTATCCTCACTTTCTGTGAGGTGTTGCATGACTTTACTATAGGGGATGAAAGCCATTGCTTAAATTGATATATTTACAAGATAGTGTTGCAAAAAATGCAACGTTCTTTTTTATCACTTAAGGTGGCTGGCAATGGATATTCGTGATCTCAAACTCTTCCTGCATTTAGCTGAAAGTTGTCACTTCACCAAGACAGCACAAGCGATGCACGTCAGTCCTTCTACGCTCTCTCGTCAAATTCAACGTCTTGAAGAAAGCTTAGGCCACCCCCTATTTTTACGTGACAACCGACAAGTCACCCTTACTGATGCTGGCGAACAATTAAAGCGCTATGCCCAACAAACCTTGTTGCAATATAAGCAACTTAAGCACACGCTAAATCAAAATAGCCCCAGCCTTTCTGGTGAGTTACGCCTGTTTTGTTCTGTAACAGCGGCTTACAGCCATTTGCCACCCATTCTTGACCGTTTTCGTGCAGAAAATCCATTAGTTGAAATAAAGCTCACCACAGGAGATGCGGCTGATGCGGTCGATAAAGTGCAATCTGATGAAGCAGATTTAGGTATTGCAGGGAAACCTGAAAAGCTTCCTGAAAATATCTGTTTTGAAAAAATAGGTGAAATCCCCTTAGTACTGATTGCACCGGCACTCCCTTGTAATGTTCGCCATCTTGCAACGCAAGAAAAACCAGACTGGCTAAATATTCCGTTTATCATTCCTGAACATGGTCCATCACGACAACGGATCGCGCTATGGTTTAAGCGCCATCGTATCCATAATCCCTCGATTTATGCGACGGTTTCGGGACACGAAGCAATTGTCTCAATGGTTGCATTAGGCTGTGGTATTGCACTTATCCCTCAGGTTGTCGTTGATAACTGTCCTGAGCCTGTGCGTAATCGCATCTCTTCATTGGATAATATTTCAATGGTAGAACCTTTTGAATTGGGCGTTTGCGCATTACACAAACGCCTTCAAGAACCTGTTATCAGTGCTTTTTGGCGATTACTCCACGACTAAACTTGCCGTTTGCGGTGACAAGAATAATTGAAAAGAAGGGTTTCCTGTCTCGTCATGATACTCATAACCTAAGTCATCTAAATGTCGCTCAAAACGCCCTTCCGTTTCAGGAAGTTCAAATGCCACCAGCACACGTCCATAATCCGTACCATGGCTACGATAATGGAATAAGGTAATATTCCAGTAAGTCCCTAATGTTTTTAGAAACTTCATTAAAGCGCCCGGAGATTCTGGAAATTCGAAGCTAAATAGACGCTCTTTAAGTGGTTTATTCGGACGCCCACCTACCATATAACGCACATGCAGTTTTGCCATTTCATCATCAGATAAATCAGCAACTTGATAACCTGCAACCGTGAGTTCACGTAAAATTTCTTTACGCTCTTGTAGCCCTTGGCTTAAACGTACACCAACAAAAATACGTGCATTTTCGGGATCAGCATCGCTATAACGATAATTAAACTCAGTAACAACCCGCTGACCTAAGATTTGACAAAAACGCAGGAAACTCCCTTTCTGCTCAGGAATTGTCACCGCCAATAGCGCTTCACGTTTTTCACCGAGTTCACAGCGTTCAGAAACATAGCGTAAGCCATGAAAATTAACATTTGCACCAGAAAGAACATGTGCTAGACGCTCACCTTTGATTTGGTGCTCTTCTACGTATTTTTTAAGCCCAGCTAATGCCAATGCACCTGAAGGCTCTGCAATTGCACGTACATCTTCAAATAAATCTTTTACTGCGGCACAAATTGCATCGCTATCAACCGTGATAACATCATCAACATATTTTTGGCATAAACGGAACGTTTCATCACCGATACGTTTAACCGCAACTCCCTCAGCAAATAATCCAACTCTTGCTAATTCAACGGGATGTCCTGCTTCTAAAGCAGCTTTTAAACACGCCGCTTCTTCAGCTTCAACGCCTATTACCTTAATCTCTGGCATAAGCTGTTTGATTAATACGGCAACACCTGCAATTAAACCACCGCCACCAACTGGCACAAAAATACGATCAAGATGGACATCTTGTTGTAAAAGTTCCATCGCCAATGTTGCTTGCCCTGCAATTACAGCAGGATGATCAAATGGTGGCACAAAGGTGTATCCCATCTCTTCAGATAACGCGATAGCCTTTGCTTTTGCTTCATCAAAATTAGCACCATAAAGCAACGCTTCCCCACCAAATTGTCGAACAGCATCAACTTTGATATCTGCTGTTGCCACTGGCATCACAATGAGTGCTTTTACTCCCATTCGATTGGCTGACAACGCAACACCTTGAGCGTGATTCCCCGCTGACGCCGTCACGACACCTTTTGCTTTTTGCTCAGGAGTCAGCCCCGCAATCATGGTATAAGCACCACGTAATTTAAAGCTATGAACTGGTTGTCTGTCTTCTCGCTTAACTAAAATAGTATTTTCTAAACGTTCAGAGATTTTTGTCATCTCTTGAAGCGGAGTTACTATTGCGGCTTCATAAACAGGTGCGCTCAACGCCGCTTTTAAATATTCAGCGCTACTTGGCGCTGAATTTAAAGGTCTAAAGGCTGCCATCTCTTAGCCCCCTAATTTAGATTTATCACGCACCGCACCTTTATCAGCACTAGTAGCTAAAGAGGCGTAAGCACGTAAGGCAAACGAAACTTGGCGCTGTCTATTTTGTGGTGTCCATGCTTTATCACCACGGGCATTTTGTGCATCACGACGAACAGATAACGTTTTATCATCTACCTTTAATGCGATCTCACGGGTTGGTATATTGATAGAAACAATATCGCCTTCTTCCACTAAACCAATTACGCCACCATTTGCCGCTTCAGGTGAAACATGCCCGATAGATAAACCAGATGTTCCACCAGAGAAACGCCCGTCAGTGATAAGTGCACAAGCTTTCCCTAATCCCATTGATTTTAAATAAGAGGTTGGATACAACATCTCTTGCATTCCAGGGCCACCTTTAGGACCTTCATAGCGAATAATCACCACATCGCCAGCAACCACTTTTCCACCTAAAATGGCCTCTACAGCATCATCTTGGCTTTCATATACTTTTGCAGGGCCACTAAAAATCAAATTATCTTCATCAACTCCCGCAGTTTTAACAATACAACCATCTTCCGCTAAATTACCAGATAACACCGCTAGTCCACCATCTTGGCTATAAGCATGTTCTTTACTACGGATACATCCGTTTTCACGATCAGTATCTAAGGTTGGCCAACGACAATTTTGAGAGAAAGCCTTTGTTGTACGAATACCTGCAGGGCCTGCTTGGAACATTGATTTTACTTGCTCATCTTGTGTTAACATCACATCATATTGCGCTAACGTTTCTGGCAAGCTTAATCCTAAGATATTACTCACATTGCGGTTGAGTAATCCGGCTCTGTCTAATTCACCTAAAATACCCATAACTCCACCTGCACGGTGAACATCTTCCATATGATATTTTTGTGTACTTGGTGCCACTTTGCATAAATGAGGTACTTGGCGAGAAAGTCTGTCGATATCTTCCATAGTGAAATCAACCTCACCTTCTTGGGCGGCTGCTAATAAATGCAGAACCGTATTTGTCGAGCCACCCATTGCAATATCTAAGATCATTGCATTTTCAAAGGCTTTTTTTTTGGCGATATTGCGTGGTAATGCCGATTCATCATCTTTTTCATAATAACGCTTGGTTAATTCAACAATACGCTTACCCGCATTAATAAATAGTGTTTCACGATCAGCATGTGTTGCAAGTAATGAGCCATTTCCTGGTTGAGATAATCCCAGCGCTTCTGTTAAGCAATTCATGGAGTTTGCCGTAAACATGCCTGAACACGATCCACACGTTGGGCAGGCTGATCGCTCAATTTGTTCACTATCAGCATCACTCACATTTGGATTTGCGCCTTGGATCATGGCATCAACCAGATCTAATTTGATCAGTTGATCTGAAAGCTTCGTTTTACCCGCTTCCATTGGCCCACCAGAGACAAAAATAACAGGAATATTTAAACGTAAAGACGCCATTAACATTCCTGGAGTGATCTTGTCACAGTTTGAGATACACACCATCGCATCAGCACAGTGCGCATTAACCATATACTCAACAGAATCGGCAATAAGCTCACGCGATGGTAAAGAATAGAGCATTCCACCATGCCCCATGGCAATACCGTCATCAACTGCAATGGTATTAAATTCTTTAGCAACACCACCAGCGGCTTCAATTTGCTCAGCAACCAGTTTTCCTAAATCCCGCAGATGCACATGACCTGGTACAAATTGCGTAAATGAGTTCACAACTGCGATAATGGGTTTACCAAAATCAGCATCAGTCATTCCCGTTGCACGCCATAAGGCACGGGCTCCAGCCATATTACGACCATGTGTCGTTGTTGCTGAACGGTATTTAGGCATTTTTCACACTCCTGCGATAAAGAAAGCGAGTAGGGAACATCTACCCGCTAAACAAATTTATTTGATTATGTTTATGAATTGATTGGATCTAACCAGCCGTATTTATCTTCTGTTTCACCCGTGAACAGACCAAAGAACGCTTTTTGAATTGCTTTGGTCACAGGACCGCAACGTCCGATACCTACTTGAATACCATCAACGCTACGTACAGGTGTAATTTCTGCCGCTGTACCTGACATAAAGACTTCATCAGCAAGATAGAGTGATTCTCGAGAAAGCACTTGCTCACGTACCTCATAACCCAGATCTTTTGCCAGTTTAATAATGGCATCACGAGTGATCCCCGGCAGAGCCGACGAAGTAAATGGAGGTGTAAAAATAACTCCATCTTTTACTTCAAATAAGTTTTCACCTGCACCTTCTGATAAATAGCCATGAACATCTAATGCAATCCCTTCTTGATAGCCATGACGACGCGCTTCGCTACCCACTAATAATGAAGATAAATAGTTACCACCAGCTTTTGCTGCGGTTGGAATAGTATTTGGTGCCGCACGATGCCAAGAAGAAACCATCGCATCGATACCTTTATCTAAGGCCTCTTCACCAAGATAGGCCCCCCAAGGGAATGCAGCGATAATCACATCCGTTTTATAACCGGCCGGAGGATTAACTCCCATACCAACATCACCGATGAAAACTAATGGGCGAATATAAGCACTGACCAATTTGTTTTTACGTAAAGTTGCGCGACATGCTTCCATTAATTCATCAACACTTTGCTCAACAGGCATACGATAAATTTTTGCCGAATCATGTAAACGTTGCATATGTTCACGATGGCGAAAGACCACCGGTCCCTTATGAGAATCATAACAACGCACACCTTCAAACACAGAAGTTCCATAATGTAATGCGTGAGACATAACGTGCACTTTTGCCTCAGCCCATGGAACCATTTCACCGTTAAACCAAATATAATCAGCTTGCTTTGTCATTCTTTTATCCTTACATGGCACTGAGTGCACTCATGAATCGTAATTTTTCTTTCTGTTGATGTAATACTTGAATACCTGCAACATCAGCTAATTTTGTTAACTGGCTGCATAAAAGTTCTAATGGTCGCTGACTGCTCACAGTCAAGCTTAAATTGATATTATTACTTTCCGTGATATTCATGTTCATTGAGCATATATGAAAACCACGATGGCGGATAACTCTCAGGATACGTTCTAAGATCTCTGGACAAAAACGGGCTTCAATTGTGATATTGTGTTGGTTCATTTTGATTTCTCCATCATCTCATCATTACTTGCGCCCGGCGGAACTAAAGGCCAGACATTTTCAGCGTCATCGATAGATACCTGTAATAAATAAGGGCCATCGCTCTCTAATAAACATGCAATTGCATCAGCAACCTGTGCTTTTTCTGTGATACGTTGCCCTGGAATATCAAATGCCTTTGCCAAAGCAACAAAATCTGGGTTATCCGTTAAAATTGTTTCGCTATAACGTTGTTCAAAAAATAGCTCTTGCCATTGGCGAACCATGCCTAATCGTTGGTTATCTAATAACACCAATTTAATTGGTAATTGTTTACGTTTGATTGTGCCTAGCTCCTGCACATTCATCATAAAAGAGCCGTCACCTGAGACACAGATAACACAAGCATCAGGTCTAGCAATTTGAGCACCAACAGCTGCTGGGATACCAAACCCCATGGTGCCTAAACCACTTGAGGTGATAAAATTTTCAGGTGCATCAAATGTCATATGTTGCGCCGACCACATTTGATGCTGACCAACATCTGTTGTCACAACGGTATTTTTAGGTTTGGCGTCTGATAATTGTTTTAATAACAAAGGAGCATAAATTGCAGAACCAGGATGATCATAACGCCAAGCATGTTCTGCTTTTAATTCTTGTACTTCTTGTTGCCAAGATGCGATAGATAACGACTGAGACAAAACAGGCAACAGCACCTTGGCATCCCCCAATAACGCAACATGCGCCTGTTTCAATTTATTTAATTCGGCATGATCGATATCGATATGGATAACCTTGGCGTTAGGCGCAAAAGTATTTAATCGCCCCGTAACGCGATCATCAAAACGCGCACCAACAGCAATTAATAAATCACTACGCTGAACAGCATAATTTGCTGCTTTAGTGCCGTGCATACCTAACATACCTAAATAATTAGCATTTAACGCATCAGCACAACCCAACCCTTTTAAAGTGGAAACAACAGGCATTTCTGTTTGCTTCACAAATTCTCTTAACGTTTCCACTGCATTGCTCATGGCAACACCACCACCTACATACAAAATAGGTTTTTGTGCCTGTGCTAACATCTGCTTAGCTTGTGCTAGCTCTTGTGTTGGATAAGGAAATTCTTGCTCCTCAGGTAATTCATAACTTGATAAATGGGAAGCATCGGCTAATTGAACATCTTTCGGGATATCAATTAAAACAGGGCCAGGACGACCTTGAGAGGCTATAGAAAATGCCTCTGATAATACTCTTGGTAATTCATCCACAGTTGAGACTAAAAAGCTGTGTTTAGTACATGCCAATGAAAGGCCTAAAACATCAATCTCTTGAAATGCATCAGTCCCAATTAAATCAGAAGCAACTTGCCCCGTGATGGCAACAACAGGCACAGAATCTAACAATGCATCGGCAAGTCCAGTGATAACATTAGTAGCGCCTGGGCCTGATGTCGCAATACAAACACCCGTTGTACCTGTAGAACGGGCAAAACCGATAGCAGCAATGGCAGCACCTTGTTCATGACGACATAATATATGTTCAACACCGCCATCATAGAGTGCGTCATAAACAGGCATAATCGCACCACCAGGATAACCAAAGACGGTTTCAACTTGTTGCTTTCGTAATGCCTGTACTAACCACTGTGCTCCATTCATTTTCTCACCCTGCCATCTTAACTTCTTGTTTAATTTAAATTTATTTTCTATTCAATCTCTTTTTTAAACTCTGGCTCAAAAAAAACCCCCGCGCCTTTCGGTGCGGGGGTTTTTAAGAGATCCGGCTAGTTTAGTTAGCCTTTCTTCGTCCTAGTGCAGCCCCGCACGGTGGGTTAATAATCACCACCACGCTGACAATAATTAGGCTAATCACTAGGACGATTGTATTCATAGTTTTATAATTTCTTTTCTTATTTAAATGTATGTTTGTTGTGTTTTCTTTCACTCTGTCCTTTTAGAGTTATCATGATATTTTAGAATTGACAACGTTTATTTTAAAAATAATCTCAACATAATGATTTTTATAAATATTTTTACAACCCAAACAACTAACAGTGCATTAATCTGTAAATTATTTATTTATTAGTGATTAATACTGTTTTCACTAATGTTATTTTGTTTTTTTCATTATTGAATTTTATTATTTAAATTTAGAGGATAAATATATATTTAATTAATTTTATATTACTTTAAATAATTACACTTTAATCAATATTTTTATTATATTTCAATGCGTTGCTTTTTTTAGAGTTATCTCGCATTTATTTAACGCTCCATTTAACACACAAGAAAAAATAAATTAAAAAGATTAAAAAATAATGGAGAATAAAAAATGGCATTAGCAATAATATATACTCGTGCTTCTTTAGGAATTTCAGCACCACTTATTACGATTGAAGCACATATTAGTCAAGGATTACCCGGATTAACATTAGTGGGTTTACCTGAGACAGTTGTTAAAGAAGCAAAAGACAGAGTAAGAAGCGCATTAATTAATAGTGGATATATTTATCCAGCCAAAAGAATAACAATTAACCTTTCGCCCGCCGATTTACCCAAAGAAGGGGCGCGTTATGATCTACCTATTGCACTTGCAATATTAATTGCATCGGAGCAATTAACCTCAAATAAATTAGAACGTTATGAGTTTATTGGAGAGCTTGCACTTTCTGGTAAACTTCAACGAGTAAACGCCATTATTCCTTCAATCCTTAGCGCTTCAAAAGATCATCGAATATGCATTGTATCAATAGAACATCAGACTGAAGTTTCATTATTACCAAATAGATCTGCTTTATTAGCCTCTCATCTTTTAGAAATTTGTCATCATCTAGAAAATAATACGCCATTAATTGAAGCGGAAGAATTTATTATTAATGACGCAATTGAAAATCAAGATAATAAAGATATGAGCGATATAATTGGTCAAAATAATGCAAAAAGAGCCGCAGAAATTACAGCAGCAGGAAATCACAACATTTTATTTCTTGGTCCACCTGGAACAGGGAAAACAATGTTAGCACAAAGAATAAGTACGCTTCTTCCCCCTTTAACCCCCAAAGAAGCACTTGATGTCTTAGTCATTAGTAGTTTAAGAGGAATTACATTTGATGAACGAAAATGGCCTTTAAGACCCTTTAGAGCACCGCATCATACTTCATCTGCGGTTGCTTTAACAGGAGGTGGAACGCTTCCTAAACCAGGGGAAATCACCTTAGCGCATCATGGAATTTTATTTTTAGACGAATTGCCAGAGTTTGAACGACGTGTACTCGATGCATTACGTGAGCCACTTGATGCAAGAGAAATTACTATTTCACGAGCCAAAGCCAAAATAAGTTATCCAGCGAATGTTTTACTGATAGGCGCATTAAACCCAAGTCCAACAGGGCATTATCAAGGCAATCATAATAGAGCACCAATAAAACAAATATTACGCTATTTAAGCAAGGTTTCTGGACCTTTTCTGGATAGATTTGATTTATCTGTCGAGATGCCCCTCCTTCCTCAAGGTGCACTTATTCATCCTTCATTTACGACAGAAAATAGCATGACAATTAGAGCCAGAGTTTCAAAAGCAAGAGAACGACAATTTGCACGGTGCGGAAAGGTAAATACTTACTTAACAGGAAAAGAAATTGAATGTCATTGCTCATTAAACACCAGTGATGCCACTTTTCTTGAAGATACACTCAATAAATTAGGATTATCTATACGAGCATGGCATAAAATTTTAAGAGTATCGAGAACAATTGCAGATCTTGCCGGTGAAGAAAAAATACAGCGAAATCATTTAATTGAAGCATTAAGTTTTCGCGCAATGGATAGATTAATGATCTATTTACAAAAGCAATTAGATGGATAAATAAAAAGGAGCGAAAAAACGCTCCTTTTAACTAAAACTAATGATATTAATCATCAGAGTCGGTATAGTCATCAGATGGATCGAGCTGTGGCTTTCCACCCGATAATGTATGAAAACGTTTTGGACGACTTATACGACTGGTATATTTCTTCCAAATTTTTTCTTCAACCGTTGCTGCTTCTCGTTCGCCACGACACATGGCAACAAATAATTTTTCCGTTTCAGTTGTAGGTTCTCGTTTACCTAGATCAAGCTCATTAAAGGCTTGACCATGACGTTCCAATATCTGGGATTCCTTGATAGTGAAATCGCCATGACGAGAAAAACCACGCGGATAATGTTTATTGTCAAAAAAACGATTAGTCGTGATAAAACTTTCTGCCATCTGACACACTCCTAATTCTCTATCGTCATACTTATGGCGCGGAGTATTAGATAGTCATGCGGTTCTGTAAAACAAAATATTTAAATCGTAACGACAAATTTTTTTGGAGATAGATGTGGATACCGAATTACTGAAAACCTTTTTGGAAGTCAGTAAGACTAGACACTTTGGCCGAGCCGCTGAATCTCTTTATTTAACGCAATCTGCGGTTAGTTTTAGAATACGGCAATTAGAAACACAATTAGGCACAAATCTGTTTACCCGCCACCGCAATAATATTCGCCTCACTGTTGCTGGTGAAAGGCTTATTCCTTATGCTGAATCGTTAATGAATACATGGCTTTTAGCTAAAAAAGAAATTAGCCATGCTTCTCAACATTCTGAGCTATCAATTGGCGCCACAGCATCACTCTGGGAAGCTTATCTAACATCTTGGTTACAGGAATCTTATCTAGAAAGAAAGGAGCTCAGAATCGAATCTAGAGTCTCTACAAGGCAATCTCTTGTAAAACAACTTCATGCAAGAGAACTTGATCTTCTTTTTACAACTGAAGCACCCAAGATGGATGAATTAGAAAGCAAAATTATTGGTGATATTACTTTTCAGTTGATGAAAATAAGATCAAATAAAATAGAGGAAATAGCACAATTTATCAAAATAGAGTGGAGTGCAGATTTTCAGTCCTTTCTTCCAAATGGAACAGAGCCGAAAATTGATCCTATTTTAACCACTAATTCAGCAATAATTGCCTATCAATTAATGAAAACAACACATGCTGTTGCCTTTCTCCCCACACATTGGCGTGATCTTTATTCTGATCTTACCCCAGTCTCAACGGATATTGTTCAAAAACCTTTATTTGCTGTTTGGCTAAATAGCAGTGATCAACAAGCATTAATACAACAACTATTAAAACAGCCTATCAACCATCAATAAAGCTTAGATTTCTCTATGGTTATCAATATAAATAACGCCAGAATTTAAGCTTTTTTTTCATTAATTATGAATAACAATAGTGTCATACTGATATATTGGTATAGAGAAATGTATGTTGTTGGTTTGTTAGACTAAAGCATAACTAATGCTTACGAAGGAAGATTTAGAGGACGACAGATAACAAAAAGCCCAGTTAATTAACTGGGCTACAAAGAAGTATAAATTTTGTTATTACTTAATTGGTAACTGGCAGGGGCGGAGAGGCTCGAACTCCCAACACCCGGTTTTGGAGACCGGTGCTCTACCAATTGAACTACGCCCCTAAATA
>NZ_JAEHOQ010000028.1 GCF_016239305.1 Proteus vulgaris | reverse complement strand
TATTTTTAAAGCATATTCTAAATATGGAAAATTTAAATAATTAGCAAATAAGATTAATTAAATATTATTTTTCTGGGAATTTAACCCTAGAAAGGATTTATTTCTTTTTTATCTGGAGATTATTGAAATGAAAAATGAAACTTTTATTAACTCAAATATAAAAATAGAAAAAAATAATCTAAATAAGGACGTCGACAAATTAAAAAAATTATTTTCATTAAACAACTATCACTATCAGGATATTAATAAAGAAGAGGAAAATAGTGTGCTTATTTATCGATGGCCATTACTTAATGCATTTCATTACATGACTAAATGAGGCTAACTATGCCACTTATTGTATTAAAAGGGATACGAGGCGGAGTGGGTACAACATCCACTGCAGTTGCTCTTGCCCGACAATTTAATCAACAAAATAAAAAAGTACTTATTATTGATAATTGTACTGAAAGTATTTTGTCTTTTTATTTCCCTGCACAGAAAAAAATGACTACATTAAGTCAGGCATTATTGGCACAAACCCCCATAGAGGAGTGTATTTTTAACTATCGCCCACATTATCAAGTTTTACCCTTTGGTTTGGTTAATACTAAGGATAATTTACTCTTACAGTTATCATTTTCAGCAAAACAGCATTTCAATCACTTTTTATCATCTTTTATTCAACTACATCCAGACGCCATTATTTTAATGGACTTGCAACATACACAAGATACTTTATTTACCCCTTGGATAGAAAAAGCGGCTATTTTTTTCACTGTTGCAATGGCTGAAAGCAACTGCCATATCCGCCTAAATCAACATGACTTTGTCAAAAATGAGTACATTCTCATTAATCAATTTCGAGCAACTAGCCAAGTTCACCAAGATTTTTATCAATTTTGGCAAACAACCTCTTTTCCCTTATGCCCTATGGTTCTTCATCGAGATGAGGCGTCATTAGAAGCGTGTGCCTCACGTTTACCTTTATATGATTATCGAGCCAATTGCATGTTAGTTGAAGAAATTACACAACTGACTCAATGGTGTATTCCGTTATTAGAGAGGAAAGAAGGACAGCCATAATGCCATCATCTTTCGATGCCACGACAAAAACAGAAAATAATGTGTCACAACACATTCTTATTCGTTACTACAAATTCTATCGCCATAACGGAGCTTCTCGTAGCGCGGCCATTGTTAACGAGCTATTTATTGGCATTATGTGGATTTTTTTACGAATGGAATCACCGTTTTGGCGAAAAGTAGCCCGAAAGCAACGTGAGTTATTTCCTCATATTAACCCTCGTTGCCCTAAATTTTTTGATCCCTTACGCTATTTATTACAAAGCATTTGGCTAACATGTCATTATATTGGGTATTTATTGGTAAAAAAACCCACCCAGTTTATTTCCCATATCCGAAATCTGTACAAAAAATTCTTTGTCCAAGTTTCACCTATTGCAATTGAAATTATTCAACACAAGAAAAAAAATACGCCCATTTGGCAATATCTGCTTTACTCTACCATTGCTGTTTTAGCCATTTTCTTTATTTTACTGAGTATTACCCAACCATTTGATCTCACTTTCCAATTTGTTTTTGTGATTGTTCTTTGGTTAGTAGCTTTAGCGATCCGTGAGATCCCCGGTCGCTTTGCCTCCATTGCCATGATTATGTTGGCACTTACCATTGCATGTCGATATATCTGGTGGCGTTATCAATCTACACTGTATTGGGTTGATAACTTTAGTCTTTTTTGCGGTTTACTGCTGTTACTTGCTGAAACTTACGCATGGTGTGTGCTATTTCTCAGCTTTATGCAATGTATTTGGCCACTGCATAGAAACCCCGTTTCCATGCCTGAAGATATTACAAAATGGCAAAGTGTCGATATTTTTATCCCCACTTATAACGAAGATCTGCAAGTGGTTAAACCCACTATTTATGCCAGCTTAAATTTAGATTGGCCTAAAGATAAATTATCTATTTATCTACTTGATGATGGTAATCGTCCTGAATTTAAAGCATTTGCACAAGAAGTTGGTATTCGTTATATCGCGCGTGAAAAACATGACTTTGCCAAAGCAGGTAATATCAATTATGCATTAACACAAGCAACTGGTGATTTTGTTGCTATCTTTGACTGTGACCATATTCCAACACGTTCATTTTTACAATTTACGATGGGTTGGTTTTTAAAAGACGAAAAAATGGCGCTAGTACAAACACCCCACCATTTTTTCTCACCCGATCCATTTGAACGTAATTTAGGGAATTTCCGTGAAACTCCAAATGAAGGCACACTATTTTATGGCTTAGTTCAAGATGGAAATGATACTTGGAATGCAGCATTTTTCTGTGGTTCTTGTGCAGTTTTACGCCGTACAGCACTAGATGAAATTGGCGGTATAGCCGTTGAAACCGTCACTGAAGATGCACATACCTCATTACGTTTACATCGTCATGGTTGGCGATCTGCCTATATTCGTATACCACAAGCTGCTGGACTCGCAACTGAATCATTATCGGCACATATAGGGCAACGTATTCGGTGGGCAAAAGGCATGGTACAAATATTCCGCCTTGATAATCCTCTATTCGGTAAAGGATTAAGCATTCCTCAACGCCTCTGTTATTTAAATGCCATGTTACATTTTTTTTCGGGCATTCCTCGTATGATTTTCTTACTAGCCCCCCTGACATTTCTTATTTTTCACGCCTACATCATTTATGCGCCCGCTATCGCTATCGCTTTATACGTTGTGCCATATTTGATCCACATATCTCTAGCAAGTGCGAAATTACAAGGTACCTATCGCCACTCATTTTGGGGAGAGGTCTATGAAACAATTTTGGCGTGGTATACCACTCGTCCTGTATTAAGCACACTATTTTCCCCATATAAAGGCAAATTTAACGTCACTGAAAAAGGCGGAGTAATGGAAAAAGGGTTTGTTGATTGGAATATTAACCGCCCTTACTTAATCTTTTTTAATCTGAATTTACTGGGAGTTTTGTTTGCTTTTTGGCGTATAGCAACTGGCGATCCTGACGAAGTTTTGGCAGCTGTCATGTGTTTATTATGGGTTTGCTATAACCTTGTCTTGCTAGGTGTTGCAATTGCCGTTTCTGTCGAAACTAAACAACAGCGCCGTTTCCCTCGCGTTAGAGTAAAAGTTCCGGCTATGTTGTTGTTAAACAACGGTGCTCTCTATAGATGCTATCTCTATGATTTTTCTGATAATAGCTGCGCGATTTTATTGCCTGATAATGTCACACTCTCTTTACCTCAAAATGAAAATATCACGTTACTGTTGAATCAAAATCAACGGGAACATGCATTTAAAGCCAATATTTCACGTATTGATGGACAAATTATTGGGTTGCAACTACTTGAAATGACCACACAAAAAGCTATTGATTTTACAGCTTGTACCTTTGATAGAGCTGATACTTGGGCTGATTGGCAACACGATCTTCCTGTAGATAAACCTTTAAATAGTCTCAAAGATATTATTTTCATCAGCATGCATGGCTATAACACTTTGTTAAAACGAGCACCTTACTTTATTTATGCCACTTTCCGCCTACTTGGCCTCTTTTTACTGTGGCTTTCATCTTTACTCCCTCAACACGTTAATGTTTCAAAAATATTTCATCAGTCTTAAAGGAAAAACTCCGTTTTTTGGGAATTTATTAATAAACAATAAGATCATTGGGTAACAATAATGAAAAAACGTTTTCTCATACTTGCCTTATTTATGCTGACTTCTTCAGTCCATGGAGATGAATCGCAAGAAGTGCAAACGAATATTTCAGTACCACCGGTCACAATAACTGAAGCGACATCTGAAGTTATTTCTCAAGCAGAGCCTAGAAATACATCATTGTCGTCTGGTGATATAACGCCTTCTGTGCGTCAAAAAATACTGAAATTTGCAAATACAGCCCCTAGCTATGGCGCTATTCATTTGACCGGAGTCAGCCCAGATGGCTATTTAGAATTTGGTGTACGGAGTGATGAATATGTTTCAAAGGCAACCCTAGATTTAGAGTTCACGCCTTCACCTTCATTACTTCCTGTCGAATCTCATCTTAATGTCTATTTAAACGATGAAATAATGGGTGTTATTACTCTAAAACCAGAGGACTTAGGTAAGAAAAATCAAATTACCCTACCAATTGATCCGCTTTACATTCAAGATTTTAACCATATAAAACTCTCTTTTATTGGTCACTATCGTGAAATTTGTGAAAACCAAGCCAATACCACGCTTTGGCTTGACGTCAGTAAAAGTAGTCAATTAAACCTGACCTTTCAGTCACTTCGTTTAAGTAATGAATTAGCGAATTTTCCTGAGCCATTCTTTGATAGCCGTGATTTCGGTTCATTAACTCTACCGATGGTTTTCAGTCAATCACCTAACCTCATTCAACAAAAAGCAGCGGCAATACTCACCTCTTGGTTTGGTACTCAAGTCGATTGGCGTCAGCAAAATTATCCTGTGTATTACGATACATTACCAAATCAACACAGTATTGTTTTTGCGACCAATAAACAAAAACCTGAGTTTTTAAAACAGCATGCTGATGTTAATGCCCCCACTATCGAAATGCTGACACATCCAACAAATCCTTATATCAAACTGCTTCTTATCATGGGGCGTGATGATAATGATTTGATCACCGCTGTAAATGGCATAGCTCGTGGGCAAGTTATTTTTAGAGGCAATGTTGTCACTATCAATAAAGTAGAAAAACTCATCCCTCGCGAGCCTTATGATGCACCGAAATGGGTACAATTGAATAAACCTATTTATTTTAATACGTTACAAGATTATGAAGGTCAGTTGCAATCACGAGGATTAAAACCTAATCCTATTACGTTAAATATGACCTTACCGCCTGATCTCTTTATGTTTAATAATACGGGATTACAGATGCAATTGCGTTATCGCTATACTGCACCTGCATTTCAAGATAATTCTCGTATGTCTATTTCAGTAAATGACCATTTTATTAAATCTTATCCTCTTGAAAAGGATAAAAAAGACAATCTTGTTATTGCTTATTTACCGCTTATTCAAGGCTGGATTGAGCATAAAAATTTATTGAATATCCCTGCAGTAAAATTAGGTGAACGTAACCAAATTACATTTGCATTTGATTACACTAACCCAATACCGGGAGGTTCAGTTGATCAATGTATTACTTATCAACCTGTTCCAAACGCTGTTGCTATTGATGATTTATCTAGCTTTAATTTTACAGGTGATTATCGACATTATATCGCCTTACCTGATTTACGTGTTTACAGCCACGCAGGCTTCCCATTTAGCCGTTATGCTGATCTTTCTGAAACACTGATTTTTGTCAATCAGCAACCCTCTCCGACTCAGTTATCGACTCTTTTAATTTCTACAGGGAATATTGGTGCTCAAACAGGCTACCCAGCCCTTAATGTTTCACTGACGGATTCATTAGAAGAGGTGCAAAAAAAGGATGCCGATCTACTCCTCATTGGAACTATTCCACCTGCATTAAATAATGACAAACAGATGAACGTATTGATTGATAAGGCACGGAGTGAAATTACATTGCCTTCTCGTGAAATCAGTATATTTAGCCATACTAGCTATCAGCCCACAGATAAGCGTCCTGATAGTCGGATCTCATTGACCTCTAAGGGATCAATGGGCGCCATTATTGGATTCCAATCACCATTCTTTTCACAACGTAGCGTGGTCGCGCTGTTAGCTGACAGTACCCAAGGTTATAAGCTATTAAATGAAGCTATCAGTGATAGCGGTAAACGTGATGCAATGCATGGTTCCGTAGTATTAGTCAGAGAATCCGGCGTCAATAGCTTACGTGTTGGTGATACTTATTACGTAGGCTACTTACCTTGGTGGGAAGAAGTTTGGTATGTCTTCGCTTCTCACCCTGTCTGGCTTGGTTTAGCGGCAATCATCGGTATTATTCTTGTCTCTCTTCTTATTTGGCGAGCAATGAAAATAAGAAGCCAACGTCGTTTAGCGGCTAAGGACTAAGTCTATGTGGCATTTTGGTCACTCGCATCGACGATCTATTATTGCTCTCTTTGTGCTGACAGGCTTCTTGCCTGTCACGCAAGCCAGTGAAGAAACAACGGAAGCCTTTTTGCAAGAGCAAGTGAGATTAGGGACATCCACAGGAAATGAAGTTTTAGTGGCTCAATCGCTACATCGTTTATCTTTAATTAAACCCAATGATCCTAATATCCTATTAATGCAAATTCAGTTTGCTGTAAAACAGAAAGACATTGCAAAGGCACAACTGTTATTTACTCAATTAGGCACTCAATCTCCACAATCAGAACAATATCAACGTGCAATAAAAACGTTATCATTAACAACAGATGAAAATCGGCAAAAACTACAAAGAGCCCAGCTTTATCGCACCGCTGGACGTTATGATGATGCCTTAAATTTATACGATGAAATCTATCGGGGAATGCCACCTGATGAAACCTTAGCGCTAGAGTATATCCAAGTGCTAATGCAATCCTCACACGAGGATAAAATAGACCGACTTAATCATATTTACCGTCAATATTCTCAAAATACGAAAATAGCGAGTATTTATCAGCAACAAACAACCATGGCGACAACAAGTAGTATGGCAAGCATAAAGCCTAAATCTGATGTTTCGTCATTACCTCTTGTTACATTGAAGCAAAAAGTACGCCAACAACCTGATAATGCCGATATTGTGGGTGCTTTGGGGGTGCGCTATTCTCGCGCTAATCAACGAGGTGCTGCAATTTATTATCTTTCTCAGGCGCTAAAATTAGCGCCTAATCATGATAATAGCGGTCAATGGCGAACAATGTTGCAATCTAATCAATATTGGTATTTGCTTTCAAAAGCAGATGACGCCCTGTTAAAACAAGATTATGAAATAGCTGAGCGCTATTTCAATCAACTTAATAAGTTAAGTCCTTATGAAAATGAACCTTATCTTGGTTTAGGTGATATCGCTGTTGCACAACGCCAATTGGAGATAGCGGAAAAACATTATTTACAGGCATTAAAATATCAACCCAATCATCCTGCCACTTTACATAGTTTAGCGAAGCTTTATCGCCAACAGTCCCATGAAAAAGCGCAACAATTTATTTCACATTTAACGCCAAGACAATACAAAAATTTGGCAGAAGATTATAGCTATATAATTTCAGGTATCAGACAAGATTTAGCCGCTGACGATGAGCATAAAGAGCAATATCTAAGTGCCATTGAGAAACGTAAGGAAATTGCAAAAGATTATCCTAATGATGTTTGGAATATTTATCGTCTTGCTGATGATTTATTAATGACGCAGCAAGCCTCTGTTGCCGAAGAATATTTTGATCAATTAAATCGTCGTCTCCCTAAAGATGCATCTCGCCTTTACGCTTATGCACTATACCTAAACAAAACAGGCCGAGAAACACAGGCTCTCGATACGCTAAAAAAAATCCCTTTATCTCAACGTAGTGAAAGTATGAAAGCATTAGATAGCCGATTACGTTCAGGTGAAATATTCGCACATGCTGAATCTCTACGAGCAAAAGGACAAGAACAACAGGCCGTTGATTATCTTTTTGCTCATATTCCACCAGAGCAAAAAATTCAGACTTATTTACTATTAGCAAATTGGGCAGAAGAACGAAATAATCTTGAACAAGCCTTAAGTTATTATCATACCGCACTCAATTTAGAGCCCAACAATGAAACAGCATTATTAGGCGCAACAGATATTGCCTTAGAGCAAGGGAAGAAAGCACAAGCAAAATATTATCTCGCTAAAATTGAAACCCTTTCACCCAACCAATTTAATAGCAATTCTCTTAGACGCGTTGCTAATGCAGAAAAAGAGGTGGGCAATACAGAAAAAGCACAACATTACTTTGCGTATTTAACTCAACAAATTGAGAAAGAGCCGGATAGTGCTGACGCTTTAGTGTTACGCGACATTGCTCGTTTTCAGCGAGATGGACAACACCGCCAGCAAGCTCACTATTATTATCAACAAGCCATGATCAAAGATGGAATAACGGATAGATTGCCTAAAGATAATATTGAATACACCACATTAATGCGTAATGACGAAAAAGATAATTGGTTATCTCGAAGCTTACGTGCTGATGCTGAATCACTCTATCGCCAGCAAGAATGGCGTTTTACACTAGAACATGATTATTGGGGTTCTAGTGGAAGTGAAGGTTATTCAAAATTACGTGCTCACACTACGATGTTACAACTTGATCATCCTGTTTATGATGGCCGTTTTTTTTGGCGAGCAGATTTAGTTAATCTCAATAGTGGTAAACTTGGCACATCACCTTATGACTCTAAATTTGGAACTTGTTACCGTACAGGCTGTTCTCCTTTGAAGCAAAAAGCTTTTGGTATTAGCCCTGCAATTGGTTGGGAAAATGGACAATGGCAGTGGGATCTGGGGACAACACCATTAGGTTTTGAAGTGACAGATTGGGTCGGTAAAATTGCCTATAGTCATGATCTTTTTAATGTGGGTTGGACACTTGATATTCATCGTCGTCCGGTTAATAGCTCTTTACTTGCTTTTGGTGGGCAACGAGATATTTGGACAAACCAAACATGGGGAGGTGTAAGAAGAACAGGGATCCGTTTAAGTGCGAGTTATGATCTTGGTGGAAAAGACGGATACTGGGGTGAAGTTTCTGTTGATAAACTCACCGGTAAAAATGTTGAAGATAATAGTAGTATCCGAGGAATGGGGGGCTATTATTACAAAGTTATCAATGAAAATAACCGTCGGGTTTCCGTAGGATTAAGCTCGATGCTCTGGCATTACGATAAAGATTTAAGTGGCTATACCTTAGGTCAAGGTGGCTATTATAGTCCTCAAAAATATGTTTCTTTGGGGATACCGATTAATTATCGTGAACGTACTGAAAATTGGTCTTGGGAATTATCAGGATCTGTTTCTTGGTCTTATTCCCAAACTGATGATAGAAAACGCTATCCTTTACAAAACCTGGTCTCCGTCGATAAATTTAATCGTTATACGAATGAACTTAGTCCTGAAGATCGAGAAGAGATGATGAAACTTTACTATCAAGAGCGCAATGCGGTTGATGAAGGTGATTCAAGTACTGGCGTTGGTTATACCGCAAGAGCATTAGTTGAACATCGCATTACACCGCATTGGTTTATTGGTGCCGCTATCGATATTCAACAAGCTAAAAACTATACCCCTAGCCACGCATTAATGTATTTACGTTATTCATTTAATGGCTGGAACGGAGATTTAGATTTACCGCCAAATCCTCTGATCCCTTACGCTGATTTTAAATAATGTTCAACTATTCAGACACAAACGGGAAGCTTTAAGCTTCCCGTTTAATGTTTCCGCGAATATAAACAGATTACATTGTCATTACGGTGCTTTACGCAAAAAACCGACTAACAACCAACCTGCAATCATGGCAAGAACAAACAAAATACCTTGATAAAATCCCGCCCCCGCTAATACCAAACTTGGGCCTGGACAAATCCCCGCCAATCCCCAACCAAGACCAAATAACACACTACCCAACACGAGGGGTTTATCAATAATCTTATTGGTTGGAATATTTAAAGGACACGCTAATACACTTTGTTGTCTACGACGTGCTAATTGGTAGCCAATAATACTAACAACAAGACCTGCCCCCATGATTATCAATAAAGAAGGATCCCAGCTTCCTGTAATATCCAAAAATCCTAAGATTTTTTGCGGATCACTCATTCCACCGACGATCAACCCTGCACTAAATAGAAGGCCACAAAGAAAAGCAACGAACTTTGTCATTTTATTAGCCTCCTATTACATGACGTTGAATATAAACAGTGATAAAAGCCGTCACCATAAACACTATCACGGCAACTATAGAACGACGCGATAATCGAGCTAATCCACAAATACCATGACCGCTAGTGCAACCATTACCTAAACGTGTACCTGCTCCCACCAGTACACCGGCAATGATCAACATCCAAGGAGATGTTTCAATCACTGGCACTAAAGGTTTATCAAAAAAGTAAAACAATGTAGGTGCGATTAACATGCCAATTAAGAATGCCCAACGCCAGCCATTTCCCTGCTGTTTTGTTGATAAAACACCACCTAAAATCCCACTTATTCCTGCGATGCGACCATTAAATAACAATAAAATAGCGGCAGCCGCACCTATCATTAGTCCACCTATGGCCGCACTAAAAGGCGTAAAGTGAACCCAATCTATATTCATAACTTAACCTGCTATAGGGCAATAAAGCTGATAAAGCGTATTAAGAAGCACTAACACTTTTTCATCAGCAATAGAATAAAAGATACGTTTCCCATCACGACGAGTATTCACTAATCCTTCATTGCGTAAAACAGTCAATTGCTGAGAAAGCGTAGGTTGACGTATACCTAAGCTTTCTTCTAATTCACTCACACTTTTTTCGCCCTGACTTAATTGACACAATAATAAGAGGCGATCGCCATTTCCTAGCGTCTTAAGCATACTAGACGCTTCATTAGCCGCCAATTTCATTGCATCTAATAAATCAGGTTGAACTCGTTGTGTCATGGTAAACTCCATAATCAATATACTTTTTAATAATATGTTAATTTATATATTGTGCAAGTTTTCTTTTTATTGCGTGTTTGTATAAGGCGCTATATGCTCTGTAACATGAAAACGGTAAGAGTCCCCATCGCCTTAGTGCAAAACGTTATGCGAACACTGCGTGAAAAATTGCAGCAGGCTAATCTTTATCTTAATACAAATTACCCAGAACCTACTCTACATTATAATCAGAGAGGAACTATTGCAGGCAGCGCCTATTATGCAAATTGGGAAATTCGCATTAATCCTACATTATTGATTGAAAATAAACAGAATTTTATTGAAGAAGTTATTCCCCATGAACTGGCGCACTTATTAGTTAATCGCTATTTCGGTCGCGTAGCGCCTCATGGTAAAGAGTGGATATGGATGATGGAAACAGTATTAGGCGTTTCGGCTAAACGTACCCATCATTTCGATGTTAGTACCGTTAAAGCCAAAACTTTTCGTTATGCTTGCCAATGTGATGAAGAACATCAACTTACAATTCGACGTCATAACAAAGTATTACGTGGTGAAACTCAATATCGTTGCCGTCATTGTCAGTCAATTTTGCAGTTTATAACACAGTAGAATTTCTAGCCTAATTGATTAGATAGCAGATCCCTATCTTGCCTAAAGCACTTTTAATTCAAATAAAAATTGGCTATCAAAGGTCAACATACTCTAATTAATACAGAAAAAATAAAGCCGATGTGTTGGTTAAATCACATCGGCTTTATCTTGAGAATGAATATGTGTGATTGTCTTAGGCAAACTCGCTCATCACATGAGATGCGATTTCAAAGTAAATAATAAGACCTGTACCATCAATTAACGTTGCGATAAACGGTGCTGACACAACGGCTGGATCAATACCTAAACGCTTTAATACCATTGGAATAATAGACGAAACAATTGCACTCCAAACAGTGATGGAAACAAGTGTTAATCCGACAACAATCATCACTTCCATTCCGACGCCTAAGAACCAAGCTCGTACAAAACCCGCGATCCCCATGGTTAACGCAACCATGATAGATGTTGTTATCTCTTTTCTTAAAACAGCCCACACATTGCGTAAGCTAACTTCACCTAACGCCATCGCACGAACAAGCGTTGAGGTGATTTGAGTCCCGCTATTTCCTCCAGTACCGATCAGTAATGGAATAAAGAATGCTAATGAAATAGCTGCTTCTAGTCTATCTTCAAAAGCATGCAATACCGTACTGGTATACGCTTCTGCCACAAACAGCATCAATAACCATACAACACGCTTACGCCATAATGTTACTGGACTGGTTTCTAAATAAGGCTGCTCTAATGGTGACGTTGCCCCCTGCATCTGTGCGTCAAGTGTATTTTCATCCTCAATCAATTCCGCAATATCTTGAGGACGTAACACACCCACTAATTTTCCAAAATGCATCACAGGTACACTGTCTAAACCGCTATGGCTAATCAATTGATACACATCATGTCGATTTTGTTCAGGCGATACAGAGAAAAAAGTTTGGCGCATAATATCAGACACAAACAGATCATTTGCCGCTGTTAATAACGATTTAACGGGTAAAATTCCATTAAGATAATTATCTTTATCAACAACATAGAGATAAGTTGGAATTAATTCATCTTTTAAATCATTAACCAGTTGGGCTTTTACGTTCTCAACTGAATCTGCAACAGAAACCGCAATATAAGACTGGCTCATATACGCGCTAACCGTTGTATCGTCTTTTAAACGATTATATTGGTCTTGTGTTGAATTATTTTGTGGTGAGTTTAAGGATGCATCTGCAACTAAGACAGCATCCATTTTGTTTTGAGTATTGAAAGTCATTTTTGTGGTTCCCTATTACTGTTTGTGTTTAGCAAATCAGTTCTCCATAGGGGCGAAACCAGAAGCGAGAATGCAAAAGCTATCTACACGTCTCGGTTTTAGCACTATACAACGTATCCGATGAATACTGGAAGTTACATGGGGATATACCTTCGGTCGATATATCCTGTCCTAATCTTGGGCGTCTCTCGACGTCGTCAGATCAGTAACCTGTGTTTGTATAGGAGCCTCGCCTAACGAGATACTGCCATTTTCTTGCGAATGCGGCGCGAATTATAACCACTCACACGATAATGGAAAGCACGATAACGATTTTGTTTAAGTTCTATTGAAAATGACAACGAGAACATTCATCATACAATTAAATAATATAATTCCATTTGGAACTAATATATCAAAAAGAAATAAATCTCCTCTACGAAAGTAAAAATCGCATAATCAGAGATAATCTGTTTATTAATTGATTATTTAAATGCTAATTTTTGCACTCTTATTTCTTCTGCCTGTGAAAATATCTCTTTTACTGTTTTACCATCTAATGATTGGCACATTTTACGGGTGATCATATCGCCATTCTTATGACGCCCCGCAATCACTAAATCATTAAAATTAATATCATTAAGGATCGCTAATTCTATTGCTTCGTCAAAACGTGCTTGCTCATCGAGGGGGAGAGAATTACGCATTTCAACAATTGACATACGTAATGACTCTACATTAGAGCCATCAAGGGTTTGTTGAGGTTTTTCACAGCCAGATAACATGACACTAAATAAACAAATGACTAACAATTTTTTCATATATCCCCCCTTACCCAATCAATGGTTTAAATAATAGCAGAATGTTTATAAGGAAACTCCACACTCATTAAAATATATTTTCATTAACTCCCTCATTTCAATATTTTTATTATTCTGAATAAATAAAAATGAAGTTTAAATTAAAATAAAGGGGGGTATTTTCCAGATTAATGCCACATTTAATGGGAAGAATAGACATAAAAAACCCCGTTAATAAATTAACAGGGCAAAAAATAGAAAAATAGAAGGAGAGAGTTTAATAAAAAGAGATTATGCTAGTTCAATATCACCTTTTAAACGGCAACTGCACGCTAACACATAACCTTGTGCAATCTCTTCAGGCGTTAATGTACTGGTACTGGAAACCTCATAATCACCACTAACAATTCGCGTTTTACAACTGCCACAAACTCCTGCACGACAAGCAGCAAAAACTGGCACTTTATTCTCTTCCATTGCTGTTAACAAAGTGACACCAACAGGAACTTTGATTTGCGATAATGGATGACGGATCGTCATGGTTAATTGTTCATTTTCATCAACACAAACGGGTTCATCACCAAAACGTTCCATAAAGATATTCTCAGCAGGTACACCAAGATTTCTTGCAAAACGTCCTGTATCTTCCATGTAACTATTTGGGCCACAACACATAACAGTGCGGCTCGCAATATCAGGGACTAATGCAGCTAATTTTTCTTGAGAAATACGGCCACTAAATATCCCTTTATTGTCAGGTAATTTAGGCATCATTATAAAATTGAGATTATAGGGATATGCATTTGCTAATTCGATCCACTCTTTCTCAAAGATAAACTGGCTTTGCTCACGAATATTAAAAATAACGGTGATATTTGCTTTAGGTTGAGTGTTTAGCAACCAACGTGTCATCGACATCACAGGAGTAACACCACACCCTGCAGCTAACATCAAATAGCGGGCATCTTCTTTTCCTGCACAAGTAAACTCACCTTGAGCATCAGACAACCAAAGATAATCACCTGGTTTTACTTGTGATGTTAACCAACCTGAACCGATACCATTTTCTAAACGGCGAACAGTTAAAGTGACAAAAGGGCTTAATCCTGGAGAAGATGAAATGGTATAAGCACGCATTATTTCATCACTATTATTGATACTAACCAATGCAAATTGGCCTGGTTTGTATGAATAAAAGTCGTGATTAATTAAATTTAGTGTCCACACTTCAGGGGTTTCCTGAACAATTGAGTGAACTTGCATACGATTAGGACAAAGGGAACTTGGCATCGTCATGGATATTTATTCCTTACCGAAGCCCGCAGGCCTCGGCAATGATGATGAATTAAACGATTAAGCTGAAAGGATCTCTTTAAGATCTTGTTCTGGTGTAGTGATAGAGCGCATACCGAACTTCTCATTTAAGACCGCCAGCAGATTGTCTGTTAAGAACGCAGGTGCTGTAGGGCCGGTATAAATGTTTTTTACGCCTAATGAAAGCAGAGTTAATAAAATCACAATCGCTTTTTGCTCAAACCAAGACAAAATTAAGGACAGTGGTAAATCATTGACACCGCAACCTAATTTTTCAGCTAGATTAACTGCTAGCATAATCGCAGAGTAAGCATCGTTACACTGACCCACATCAAGTAAGCGTGGTAACCCTTCTAAAGTACCAAAATCTAATTTATTAAAGCGGTATTTACCACACGCCAATGTCATAATTAAACAATCTTGCGGAATTTCTCTTGCTAAATCAGTATAATAACTACGTTCACCACGGCTACCATCACAACCACCAACTAAGAAAACGTGACGTAATTTTTTCTGTGAAACTAAATCAATCACTGTATCAGCCGCATTTAATAGTGTTTCACGACCAAAACCAACCGTAATTAAATGCTCAATTTCGCTATATGGGAAACCGTCTAATGATTGAGCTTGTTCAATCATTTCAGAGAAATCATCACCAGTGATGTGTTTTACACCCGGCCAGCCGACAATACTACGAGTCCAAATACGATCACCGTAATTACCCACATTAGGATCAATAATACAGTTTGATGTCATTAATACAGGGCCTGGGAACTTCGCAAATTCAACTTGCTGATTCTGCCAACCACTACCATAATTGCCCACTAAGTGTTTGTATTTTTTAAGTTCTGGGTAACCATGAGCAGGTAACATTTCACCATGTGTATAAATATTGATGCCTTTACCTTCAGTTTGCTCAAGTAGCATTTGTAAATCTTTCAGGTCATGACCTGAAATTAATATTGCTTTACCTGCAACGGGACGAACATTAACCGTAACTGGTGTTGGGTTACCATAAGCTTGTGTTTCACCTTTATCCAAAATTGCCATAATGCGGAAGTTCATTTGACCAATACCCATCGCATTTTCTAACAATTCATTCATATCAACAGGATCAGTGCCTAACCACGCCATATAACGGTGATATTCTGCATAAATTTCATTATCGTATTGACCTAAAACATGCGCATGTTCCATATAGGCAGCCGCACCTTTTAAGCCATATAAACACAGCATACGTAAGCCATGAAGATCATCACCAATCTGTGCTTTATCACCATTTAAGGCAAAAAGCTGAGCTTGTTTTTGTAAACTGTCTAAATCATTTCCAGCTAATTGAATTTCAGCTCTTGGATTAGTGACTTGAATTGCTGCATTTTTGGCTAAGGTACGAGATTTCAGACTTTCACGGAAATAGATAGCTTCTTTCGCATAGCCGACAATACGATCAGAATCAAAGTTGACGTTGGTTAACGTAGAGAAAAAAGCGCGAGGCGCAAAGCTGTCTACATCATGATCAATAATATCGACACTACGTGCTGCTAATGCCCAGGCGGAAAGCCCTTCTAATACAGCAACCAATAAATCTTGAAGATCTGAAGTTTCTGCTGTTTTACCACACATACCTTGCGCATAGGCACAACCATTACCTACAGGCGTTTTCATTGTTTGTTCACATTGCACACAATACATATCGTATTCCTTCTAATAAAAGATAACGCTTTATTTTTATAAGTTGCATTCTATATGCAACATAAGAATACGCCATTTTTATCAGAGAGAAAGTGCAATATTGAACAATTTAAATGTTGTTTGATCTAACGCAATTTCTAGTAGATCTTTTAATATCTCTTTTTTATCTTTTGATTTCACATAAATCTAAAGCCCACTTTTTTAAACAGATTGATTAATCGCATTACATCGTTAATGAGTAAATAAGAAAGAATATTGAAGAATAATTGATGGGTATTTTTTGTTTAATCATATAAAGACTGAGAGATGAAACGATTAATTTTATTCATTTTTGTTAAAGTAGTAATATTTATTACTATTTTTTATAGTTAATATCACCTATTGCATCAATAGCTAATCAAATTATTTCATTTGATATATGTTATTAGCACGAGTATTACGAAATGAAACTATAAGTTTTAATGATGCTCACCCCTACATTGGAGATTAAAAATGATTAAATTAAATAATGTTCCATCAGAATTTCGCCCTCTAGAAAGCTACAAAATGCTAATTGGAGGAGAATGGGTAACTAGCACATCGCAAAAAACAACTAAAACCTATAGCCCTGCAACCGGTGAATTATTAAGTGAATACCAATCAGGAAGTGCCGAAGACGTTAATCGCGCAGTCACTGCCGCACGTAAGGCATTCAAAACATGGAGTAAAACATCCCCAGCAGAGCGACAAGCCCTCTTATTAAAAATTGCAGATCGCTTAGAGCAAGAGCAAGAACGCTTTGCTTGGATTGAATCATTAGATAATGGTAAGCCACTCAATGAGTCGAAAAACATAGATTTACCTGCCTCTATTGACCATTTTCGATATTTTGCAGGCGTGATACGCTCTCATACCGATGAAAGTGCCGTCCTAGACGAAAATACCATTAGCCTTGTTATTCGTGAACCCATTGGCGTAGTTGGACAAATTATTCCATGGAACTTCCCATTATTAATGGCAGCATGGAAATTAGCGCCGGCAATTGCCGCGGGTGATACTGTCGTTATTAACCCAGCAACACTGACTTCCCTTTCATTATTAGAGCTAGGTCGTATTTTAAATGAAATATTACCAGCTGGTGTGATTAATATTGTTACAGGACGTGGATCTGTTGTAGGACAGGCTATTTTAGAGCACCAAGATATTGATAAACTGGCGTTTACAGGTTCTACCAATGTGGGTTATACCGTAGCAGAAGCCGCAGCGAAAAAAATGGTTCCAGCAACACTGGAATTAGGCGGAAAATCAGCCAATATTGTTTTTCCTGACGCAAATATGAAAAAAGCAGTCAAATATTCAGCATTGGCAATATTGATGAACCAAGGACAAGCTTGTGAATCAGGTTCACGTCTGTTCTTGCACAAAGATATTCATGATGACTTTTTGAAAGCATTAAAAACTGAATTTGAGAGTATTCGTGTCGGTGATCCCCTTGATCCTAATACACAAATGGGTACACAAGTTAGCCAAGATCAAATGGATACTATCTTAGGCTACGTTGAACTTGCAAAAAAAGAAGGTGCAACTGTTTTAACCGGGGGTGAGCGTATTACGGGTGAAGGTTACGATGACGGATTTTTTGTTCGTCCAACCATTATCATCAACGCAACAAACCAAATGCGCGTTGCCCGAGAAGAAATTTTTGGACCTGTATTGTGTGTTATTCCATTCGATAATGAAGATGAAGTGATCGAAATGGCAAATGATTCAGAATATGGGCTTGGTGGTGGTGTTTGGACTCAAGATATTAACCGCGCCTTACGTGTTGCAAAAGCAGTAAGAACCGGTCGTATGTGGGTTAACACTTATCACGAACTCCCAGCTCACGCACCATTTGGGGGTTATAAAAAATCAGGTTTAGGACGTGAAACACATAAAATGATGTTAGATGCTTATAGCCAAGTGAAAAACATCTTCATCAGTATGAAAGAATAAGATTTTCTCTCTTTTCTAAATTCTTATAAATATAATATCTATACTCATCTCTTCGCCTTCTCCCCAGAAGGCTTTTTATTATCTGTAATTTCTCACACTTTAGGTTATCACCATAAAAAAACCGTATGCCAAATTCTAAGTTGCACACGGTTTTTTGTTTTGTTGTGTTTTTATCTTAGCCAATAAGTAAGAACGAGTTACTCTGCTTCGGCCTCTTTTTTGTTCACTGAATGAGTTTCTTTACCTAACCCAATATTATCAGCGTTAACATCTTTTATATGATCTTTTGTTAAGCGATAAACTACTGGGCTCAATAAGGCTAATGCAATTAAGTTAGGAATAGCCATCATTGCATTGAGCGTATCGGCTAATAACCACACAAACTCTAATGATTGTGTCGCCCCCACTGGTAATGCAATCAGCCATGCAATACGAAATGGCATAATAGCTTTAGGCCCAAAAAGATATTGCACACATTTTTCACCGTAAAAACTCCAACCTAAAATCGTGGTAAATGCAAAAATGGCTAATGCGATGGCCACAATATAGTTACCACCTGGAATAGCGATAGAGAAGGAGGCGGCTGTTAATGTCGCCCCACTTTGTCCTGTTAGCCATTGCCCTGTAATAACAATGGTTAATCCTGTGACAGAACAGACGATGATGGTATCAATAAACGTTCCCAACATCGCAATCAAACCTTGGCGAACAGGATTTTGTGTTTTTGCCGTTGCGTGTGCAATAGGTGCACTACCCAATCCCGCTTCGTTAGAGAAAACACCACGTGCTACACCAAAACGGATCGCAGCCCAAACGGCAGCACCAGCAAACCCACCTTGAGCAGCAACTGGAGTAAATGCTGATTTGACAATAAGGACAATAGCGTCAGGAATAGCTGTTACATTCAGCGCTAAAACAACAATACCAGCACCAAAATAGCCGACAGTCATGATAGGAACTAATTTACCAGCGACATCAGCAATACGTTTAATTCCACCAATTAGCACCGCGCCAACTAAGACAACTAACACAATGGCTGTAATAGTAGTTGAAATGCCAAAATTACTTTGTAATACATCTGCCACTGAGTTAGCTTGCACCGTATTACCAATACCGAAACCAGCAAAGCTACCGAAAATAGCAAAAACGGTACCTAACCAAACCCAATTTTTCCCCAATCCATTCTTGATGTAATACATTGGGCCACCAACATAGTTTCCGTATTTATCAACTTCACGAAAACGCACGGCTAATACGGCTTCAGAATACTTTGTTGCCATCCCCACTAATGCCGTCATCCACATCCAAAACAAAGCACCGGGGCCACCTAATACAACCGCCGTTGCAACACCCGCTATATTACCTGTTCCGATAGTTGCTGAAAGTGCCGTCATCAGGGCATTAAAGGGCGATATTTGTCCTTCGCCTCTTTTATCATTTTTTTCAAATAGAAGCTTAAATCCTGTACCTAATTTTCGAATAGGTAAGAAACCAAGCCGAAACTGCATAAAAAGACCAATACCTAGAATACCGACAAGCATCGGCACTCCCCATACCACGCCATTTATAGCGCTTAATATATTCGTGATGAAATCCATAAATTACCCTTTCTCGTCCAAAATGTTATATAAATATGTATTTTTTGTTATCAATTACACTAAAGATGAAAAAGTGAAAATATGCTAGAAAAAAAAACGACTAACTCTAAAATTGATTACGTTATGTGAGAAATATCACTTCAATACAAAATTACGCTATCATTATGTTCATTGTTACAATACATAAATCAAAGTTATGCATAACCATAAATCTATCCAAAATAGCCAAAATGAACGACGTTTTAATTTATTCAGAAAAGCTCAAGAAACCAACCTTGCGCCACTGAAAGTCCTGTTACTGTCTGCTATAGTCGGTTCGCTTGCTGGATTAGTGGGAGTTTTATTTGAAAAAAGCGTGAGTTGGGTTATCAACTTCAGGCAAGAAGAACTCGTTAAAACCTTCACCAATCCTTATGTTCTGGTAATTATTACATTGTTCTTTTCCTCTATTTTAGCCATGCTTGGTTACTATTTAGTTAAGAAATTCTCACCTGAATCAGGGGGATCTGGTATCCCTGAAATTGAAGGGGCAATGATAGATATTCGCCCTGTTCGTTGGTGGCGAGTATTACCGATAAAATTTATTGCCAGTATTGGAACATTAGGTTCCGGCATGGTATTAGGTCGTGAAGGCCCTACGGTTCAATTGGGTGCCAATATTGGTCAATTGGTAAATGATATTTCTCGCTTAAAAGATAAAGAATCACGTCATACATTATTAGCAACCGGTGCAGCAGCCGGATTAACCGCAGCTTTTAATGCACCTCTTGCGGGTATTTTATTTATTATTGAAGAGATGCGACCTCAATTTAAATACAGCCTTATTTCGATTAAAGCAGTTTTCATTGGGGTAATTATGTCGTGTATTGTCTTTCGCCTATTTAATGGCGAAGGCGGTGTCATTCATATTGGTAAATTTTCATCAGCTCCACTTAATACGCTTTGGTTATATTTAATCTTAGGTATGTTATTTGGCGTTATTGGCGTCATATTCAGTAAATTACTTTTTTATGTTCAAACTCAATTTCAACATTTTTATCAAGATAAAATTTCACGTTTTGTTTTAACCGGCGGTATTATTGGTGGGCTCTGTGGTCTATTAGCGCTAATTATTCCTGAAATTACTGGCGGTGGATTTAGCATTATTCCAGCACTCAGTACCGGACAATATTCTCTTATTGCACTGTTACTTTTCTTTATTTTACGAACTATCACATCCATTATTAGTTTTGCATCTGGCGCCCCAGGTGGCATATTTGCCCCTACTCTCGCATTAGGCACTCTGTTTGGTAGCGCATTCGGATTAATGGCAACATTACTTTTTCCTGATTATCACATTCAAATTGGTACTTTTGCCATTGCTGGTATGGGTGCTTTATTTGCGGCAACAGTAAGAGCGCCACTGACAGGAATAGTTTTAGTCTTAGAAATGACAGATAATTATCAGCTTATCCTTCCAATGATAATCACCTGCTTAGGGGCGACAATGTTGGCACAGCTATTAGGTGGTCGCCCTATTTATACTGTTTTATTAGAACGCATATTACAAAAATCAGAAACAAAAGAGCAAACAGACCAAGCTGATGACATTAAAAGTGATAAACCACTACAACAATAAAACAGGCTCAAGTAGATAAAAAAATACCCCAGCTAAAATTGGGGTATTTCAACATAAATAATATGACTTAAATTATTTTTTACGAGCAATTAACGTCGCAAAATTCAACGCAATACGATTACCATTAGCATCTGTTTTATGTAAATGCCCCGGATTTTCATTGTATTTAATAATTTCCCAGTCTTTATAGTAATCTGCTAATTCGCCTTGGCGTAAAAAGGTCTTAAAAGGAATTTCCGCAGGATCACTATTTGCTGTTTCAACCGGACAAACAATCACATTAATACCATTATTATTGGTACATGCTTGCATATTTTTAATGATGCTTTCGATACGTTCACGTTGGCAGAACATCAACACAACAGTTGAAATAATAATGTCATATTTTTCAGTAAGTGAAGCTTCATTTATATCGTATAAACCACTTTTTACTGCCAAACCTGTTTTAGATTTAACAGTATCAATAGCATCAATATGAGAGGCATTAATATCTAATGCGGTGACATCATACCCTTGAGACGCTAAATAGAAGCTATTGCGTCCACGCCCTGCACCTAAATCCAAGACCTTGCAAGGCTGAGTCAATGTTGCCATATAACGCACTTCAGAATGCGGTAGTGATAAATCATTTTCTTTAAAGAGTTTATCTTCTGGCGCACATAGAAATGAAAGCTGGCAACGTACATCATCGCTAGTTTTATCAATTTTATGCCATTGTTGAGGCTGAATTAGTGGTGGTTGATTGTCCGTATCACAATCCACTGAAATTTGTGAACCATCATCATTAAATACAACAAATGTCATATTACCTTGCAGGACTCGCATTTGAGCATAAGTGCCTTCCTTTGTATTGTGGCGTTCTAATAACGCTAAAGGAATTGATGTTCGTGTCCACTCTGGCATTGTTTTATAACTAACAAGTTCCATAATCCAACCTCACTTAAGATGCATTTTAAATACATCTTATGGCAATCATTATCGTTCGTAAAGATAGTTTGAACAAAATTATGATTTTAAATATTTGTTTAAAAGCAAATCCGTCACATCTGATGAAGAAATAGATTCACCACATAAGACTTTCATCATAATTTCTTTACCTAACGACGCTAAAGAAAACAACATATCAGGGCGTAATCGGCTGATCTTATCTCTATTTTCATCTTGATTAATAATGGTAATTAACTTGGCATCGACATTAGAACATTCTTGGATAGTCAGTAAGATAAAGGTATTTTCAGCGTCACTTTCAGATAAAGTGGCTACCCAACTGGCTCTAGCAATATTAGCAGATTGCAGTGTCCTAAGGTTAGTCGGATCACCTTCAATAATATTGGCTTGTACATCATAAACAGCTTTACTTTTATCAGTACAGATCGCAATAACTGGTTTTCCCTGCTCTCTTAATCCCTTTTCTAATTGTGAAGCCAGTGCCGATGAGCCAATAATAATAAAATGATTATGCATTTTAGCGATCCTTTTCTTAACAATCTCGCGAGTCCCGCGAGCAAGAAATCCCATGACATAAACAATGGATGTAGTAAAAACGGTTATTCCCAAGATCACAACAGTCAGTGTAAAAATACGTGCATTTGTACTAATGGGCACGATATCGCCAAATCCTAATGTCGTCATACAGACAATGGAAAAATAAAATGCATCCATTAACGTTGTAATATGAGGCCTGAACTCATCCCCGATATAAAGACTTCCCAACATTGAGAATAACAGCAAAGTAAGGATACAGATAAAAGCCACAAAGCCAGCACTGGTTAAACTATGATGTGGAAAGGCTCGCCAACTGATTAATAACCCAATCACTAAAGTGAAAGAAAAATAAGCTTGAAAGCCAATTTGCCGATAAACCGCAACATCAAGAAAAACAATGGTCGCTAATAAAATAATAGACACACACCACGCGATCCTTGCACCTAAATACATAAATATTGAAAGCAAGATCAGCGCACAAGCTAACATTACTTTAGGTATATCAAGAAGCTTTAATACACCCAATGATTTAAGCCATGCAGAAAAACCGTGAATTTCCCAATCCAGATAAATACCGCGGGACAACAAAATTGAGTAAATGATAAATATACCATTTAAGATAAGTAATAAAGACATCGTCTTTCTTGTCACTTTAGATGTCTCTATCACATTTAGTATTACGGATAATTTCATATTAGGTATCGTGAATACTCAACTAGTTATTTAAAGGAATATTATCTAATCCTTGAAATTTAAAAGGCTCTGCCGGTTTAAAATGGCCTGTTGCATTAGCTGAATAAATGATTGATTGTTCTTCACCTAATGGTAACACCATGACTTTCCCGCTTTCCTTTGAAAAATCAATTTCCTTTAAATTAACCCAAAAGGTATTCGGTGATAATGCTGATTCGAAAAAATATAATTGATTCTTATGATCAGCCACCGTTCTCCAGCGTGTAGATGAGATTTCTGGCGATTCGACGGTGCTTAATCCATAAGGAACAGAAACATTTCTGATCACACCAAAAACACTAGCAAGCGATTTTTTACTCGATTGAGCCTTAGGAATAGCATTCACATAAAAAGAAGCTCTGGCAAAGCGATCAGATGCACGATTTGTTCCTGGCAACATCACGGTTCCACCAATTTGTTGCCAATAACTATTTAATGCTAACTGCTCTGAAAAAATAGGCGAATTCGTCATCACTTGATAATCTTTGCTGTGATGAATGACTTGTTTCCCGTCGATATATTCAATAATAGCACTATCACCAGAAGCATCCGAAAGAGATAGGTGTAACGTCGCCATTCTGTCCTGTCCAGGCACTTTATCCGTTAAAACAATAAAAGGTTCACTTTCTAATGCTGTCACGGTTTCTTCTACGGTAGTAAAATTATCTAGCACATACTGAGCCCATGCTGAAATCGAAATAGCCGGTTTTTCTTTGGTATAAGCGGGATAATCTGATTCCGCCAGCCATAATAAATTAGCGACCAATCCCTTTTCGTTCATACCATCTGTTGTTGATATATCATAACCGGATGCAACAACACTTCCATATTTAGATGTCCATTTAATTGAATTATCACCCGCCTCTCCTGAACGTTGCATACCTTGTGGAAATATCCATAAATTGGTTCCTATATCATATTTCCAATCCATTGAACGAGCGGTAATAACTTGATTATTATCACCTAAATAGACAAATCTAGTACACGCATCAACCTCTGTCACACCTGCTGTTAAAAAAGCAGAAATAAGCAGAGTACCCAAAAAAGTATGACGTAATTTTTTCATTATTGGCTCTTTCCCGTTAAATAAATGGATGAGATGACGAAAATTCTTTTTCTTTTTTATCCTTACATAAAATAGATTAGCTAATAAATAAACTTTGATTAACTGTATGAAAAAATAAGAACTATTGCCTAAGTATAAAACAACTCACCTTAATTGCGCATAAAAAAACCGATACGCTAAGGTATCGGTTTATAAATTATCTAGGTAATAAGAGGCTTTATTGCCCTACAAAAAGCATTTAATTATGCTTTTTTTACACCTTCAACTGAGATAATTAGTTCAGCTTCTTGTGATTTTGGCCCTAAATCTGATTTAATATTAAACTCTTTTAGGTTTACTTTACCTGTTGCTTCAAAACCAGCACGGTAACCTTTCCAAGGATCAGTTCCTTCGCCAATTAATTTTGCATTTAATGATACTGGCTTGGTCACACCATTTAATGTTAAATCACCAATCACTACAAGGTTCTCACCTTCACGAGTAACATTGGTTGATACAAATCGTGCTTCAGGGTATTTACTCGCATTGAAGAAATCAGCACTACGCAAATGTTTATCACGTTCAGCGTGATTTGTGTCTAAACTTCCGGTTTTGATCACAACATCAACTTTATCTTTTGATGGATCTTCTTTGTCATAACTAAAAGTACCATCAAAATCTTTAAAAGTGCCATATAGCCAGCTATAGCCTAAATGTTGGATACGAAATTGTACAAATGCATGCTGACCTTGTTTATCAATAGCATAATCTGCTGCTAAAGCAGTGCTCGCATTAAATAACAACGCACCTGCAGTTAAACCCAATAAAGCTTTCTTAAACATGGTTATCTCCATAATCTTGTTTTATAAATTTAATTATTTAGTTCGCATTCCTAGCATGCGTTTTAACGTTACATCTTTATCAATAAAATGATGTTTTAAGGCACCAGCCGCATGTAATAGTGATAACAAAACAACTGACCATGCTAAATAAAGATGAATATCGCCTGCTAAATCTGCTTGTTCGGCTTCCCCTGTAAAAATAGCGGGTACAGAGAACCATTCAAATACAGATATAGCTTGACCATCAGCAGTGGAAATTAAATAACCACTAATGAGAATGGAAAATAAAATTAAATATAAGAGCATGTGCGCGATGTGGGCACTAATGCGAGTGAATTTACTGTAGCTTGCTAATACTTTGGGTGGTGGTGATATCCAACGCCATATCACGCGCACTATCAGGATAATAAATAAAAGAATACCGATACTTTTATGTATTTCAGGTGCTGAATGATACCAACTATCATAATAACCTAACGTCACCATCCACAGTCCTAAAGCAAACATACCATAAACAGTAAGTGCTGATCCCCAATGCAAAAGGAGTGACAAGTGCCCGTAGCGAGAGGTGTTATTTCGCCATTGCATAATAAAAACCCAATAGTTTCTAATTCATTAAAATAATGTTATCTAGTTTAGTGTATTGGAAATAAAATGTTAGTCCATAATTCAACAAATAATTTGCTTATCTTTATCAATAATAATCAATAAGTAATAAGCTCTTATTAGTCACTTAGTTGATTATCTAATCAATAGTATTGTTGAAAAATAGCTTATGGGCAAAATAGAATAAATACGTTGCTGATTTATAACGTTCAATAAAAGGAGAAAATATAAGAGAAAGTAATACCTAAAAGTAAGGTCAATACAACTTTTGTTCAACCTTCATAACAATGATATATCTTACTTATCCTAAATTAGAACTAATTAAACAAAATACAATAATAATTAAAGGTATAGTAAAAAAAACAGATAACCAACGCATTTCACGTACAACACCAAAAATAATCCCCACAATACATACAAAAAAAATAATAGGCATCATTTCTGAGTAGTGATCATGAAAATAGTGCATTAATAAATTAATCCACGAATGATCGTTTTGCATATAAAAATTTCAACCAACAAAAGTATATTTAAATTAAGATAGTGATAAATTACTATCATTAACAAATAAAACAAGTGTTGTATTATGAATATCAATCATTGCGCACAAAGATATTAAAAAACTTCAACTTCAAAAAAACAGTAACAATAATAACAAAAAATAACACCATAAATTAAATTGGCAATAATTTAAAATGAGATAGGTTAAATAAAACAAAATCGACAAAATAAAAATGATATTGTTATAGCCCCTACCTTAATGAAGTGAAATAATAATTTCATTTAATTTAAAATAAAGAAAATTAATTTCGATAAGTGATAATAAAACTAATAAAGAATAAATAAAATAGAGTTTTAAACATCAAATAATTACCTTTAGGTTGTTCATTTACTTTGAATTAACTCTATATTTCATTTTAATTACTATTAGCTAAAAACATTCAATTCCGACTCAAAAAATACTACAATTACAGTAGTATTTTTATTGAGGGCACTATGTCTACTGCAACAAATCTGAATGAACTACAGGAACAAGTTCGCTCCCGCTATAATGGATTAAGTAAAAGGCTACAGCAGGTTGCACATTATCTACTTGATAATAAAAACAGTGTGGCATTTGATACAATTGCAATCCTTGCAGATAAAGCAAATGTTCCTCCATCGACATTAATTCGTTTTGCCAATGCATTTCATTTCAATGGTTTTAATGAAATGAAACAATTATTTCAACATCATTTGATGAATGAAATGGTAAATGAAAATGAAAATTTAACTTATAAACAGAAATATAAAGAGGAACCACCTAATCTGAATGAGCCTGCCTATATTTTGCAAGAATTTGCGCAAGCAAATAGCCATTCATTGCAACAATTGACAAATCAGACTCACAGAGAAATGTTAAATAAGACATTACAATTACTCGAACAAGCTGAAACAATTTATATTTGTGGATTTCATCATTCATTCAGTGCTGCGAGCTATTTTTTTCATGCTCTCTCGCACATTCCTTGTGAAACTGTCTTTGTAAACAGTTTAGGAGGAATGTACAAAGAGCAATTGAGAAATATTACACATCGGGATGTACTTTTTGGCATTCATTTCCACCCATACTCAGATGAAATGCAAAAAATGTGCGAAATGGCAACATATAAAGAAGCTAAACAAATTATTGTTACAGACAGTCCTATTAGTCCATTGGCGAGTTTGAGTGACGTTTGTTTAACGGTAAAAGAAGCTCAAATAAAAACCTTTCGCTCTCAAACATCAACAATGTGTTTGCTGCAAGCGATTTCTGTTGCTTTTGCCTTTAGAAAAAAACATTAGTTAACATTTATCCAAAACTGCATTTTAATGAAGATGCAGTTTTTTATTTAATAACTTATCAAATATAATTTTATTTAATAGAATATTTTTAAAATAGCCAATTATATATTAAACAACATATAATTTTATTTAAAACTATTTTTAAGAGTAATTTCATAATATTTTATTTGTGATGAAAAAAACAATCATTTAGCATTGATTTACGCCAAGAATTCCTTTCAAAGGGTTAAATTAAATGTTATTTAAAAAGTTATTTTTATTCTTCCTATTATTTCCTTCAATTTCTTATTCAAATGTAAACTCAACAAAAGAAAAAGAAGAAATACCTATTATCGTTAATATCCCTAGTATTTCATTAGGTGATAATAGTGATGCCTCAGGTAATGGTTCAATTGCAATAGGAGTCAATAGTCAAGCTAAAAATACACACTCTATTGCTATTGGTCATAATGCATTAGCAACCGAAGAAAATACGGTTTCATTTGGTAACACTGAAAATAACCAGACGTCTCGATTAGTTAATATTAGTGATGGTAAAAATAATACAGATGCCGTTAATCTTATCCAAACTAAGAAAATGGTAGATAAAAACAGAATAACAACAAATAACACCATCAATCAGCTAAAAAGAAGTGTCAGTACAGATATCGGTGATCTCAAAACTCATGTTAATAATTTTGATCATTATTACCGGAAAAGACAAGCTGAAATCACAGACTCAATTGCAAATTTAGATAAAAAAATCATTGCATTAGAAAAGAAAGTATTTGCAGGTATTGCTTCATCTGTTGCAATGACCAATATTCCTTATCTTAGCCATCACACCTTAAGTGGCGGAATTGGTATTAGTAATTACCGAACTGGTACGGCTTTTGCTGGAGGAATACAATATAAACCGAATAACGATATTGCATTTAGAATAAATTCGTCAATAAATAGTGAACAAGAAATCATTATCGGTGGCGGATTAGCCTATGGTTTCTAATCACTCCTATTTTCTATAAATAAAAAATAAAGATCATTTTATTAATTAAGCAGTAATAAATATATTCTATTGCTGCTTTTGTTACATTTCTTTCAAAAAGAGATTTTGTAGATAGTCAACTTTAAATATCCACTCTTAAATTAATAAATTTACCTTTAGTATTATTGATGTATCTTTATATTATAAACTATTTTTTATATGTTAATATTATAATTTAGCATAAAAAGGAATAAAAAATGGATTATATATTTAGAAAAATGACGTCTAAAGATATCAGTACAGTAGCAACATTATTACAGGCAAATTCAGAATCTCAACAAGGCGGATTATATGGTGAATATCCCAAAAACAAAGTTGAGGCAATGTATCAAAGTAGTACAAATACTATTGTTGCACTTAATCAAGAAAATATCGTTGCGGTGGTTTTCAGCTTCCCTGTCACCTCTTTTTCAATTCCGCCTATTGCTCAAGAAATTAATCGACGCTTTCCAGAAATAACACAAAATAATTGGTTTTATGGTCCTGTCTGTATTGATAAATCACATCGAGGAAAATCACTATTAAGCGACCTCTACCAACATATCTGCGCTTTATATGGCGGACATCCTATCGCGTTTGTTAACGGTAATAATATTCGATCACTAAAAGCACATCAAAAATTAGGCATGAAGATAGTTAAAAACATTGAGTTTAAAGGAACATCTTGGTGGGTCATTAAAGGATAATGAAAACAAACGAAAGAAAAAGACTTATACTTTCTGTTATCCAACTTTCTAGCTAGAAAAAGAAACTTTAAGGTATTTTTGCAACCATCATCACAAAACAACAAATATGATTATAAATCAATTAATTACATTAATTGATAAAAAGTTAATCTATTCTTAACAATATTTCAACTCCTATTTTAGCCATCAAGTTGCTTATAATTTGACACCATTATGTGATCTCCCTTTCAATTCTTGATCTTTCGTTAACTTACTTTTTGATCTTATGCAAAAGTATAAATAAGATAAAAGGCACCAATTCGAAAGTAAACGTAAAATAGGAGGAAGCAATGACTGTTTCCCGCAGAACTTTTATCAAAGGGCTCGCAGCCAGCGGTGCGGCAATGACTGTTTCTACCCCTGTTATTGCTAATTCAGGAAGCTCGACCTCTAATACGCGATCGCGTCCGGAAAACGCCCCTAACTTATTAATTGTTTTTCCTGATGAAATGCGCGCGCACGCGTTGCAGTTTATGGGAGAAGATCCCTCAATTACACCAAATCTGAATAAATTTGCGAAGCAAGCCAAAGTAATGACACAAATGGCTTCAAATTACCCTCTTTGTTCTCCTTTCCGTGGCATGTTTATGACTGGACAATATCCTGTTCGCAATGGCATTACAGGAAATGCGCATGATTATGGTGGCAAAGTAGGTATTGATTTATCTCCTTATGCAAAATGTTGGTCTGATGTTTTAAAATCTCTTGATTACAGCACAGGCTATATTGGCAAATGGCATCTTGATGCGCCTTACGAACCATTTATTGAAAGTTACAATAATCCAATGGAAGGCCGTTATTGGAATGAATGGGCAGCTCCTGATAGACGCCATGGTTTTGACTTTTGGTATTCTTATGGTACCTACGATTTACATTTAAAACCTATGTATTGGGCAAACGATACACCTCGTGATAAACCAATTTACATTGATCAATGGGGGCCTGAACATGAAGCTGATATGGCTATCAAATTTCTCAAAAATGAAAATAATCAATTTAGAGATAATTCCAAATCATTTGCATTAGTTGTTTCAATGAACCCACCTCATTCGCCTTATGACCAAGTACCGAAGAAATATCTCGATGCTTATCAAGGTAAAACGTCTAAAGAGCTCAACACTCGCCCGAACGTACAATGGGAAAGTGAATATCAAGAAGGCTACGGGCCTCAATATTTCAAAGAATATATGGCAATGGTCAACGGTGTTGATGAGCAATTTGGTCGCATCGTTGATGAATTAGAAAAACAAGGTCTTGCCGATAATACTCTCGTTGTTTTCTTCTCTGATCATGGCAGTTGCTTAGGGGCAAATGGGCAGGCAACAAAAAATAATCCTTATGAAGAATCCATGCGTGTTCCTATGATGTTTCGTTTACCGGGTAAAATTAAACCAGGCTCTGATGATGCACTAATGTCAGCTCCTGATATTTACCCAACTATCTTAGGGCTACTTGGCTTATCCGAATGGATACCTGATTCCGTCGAAGGGAGTGATCTTTCAGACCGAGTGGTCACAGGTAAAGGCGACACAGCAAACTCACAGCTTTATCTTTTTATTCCTTATGGAGAACCTTCATTTGGTAAACGAGGTGTCAGAACCAAAACTCATACACTGGTTATCGATAGACAAGATGGTCAACCATTGAAATATACCTTATATGACAATGTGAATGATCCTTATCAAATGAAAAATATCGCCAAAGACAATATGGCTTTAATTGAGAAATTAATTAAAGAAGAATTAACCCCTTGGTTGGAAAAAACAGGAGATTCTTGGCGCGCCTCTGAATTTATTACGGCAACAACTAATAAATTAAATAAAACAATATCGACATGTAAAGAAAAATAATAAAAATATCTGCGCCATAATTTTATGGCGCTATATATAAACCCAATTCGCTTATATAAAAAATCCTTTTAATAAAATAAAAGGAAAAACGTCCTACACCTAAAAATTGACATTCATAAAAGCGAATAAAGAATTGGATATATACCATGAACAAACTTCGTATTGCTCTTTTCTTACCTCTTCTTGGCTTAGGTTTAACTTCTTTTCATTCTCAGGCAGCTAATGTCAACGCAATGTTTTCTTGGGAAACAGCTGATTACGATACACCCAATAACTATGCTGGTTATCGTGTTGATTTTAATATTAACCCAGAAAAATCTAATTGGTATTTCGATGTTGGTTTTCGTCAGCGTGAACATGATAACAAAAATCGCTATCAACGTTATGATTTACAAGGTAGCTATCGTTTTAAACTAAACAATGGTTGGATCCAACCTGGTTTAAAAGTACGTCAAGATCTCACTAACTATGATAACGGTAGTCGCTTAACTATTGATTTTTATGAATCAAAAACTAATTACCAATTTCCAATTAATAAAGATTGGGTTTTAACGGGTAGCGTTTTATTTGGCTTACAAAAAAAAGAAGACAAACGTAGTAATGGCGTCACAAATACGGATTACTTAGGCTGGGAAATTGAACCTGGTCTACGTTATTTTGTCACCCCTAATATTAACACTACTGTCGCTTATTTTGATGGTGGTAAGCAAGCAATACGACATGAAGAATACGACACAAAAGAAACAAACCATAATCAACAATTACGTATGTATGTGAACTGGACAACACCAATAGGATTAATTGTTTCTCCATCAATGCGTAAATCTATTTTTGGAAAAATAGAAGATAGAACAAATAAAGGCGTTTATATCGAAAAAGATATGACACGTTATACCCTACAAATGGCTTATCAAATATCACCTCAATGGCGAGTCATGACGGAATATTATAATGAACGAGTTGAAAATAAAAATGATGGTAGTAAATCGACTCAGGATTATTTCAAAGTTTCATTCAGAGCAACATTCTAATAATTAAAATCATATAATTGTTCATGGAGTTATATTGTGAAAAATAAAAAATTGTTATTTTTGAGCGCTGCTATTTTATCAGCTATTTATGGTTCGGCATGGGCGACAGAATGTGATCCCACTTTAAATATCTGTGAGACGGTTAATGTTAATGACGGTAATACGGCACAAATAAATAAAGATGTCACTATTTCTCAAGGTGATGGCGTTGTATTTAATAGCTCATCAACAGAATATAAAGCTCAAGCAATTACAAAAAATATTACTGTTACTGGTGATGGTGCAAGTGCCATCAAGATAAATCAAGGTGCTTCTTTTAGCAGTAATATCAACTTAAATGGCGCTAACGTAACCAGTGAAAATGGCACAGCCATATTGGTTGAAGGCGATTTTCCTAAACGAGGTACTGGCGTTTATGTAAGAGACGGTGCCATTATTCGTGGAAAAACCGCAGCCATTGATTTTAGAACACTAAAAACAGGTTTTAGAAGTGATGTAAATGGTGAGATCCACGGCGATATATTAGGAAATAGTCACACAGATACTAAAATAAACTTTGCATATCAAGGTGGGGCTCAAAATGCCTTATTTGATGGATATAAAATCACGGGTGTTCCATTAATTGAAAACCATGGCAATTTAACTATCCAAGGAAAAGATAAAACGATTCATTGGGAAGGTAATTTCATGAATAAGGAAAATAGCCAGTTAATTTTCCGTCTCGATGATAATACCAATACTGATGAAACCATTCTTCATGTTGACGGTGATGTCACTTTTAAAAAAGGCAGCCAAGCCAAATTGGATTTTAAAGGCACCAGTGTCGATAACATTATAAACAAAGATATTGTTTTGATTTCTTCCAATTCAGCGATTAAAGATGAAGCTGGAATTACGGTTACTGACGCCAATGCCATTGCACCAGATGTATCTCCTTTATTAGAAAAAACAGACTCATGGTTAGAGACTACACCGCCTAATATTAGCGGTGGTGTTAGTGGTAATCAATTAGTTGCACGTTATGGTATTAGCTACGAAGGTGGTAATAACTTTATTAGTGCAGCTGAACGTGGTGGCGTCAATGAAAATGGATTAGTGGCAGCTAATTTTATTATTCCAACTGTTTTAAATGAATTTAATAATACACGTAGTCAAATTTCAGATGAAGCTTTGAGTTTATTAGTTGCTGCTGGAAATGACGATAATAATATAGCCATATTATCAAATGATTTAGCCCCTATTGCTGATGGCAGTGATATTCAAGCAGGATTAATCATGGTTGAAGATATGCGCAATAATATTACACATCGCTATTTACGCTATGATAATCAATTGCCAATTGAAGAAAGAGAAGCTGGCTGGAATAGTTGGGCCAATATATTGTACGGTTATGGTACACAAAGTAATCAAGGTGGAATTAACGGTTACAACACTTATCGTACTGGTATTCAAATCGGTACTGATTACGAAATTAATCAAGATGCTCTTATTGGTGTTTCTTTTGCTTATAACTACGCAAAGGCTGACGCGAAACAACGTAACGCAAGCAAAGAAATTAGCCATTTTGAATTTATGCCTTACACAGGTTGGTATAGTGACACATTATTCCTAAGCGGTAATCTAAATATTGGTTATTACACAGTCGATAGTGAGCGAGATATTGGTGGTAATACTGGATGGGAAGGAAATACCAAAGCAAAAGGTGATTATTCTGGTGTGCAATTAGGTTATCAGATTAATGCTGGAACCTATTTTGATTTTGATTTCATCCATATTAAACCGATGCTGACTTATCAATATCAATGGCTCAATATTGATTCTTGGGAAGAAACAGGCTCAGCCTTATCTATGCGTACTTACGGCCAACGCTATGCTGTTAATCAATTAGGTGGCTCTGTTGCTGTATGGAATAGCTATCAGACTGCTTATGGAAAATTAACCCCATCCCTTAATCTTCGTTATATCAAAGATATCGCAGGTGACAATAGTATTAATCAGCGCCACAGCTTGACTTATTTTAATACTGGAGGAGGCACCTTTGATATTAAAGGAAATACTGTTGGTGGTGACATTATTAGTGCGGAATTAGGTGCAAATCTCGATATCACTCAATCATTAAATTTAGGCACAACGATGGGCTATCAGCGTTATGACAAATTTAATGAAGGACGCATTGGTTTCACTGTTAGCCAGCGTTTCTAAGGAGAAAAATAATGCCGATATTTCGTTTTACTGCACTTGCAATGACATTGGGGCTATTATCAGCCCCTTATAACGCGATGGCAGCCACCAGCAATCCTGCATTTGATCCTAAAAATCTGATGCAGTCAGAAATCTATCATTTTACGCAAAATAACCCATTATCGGACTTCTCATCAGATAAAAATTCAACACTGACGTTATCTGATAAGCGTAGCATTATGGGGAGCCAATCTCTTTTGTGGAAATGGAAAGGTGGCAGTAGCTTTACTTTACATAAAACGTTGATTGTACCTACTGATAAAGAAGCATCTAAAGCATGGGGACGTGCATCTACACCCGTTTTTTCATTTTGGCTTTATAACGAAAAACCCATTGATGGTTATCTCACTATCGATTTTGGGGAAAAACTCAATTCAATCAGTGAAGCTCAGGCTGGGTTTAAAGTAAAACTAAATTTCACTGGTTGGCGTGCAGTGGGGGTCTCTTTAAATAACGATCTTGAAAATCGTGAAATGACTTTAAATGCAATGAATACCTCATCTGATGGTACTCAAGACAGCATTGGGCGCTCTTTAGGCGCTAATATCGATAGCATTCGCTTTAAAGCACCTTCTAATGTAGGTCAAGGCGAAATCTATATCGATCGTATTATGTTTTCTATCGATGATGCTCGTTATCAATGGTCTGATTATCAAGTAAACACTCGCTTATCAGAACCCGAGATTCAGTTTCATAACGTACAACCTCAGTTACCGGTGACGCCTGAAAACTTAGCCGCTATTGATCTTATTCGCCAACGTTTGATAAATGAGTTTGTTGGCGGTGAAAAAGAGACAAATCTCGCATTAGAAGAAAATATTAGTAAATTAAAAAGTGATTTTGATGCACTCAATATTCACACGTTAGAGAATGGCGGAATACAAGGGCGACACCTGATCACAGATAAACAAACTATTATTTATCAACCAGAAAGTCTTAACCCTCAAGATAAACAACTATTTGATAATTATGTTATTTTGGGTAATTACACAACATTGATGTTTAATATTAGCCGTGCTTATGTACTGGAAAAAGATCCTACACAAAAGGCTCAGCTAAAGCAGATGTACTTATTAATGACAAAACACTTATTAGATCAAGGCTTTGTTAAAGGAAGTGCATTAGTCACAACTCATCACTGGGGATACAGTTCTCGTTGGTGGTATATTTCCACATTATTAATGTCTGATGCGCTAAAGGAGGCAAAATTACAAACTCAAGTTTATGATTCGTTATTGTGGTATTCACGAGAGTTTAAAAGTAGTTTTGATATGAAAGTGGGTGCAGATAGCTCTGACTTAGACTATTTCAATACCCTGTCTCGTCAACACTTAGCCTTATTACTGCTAGAGCCTGATGATCAAAAACGTATTAACCTAGTTAATACCTTCAGCCATTACATCACTGGCGCATTAACTCAAGTTCCACCGGGGGGTAAGGATGGTTTACGTCCTGATGGCACTGCGTGGCGACATGAAGGTAACTATCCGGGTTACTCTTTCCCCGCCTTTAAAAATGCCTCTCAGTTAATTTATTTGCTACGTGGCACACCATTTTCAGTAGGTGAAAGTGGTTGGAATAACTTGAAAAAAGCGATGGTTTCAGCGTGGATCTACAGTAATCCAGAGGTTGGGTTACCTCTTGCTGGAAGACACCCTTTTAACTCACCGTCGTTAAAATCAGTTGCTCAAGGTTACTACTGGCTTGCCATGTCTGCTACCCCCTCCCCAGATAAAACACTCGCGTCTATTTATCTTGCAATAAGTGATAAAACACAAAACGAATCGAGTGCTATTTTTGGAGAAGATATTGTACCAGCGGCTTTGCCTCAAGGTTTCTATGCCTTTAATGGCGGGGCTTTTGGTATTCATCGTTGGCAAGATAAAATGGTGACACTGAAAGCTTATAACACCAATGTTTGGTCATCTGAAATTTATAATAAAGATAACCGTTATGGTCGTTATCAAAGTCATGGTGTCGCTCAAATAGTGAGTAATGGTTTGCAACTTTCGCAGGGCTATCAGCAAGAAGGTTGGGATTGGAATCGAATGCCAGGAGCGACGACGATCCATCTTCCTCTTAAAGAATTAGACAGTCCTAAGCCTCATACCCTAATGCAGCGAGGAGAACGTGGATTTAGTGGAACATCTGCCCTTGAAGGCAAATATGGCATGATGGCATTCGATCTTATTTATCCTGCCAACCTTGAGCGTTTTGATCCTAACTTCACTGCAAAAAAAAGTGTATTAGCCGCTGATAATCACTTAATTTTTATTGGTAGCAATATAAACAGTAGTGATAACAATAAAAATGTTGAAACCACCTTATTCCAACATGCCATTACTCCAACATTAAATACCATTTGGATTAATGGGCAAAAAATCGAAGCCGTTCCTTACCAAACAACACTTAAACAAGGTGATTGGTTAATTGATAGTAATGGTAATGGTTATTTAATCACTCAAGCTGAAAAAATAAATGTCAGTCGCCAGCACCAAATTTCGGCAGAAAATAAAAATCGCCAACCGACAGAAGGAAACTTCAGTTCAGCATGGATTGATCACAGCGTTCAACCTATAAATTCCAGTTATGAGTATATGGTCTTTTTAGATGCAACGCCTGAAAAAATGAGAGAAATGGCACAAAAACTCCATGAAAATAATGGGCTATATCAGGTTCTGCGTAAGGATAAAGACGTTCATATTGTTCTCGATAAACTCAGTAATGTAACGGGATATGCTTTTTATCAGTCTGCTTCAATTGAAGATAAGTGGATCAAAAAAGTTGATAAACCCGCGATTGTAATGGCTCATCGACAAAAAGATACACTTGTTGTCAGTGCCGTTACACCTGATTTAAATATGACTCGCCAAAAAGCAGCTACCCCTGTCACCATTAATGTCACGGTTAATGGCAAATGGCTATCTGCTGATAAAAATAGCAAAGTGAAATATAACGTTTCAGGGGATGACACTGAGCTGACTTTTACCAGCTACTTTGGTATTCCACAAGAAATCAAACTCTCACCACTCCCTTGATTTAATTAAAAGGAACGCTTTTGCGTTCCTTTTTTATCTGCAGGAAATTTGATTATGCTAATAAAAAACCCTTTAGCTCACGCGGTTACATTAAGCTTCTGTTTATCATTATCCGCACAAGCATTACCTTCTCTTTCTCATGATACTTTCGGTGATATTTATCTTTTTGAAAATGCACTACCTAACACCCTTACCACTTCAAATAATAATCAATTATCGCTGAGCAAACAGCATGCTAAAGATGGTGAACAATCTCTCAAATGGCAATATCAACCACAAGCAACATTAACGCTAAATAATATTGTTAATTACCAAGATGATAAAAATACAGCAACTCCACTCACTTTTATGATGTGGATTTATAATGAAAAACCTCAATCTTCCCCATTAACGTTACAATTTAAGCAAAATAATAAAATTGCACTAAGTTTTAATGTTCAACTTAATTTTACGGGATGGCGAGGTATTGCTGTTCCTTTTCGTGATATGCAAGGCTCAGCGATAGGTCGATTTGAGCAATTGGTGATCACCGCCCCAAACCAAGCTGGAACACTCTTTTTTGATCAAATTATCATGAGCGTACCGTTAGACAATCGTTGGGCAGTTCCTGATTATCAAACACCATATGTAAATAACGCAGTAAACACGATGGTTAGTAAAAACTGGAGTGCGTTATTGATGTACGATCAGATGTTTCAAGCTCACTACCCCACTTTAAACTTTGATACTAAATTTCGCGATGATCAAATAGAAATGGCTTCGATTTATCAGCGTTTTGAGCATTATCAAGGGATCAATAGTGATAAGAAAATCACTACAGATATGCTAGATAAACATTTAGCATTGTGGGAAAAATTAGGATTAACGCAACACGCTGATGGATCAATCACAGGAAGAGCACTTGATCACCCTAACCGACAGAATTTTATGAAAGTCGAAGGTGTATTTAGTGAAGAGACTAAAAAAGCATTACTTGATACCAATATGCTAAGAGATGTAGGAAAAACACTTCTTCAAACTGCTATTTACCTGCGTAGTAATTCATTATCAGAAATTAATAGGAAAAAATTAGAAGATCTCTATTTATTAGGCACTCGTTACGTTCTTGAACAAGGTTTTGCACGCGGTAGTGGTTATCAAATTATTACTCATGTTGGTTATCAAACCAGAGAACTTTTTGATGCATGGTTTATTGGTCGTCATATTCTTGCAAAAAATAACCTTTTAGCCCCCACTCAACAGGCTATGATGTGGTACAGCGCTACAGGGCGAATTTTTGAAAAAGACAATGAAATCGTTGATGCAAATGTCGATATTCTCAATACTCAATTGCAATGGATGATAAAAAGCTTATTGATGCTACCTGATTATCAACAACGGCAACAAACCTTAGCACAACTGCAAAGTTGGTTAAATAAAACAATACTAAGTTCAAAAGGTGTTGCTGGCGGTTTCAAATCTGATGGTTCTATTTTCCATCATTCACAACATTATCCTGCTTATGCGAAAGATGCATTTGGTGGTTTAGCACCCAGTGTTTATGCGTTAAGTGATTCACCTTTTCGCTTATCTACTTCAGCACATGAGCGTTTAAAAGATGTTTTGTTAAAAATGCGGATCTACACCAAAGAGACTCAAATTCCTGTGGTATTAAGCGGTCGTCATCCAACTGGATTGCATAAAATAGGGATAGCTCCATTTAAATGGATGGCATTAGCAGGAACTCCTGATGGTAAACAAAAGTTAGATACCACATTATCCGCCGCTTATGCAAAATTAGACAACAAAACGTATTTTGAAGGTATTAAAGCTGAAAGTGAACCAGTTGGTGCATGGGCAATGAATTATGCATCAATGGCAATACAACGTAGAGCATCAACTCAATCACCTCAACAAAGCTGGCTCGCCATAGCTCGCGGTTTTAGTCGTTATCTTGTTGGTAATGAAAGCTATGAAAATAACAACCGTTATGGCCGTTATTTACAATATGGACAATTGGAAATTATTCCGGCTGATTTAACTCAATCAGGATTTAGCCATGCTGGATGGGATTGGAATAGATATCCAGGTACGACAACTATTCACCTTCCCTATAACGAACTTAAAGCAAAACTTAATCAATTACCTGCTGCTGGTATTGAAGAAATGTTGCTTTCAACCGAAAGTTACTCTGGTGCAAATACGCTTAATAATAACAGTATGTTTGCCATGAAATTACATGGTCACAGTAAATATCAACAACAAAGCTTAAGAGCTAATAAATCCTATTTCTTATTTGATAATAGAGTTATTGCTTTAGGTTCTGGTATTGAAAATGACGATAAACAACATATAACCGAAACAACACTATTCCAGTTTGCCGTTCCTAAATTACAGTCAGTGATAATTAATGGCAAAAAGGTGAATCAATTAGATACTCAATTAACTTTAAATAATGCAGATACATTAGTTGATCCTGCTGGAAATCTATATAAGCTCACTAAAGGACAAACTGTAAAATTTAGTTATCAAAAACAACATTCGCTTGATGATAGAAATTCAAAACCAACAGAACAATTATTTGCAACAGCCGTTATTTCTCATGGTAACGCGCCTAGTAATGCAAATTATGAGTATGCAATAGCAATTGGATCACAAGATAATAAAGCCCCTGAATACACTATATTACAACATAATAATCAACTTCATGCGGTAAAAGACAAAATAACTCAAGAAGAGGGATATGCTTTTTTTGAACCTTCTCAATTAAACTTATCTGATGCAATACTATTATCCAGTAATGCACCTGTTATGGTTATGGCTAAAACACAAAATCAGCAATTAACATTAAGTATTGTTAACCCAGATTTAAATCTATATCAAGGCGTTGAGGATGATCAAGTTGATAATAATGGTGATCAAGTTGAGGTAAGCATTTATTCTCGAAAATGGCTCACGGCAGAGTCTAAACCTACAAGCAGTATTGTTACTGTAAAAGGAATATGGAAATTAACGGCACCTCAATCTGGTATTGTGATTAAGCATCAGAATAATAATACGCTTATCACTACGACGACAATACAAGCAACACCAATTGTTATTAATTTAGTTAAGCCAAATTCTTAACTTTAAAACCAAAGAGCCTCGATATAAAATATCGAGACTCTATTTTTATTAAAAGTAATTAACGAATTAATTATTTAAAATAACCAGAAGAAATCGATAGCTTTATTATTGCTAATAAATGTGTTGTGCCCCATGATTATTTTGTTATTCTCTGCGCGGGTGCTTGGATCAATCTGGTTCAAGCATATCGCAAGCACCAGAAAGAGAAAAGCCCCGGAAAATATATTTATATTAACCGAGGCGGACTCAAAAACACACAATTTGATTTTGCCTCTATCTTTATCGGAGTGCAAGAGGAAATGAAAAAATATTCTTTAATCGGGCTAGTGATCGTAACAATGATATTACCAAGTCACGTATTATTAGAGCGTAAATATCTTATTTACTCATACCAAATAATGGATATTTAATTATTCAGGTTAATATAACTTTTACTTTATATTAACCTTGTGGGGGAGAAATTCCCCACAATTTCCTAATTCTATTGTTGTGTTTTAATCTCTGCACCCAAATTTATAATAAGAGGTAACAGATTATTGTTACCTCTTATTATTATA
>NZ_JAEHOQ010000027.1 GCF_016239305.1 Proteus vulgaris | reverse complement strand
GGTAGTGATTGCAGCAGTCAGAGTTGTTTTACCATGGTCAACGTGGCCGATAGTACCAACGTTAACGTGCGGTTTTGAACGTTCAAATTTTTCTTTAGACACGACTATATTCCTTAATATCGCTCCCTCTTATTAGAGGGAGCGTAAACTAAATTGAACTCGAAAGGATCTTATTTCGCTTTACGAGCTTCGATAATAGCCTGAGCGACGTTGCTAGGCGCTTCGTTGTACTTCAAGAACTCCATAGAGTATGAAGCACGACCCTGAGTTTGTGAACGCAGGTCAGTTGCATAACCGAACATTTCAGCCAGTGGTACTTGAGCACGGATGATCTTACCGGTAGGCAGATCGTCCATACCTTCAACCATACCACGACGACGGTTTAAGTCACCGATAACGTCGCCCATGTAATCTTCTGGCGTTTCAATCTCAACTTTCATGACTGGCTCAAGCAGAATTGGCTTAGCTTTCATGAAGCCGTCTTTAAATGCCATTGATGCGGCAATTTTAAACGCGATTTCTGAGGAGTCAACATCATGGTAAGAACCGTAATGTAAACGAGCCTGAATATCCACAACAGGGTAACCTGCTAATGGACCAGATTTCAGCTGTTCTTGAATACCTTTATCAACAGCTGGGATGAATTCTTTAGGAATTACACCACCAACGATATCGTTGACAAATATGTAGTTTTCTTCACCACCTGCTGGTAATGGAGACAGGTCAATAACAACATGACCATACTGACCACGACCACCAGATTGTTTCGCGTGCTTACCTTCGATATCAGTTACTGTATCACGAATAGTTTCACGGTAAGCAACCTGTGGTTTACCTACGTTCGCTTCAACTTTAAATTCACGACGCATACGGTCAACTAACACGTCTAAGTGCAGTTCACCCATACCAGCAATGATAGTCTGACCAGTTTCTTCGTCGCTTGATACGCGGAAAGATGGATCTTCTTGAGCCAGACGGTTCAGAGCGATACCCATTTTTTCTTGGTCAGCTTTAGTCTTAGGTTCGATAGCAACAGAGATTACTGGCTCTGGGAATTCCATACGTTCTAAGATGATTGGTGCATCAATTGCACATAAAGTATCACCTGTAGTTACGTCTTTCAGACCGATAGCAGCAGCGATGTCGCCCGCACGAACTTCTTTAATTTCTTCACGCTTGTTAGCATGCATCTGAACAATACGGCCAAAACGTTCTTTTTTGTCTTTAACCGGGTTCAGAACTGTGTCACCTGAGTTTACAACACCAGAGTACACACGGAAGAATGTTAAGTTACCAACAAATGGGTCAGTAGCGATTTTGAATGCCAGAGATGAGAATGGCTCGTCGTCGCTTGAATGACGTTCTGCTGGAGTATCTTTACCGTCTGGTAACATACCGTTGATAGCAGGAACATCTGTTGGTGCTGGCAGGTATTCAATTACCGCATCCAGCATTGCCTGAACACCTTTGTTCTTAAATGCAGAACCACAGGTAACCAGGATAATTTCGTTATCTAGAACGCGTTTACGCAGAGCAGCTTTAATTTCTGCTTCTGTCAGTTCTTCACCGCCCAGATATTTGTCCATCAGCTCTTCTGATGCTTCAGCAGCTGATTCGACCAGGTTGTTGTGCCATTCTTCAGCTAAATCTTGTAGATTTGCAGGAATGTCTTCGTATTCGAAAGTAACACCTTGGTCTTCTTCACTCCAACGGATTGCTTTCATTTTGACTAAGTCAACAACACCGGTGAAATGTTCTTCAGCGCCTACTGGAATTTGCAGTGGAACTGGGTTTGCTGCCAGACGTGTTTTGATTTGTTCAACAACACGCAGGAAGTTTGCACCCATACGGTCCATTTTGTTAACGAACGCGATACGTGGTACATGATATTTGTTAGCCTGGCGCCATACTGTTTCTGACTGAGGCTGAACACCACCAACTGCACAGTAAACCATAACCGCGCCATCAAGAACACGCATAGAACGTTCTACTTCGATTGTGAAGTCAACGTGTCCCGGGGTGTCGATGATGTTTACACGGTGAGGCTCAAACTGTTTAGCCATACCAGACCAGAATGCAGTAGTTGCTGCGGATGTGATAGTAATACCACGTTCCTGCTCCTGCTCCATCCAGTCCATTGTTGCTGAACCTTCGTGAGTTTCACCAATTTTATGGTTTACACCGGTATAAAACAGAATACGTTCACTTGTAGTGGTTTTACCGGCATCGATGTGCGCACTGATACCGATATTACGGTAACGTGCTATGGGGGTTTGACGAGCCATTTTTTCCTCTCTCGTGGGCGTTCAATTCAGGTAAAGGACAGCAGAGCTGTCCTGAAAAGAGTTGCGACAACTACTTCGTGGATTACCAACGGTAGTGTGCGAACGCCTTGTTTGCATCTGCCATACGGTGAACGTCTTCACGTTTCTTAACAGCAGCGCCTTTGTTTTCAGCCGCATCAGATAATTCATTTGCCAGGCGAAGAGCCATGGATTTATCACCGCGTTTACGAGCAGCTTCAACAATCCAACGCATTGCTAATGCATTACGACGAACTGGGCGTACTTCAACTGGAACTTGGTAAGTTGAACCACCAACACGGCGGGATTTAACTTCCACAGTAGGACGTACGTTATCTAATGCGATTTCGAACGCTTCCAGTTCAGTTTTGCCTGAACGCTGAGCCAGGGTCTCAAGCGCATTATATACGATAGATTCTGCAGTAGATTTTTTACCGTCTACCATCAGAATGTTTACAAATTTGGCCAGCAGTTCTGATCCGAACTTAGGATCTGGCAGAATTTTACGTTGACCAATTACACGACGACGTGGCATGGAAATACTCCGTTTAAATTCAGGGTTGTCCAAAACTCAATGAGTTTATTTTGACATTAATAGTGAAAAAATGTTTGGCCTTACTTAACGGAGAACCATTAAGCCTTTGGCTTCTTCACACCGTACTTAGAACGAGCTTGTTTACGGTCTTTAACACCGGAACAGTCCAGCGCGCCGCGAACAGTGTGGTAACGCACACCTGGTAAGTCTTTAACACGACCACCACGGATTAAGATTACGGAGTGCTCCTGCAAGTTGTGGCCTTCACCACCGATGTAGGAAGAAACTTCGAAACCGTTAGTCAAACGCACACGGCATACTTTACGCAGTGCTGAGTTTGGTTTTTTTGGAGTGGTAGTATATACACGAGTACATACGCCACGTTTTTGCGGGCAAGCTTCCAGAGCTGGAACGTTGCTTTTAACAACTTTCGAGCTACGAGATTTGCGCACCAGCTGGTTAATAGTTGCCATTTAAAAAAAGCTCCTGGTTTTTGCTTCGTAAACACGGATTTGAACTCTGTCTTGTCAACAAGACAAAACATGAGGACGCAGAATTTTATTGCTGACGGGCTCATGTGTCAAGAATTATACAGCAATTCTACGCTCCCCAATGAATTTGTTGGGGGTGTTTTACCGTTAAATCGACAAAATCACCATAACTGATGAGTTTAATATGATGAGATACTTGATCTTTTAAGCCTCTAGCTAAAACATCATCAATTAATGCGTAAACTGAAATTTGCTGTTGAAGACAATATTTTAATAAAGGATTATCTTCAAAAACTGCCAGTACACCATCTTGTATTAACAAAACATCATCTTCTTTTGTCAATAAAGATAAAAAAGCCTCTAAATCACTTTGATAAATAGAGACGGAATAAGTATACAACATAACCGTTCAACCTTCCTGCCTAACTTCTGTATTAAAAGCGTAATACCACATCGTATTCACTCAATTTTTGAGCAATATCTTGATGTGATATCACTTGTGCATCCAACACAAAAGAAGTTTGAGAGGATAATCCACGATGAGCCATGTCTTGGTATGATATATAGACGTTTGTCACATCATACAAGGGCAGCACTTTAAAAGTTGCCGCATGATGGCGTGATAACACACCCTCAGGCCGTTGATTTTCAACTAATTGGAACACACCATCTGAGATAAAAAAAACACCGATATCTTCTGTTAACGCAGAGGTTGCGAGCAAAGCGTCCAAACCTTCTCGTCCGGCACTATTACCGTGCGGTGCCTGTGTAAAAAGAAATGCGATTGAATTCATTTTTTTCATTAAAATTGCACCACACGCGAACAAGTCAACATAGCTTGAGCAAGCGAACCCAGTCCACTGAGTTCAAATTCCGTTGCCATATTATGATTATCAATTCCTTGCTCTTTTGCCTGTTCCTCATCAATAATCCCTCGACGTAACGCAGCTGCGACACAAACATGTAAAGGAATTTGGTGTTTTTTCGCCAATGTTATCCACGCTTTGGGAAGATCAAATTCATCATTTGCGGGTGACACCAATTTATTAGCATTTACCACCCCTTCCCGATAAAAGAAAATTTGCGCGATTTGATGCCCTTTTTCAAGAAGAGCATTAGCAAATAAATAGGCACTTGAAGCTTGTTCAGTTCCATAATGAGGCCCTGTTACCACTAAACAATATGTCAAGGAACTCATAATGTTGCCCTACTCTCCATTTTTAAACTGGCGAATATAGAGATAAACAGTATGTTTTGAGATATTCAGTCGATCAGCAACTTGGTTAATGGCGTCTTTAATATCAAAAATACCTTTTTCATAAAGACTTAACACCACTTGTTTATTCTTTGCGTTGTTGGCCACTTCACGATCATTATTCACTTCTTCGATTGTGAACTCTAATGTTTGGGCCACTAAATCATCAACAGATGAGGCAAAGTTAACATCAGAAGCAACTTCATGTGTTTCTTCAGGTATAAAGGTTTTGATTATTTCAGAGAATGGAACATCAAGGTTCATATTAATACACAATAAACCGATGACTCGACGTTCACGATTACGAATTGCAATCGTGATCGATTTCATCAATGCACCACTTTTCGCTCTAGTAAAATAAGCCTTTGAAAAACTTGAATCTTCATCTGTGATATCATGTAACATTTGTAATGCCAAATCGGTAATTGGAGAGCCAATCTTACGACCAGTGTGTTCTCCATTCGCGATTTTAACCGCTGAACATTTCAAATCTTCCAGAGAGTGCAATACGATTTCGCAATGGTTGCCTATGAGCATAGCCAAACCATCCACGGCAGCTTCATAGGACTTCAATATTTCGTGATCAGTTTGAGTAAAAGGTCGGCTATCTAGTTTTTCAAACTCGCTGCTGTCACCATTAAATAACGGGCTAGACATTTGATTATATAATCCTTAAAGGCTTTAATTATGATAATGACTTGAGGTTCTATTTTTTATAACGATTCGTCACTGCGAATCAATTTAATATTAAAAAAAATTAAATATAAAAACTGAATTAGGGCACAATTCTGACGTTAGATCGTCAAGAGATCTACGTCAAGTGCCTTAGAATAAGAGCTTTGTCATAGGTCACAGCTTTTTTCATTTTTCTTTATCTTTTTGTATCAACACCCCTATATTTTTGAAAATTTCACCTTTAAAGAGTAGCTGGATAAAGATTGACACTATTGAATAGATTACCTATATTCCAAATTATTGTTACTTTAACGAGTGATTAATCCCATGAATATACTGATGATATGCCAATCTCAGCAAACTTCATCAACAATGGAATTAATTTCTGTTGCTTCTATGCCTATTGAAACTCTCTCTTCACCACCTCCACCTGTGAAAGTGGTTGTAGTCAATACAACGGTTATTGTTGCAACTTATATTGCTTGATTTATTTAATCGGCTTAATTGCGTATTTAACCAACATACTAGAATTGATGTGTTATTTACGTTTATTTATTGATTTTTTATCAATCGCCAACCATTACTAAAAATAATCAAGCTATCTTACTGCTTATTTTACAGGTGTATCATCATGTATTTACATCAATATTGGGCGAAATTCGGCCCAACGACATTATTTGTTTTATTATGGAGTAGCGGTGCTATCTTTTCTCGCTGGGGTCTAGATAATGGTAGCTCATTTGCTATTTTGACTTGGCGTTTTATTCTTGCCTTGGCATTTCTTTCTTTTTTGTGTATTCAGCGCCATCGCTTTTTGCCACCTAAAGGAAGTCGCTTAAAAACGGCATGGGTGGGTTTATTAATTATTGGTGGTTATTCTATTTGTTATCTTTTAGCGCTCGCTAATAGCATTACACCGGGAATGCTAGCCACAATCATGGGTGTACAACCCATTATCACATTATGGATAATCGAACGTAACTTTTCCGCGACACGACTGCTAGGCCTTTTAATTGCATTGGCTGGGTTAGTGTTGGTAGTTGCACAAAGTTTATTTAATACAGCACTTTCATTAACAGGGATGATTTATGCGTTAGTTGCGCTACTTTGTATGAGCTTTGGTGCGATTTCACAAAAAAAACTACAATTAGCGCCAATGGATGCTTTGCCTCTGCAATATGTTGTTAGCCTCGTATTGTGTTTGTTATTTGTGCCATTTCAACCTTTTGATACCTCATTTGATATTGGCTTTATCATTCCTGTTCTTTGGCTGGCTATTATTATTTCAGTTGTTGCTCAGCTACTGTTATATCGCTTACTCACAACGGGTAATTTAGTTAACGTTACTAGCCTATTTTATTTAGTACCGGGAGTAACAGCATTAATGGATTACCTCTTCTTGGGTAATAAGATGTCTTTACTCAGCTTAGTGGGGATGGGGGCAATCATCGTGGGTTTACTTTTTGTCTTTAAAAAACCAAAAGCTATTATTGTTGAAGAGCAAGTAGATTAATATTATCTCTTTGTAAGTTATATGTATTAATAAGCTTTATAATTAATGCTGAAATAAAAATGCTGACATTTATGTCAGCATTTTTTCTTTAGGGATAAGTGAACTACTTATCGCTTTCAACACTCAGTAATTCAACTTCAAAGACTAATGTTGAGTTAGCTGGAATGCCACTTGTTGCGCGTTGGCCATAGCCTAATTCTGGTGGAATAACTAACTTAATTTTACCGCCTTCTTTGATGTATTTCATGCCTTCAGTCCAGCCTGGAATAACACTTTTTAGACTAATTGTCAGTGGCTCATTACGATCATAAGAGCTATCAAATTGTTTACCATCAATCAGCATACCTTTGTATTGTACAGTAACACGATCAGCATCTGTTGGCGTTTTACCTTTACCTGGGTTTTCAACTAAATACAGTAAACCTGATTTTGTTTTTACTACACCTTTTTCAGCCGCAAACTCTGTACGGAATTTATCACCTGCAGTTTTGTTCTCTGTTGCTTCTTTTTCCATTTTCGCTGTAGCTGCTGTGCGAACTTGATCTTCAAAAGCCGCTAAGGTTAATTCAATCTCAGCATCTGATAATTTTGATTTACTGTTAAATGCATCCTGAACACCCGCCAGCAGTTGCTTAGAATCTAAAGTAATACCGATATTTTTTTGCTCTTGTAATGCAGCTTCCATGTAGCGACCCATCGACGCGCCTAACGCATAGGCATTTTGCTCATTTTGAGTTTTAAATGCGCTATTTAATGTTGGCACTTTAGCGGCTTCTTCAGCGAATGCTTGAGGTGCACTGAATGCGAAAGCTAAACTTGTTGCCAGCAACGTCGTTTTTAATAAAGATTTCATCCCATTCTCCAGTATATGTTAGTGAGTCGCTACGTTTTATAAACGACCATCATAGATATTCACTAAAACGTTTTGCATCACATTTTGCTGTTGTTGCGGTATGTACTCACCATACTTCAAGTTGTAACGTTGTTGACTACGTTTATTCACATTCGCCAACGTCTATATGCGTCTAATGACTCATTCACTTGTCGCCTAGCTGCACCTCGAAATATTTAGAGTAAGATCTATCCGCGGGTAGCAATTTTATATGAATTTAAAAAATTTGCCGACACTCTTAACAGTTAATGTTAGGATTTTTGTCAGCACAGAGTATTATCACATTAACAAAATAGTCTTTTATCTCAAACCAGATTTATGTCTTCCTGTGTATATATCAGTAAATAAGATTAAATTTCACGATTTCGTTAGTCTCATTCGTCGTAATTCGACATTTCAAAGGAGGAAAAACACAATGGATATTAAGGAAATAGAGCAATTGCTCATACAATTAGAAAGCAAAGTTGCTTTTCAAGATGTGACTATTGAAGAGTTAAATCAGGTGGTCACACAGCAGCAAATTGAAATTAGTCGCTTTAAAGAAGCATTAAAAATTGTCACTGAACGTTTAAAAACATCTCAATCCTCAATAATTGCAAGACCTGAGGATGAAACACCGCCCCCACACTATTAAGTGATGATTTTCTTTTTAGCGTAATCCGAAAAACAAAAAAGGAGCGCTTAAACGCTCCTTTTGATCTTTCTAAAAAAAGATTAGTGTTGGCAACCGCAACCGCCATGACCGTGGCCGTGACCACCGTGACCATGACCTTCACCACCGCAGCATCCACCTTCTTCACCGTGAGAATGACCATGACCACCGCCACAGCATCCGCCTTCTTCACCGTGACCGTGGCCACCACAACATTCGTGCTCTTCTTCTTCACCGTGTACGTGACCGTGTGCTAATTCTTCTTCAGTCGCTTCACGAATTGCAACGATTTCAACATGAAACTTCAGGTTTTGGCCTGCTAACATGTGGTTACCATCAACGATAACTTCGTCACCTTCAATACCTGTAATTTCTACTGGTACTGGACCTTGATCGGTATCAGCAAGAAAACGCATACCAACTTCTAACTCATCAACACCAACAAAAACATCTTTTGGAACACGTTGAACTAAGTTTTCATCGTATTGGCCATAAGCATCATCAGAAGCCACTTCTACGTCGAATTTCTCACCGACTTCGCGACCTGTTAATGCATTTTCTAAACCACTGATTAAAGAACCACGGCCATGCAGATAGTCTAACGGTGCGCTCACCGTGGACTCATCAACTAAAACACCGTCTTCTGATCTTACTTGATAAGCCAGACTAACTACCAAGTCGTTTGCTACTTTCATGACATCTCCTACATACCCGTGGGCAAAATTTTCCCGATTGTAACGAAAAATAAATCTTCTGTATCGGGTTATATCAAAAAAACCTACAATTATTGTGGTGTAAAGATCCCAATGACCTGTTCATTTTCACGAACAAGTGAATTAACTTCACCCTCTGTTTGCCGTTGCTGATGGCCACATTGAGCGCATTCCACAATATCTACTTTATCTTCGCGCCACATTTTGAGTGTGTCTTGAGCTTGACAGTGTGGACACACAGCACCGGCGATAAAGCGTTTACGGGTTGCAGACATGGGGTCAGTTCTCCTATTTATCAATAGATCTTTTTTCTTTACTTGTTTGAGGGATATCCTCTGTTAAAGATTCATCCCAAATATCAGGTTGGTGATGCTCTTGACGGATTTCTTCACTAAAGAGTTCTTCAAGCTCTCGCCTTGCTTCTTTTACACGAGATACGTTGGAAACCTCTTCAGGTGATTCATCCACCAGCTTTCTAAGCAGCTGCATATCCAGACGACGAAAATGCTGCTGTGCTCGATAAGCTTGATGAGGATGCATACCTAACTCAATTAATGTCTTACGCCCTAGTTCTAAAGCACTAGAAAATGTTTCTCGGCTAAAATCTGTTACACCCGCTTTAAGCAATTCATGAGCTTCAACACGCCCTCTTGCTCTAGCAATAATATGCAAATTAGGGAAATGTCGCTGACAGAGATGAACAATTTCCATCGTCGCTTCTTGTTCATTACTAGTGATTACAATCGTTTTTGCGTGTTCCGCACCCGCCGCACGTAATAAATTGAGATCAGTAGCATCACCATAATAAACTTTATAGCCATATTTACGCATGGTGCTTAAACTCCCAACATCATGCTCTAATACGGTGACATTAATTTTGTTAGCCATCAACAAGCGCCCTACAACCTGCCCCATTCGACCAAAACCAACAAGAATGACTTCTGGATGATTGTTTTCCACAAAAGGCTGTTCGTCTGTTTTAGCCTCATTATAACGGCGAGATAGCACAGCGTCTGTCATTTGCATCACAAGTGGCGTTGTCATCATAGAAAGCGTGACAACCACCAGCAATAATGCCATTTGCTGACTATCTAATACGCCCATTGCCATTGATGTTGAAAAAACAACAAAGGCAAACTCACCACCTTGACTTAATACTGATGAAAACTGTAAACGTGTAGAAAATCGTAATCCAGCTAACCATGCAATACCGTAAAGTATCAGTGCCTTAACAATAACTAGAATAAGCACACCCAGTAAAACCTCAGGTAAATAGCGCCATAAGATACCGATATCTAAAGACATGCCGACAGAAATAAAAAAGAGGCCCAGTAATAACCCCTTAAAAGGCTCAATGGAAATCTCTAATTCATGCCGATATTCTGTATCAGCTAATAATACGCCAGCAATAAAAGTTCCCATTGCCATTGAAAAACCAAGTGTTTCCATAAAAATAGCCGCACCTAGCACGACTAATAATGCAGCAGCTGTAAAGACTTCTCTTACACCCGATTTGACAACTAAACGAAACAGAGGGCGTAATAAATAACGCCCACAAACCAATAACGCAGCAAAAGAAGCAACTTTTAACCCAATACGATACCAATCACTGCTAGCGGTTTCTCCTGCAAGTAGCGGAATAACAGCAAGAATAGGGATCACCGCCATATCTTGGAATAACAAAACCGCAAAACCTAACTGCCCCCCCTCATTATGATTCATCCCTTTTTCACTCATAAGCTGTAATGCCATAGCTGTTGAAGACATTGCAATACCTAACCCGCCAATAACAGCGGCCTGCCATGAAAAAGAGGTTAAAACGAGAATAAGTCCTGAAAAAATAGAGGCAGTGAAAACCACCTGCATTGAACCGACACCAAAAATAGCGCGTCTTAATTCCCATAGTTTGGCTGGATTTAGCTCCAATCCAATAATGAACATTAAAAAGACCACACCAAGTTCAGCAAAATGTAAGATGTTATCGACATCTTTAAACAGCCCTAATCCCCAAGGCCCAATGGCAATACCTGCAATTAAATAACCCAGTACAGCACCAATTTTAAGGCGTTGCGCAATCGGCACCATGATCACCGCAGCACAAAGGAAAAAGAGAACCGCTTTAATCATCCAGTTATCTTCCATTAGGCATGCTCCCCCTCAAGTGGCGCACTTAACCAATGGCGATAAGCCTCTCCAATATGCGTCAATGTCATTTTAGACTGTTGCCTTGCTGAATAGACAATCATGGGTGATAACCAACGCATACCACACATTTCTGCCATTAATTCAAAAGGACGTAATAATTCTGTAAGTGTATAGTGATTTTTTCCATTATGTTGGTAAGCATATTCAGGTTCACCTGTGGTCACAACACAACGAAATGCTTTCCCTTTTAAATGTGACCGCCCACTTTTATTTGCAAAAGGACGTATTAACACCCTGTCTTGCCACTCTTTTAATAACGCTGGGCAACTATATGTTTGTAATGGAAATTGAAAAACGATCACTTGGTGTTTACACAACAAGGATTGCTCATGGTGTATATCAATAAAAAAATCAGGATAAGTAGCATATAAATCATGAATAGTTATATTCTCTAGATCCCTCACCGCCTTGATTAATGCTTTATTAGCAATGGATTGGCGCGGCTCGGGATGAACATACACCAGTAATACATTTGATGCGTTTGACATCATTCCTCCTTACAAAACGTGTCAGAAACCATTTTTTCCGTTACCATGCACGCATTGTGACCAACTGTTACGAACAACTTACTCTATATATTAATTTACATACTCTTAATAGACGATATTTATGATTGTTTTTTCTTCTTTGCAAATTCGCCGTGGCGTCAGAGTGTTGCTGGATAATGCCAGTGCAACCATTAATCCAGGACAAAAAATTGGTCTAGTCGGCAAAAATGGTTGTGGTAAAACCACATTACTCTCTTTATTAAAAGGTGAGCTTCAAGCAGAAGCGGGGAATGTCACCTTTCCCAGTACTTGGGCCATGGCGTGGGTTAACCAAGAAACACCGGCACTTGATGTACCAGCAATTGATTATGTTATTGATGGCGATAGAGAATATCGCCAGTTAGAACAACGATTACAAAAAGCTAACGAGACAAACGATGGTCACGCAATTGCACTTATTCATGGGCAATTAGATGCAATTAATGCATGGACAATTCAATCTCGTGCAGCAACCTTACTGAATGGTCTTGGTTTTAGCCAACAACAACTTAATGAACCTGTAAAATCATTTTCAGGTGGTTGGAGAATGCGTTTAAACTTGGCGCAAGCGCTAATTTGTCGATCTGATTTACTGTTACTCGATGAGCCTACTAACCATTTAGATTTAGATGCCGTTATTTGGCTTGAAAAATGGCTAAAAAGCTATACTGGCACCTTAATTTTAATTTCCCATGACCGTGATTTCCTTGATCCGATCGTGGATAAAATCTTGCATATTGAACAAGAAAAAATCTTTGAATATTCAGGTAACTACTCTTCATTTGAAATGCAACGAGCAACAAAACTCGCTCAACAGCAAGCTTTGTTTGAAAACCAGCAATCAAAAATTGCACACTTACAAAGTTTTATTGATAGATTTAAAGCGAAAGCTACTAAAGCGAAACAAGCACAAAGCCGAGTGAAAATGCTTGAGCGAATGGAGCGCGTTGCTCCGGCTCATTCTGATAACCCATTCCAATTTAGTTTCCGCCAACCTGAAAGTTTACCTAATCCACTGCTATCGATGGAAAAAGTCAGTGCAGGTTATGGTGAAAAAATTATTCTTAATGATATTAAGCTGAATTTAATTCCTGGATCACGCATTGGGTTATTAGGGCGAAATGGTGCAGGTAAATCGACTCTAATTAAATTACTGGCCGGGGAGCTTGAGCCATTACAAGGAAAAATGGCTCTCTCAAAAGGCATTAAATTGGGTTACTTTGCACAGCATCAATTAGAGTTTCTACGCTCAGATGAATCCGCACTACAACATCTAACCCGCTTGGCTCCTAAGGAGACCGAGCAAAAATTACGTGACTATCTTGGGGGTTTTGGCTTCCATGGCGATAAGGTTACTGATGCGTGTGGCCAGTTTTCTGGCGGTGAAAAAGCTCGTTTAGTGTTATCTCTTTTAGTCTGGCAACGCCCTAATTTGCTGTTAATGGATGAACCAACTAACCACCTCGATTTAGATATGCGTCAAGCGTTGACACAAGCGTTAATTAGCTTTGAAGGCGCGATTGTTGTGGTATCGCATGATAGACATTTACTGCGTTCAACAACTGACGACCTCTATCTTGTTCACGATGGTCAAGTTGAGCCTTTTGATGGCGATCTTGATGATTATCAACAATGGTTAGTTGATCAAAACCGCCAAGAAACACAAGCCAATAAAAATCAACAAGATAAAGATAATACCGCGACAACAAATTTAAGTGCACAAGATAAAAAAGAACAAAAACGTAAAGAAGCAGAGTTTAGACAACAAACTCAACCTCTACGTAAAAAACTGACTACTTTAGAAAGTAAAATGGATAAACTCAGCCAAGAGCTTACTCTCATTGAAACAGCACTTTCTGACAGTAGCATTTACGATATCAGCCGTAAAAATGAGCTTTCAGATTGTTTAAGCCGACAAGGTATCGCAAAATCAGCACTTGAAGAAGTTGAAATGGAATGGATGGAATTACAAGAAACATTGGAAGAGATGACAAATACATTTGGATCTCAGTAATAACCTATCATTCATTAAAAAAGGAACTGTTTTAAGTAAAATAGTTCCTTTGTTTTTACCCTATCATTCATTCTTAAAATTTATACAATGCATTTTACTTAGGGTATTTATATCATTTTACAATAGCACTATTTACACAAAATATAATCTCACCCTATCTAACAATACTCCATTAAAAATAACAGGCTAACGTTTATTTTCTGCCTATTCATATTAAGTAAGGGAAATAAATCCTTTCGCACTAAAGTTTCTAACATTCCAGCCGAATTAATCATTCTGCTAAGTGGACCTCCCACTTACCGACGAAAAGACAAAGCTAATAGGTAGGGTTATGTTAAAACGAATTAAAATCTCTCAAGGTTTAATGTGTGTCCTGACTCTGTTTTGTATTATTCAGATCATTTCTGGAGTACAAAGCATTCACGATGCCTACCAGACTCAAAATAAACTCAAGCAAATTTCATACAGTTTCGACCAACTACGCACAATGGATAATACCTATGCGGAGTTGAATACATTGCGTACGGATATTATTGCGCAAGCATTTAGCTATATATCAAATCCTCAAGCAGAAGATGCAAACATCACTGCATTTATGCAAACCATGCCAGCACGTAAGGCACAAGTTGATGCTCTGATGAATGAGTATGTTGAGCTATCTGCTCAAACGGGTTTCGATCAGCAACGTATGGCACAGATCAAACAGCTTTATCAAAAAAGCCGAGTTGATCTTGATTTATTGGCACAATATTTAGGTGAACGAAATACCAATGCTGTTCGATTGATCTTAAAAAGCCCAGCGAATACTAACTTTACTAACTCACTATATGAAGCCACTGACTTTATTACAGATGAGGTAGTTAATCCGTCAGTGATTGAAGCGGAAAAGAACTACTACAGCATGCTGTGGATAGCGTCTACCTTTATGGGTATTTTCCTTATTTTCACCACATTGGTTCTTATTTGGATCCGTAAATACATCATTGCTCGTATTAATCAAATGATCATCTATCAAGAAACAATTGCTAAAGGTGATTTAGTCAGTCGTATGGATAGTGACATTTCAGGTAATACTGAAATAGACCAGCTAATGCTGGGATTACAGCAAATGCGTGCACAATTAAAAGAGATGGTAAGCTCTATCCGAAATAGTAGTGCGACTATTTATACCGGTGTACAAGAGATTGCTGCAAGTAATAATGACTTATCCAGCCGAACTGAAGAGCAAGCTAGCGCACTAGAAGAAACTGCATCCAGTATGGAGCAGATGACCGCAACCATTCGCAATAACACGGATAGCGCTCGTGAAGTCACAGAGTTGGTAATGAGTACTGCGGATATCGCTGTTCAAGGTGGCGAACACAGTAACAAGATGGTCATGACAATGACAGATATTGCCGATCGCTCACAAAAGATTGGTGAAATTACTGCTGTTATTGATGATATTGCATTCCAAACAAATATCTTAGCCCTTAACGCAGCCGTTGAAGCAGCTAGAGCGGGTGAGCAAGGCCGAGGATTTTCTGTGGTAGCAAGTGAAGTGCGCAACTTAGCACAACGAAGTGCCGAAGCCGCTAAAGAGATCAAAGAGCTTATTGAATCCACAATCTTACGGGTGAGACAAGGTAATGATCTTGTTGAGCAAGTCAGCTTATCAATGGGAGAGATTGTAACATCCGTCAATCACGTTTCGGGTTCAATGAAAGAAATCTTATCTGCATCAGAAGAACAAACTCGTGGTATTGCACAAATTAGTCTTGCTGTTAATGAGATGGATAAGGCAACCCAACAAAATGCGGCGATGGTTGAACAATCAACTGCGGCTTCTGCCACATTAAGTGAACAAGCCAGCATGTTAGATATCATCGTTAATACATTTAAAGTTGAACATGAAAAACCAACCTCAACGAAACTGCCCACATTCTCAGCAACATCGCAAGAAAAAGAAGCGCTTAAAACGCCGACAATAAAGACAAATCACCATGAAACCAATGATAATTGGGAAAGTTTTTAAGTTGACCTCTTATACAAAAGAAAGTAAACGCTTAGTATAATAAGTAGTCAATTACATATAACAAAACCTCTACCTACCATACTCCCAGTTAATTCCTGGGAGTATTTCAATCTTCCCACACATAAATATAAAAAAACGACAGCTTTTCATACAAAAAAAGAACAACTTTTAAGAAAAATTGAGAATATTTTCGAAATTAATATACTTATTTCACTTATCATAAGATAAAACGATAAATAAAGAAAAAAAATGCTCATTATTGCTCTCTTATTCAACAAAACATTACAAACACTTATTATTAAATCAGTTAACATAAAAAATGAGTAAGATAATATACTTATAGCTTTTTATATGAATCATTAAAATATTTTAGCCATTAGATGATAATTAAAGCTAAAAAAAGAAATATAAGTCATCTTTACCATTAAATAGAGTAGAAAAAATAAAGTTTTTAAGTATTTAGCCGAATAAGTTTAATTGATAAATAGTTATCGCTCCTTGCTGTGTGTCCTACAAATCAATTAAATAGGTAAGGCTATGCTGAAACGAATAAAAATATCTAATGGCTTAATGTTTATCTTAATACTGTTTTGCACTATTCAACTTTTCTCTGGTGCAATGAGTATCCGTGATGCGAGTTTAACAAATAAGCGGATCTCACAATTAGCAAATGGCTTTGAACAGATAAAAACGATGGATTATGGTTATGCAGAGTTAAATAAATTACGTGAAGATATGCTTAATGTTATGTTTGAAGCCCATCTCACCCCTGACATTGCAGAAGATAAAATCACTCACTTTCTTTCTACTTATCCACAACGAAAACAAGATATTACGCGTATTATTACCTCATATTTTACTTCTGCGACCAACGCCAGCTTTGATCCTGAAAAAATAGAAAATATGAAAAAGCTTTTTAATCGAGTTATTTACGATCTTGATCAGCTCGTCTCATGTTTAGAAATTCGAGATTACTACGGCTTTCAATCCCTTTATGCACATAATACCAATGAGCGTTTTACTCAATCCCTCTATGAAGCGACAGATTATCTCAGTGATAACGTGGTGACTTATGCAACACAAGCCGCACAGGGTAATTACGAACGCACGTTAATTTTATCGTTTGTTTTTATGTTTATTTTTATTCTTTTTACGGTTCTCGTTGTGCTTTGGATACGTCGAAATATTGTTTTACGTATCAATCAAATCGTGGATTATATGTCAGAAATTTCACAAGGAAATTTATTAGAAAATAAAGACATCACAGCAAAAGGGAATAATGAAATTGACCAATTAATTACGGGTATTCAGTATATGCGCACTGAACTCTCATTAATTGTGAATGCTATTCGAGGAACAAGTCATCATATTTACACGGGTGTTCAAGAATTATCAGCAGGCAATACCGATCTTTCTTGTCGTACTGAAGAACAAGCTAGTGCATTAGAAGAAACCGCATCCAGTATGGAACAACTCACAGCAACAGTGAGAAACAATACAGAAAGTGCTCGTGAAGTTTCACATCTCATCAATCAAACATCAAATATTGCCAGTAAAGGGGGCGATGTCACTAATCGGATGGTGAAAACCATGACGGATATTGCCGATAGCTCACAAAAGATTGGCGAGATCACCGCCGTTATCAACAGTATTGCTTTTCAAACCAATATTCTCTCCTTAAATGCAGCTGTTGAAGCGGCTAGAGCGGGTGAGCAAGGACGTGGTTTTTCTGTGGTGGCGACTGAAGTGAGGGAATTAGCACAGCGTAGTGCTGAAGCGGCGAAGGAAATTAAAGAGTTAATTGATGCCTCAATAAGTCGAGTTCGTCATGGTAATGATCTTGTTGAACAAGTCAGTATTTCTATGGGTGAAATATTGACATCTGTAAAACATGTTGAAGACTCAATGACAGAAATCTTATCGGCATCTGAAGAACAAACGCGTGGTATAACCCAAGTCTCCCTTGCAGTTACAGAAATGGATAAAGCCACCCAACAAAATGCCGCCATGGTTGAACAATCTTCCTCTGTTGCCAGTTTACTAACCGAAGAAGCGGGTAATCTTGAACAAATCGTTGAGCAATTTAAAACAGCTGAAAGTGAGCAATACAATAAAAAATCACAACATAACATAATCGAAAAATCGTTCTCTTCTGAAAAATCACTGCAGACAAAAGAAGAAAAAATGAAAAACACCGTCAAGGATGACATAAAAGAGAAGAATTTCGTGAAAAGAACATCTGTCAAAGATGATGAAGACGATGATTGGACAAGCTTTTAAATCATCCATTTTACCATGATTAAAATAGGATTTAGATAAACACAAAGACACCTATTTTTAGTAGGTGTCTTTTTTCTTTTATTTTCTAATAGCTACAACTTAATGGAATACATTAATTGCACTGACTAAGTAATTAGTTTGTACTTTCATCTCACCTGAAATCATTGAAGCCTTAGAAACATAGTTAGCATTTTCATGCGTAATTAATTCCAATTTTTCAACTGCGCGGCCTAACTCCTTTAGTCCCGCACTCTGTTCTGATGAAGCAAGACTAATTTCACCAATTAAATCGGTCACATTTTTGACATGTACGACAATATCCTCCATCGTACTGACCGTCTCATTGACTTGTTTTGAACCAACTTTGATATTACTACTTGAAGCACTAATCAATTTTTTGATCTCTTTTGCTGCTTCCGCACTACGTTGCGCTAATTCCCTCACTTCAGTCGCCACCACAGAAAAACCACGTCCTTGCTCACCCGCTCTAGCGGCTTCTACTGATGCATTCAATGCAAGGATATTGGTTTGAAAAGCAATACTATCAATAACACCAATAATATTGCTGATACGCTCTGAACTTTTCGCAATATCATTCATAGTATTGGCGATATTATCCATTGCATTTCCTCCCTTTATCGCTGCATCACAGGTGATATTAGAAAGGTTATTTGCCTGCCCCGCAGTTTCACTATTACTACTTACCGCAGTAGTAAGCTCATTCATCGTAGATGCCGTTGCTTCAACATTGCTGGCTGTTTGTTCTGTTCTTACATATAAATCACGATTACCCGCCGCTAATTGATCACAAGAAATATCGACTTGATGAATTTGATGGCTTACATCATTTACTAACCAGCGGAACATTCGGCCTAACTGATTAACTGAACGCTGAGTCATTCCGATTTCATCAATACGATTAAGGTAAGCAACGTTATGTTCGTCTCCTGTTGCAACTCGATTAGCGTGTTTATTTAATTGAATTATCGGCTTAACAATTTGAAAGTACAGAATGCGTTCATTTGCCATTAGCAATAACAGTAAAACGACGATATGCATCAGAAGAGCATAACCGGTTAAGCCAGAAAACCATGCGCTTAACAACATAAACGGTAGAGGGAATAGAATAAAAAGGCGAAGGCGTTTTTTTAATGAAATAGTATGATCCCATGAGCGCCAACGTTGCCATCCTTTATAAACAAAAGCACCTTTCAAAAAGGTATGAGAAGGATATTTACCTTGATTAAATGCATCATAAAGTGCTGAGGCTTGTGCTATTTCCTCTTTTTGTGCACAAGTTCTGACTGACATAAAACTTTGAATTTTACCCTGACGAATAATAGGCGTGATATTGGCTCTTACCCAATAATGATCACCATTTTTACGTCTATTTTTAACGATCCCAGTCCAAACTTCGCCTTGCTTTAAGGTTTTCCACATATCCTTAAAAACGTCTGAAGGGATATCAGGATGCCGGACAATATTATGGGGTTTTCCCACCAGTTCCTCTACTGAAAACCCACTGGCCTCGACGAAGTCCTCGTTGGCATAAATAATATTACCATCAAGATCTGTCGTCGACATCAGTGTTGCGTTTTCAGATACCGGGTATTCTCGCTGTGTCACCGGTTGATTGTTACGCATTAGTTACTCTCCTCGACATTGAAATTAAAACATCTCAACAAAAAAAGACTGCCTAAATAACTATCGTTTCGGCCGTTGGGAGAATAACTTTAGTAATAAGTGTAAATACCTACTTTTAAATATTAATTTTTTGAATCAGTTCAAAATTTTTAATTATCTAGGCTGTTAATTAATGCCTGCGAACTTAACACTAATGTCTTCGCACATTCATCACGTTTCTTTAATAACGCCATGAAAATAAGATCTGTTATTGTATTTTGTGCAGTACGAGATGAGATTGAAGCACTTCTCCACTCTCCCTCATCCGCAATTGTTTCTAATATATAATCAGCGATCCTTCCTAATGGAGAGTGTTTTTCTCCTGTAATAGCAATAATTTTTGCTCCCTGTTTTTTAGCAACAGAGGCTGCCACTAACATGTCTTTTCTTTTTCCACTATAAGAAATAACTATTTGTAAGTCTTTTGAACTTAACATTTGAGCAACAGATATTTGGACATGATGATCCGTTTCGATAAGTGTAGTGATCCCGATTTTTTGCAATTTATAACTTAAATCTCTGGCCACTAACCCAGAACCACCAATACCTATAATTTGAACACGTTGAGCTTCATCAATAAGCTGGATCACTTTTTCAAAATGAAAATAATTAATTTGGCGAGTCGTATCACTAATCGAATTATTTTTTTCTTGTGCCAGTTTTTGTGCAATAACAACTAAACTATCATCAGAACCTATTTGATTATGTAATATGCTCGCATTTTGCCCTGTGCCCGCATTTTTTCGGCCTAGCTCTTCACTTATTGCAAGTTTCAAAGATGGAAAACCTTTGAATCCTATTTTTTGACTAAACTTAACAATTGCAGACTGACTGACACCCGTAATTACAGCTAATTGCTGTGATGAAAGTGTCACCGTTTTTTCAGGATTATCTAAAATATAATCTGCTATTTTACGCTGATTTGTAGCCATACCTGGCTTGATCCAAGCAATTTTTGTTAATGTTGGCATAATGAAAATATCCACTTCGAGTACTATATCGTTATATATGGGATCATTCTTGATAAAGAGTTTGATGCCTAAAGTTATTTAGGTTTTCAGATTAAAACTAATAAAAAACAGAACAGAAACAATAAATTACAAAAAAATAATGTTATTATTAAAATACTTACTTTTATAATAGTTTTATAATTATCTTTTCTATCCGCTTTTGTTCATTAACCGCGATATTCTATAATACTTAATTTATTTTTTTCCAATCTTTAATAATAATTTATTCTTTTTGGTCAATGAGAGAATATAAATTCAATTTATATATATTCAATAATATTGCGTTTTTAAACGCTTTTATTAAGTTATAACAATAAAAAAACACACTAAAAACATATGTATAATAAAATTCTCTTTAATTACAAACAGTAAAAAGGAATAAATAATTCCTGTCCGCGAGAATTATTTTTTCACTTTAAAATATAAATTGAGATAAATGAAAACGTTAAATAATCACGTTTATATGAAATGAGGAAATTTTATTCTCACCTTATGTAAAAAAGCACTTTAACATAACTAGCTGTGATAACAGGCGATCATAGATCTCTCTTTTACTAGATTAATACTCTTTTTTTGATGGATATTTAGAATAATCATATTCACCAAACTTAAAAAAGAATTATTTAAATCATAATAATTAAGTTACTTATTGATTTATAACTATTTATTAATTATTCAATCCAAATCAAAGGAACACAAAGTGCCGTTAATAATCCCATTGAAATATTAAAAATAAACCAAGACCTTCTGCTTTGTAAAAAGAAGCTGATTAAGGTTCCCCCTAAAATCCAAACAATGCCTGCAACAAAATTCACTATCACCATCACAATACTCATCGCGATAATTGAACTAAAATAAGCATCACCAGCTAAACTAAAGCTCCCGACTGCCCCTAATCCCATCATCCACGCTTTAGGATTGAGAAATTGTAATAATCCACCTTGAAACCAACTTACGGCTTGCGACGTTTTTGCTGGGATATCTAAACGCTGATAAGATGATGTCGCTGTTTTCCAAGCAAGCCAAAGTAAGTATGCACTCCCGACTATTTTTAATCCTATATGTAATGCAGGATAAATAATCAGTAATGCAGCCACACCAAATGCCGAGCTAAGTAAAACACATTGCATTCCCAGCATAATACCCGCCATAAGCTTTAATGAGCCTTTAAAACCGACATTAGCACCTGATGAGGTAAGCAATAAATTGTTGGGTCCAGGTGTGATAGCAGCAATAAACAAGAAAATAGTTAAAGAAAAAATAAGGCTAATTGTCATGGCGAGCACTCAAAGATGTGACAGATGTTTTATTTTCACCGAAAATAGCAGTATGTTATTTAGCAAACAAGTGTTAATTCATTTTGATAGACGGAAAATATGTCTCAATACTTTAATCCAATGCGTTGGGCTAAAAATCCACATTTACAAACGCTTTTACCAAGAATAGTGCGTAGAACACCACTATTAAAACCTTACTGGCAACGACTAAACCTTCCTGATAATGATTTTGTCGATTTGGCATGGAGTGAAGATCCTAAAATGGCACTCGATAAGCCACGGTTAGTGATCTTTCATGGTTTAGAAGGAAGCTTTAGCAGTCCTTATGTTCATGGCATGTTATCAGCAGCAAAAGAGAGAGGCTGGCTAAGTGTTGTGATGCATTTTAGAGGATGCAGTGGCGAGCCCAATAGACAAAAACGCATCTATCACTCAGGTGAAACTGAAGATGCTCGCTACTTTTTAAATTGGCTAAAAAAGGAATTTGGTGAACAGCCTACTGCTGCTGTCGGTTACTCTCTTGGAGGTAACATGCTCGCCTATTACCTTGCTGAAAGTGGCGAAAAGGCCGTTGTAGATGCGGCTGTTATTGTATCAGCTCCATTAATGTTAGAGCCTTGTTCAACTAAAATTGAACATGGCTTTTCCCGTTTTTATCAATGGTACCTATTAAAAGGGCTAAAAAATAACGCGACACGCAAGCTGATCCGCTACCCTGAATCATTGCCAATTAGTTTATTGACGATAAAATCTATCAAAAAGCTACGTCAATTTGATGATCTAATTACCTCTAAAATTCATGGGTTCAAAGATGCCCTTGATTACTATCGACAATGCAGTGCGTTGCCTTTATTAAATAAAATAAAGAAAACGACACTGATTATTCACGCTAAAGATGATCCTTTTATGTCTGCGGATGTTATTCCAGATATCACAACGCTGCCTAATAATATTGAGTATCAACTCACCGAATTTGGTGGACATGTGGGTTTTGTCAGCGGAAAGCTCTCTAAACCCGTGATGTGGCTTGAAAGTCGGATACCTGACTGGTTATCCACTTATTTGGAGAAAACCAAATGATAATACCTTGGAATGAACTTTCCACAGAGACACTGGATAATCTTATTGAAAGTTTCGTTTTACGAGAAGGCACTGATTATGGTATCCAAGAGAAGACGCTTGAACAAAAAGTCGCCGACGTAAAAAAACAACTAAAATCCGGCGAAGCCGTCTTGGTTTGGTCAGAACTTCATGAAAGCGTCAATATTATGCCAGCATCGCAATTTCGCTCTGATTAATCACCCCGGAGCGTAATATCGCCACCAATAAGGGCTAACCTTATTTTGCAAAAGGATAACCTATGTCAGTCAAACATCCTATCATCGCGGTTACGGGCTCAAGTGGAGCAGGAACTACCACCACGAGCCAAGCTTTTCGTAAGATATTCCAACAGCTTAATGCACATTCTGCATTAATTGATGGAGATAGTTTTCATCGCTATACTCGCCCTGAAATGGATATGGCGATAAGAAAAGCCAAAGAACAAGGGCGACATATTAGCTATTTTGGTCCTGAAGCAAATGATTTTAGCCTACTGAGTTCCACATTCAGCCACTATAGCGAAACGGGACAAGGCCAATCACGTAAATATTTGCACTCTTATGATGAAGCAACGCCCTACAACCAATTACCCGGGACTTTTACACCATGGGGATCATTACCCAATGATACCGATGTACTCTTTTATGAAGGATTACACGGAGGTGTTGTCACTGATGAACATGATGTCGCACAGCATGTTGATTTATTAGTGGGTGTTGTCCCTATCGTCAACCTTGAGTGGATACAAAAACTTATCCGAGACACCACTGAACGGGGTCACTCACAAGAAGCGGTAAGAGATTCCGTAGTGCGCTCAATGGATGACTATATTAACTATATCATTCCGCAATTTTCGCGGACTCACATCAACTTCCAACGAGTACCTACCGTCGATACATCAAACCCATTTTCAGCTAAAGCTATCCCAACACTTGATGAAAGTTTTATTGTTATTCGCTTTAGAGGCTTAACTGATATTGATTTTCCTTATTTACTGGCAATGTTGCATGGCTCATTTATGTCAACAATAAATACGATTGTGGTGCCTGGTGGAAAATTAGGATTAGCGATGGAATTAATTATGGCGCCATTAGTTAAAAAATTATTAAATGGCGAAAAGATCAGTTAAGCAAAATAAAATCTATTTTTATAAAAATAATATCCCCTTAATTAAGGGATATTATTTCCAAATTAAACTTTATTTTAAAATATCAAATTTATTCAGCGTCTTTTATTTCAAATGAATGTGTAATATTGGCTGCTTTTCCTAACATTAAAGAGACAGAACAATATTTTTCTGCAGACAATTGAACTGCTCGTTCAACTATTTTATCTGTGAGTTCTTTACCTGAAACAATAAAATGCAAATTGATATCAGTAAATAAACGTGGGGCTTCTTCGCGACGTTCTGATGTTAATTTCACTTCACAATCAGTTACTTGATGTCGCCCTTTGCGTAAAATACTAACTACATCGATCGCACTGCATCCACCCGTAGCAATTAAGAGCATCTCCATTGGGCTTGGTGCTTTATCGCCAGAGTTCCCATCCATCATAATTTGATGTCCTGATGAAGACTCACCAACAAAAGATAAATCTTCAACCCACTTAACTCGCGCTTCCATTTATTTCCCCCTAAACATGACAGAAACTAAAAGAGTACATTCTCATAATTCAACTAGCAATTAGCAAATAGGTTTATTATGCTGACTGCGTAAAACGAGACTTAATGCACTAATTGTGTTAAAAACAATATCTGCTTGATGATAGTGGTTAAGATCAATGCATTATTTTCTCATTTATTATAATCTACTCCATATTAACTTACCGTGTTCTCAGGAAGTTAATAGGTCAAGATAGGATTTTTAAGCACGCTGTATCAAAAGGGAGTCTATCCGTTTTGAAAGGCTGCATTTAACGTACAGAGGATAACGCGAATGGTTCTCGGCAAGCCGCAAACAGACCCGACTCTTGAATGGTTTTTGTCACACTGCCATATTCACAAATATCCATCCAAGAGCACGCTGATCCACCAAGGTGAGAAAGCGGAAACACTTTATTATATTGTTAAAGGTTCCGTGGCTGTTCTTATTAAAGATGAAGAAGGGAAAGAAATGATCCTCTCCTACCTGAATCAGGGGGATTTCATCGGTGAACTTGGATTATTTGAAGAAGATCAAGAACGTAGTGCATGGGTTAGAGCAAAAACAGCCTGTGAAGTAGCAGAAATTTCCTATAAAAAATTCCGCCAATTAATTCAGGTTAACCCTGATATTCTGATGCGCCTATCAGCTCAAATGGCGAACAGATTACAAACCACATCAGAAAAAGTAGGTAACCTTGCTTTCCTTGATGTAACAGGTCGTATTGCACAAACCTTATTAAACTTAGCAAAACAACCCGATGCTATGACGCATCCTGATGGCATGCAAATTAAAATTACACGTCAGGAAATCGGTCAAATCGTTGGTTGTTCACGCGAAACTGTAGGCCGTATTCTTAAAATGCTAGAAGATCAAAACCTGATCTCTGCACACGGTAAAACGATCGTCGTTTACGGGACTCGCTAAGTTTCCCCGCCTGAACAAACAATAGCCCGATACAAAGGGCTATTGATCAAGAGATCAGTATAAACCCCATTCTTATGATGGGGTTTATACTGGGTACTACCCTTTTACAAATTCTGCAATAGCTGCTTTTAATGCTGTCATCCCTTCTTGTAATTCTTCTTGGGTAATAATTAATGATGGCGTAAAACGCATAACATCAGCGCCTGCATTTAACATCATTAAACCTTGCTTTGCAGCTAACCCTAATAGTACTTTCGCTTTACCTTCATATTGTGGTGCGAGTTGCGCACCAATCAATAATCCTTGTCCTCGGATTTGCGAAAAGACGTTATAGGTTTGGTTTATTGCCGTGAGCTCGTCTACAATCCATTGATAGCGCTTTTCTACACCCTCAAGTACCTCTGGTGTATTGATTAAATCAAAAGCGACATTACCCACTGCACACGCTAATGGATTGCCTCCATAAGTTGTACCATGAGTTCCCACTCCCATTACCGATGCTATCTCTTGTGTCGTTAACATCGCACTAAGTGGAAAACCACTTCCTAGCGCCTTTGCCGTAGTAATAATATCGGGGGTTACATCGTAATTCATATAAGCAAAAAGCTTACCTGTACGCCCCATACCCGTTTGTACCTCATCAAGAACAAGTAATGCTTGATGTTTATCGCACAGCTCGCGTAATCCCCTCATAAATTCAGGAGTAGCTGCTGTTACACCTCCCTCACCTTGTACTGGTTCTAGTACAACAGCACAAGTATGATCATCGATAACCGCTTTTACAGCATCTAAATCATTAAAAGGAATGTGTACGATATCGGCAGGTTTTGGGCCAAATCCATCGGCATATTTAGGTTGCCCCCCTACAGATACAGTGAACAGCGTTCGACCATGGAAGGCATGATGAAAAGCAATAATTTTGGTTTTATAAGGACTATGGCGGGTAATCGCATAATGGCGAGCCAGTTTAAATGCAGCCTCATTTGCTTCGGCGCCTGAATTGGCAAAAAAGACACGTTCTGCAAATGTATTATCAATTAGTTTTTGTGCTAAACGCAGTGCAGGCTCATTTGTAAAAATATTACTCACATGCCAGAGCTGCTCACTTTGTTCCTTCAATGCTTGATTCAGTGCAGGATGAGCATGCCCTAATGCCAACACAGCAATACCACCAGCAAAATCAATATAAGATTTCCCTTGCTGATCCCAAACTCGACTTCCCACCCCTTTAACAGGAATAAACTCTGCGGGTGAATAAATTGGCAACATTACTTGATCGTAAGTTGCCCGGTTGATGCTTTGCTTTGTCATTACCCCACCTGATCGTTATCCATCTTCAATATGAAAATATAATCACTAAATATGAATAAAAAATCAAATATGGTTTTGTATAAAAAGGCGTTATTTCACTATTTAAATACTATCCTATTAATATTTAAGAAAATTATTTAATAACTCATGCCCTTGTTCACTTAAAATACTTTCTGGGTGAAATTGAACCCCTTCAATTGGAAGTGTACGATGGCGAATTCCCATAATTTCATCAACATTTCCATCATGTTGACTCCATGCCGTCACTTCAAAAGGCACAGGTAGCGTCGTAGCATCTATCACTAAAGAGTGATAGCGCGTTACACTTAAAGGGCGATTAAGTCCTTTAAAAACACCTTGTTGGTTATGATGTATCAATGAATTTTTACCATGCATAACTTCTCGTGCTCTGATAACAGATGCACCAAAAGCTTGCCCTATTGCTTGATGCCCAAGACAAACACCAAGAATAGGAATTTCACCGGCAAACCGCTGTATAGCCTCAAGAGAGATCCCTGCTTCATCAGGAGTACAAGGTCCTGGCGAGATAACAAGATGTGCTGGCATCATCTTTTCTATCTCTTTAAGTCCAATCTCATCGTTACGCTTAACAACAACCTCAGCACCCAATTCACAGAAATACTGATAGAGGTTGTAGGTAAACGAGTCGTAATTATCAATAAGTAACAGCATATTAGCCTATCCGACTGATTTTCTTATCATTATCTATTTTATTACTATTTTAAAGCGAGTATATATTTGCCAAAATAGCTCGTTGTTTAACCGACTTGGGTACAACAAAGCCGATTATCATAGCACAGGTATAAAATATGAATAGTAAGCAAGAAAATCTGCTGATTTATTGCGCAATAACAATAATGACGGTAATTGATGATGAATACAGTGATTAATAGTGTAATGAATACTTATTGCAGGAGATCACACGAAAAAACAGACGATAAAAAATATTTTTTTCGTACTAAAAATCCCGGAATGAATACTTTCATTCCGGTTTATATGCATTTTATCTTATTAGAATACGTAAATACCCTATCCTAATAATGCATTTATTCTTTTACGACTTCAGCAGATAAAATAGTAACCGTTTTTACTGGCACATTTTGGTAAGGCCCAATATTGCGGGTTGGAGCTTGTGAAATTTTATCAACCACGTCCATACCCTTTACGACTTTACCAAATACGGCATAACCAAAATCACGTTGGCCATGATCTAAAAACGCATTATCAGCCACATTAATAAAGAATTGACTGGTTGCACTGTCTTTATCTGAAGTACGTGCCATGGCAATAGAGCCTTTTACATTACGTAACCCATTATCTGCTTCATTCTTAATTGGCGCTCTGGTTTGCTTTTGTTGCAAATCAGCTGTGAAGCCACCGCCTTGAACCATAAAACCAGGGATAACACGATGAAAAGTTGTGCCGTTATAGTATCCATCTTCGACATACTGAATAAAATTTTTCGTTGTTATTGGAGCTTTTTTATTATCCAGTGATATTTCAATATTGCCTTCAGAGGTGACTAATTTAACGAAGGTTTCTCCCGTTGCCATTGCAAAAGTCGCTGTTGTTAAAGTGCAAGCGGTAACGAAGGTGACAAGAAAACGTTTTAACATGCAGGGATCCTTTACTTTAATAGTCTACAACTTACTTAATATCCAGCGATTCTAATTCGCTGAGGTAAATAGTGCCAATCATTTACCTTTATTTACGCTTAATAAGTCTAATTACGCCATACAGAGTAAATTTTAATTTTTAAGCTCTGTTATAAGTTATTAAATTGCGCCAAAATAGAGCAAATAGATATTTTAGATATTCTTTCTCATGCAGAATTGAAATGAGTATGCATGAGAATTCGCATTATTTCAGAGAGGTTTATACCATAATGGCCCAATTTAATTACCAAAAAGCACATTTCATCATCAGTGCGCCTGATATCAGCCATTTACCACCAGATACAGGGATTGAAATTGCCTTTGCGGGTCGCTCTAATGCCGGTAAATCCAGTGCGTTAAATGCCTTAACCCAACAAAATGGGTTAGCAAGAACCAGTAAAACCCCAGGCCGTACTCAATTAATCAACCTCTTTCAAATTGAAGAGGGTTTACGCTTAGTCGATTTACCAGGCTACGGTTATGCTCAAGTTCCTGAAGAAATGAAGCGCAAATGGCAACGTTCTTTAGGTGAATACTTACAAAAAAGAGAGTGCTTAAAAGGTGTGGTTATTTTAATGGATATTCGTCATCCATTAAAAGACCTTGATATGCAAATGATTGACTGGGCCGTTGAGTCTGAACTTCCTACACTCGTTTTACTGACTAAAGCCGATAAGCTGGCATCTGGTGCCCGTAAACAACAATTAATGAGTGTACGTGATGCACTAGCAAGTAAAGTCGGTGATATTCGTATCGAATATTTTTCATCATTGAAAAAAATTGGTATTGATAAGCTACGTAACACACTTAATGAATGGTATTCAGACAAAGAAGAAGCGCCTGTAAACGATAATAACGTTTAATATCTTCTTTTTTCCCACCAAAAACTGACTGATCTTTTATTGATTAGGGGAAAATCATCTTTCCCCTTTCACTTCTAGCACAAACCACTTCAGCAAATTTTAGGCAAAAAAATGCCCCAGTCGAAATAAAGTCGACTGGGGCAGCTAATATTCAGCTAAATCCGATTACGTGAAGTAAAAGGTCTGAAAGATAGAACATCTTACCTCTGTACCCTACGAGAGATAATGTACTCTATTTTATTGGTTAATAAAAGCCCTTTTGTAATTTTTTTTCACATGCAGACACGATTCAGCTATGTGTTTATGTATTCAAATCATAAATAAATGTAGTTTAATTACATAATTATGAGACTTTAATCACTTACATGAATGTGATTAAAAATAGAACAAATCACACAAAAGGTGCGGTTTATCCTTAATGATTTTGTGATACGCTTACCGCGAGACCGTAGTAAATATGTAATTAGCGATAAAATGAGGTATCCATGGCTGTATTAACGCTACTGCGTTTTCCCGATGAGCGTCTGCGCAGAGTTGCAGTACCAGTGGAAAAAGTAGATGACGAAATACGCACATTAATCGACGACATGATTGAAACCATGTACGCAGAACGAGGTATTGGCTTAGCGGCGCCTCAGGTTAATGTATCTAAACGCATTGTTGTTATTGATGTTTCTGAAAACCGAGATCAACCGATTGCCCTAATCAATCCTGAAATTATCAGCACTGAAGATGAAGTGATGGATATGATGGATGGGTGTCTATCTATTCCTGATTCTTTTGCCCCAACAGAGCGTTACCGCTTCTTAAAGGTGAAAGCATTAGATAGAAATGGCAATGAAATTGAGCTTGAAGCCTCTGATTTGTTTGCAGGCTGTATTCAACATGAGTTAGACCATCTTGATGGCAAACTCTTTATTGACCATTTGTCTCCGTTAAAACGTCAACGTATTGAGAAAAAACAGAAGAAATTAAGCAAACTGATCGATTCACAAGTTGCTTAATTATTCACTTATCTCTTTTTCACATTTTGATAAGTTTTGACATAAAAAAAGCTCGATAATACATCGAGCTTTTCTTTTTCTACCTTAATACAGATAAATTCCCGCTGTTTTTCTTACCATTCCTTATACAATAAATGTAAAACTCATTAGCACATCAATTGAGGAAAAATGGAAAACAGTCGATTTATGGATTTATGTGAACAACTCAAAATAGCCGGTGCAAGAAACCCAAAATCATGGGCAAATAGTGAACTACAAGAAAATATTCCACAATTTGCACGTTTTCTTGTGTTAAAAGGATCCACCGATATCTATCGTGATGTTGAAGGAAATATCAGTGAAATGGATATTTACTCTGATGAAGCCACCGAAGTATATCAAAAACTAACATCCCAATTTGATGAACAAGAACTTAAGGGACTACTCCATTCCTACGGTAAATCAATTATTGGTAGGGTAATTAATATGCTTGATGAAGGCTATCTTTATGGTGTTAATGACAACATAGGCTGGTCTTTAGTGGAACTTGATGGCAATGGCACCACAACAGACAGGCTAATCCAAGGTTTGCACGAAGATTTTATTGAATTTGAAGAGTCAGAGCTTACTCCTGACACTAAGGCATAGACAAGAAAGGGCACAATTCTGTGCCCTTTTTATTAAAGAATAATATTTAAAAATTAATGCGCTTCATCCCAATTATCGCCCACACCCACTTCGACTTTTAACGGAATAGCTAATTCCATGCTGCCTTCCATCAATTTGTGGATCATGGTGTTTGCTTTCTCTAAATAAGACTCTCGCACTTCAAACACCAACTCATCGTGTACTTGCATGATCATATGCACATCGTCAGGACATTCATTGCAAATCCAATTATCTACTTCAATCATCGCTTTTTTGATGATATCAGCAGCTGTGCCTTGCATTGGCGCATTAATAGCCTCACGTTCTGAAGCTTTACGACGGATTGCATTCTTTGAATTAATTTCAGGTAAATAGAGGCGACGACCATCTAACGTTTCAACATAGCCTTGCTCAGAAGCTTGTTTACGTGTGCGCTCCATATAATCTAATACGCCAGGATAACGCTCAAAATAGAGATCCATATAGCGTTGAGCTTCTCTTCTCTCAACACCAATTTGTTGAGATAAGCCAAATGCGCTCATGCCATAAATAAGACCAAAATTGATTGCTTTCGCGCTACGACGTTGTTCAGAGGTCACGTCATCTAAAGGTATACCAAACACTTCTGATGCCGTTGCACGGTGGATATCTTTACCTTGAGCAAAAGCATCTAACAAACCTTTATCTTGCGATAAATGCGCCATGATCCGCAATTCAATTTGTGAATAGTCAGCCGCAACAATTTTAAACCCTTCACGTGCAATAAAGGCTTGGCGAATACGGCGTCCTTCTTCATTTCTCACTGGAATATTTTGAAGATTAGGATCCCTTGATGATAAACGACCTGTTGCTGTTACTGCTTGATGATAAGAAGTATGTACACGCTTTGTCTTACTATTTACCATTAATGGTAATTTATCAGTATAGGTAGATTTTAGTTTTGCAAGTCCGCGATGTTCTAAAATTAAACGAGGTAACTCATGGCTATGCGCCAACTCTTCTAATACTTCTTCATTAGTCGATGGCGCCCCTTTCGGGGTTTTCTTGATAACAGGTAGTTGCAGTTTATCAAATAAGATTTCTTGTAACTGTTTAGGTGAAGAGAGATTAAATTCTTGCCCTGCTAGTGCAAACGTCTCTTTTTCAATTTCAGCTAAACGTTGTGTGATTTCTTGAGATTGGACTGCTAAAACTTGAGCATCAATTAATACTCCTTTGCGTTCCATTCTAGAAAGCACAGGGACTAATGGCATCTCAATATCGCGGTAAACATGTTTAAGCGGTTCAATAGCTTCTATTTGAGGATACAACGCTTGATGGAGTAATAAAGTGATATCAGCGTCTTCAGCTGCATATAGCGTTGCTTGTTCAACCTCAATTTGATTGAAAGTTAGTTGCCCTTTACCTTTACCCGCAATTTCTTCAAACGTGGTAGTTTTATGGTTTAAATGTTTTTCAGCCAGCGTATCCATATCATGTCGATTACTGACACTATTTAATACGTAAGATTCCAACATCGTATCAAAATGGATACCGTTTAATTCGATACCTTCATTTTCCATAATGCCACGGTCAAATTTCAAGTTTTGCCCAATCTTTAAGATATTTTTATCTTCTAAAATAGGCTTTAATGCCACCAGAACATCATCCACAGGAAGTTGGTCTGGTGCATCTAAATACTCATGACGTAACGGGATATAAGCTGCTTTGCCTGGTTCAATCGCAAACGACATGCCAATTAAACGCGCATCAATATTATTTAAGCTGTCAGTTTCTGTATCGAATGCAAATGCGGGGGCTTTTTTAAGAAGCTCAACCCAGCGCACTAAGCTTTCGTGCGTTAATATCGCCTCATAATTCTCTTGTGTGATCACTGGGAAATTAGCCGATACAGATGCTTCTTTTGATTTTTCGACTTCAGAGGTATAAGGCACAGCAACTTTATGAGTGCTACGTTGTGCTAACCAACCACCATTTTGAAGATCACTTATCCAGCGTTTAAATTCATAACGTGTAAACATCTCTAATAATTGATCTAAATTTGGCTCATTAACCACTAAATCATCAAACGTTTTATCAAGTTCAACATCCGTTTTAATCGTTGCCAGCTTATAAGAAAGTTTTGCCACTTTCTCATGCTCTACCATTTTAGCGCCAAGTGTTTTAGCCCCACGAAAACTCAACGTTGCAATATTATCAAGCTGTTGATAAATATCGTCTAAACTCCCAATACCTTGTAAAAGCCCTAATGCCGTTTTCTCACCAACTCCCGGTACACCAGGAATGTTATCTGATGAATCTCCCATTAATGCGAGAAAATCAATAATCAGTTCAGGGGGCACACCATATTTTTCTTTAACTTCATCGGGGCCTAAAATAACGTTGGTCATCGTGTTAATAAGCGTGATCTTTGGCGTCACTAACTGCGCCATATCTTTATCACCTGTACTTATTAGGACATCTCGCCCATCAGCAGCTGCTTTTAGTGCCAGCGTTCCAATAACATCGTCTGCTTCCACACCTGAAATAGATAATAAGGGTAAACCCATTGCTTGTACCATTTCATGTAGAGGCGCTATTTGCTCACGTAAATCATCCGGCATTGGAGGACGGTTAGATTTATATTCCTCATACAATTCATCACGGAATGTTTTACCTTTAGCGTCAAACACAACCGCAACATGACTTGGTTTATACTGTATTATCAGACTACGTAACATGTTCAACACACCATACATCGCACCAGTTGGCTCACCTTGGCTATTGGTTAGCGGTGGAAAAGCATGATAGGCGCGATAAAGATATGAGGAGCCATCTACAAGGATAAAGGGGTTTTCTGCTATCTGGACCATAATCTGTTCATCATTGTTCTGAGGTTCGTTGATATGACTAGAATGCCACATCACAGCCCAATAGACGAATATTACCTGTTCTTAAATGTGGAAATTCGACGCAAAGGGTCAATTATTTATTGTTAGCAGAATTTAACCGAAAAAAAATAAGTGCTAATGATAACTTAATATTAATTAAAGCAATTTTTAATCAAAAACCATATCTATTAATCTATTCTTAATTAAAAATAAAGACTAAATACCACATTTACAATTTTGTTTAAAAACGATTTAGGATAGCGTCATTGATTCATCATTAATATTAACGTTCATATTAGTGTCATCTTTTTTCCATTAAGATTTCAACTGTCTAACAAACCTCGCAGTAACCTGTGGATAACTCTGTGAATAGTTTTTTAATTCTCTCTATATTAATAAGTTACCTTTCTTTTCACTTTATTAACACAATTAAAAAATCAACCACTTAGCAAATTTATTAAGATATTATAAATTAATTAAAGCACTTTTCATTAATGTGGATAGTTATATTATGACAACTTTATGAAAGTAAAAAAAATAGCACTCTATTTGCTGAGTGCTATTTTTCATATAAAAACTATATATTTTTACTTAATCCATATAAGAAAGAATTAAGTCTATATTATTTTTTTAAAAATAATTGATTCACAACATTAGAATATGTTTTCGCATATTCTTCTGGTGATTTAGCGCTAATGCCATCATTTTTCATCTTGTATTTACCAACAACGATCATGGCTGGCACACCATTAATTTGGAAATCAGCAACAGCATTTTGTTGTTGGCTCACTAAGGAATTCACAACAAAGCTATTCATTGCCGCATCGTAGTCTTCGCCTTTAACGCCAGCATTAATAAAAGTATTGCGGATATCATCAACAGAACGAATAGATTGAGTTTCTTGGATACCTTTAAATAAAGCAGGAGAAACTTGATCTTCAACGCCTAATGCCATTGCTACAGCCCAAGACCGGGTTAAATCTTTCCCTAGAGGCCCTAAAAAATCAACATGATAGCGAACAATATTGGTATTTTCTGGTGCATTATTTTTAACAACGCTATTGACTTTATAAACCTCAGAAAACTGGTAACAATGAGGGCAATAGAAAGAGAAAAACTCAACAACATCCGGTGCTGCATTGACAGTTTTGGAAAGATTAGTATATTGTTTTCCTTCAGAAATATCTGCAGCAGACACACCGAATGCCAACACCATACTTGCTAACACCAACCAAATCTTTTTCATGTTTCATCGTCTCCTAAGAATTAATACATTGGACTAAGTTGTAAAGGAGGCTCATTTAATTGCTCCACTTGTCCCTTGAATAAGGCTAATTGTTTAAACCAAAAATCTTGTTCTTGAAACCAAATAAAAGCTCTTGGAAAGGCCGGATCATTCCAGCGCTTTAATACCCATGCGAGATAATGCACCATTCTCATCGCTCTTAGTGGTTCAATTAATGACAATTCTCGTAAATCAAAATCTTGGTATTCATAGTAAGACTCAAGGATTGTATCTAATTGTATAATTTGCTCTTGCTTCGAACCATTTAATAACATCCAGAAGTCTTGTATTGCGGCTCCCATTCGAGAGTCATCAAAATCAACCATTACAACTTCATCACGCCACAATATATTACCGGGATGGCAATCCCCATGTAGTCGTAATATTTGCCATGTGGAGTCTTCTATCCGAGGACTCACTTCATGAATAAGTTTATCAATCACCTCAATAAACTGAGGCTTGAGGCTATTAGGAATTAATGCACTATTTTCAAATTCTAATTTTGGTACCATCAGATATTCTGCAATAGAAAGACTCGGCCGATACTGATAACTCTTTTTTCTGCCTATTTGATGAATGCGCCCTAATGTGCGTCCTACTTCTTCTAGTTGAAATAAGTTATCCGTTTCATATGCCCTTCCACCAATACTAGGAAATAATGCAAAATAAAAACCATCATCAGAAAGATGGACCGTCTCATTATGAATGATTAAAGGGGCAGCAACTGATACTTGAGCTTCCTTTAATGCTAAAACAAATTCATGTTCTTCTTTTATTTGCTCATATGACCAACGCTGAGGGCGATAAAATTTCACCACATAACGCTGTCTATGTTCATCCATAAATTGAAAAACACGATTTTCATAACTATTTAATTCAGTTAACCCTGATTCAGGATAAAAACCGATTTTAACTAATGCATCCCAAATGTTATCCGGTGAAAGTCCCTGAAAATTAAATGAGGCAGATATTTCCATTTTCTATCCTGAACTTAATCTTTAATTACACCACGGGCACGTAAAATAGCGGTTTTAAAATCTTCTTCGTAATCTTTTTTTAGTCCTGGTATAACATCTGTCGGTGCTGAACCTCGCATTTTCAGATGGTAAATCAAAATATCATCAGTCAGATCAGATAATTGACCTTTAAAACCCGCTTCATTAGCCAGTTTCTGCAATAATTGAATTAAGTTTAAATCAGAATTCTCTTCCCAAACTGGATGCAGTAATTCCATAACTTCATTAAGACGGTGACATTTCATACAAAAAATCCTTATTATTAATGACAACAACAAAGTACCAATTATTATCTGATAGAAAAAGAAAACCTCTGTCAATATGCGTAAAGATTACGCTTTTTTGATAAAAATTGCTGTTGCTTTACATGAAATCTCACCAAGTCGAGACTTTTTATTAGTATATCGTCTTTGCTTGATAAAAATCGTTCGTAAATTTTAGCCAATTTATTCACAAATATTGAATATGAAAAAGAAGAATATTACAGGTGGCATACTCGCTGGAGGCCAAGCAACTCGAATGGGTGGCGCGGATAAAGGGCTACAAATTCTACATGGACAACCTTTATACCTCCATATAGCCCAAAAACTAGCACCTCAAGTTGATTACATATTGATTAGTGCTAATCGAAATCTAGAGCAATATCGCCAGAGCCAATATCCTGTTATTACTGATGAAATAGAAGGTTTTTCCGGCCCCTTGGCCGGTATGCTAACACTATTAAAACAAGCATCCACACCTTGGGTTGCTTTTGTACCTTGTGATGTGCCTTATTTTCCACTCAATTTGGTTGAGACACTCTATAAACAAAAAGGAACATCTTTAGCTGTTTATGTTGATGATGGTGAAAGAGAACACCCTACACTAGCACTATTACATCGTAGCATTATTCCTATGCTAGAAGCCTATCTAGCGCAAGGCGATCGGAAATTAATGCTGTTTATGAAACAAATAAATGCACACCCCGTTTTATTTGCGGATCAAGCCAGTGCCTTTATAAACTTAAACACCCCTGACGATATTGCAAAAGCCAATCAATTAAAAAAATAGGAATGAAAAATATGGCACAGCTCGATTTACCTCTTTTAGGGATCACTGCATGGAGTGGAACCGGTAAAACAACGTTACTAAAACAACTAATCCCACAATTACGTAAAAGAGGGATCCGTGTAGGGATGATAAAACACACTCATCATGATATGGATGTGGATAAGCCTGGAAAAGACAGCTATGAGCTCAGAAAAGCAGGTGCCGACCAGACATTAGTTGCAAGCCAACAACGCTGGGCATTGATGACAGAAACCCCTGATCTGCCAGAATTAGATTTGTATTACCTCGCTTCTCGCTTTGATGCAAGTAAGCTAGATTTAATCTTAGTCGAAGGCTTTAAAGGCGAAACTATTCCTAAAATTGCACTTTATCGCTCTATCAATGAACGTGACTTTAATGATTTACTTGATGAGCACGTTATTGCCGTTGCCAGTGATTGCAATTTAAGCACAAATTTCCCATTACTAGATATCAACGCACCCGAGACTATTGCAGAATTTATTGCAGATTGGCTGAAGAGAACGAAATAAAAATCACAAATAATAAAGCGCCCTATAAAGGCGCTTTATTTTCAATTAAAGAGAGGAAATTAAACAAAAATAATAGCTTGATAAGGTTGAAGAATAAGATTTCCTTTTTCATCTTCAACTATTGGGCTGTTATGCAAATACACCTGTTTTATTTTAAGTGGTAACGATTTTTTCTCACCACTAAAATTACAGTAAATATTAACGGAGTTACCTTCATAAGTACGCTTAAAAGCAATCACATTTTCTGGTGAATTTAATGGTAAAAACTCACCATAAATCAAAATATCGCTGATCTCAGAATATCGTCTTAAAGTGATTAACTGCTGATAATAAGCGAAAAGAGAGTGCTTATCTTCTGACTCCTGTTCTGCATTAATCTGCGTATAATTAGGATTAACTTTTAACCATGGTTTGCCTGTACTAAAGCCTCCATTGATTTCACTATTCCATTGAAAAGGAGTTCTTGAATTATCACGACTGCGTTCATTAAAATATTCAATAATTTGCTTATCGCTATAACCTAATTTCTTGCCCCAATCATGTAATTTAAACACATGTAAATCGTCATGCTCTTCCAATGTCATTGGGCAATTTGTCATGCCAATTTCTTGCCCTTGATAAATAAAAGGCGTTCCTCGTTGCGTTAATAAAAATGTTGCTAACATTTTGGCACTAATAGGGTTAATTGTACCTTTAGGGAGAAATTTATTTAATGAACGAGGTTGATCGTGATTTTCTAAATAAGGTGCTCCCCAGCCCACTCTTTGAGTATCTAATTGGCTTTTAATAAACACAGGTTTTAATCTTTCACCTGTAATGGGGTTAATTGTAAATGGCTTTTCATTGCGGATATCTAAGTCGGCAATACTAAAATCAAATACCATGGAGAAATAGCCATTCTCGCCAACATAGGCTCGTAAATCTTTTTCCGGCACATCAATTTCTGCAACCGTCATACTATTTGCAGGCTTAAAAGTATTCTCAACTAATTCAGTTAAAAACTGATCAATTCCAGGTTGATTTAGAACCCAAGGCACTAAAGAGGCAGAACCATCATCTTTATCTGGTTCAAATTGATATTCAGATAATGCTTCAGGAGATTTTTTTAAATTACCAATTGCATCAATACGAAATCCAGCAACACCTTTTTTGATCCAGACATTTATCATATCGATAATATCTTTACGTAATTGTGGATTTTCCCAATTTAAGTCCGGTTGTTCTGGGCCAAACGAATTAAAATACCATCGGTCAGTATTTCCTACACGGCTCCAAACAGAGCAATCAAAATAAGTACGTAAATTATTAGGCGGAGTCGGTTTATCCCATCGTTTAAAAATATAATAATTCGCATAAGGGCTATTAGGATCTTCGATTGCTGCTTTAAACCAAGGATGCTCATCTGAAGAGTGATTTAATACTAAATCTAATAGAATTTTAATATCACGTTTTTTAGCTTCACAGATCAGTTTATCTAACGCCTTATTATCACCAAAAATAGGATCAACAACAGAATAATCAGCAATATCATAACCGTTGTCTTTCATTGGCGATTTAAAGATAGGACATAGCCAAATAACATTAGTGCCTAGTGATTGAATATAATCTAATTTCTCTGTGATCCCCGCTAAATCTCCAATACCATCGCCATTACTGTCGTAATAACTTTTGGGATAAATTTGATAGACCACCGCTTCTTTCCACCAAGTATTAGACATATTCACCTCACCAAGGTAATCAATATATATGGAACTGTTCCATAGTTAATATAAGATACTATAGGCACTAAAATAGCGGATAAGGTAATTAACATACTAAAATGTGAAATAGCTCATACTAAAAAAACACAATTACCTCATTAAAGAGGGGTTTGTCTTAATCAGATTAAGATATATTAGACATTCAACTAATTAAAAGGAGCAACAGCATATTCAATGGCCGGGATCCGTGATGTCGCAAAAAAAGCCAATGTCGCCGCAAGCACTGTTTCAAGAGCGCTAAATAACAGTGGCTATGTTTCTCAAACGGCGCGAGAAAAAATAAAAAAAGCGGTAGAGGAATTAGATTATATTCCCGATACTTGGCTAAGAAATTTATATCAACAAAAGAGTGCTGTTGTTGGCGTCATTATTAATAGCCTAGAGTATCCTTATTTTGCGACAGTAACCCGTTTTATTGAAAATAAACTCGCTGAGAACGGCTATAGCATGATGTTATGTGCAACACAAAATAGCAAAGTACGCGAACGTATATTTTTTGATATGCTCAAACGTGGTCAGATTGATGGTATTATTGCGGAGTATCTGCTATTGGATGACAATGAATATCAGCATATTCAAAAACCAGTGGTAACACTTGACCGCCATCTTCGTGATATTCCATTGGTTTGTTCAGATCACCATACTGGTGGTCGATTAGCGGCAGAACACCTTATTCAAAAAGGTTGTCAGAAAATCCTCTACATCGAAGATAATTCAAGTTATTTATCTTCAACACCCTCTTATCAAAGCTGCTTAGCTTTTAAAGAAAGCCTTCTTCAAGCAGGTATTACACCTATTTCCTGTAAAGTAAATTGGAAAGAAGAAGAAAAAGATTACTTCCATACTTTTGCGACAAAAATACTGACACAGCATCCCAATATTGATGCTATTTTCGCTGCTGATATTCCAGCAATGGCATTATTTAATGAAGCAACGAGACGAAATATTGCCATTCCAGAGCAATTGAAAATCGTTGCTTACGATGGAAGTCCTTGGTTAAACCAAACACTGCGCCAATTAACCTGTATTGAACAGCCCTTTGAACAACTGGCTGAAAAAAGCGTAGAAGTGATTAGTGCATTAATTGAAAATAAAGAAATAACAGATAACGTCTCTGTTATTTCAGTGAAGTTTATTCAAGGTGAGAGTAGTTAGATCTTGTGAAATGAAAAATGTAGTAACACTCATTTCCCAGTTAGGAGGGTAGTATTAATACTTAATTCACCACCTAATGCAGAGATATAACGCTTTAATGTTGAAAGGCGAATCATTACCTGATTGTTCAATTATTGCTAATATAGGCTGTTTTACTCCCATCAAATGAGCTAACTCAGTTTGAGAAGTATGTAATGCCTCATGCAAAGATCCCAGCAACACTTTTTGCCTTAACACTTCAACTTTTTTAAAATTTTCTTTTTATTTTCAGTGTGTTGTTTTGCCATCAATTATTCTAAAGTAGACATCTTTTTTTCCTTATCTTGATAATTGCAAGCGGAATAACGCATCAGATAAAAAACGCCAAAGAAAGAAGCCCTTCTTTGGCGTTTTGTTCGATTATGTTTTACGTCGAAATTGAGTAAAAGCTCTCGTTCTTATTTCGCAGGACGAACAGCGATAACTTCAATTTCTACACGCCATGCAGGATTCGCTAGTTTATAAACTTGGAACGCTGAACGTGCTGGTAGTTGATCAGTCTTTGAAGCATCATAGAACTTAGAATAACCGTTCATGAAACCTTTAAAGTCCATAGTGCCATTATTTTCTTCACCACCCACTAAGAATACTTGCATCTTAACAACGTCTTTCATATCAAGACCAAGATTATTCAAGTTAGTTTTAATTTGCTCTAAAACATTAATGGTTTGTTCTTCTGTATTACCATAAGAAGCTAATTCACCTTCTGGTGCATTTGCTGATTTCTTAGTAGGGACTTTACCACTTAAGAAAACCAGATTGTTGCCCGCATTAATTTCAACTGCTTCCGAAATAGGCATACCGTCTAATTTATGATGCACAACATTCTCCGCTGCATTTGCGCTTGCTACACCAAAAATAAAAGGTAGGGCAACAAGTAAACTTTTATAGCGCATGAAAACTCCTTAACATGTTTAATTTACAGTAAAACAAGGGGTTATTTACTGCTTAAAGCGATCCATTCTAAATGGTGTTGGATCAATAACTGGTTTTTTACCTGTTACAATATCAGCCGTTAATTCACCGGCTGCAGGGCTTTCTGTCATACCCCAAACTGTAGCGGTATTAATAACTAGGCCTGGGTATTCTTTGACCTCAGAAATAATAGGTAATTCATCAAATGTTGGACTAACAACAGCCCCCCAACGTTCAACAACTTGGGATTTTTCAAAGACTGGGAATTCAGTTTTCATTCTTTGGAATACCGCATCTAAGTGCTCAGTATTTTGTGTTGCTGTTGCAATACGATATTGTTCGAACGGTGTTTTTTCATCTAACTTCCAAGATGTTGCCATCTTAAATGAATTAAATAAGTCTTCACCGATAGAGAATTCTAATGGCAGTTCACCACCACCTAATAGGTGCATAAACTTAGGCCCTAATAAGAAACTATCTTTCACAATAGAACTTGTGAAAATGCGTGGTGCGACAGCGTAAGTACCATCCGCTTGCTCACGGAAGTGAATACCGTTTGGTAAATGGACGTTACCACGAGGTGCTCCCGGTACACCTGATACACGTTGCTGTGATAAGTAAACATTCAGCGTTGGAATATCAATGCCCATGTTACCCATAAATAGACGTGACCAAATACCGCCAGCAAGAACAACATGAGATGTTTTAATTGCACCTTTTTCTGTTACAACATCAGAAATTTTACCCCCTGCTGTTTCGATGCCTCTTACTGCACAGTTGGTATAAATTTTCACACCAATTTGTTTAGCGTAACGAGCTAATGCCGGTGTGCCTGTTTCTGGATCAACAGAGCCTGAGTCTTCTTCAAAAGCAGCAACTGTCCATGGAGTTTGAGCACCAACAAGACGGTTTGATAACTCGTCACCTTTGATAATACGAGTATTTAATGGAGTATCAAATCCTGCAGATTCTTTTGCTGTTTTGATCCACGCTTGGGCTTTATCAAACGCTTTTTCATCAGCAAGTGCTTCTACGCGGCCTTGTGTACGATAACTGGTGTCAGCACCAATTTTCTCGTTCATACCACGCCATAAGATTTTCCCGTAATGATGTAATGGGAAAATTTCTGGTGATGTTTGATAACTAATAATTTGGCTGTATGCACGGCCCGATTGTTCACCGCCAATCTCGCCTTTTTCTAAAATAGTGACACTCATGCCACGTTCTGCAAGGTTGATAGCGGTCATGATGCCTTGGATACCAGCACCAATAATCACTGCATCAGATTCTTTAGGTAGAGCACCTTCTGTACCTTCGACAAATGATACTCTAGATTTAGTTTCAACGAATTTGCCATCACGGCGAACCATTGGAACTAACGCAGCACCACCAGCCAAAACGCCCGCAGCACCAACACCTAAAAGCAGCTTTCTCCTTGAAATTTTCATCTTCTACCTCAGTAATGGATTTACCATTTATATTTATAATGTTATTAATTTGTATCTTTAAAATTGAATATTATCATAGTTTATTATATTGTTAATAATTATTATTATTTGTTAATAATTTCCATAAATAACAATATCCATAGATACAATATGGTTATTTTAATCGTTTTTTCTCATAAAAAACCTTCAATTAAAGACATTCTTTCTCTGAGGTAACATCTATTACATATTGATATATAAGAATATAAATATAAACCATAAAATTTATAATAAAAAATATGATTATTTCTTTAATTAATATTTTGATACAAATATCATATAAACCCGTCAATATTTGTTTACAAAACGAACAAAACCTATCGCACAATTACATAAAATAAAAAGCCAATATTGGCGATGTTATAACCTTTTTTTTACAAAATAAGTTATTTAGCTTAATGACTAGTTTATTGGTCAATAAGCAGACGGATATGCTTTGGGGAAAAATAGAAAAAGAGGGATTAAGCTCAAAATAAAACAGGAATAGGTACAAGTTTCAATAAAAAAGCCAGAGTATAAACTCTAGCTTTTGCATGTTAATTTCAAAGTAAGCGATATTATGCGCTTATCTCATGGTAACAAACTCTTCCGCTGCTGTGGGGTGGATTGCTACGGTATCATCAAAGTCTTTTTTCGTAGCGCCCATTTTCAGTGCAACCGCAAAACCTTGTAGCATTTCATCCATACCAAAACCAATACCGTGAATACCGACAATTTTTTCATCAGCTCCCACGCAAACAAGTTTCATGCGGCAAGGTTGGCGATGACGAGTCACTGCGCTATACATTGCGGTGAAAGAAGATTTATAGACTTTGACCTGATCAGCACCATATTGCTCAACCGCTTGAGGCTCAGTTAAACCGACTGTACCAATCGCAGGATGACTAAAGACAACCGTAGGGATATTTGAATAATCTAAGTGCTCATTAGGTTTATTGTTAAATAAACGCTCTGATAGACGACGGCCTGCAGCAACAGCAACTGGGGTTAATTCAACCGCACCGGTGTTATCGCCCACCGCATAAATTCCTTTTACATTGGTATTTTGGAATTTATCGACTTTGATATAACCTTTTTCGTTTAATTCAACACCCGTTACTGCCAGATTGAGGTTATCGGTTGCAGGTTCGCGACCAATTGCCCAAATTAAAGTATCGACCGTCTGTTCTGTGCCATTTTCCAGTTGTAGCGTTAAGCTGCCATCTGAATTTTTGATCACCGCTTTAGGAATAGCGTGTGTATGTAACTTAGGCCCTTCGCTTTCCATCACTTCAAGCAGTGTTTCAACAATTAATGGATCGAAATTACGCAGTGGGGCATGTTTACGTACAAATAGGTGCGTTTCACTTCCTAAAGCATTTAACACACCTGCAAGTTCTACTGCAATATAGCCAGCGCCAACGACAGCAACACGTTTTGGTAATGCTTTTAACTCAAAGAAGCCGTCAGAATTGATGCCATATTCGGCACCTGGAATATTAGGTTGAACCGGACGACCACCTGTTGCAATCAGAATATTATCGGCAGTGATTTTCTCACCGTTGACTTCAATCGTATTAGCATCAACAAAACGAGCAAACCCTTGGATAACATCAACTTTATTATTACCTAATACACGGTCATAAGATTGATGAATACGGTCAATATAAGCAGAACGGCTACTGATAAGGGTATCCCAATCAAAGCGGTTAACCGTAGTATCAAAACCATAATCAGGGCCATATTGATGAATAGCTTCGGCAATTTGCGCTGCATGCCACATCACTTTTTTAGGTACACAGCCCACATTTACACAAGTGCCACCTAATGCTTTCGCTTCAATTAATGCACATTTTTGACCATACATTGCTGCTCTATTAATTGATGCGATACCGCCACTACCGCCACCAATGGCGATATAATCGTAATGTTTGCTCGTCATTTCACTGATCCATTTATCTGTAGAAAAATAGGTAACTCACAGGCTAAGTCTTTCATGTCATAAAGTCTATTATGACAAAATTTAATACATAGCACGTCAGATTTTAGCTTTTACAGTAATAGGCAAAAACAATAAGTAAGGATGCTTATTCTGGTACAACCCATTCAACTGATGTATGACCAATACCTTCAGGAACTAATATTTTATGTAACCAAGGTAATATTGATTTCATTTGTGACTCTAGCTTCCAAGGCGGATTAATCACAATCATACCCGATGCCGTCATACCTAATTGATCACTATCAGGTTTTACAGCTAATTCAATTTGTAAAATTTTACGAATGCCAGTTGCTTCAAGCTCTTTTAGCATACGCTTAATTTGCTGGCGATGAACCACAGGATACCAAATCGCATATGTTCCCGTTGCAAAGCGTTTATAACCATCCACAACACCTTTCACTACAGCAGAATAATCCTGTTTAAGCTCATAAGGAGGATCAATTAATGCGAATCCGCGACGACTTGCGGGTGGTAATTTAGATTTCAATTGGCCAAAACCATCTTCACGAGAAACTCTAACTCGCGGATCACGAGAAAATTCTGTACGTAATAGAGGAAAATCTGTTGGGTGTAATTCCGTTAACACCAAAGAATCTTGTTCTCTTAATAGTTTTCCAGCTAATAAAGGGGAACCTGGGTAATAACGTAATTCACCATTTGAGTTTAATTCTCCAACGGCTTCAAGGTAAGGTAAAATAAGCTCTGGTACCTCATCTTGTTGCCATAAGCGTGCAATACCTTCTAGATATTCGCCAGTGCGAGTCGCATGAGCATTGGTTAATTGATAACGTCCAGCGCCAGCATGAGTATCAAGATAAAGAAACGGTTTTTCTTTCTCTTTTAAAGACTCAATGATGAGTGTTTGAACAATATGTTTTAAAACATCGGCGTGGTTGCCAGCATGAAAACTATGGCGATAGCTCAGCATTCTTTATCTTCCGTTAGAAATAAGTATAGCTTAGTAGTGAATTTACTCTGAAAGCTTGATTAAGCTCAGTGTATCAGAAAAAGCCGAACTTCTTCATTGAAAGCGAAAGAAACGTTGTGTCTTAGTGTTCAGTCGTTATGATAATCCTATATTTCACTTAAGATTAGATAGGATATTAAAATGAAAAAAGTACTCTTTACCGCAATTGCATTAACACTGTCCGTTAGCAGTGCGTATGCCAACACCTCAATCAATGGCTGCGAGATTAAAAAACAAAATATCCAAAAACAGATGGAATATGCGAAAGCACACGGTAATCAATACCGCCTACAAGGCTTAGAACGAGCATTACAAAATGTTGAGCGTTATTGCACACCAGAAAAAGTGGTTGAAAACACGCGCCTTGAATTACGTGAAAAACAACTTGATGTCAAAGAGCGTGAACTTGAATTAAAAGAAGCTCAACTCAAAGGTGATGCAGATAAAATCGCCAAACAAGAAAGAAAATTGGCTGAAGAAAAAGCAGAATTAAAAGCTATTGAAGATGAATTAAACCTACTGACCAAATAATTGTCATCATAAATGAATGCCTACTCCTTATTTATCTGTGAAATACAGAATAGAACAATACGCGAGTAGCCATTTTCTTATTAAACTCAACCAATTCAAAATTACTGTATTGGTTTTGTATTCTTAATTAAGTACAAGGTGATCACGTCTTTTAATAGTTCATCATCTACACTTAAACCAGAACAAACAATTACATCATCTAAATCAGGGGCTAATTACAATAAGCATAAGGTATGTAATAGAAATTAAGCTATGCTATTTTTGAGTAGAAACTATAGTAATACCACTAATTTATTAAAAATGGACTGATCTAATTAAAGAGGATATATGTCAGAAGAGCAGCAACAAAAAACAGTAGATGAAAAAACTCAACTGACTCAGCCACTAAAAAAAGGGCTGGAAAAAGGATTACATGGTGGAAAAAAAGCCATCGGTATTGGGATAAAAATCAGTAATTTCATTACCAATATTCCTTTTATTGCACACCTTATTCGTGCGGCAGAGCGCTTCACTGACAGAATGGGAAACCAGTTTGGCGCAGCTATCACTTATTTCTCATTTTTATCATTAATCCCTGTATTAATGCTTTCTTTTGCCTGTGCCGGTTTTGTTTTAGCCTCAAATCCCGATTTACTCGCTAAATTAATTACGGGTGTTGCAAATAGTATCGACGACCCAACATTGGCTGCAACCGTTCAACAAAGTATTGATACTGCTGTTCGCCAACGTACAACTGTCGGTTTAACCGGTTTAGCAATTGCTCTTTATTCTGGAGTTAATTGGGTCGGTAACTTACGTCAGGCTATTTTGGCGCAATCACGACTCGTTTGGGAAAGAAATAAAGAAGAGCAAGAAAAAATCTATTTTCGCTATTTCCGTGATTTCTTAGCGCTGATTGGCTTACTCTTTGCATTAATTGTCACTATCACACTCACTTCTGTTGCGGGTTCAGCCCAAAGAATGATTGTTCATACCTTGGGATTAGATGGCATTGAGTGGTTAACGCCTGCATGGACAACCATCGGTCTAACAATCTCCATTACTGCAAACTATTTACTATTTTTGTGGATATTATGGATTTTACCTCGCCATCAGCCTAAACGTATTTCTCTTATGAAAGGCACGCTTATCGCTGCCATTGGCTTTGAAATTTTAAAATCCGTAATGACATGGATGTTACCAAGAATAGCAAGCTCACCTTCAGGTGCCGCATTTGGTTCAGTAATAGGTTTAATGGCTTTCTTCTACTTTTTTGCCCGATTAACGCTCTTTTGTGCCGCATGGATCGCCACTGATGGCCCAAATATGCGTAAAGAACAGCTGGCTGAAACGCAATCAACATCTTAATTTTATGATAAAACTACAATGGTTAATTCCCTGCATTAACCGCCTATCAATAACGTAATAAGGAAAAACAATGCCATACGTTAATATTAAAATCACACGCGAAGGTGCAACCGCTGAACAAAAAGAACAACTTATTGCGGGTGCAACACAACTTTTGGCTGATGTATTAGGTAAAAACCCAGCAACCACCGTTGTCGTGATTGATGAAGTAGAAACAGATAACTGGGGGATCGGCGGTAAAACCGTAACAGAATTACGAGCAGCAACAAAAAATAAATAAAGAATAACTGCAAAATAAATAACGGGTGCCAAGTACGCCCTTTTTACTGATTTATTTTCCTGATAGATAAGGAAGTAACTATGGTTAAATCAATGACTGATGCTTTTCATACCTTACCCTCAGCGAGTGCCATCTATATTACAGGTGCCGGCATTCAATACCCTTTTGGTATGGCACATGGATTTGCTGATGAAAATACCCAAAAAAAATTAACTGTAGATACTCCTTTTCGGATCGCAAGCAATACAAAAACCTTTCTCGCGGCTGCTTTTTTACGTTTATGGGAACAAGATGCCTTGTCTCTTGATGATGAGATAACAAAATATCTAAGTCCTCATTATCAACAAATATTATCAGAACTTGGGTATGATCTTAACACTATCACATTGCGCCATTTATTAAGCCACAGCAGTGGGTTATTTGATCACGCTAATGAGGCTTACCTTGAGAAAGTTATTAATAACCCCACCCATCGGTGGACACGAGAAGAGCAGATAGCGCATTATACTCAACAAGACTTTCCTGTTGTTCCTGCGGGTAAACGCTTTATTTATTCAGATACTGGATACATCCTATTAGGCGATATTCTTTCTCAATTTATGAGAAAAAATATGGCTACAGCCGTTCGTGAATTATTACATTTTCAAGATTTAGACTTACCGCAAACGTGGTGGGAAGGTCTAGAGCCACAACCCATATCCAAGAAAACTCGCGCTAGACAATTTGCTGGTGAACATGAAGGAACTCACATTGATGCCTCAATGGATACTTTTGGTGGTGGAGGACTTGTGATGACAACGCTTGAATTAGCTAAATTCACAGCAGATCTCTTTGAAGATAGAGTGTATACGCATCCATCCACTTTAAACGAAATGAAATGGCAAGGCTCACATACTGGTGCTACAAATTATCGTTTAGGATTGATGGCTGAAGAGACGAGCTTAGGTACTCTTTATTATCATCTAGGTTATTGGGGTTCTGTTGCTTGTTATTTGCCTGAAAAACAGATTGCTATTGCAGGCTTTACAACTCAAAAAAATAACCGTGAAGCGTTAACTGAGATAATTAAAGAAGCGTTTAAACGCCTTTAATATTAAAAAAGCAAAAAGCCAAAAATGTATTAATAACACTTTTGGCTTTTTAAATTGTATAAACCGCTAATTTTTTATATCAGCCCAGCGACTTATTTTATGGCTATTTCTTCGCCGGAGTTGTCACTGTGGGTGTTTCCACCATTTTATTTGGCGCCGTATTAACGGGTACTGAAGCAGGTGTATTTACCACTTCTGGATGAACTTGCTTTTCAAATTGAATACGCAATTCACCTAAATTTACAGTAGGTGTTTCACTACTTTGCGTTAATACAAAAGTAATATCTTCAGACAATACTCTTGAAAGCTCCTGATTTAAGGTTTCTTTAGTTAAACCGGCTAAAAATGCTTGGCGTAAACGTTGATATTGCTCAGGAGGAATATCAATAATATTGCTTTGTTGCGATAACAAACGCTGATTAATTAAAATAGCCGTACTTGTTTTTGCATAACGAGCAAAAAGCTGTGTTAACTGAAGCTGTTTCTCTTGTTGAAGCTCTTGATACAACTCATCGCTAATGCCTTGATTACGCAAGTGACCTAATTCTTCACCCACCCATGATGCTAATGCTGGAATATTTGCTGTCGCGGTATCGACATTCAAAGAACAACTGGCGCGCTGATATTGTACTCTGCAATCAATGTTAACTTGTGTACTGTCATTTTCTTTACGTTGTTCAAGACTACGACCTAAATAAACAAAGATCACTTCGCGAGCTAAATCACTTAGCCAATATTTATTTAACGTATCAGAGTCTTTTACTGGCGACCAATCTAGATCCCAAATTAAAGAGATTTGATCTTTAGCTCGCATGGGCTCTTGTACATATAACGTTTCAGGCTTCATATCTGCCAACATCGGTACTGGAACAGGGGTAACTCGCTTTCCAGATAGAGATGAAAAGGCCTGATTAATGCTTTCAGTCAATACCCGATTATCAACATTGCCAGCAATATAAAGCGTCATCATATCAGGGGTATACCAACGCTGTTGATAATCTGATAATTCTTTTGTATTAACTGACTGATTAACAGGCTTACCAGGGTTGTGGCCTTTTAGATTAGAGCCTTCAAGACGTGAGCGCCAAATAGGATCTTCAATATTAAGTGGAAATGTTGCAATAGGAAGTGGTGACTGAACAGCATTACGGACTGCATTTTCAGTATATTGCGCTGGTTTAGCAATTCCCGCAAGTAATGCAAAAGCATCTTTTAATAGTTCAGGTTGGTTATTTGGCAGACTTAAATTATAAACCGTAAAATCGTATGAAACGATCATTGGCGGTAACGGATAATCTGGATCTAATGCATTTTTCCATAAGTTATCACGCTTCTCTGGTGTCAGACCTGTATTTTCCAATACGTTGAGTTTAGACACCAAGGATGAAAAACCCGTTTCACTGCTTTTCTCTGATAAAGAACCTGTATTCACTAATAAACGAATTTGTATTCTATCATTAGGGCGTTGCGGTGTTTGTAAGATTTGCCACTGAAAACCATTTGCTAGTCGCCCTTCTTGCCAAGCAGGATCAGGCTGTAAAGCTTCGGCCTGAACTTGGCAAACAACAGCGCCAAACATAACGCTTCCCAATAAAATTCGTGTCATTACACCCTGCATGTGAACCTCTGTTTTATTAATCCTTGGTATTAAACCACTTATGAGGTTTAACAATAAGCGCCAAAAGACATGTTAGATGTTTGATGTCTATTTTTTGTATTATCATTCTTTATCACCACAGAAACATGAAATTAAATCACTATAGTGATTAGAGTCATTATGGCGTAAGAAGGTTCAGACCTTCGGCAATTTTTGATCAGATTTTTGATGATTATATCCTTTAACCAGCAAACCAATCTCATCATCACGATGTGATTCTGGGCAAGATAAAGCAGAAACTTGGCTATCTTTATTAAGAGTAACGGCTATTTGGCGTAAAGGTTTCACCACAATACGATTGATACACCAGCTAATAGCAACCGTTAGAATAAGCCCCATTAACAGATATGTTGTTAACATTAGTGCGACAGTATTGCTGGCAAAACGATAAAAACGGTTTGTGTCTGCCTGTAAAATAAGATAGCCGGTATAAGACTTATCATCTGTTGAAGTAATGCCTAATGGCTGTAATGGAATAACAGCCTCAACAGGGATACCAAAAAGCCAACTTGAAAAATCAGAAACGTCTTTTTTGGGTGCAAAATCTAAGTTCATCACTTGAATATTCTCAGGTTGCATCACTATCGCTTTACCGAGGATACCCGTTGCTTTTAACCCAATTATCTGTTTTTTGGCATCATTTAAATCTGATCGTAACAATGCATCAGCAAGTGGTTGCTGGATACTGACACCCGCATTAAAAAGCTGATTTTGATAATCTTCACGGCGTTGATCTATCAAATAGACAAGTTGGATACTGATAAAAATAGCAATAGTCACCAACGTAACGCCCGCAACTGCGGCCATCTGTTTTATTGTTAATGAATGTTTAAGATGAGGTTTCATCATTGCTATTTCCAATATACATACTTGAACAGAGTGATTATACTGTATTTTTTAGATTATGTATCATCCTCAATAAAGAAAATAGCGCGATAAAAATTGCCTATCCATTAAAATGGAAGTAGATAAATATATAATAATTATTATTTGAGTATAGTTGTAAGATAAAAATAGTAAAATGAGATAGACACTGGATTTCACTTTTTTAATCATAATATTGTTATATTATTTTATTGATAGAATTTAATTCACTAAAAAATACAATATTATGTAAATTTAACTCTATAAAAATCTTATTAAGATG
>NZ_JAEHOQ010000026.1 GCF_016239305.1 Proteus vulgaris | reverse complement strand
TTTGATTATTTATGTTTTTATATTAAGTAACTTATTTATTTATTGGTTTTAATGTTCTTTAATTGTTATCAATTGTTATTTGTGTGTTGTTTGTTTTGTTTTTGTTTCGAAATATAGAAATAAGATAACTCTGTGTTTCATTAATTAATGAAAATAATGCACCGTTTTTTAAAATAGTGACTATTATATAAATAGAAGCTTGAGTGTTTTCTTTTAAATGCCAGCTAAAATAAGTTGGTTTTTATTATTCTCTTTATTTTATATAAGAGACCAGTATTCGTCTGGTTAATTTATTTTTTGTTTTTTTTATTTAGGGGTTTTTACTAAGGGGTTAAATAAATATTCTCTTATATCTTTATTTAGTAGTTAATTTAATATCAGAAGTAATAAAAAGACAGATATGAATCATCATATAACTGTCGAGTTGGATTTATTTATACTAATAAGTAGGAAATCAAAATGAACAAGTCTAATTCAACCCAATTCGATTTTTTACATTACTGGCATGGGTTGGGAGCATGGAATTTCTATTTTTTACTGAAGTTTGTTTTACTTTGGTATGGTTATTTAAATTTTGATGCTTTTAGCAATCTACTTTTCTTAGCATTTTTATTATTTCCATTACCTAAAAATATTTGGCATAAAATGCGTAACTGGATTGCTATCCCTATCGGAGCCATTTTATTTTATCATGATACGTGGTTGCCCAGTTTTTCAACGGTATTAGCGCAAGGTGGGCAACTTAAACAGTTTTCGTTTGATTATCTTGTCGAATTATCCATTAATTTTATCAACATTAAAATGATTGGTGTTGCCTTTATTTTGCTGGTGGCCTACCTGTTTATTGAGCAGTGGGTAAGGGTTTCTGTCTTTATCATTGCGGGTGTACTTTGGTTAAATATTGGTGGGTTCACCCATTTTTCTCAAGGTATGGTACCTACTGTTTCAGCAAATAGCTTTACGCAAGAAAACAGTGTCAATAATGAGAGAAGTAGTGACGATGTCGGTGAAGTTGAAGTGTTACCGACATCCGTTGGATCTCAAGCTGCCACGCCTGTGGTGCCTGAGGTTATTACTAAATCGGTAGAACAAACAGCAATGGGAACGCTTTATCCACCCCAAAAACATAAGTTTAATAATAAAGTATTAGATGATTGGTTAACTCAATTTTATGGCTATGAGAAAAAACGCATCACGCCATTTCCAGCGCAGTTGTCTGCAGATGCCCAACCTTTTGATATCTTAATTATTAATATTTGTTCACTTTCAACAGCGGATGTCGCTGCTGTTGGCCTACAGGAGCATCCTATTTGGGGCAATTTTGATGTGCTATTTAGTCACTTTAATACTGTTTCCTCCTATAGTGGCCCCGCATCATTAAGATTATTACGTGCTAGCTGTGGTCAAAGTCACCACTCTGATTTATATGATCCGGCTGATACACAATGCTTGTTAATGGATAATTTATCTTCGTTAGGATTTGCAAAGAAATTGGTACTCGATCATAACGGGAAGTTTGGTAATTATCTTCAAGAAGTTCAGCAACTTGGTAATCTTAATATCACTTTGCAAGATCAAGAAAATCTTTCTCATCAAATAACAGCTTTTGATGGCACTAAAATTTATAACGACAAAGAGACGTTGATGCGTTGGTTGCAAGGACGTGAACAATCAAATGAGAGCCGTAGTGTGACGTTTGTGAATTTAGTGTCATTACATGATGGTAATCGTTTTGTAGGAGAGAATAACACCGCTGATTATGGTAAACGGGCAAGCACTTTATTAGACAATTTAGATAACTTTATGAATGAGTTAGATAAAAAAGGAAGAAAAGTGATGGTAGTCATTGTGCCGGAACATGGCGCTGCTTTACAAGGTGATAAAACACAGATGTCAGGCTTAAGAGACATTCCTAGCCAAAGTATTACCACGGTACCTGTCGGTATTCGTTTTACAGGGATCAAAGATAGAACACAATTTTATCCACCTGTAATTGTTGAAGAGCCGAGTAGCTATTTGGCCTTGTCTGAATTTATCTCTCGTAATGTGAGTGGAGATGTTTTTAATCAATCTTCTATTGATTGGAACGCATTAGCCAGTGAGTTACCTCAAACAGCTAATGTTGCAGAAAACCAAGCTACCATTGTGGTTGATTATCAAGGTCAGTCTTATATCAAGTTAAATGGAGGTGAGTGGATTAATTACCCTAACTAACTTGTTATAGAAAATCATTTCATCATAAGTCTATGTTCTCGTTTTCTCCTTTTGAGATCCCCGTGTTGATTGCGGGGTTTTTTTATGAATTTAGAAATAAAATAAAGAGTAATAAAAAACCACATCTCAGAAGATGTGGTTTTATCAAACAATCAATAGCGTGATGTTATTGACTGAGGATTATTTTAAACCTGCTGCTTCACGTAAGATTTCAGCTTTATCTGTTGCTTCCCAAGGGAATTCAGGGCGCCCAAAATGACCATAAGCCGCTGTTTTTTGGTAGATTGGGTGCAGTAAATCTAACATTTGAATTAATCCATAAGGACGTAAGTCAAAGAATTCACGCACTAACAGAATAAGTTGTGCGGTTGGGACTTTTTCAGTACCAAATGTTTCCACCATAATTGATGTTGGCTCTGCCACACCAATTGCGTAAGAAACTTGAATTTCACAACGATCTGCTAAACCAGCAGCAACGATATTTTTAGCAACATAACGTGCTGCATAAGCTGCTGAACGGTCTACTTTTGATGGATCTTTACCAGAAAAAGCACCACCACCGTGACGCGCCATACCACCGTAGGTATCAACAATGATTTTGCGACCCGTTAAACCACAGTCGCCCATTGGGCCACCGATAACAAAACGACCCGTTGGGTTGATGAAGTATTTAGTTTGTTCATTTAACCATTCTGCTGGCAGAACAGGTTTAATGATCTCTTCCATCACCGCTTCATGCAGGTCTTTTTGTGAAATATCTTCAGAATGCTGAGTTGACAATACAACCGCATCAATACCGACAACTTTATTGTTGTCATATTGGAAGGTAACTTGGCTTTTCGCATCAGGGCGTAACCAAGGTAAAGTGCTACTTTTACGTACTTGTGCTTGACGCTGAACTAAGCGGTGAGCATAAGTAATTGGTGCAGGCATTAATACGTCAGTTTCATTTGTTGCATAACCAAACATTAAACCTTGATCACCGGCGCCTTGTTCTAAAGGATCAGCTCGGTCAACACCTTGGTTGATGTCTGGTGATTGTTTACCAATCGCACTGATAACTGCGCAGGAATTAGCATCAAAGCCCATATCGGAACTGGTATAACCGATTTCACGAACGGTATTACGTGTAATTTCTTCGATATCGACCCAAGCTTTGGTGGTAATTTCTCCGCCTACCATAACCATACCTGTCTTAACGTAAGTTTCGCAGGCAACGCGTGCTTTTGGATCTTGTTCTAAAATTGCATCCAGAACAGCATCAGAAATCTGATCTGCAATTTTATCTGGATGACCTTCTGAGACTGATTCAGAAGTAAATAGGTGTGTAGTCATTATATCTCGTTACCTTAATACAAACGGTTTAAGGATGGATGTTTTAACATCTAGACGTCCATTTTAGGACTCTTCTCTCTTTAATTCCAGCTTTTTTTAATCAAATATAGGGATAAAATAGAATCAAACAGTTAATCTTGTTTTTTATTGCGTGCTATTTTCTGATGATGAAAGATCGAAAATAAGAAAAAAAAGGTTTTTGTGCATTTTGCTTTTGCATTTTATGTTAACTACAGGTATAAACTCGCGGTTACTGTGAAATCTGAGCACAGTGTAAACCGCAGAATTTCTAATTCTGTTTCTCTGTTAGGGAAATGGCTTATAGGTTTAAGCCATGTGTGGAGTGAATGGGTAATGATCCATTGTCTACAGGTTAGTCTTTTCAAAAACCAAAACAGCACTCGTCAATACTATACACGTAGTATATCTAGAGTGATTTCCTCTCTGAGCTCTTTCTCTTTAGAGCGAAGTTGTCGGTTACTTGCCAATAGGTGATTGTGTTAACTCGTTATAAGTTAACTCAAGAACTTTCTACTATTATGTCCCGCGAATAGCTGGATAATCATATAAAAATATATAGTGAGTCATTACTTCCAACTGTTATTTATCAGTCGTTTCAGATTTTCAATAAATTATTGACTACTATAGTGACAGGCAAGGTATAAACTCATACTCCCTAAGGAGAATGTCATGAATGATAACATCGCTCGTAAGATGCAGCAGACCTATAATATTGCATATTGGGGTGGCGGTTACTATTTAGCGAACAATCGGGGAAATATTAGCGTTTGCCCTAATCCTGATGTTCCTGATGCTACTTTTGATTTAACTGAATTGGTTAAACGAGTTCAAGAAGAGCAATCACATCTGCGCTTACCTGCACTTTTTTGTTTTCCTCAAATTCTACAGCATCGCTTACGTTCGATTAATGCGGCGTTTCATCGTGCGCGTGAATCTTATGGTTATAAAGGTGACTACTTTTTAGTTTATCCAATCAAAGTTAACCAACAACGTCGTGTTATTGAGTCATTAGTCAATGCAGGAGAGCCTTTAGGCTTAGAAGCCGGTTCTAAAGCTGAATTAATGGCTGTGCTTGCTCATGCCAATATGACAAGCTCTGTGATTGTGTGTAATGGTTATAAAGATCGTGAGTATATTCGCTTAGCACTCACAGGCGAAAAGCTTGGACATAAAGTTTTCTTAGTGATTGAGAAAATGTCTGAGATAAAAATGGTACTTGAAGAAGCTGAACGTTTAGAAGTTATTCCACGTTTAGGCGTTCGTGCTCGTCTTGCTTCTCAAGGTTCAGGCAAATGGCAGGCAAGTGGTGGTGAAAAATCAAAATTTGGTTTAGCCGCAACACAAGTTCTGCAATTAATTGATATGTTGCGCCAAGCTGATCGCTTAGAGAGTCTGCAATTACTGCATTTCCATTTAGGTTCACAGATGGCGAATATCCGTGATATCGCGACCGGTGTTCGTGAGTCTGCTCGTTTCTATGTTGAGTTGCACAAATTAGGCGTGAATATTCAATATTTTGATGTGGGTGGCGGTTTAGGTGTGGACTATGAAGGTACACGTTCTCAGTCTGATTGCTCGGTTAACTATGGTCTTAATGAATATGCAAATAATGTCATTTGGGCAATTGGTGATGCGTGTGATGAAAACGACTTACCACATCCAACTGTTATTACTGAATCAGGTCGTGCGTTAACTGCGCATCACACCGTATTGATTTCTAATGTCATTGGTGTTGAGCGTAATGAATTTACCGCGATTACGCCACCTGAAGAAGATGCAGCAAGACCAATTGCTAGCCTTTGGGAAACATGGGAAGAGATGCAAACCAAAGGGCATAGCCGTTCATTACGTGAATGGTTGCATGATAGCCAATTAGACTTGCATGATGTGCATACTCAATATGTTCATGGCATGTTAAGTCTGACAGAGCGCGCATGGGCAGAAGAGTTATATTTAAATATCTGTCGTCGTATCCAATATGATTTAGATCCAAGTAATCGTGCTCATCGTCCGATTATCGATGAGTTACAAGAACGCATGTCAGATAAGTTCTATGTTAACTTCTCATTATTCCAATCTTTGCCTGATGCATGGGGTATTGATCAATTATTTCCTGTATTACCGATTGAAGGGTTAGATAAACCACTAGATCGTCGTGCGGTACTACTCGATATTACATGTGACTCAGATGGTATTATTGACCATTATGTTGATGGTGATGGCGTTGAAACAACGATGCCTATGCCAGCTTATGATCCTGAATATCCACCTATGATTGGTTTCTTTATGGTTGGGGCTTATCAGGAAATTTTAGGCAATATGCATAATTTATTTGGTGATACTGCAGCTGTTGACGTTTATCTTGATGAAAAAGGTAATCTTACTTACGTCCAAAGCGAAGAGGGCGATACCGTTGCCGATATGCTTCAGTACGTTAAGTTAAATCCAACGGTGCTGTTAGATCGTTTCCGAACTCAAGTAAAAAATGCACAGTTAGATGAAGCGTTGCAAGAACAATTCCTGACTGAATTTGAAAGTGGTTTATACGGTTATACGTATCTGGAAGAAGAAGAGTAATTCTTAATTTTCCAATGCAGGAGTGATGTTATTAAACATCACTCTTTATCTATCATATTGATTGGTATGTTACTTATTTTTAATAAGTGACAGAGGTAATAGCATGAAAAATAGTACGTTAGGTAATGAGACTGATAATTCATTGATCTCTAATGCATTTGGTTTTTTACGTTTTCCACTGAATTTTCAACCTTATAGCAGTGATGCTGATTGGGTCATTACGGGTGTACCTTTCGATATGGCAACATCGGGTCGTGCGGGAACTCGTCATGGACCGGGCGCTATCCGCCAAATCTCAACTAATTTAGCGTGGGAAGGGAATCGCTGGCCTTGGGATTTTGATATGCGTGAGCGCTTAAACGTTGTTGATTGTGGTGATTTAGTCTTTAACTTCGGTGACGCACAGGATATGAGCGATAAACTACAAGCTCATACAGAGAAGTTATTATCTGCAGGCAAAAAATGTTTAACCTTTGGTGGTGACCATTTTGTCACATTACCTTTATTACGAGCTCATGCTAAACATTTTGGTAAAATGGCATTAGTTCATTTTGATGCGCATACTGATACTTATGGTAATGGCAGTAAGTTTGATCACGGTACCATGTTTTTCCATGCACCAAATGAAGGATTAATCGATCCTAATCACTCTGTTCAAATTGGTATTCGTACTGAGCATGATAGTGATAACGGCTTTACTGTATTAGATGCAGCACAAGTTAATGATCGTGGCGTGGCTGATCTTGTTGATCAGATCAAAGGAATTGTTGGTGATTTACCTGTTTACCTGACTTTTGATATTGATTGTCTTGATCCTGCATTTGCACCAGGAACAGGAACACCGGTTGTCGGTGGTTTAACGACCGATAAAGCACTGAAGATCTTACGTGCATTACAACCGTTAAATATTGTCGGTATGGATTTAGTTGAAGTTTCTCCAGCTTACGATCAATCTGATATTACAGCGCTTGCTGGGGCTACAATTGCACTTGATATGTTATATTTGCAAGCAACAAAAAAATAATTTCAGTTAATCTTAGAAAATAGAAACAAGGCGATATCTTTTTAGGTATCGCTTTTTTATTTTTATGCTATGTATGAATGAGTTAAGCATTTTTTGCTAATAAACTAATACACTTCTCAAATGTCTATTCTGCTCTTTTTAGTGCTTATTTTATCTTTTATTGAGAACTTATTCTAAATGATAATTATTTACAGAGTGTTTAATCGCTATTATTGAGTTTACTAGCGAATGATCGTTATTTTGTCACCTGCCTGTTTAATTGCTACTGTTAATCTATTAACAAAGTTCTTTTTTAGAAGAGCTTTTTCATCTGTAAATATTCAGGAGAAAGACAATGGCTTTGAATGGTAAAGTAATTTTAGTTACAGGCGCTGCTCAGGGAATTGGCCGTGGCATTGCATTGCGTTTAGCAAAAGAAGGTGCTGATATTGCTCTGGTTGACTTGAAGGCAGATAAATTAGCTGACGTCGCAAAAGAAATTGAAGCACTAGGACGTAAAACAACAATTTTTGCTGCTGATATTAGTCATCGTGATGAAGTTTTTGCTGCTGTTGAACATGCTGAAAAGGCTTTAGGTGGCTTTGATGTAATGATCAATAACGCGGGTATTGCCCAAGTTAAACCTTTGGCTGACGTGACACCTGAAGATATGGATAGGATCTTCAAAATTAACGTAAATGGTACTATGTGGGGTATCCAAGCAGCATCAGAGAAATTTAAAGCATTAGGTCATAAAGGTAAAATTATTAATGCATCTTCTATTGCAGGACACGATGGTTTTGCAATGCTAGGTGTTTATTCCGCAACTAAATTTGCTGTACGTGCGCTGACACAAGCCGCAGCAAAAGAGTATGCCAGTGCCGGTATTACTGTAAATGCTTACTGCCCAGGTATTGTAGGCACAGATATGTGGGTTGAAATTGATGAACGTTTTGCTGAGATAACCGGAGCACCAAAAGGCGAAACCTATAAGAAATATGTTGAAGGTATTGCATTGGGGCGTGCTCAAACTCCTGATGATGTTGCTGCTCTCGTTGCTTTCTTATCGAGTGATGATTCTGACTATATTACAGGCCAGGCAATTTTAACTGATGGCGGTATTGTTTATCGTTAATTACTAAAATAGAGAGTCATTTATCAATACCCTGTGTGATTTAAAATAATGATACAGGGTATTTTATTACGTGTAATTTATCACAAAATTAGAGCTGAAAATAACGAGCCAGCAGTGGGGCTGTGAAATTCTTTTTCAAATAAAAGCCTCTGGGCAATGTCATGATACGTTGCCCATTTTCACCGATAGCTTCAGTTAATGCTTTATTGTTTGCGGCTTTGGGGCGAATTTGTAACACTTGTCCGTGACGCGCAGTAATACTTTCTACTTTGCCCAGCACAATCATGTCCATCAATTCTTCCCAATCATGGCGTAACAGTTCTTCTTCTGTATGATTTGGGCTCCAAAGTAGTGGAGAGGCAACACGGCGCTGTGCTAATGGAATATCCCTTTCACCTTCAACAGGAACCCATAAGACCTTAGAGAGCTTACGTTTAACATGGCTGTTTTCCCATGTAATTCCACTATTTCCTGTTAATGCAGCAACACAGACAAAGGTGGTTTCTAAAGGCATACCTAGCCTATCAATCGGGATTGTTTTAAGTTCAATACCCAACTCACTGAAATCTTGTTCGGGTTTACTGCCTGCACTTGCACCTAAATAATATTCTAACAACATTCCTACCCAGCCTTTATCTCTTTTTAGGTTGGCAGGAATAGGCAGTTGTGCAAAAGTAGCAAGTTCACCAAATGTATAACCTGCTAGGGCTTTTGCTCGTTCAAATAAAACCTGTTCATTTTCAGGTGCTACAGGTGGCGTAAACATAGTTATTATCTTCTTGTTTAAAAAATAGACAGAAAAAAAAGGTTGTTGATAACGTATTTCACTTTATTTTATTTAAATCATAATAGCATGATATATCATCATTTTTTTGAGTTAATCCTTCAATTGAAATTTATAATTTAAAGTTGTGCACGGTTATCCTGAAATCATAAACAGGCTTTTACACTAGGTTATCCACAGCTTTATGGGATAACTCACAGAAAGTGAGATCACTGTGCTGATTTACAGCCTTGACTTTTGCAGATATTCCTCAAAATTATCCTATTTTGTCTAACTAATCGGCATAACCTGTGGATAAAACACTCTGTGGTTATTTTTTGTACGATTTAAGGCGGTGAGTCTTTTAATTGTTTTATCCAATCGCTGAAATAGGCGTTTAAAACTAGCTATTAATATGAATTATAAGTGATATTTTGAAATATATATCAACAGCCTTTTTTATAATATAAAAACTATACCCTGATTATCTCACTCTTTTTCACATAGATATCCACAGAAAAAGTGAATAAATCCCCTAAGCATTTATGTGGGTGTTTATAACTTTCAAGTTTTCTGTGAATTAACTTAAATCGTCACAACCATGATGATGAAAAGTTAGTTATCTCTTAGTCTGGTTGCTGTGGCTCAATTTCTGGTGTGAACCATGCTGATTTAAAATCAAACCAACCAAAAGTATTCATTTTGACACCACGTATGGTTCTTTGCCCTTGTAACTCAAGTAAATGGTGAAATAAAGGATAAAGCCAAATATCGTGTGTTAACTGACGACACCACTCTTCTAGTGGTAGCATTTTTTGATGCCATAAAGAGAGATCGTGTGTAAACGATCGCCCTAAACAGAGTTGAAAAAGAGGTAATTCATAAAGAGTGGCAAAAATAGAAAACGCTAAGGGTTTATAGAAATTTACTGTTGCTAACCAGATATCACTTTCCGCTTTACCATAATACCATTGTTCGTAATCGAGGACTTGAATAGTGAGCTCAATATCATACAGAGATAAAATTTTTCTGATGAGTTCAGCGATAGTGCTGTATTCATGATGCTCTTTATACAATGTAACAGTCAGTTTGGTTAATGATGCTGGTTTGGGATGTTGACGTATTAATTTACTGTGATGCCAATGAAGTAATAAACCATAAGCAGGAGACCAATGACGTTGATAGAAAGGATCGCAATGTGTCAGCATATTAACTGGCGTTAATACACTACTTAACCATTCCCTTATTTCTATTTGTTGGCATTGAGCTGAGCGACTATCGTAAAGTAAAAAATAACACCCTTCCTCTTTACGGCTTTCCAGTGAATCTTTGTTGGTATCATCATCTGTTAAATGAATGGTTGAACAGACCATTTTTTTATTCAGTTCAGGTACAACCCATATATCAATTTCATCTAATAATGCACGTAACCCAAAATAGCGATTAAAGGCTTTGATTTGTAGTTTATGTTGATCATTAGCCATGATTTGATAAGCACCTGTTCCTATTGGGTGCTGTGCAAAGGTTGGGAGTGATGCCCATTCCTGTGGCAAGATAACCGCTTGAGGACTCCCTAATAATGTTGCAAATTGTTTATCTGCTTCGTTTAAGAAAATATCAAGCACATAAGGTTGAGGTGAGGAAATATGCTCTATATGTGCATAAAGTGGATTGCAGTGTTTCATACGCATTAAAGAAGTGCTGATATCTTCGAGAGTGAGCTCGCGACCATGATGGAAATAGATAGAAGGACGTAAATAAAATCGCCAATGTTGCTCTGTGATCATTTGCCAATGGTGAGCTAATTCTGCTTCGATTTCCCCATTTTCCTCTTTTAAATGCACCAGAGAATTAAATATTTGGCTCATTAAATGTAATTCAGATCGTCTTAAAGGCGTTCCTGGCAATAAATTTCTAAAAGGGCGATAGTAAATAATCCGAAGTAACTGTTGACCAGGATGAAAACTTTTTTCAATTTGAGAAAGCACCATTTGGCGTACGGAGTCTTTATCCCCCATTAGCGCGACAAGCTTTTCAATATCGTTTTCTTCTATTAATCGCTCAGCGCGATTTTGTTGAATTTCTTGCGCATTAGAATAAAAACTTAGTGTGGATTTTTTGCCTCTACCCACTTCTGCTTGCCAATTTATCCAGCCTATTTCTTGCATTTTATTTAATAAAGAACGGACATGACGGCGTGTACAATGAAGCGTTTGTGCTAATTCTTGTAAGGTAGTTTCAGAAGTCTTTCCCTGAAAGGCTTGCCATAGGCGAATAAATTGTAACTCTAAGCGGGGTGTGGTCATAAAAGAGGAAATCCCTTAATAAAGTGATCAATTTTAATTTCCTTATATTAGACCGATAATGTTTGTGTTTAAAGTTGGCTCTCATGTTAGTTATCACAAATTATGAATACTGACAGACTCCCCCATTTGAGCATTCGGTGATTGCCGGCCAGTGATAATTGATCACTGGCTTTTTTTATTGGTTATTTATGGAATGCCTGTATTGAAGTAAAAAAAAGCCGTAAATGAATTTACGGCAAGAATGACAAAGTAAACATCACAGAAAGTAGAAGAAGGTAAGAAATTGTCTTTATTAGCGCATAAAAGCAGGTTGTTTTGCCTCATAAACGCTAATGTCATCTTGGTGTTGCAGTGTTAATCCAATACTGTCTAATCCTTCAATCATGCAATGACGGCAAAATGAATCGATTTCAAAAGAGAAACATAATTCACCGGCTCTGACTTCTTGTGCCACTAAATCGACAGTAATAGGGGTACCTGTGTGTTGTTTCACCCAATCAAATAATTGTGAGACTTCATCGTCACTTAATTTGATCGGCAATAATTGGTTATTAAATGAATTGCCGTAAAAAATATCAGCAAAACTAGGGGCGATAACGGCGTGAAAACCATAATCTGTTAATGCCCATGGTGCATGTTCACGAGATGAACCACACCCAAAGTTTTCTCGTGCTAATAAAATAGAAGCACCTTGGTAAATAGGCTGATTCAAAATAAAAGCTGGATTAGGCTGAGTGCCTTCATCATCTAAGAATCGCCAATCATGAAATAGGTGCTTACCAAAGCCAGTACGAGTGACTTTTTGTAAAAATTGCTTAGGAATAATGGCATCGGTATCAACGTTTGCTGCATCTAAAGGAACCGCAATACCCGTATGTTGAGTAAATTTATTCATCATGTTCTCCTTTAAGATGCCACGGCAAATGTACGAATATCTGCAAAATGACCATTGATTGCAGCTGCCGCCGCCATTGCAGGACTGACTAAGTGTGTTCGACCTCCACGACCTTGACGACCTTCAAAATTACGGTTGCTGGTGGATGCACAACGTTCACCTGGATTTAATCGGTCGTTATTCATAGCTAAACACATTGAACAACCCGGTAAGCGCCATTCAAAACCTGCTTCAATAAAGATTTTATCTAAACCTTCAGCTTCAGCTTGCGCTTTAACTGGCCCTGATCCCGGAACTACAATGGCTTGCACATGGGACGCAACTTTATGCCCTTTTGCGATTTCAGCAGCAGCTCGTAAATCTTCAATACGTGAATTTGTACAAGAGCCAATAAAGACTTTATCAATAGCGACATCTGTTAAGTTGACGCCTTCACTCAACCCCATATAAGCCAAGGCTTTTTCAGCACAAGCGCGTTCAACGGGATCATTAAAGCTATTTAATAACGGTACTATTTGGTCAATAGCGATAACTTGCCCTGGGTTGGTGCCCCAAGTAACTTGTGGCGCAATGTCGGCAGCATTAATCGTGACGGTGGCATCAAAAGTTGCATCATTATCAGACTTTAAGGTTCTCCAATAAGCAACAGCCTCATCCCATGATTGGCCTTTAGGGGCAAATTGACGACCTTTTAAATAAGCAAAAGTGGTGTCATCTGGCGCGACTAAGCCCGCTTTAGCACCCATTTCAATCGCCATATTACATAAAGTCATTCTACCTTCCATGCTTAAGGCTTCAATGGCTTCACCCGCAAATTCAACGATATAGCCAGTGCCACCTGCACTACCTAATTTACCGATAATGGCTAATACGATATCTTTTGCGGTGATCCCAATGGCGGTCTTGCCTTGAACTTCAATTTTTAATGTTTTAGCTCGTGATTGTTTTAATGTCTGAGTTGCTAAAACGTGTTCAACCTCAGATGTACCGATCCCAAAAGCTAATGAGCCAAAAGCACCATGAGTTGCTGTATGTGAATCACCGCAAACGATCGTCATTCCCGGTAAGGTCAAGCCTTGTTCTGGACCCATCACGTGGACTATCCCTTGATAAGGATGGTTTAAGTCATACAGAGTGACACCAAATTCTTGGCAGTTTTTCATCAACTCTTGCATTTGGATCCTCGCCATATCACCACAAGCGTTAATATCTTTGGTTTGTGTTGATACGTTGTGATCCATCGTTGCAAAGGTTTTATTGGGTTGACGAACAGGACGACCCTTTGTTCTTAATCCATCAAAGGCTTGAGGTGATGTCACTTCGTGCACTAAATGGCGATCGATATATAAAATTGGTGTTTCATCACTCACTTCTCTGACAACATGTGCATCATAGATTTTTTGATATAATGTTTTACCCATGTTATGCCCCTTCACGAATATATTGAGTGATGCGATCACCCATTTCTGTCGTTGTGATTGCGTTACCATCCCCCGCTAAATCTGCGGTACGATAGCCTTCTGCTAATACTTTGGTGATAGCCTCTTCAATGGCTTTGGCCGCTTGGTCTTCATTAAAGCTGTAACGCAGTAACAACGCAGCAGACAAAATTTGTGCAATAGGGTTAGCGATATTTTTACCTGCAATATCTGGTGCTGAACCACCGGCTGGCTCATATAAGCCAAAGCGTTCTTCATTAACACTTGCGGATGGCAACATCCCCATTGAACCTGTGATCATGGCGCATTCATCAGATAAAATGTCACCAAAAATATTGGAGCACAGCAAGACATCAAACTGAGATGGATCTTTAATTAACTGCATTGTTGCGTTATCGATATACATATGCTGAATTTCGACATCTGGGTATTCTTTGGCAATGCCAGTTACGACTTCACGCCATAAAATAGAGCTTTGTAAAACGTTCGCTTTATCAATAGACGTTACTTTATGGCGACGTTTACGCGCTGATTCAAATGCAAAACGGGCAATACGCTCGATTTCGTAACGATGATAAACTTCAGTATCAAAAGCACGTTCTTGTGCGCCTTCACCTTCACGGCCTTTCGGTTGGCCAAAATAGATACCGCCAGTTAATTCACGAACACATAAAATATCGAAACCACGCTGTGCAATGTCAGCACGTAATGGGCAATAGGCTTCTAAACCTTCATATAAGCGAGCAGGACGTAAATTGCAGAACAATTTAAAATGTTTGCGTAAAGGTAACAATGCACCACGTTCAGGTTGTTCATTAGCAGGCAAGTGCTCCCACTTAGGACCGCCGACAGAGCCAAATAAAATAGCATCAGCTTGTTCGCAACCCACTAAGGTGTTCGCTGGTAATGGTGTGCCATGATTATCGATGGCAACACCACCGATATCATATTCTTTTGTGGTGATATTGAGTGAGAAACGCTCACTTATGGCATCCATCACTTTGTGTGCTTGAGCCATAACTTCAGGACCAATACCATCTCCGGGTAATACTGCAATATGATAATTTTTTGACATAATTAAACCGCTTCTTGTGTTGTATGTTGTTTGCGTTTTTCTATTTCGACTTGCTCTGAGCGCCAAATACTATTGATTACGTGGATCATGGCATTGGCGGATGAACCGACTATGTCCGTTTCTAACCCCATTCCGTGAAATTTACGACCTTGATATTCAACGACAATATCAACTTGCCCTAAAGCATCTCTACCTTCGCCTTTGGCTGTTAATTGGTAAGTCACTAACTTTAATGGATAACCTGTTGCACGGGATATTGCTTGGTATACTGCATCTACGGGGCCATTACCTGTTGCTGCTTCAGTAATTTCTTTATCGCCATGTGTTATGCTGACACTGGCAGTGGCAACGGTTGATGAACCAGATTGAGTATTGAAATAGTTCATAACAAATTCATCTGGCTCTTGTTGTTGCTGACCAATAAATGCTAATGCCTCTAAGTCATAATCAAAGACTTGGCCTTTTTTATCTGCTAAACGTAAGAAGGCTGAATATAAATTATCTAAGTTGTAATCTTTTTCGCGATATCCCATTTCTTCCATACGATGCTTGACAGCAGCTCGACCTGAACGAGACGTTAAGTTTAATTGCACTTCTTTTAATCCGATCGATTCGGGTGTCATGATTTCGTAGGTTTCACGGTTTTTCAGTACGCCATCTTGGTGAATACCTGATGAATGGGCGAATGCATTGGAGCCAACCACCGATTTATTAGCATGAATAGGTGTATTACATAATTGGCTCACTAACTGGCTAGTACGATAAATTTCTTTGTGATTAATACGTGTTTGAACATTCATCATTTGTTCACGGACTTTTATTGCCATAATGACTTCTTCTAATGCGCAGTTGCCCGCACGTTCGCCTAAACCATTAATTGTCCCCTCAACTTGTCTTGCACCTGCTTGTACCGCAGTAATCGAATTAGCAACAGCCATTCCTAAATCATCATGACAATGGACAGAGATAATCGCTTTATCAATATTGGGTACACGCTCAAACAAGTTGGTGATAATGCCACCGAATTGGTAAGGTGTTGTATAACCTACGGTATCTGGAATATTAATTGTGGTTGCACCGGCATTAATGGCGCTTTCAACGATCCGACATAAATTATCAATATGAGTACGGCCCGCATCTTCGCAAGAAAACTCCACATCATCGGTATAGCGGCGAGCACGTTTTATTGAATTCACCCCCATTTCAATAATGTCTTCAAACGATTTTTTTAATTTATGTTCAGCATGTAATGCCGACGTTGCCAAAAATACGTGAATACGAAAAGCATCTGCGACTTTTAGAGATTCTGCTGCAACATCAATATCGTTATCAACACAGCGTGCTAATGCACAAATACGGCTATTTTTGATTTCGCGTGCAATAGTTTGTACTGATTCAAAATCACCCGGAGAAGAAACAGGAAAGCCAGCTTCAATGATATCCACACCTAAACGTTCTAAGGCATAAGCAATCTGCAGCTTTTCTTTTACGCTTAAGCTTGCTTGCAATGCCTGTTCGCCATCTCTCAATGTGGTATCAAAAATAATCACGTTGTTGCTCATAATCTGTTCCTTTCTCTTTTTATTTGCTGTTTGCGCTCTCCCAGGTATAAAAAAACCCGCGACTAGCGCGGGTTTTCTCTTTAAGGGTAGATGTGTTTCATTTTTTACCCATAAGCCGACCGCGCATAAAAGTTGCGAGTAGTAGTAGGCTTGATAGTAAAATTGCGTTTAACATGAAACACCCTTGGATAAGTTCTCAATAATCTTTATTTATTGATACCTAATACCAATAAAGATGTCAAGTGTTGGAATTTATAAAATCATTTAGCTGTGTTATTTATAAATTTTTCACAGTGATTCTGACTAATATCTAAATTTTTACTAATGATTATGACTATCAGCAAATCATTGATTGGGTTAATGTTCCGTACATTGTTTAAAAAAGAGTGAAATAAAAAATTAAACAATTGTTTGCTTTTTTTTAATCAGCTAAGTGAGATGAAAAAAGAGTATCAATGAGATAGTAAGGATTGATAAATGTAAGCAAGGTTTTGAATGTAAGCATAAAAATCATTGTATTATTAGAATTGATGACTCTTGAATTCTTAATTTAGGAATGAAAATACATCATTTTATTATGATTTTTATCATACTTTGTTTTATTATTTGCAAGGCAGAAGGTAAAACAGGTTGTAATATATATTGATATAATCATTTTCTATACATGTAATTTTAATATCAACTTTTCATCTTTATATGAAGAACGTTTTTTTATTGATATGAAATTTATATGTTTAGTTATATGCATGGACGATGAATAATAAATTTTAATAAATAGTTAAAGTAATGGTTAAGACATATCTATTATTAATAATACTTTTGTTAATAATGGTTAATTAACTATTATAATAACATAGTGGAGTAAGAAATGACGGATTACACATCAGCAACAGTTACCAGCAAAGAATCAGCAGATATGCATTTACGTAATGTTGATCTTAATTTATTAACGGTATTTGATGCTGTTATGCAAATGCAAAATGTCACTCGAGCCGCACAGGTTCTTGGCATGTCACAACCCGCAGTTAGTAATGCAGTATCTCGACTTAAAGTAATGTTTAATGATGAATTATTTGTTCGTTATGGTCGCGGTATTCAGCCTACATTAAGAGCAAAACAGCTTTTTGGCCCTGTTAGACAAGCATTACAATTAGTACATAATGAACTTCCTGGGGCTGGGTTTGAACCAGAACTAAGTGAACGTATATTTAATTTATCTATTTGTAGCCCGCTAGATATTAAATTAGCGCCAAAAATAGTTGAACAAATTAAAAATAAAACACCTAACATTAATGTTAATATTAAATCTTACTTAAATAGTAATATAGAGCACCAGTTAAAATATCAAGAAATCGAATTCTTTATTAATTATAAACAATTTGATAGAGCAGAATTTCATTCACAGCCATTGTTTAATGATGAGCTTGTTTTAGTTGTTTCTAATAAACATCCTCGTATTAAAGAAAGTGTGACACAAGAGATGTTATTAAATGAACAACATTCAATTGTTTCTTTAGATGATGTTGGTTCATTTAGTGCTCCTTATTATAAAGATACTCATTTAGAAGATCTTATCACTTATCAGGGAACTGATTTAAACAGCGTATTAAATATTGTCTCTAGAACTTATTTAGTTGCTATTGCACCGAAATGGTTAGTGGAATGCAACGCTGAGCAATTAGATATCAAAGCCATTTCGTTACCTTGGGAAAAGATACTGCGTCCATGTTATTTAATTTGGCATGAATCAACCGCGCGTGACAAAGGTCACTTATGGATGAAAAATTTACTTAGTGAAGTTTGTCAGAACTAGAGTGTTTTCGCTCATAATTAGTTTTTATTTCTAATTATGCAGAAATAGTGGCAGATAACATTAGTTATTAGACTAATGACCAAAATGGGTTTTATGTAGTTAGATAAAATAAATTGGATTGCTGTCACTATTTTTGCCCTTTATTTATCATAATGACTCTTGTTCGCATTTTTACTCGACCAACAGTTATTTTCTACAACAATACTCTTTTCTATATATTGTCACTGATTACGTTATAACAGTTACTTGTTGTTATTCATCTACTTTTCTTCTTTATCTTCCATAAAAAAATAGAATTGTAATATCGAGCTCCTTCACTGAGGTGAGATAGCGCCTTTTGACAAAACTTTTCATAACTCACAATTTTACAAATTTATGTAAAATTGAATTCCTTTATTTTGGCGGATCACTTAGACTTTTATCCGAGTCAGCGAACAAGTGTAAGCTGAAATTATGAGTGGCGTATTTTGTCCATTTTAGTTTAATAACACGGTCGCTTTTCCATAAATAGCAGGAAAATTATGATAACTAATAATAATCTTCAGGATTACCATATAATTAGAAGATTACAGATACGGTTTTTACACAGCGGGAATAATATTGCTTATCGTCAGTGGGATGCTAAGCACAATATCGAAATGTCATGGGAAAAGGTTGAAAAGAAAACACGCGCGCTCTCAAATGCATTATTAGAAATGGGTGTGGGGGTTCAAGAAAATATTGGGATCTTTTCTCAAAATACCATTGATTGGTCTTTGGCTGATATTGCTTCTTTGCAATTACGTGCGGTAACCGTTCCTCTTTATGCAACCAGCAGTGTTGAACAAGCCGCTTATATTTTAAATGATGCAAATATTCGCATTCTTTTTGTGGGTGACCAAAAGCAATACGATATTGCTTCTGAATTATTAGCGTTATGTCCTCAACTTGAACATATTATTGTGTTTAATTCTGATGTCGTATTAAACACAAATATACCTTCATGCTATCTTGAGAGTTTAATTAATAACACTCAATATCAACATGATGACGTGTTAGCACAACGCATTAATGAGTGCAATTTAGACGATCTGTTTACCTTGATTTATACATCAGGAACAACAGGCGAACCTAAAGGTGTCATGCTTGATTATACGAGCTTAGCATCCCAACTTTATCTGCATGACGAACGTCTCTCATTATCCGATAAAGACGTTTCATTATGTTTTTTACCTCTTTCTCATGTTTTCGAACGCGCATGGAGCTTTTATGTCATGCACACGGGCGCTGTTAATGTGTATTTAACGGATACGCATGCTGTTAGAGAAGCAATGAGCGACGTTAAACCTACCGTTATGTGTGCTGTTCCGCGTTTCTATGAAAAAGTATATAGTGCAATTCAAGACAAAGTGTCTCAGGCTTCCGTGTTACGCCAGCTTATCTTCAAATGGGCAATCAAGCAGGGTGAAAAACAACGCGAAGCACAACTTAATCAGCGTAATCGTGGTTTCATTGCGCGTTTGTGTTATCGCTTTGCTGATAAAAAAGTTTTAAAACCATTACGTCAAATCTTAGGTGGACGAGTCCGCTTTTTACCAGCCGCTGGTGCGCGTTTAGATGACGCTGTTATTCGTTTCTTTTTAGCAACAGGCATTAATATTAAATACGGTTATGGTATGACAGAAACCTGTGCCACTGTTTCATGCTGGGAAGAAAATAAGTATAAATTAGGCTCTATTGGTACACCATTACCTGGTGTTGAAGTCCGTATTGGGGCTGAAAACGAAATTCAAGTTCGTGGCAGTATTGTTATGAAAGGGTACTTCAATAAACCAGAAGATACCGCGGCTGCCTTTACAGAAGATGGTTGGTTACGTACTGGTGATGCCGGCGCGCTTGATAGTGATGGTGTACTGTTTATCACTGAACGTTTAAAAGATTTAATGAAAACGTCGAATGGTAAATATATTGCGCCACAAATGATCGAAGGTACTTTAGGGCAAGATCGTTTTATTGAGCATATTGCGGTGATTGCTGATACACGTAAATTTGTTTCTGCGCTGATTGTGCCATGTTTTGATGCACTAGAAGAACATGCTCGTGCATTAAATCTAAAATACCAAGATCGCATCGAATTATTACGTCATACAAAAATTAAAGAGCTATTTGATGAGCGTTTACGTGAAATGCAAAAAAACTTTTCTAGTTTTCATCAGGTTAAGCGCTTTACATTACTTGCTGAAGGTTTTTCAATGGAATCAGGTGAGTTAACACCGACATTAAAACTTCGCCGTAAAATTATTTCAGAACGTTATCGAAATGAAATTGAATTGATGTATCAAGATTAAATTTAATCGAGAAAAAGCACCTTTTAAGGTGCTTTTTCTTGTGAAATTACTGATTGATAGATAATGATGATTGAAATAATTGATAAAAGGCATAAACGGAAACGTTGACGCATACGGTTTTATCAGTAAATTGTGTTAAAATGCAAAATCAGATCAGCATAATGACTGAAATTCATAGCAATATGTAATAAATAACACATTTAATAATTAAAAGAGGCTAATGTGAAACTGGATGAAATCGCCCGCTTGGCTGGTGTTTCACGAACAACAGCAAGTTATGTCATTAATGGTAAGGCGAAACAGTACCGTGTAAGTGACAAGACTGTTGAAAAAGTGATGGCGGTGGTCAGAGAGCATAATTACCACCCGAACGCTGTTGCCGCGGGATTACGTGCTGGTCGTACGCGTTCTATTGGTTTGGTTATTCCTGATTTGGAAAACACCAGTTATACCAGGATCGCAAATTACCTTGAACGACAAGCACGACAACGTGGTTATCAGTTGCTAATTGCGTGTTCAGAAGACCAACCTGACAACGAAATTCGTTGTGTTGAGCATTTATTACAACGCCAAGTTGATGCCATTATTGTTTCAACGGCATTGCCACCAGAACACCCTTTTTATCAGCGTTGGGCTAATCGTTCATTACCGATTATCGCGCTAGATAGGGCATTAGAAAGTGAACATTTTATCAGCGTTGTCGGTGATGATTTAGAAGATGCCAAAATGTTGGCAACTGAACTGAAAGCTTTTCCTTCGCAATCTGTACTCTACTTAGGCGCTCTTCCTGAACTCTCTGTGAGCTTTTTACGTGAACAAGGTTTCCGTAGTGTTTGGAAAGATGATCCTCGTGAAGTAACCTACCTTTATGCTAATAGCTATGAACGAGAAGCCGCTGCAACTGCTTTCTCAGAATGGCTAAACAATAATCCAATGCCAGATGCATTATTCACAACCTCGTTTGCTTTATTGCAAGGGGTTATGGATGTGACGTTACAACGAAGTGGCCGTTTACCAACACAATTGGTTATTGCGACTTTCGGTGATCATGAGTTATTGGATTTCCTTGAATGCCCTGTTTTATCTGTGGCTCAACGACATCGTGATATCGCAGAACGTGTATTAGAACTTGTTCTTGCCAGTCTTGAAGAAGAGCAAAAACCGCAAGCAGGAATTACACGTATTCGTCGTGATTTATGTCGTCGAGGCAGTTTAGGACGCGCACGTTAATTTGATATTGCTTTATCATAATTACCTGCATTTATACTCATCCCTGTTTTATTAAATTAAAACGGGGATGCTTTATTTGATTTAAGAATGTCGAATAGCTTAGAGAATATTAAATTTGAGATTAATCTTAAGCCTTTTTTTACTATTTTCCTCATTTTTCTAAGTTAATAGATTAAATTTTGATATACCCATAAGTGATATTGCTTAACTTTAATAAATAATGGATTTTGCTTTAGAGAAAGTGAGAAGAAAATAAATAACTATCTGCATGATATTAAATTATTTTTTTAAACCTTCCTATTTTTATTTATACAAAAGTATCCTCAAATGATTATGTTGGCTAAAGGTAAATGAACTGCAATAAATTAGTTTTTTATCATTAAAATTATTATTTACTCATTATGATTTCTTTATCTGGTTTTCTTCCTTGTAATCGTTATAAATAATTACTTTTCGTGATTAAAAATATAAAATGAAAAATAATCGCTATTAATCATAGTGTTAATATTTTTTATTTCTTTTTTGTCGATAATTTCAACATTTCGGTGTGCTCATCAAATTACTGTAAATATAAATAAAGCTTCCTACATCTGGCTTGACAACGTTTTCATACCATCCGTAAACTCTATTTGTGGGGATTTGTGGGATAATGTGGTGTAAATTACAAAGCTGAGGGTAATGAGGATGTTTCGTGGAGCAACACTCGTTAATCTTGACAGCAAAGGGCGAATAACAGTTCCTTCCCGTTATCGAACAACGCTGAGTGAGATTTCTGAAGGTCAAATGGTTTGTACCATTGATCTCAATCAGCCGTGTTTATTGCTTTATACACTTCCTGAATGGGAAAAGATTGAGTTAAAATTAGCGGCTTTGTCTTCCATGAACCCGGCTGAACGTCGAGTTCAACGTCTGTTATTAGGACATGCTAGCGAATGCCAAATGGATAGTGCTGGACGTCTTTTGTTAGCTAGCACGCTAAGACAGCATGCGGGGCTAACCAAAGAGGTCATGTTAGTCGGTCAATTCAATAAATTTGAATTGTGGGATGAACAGGTCTGGTATAGCCAGATTGAAAAAGACATTGTTGCCGAGCAAACCTCACAGGAACCGTTATCGACACGACTATTGGATTTATCACTTTAAATAATGACAACAAATAATTTTAGCCATACCAGTGTACTACTGGATGAAGCAGTGAATGGCCTGAACATTAAGTCTTCAGGTATCTATATCGATGGAACATTTGGTCGCGGAGGCCATTCCCGTTTAATTTTATCGCAATTAGGTGAACAAGGTCGCTTGATAGCGATAGACAGAGATCCACAAGCTATTGCAGTTGCCAATGAAATAGATGATGTACGATTTTCTATTGTTCATGGGCCTTTTTCAAATATTGAACAGTATGTTAATGAGTTAGGTTTAGCGGGGAAGATTGATGGTGTTTTGTTGGATTTAGGCGTTTCTTCTCCTCAACTAGATGATCCAGAGCGTGGTTTTTCTTTTATGCGAGACGGACCACTAGATATGCGTATGGATCCCACTTCTGGGCAATCCGCTGCGCAATGGTTAATGACAGCTGCAGAAGATGACATTACTTGGGTATTGAAAACATTTGGTGAAGAACGTTTTGCTAAACGTATTGCTCGCGCCATTGTTGCTCGTAATAAAACAGAAGAGCCGTTGACTCGAACTAAGCAGTTAGCTGATTTAATTAGTGAAGCAAGCCCAGTAAAAGAACGCCATAAGCATCCAGCAACACGAAGCTTTCAAGCAATTCGAATCTATATCAATAGCGAATTAGATGAAATTGAAAAAGCATTAAAAGGTGCAGTCTCAGTTTTAGCGCCAGAAGGGCGTTTATCAGTGATTAGCTTCCATTCATTAGAAGACCGATTAGTAAAACGGTTTATTCGTGATGAGAGCAAAGGGCCAGTTGTCCCTGCGGGTATTCCTCTCACAGAAGCTCAGATAAAAGAGTTAGGAAGTGCTCGCTTGTCAAGTATTCACAAAATGAAACCGACAGGTATAGAAGTGGAAGAGAACCCACGGGCACGAAGCTCTGTATTACGTGTAGCACAACGTATTGAGGAATAAATGTCTACAGAACGACACACACTACCTGGAGTTATAGGGCAGGATTTACTGCGTCATGGCAAATTACCTGTATGTTTACTGATAGCGGTGATTATTTCTGCAGTGTATGTCGTGACGACAGCACATAAGACACGTTTATTGACAGCAGAAAAAGAGCGCTTAGTGCTGGAAAAAAATGTATTGGATATCGAATGGCGTAACCTCATTCTTGAAGAAAATGCACTGGCCGATCATAGCCGAGTAGAGCGTTTTTCAAGTGATAGTTTGGGGATGGTTCATGTTGATCCAACAAAAGAGAACATCGTGGTTACTAAATAATTAAGGCAAGTATGAAATTTTCACGTTCGGCAAAAGCGAAAGCAAAGACAAAGTCAAATGCCAAATTACGCAAGCCTGAAGAAAAAACAGGGTTTGTGAGTTGGCGTTTTGCGTTGCTTTGCACAGGCATTGGTATCGCTTTAGCCGCGCTATTAATCCGTGTTGCCTATTTACAAATTATTAATCCAGACCCCCTAATTCGTGAAGGGGATATGCGTTCTCTGCGTGTACAAAAAGTCCCAACAGCAAGAGGGATGATCAGCGATAGAATGGGAAGACCTCTTGCTGTCAGTGTGCCTGTGTATGCTATTTGGGCAGATCCAAAAGTTGTATTAGATGCCAATCCAGATATGACCGACTCTCGTTGGTTAGCACTTGCTGACGCACTAAAAATCTCCATCAGTCAAATCGAACAGAAAATTGCAGCAGCACCTTCCGCACGTTTTATCTATCTCGCTCGTCAAGTTAACCCTGAAATTAGTGATTACATTAATAAATTAAAAATTACTGGGATTAACATGCGTCAAGAATCAAAACGTTATTATCCATCCGGTGAAGTAACTGCTCACATTATTGGTGTAACGAATATTGATGGTGATGGCATTGAAGGGGTTGAAAAAAGCTTTAACCAATGGCTAACAGGTGCTCCTGGTGAACGTGTAGTTCGTAAGGATGGTTTCAATCGTGTCATTGAAAATATTGCTCAAACAGATAGTCAAGCTGCTCATAACTTGATGTTAAGTATTGATGAGCGCTTACAATCTGTGGTTTATCGTGAATTAACCAATGCTGTTATCAAGAATAAAGCAGAATCCGGAACCGCTGTTTTAGTAGACGTCAATACAGGTGAAGTATTAGCGATGGCGAATAGTCCATCTTATAACCCGAATAACTTAGCGGGAACGCCTAAAGATGCGATGCGTAATCGTGCTATCACTGATATTTTTGAACCAGGTTCTACAGTAAAACCGATGGTTGTGATGAGTGCACTACACAATCATATTATTAAAGAAAATAGTGTTATTAATACAATTCCTTATCGACTTAACGGACATCAAATAAAAGATGTGGCGTTATATCATGAGTTATCGATAACAGGAATATTACAGAAATCGAGTAACGTTGGTGTTTCACGACTAGCGTTAGCGATGCCTGCATCTGAACTTGTGGATGTTTATTCACGTTTTGGATTCGGGAAGCCAACTAACTTGGGGCTAGTTGGTGAAAGTAGTGGCATATTTCCAATAAAAAAACAACGGTGGTCCGATCTTGAAAGGGCCACCTTCTCATTCGGATATGGGCTAATGGTAACACCGTTACAATTAGCGCGTGTCTATGCAACGATTGGTAGTTTTGGTATTTACCGTCCACTTTCAATTACAAAAGTTGATCCACCTGTACCAGGAACGCGCGTATTCCCTGAGCCTGTAATGAAAACTGTCGTGCATATGATGGAAAGTGTTGCATTGCCCGGTGGCGGTGGTGTAAGTGCGGCTATTAAAGGGTATCGCATTGCGATTAAAACAGGTACGGCGAAAAAAGTTGGGCCAGACGGAAAATATATCAATCAATATATCTCTTATGCGGCGGGTGTTGCGCCTGCGAGTCGTCCACGTTTTGCGTTGGTTGTGATAATCAACGAACCTAAAGCGGGTAAATATTACGGGGGCGCAGTATCTGCACCGGTGTTTGGCACAATCATGGGCGCGGTTTTACGAACAATGAACGTAGAACCAGATGCATTGATGCCAGACGATAAAAATGAATTTGTAATTAAAAAAGAAGAGGATACAAGTGGCCGATCCTAACTTAAGTGACCTATTAGGGGCTCTCGGGATACAAGCACCGTCATTGATGCTCAAAGACATGACACTCGACAGCCGAAAAGCGGCAAGCGGTGATCTTTTTATTGCCATTAAAGGTCATGAAACTGATGGTAGACGCTATATTCCTCAAGCAATTGCTCAAGGTGTTTCAGCGGTATTAGCGGAAGCACAAGATGTCGCAACGCATGGTGAAATTCGTGAAAGCCACGGCATACCTGTTATTTATATCGATAATCTCAATGCAGCGTTATCAAAATTAGCAGGATATTTTTATCATCAACCAGCTGAAAAATTGAAACTAATTGGTGTTACTGGGACTAACGGAAAAACGACAACAACACAATTGTTAGCACAGTGGGCACAAGGATTAGGCGAAAGCAGTGCTGTGATGGGAACGGTAGGTAACGGACTGTTAGGTCACGTTGTTCCAGCCATGAACACCACAGGCTCTGCGGTTGATATTCAATTAGAGTTACAACAGCTATTAAATCAAGGCGCGACATTAACAGCGATGGAAGTTTCTTCTCATGGCTTAGTACAAGGTCGCGTTAGTGCTTTACCTTTTGTGGCGAGCGTATTTACTAATTTAAGTCGTGATCACCTTGATTATCATGGTGATATGGCAAATTACGAAGAGGCAAAATGGTTACTGTTCTCCACACATCATAGTGGTGAGAAAATCATTAATGCGGACGATACTGTTGGTCAAAAATGGTTATCACGTTTGCCAGATGCTGTTGCAGTAACAATGGACAATAAATTGCCAGTAAATTGGCAAGGTCGCTTTGTTAAAGCAATAAACATTAATTACCATGATGAAGGTGCAACTATTTGCTTTAGTTCAAGCTGGGGTGAAGGGGAAATTGAAAGCCCGTTAATGGGGGCATTTAATGTCAGTAATCTATTATGTGCTTTAGCGACATTGTTAGCACTGGAATATCCATTGGATGCCGTAATTAAGGCGTCGTCTGCACTTACTCCTGTTTGTGGTCGAATGGAGGTGTTTAGTGCTGATAATCGTCCTACCGTTATCGTCGATTATGCTCATACCCCGGATGCGCTAGAAAAAGCACTCCAAGCCACTCGTTTACACTGCACGGGTAAATTGTGGTGTGTGTTTGGTTGTGGTGGTGATCGAGATAAAGGTAAGCGCCCACTAATGGGTGCAGTTGCAGAAGAATTAGCAGATAAAGTGGTTATCACTGATGACAATCCACGTAGTGAGGAGCCACAAGCCATTATTCAAGATATTCTTTCTGGTTTAATGGATCCCGGTCGTGCAATTGCTATTGAAGGTCGAGCAGAAGCAGTGACTAATGTGATTATGCAAGCCGACGCGAATGATATGATTTTAGTCGCAGGTAAAGGGCATGAAGATTACCAGTTAGTCGGTTCACGTCGCCTTGATTATTCGGATAGATTAACCGTTGCGCGGTTATTAGGGGTGATAGCATGATCCCTTTATCACTAGAAATCATTGCACAAGTCACTGATGGTAAGTTGAGCCATATTGCTCAAAGCCAAGCCAATCAACTAACGATTAAGTCAATTTCAACAGATAGTCGCAATATTGATGACTATTGCCTCTTTATTGCATTAGCGGGTGAGCGTTTTGATGCGCATGACTTTATCGTTGATGTCAAAGAAAAAGGCGCGGTTGCCGTATTAGTTAACCGTGAAATTGACATTGATTGTCCTCAAATTATTGTGAAAGACACTCGTCTGGCAATGGGGGCGATTGCTACTCATATCCGTTCAATGAGTAATGCCAAAATTGTGGCGTTGACAGGCTCTTCAGGAAAAACATCTGTCAAAGAAATGACGGCTTCAATTTTGCGTCATTGTGGTGAAACTTTATATACCCACGGTAATTTAAATAATGATATTGGTGTGCCACTAACGCTGTTTCGTTTAACTCCAGAGCATCGTTTTGCCGTTATCGAGCTAGGTGCAAACCATATTGGTGAAATTGCCTATACCGTTGATATGGTTAAACCCGATAGCGCTTTGGTAAATAATCTCTTTTCTGCTCATATTGAAGGTTTCGGTTCACTTGAAGGTATTGCCCAAGCAAAAGGCGAAATCTTTACTCATTTAAAAGAGCAAGGTACAGCCATTATTAATCTTGATAGTAATGACTTACCTCTATGGCAACACCACTTAAATACGCGTCAAACGCAATGGTCGTTCTCTTTATCGGCTCAAAGCAATGCTGATTTTTATCCGACTGATATCGCTGTTAAGCAGTTCACCACTAACTTCACCTTACATACACCAGAAGGTTGTGTTGAAGTTACTCTTCCATTGCCGGGACGTCATAATATTGCCAATGCTTTAGCTGCTAGTGCGCTGGCACTTTCAGCAGGCGCAACGCTTGATGCGGTTCGCCTTGGGTTATCAACATTAAAAGCGGTGCCAGGAAGATTGTATCCTGTGGAATTAACCACAGGAAAAATGGTGTTAGATGATACGTATAATGCGAACGATGGTTCGATGATCGCGGGCTTACAAGTTTTATCACAATTGCCGGGATATAAGATTTTTGTTGCGGGAGATATGGCTGAGTTAGGTAAGGATTCAGAGAAATGTCACCGTGATGTGGGGCGTTTTGCACACAATGCAGGGATTAATAGCGTATTTACCGTAGGGGATCACAGCCACTTTATTAGTGATGAAAACCAAGGTGGTCAGCATTTTACATTTAAAGCCGACTTACTTGCTCAATTAATTCCATTATTACAGCAGCATGATGTTGTTTCAGTTTTAGTAAAAGGTTCACGAAGCTCCGCGATGGAAGATATTGTGAACGCATTAAAGGAGTGCTTTGAATGTTAGTTTGGCTAGCCGAATATTTGGTTAAATACCATACATTTTTTAATGTATTTTCTTATCTGACATTCAGGGCGATTGTTGGTTTATTGACGGCATTAATTATTGCTTTGTGGATGGGGCCTCACCTCATCGCTTGGTTGCAAAAAATGCAAATTGGACAAGTGGTTCGTAGTGAAGGGCCGGAGTCTCATTTTAGTAAACGTGGTACACCAACAATGGGCGGGATTATGATCCTGTTCTCTATCTCTATCTCCACACTACTATGGGCAAGACTAGACAACCCATATGTTTGGTGCGTATTGCTGGTTTTAATTGGTTATGGCGTTATCGGCTTTGTCGATGATTATCGTAAGGTTGTGCGTAAAGATACGCGTGGCTTAATTGCACGCTGGAAATATTTCTGGCAATCCGTGCTGGCGTTAGTCGTTGCATTTAGTATGTATGCCATTGGTAAAGATACACCTGCAACACAGCTAGTCGTTCCATTCTTTAAAGATGTAATGCCTCAATTAGGCATGCTGTATATCTTATTGGCATATTTTGTCATTGTGGGAACCAGTAACGCCGTTAACTTAACGGATGGTTTAGATGGTCTAGCCATTATGCCAACCGTCTTTGTGGCTGCCGGTTTTGCTTTAGTTGCATGGGCGACAGGTAACGTTAATTTTGCAAGCTACTTGAAAATTCCTTATTTAATGCATGCGGGCGAATTAGTGATTGTTTGTACCGCCATTGTCGGTGCGGGCTTAGGTTTCCTTTGGTTTAACACTTACCCTGCGCAAGTCTTTATGGGGGATGTGGGTTCTCTCGCATTGGGTGGTGCGTTAGGTACGATTGCTGTGTTATTACGCCAAGAATTCTTATTAGTGATTATGGGCGGTGTGTTTGTTGTTGAAACACTCTCCGTTATTTTGCAAGTCGGTTCATTTAAATTACGTGGTCAACGTATTTTCCGTATGGCTCCAATTCATCACCATTATGAATTAAAAGGCTGGCCTGAGCCTCGTGTTATTGTCCGCTTCTGGATTATTTCACTGATGTTAGTGCTTATTGGTCTGGCGACGTTAAAGGTGCGTTAAGATGGCAAATTATCAGGGAAAAAAAGTCGTTATAGTTGGGCTTGGAATAACAGGTCTTTCCTGCGTTGACTTTTTTATCCGTCAAGGTGTTATACCTAAAGTAATTGACACGCGCCAAAAACCAGGAGGCTTAGATAAGCTCCCTGTTAACGTTGAATATCATATAGGCAGTTTTCACCAAGCATGGCTTAATGATGCTGATTTAATTGTTTCAAGTCCTGGTATTGCCCTCTCGACACCTGAGCTTGTTGAAGCAGCAAGTCATGGTGTCGAAATTGTGGGTGATATTGAACTGTTTTGCCGCGAAGCTAAAGCACCTATTGTGGCTATTACTGGCTCTAACGGTAAAAGCACTGTCACAATGCTGGTGGGTGAAATGGCAAAAGCGGATGGTATTCGCGTTGGTGTTGGGGGAAATATTGGTGTTCCTGCTCTAACTTTGCTAACTGAGCCTCATGATCTTTATGTACTAGAGCTATCAAGTTTCCAACTAGAAACCACGTATAGCTTAAAAGCAGCCGCGGCAACAGTCTTAAATATTAGCGAAGATCATATGAATCGCTATCCATTAGGATTGGAACAATACCGTGAAGCGAAATTACGTATCTATGATAATGCCAATATCTGTGTTTATAACCAAGATGACATACTCACATTACCTTTAGCGGGTAAAGATGGCCGTTGTGTCAGCTTTGGAGTAGGACTGGGCGATTACCAGCTTGATAACAGGGATCGCGTCTTAAAAGTAAATGGTGAAAAAGTTCTTTCAACGTCCGAAATGTATCTTTCAGGACAGCATAATTATACCAATGGACTTGCTGCATTGGCACTTGCTGATGCTGTAGGGATCGCGCGTAAAGCGGGATTGGAAGTACTGAAAAACTATCACGGCTTGGCTCACCGTTTTCAATTAGTTTATTCGCATCAAAATGTACGTTGGATAAATGATTCTAAAGCAACTAATGTCGGTAGCACAGAAGCCGCCCTTCGTGGCTTAGACGTCGAAGGTACATTGCACCTTTTATTAGGTGGCGATGGAAAATCAGCTGATTTTACTGCTTTATTGCCTTATATCAGTGGCGACAATATTCGTCTCTATTGTTTTGGGCAAGACGGGCAAGCTCTAGCAAGTTTACGACCAGATGTCTCTTTATTAACTGTGACAATGGAAGAGGCAATGCGTGCATTAGCTCCTACTGTCAAACCAGGGGATATGGTGTTGCTTTCACCTGCTTGTGCCAGTTTAGATCAGTTTAAATGTTTTGAGCAACGCGGTGATGAATTTGCGCGCTTGGCAAGGGAGCTTGGCTGATGAGCATATTCGCAATGCGAAGACTAAAACAGTGGTTAGTGGGCAGTTATCAAACTGAGAATACGGCGTTTGTACCGTATGATCGCACTTTGCTCTGGTTTACTTTCGGATTAGCGGTTATCGGTTTTGTCATGGTGACATCAGCCTCAATGCCTGTTGGCCAGCGCCTTGCAGAAGATCCTTTCTTATTTGCAAAGCGTGATGGAATTTACCTTATTGTGGCGTTTTGTATTGCGTTAGTCACTATGCGTATTCCTATGGCAATTTGGCAACGTTATAGCAGCTTAATGCTGTTTGGCTCGATACTGCTTTTATTAGTGGTATTGGGCGTCGGAAGTTCGGTTAATGGTGCTTCACGTTGGATCGCGGTGGGGCCATTAAACTTTCAACCTGCTGAATTATCAAAACTGGCTTTATTTTGTTACTTATCTAGTTACTTAGTTCGAAAAGTTGAAGAGGTCAGAAACAACTTTTGGGGTTTCTGTAAGCCGATGGGCGTTATGTTAGTACTGGCTGTTTTACTGTTACTGCAGCCTGACTTAGGTACCGTGGTCGTGTTGTTTGTTACTACACTGGCGCTTCTATTTTTGGCGGGTGCTAAAATTTGGCAATTCTTAGCAATTATCGGTTCAGGTATTGCCGCTGTGGTTATGCTTATCATTGTTGAACCTTATCGTGTTCGCCGGATCACTTCTTTCTTAGAGCCTTGGGAAGATCCATTTGGTAGCGGTTATCAATTAACGCAATCTTTGATGGCATTTGGCCGAGGAGATTTGTTTGGGCAAGGTTTAGGAAACTCAGTACAAAAACTGGAATATTTACCAGAAGCACATACCGACTTCATTTTCTCCATTTTGGCAGAAGAACTTGGTTATATCGGTGTGGTTTTAGTGCTTTTAATGGTATTCTTCATCGCTTTTCGCGCGATGCAAATAGGGCGACGTGCATTGATACTCGATCAACGCTTTTCAGGCTTTTTAGCGTGTTCAATCGGGATTTGGTTTACATTCCAATCATTGGTCAATGTAGGCGCAGCCGCCGGCATGTTGCCAACGAAGGGATTAACTCTTCCTCTTATTAGTTACGGTGGTTCGAGTTTGATTATTATGTCAACAGCCATCGTGATGTTATTACGAATAGATTATGAAACACGTCTAGCACAAGCTCAGGCGTTTGTAAGGAGCCCGAAATGAGCGAGCGTAGACGCCGTTTAATGGTAATGGCTGGTGGTACGGGTGGACACGTATTCCCCGGGCTAGCTGTTGCTCATTATCTACAATCCCAAGGTTGGGAAATCCGATGGTTAGGAACGGCGGATAGAATGGAAGCTGATTTAGTACCTAAACACGGTATTGAAATTGAATTTATTCGCATTTCTGGCTTACGCGGTAAAGGAATTAAAGCATTAATAGCAGCGCCAATTCGTATTATTAAAGCTATTTTTCAGGCGCGTGCCATTATGAAACGTTATCAACCTGATGCTGTACTTGGTATGGGTGGTTATGTCTCTGGCCCAGGTGGTGTGGCTGCTTGGATGTGTGGCATTCCTGTTATTTTACATGAACAAAATGGGATTGCTGGATTAACTAATCGTTGGCTTTCCAAAATTGCTAAACGCGTATTACAGGCTTTTCCGGGCGCATTTCCTAAAGCGCCTGTTGTTGGGAATCCTGTGCGTGAAGATGTGTTAGCGCTTGAAGCACCATCGATACGGTTAAAAGAGAGAACCGGCCCCATTCGTGTGTTGATTATTGGCGGTAGCCAAGGCGCTCGAATTTTAAATCATACCTTGCCGGTGGTCGCAGGTTTGCTTGGTGAACATGTTACAATCTGGCATCAAGCAGGAAAAGGTGGCGAAAGTGATACAAAAACACGCTATCAGAACGAATTAGCGAAAAATTCAGTTAAATCTGAATACAAAGTTACTGAATTTATTGATGATATAGCGCAAGCTTACCAATGGGCTGATGTTGTCGTATGTCGTTCAGGCGCATTAACCGTCAGTGAAATTGCCGCAGCGGGATTACCCGCTATTTTTGTTCCCTTCCAGCACAAAGATAGACAGCAATATTGGAATGCCCTGCCATTAGAAAAAGCGGGAGCGGCGCGAATTATCGAGCAAAATGATTTAACTCCAGAAGTCATTGCACAAACCCTGAAGCAGTGGGATAGAGAAACATTGTTAGCGATGGCAGAAAAAGCAAAAAGCGTTGCGATTACGGATGCCACAGAGCGTGTAGCGAATGTAATAATCGAAGTGGCAAAAAAATAAACGTAACTTGTAACCATTAACTTAGAGTGAAGAAGTAAATAGTGAATACACAACAACTGGCAAAATTAAGATCGTTTGTGCCTGAAATGAGAAAAGTTAAGCATATTCACTTTATTGGCATCGGTGGTGCCGGTATGGGTGGGATTGCCGAAGTGTTGGCGAATGAAGGTTATGAAATCAGTGGTTCTGATTTAGCGCCAAATGCCGTTACACAACAGCTCGTTGCTTTGGGCGCAACTGTTTATTTTAATCACCGTCCTGAAAATATTCGTGGCGCGAGTGTTGTTGTGGTCTCGACTGCAATCAGTACTGAAAATCCTGAAATTATTGCCGCAAGAGAGGCACGTATTCCAGTTATTCGTCGTGCTGAAATGTTAGCTGAATTAATGCGTTATCGTCATGGCGTGGCGATTGCAGGAACTCATGGTAAAACCACCACGACAGCAATGATTTCAAATATTTATGCTCAAGCAGGATTAGATCCTACGTTTGTAAATGGCGGATTAGTTAAATCAGCAGGTACGCATGCACGTTTAGGATGTAGCCGTTATTTAATCGCCGAAGCTGACGAAAGTGATGCATCGTTTTTACATTTACAACCTATGGTGGCTGTGGTTACGAATATCGAAGCAGACCATATGGATACATATCACGGTAATTTTGACAATTTAAAAGAGACGTTTATTACCTTTTTGCACAATTTACCGTTCTATGGTCGTGCAGTGATGTGTATTGATGATGATGTTATTCGTTCTATCATCCCTAAAGTCGGTCGTTATATTACGACTTACGGATTTAGTGAAGATGCGGACGTTCGTATTACACATTATGAACAAAAAGGTGCCCAAGGCTTCTTCACTATTTCTCGTGAAGATATGCCTGATTTACAAGTTGTATTAAATGCACCCGGCCGTCATAACGCGTTAAATGCAACCGCAGCCGTGGCGGTTGCTACCGAAGAAGGTATTGCTGACGAACATATTTTAGCTGCATTACTTAACTTCCAAGGTACGGGACGCCGTTTCGATTTCTTAGGTAATTACGGTCTTGAACATGTTAACGGTCAAGAAGGTGAGGTGATGTTAGTCGATGATTATGGTCATCACCCAACAGAAGTTGATGCAACGATTAAAGCAGCAAGAGCAGGTTGGCCAGATAAACGTCTGGTAATGATTTTCCAACCGCATCGCTATACACGTACGCGTGATTTGTATGAGGACTTTGCTACTGTTCTCAACCAAGTAGATATTTTATTATTAACAGACATTTATTCTGCTGGAGAAACTCCGATTGCAGGCGCAGATAGTCGCTCACTTTGTCGAACAATTCGCCAGCGTGGCAAGCTAGATCCTATCTGGGTATCTGATGTAGATAATATTTCATCAATATTAGCAGGTGTATTAACAGATAATGATCTTGTTTTAGTTCAAGGTGCTGGAAATATTGGTAAAATAGCGCGTCGCTTAGCAGATACAAAATTACAGCCATCTTTAAGCGAGGATTAAGACGGATGTTTGAGCAAGTGAACATCATTTATGGTGAAATGGGTAATAAATTCACTGTAATGATGAGGTGTTATGAGAAAAATAACACTGTATTGGCGAAAAAAATGATCGAGAATTCGCTTGCTCAAAATCGTTTTGAGAAAAAATTTCAGTTAAAAAGCAAGAAAAACGCAGAAAAATTCGCAATTTCTTCTTTTAAAGTAAATAATTCTCAACAGATTGAACAATTTAGTGATTTAATTATCAAACCTAAAGGTGTTCATAAAGTATATATATGTAGGAAAAGTATTAATCGAAGGAACATCGGACAAAAGGGTGGGCGATTCTCTTGTTTAAACGTTGCTCAGGAGTTAGTGGGTTAATATGTCACAAGCAGCGCTAAATATAAAAGAACATAAAGAGAAACAGCATTCTGACAGACCGAGTAATGGTACTTATTTATCAGGATTAATCTTTTTCTTATGTGTGATTGCCACTATCGTTTGGGGTGGAATACAAGTAGTTAACTGGATGAAAGATGCAAATCGTCTTCCTATCTCAAAACTTGTATTAACTGGTGAGAGGCATTACACAACGAATGATGATGTGCGTCAGGCGATTTTATCTTTAGGGCAGCCAGGCACGTTTATGACACAGGATGTGAATATCATTCAGCAACAAATAGAACGTATGCCATGGATTAGGCAAGTCACTGTGCGTAAACAGTGGCCTGATGAGCTTAAAATCCATCTGGTAGAGTATGTTCCCTTTACCCGCTGGAATGATACTTACTTTCTTGATAAAGAAGGGCGTGTTTTCAGTCTGCCAACGCAATTGGAAACCAAAGGGAATTACCCTTTGTTATATGGCCCTCAGGGAAGTGAAAAAATGGTGTTATCAGGTTATGTGGCAATGAGAGATCAACTTCTTGCAAATAACCTGAATTTAAAAGCAGCGTCAATGTCTGCACGTCAAGGATGGCAATTAGTTTTAGACAATGATGTCCGATTGGAGTTAGGTCGTAAGGATAACGAAAAACGGATTGCTCGCTTTATTGAGTTGTATCCGATACTGCAACAACAAACAGATAAACGAGTTGATTATGTTGATCTGCGTTATGACAGTGGTGGTGCAGTCGGATGGGCTCCTTTATTACTTGAGAATGAATAAACAAGACGTGGCAGATGACACGATGAAGGCGAAGGCAGAACAATAATGATCAAAGCGACGGACAGAAAATTAGTAGTTGGTCTTGAGATTGGTACGGCCAAAGTAGCCACCCTTGTCGGTGAGATCCTGCCTGATGGTGTTGTGAATATTATTGGGGTGGGAAGTTGTCCATCTCGAGGCATGGATAAAGGTGGCGTTAACGATCTTGAATCCGTCGTGAAATGTGTGCAACGGGCGGTAGATCAGGCTGAATTGATGGCTGACTGTCAAATATCTTCAGTGTATTTGGCGTTATCAGGCAAGCATATCAGTTGCCAAAATGAGATTGGTATGGTGCCAATTTCAGAAGAAGAAGTGACTCAAGATGATGTTGATAGCGTGGTTCATACTGCGAAATCCGTCAAAGTAAAAGATGAACATCGTGTTTTACACGTTATACCGCAAGAGTATGCCATTGATTATCAAGAAGGGATCAAAAACCCTGTTGGATTATCGGGTGTACGTATGCAAGCTAAAGTTCATTTAATTACCTGCCATAACGATATGGCAAAGAATATTGTAAAAGCAGTTGAACGCTGTGGATTAAAAGTGGATCAACTGATTTTTGCGGGACTGGCTTCAAGTTTCGCTGTATTGACAGAAGATGAACGTGAACTTGGTGTGTGTGTTGTTGATATTGGTGGCGGTACGATGGATATCGCCATTTATACTGGTGGAGCATTAAGACACACTCGCGTTATTCCTTATGCTGGCAATGTGGTAACAAGTGATATCGCTTATGCGTTTGGTACACCCCCAAATGACGCTGAAGCTATCAAAGTTCGCCATGGTTGTGCATTAGGCTCTTTAGTTGGTAAAGATGAAAATGTCGAAGTTCCTAGTGTCGGAGGCAGGCCACCAAGAAGTCTGCAACGACAAACCCTTGCTGAGGTGATTGAGCCTCGTTATACCGAATTGCTCAATCTTGTTAATGAAGAGATTTTAAAAGTTCAAGAACAATTACGTCAGCAAGGGATTAAGCATCATTTAGCCGCAGGTATTGTGCTAACAGGTGGTGCTGCACAGATTGATGGACTTGTTGAATGTGCTCAACGTGTTTTTCACACGCAAGTACGGATCGGTAAACCGTTAAATATTACCGGGCTAACAGATTATGCGCAGGATCCCTATTACTCAACAGCGGTTGGGCTCTTGCATTACGGTAAAGAATCCCACTTTGGTGAGGAAACAGAAACCGAAAAACGCTCTGCTGTCAGTGGTTTGTTTAAGAAACTCACCGGCTGGCTGAAAAGAGAGTTTTAATAATCAGACAAATTTAAAAAGAGGTCGTTTGAGCAAGCGACCCTGAGAAGGCACAAAACGGAGAGAAATTATGTTTGAACCTATGGAATTAACCAACGATGCGGTGATCAAAGTCATCGGCGTTGGCGGCGGCGGCGGTAATGCGGTTGAGCACATGGTTCGTGAACGTATTGAAGGCGTAGATTTCTTTGCAGTCAATACGGATGCTCAAGCGCTACGTAAAACAGCGGTCGGACAAACTATCCAAATTGGTAATGCCATTACGAAAGGCTTAGGTGCAGGTGCAAACCCTGAAGTGGGTCGTAATGCCGCAGAAGAAGATCGTGAAGCGTTGCGTGCTGCGCTTGAAGGTGCCGATATGGTCTTTATTGCAGCAGGTATGGGTGGTGGTACTGGTACAGGTGCCGCACCCGTTGTTGCTGAAGTTGCTAAAGAATTAGGTATTTTGACCGTTGCTGTAGTGACTAAGCCTTTTAATTTTGAAGGCAAAAAACGTATGGCATTTGCGGAACAAGGCATTACTGAGTTATCAAAACATGTTGACTCATTAATCACTATACCTAATGACAAATTATTAAAAGTATTGGGTCGTGGAATTTCATTATTAGATGCGTTTGGCGCGGCTAATGATGTCTTAAAAGGCGCAGTTCAAGGTATCGCTGAGCTAATCACCCGCCCAGGTTTAATGAACGTTGACTTTGCTGACGTAAGAACTGTGATGTCTGAAATGGGTTATGCCATGATGGGCTCTGGTGCTGCTAAAGGTGAAGATCGCGCTGAAGAAGCTGCTGAAATGGCGATTTCAAGTCCATTATTGGAAGATATCGACCTGTCCGGTGCGCGTGGTGTGTTAGTCAACATTACTGCAGGCTTTGATTTACGTCTTGATGAATTTGAAACAGTGGGTAACACCATTCGTGCATTTGCATCAGACAATGCGACTGTGGTTATCGGTACATCCCTTGACCCAGAAATGAATGATGAACTGCGTGTAACTGTCGTTGCAACAGGTATCGGCATGGACAAACGTCCAGAAATTACGCTGGTAACGAATAAGCAAAATCAGCAAAGCGCAATGGAGAATCGTTATCAGCAAATGCAAAATAGCATGTCTTCTTTTACAGCTGTAGAAGAAAGCAAGCCAGCAGCAAAAGCAGTTAACGAACAATCTACTCAGGCGAATAAAGAGCCCGATTATTTAGATATCCCTGCGTTCCTGAGAAAACAGGCTGATTAATCGCCAAAAAGATTGGCATCTCCGCTTTTTGTGCTAAACTGTCCTGCCAATTATAAGTATAATGATTGGTAGGACGGATAACATTGCGAGATAAAATGATGATCAAACAACGGACATTAAAACGAATTGTACAAGCAACTGGTGTGGGACTTCACACGGGTAAAAAAGTTACGCTTACAATGCGTCCGGCGCCAGCAAATACTGGGGTCATCTACCGTCGTACTGATTTAAATCCACCGGTGGATTTTCCAGCAGACGCAAAATCAGTTCGTGACACTATGCTATGTACTTGCTTAGTTAACGAAGACGATGTGCGTATATCAACCGTTGAGCATTTAAACGCAGCACTGGCTGGTTTAGGCATTGATAATATCGTAATTGAAGTGAATGCACCTGAAATTCCAATTATGGATGGAAGTGCTGCACCTTTTGTTTTCTTGTTACTTGATGCGGGTATTGAAGAACTTCGTACAGCGAAGAAATTCATTCGTATCAAAGAAACAGTACGTGTGGAAGATGGCGATAAATGGGCAGAAATGCGTCCATACAATGGGTTTAAATTAGATTTTACTATCGATTTTAATCACCCAGCCATTGATGCAAGTACACAGCGTTATAAATTAGATTTCTCTGCTGAATCCTTCATGAGCCAAATTAGTCGCGCTCGTACTTTTGGATTTATGCGTGATATTGAATATCTGCAATCTAAAGGATTGTGTTTAGGCGGAAGCTTCGATTGTGCAATTGTGGTTGATGACTATCGTGTTCTCAACGACGATGGTTTACGTTTTGAAGATGAATTTGTTCGTCACAAAATGTTGGATGCAATCGGTGATTTATTTATGTGTGGCTATAACATTATCGGTGAATTCACCGCGTTTAAATCAGGTCACGCATTAAACAATAAATTACTCCAAGCTGTATTAGCAAAAGAATCTGCGTGGGAATTCGTCACATTTGAAGACGAAGCACAAATGCCTGTAGCATTTAAAGCTCCCTCAATGGTTTTTGCTTAATTCCAGCGATGGAAGGCACGTTAATTACCTCTAATTAGCGTTCATCTTTGGTTGCACTTGTACTCTCTCCGGCAAGTGCAGCCAACCGTTCTAATTTCTCTCTTAACTTCTTCGGACTTTTCTGCGCTAAATACTTTAATGATTGAGCACTTTCTAAGCTCAAATGACGCCTCTTTATAGGTTCTTGTTCTTTTAATGATGATATTAAAGATCTTTTTTCCGGTTTTATCCCTAAAGTCGGATTAATTTTGATGTCTATTGAGGATAAGGATGGTAAAATTTCTTGTCTTAATGCAGAAAGTAATGATGGAGTTTCATAACGTAATCGTGTTAACCAACTTGCGTTTGCTACTTCAATAATTAAAATAGCACTGCGATAATTTGCGACACGGCATTTATCTTGTAATGGAACAGGTAAAAGAGCCATGACGGCGCGATTTAATTTTAGTAAAATTGTTGCACGCTGTTGTATGAGTTGTAATGTGTTCTTATTGGAACCTTCAAGTTCAATGAAGATTTTTTCCAATGATTGTGGGTAACTATCCCGCATAGATTTTGACTCCACAAAATAAAAATTAATGAGCAACAAAGGTTAATGAGTATTATAAGTTTTTGGCGACAGTTTGGCAGGCGATATTTTTGGTCGCATCTGCTTTTAGGGATGGTAGCAGCAGGTATTGGAATACCTTCGCTGTTGTCTGCTCATGCCGAAAATCCACAGCAAACAGATACACCGTCCTCTCAAAATCGTCAAAGTCAGGCACTCATTGCGTTTGATAACCTATTCTTACGTCAAAGTGTACAGAATCCTGCCTCATCCTTCACCTTTAATTACTGGCAACAACATGCAGTAAAAAATGTTATTAAACAGCTTTCTTTTGCATTCACCATTAATTCTCCTGAATTGATGGTCAAAGCCAAAGATGAGCCGTCTCCTGTTTCCAATGTTGCAGAGGTCATGCTTGATACTCTGTATGCGTTACTAACGGACACATCATCAACAGCATTAACCCATTTACCACTTTCTGGCTATGCTTTAGCACAGAACACTACTTCTTATCATACCGGATTATGGCTTGCACAAATCCGTGGGATCCGCGCTGGACCTTATCTAACTGCTTAATTGAGTCACTTAATCTAATAAGATTATGATTATCTCTGTTAATACATAAAACAGAGGCTTTTTTCGGCGTTTTCACGCCATAAATGAGAATAAAGATTTATGTTAGGTAAAATTGTAACCAAAATTTTTGGTAGTCGTAATGATCGTTCAATTCGTCGTATGCGCAAAGTAGTCGTTGAAATTAATAAACTTGAGCCAGAATTTGAAAAACTGACTGATGATGAATTAAAAGCAAAAACAGACGAGTTTCGTGAGCGCTTAAAGAAGGGCGAAAAAGAAGAAGATATTTTACCTGAAGCGTTTGCAACTGTTCGTGAAGCAAGTAAACGTGTTTTTGGTATGCGCCATTTCGATGTGCAATTAATCGGTGGTATGGTGCTAAATGAACGTTGTATTGCTGAGATGCGTACAGGTGAAGGTAAAACATTAACTGCGACATTACCAGCGTATTTAAATGCGTTATCAGGTAAAGGGGTTCACGTTGTTACCGTCAATGACTACTTGGCACAACGTGACGCCGAAAATAACCGTCCTTTATTTGAATTCTTAGGATTAAGCGTTGGCATCAACCTACCGAATATGGCACCACCAGTAAAACGTGAAGCCTATAACGCTGATATCACCTATGGTACTAACAACGAATTCGGTTTCGATTATCTGCGCGATAATATGGCATTTAGCCCACAAGAGCGTGTTCAACGTAAATTACACTATGCATTAGTGGATGAGGTTGACTCAATCTTAATCGATGAAGCGCGTACACCTCTGATTATTTCTGGTCCAGCAGAAGACAGTTCTGAGCTTTATATCCAAATGAACAAAGTGATCCCTCATTTGGTTTCTCAAGAAAAAGAAGATTCAGATACTTTCCAAGGCGAAGGTGATTACTCTGTTGATGAAAAAACGCGTCAAGTGAATATCACAGAACGTGGTTTGGTTAAAATTGAAGGATTATTAGCAGATGCGGGCATGATGAAAGAAGGCGAGTCTTTATACTCACCAGCTAATATTATGTTAATGCATCATGTGACAGCAGCATTGCGTGCTCACGCACTGTTTACCAAAGATGTTGACTACATTGTTAAAGATGGCGAAGTTATCATTGTTGACGAACATACTGGTCGTACAATGCAAGGTCGTCGTTGGTCTGATGGTTTACACCAAGCTGTTGAAGCAAAAGAAGGTGTGAAGATCCAAAATGAGAACCAAACATTAGCGTCAATCACATTCCAGAACTATTTCCGTTTATACGAAAAATTAGCAGGGATGACGGGTACTGCGGATACTGAAGCGTTTGAGTTTAATTCTATCTATCGCTTAGAAACGATTGTTATCCCAACTAACCGCCCAATGGTACGTAAAGATCTACCTGACTTAGTTTATATGAATGAACAAGGTAAATTTGCTGCCATTATCGAAGATATTCGTGAGCGTACCAAGAATGGACAACCTGTACTTGTTGGTACTATCTCAATTGAAAAGTCAGAAGAAATCTCTAATGCGTTAACGAAGGCGAATGTTCACCATAACGTGCTGAATGCGAAATTCCACGCAATGGAAGCGGATATTATTGCTAACGCAGGTTTACCTTCAGCGGTAACTATTGCAACTAACATGGCGGGTCGTGGTACTGATATCGTGTTAGGGGGTAGCTGGCAAACAGAAGTAGCTAAACTTGAAGAGCCAACTGAAGAGCAAATTGAAGAAATCAAAGCAAAATGGAAAGAGCGCCATGACGCAGTATTAGCATCAGGTGGTTTACATATCATTGGTACTGAACGTCACGAATCTCGTCGTATTGATAACCAGTTACGTGGTCGTGCGGGTCGTCAAGGTGATGAAGGTTCTTCTCGTTTCTATTTATCTATGGAAGACTCCTTAATGCGTATTTTTGCTTCAGATAAAGTATCTGGCATGATGCGTAAATTAGGTATGAATGAAACCGAAGCGATTGAGCACCCTTGGGTAACTAAAGCAATTGCAAATGCGCAACGTAAAGTAGAAAACCGCAACTTTGATATTCGTAAACAATTGCTTGAATATGATGATGTAGCTAATGACCAACGTCGTGCAATCTATACTCAACGTAACGAATTACTGGATGTGGCAGACGTAAGCGAAACTATCGACAGTATCCGTCAAGATGTCTTCACTACAATGATTGACAACTATATTCCACCTCAATCACTGGAAGAGATGTGGGATATCGAAGGTTTAACGGCATGTCTACAAAAAGACTTTGATTTAAATTTACCAATCAAAGAATGGTTAGATAAAGAGCCTGAGTTACACGAAGAAACATTACGTGAACGTATTTTAGAAAAATCTATTGAAGTCTATAAAGCGAAAGAAGAAATCGTTAGTGCTGAAATGATGCGTAACTTTGAAAAAGGCGTAATGCTACAAACGCTAGATTCACTGTGGAAAGAGCATTTAGCAGCAATGGATTATTTGCGTCAGGGTATCCACTTACGTGGTTATGCACAAAAAGATCCAAAACAAGAGTACAAACGTGAATCGTTCGCGATGTTTGCTAGTATGCTGGAATCACTAAAATATGAAGTGATTAGCACATTAAGCAAAGTCCAAGTTCGTCTACCAGAAGAAGTTGAAGAGTTAGAACGTCGCCGTCGTGAAGAAGCCGAACGTTTAGCAAAACAACAGCAGTTAAGTCATGAAGTGACAAAAGAATCTCAAATGTCAGCGGTTGATGGTCAAGTGGCTGCAGGTAAAAAAGTGGGTCGTAATGAGCCATGCCCTTGTGGATCAGGTAAGAAATTTAAGCATTGTCATGGTCAATTAGGTTAATTAACGAATTGATGATAATAGCTATTTAGTCGAACTTTTAATAAGAAAACCCCACTTAGTAATAAGCGGGGTTTTTTTATAATGAATAAAAATAAATTAGATCGAAGAACGAAGGCGAGAGAGAGGGCTTTTGGTTATGCTCTTTTCAGGAGCCACTTTGGGCGCTGCTAATCCTGCAATAATCGGGCAATCTGGATTATTGTCACCTTGGCAATCTTTTGCTAAATGTTCTAGTGTTTGTGTCATCTGCTGAAGTTCGGCTATTTTACGATTAAGCTCTTCAATATGCGAAATGGCTATGGACTTCACATCTGCACTAGCTCGCTCTCTGTTGTTCCATAAAACTAATAACGTTGATATTTGTTCGGTTGAAAAACCAAGTGCCCGTGAATGGCGAATAAAACGAAAGCAAGCCACATCAGCTTCACTGTAATCTCGATAACCCGCATCAGTACGAATAGCTTTAGGAATTAAACCAATTTGCTCATAATAACGGATCATTTTGCTGGAAATACCGGACTTTTTCGCTGCTTGACCAATATTCATCATATTTTCCTTATTAGATAATGAAGCGTGCTTTTATAAGTATAGGATAGTCGCTTTATATTATTGAGCCAGACTCATATTGAGTCCGGCCATAAAGGTAATCTATCTATTAATGATTTCTTATTGGTGCTTGAAAGCTTTTCAGTCTTAGCGCGTTACCTAATACAAATACACTGGAAAGAGCCATAGCACCAGCCGCAATAATCGGTGAAAGTAGCATGCCATTAATAGGGTAAAGCATGCCTGCTGCTACTGGGATTAATAATGCATTATAGGCAAATGCCCAGAATAAATTCTGTTTGATATTACGAATAGTTGCTTGGCTTAAGGCGATGGCATCAACCACGCCGCGTAAATCACCAGACATTAGCACCACATCTGCAGCTTCAATGGCAACATCGGTTCCTGTGCCAATCGCCAATCCAACATCAGCTTGTGCTAGAGCAGGAGCATCATTGATACCATCACCAACAAAAGCGACTTTGGCACCTTTAAGACTAAATTGTTTTAATGCTTCTACTTTTCCATCAGGGAGCACTTCAGCAGCTATCTCATCAATACCTAACTGTTTTGCAATCGCTTTTGCTGTTGCTTTATTATCGCCCGTGATCATTGCTACTCTAAGGCCTAGGTTATGTAAGGCTTTAATTGCTTCTGGCGTTGTCTCTTTGATTGGATCGGCAACGGCAATAATTGCAGCAAGGCGCCCGTCAATCGCTGTATACAGTGGGCTTTTACCTTGTTCACCTAATTTTTGGGCTGATGAAATAAAGTGACTGACATCTAACCCAAGTTGTTTCATAAAGCGATCAGCCCCTACAGATACAGTTCTTCCTCCCACTTTTGCACTGACACCAAAGCCGGGTACTGCTTCGAAGTTTTCAACTATTTCGAGTATTAACTCAGCTTCTTTAGCTGCATTTACAATCGCTTCTGCTATCGGATGTTCGGAGTATGTTTCAATTGCTGCGACCAGGCTTAAGACTTCGTTATATTCAAAACCTTCTGCTGGAATTAGATCTGTCAACTCAGGTTTGCCTTTAGTTAATGTGCCTGTTTTATCAAGTGCGACAACATTGACATCACGTAAGGCTTGTAAGGCTTCACCTTTACGGAAAAGAATACCTAGTTCTGCCGCACGACCTGTACCAACCATAATGGAGGTGGGGGTTGCTAAACCCATCGCACATGGACAGGCAATGATTAATACAGCAACGCCATTAATTAGTGCGAAAGTTAATGCAGGCTCTGGGCCAAAAGCTAACCAAATAAAGAATGTAATTGTGGCAACTAACATCACTGCAGGCACAAACCACATAGTGACTTTATCAACAAGTGCTTGAATAGGAAGTTTAGAACCTTGTGCTTCTTCCACTAAGCGGATGATTTGTGCCAAAACAGTATTTGAGCCAACTTTGGTTACTTTAAAACTAAAAGCACCTGTTTTATTAATCGTGCCACCAACAACGTCAGAGCCCATTTCTTTCGATACAGGAATGGGCTCACCGGTTATCATGCTTTCATCAACGTAAGAATTACCCTCAACAATTTCACCATCAACGGGTATTTTTTCTCCGGGGCGAACAAAAACGATATCTCCCATTACAACCTGATCGAGTGGAATCTCTAAGGTTTCATTGTTACGAGATACACGCGCTGTTTTTGCTTGTAGGCCTACTAAGCGTTTAATTGCTTGGGAAGTATTTCCCTTTGCTTTAGCCTCAAGTGTACGACCTAATAAGATTAAGGTCACAATGACTACGGCAGCTTCAAAATAGATATTTGCTGTACCAGCGGGTAAAACTTGAGGAATGAAGGTTGATACCACTGAATATCCGTAAGCGGCAACTGTACCGACAGATACCAATGAATTCATATCTGGAGCGCCACGCAATAATGCAGGTATTCCTTTTTGGAAAAAACGTAATCCGGGGCCAAACATAACAATGGTGGCAAGGATAAATTGAATATACCAATTTAATTGTTGCCCAAGTGTTTGTGTCACCCAACCATGTACACCAGGAATAAAATGCGATCCCATTTCAATGACAAAAACGGGTAGAGTGAATATTGTGGCAATAAGTAATGCACGACGTAATGAGCGCTCTTCTTTTTGGCGACGCTCCTCACTGATGTCGCGAATATTAGCTCGATTATCTGATAAACGACGTGGTTTATATCCAGCATGTACAACAGCGACTTCTAAATCAGCGATAGATACGACACCTGATAAATGACGTACACGAGCACGCTCTGTGGCAAGATTAACGGTGGCTTCTAATACACCAGGAACTTCTGCTAATGCTTTTTCAACACGGCCAACACAAGAAGCGCAAGTCATTTCTTCAATAGCTAATTCGGTAATTTCCTCTGATACTTTATAACCAGAATGTTCAATGGCAGTAACGGCAATGATAGGATTTGGCGTGTGAGCAAATGTAATATCAGCACGTTCAGTGGCTAAATTCACAACGGCATCTTGTATTTCAGGTACCGCTTTTAATGCTCGTTCAACACGGCCAACACATGAAGCACATGTCATGCCTTCCACAGGTAAGCTCAGCCGATTGGCAGAGGATAACGTTGTTTTCGTATTCATTAAAATTCCCCTCCTAAATATGGTATGAAATAAAGCTTAGGCTTTACCATTAGGGGAAGGTCAAGGGTTGTATGTTAATTTGTTTTTTACAGCTTTAGGTGATTTTTTACTTTTAATTCAAAGGATTATTTTTTTAAAGGCTTTTGGAATATTAGAAAATGTAAATTTATGAGGGAAGAGAGGACTAAAATGCGGAGAGATAAAAACCTCGCTTATTATAATAAGCGAGGTTGGCTTACAAAAGAATAGGCATTACTTTTTTATCAGGTATCTATTACTTTTCAGAAATAGATGATTTTGTGTTTACAGTCTCATTAGCTTTAACGGGTGATTTTAATGATAAATCACCCCCTGCAAGTTGTTTCACTAAATCAACGGCTGATGATTTTAGATCAAGATCTGTACCCGCTTCATAATGATGGCCTTCAATATTATTTAATTGAACGTTACTACCGCCTAAATCAACCTGTCCTTGCTCGCTTTTCACTTCTGCACCTGTAAGTTTAGTTGTGCCACTTACATTTAATGAAATGTCATTTTTGCTTGTTAAGGTTGAGGCTTGGGCTACAGCATCATTATCAATATGAGAGACTTTGATATCGGCATTAGCGGTATGACCCTCCGCACCAGTAACGATATTTTTGATACCGTTACCTATTGTGCCAACACCTTTATCAATTTTTGCTTTTGTCTCACCACTGATGCCGGTTTTATCTGCAATAGTGGAAGAAAGAGAATTGTATTTATCAGAAATAACATCTGTTGTAGATTTAATTCCTGAATCAATAGTCTCTTTGATCGTATTTTCTAACAATGATCCACCCGCTTTTGCTGTTTTATCAACTTGGCTAGATTTAGGATCATTGTTGTGGTTGTAACCGACATTTACATCAACATTAACATGACGATCGCTATCTTTTTGGCTGGTCACTGTAAAGTCACCACCAATATTGCCCGTTACATTATCTGCAGAGACATTTGCACCAGAAAGAGCAAGGTTTTTATCACTATTTACAGTTAATGTGCCTGTTTCTACTGAGGCATTTTGGTGAGTAGATTTTTGTTGATCTTCAACGTTTACTAAAACTTTACCACCAATATTATGAATAGAGGTTGCTGGGTTCTCTTCAGTCACTTCTTTTGGCGTGGTATTGGTTTGTTTGCCATTTAAAGAAATATCAGTACCCCAATTGTTTTTGTAATCAGTTGATTGTGCTGATGTCAGCGTAGTATCTCCAGATTGAGACGTTAATTGCGTATCTTTGCTATTAACTTTAGTACCTTGAAGATTAACTGAACTACCATTAATGGTTAAATTACCTTGGTTAGCGATTGTGCCACCTTCACGCGAGACTGTTTTTTCATCTTGCTTACCAATAGCAAATTCAGCGCCACCTAAGCCATTGATAGAAGATGATTTCTCTCCCGTTTTTTGGCCAAATCCTGCTTGTAATCCACCTGATAAATTTTTACCTGTTTCAGTACGTTGAGATTCAGTTGCTTGGAAATCAACTTTATTAGTTGCGGTTAAAGCAACATCGTTTTCACTGGTAACATGTGTACCTTGTAACGTCAGATTGTGGTCTGAATTTAGCTCGATACCTTGTGAGCCATTGACAGATCCCGCTTGTGCCATTGTTTGATCTTTTTGATGATTTTCACCACCGGCTTTAAAACCACCGCCATAATCTTTACTGTCTGGTGTTGTACCTACTTTTAAGTTTGCACTACCATTCACAGTGTGTTGGCTTTCAGTATGGGTATCTGTTGCTTGCGCAAGCGTTAAGTCGCCCTCAGCGTTAATGACAGCTTTACCATTTTCAGCATCAAACTTAGCACCTTCATAATGTGCATCTTCGCGTACATTAATATTGATATTACCTGCTGAGTTAAATTGGCTACTTTCGGCTTTTGTTGTCGTTAAATTAGTGTCAGTGGTTTTACCTTCACCTTTAATTGCTACGGTAATGTCAGTGCCTGTTTTGGTACTGACACCAACTTGACCACCTCCCGTTGTTTCATGGAAGGACTCTTGGTGTTTATTTTGCGCTGCTTCACTAGTATGAGTGTTAGCAGTTAGTGCAACATCACCTTGGGTTGATTGATAATGAGTTCCTTGGTCATGTAAGGTGTTATTGCTGTCAGTATTAATTTTACCGGCAGTAATAGATGTTGAAATAGCTTGGGTATCGTTTTGTGATTTCTGGCTTCCACCACCTTTCACACCAACTTCAACGCCCACGTTAGGTGTTTCTAAGCTACTTAAGTTAGTAAGGTTACTAATGGCATCTTTAAAGGTGATTTTTTTATCAATGCCTTTGTTGCTGTTTGGATTAGTCGCATCAACACCATCTTCAACGGCTTTCTTAATTGGTTTAGTAACACCACTATAATCAAGATTAACACCCACATCGATACCCACATTTAAAGTATCTGTTTTAGATGTTGCACTATCATTGGCGGCAAGGTGATTAATATTTTCACCCGATTCTTTATAAGCACCATCAACTTTGTGTGATGCACCTTGGTGTGTTACATCATTATTTGCAGTGATAGTCAAATCACCCGCAACTTGAGTTTCGCTACCTTTATTTTTGGTGATCTCGGTTGTTGTATGCTGTTTGTCATATTGGAAATCAGCTTTACTACCGATTTTATCAACACCACCGGTATAGCTAAAGCCACCTGAAATAGTTCTATCTGTACTGTCAGTCTCTTTTTTGTTTTCTGTTGAAACAAAGGCAACATTGTCACCAGAAACAGTGGCATTACCTGCTGTTGTTTTTAAATCAGAGCCAGCAAAAGTGACATCTTTATCCGCTTGAACTTTAACACTGCCACCACTGAGAGTAGAGCCGACTTGTTCAGTTTCAGTGCTGTTGTTTTTGTTGGATGTATGAGTGATATGAAAACCTGCGCTATATTGCTTGTCTTCAACTTCTTTAGCATGACCGGTGATCTCTAATGATGTTTTTTCATCATTGATTTTCGTGGTTTGCTGTGCAGATCTAACGTTGATATCACCTAAAGATTCAATGCCTAACTCATCAGCACTTTTAATTAAGCTACCGATGACATTGACATCTTTACCACTGACCACAGTTAATTCTGCATCAGAAACTAATTCGCTACCAGTTGAAAATTGTTGGTTAGTTTCATTCTTGTGGGAGTTTTTAGTAATGTTAAATGCAGTACCTGTACGTTCATCTGTTTTAGTGATGGTTTCACTAATCGCATTATCAATAACGACATCACCTTGGGTTGTTTTAACAAAAGCCCCTTGATTGCCTTTAACTTGGCTACCAGTGATTTTGACACTGTTATCTGCTGCAAGTAACAGTTGGCCATCCGCAGTTAATTGTGTTGAATGGCTGACTTCTTGTTTGTTGTTATTATTCTTATTATTACCGCCACCGATCCCCCCCCAAACAACATGATTGTCGGTTACTGTTTTATCATTGTTGGTATTTTGAACATTAAGATTGATGTTCTCTTTAGCGTTAACAACAACATTCTCATTAGAATGTAATTTTGCACCTTGAGCGGTAACTGAACCTTCAGCATTTAAACCCAGAGTTTTACCTGCGGTCAGTTCACTGGCTTTTAATGTTTCTGTTTGATGGCTATTGCTCCAACTACCTGTCTCTAGACGAGAAGTATGGTTACGTTTATAGCCATTTTCACTGCGATTTTCTTTTTCAATTAAGCCATTGATATTGATATCTTTATTGGCATTAATTGCCAGAGTATTACCCGCATTAATTTTTGCACCTTCAAGTGTTACATCACCTTGAGTTGCTGTTAGTGTGGCACTGTTTTTGGCATCAATATGGCTACCAACTTGTTGCACCAGCTCTTTTTCTTTAGTGACATCATACTGCCAAGAATAGAACCAGCGATTGTCCGTATCAGTCTCTTTTTGTTGTAGTTGCTTGCCATCAACAGTTAAATGAGCGCCTTGTAATAAAATATCATCACCCATTAAATCAGAGGCTTTGATTTGGTTTTTATTATCAGCAATTAATGTGATGTTTTTACCTTTTAACTCTGTTTTTGTTAGAGTTTGGCTTGAACCACTGTTATTAACCGCGATACCACCGCGGTAATTTTGGTAGTTTTCACTGCCATCTTTGTCAAAACTATCGTAACGAACCTGACTATCCGTTTGAATATTATCAGCTTTTACGCTTAATTCATTATCAGAAACGAATTTACCTGTTAACTTAACACCACTTCCTTCTGCGGTATTAATAATACGAATACGACCAGATTGCATGCTTCCGAAGAAATAGCTATCTAATGCAGAAGTTGGTTTTTGTGATGAAAGAATATCAAAACGTTGAGAGAAGGTATTTTGTCCTGTTAATGCTGAAATTTCAGCAGCAGTTATTTTACCTTTACTATCAATACGTGGTGCAATTAAATCTAAAAGGCCTGGAGCATATAAACCGTTTTTACCAATAGAAAGTAAATTGGTATTGTTAAGTGTGCTATATCCTTTTAACTCACCGTTTTCAAACAGTGGATTACCCACGACTAAAGAAGAACGGCTTGTATTGATAAAACCACAACCATCACAAGTGATCCCATTTGGGTTAGACAAAACATATTCCGCAGCAATACCAAAGACTTCTTGCTGACCTAATAAGAATGATGGGTTACGGCTAACAACCTCATTTAAAATTAAAGAAGCAGCTTGCCCATTTAAATTACTGTTGGCATTTAATTGCCCTGCAAGTTGTGATTGCCCAGCTTCTAAAGCATTGTTAAATACTGCCCCAGGTTTGCCTACATTAAAATCTTGATATTGGTTGTGAGAAATACCTTCACTATTTGGTGTAACGATATTAATGACTTGAGTGCCACCATTGACTGATGAAACATTTGGTCCTTGATTGCCCGAATCAGGAACAATACCGCCAGCATATGCATTTAGTGATACGAAAATAATCGCTAAAGATGCAGCAAGCCTACCCGAAGGAGAGAGCTTAAAATTTTTTGAGTTCATAGAGTTTTCTCCGTTTATTGCTATGAATGTGGATCAAAATAAATATGAAAATCTAACTAACACTTGAGTAGGGTCTTTGGTTTTATTGGAATTCGTTTGGTTGTAAAGCAAATGCCCCTTAGCCACTTCGATATCGAATTGTGCTTTTTGATATTGAAGATTTAAGCCAGAACTTAGCCCATAGCCACTACGCCATCCTTCATAGTTGCCATGTTGTTGAACACGACCTGCATCTAGGCCAATTCGAGGGGTGATTGAAAAAGTATTTATTCGATAAGGATAAGAAAGGGTATTACGTAAATACCCTCCGTTATCACCAGAAAGTGTGCTTTGATCAAAACCGCGGATCGCATTTTTATCGGTCAAACTGAGCCATTCAACCCCTGGTAGGGTGTCAGGACTATATTGACCAATGAAAGCGCTATTGAATAAAAATGTAGAATTCGATAGTGAAAAGCGATGTTGCCAATTGGCAAAAAGTTTAACTTTTGTAAAGCGATAGTCATTACCACCACCATTAGCAACATGAGGTGAACCGTCTGCACCAAACCAACCAATGGCTTTTTCTGCGCTTAAATTAACATTCACAACACCGTTGGGAATAATGTGTAAATGGTTGATGCCTAGCTCTATGGTAGTGAGTGCTGGGCTACTTAGATCTAAGCGGATTTGGCTGAAATAGTTACGTATCCGTTTATGTGTTACCTGCATGTTTAAGGTATCTATCTGTTTTTGACTACGATAAAAAGCGTAATCCCCCCTTAAACCCACCTGTGTGGTATTGCCGGATAAATGTACGGTACGTGTTTGTAATGTTTGATGAAATTCGTACTCCGAATAGCTACCAAAAGTACTTAATGTCAATGCACCATAAGGTAAAGAATAGAGTAGAGTGTAAGCACGATTAAAACGTGTATTTGGATTATCTGTGGTGATGCTAGCATTTAAGCTGATAAAATCGGATAGCCCCAAGGGACTGTCTAAGCTTGCATTTGTTCGAGCTAACCAGCGTCCTGAGTTTTTTTGCCCATAGTTATCACTTGAAATATTCAAGTGCCAAGGCGCTTGGCGCTGATTGGTAAGCTGAATAATAGAGCCACCTAATTGCGTACCCGGCAATATATCCAGTTTGACTTTATTAGATTGTAAACGGTTCGCTTGATCAAGTCCCTGATCAAGCTTTGACAGCTTTAGCGGTTCTCCTTCAACATGAGGAAAAAGTAAAGCTGTGTTAACACCTCGGTCACCACCCCGTATTTTTTCAATAAAGCCTTCAATAACATATAACCCAAGCTGTTGTTCTTCATTAGGGCGTAAAAATTGGATCCTAGCTGTGATATAACCATGTTGAAGATAGCGTTGAGTTAACTCTTTGACTAATTGATTAACGTCAGCACTTTTTATACATTGCTCTGGTAGTGGTGTTAATGAATCAAGATCTTTTTCATTAAGTAAAGTAATTCCTTGAATATAAACACCATTAATAGGTAAACAATGTTCTGATTCAGTAATAAGTGTGGGGGTAGGTGAAACCTCTAATGCATTTTGTTGAAGTTGTTGATAGCGATTTTGTTCAATAAGTTGATTTATTTCACGTTGGCTATCTTGTAATGCGCGCCGCGATTCTCCCATCGAGCCTAAATAACCGGCGTCATTTGCTGTTAATCCACTGGTTGAAAATCCACTTAATAGTGTTAATAAAATAACTTTTTTTCTCATTTTACCTCAATATAAAGGTATTAATTCAAATATAAATAATATGGCTTAAATATAATAAGATAATAAATAATGTTTTTATATTATCTTTAATTTGAAAATAATAAACATCAGCCACTCTCAATATGAAAAAAAATTAAAAATCAATGAAATAAAGATAAATTTTTAGCTCTTTTGATATAAAATATCGACATAACTAAAATGACTTATATTGCTGGTAGTATTAATTAAACAAATGATTCAATTAGATGTTATTCATAACATTGATTTTTATGGTTATAATCTATTATGTTATTTTTTTATCTATTTAAGTTAACATCAATTTTTCCGTGTTAATTAATAAAATTTTATTTTTTATTAAGAGAAGGTAAATAATGAGAGGAAGTTCTAGTAAATGAAGAAATTTAAAGTTAATACCTTTTCATTTGTTATTTGTAAGTTTATTAATGTTGTGTTGTGAAATAAAAATTCCATGAATTATTATTTCATTTTAATGAATAAAATAAGGTTTATAAAAGTAAAGATATCGTGTTTTTATTGTTAAATAATTAATCATGATTAAAAGTAAGGTTATTGAGAGTTTATTTCAATATAATGAAAGTGTAATGTAAATACATGTATTACCACTTAA
>NZ_JAEHOQ010000025.1 GCF_016239305.1 Proteus vulgaris | reverse complement strand
CTAAATTTTTAAATAAAAAGGGAAGTTATACTCCCCCTTTTTTTTTTAAATATTATTGCTGTAACGAAACTATTTTACTAATTCGCACGTACGCCCTTTATCTTCAGCGACACGTCCATTAACAGCATCATCTTCTGAAATGGTAGCGAGGTTAAATTCACCTTGCCCTTTTCCCCATATTTGGAAATTTTCACCAACATAACGAGCACCACTTGCCGCAACCGCCTCTTGTAGAACAATAATTTCATTGTTGTAGTACATAACAGCAAGCTGTTCATTAGGGAAGGAAACTCTAATTTTCTGACCTTCGCAATTATAAGTATCCGTTTTAGCTGCTAAAGCAGGAGCAGCTATTAATGAAGAGACTAAAGCAATCGCCGAAATAGAAAATAACTTTTTCATTATATCTCCTAAAATAACCAATGAATTTTACTAATACAATAAAATTAGGCGCTTTCTTTTAAAGACAAAATAGGATACTTCCGTATTTAGTAAAAACAAAAATATTTATCTTTATTTTAATAAACACATCAATCATTGATTAATGACTTCTACAATTTTTTTATTTAAAATCAAATTTAATTCAAATAAATTGCAATACATAACTTTACATTAACACACGCCTATTTTACTTTATTCAATGTAACTACCACTATACGATATGCTATTATCCTAGCACCTATAAATTTATTGTAGTTCAATAAATTAAGTCGATCTTATTGAAAAATATCGATAGAGAAAAATAATAGGAATATTCATGCTTCAAGAGAATGTTGTTAAAGATATTATTGTTTGGATCGAGCAGAATCTTGATTCACGTTTATCATTAGATATCGTTGCTGAAAAATCAGGCTATACAAAGTGGCACTTTCAGCGCTTATTTAAAGCATATACAGGAATATCTTTAGGAAAATACATACTCGCTCGCCGTTTATCTTGTGGTGCTTATGCCTTACGTATAACACGTTGTAGCCTGCTAGATATTTCATTGAAATACCGGTTTGACTCTCAGCAAACATTTTGCCGTGCATTTAAAAAACAATTTAACATTACTCCTTCCGAGTATAGAAAAAAACCAGGTTGGGATATTAGCGAGCTTATTTTCCCAGCACTAGAAACTGTTGAGCTAAGTGCTAAATATGAAGTTGTTACCTTCCCTTCTCTAAAATTAGCAGGCATGTCTCACCAATATAACAAACCCATTTCAACGTGGAATTCAGACAAGAAAAAATTCAGAAGAGAGTTTTGGCGTAGATTTTTGAAAAATGTACATACAATACCGACTGAGTTATACGCAATGCACAGAGCATCTGCAAGTACATTAGATGACACCATGTATATTTATAGCACTGCAGTTGATAAAGAAAAGCTATCAACAGCATCTAATGTCTCAGCAATGTCACAATTAGAATTACCCTGTGGTAATTACTTAGAAATTACTTTTCATATGGATGAAATTTTAGACTCATTAACAGGCTATGATGACATTATTTATACGGTATACACCAAGGTATTACCAAAAATGAATTTATTACGTAGACCTGGCCCTGATATTGAACGATATACAATAAAAGAACCAGTGAGTTACGATAAACTACTTGATCAAAGTGGGCAGTATTTACAAAAAATTAGCTACTATATTCCCGTTATTTAATAGCCTATTATTAAAAAGATCCCAACAGTTTGGGATCTTTTGTCTAAATTGTATTTAAAACAACATTTCTCTATTAGTCTTTTTTAGACTTATTAGCAAAGAAAATATCATCTTGAATATCTTTTGTTTTTACAGTAAATAATTCATTTGTTAAATTTTCGGTCAATGACTCAGCACTCGCCATCACACGCAAATTAAATTCATTTAGCATTTTATCTGCACCTGCTTTATCCGTTTTAACCATGGCAAGATATTTAGATTCCATTTCTTTTTGTTCTAATGCTGTTTTTTCTTCCCATTCTTGGTAGGCTTTTTTCACTATTGGTGCAAGCTTTGGATAGTCTGTCATCACTAATGTTTGTAATTTACGATACTTCCAATAAATAGAATCACTATCCGCTTTATTAGTACCTATTCCATAATGTTGAGGATAAGCTTTTAGTCCACTGTAATACGGAACAAACGCAGTTAAATCCGCCATACCCAACCCGACATAATTTATTTCACCTATTTCTTGAGGGAGTTCTGGGCGAACTTGCATAACATGTGCTTCATAAGTTCTAAATACACTAATTGGGCGCCATGGCTCTTTACCATTTAATCCATTTGTATAAGGATCGTGTTCTGTCCCTTCAAAGTGGTTACGCAACATAGCTTTAGCTTCTTCAATGGACACTTTTTTTTCTGGTGTTAATAAAGGAGCAAAATTACGACCATCATCAACTGGTTGTTTTAATGATGGATTAAATTGTTGCTGTATGATCCATACTCGAGGATCATTATAGGTACGATCTCGCTCATCATCACGGGTATACGCTTTAGAAAAGTTAAATGCTCCCTCTTTTTCAGGATTATAAAGTCCTTTCTCAACCGCAAATTCCACTAAATTTTTAGAGCCTAAATTATTTTCACTATTAATATCATAAGCTTGTAGTCTTCCTTGATTACCTGTCGCAAAATATTTGTCCTTAGGTAATCTTTGTGCAATCCAATGATGTCCAGTTCCTGTTTCTAAATACCAAAGTTCATTTTTATCAACAACAGCAACTCCAAATCCTTCTCCAGCCCCTTGTTTTTCAATAATACTTCCTAATAATTCGACTGCTTCACGCGCTGTTTTTGCTCTTGAAAGTAGCACATCAGGAATATCATCTTCAGTTATTCCTGTATCTTCAACATAAGGATCAAAAGAAAGTGCTTTAGGTGAAGCAAAAATAGACTCGGTGCCACTAACGCCAACTCCTAACTCATTAAACCCTGTTGCACCATGGAGCTGTGTTTTCCAGTTTGGAATGGTAGTATAACGCAATGCATTTTTTGGTAGTGGATATGTAAAATTATTAGCACCGTTGTGTTCTTTTGTACTGTAAGTTCCTGTTTGATTTGATTTAGCAGGATGAATAACAAAATGTTGCGCTTTTAGTGCATCGCTATCTGCACTACGAGCGATAATTAGAGAGCCATCATTTGTTGCCTCACTTCCAGCTAACAATGTGGTACAGGCCAAAGCAGATGAAACCAATGCAATATTAATTGATAAGGCAATAATACCTTTTTTGAAAAAAGACATAAAACACCCCATTTGCTTGTTATTTATAATTTGTATATCAATTAAATATCTTAAAAAATAAAAAACCAGATAGATAATTGGACGTAGAATATTAACAATGAGAAAGTGTTCATTACCGTGATTTATATCTCAATGGTCATTATATTTTGAAATAAAAAAATAAATTGGATGTATCACATTAATATCAATAGAGTTTATGGTGGAATACATTAAAATATAAATGAGACGAAATATTGTTATTGATTTTTTTAGAGGCGTAATCTAATCCCATTTTATTTATAATAAGCGTTTTTATATTAAATATAATAACAAAACATTAAATACAATAACAATTAACGTTAATAAAAAAACATTAATACTTCTTTCATAACTATTATCTAATAATTATCCTATTAACAGTATAATCGTATGTAAGATAAACAGACTAAAGCAAAAAACATGATGGCAATTAATATAAAAAGAACCTCTTGGTCAGGAGGGTGGGCTACGTTGCGCGACCTTGAAATTATACAAACTGTGATCGACCATGGGAGTGTAACTAATGCCGCAGAGCAATTAGGTATCTCTCAACCCGCTGTAAGCCAAACATTAAATCAGATAGAAAAGCGTTGTGGTAAACAATTATTCACTCGTGAAAATAACAAGCTCATACCTAACTCTGATGCACTGTTACTTTACGAAGAAATCGCCAACATAGCCGAATCATTCAGCCGATTAAGCCATTTTCATCACCAAGAAAAAAAACGAAGCCTACGTGTTTTAGTTCCCCCAACACTAGCTTATGGATTTATAAATCAAATCACTGCTCTTTTTATCAAAAAATATCAAGTTAATGTTCATTTAGAAATATCTAGAAGTGAACAACTATTGTCTTTAATTGCAAAAGAACAAGCAGATATCGCCATTACGGACAATATGACAATTAATAGCAATTATAATTTAACACAAATACCAATGAGAGAGACTCAAATTATTTGTGCAATACCTAAATCGCATGAGCTATGTACAAAAAATACGCTCACATTAGATGATTTACATGATCAGCCTTTTATTGCATTAGTTAAAAGTAATATTGGTCGTACTGTTATTGACAGAATGCTCCATAAATCAAAGTCTAAACCTAATATTATTGCTGAAGTCTCAGATCAAGAAACAGCAGTGACATTTGTAAAAAATGAATTAGGAATAAGTTTAATTAATTCATTCCCTATTATTGAAACTGAAGGTATTGCTTATAAGGAAATTACGCCAACAATTAAGAGTAATATCTGTTTCTTCACATCGAAAAAAACAGAACATGAAACACAACTTTATATTGAGTTTATCCAAGAGCATCAACCAAAATACTCATTATTTTCAAATCCCATTAAATAGTTATTAATGATTTCATTCTATGCAATATCAGCAAATAGAAGAGACCTTTCTATTATTTATGTATATCAAGAATAGATAAAACACTTTCAGTAATAAGTGTCAAACCAATGGAAAGCGCCTCTTCATCAATATCAAATTTTTCTTTATGATGCCCATCTCTTTGATCTGCGCCCACTAAAAAGAATATCGCTTTTCCACCTTTATCTTGTACTCTTCTTACCATCAGTGAGACATCTTCACTCCCACCCAAGGGTAATGTAACATTTAATAATTCTGGATGTGTATCGATAATGCCTTGCATGAGGTTTATCATTTCAGGATCATTTCTAAAATTTGTCGCCTCACCAGTAATTTCTATTTTCGTATCCAAGTAATAAGAAGATGCGATACCAGCAGTATATTTTTTTATATTATCAAATAAGTATTTTGCTATTTCAGCATCTTGTCCACGTACTTCCAGTTGCATCTTCGCCGAGCTAGGAATAAGGCTACGATTTTCACCTGCAATTAAGGTTCCAACATTGACTCTCGTCATACCTTTACCATGTCTTGGTGTTGCTAATATTTCATTAGCTAAAAAGCAGGCTCCGACTAATGCATTATTTCCTTTTTCTGGCTCATCGACAGCATTAGCTACTTTTCCATTTAAAGAAATATCTAATTTAGTTGTACAAAGAAAATCAAAAGGATCGAGCGCAATTTCACCTTTTTTTAAATTACATCCAATATGCATCCCCATAAAATAATCAGTATCATCCAAGATCCCGCTGTCACTTATTGCTCTAGCACCTCTCACCCCTTCTTCGGCAGGTTGAAATATTAATTTATATTTTCCACGTAAAACGTGAATATTTTGTTTTAACCAATGTGCTAAACCAAGCCCTATCGCAGTATGCCCATCATGACCACAAGCATGCATTAATCCAGAACGACTCGAGGCAAACCCCTGCTTATAGGGGAGATGATTTTCGTCATTTGATTCTTGAACATAAACACAATCAATATCAAAACGAAAAGTAAATGTAGGGCCAGATATTTCTGTATCAATAATAGCCATACATCCCGTAAGACCCTCCATTTCAGCTAATAACTTAGTACTGATCCCTTTCTCTCTGGCAATGTTGATTGCTTCTTTAACTAGTTTTTCATCTCGACCTAAAATACTTTCTCGGCAAAGAATATGTGGCCCAGCTTTAACCTCAACCCCCATGTCACGCAATAACGTTATTATCGTGCCCGTTGTCACAAACTCGGTCCAACCAATTTCTGGAAACTGGTGAAAAGTCCTACGCCATTCTATTAATTTATTTATTTGGATCGGCTGCATTATTTTTCCCTATAAAAAGTAAATCCCAATTAACAAACAAGAAGAAGTAATAATTAATAATTTATATAAATCATAACTTAATAGTTATATGTATAGATGTGATCTCATCGCCATATTGCTCATTTTTAAAACATAGCAATCTTATGATAGTGTTTAAATAAAAAAGTAGAAAATAATAAGTTAAATCAATCAGTAAGAAATAAAAAAACAGCCACTAAAGATATTTATACGTTTAGTGGCTATTTTATTAATCATGATTCATCTATAAATCGCATTAATTGCTGACGTAATTGCTTATTTTCTTGTTTTAACTGCTCATTTTCATCTAATAAGGTTAGAGCTATAGCGATACCATGCCAATCTAATGCGAGCTCTTTATGAAGTTTTAATGCACGATGTGTCACCACAAGCGCATTATCATCGAAAAACCATTCTTGAGTTTCAATTTCTAATGGCTCAATCACGCCAAGTGCGACAAACTCTTTAAGTTCATCATTTGATATTCCAGTGTGATGGCAAAATTCAGTGACAGTGAATATAGTTGTTGTTAACTGACCCATTATTTATTCTCCCAGTCTTTACGTGGATTATAATCGGTCTGGCTATCTGCAATTTGTTGCCATAATTCGCGTGTTTTTTCATCCGATTTAGGTGGCATCACAATTTTTAAAATTGCATATAAATCGCCACTAACCTTTTTACTAACCAATCCTTTTCCTTTAATACGTAATTTTTGTCCTGCTTGACTTCCCGCAGGAATAGTTAATAGGATTTTCTCTTTTATTGTAGGTATAGAAATTTTTGCACCTAAGGCCGCTTCCCAAGGAGCAACTGGAACCACTATTTCTAAATCATGGCCTTTAATATCAAACAAAGGATGAGGTGCAATACGAATTGTTAGCCATAAATCACCATTCTCTCCACCATTTTCACCCAATGTTCCCTGACCTTTTAAGCGAATACGCTGTCCATCAATGACACCTGCAGGAATTTTAATATTTAATGTTTTAGGAATTTCTTTTTCTACGATCCCAAAAACATTATAAACCGGTAAATGGTAACTAATTGTTCGTTTATGTTCTTCTTGTGATTCTTCTAAAAACACGGCTAATTCTAATTCTAAATCGTGTCCACGTTGTTTAAAAGATTGGTAAGTTTGCTGTTCTTCAAATGGAGAACGTCGACCAAAAAATGATGCATAAATATCATCAAAATCTTCTTGGCTAAAGCTTTCTTGATTTTTTGTATTTGAATGTTGTTGTGTAAACTGCTTAAATTTAGGATCGTTACGATGTGCCCAAAGCTCATCATATTCTGCTCTTCGTTGCTCATCCCCTAATATTTCCCACGCTTGAGCAATTTCTTTAAAGCGCTCTTCAGCATTCGGCTCTTTACTTACATCAGGGTGATATTTTTTAGCTAAACGGCGATAAGCCGTTTTAATCGTTTTAGTATCATCGGTGGGTTTAACACCCATTATGGCGTAGTAATCCTTTAATTCCATAGTGATATCTCAATTATGTTAAATAATGAATTAAATATTAATACCTTAAACTTGATTAATTATAGAACAAAGAAATTATGTTGGTGAGTAAACATTGATAATAACACCTAAGAAATGCTTAAAAAACGACCTTTTGATAAAAAATAATTTAAACTTTAAAAAATATTTTAACCAAATAAAACAAGGTATTAATAAGCATAGAGTCATTTTGTCACTTTTTTTTATAAAATTGCATTTGAAATGCCTTATTATAAGAGGTAGATTTTATTTAACAGTACAATAGTTTATTGCATTATCAGCAGTAATTTTTCATCTTAGCTAAGATAAAAATAGAAAAATTAATCTCTTCACTTTAGGGAGGAAAAATGGAACGAATTATTATTCCCACTCACTATATCCATGTACGATCAACACCTCTTTGGACCAAAGACACCGCTCCTAAATCGATTTGGGAAAGACATTTAGATAAAGGAACTCGCCAAGGGGTCTACCCTAAGCTATCTGTTATGCAAGGAATGATTGTTTATTACGCATATGCAGATGAAATTAGCCCAGAGCCAACAGAAACATTAGTGATTAATGCCGGTGAGTTTGGTGTATTCCCGCCAGAAACATGGCACAAAATAGAAGCAAAAACTGAAGATACTGTTTTTAATGTCGATTTTTATGTCGATCCTAAAATACTTGCCGAAGGTTAAATAATAATATGGATAATGAAAATAAAGGCTATTTATTAGAATTAATCAATGCCAATGGCCAAGAAAAATCTCAAAAAACATTTCTAAACCCTAAAATTTTATATATTCCAGAAGTTGCGGCTAAAGAAATTTTACTTTTAATTAATGAACTAAAAAATAAGGTAAATATTGACTCACAAGAACTTACCTTAGTATTAACAAACAAAAATAACGGTGTTTCTGTTGATAAAGACAGTTTTTTAACTGATTTATTAGACGCTGATATGTCTAGTTTAATAGTAAAAGATCTTATCAATATTGTACGTGGTTATGATATGGATGAAGAAACAAATGTTTGTGGCTGGTGATCTGGCGTCGAGCGAGGAATATATCACCTTCACTATATCTCTGATAATGAAGGTGATTGATTAATGTCTAGAGAGAAAATTGAAGATCATTTTTCAAGAGCCTATCTATCATCCAATATCCTGCTTTTCCTGGTGGTTTACTTCTTGACCATACTAAATCAATATCTATTTTCTTGGGAAATTGGTCATAATCTAGACTGACTAACAAATCATGTCCAAATTGCTCAACTAACCATGTGGGTAATATTGCCCATCCCATTTCTTGTTCTGCCATTTCAAGTAATAATAAATAGTTAGGTGCTAGCCAATTCTTCTCACTATTAATAGCAAATTGAGCACGACTGCTTAGTCTTAATTGACGATGCATTGTTAAATGCTGATAGTTAATTTTCTTTTCTTTCACAAGTGGATGCGTTTTATGTGCATATAATCCTAACTTACCACTCACAGGTAAACGAGCGAAGGCAATATCAGCAGGATATTCTACTCGTGATTCCATCATACCAATATGCGCCTGATTATTTTGCAGCATATTAATCACATCATCATTCTCAGCAACAAGAAACTCAAATTCAAGATGTGGAAATTCTTTATCCAGAATTTTCAAAAGTTGCTCTGAATAAGGTGGTTGATACATATCAGAGAATACACAACTTAAACGGGGCTCCATTTCTGGCGATAGCTCTATTCTTAATGCCTGTAGTCGTTCATCAGCCGCTAATATATCTTCAACCAAGCTCAACACTTTTTGTCCTGCAAAAGTCAGCGTTGATTCTCGTCCTTTACGCTCAAATAATTCAAACCCCATATCATCTTCGAATCCGGCGATCGTACTACTAACTGTAGATTGGCTTTTATTTAATTTTCGTGCTGCAGCAGAAAATGATTTTAATGAAGCAGCTTCAACAAATGTACGCAAAGTTTCTATAGAATAGTTCATTATGGTATCGATTTTTTCGATGGCTCCTATTTTGTATATATACAAAATATCACCAATAATTGCACTCGTTTTTTGTTAAACAATTAATTTGAGGTGAGATATGAGCCAATATCAAAAAACATTTACTGAGCGCGTTTTTCACGCTGTTTCATTTGAAGCGATTGCTATTGCCATAACGGCACCGCTTAGTGCATGGCTTTTGGAACGCTCAATTTTTCAGATGGGTACAGTCGCTATTGTCTTATCCACATTAGCTATGTTGTTGAATCTTTTTTATAACATGATCTTTGATCATTATTGGCCTTTATCTAAAGGCCCAAGACCAACAAAAATACGGATTATACATGCAATTGGTTTTGAATTTAGCTTTGTGATCATAGGATTACCAATATTGGCACTTTTATTAAATATGTCATTATGGAATGCATTTTTATTAGAAATTGGTTTTTTTGTCTTTTTCCTTTTTTATACTTATACATTTAATCTTAGCTACGATAAATTACGTGAAAGTTGGTTTAATCGTAAAGAGAAACCTATTATTGCACGTAACTAATAACAACTATCTTAAGCACTTAATAAACTATTATTAAGTGCTTTCTAATGTATGTAGATTCAAGTACAACACTTGCTTGGATAGATTAAAAAGTCCCAAAAATAAATAATATTAAAACTAATTTTCATTTTTCATCATAATTAGTCTATTTAAACCTTGTATTTATACAGATAAAGAGCAAACAACTTAATTAATGATTAATATTAATTAGAAATTGGTATAAAATCTCTTAGTATCCAGAGAGTAATAACAAAATTAATGACTCTCATCATGCAAACATCCTTAAAACTATCTCAATAGTAAATTATACTTATAAAAAATCTATAAAAAAACAAAGGTATTCTTTTTTAGAATAAAATATAACACTTAGACAAAGGATTTAATGATGGTATTTTTTATCAGTTATATGACACTTGCTATACTTTTGATTGCGATACTAGCACACTGGTCTTTTTCTGTATTATTTCCTAAAGCGCCTCCTACAACACTTTCATGCCTTTTAGTCAGAACACTTATTGGCGTCTTACTTGTTATCGCTGATATTTGTTTAATTTTTATTTTACTCAGTCAATTACTTTGATTTAATTAAATTTTATATGAAAATACTATCGAAGTTATTTTTCTTTCTTTATCTTATATTTTTATTAATTCTGATCCGAATATTTTCAATCTCAGATTACGAATGGATGTTAGACAGTGGTGATATAAAACAACTGTGTCAGCTTCCACTAGACGGAAGATATATTATCGAACCTATCCTCGTTTTAATTCCTTGTATTTGTCTTTTATTATGTGAACGAAAGCAAAAATTAAAATACACATACATAGCGATAACACTAGCATACCTTTATTGGTCATTCTTTTTACGCTTTAGTGGATGCTAAAAACTATCAATTCTCCTATCCACTCTCTAGATATTCAATCATTTCAATCATTTCAATCATTTCAATCATAGAAAAATTAAAAATCAGTAAATAATTCTCAATGATTTTAGATAATCATCCAACATAAGCAAACTTCGTTTACCGCATATTTTTCTAAAAATTTATCTAAATGGACAGATAACTGTCCAATTACGAGCAAAAAACGTGACTACTCATACAGAATAAACTTAATTAATCTCTATCATCTTAACAAATGGTGAAACATTTTTTAACAAATGAGGGGTGATATGAAAAAAAAGAGTAGTATTGCATTTATCAGAAAAAAATTAGTGAAAGATAATTCTATCTACGTAAAAGAGCTTAGTGCTCTACTTCATGTATCGGAAAGAACAGTAAGAAGATACATAGATGAATTACAGTTATTAGGTATAGCAACTAAATTTCATGGTGGTGTGCGATTACAAAAAATTGAATTAGAACCAATAATAAATAGAACTATTGATGAAACCAGAGTACTTCAAATTAATTGCGAAGCACGAAATGGAGATAAAAAAACTGCAGATAAATGCTCATTATATATTCTAGGATCTTTCAATTTAGATGTTGTCACAGAAGTTGAAAGATTCCCTTTTGTCGGAGAGACAATCAAAGCAATCTCTACAAATTTTTTCCCTGGAGGGAAAGGTGCAAATCAAGCGGTTGCAGCCTCTGAATTAAATGATCATGTGCATTTTTTTGTTAAAGTAGGCGACGATTCATTTGGCGCTACCGCAGAAAAATATTTCGGTACTACAAAAATAAGTTCATACACATTAATTAAGGATGCTAATGCAAAGACAGGGAATGCATTAGTTATGGTTGAGAACGCCACCGGCAATAATAGTATTATTATTGATTTAGGAGCTAATGCAACAATCACTAAAGCTGAAATTCTTTCAGATATTAATAATCTGCAATCGGCAAAAATTTTTCTTACTCAATTAGAAAATAATATAGAGGCGACCAAATTTGCGATTGAAATAGCAAAAAAATCGGGATGTTATGTCATTCTTAACCCAGCGCCCTATTCAGATCAAATTGTCTCACATTTGCCATCTATTGATTTATTAATACCAAATGGAACAGAAGCAGAACTAATATCAAACATTAAAATTGATAGCGTTATTTCAGCACAGGAAGCCATAAAAGCAATACATAACTTAGGTGTTAAAGAAATAGTAATGACACTTGGTGATAGTGGTGCTCTTTATTTCAACGGTAGCACGATGAAATATTACAAAGCAATGAGTGCGTCTGTTGTTGATACAAGTGGTGCAGGCGATGCATTCACTGGTGCTTTGGCTGCAAAATTAATAGAAGGTAAAAATATGGATGAAGCAATTAAATTTTCTATTGCTTATGCATCATTGGCTGTTGAAAAAAAAGGTGCATCATCAATGCCATCTCGAACAAGTGTTGATGCCAGATTAAAAAAAGAGTGTATGTAAGGGAAGCGCATAAATAACCCACCCCGTTAATAAATTATATAATCGAGGTCGTTATGAAATATTTAATTTTCATTATTAGCCTTCTCTTAATTTTTATAGTGGCATCTTCTATTAGTTTTAATGCTAATAAAATAAAAAGAAAATTCATTCCCATTATTATTCTTTTATTAATAGAAGCCATCGTAGCTTTTATACTTTTACATACATCTATTGGGATCACAATTCTTAATATGACGAATATAGGTATAGAGTATTTAGTACATCATGCAAATAAAGGAATTGATTTTGTATTTGGAGATATAAGCACTAAAACACCTATTGTGTTTGTTATTGTTGCTCTAATGCCTTTAGTATTTATTTGTTCAATTATTGGGATATTAAAATATTTTGGTATTCTACGATTGATTATTCTGACTATCGGATACCTTATTAATAAAATAGCCAAAGTAGGTAAACTTGAATCTTTTTCAGCAGTTAGTGCTGTCGTTGTAGGCATGATGGCCGTATATGTTTCGATTAAAGAATACATACCCAATTTAACAAAACCACAAATGTACACAATAGCCGCATGCTCACTGTCTACTGTCGATATAGCAATATTAGGTGCTTACACTCAAATGTTATCACCTCAGTTTGTTTTTATTGGTGTTTGTCTAAATTTTTTTAGTACTTTCGTTATTGTTTCCATTATTAACCCTAACGATCCTATTGAGATATCAAACAATTTTTCTGGCCCTAAAAATGAGCATCATAGTTTTTTTGAAGTACTAACAGAACATATGCTCGATGGTTTTAAATTAATTCTAGCAATAGTTCCAATGCTTCTTGGCTTTATTGCTCTAATTAGCATGTTGAATGATATTTTTTTACACCTCATAGGAATAAGTTTCCAAGGTCTTCTTGGCTATATTTTCTCTCCTATTGCATTTGTGCTTGGTGTTCCTTGGCAAGACAGTATTGAGTTTGGGCAAATTATTGCCACAAAAATTTTAACAAATGAATTTGTTGCAATGATTGATTATATCAAATTAGAGGATTTGAGCCCGAGAACAGAAGCCATTATCTCTGTGTTCTTGATTTCGTTCGCAAATTTTGGTTCAGTCGGAATGATTATCGCTTGTGTCGCCAGTATCAGTAAGGAACATGGAAAAATGATAGCGGCGAATAGTTTTAGACTGATCATGGGTTCAACGTTGGTGAGTTGCTTATCTGCAACGATGGTCGGTATTTTTATTAGCTGATATTTATTTTATAAGTTCTCTTTTTAATTCTAGTTGTTATTCAATGCATTATGTAAGTTATCAAAGGAGAAGTATATGACTAAAATTATTATAGATTGTGATCCGGGTGTAGATGACGCTATTGCTATTTTACTCGCATTGGCATCACCAGAAATAAAAGTGCTGGGGATCACAACAGTAGCTGGAAATATTGAGTTAGATAAAGTTCATGAGAATGCTCGTAATATTCTTTCATTTGTGTCACGCCCTGATATCCCTTTAGCTAGAGGATGTGAACGACCTTTGATAGCGCGTCGAGGAAGTAAAACACAAGTACATGGCAATAATGGCCTTGCTGGTGTAATGTTACCGAAATCTAATTACACTTATCCCGATATACATGCTGTCGATTTTATCATTGATACTGTAATGTCTAACCCTAAAGAAGTCACCCTTTGCCCGACAGCCCCACTTACCAATATCGCCATGGCAATGCTAAAAGAACCAAGGCTTAAGGATAATGTGAAAGATATTGTTCTAATGGGTGGGGCCGCATTCTGTAATGGGAATATAACACCAGCAGCCGAATTCAATTTTTATGTCGATCCACACGCGGCACATATTGTCTTTGATACAGCAGAACACATTACTATGTTGGGATTAGATGTCACTCATAAAGCTGATATCCGAGCAGGTTTATGCCAGTCATTAGAGCAAGGTAATGTTATTGCTAGAACAGCCGCAAAAATGTCTCGTGGATATGCTGCATTTGATCCCTTCTTACATGATCCCTGTGTAATAGGTTATCTAATCCGCCCAGATATTTTCACTGGTATAAATGGACATATTGATATTGAATATGAATCACGCAAACTCTTTGGTTTAAGTTTTGCAACAGTCCATGATGATCTAAGACCACCTAAAAATAATGGTAATTTAAATGAATGTCGTATGAATACGATGATAATTACTGATGTTCAATCGGAGAAATTAATGTCACTGATCTCTGAACGAATTTTATCTTTGTAAACTGAATCAAATAAAAAAATACAGAGAAGTGTAACTTCTCTGTATCCATCTTTATTATATTACTTTTATTTAATAAGAATTGATTAATATTTCATTGGAAATTAAACAAGAAATATCCTAATAATAACTCTGTACTATGTTTTAAAATAAACAAATCTATTATGATGACTAACATCATAGTAATTAATCATTGATATTTAAATAATTATTTATATATAACAACAGATTAGGATAAAGGAATATGGCTAGTTATAAAAAATTAATAGCTTTAATCGTTATATTATTTACCTGCATTATAGGGAGCGCACATGCAGAACAACGCCCTGATGTCGCAGATAATGTCATTGCCTATAAAGGTCAACAAGGAGTGATTGTTTGGACCCTACGTATCGGTGAGCGTAATGCTAATGAAGCATTAGTACAGATCGAAGGTATTGACCATGACTGGAATTTAAAAATTCAGAAGATGCAAGTTGAAAAAACAAGCAGAGATACCCGATACTCAATAAACATTAATGGAAATAAATTTGTTGCTCTAATTATTGAGAATAAGTGCTGTGGTAACCTTTATATACCAGGAGAATCTCAATCTATATCAGTAAGTTACTCTGAAGGAATATCCCATGAAGGTAATGCTCAAGCATTTCTCACTGATTACCTTCAAGCTAAAAATAATGAAATAAATAAATAAGTTTTTTAAATTATTTTGGTATTAAATAGGTGAGTTTTACTAACTGTTTTCTCACCTATAAAATATAATGCAATATTATTTTATTTCCTGAGGTTTATCATATAGTTCTATATCCTCTGGTGTATATAAAGGCTGAGTCCGTTCGTTGATATCATAGTCTTCTCGCTTCGCTGTATGAGTATTATTCCAAACCTCATCAATATTACTCGGGATCTCGCCATCTTTAATACCTAAATTACGATACCGTTCCAATTCTCTAATTTCATGTGTATTAAACCACTTGTTAATATCAGTAGCTTTTATTTCTCCACGCAATATTTTTCCAGTCGATCCATCAATTCCTTGTTATCAGCTGATTCACCAAAATACTCTGTGCAATTTTACTTTATCAACGCGATCACGATAAATTTTTACATCTTTCCTGTCTAAATCTTTAGTTGGCCCACCAGCTTTATTTTTATTAAATTCACGACCACTGGATTTTTCTTTGACATTTACCTCACCATACGCACTTAGCTTTTTCTTAGCATCCCGATCCCGTCCTCACTATTCTCATTTTCTTTAGTGTAATTATTTATAAATGATGATATTGGGAGCAAATTACCATTTCAGGTCGATTGCATTCATTTTATAATTCTTATTCATCTTAACTAATGCTTCAAATCCTGATAGATACTGAATAGGATCACACATGGAGATGTTTTTAATAGACAGTCTTTCAAATTTATCCCTATTCAATTTTACATTGATTAAATAGAGATCATCTTCATCACCAGTTTCATGATTAAATATCTGAGAATACCCAGCCACTATGACATTCTCTATTTCTGTGCAAACCATAAACCCGATAGCAGATACTCTTAGAGCGATAGCATGAACATGCCTCGCGTAATCATAATAATATTCTTCTGCGGTTTTTAGTCTTTCACCATTTGATACTGGTGTGTCCTCAATTTCAGGCAGGTCTACATCTATAAATAAGGTTTTTATTTCCTCATCGTAATGAAAAGCAACTATTGTTTCTCTAGGCCAGTAAGCTGATAAATACGCATATCTCAATCGCTCATTAACACCACCAAAGCTAACAGCATGATACTTTGCAATATCACCATGAATGTCTATGAGAAATTCAGGCTTTCCAGTGAACCCTCTGTTGTAAAAGTCCTGATAAACAAATGTTTTACCCTCTTCTATTGTCAGCACATTTGTATATTTTTCATTTAACCCCCACTCATCACCTTGGGGTTGTGTTGAACTTACTTCTCGCCAATTCAATTCTGTTGGAAAACCAATGACTTTATATTTTCCATCGTCTTTAACAATAACGTTCGTTTTTTCTAGTTCAGAGATTATTTTATTTACTCTATCTTGATTAATTCTAAATCTTCCAAGAAAATCAGTCGTTGTTACATACTCTTTATTTATTGCAAGATCAACAAATTGCCAATACAGAAGATCTAAACCTAATGTTTTTGATTTCATGTCATCACCAAAAAATATTAATATTCCTAATGAGATTATCAAAATAATCAGAAAAGCCTCAATCAAGAGGCACAATATGTGATCTTAAGCACTTCAGTTTTTGTTCTTAGTTTAGTTGTTTATAATCCATTTGAGAGAAAATTATCAACTTGCTTAACTGTTAGTTTCATATTGGGGGTATTAAATATTAAGGGGGTATGATGTTCCCCATTTACATCCAAAAAATGGAGCTTTCAATAGACGTTAAGAGACTTCAGGAGACAATGATAATTGGAATGCTTGATTTACTTGGGATTAGGATACTTCAGGAGACGCTAGGAGATGATGAGATGGCGGAGGAGGAGAGATTCGAACTCTCGGATGGTTTCCCATCGGCGGTTTTCAAGACCGCTGCCTTCAGCCGCTCGGCCACCCCTCCGCAATAGGGAGCAATATAAACACCTAGGCTTATATTGTAAAGGCCTTATTATACTGTTTGCTGTAAAATTAAACGCATTACAAGTCAATGGCTTAATTAATCAACGATTTATGGGTTCTACTTGGGTATTTTCCTTATTTTTGCTAAATTAACGCTATTATTTTTGATTGGTCATAATGCACATGTTTGTATTTAACGGAAAAGAAATCGAGACAGATAGCCACGGCTATCTAAAAAATAGCAATGAATGGAGCGAAGATATGGTTCCAACATTAGCTGAAATAGAAGAAATTGAATTGACAGAACAACATTGGGAAATTATCCGCTTTGTTCGCCAATTTTATTTAGAATTTAATACCTCCCCTGCTATTCGTATGCTGGTAAAAGCCCTTGCGCAAAAATATGGCGAAGAGAAAGGCAATAGTCGTTACCTTTATCGCTTATTTCCTAAAGGCCCGGCGAAACAAGCCACAAAATTGGCAGGTTTACCTAAACCCGTTAAATGTATTTAAAAAATTAGCTTTTAATAAAAGCTAATTAAAAATCATTAAAAACTATATTATTCATAATGGCGGATTGAAAAATCAGCCATTGATTCATACTCACAAGCTGTAGCCGACCAAAATGTAATTTTGGCGCTTCTAGGGCCACCAGTTTCTAACCAATTTTCAAATTCTTTTAACGCCTCTTCCTTTGCAAACGCTCTTACTCCCACACTGCCGTCATCACGATTCCAAACATAACCTGTTATTAGTTTTTTTTTCATCCATTGATAAGTGAAAAAACGAAACCCAACGCCCTGTACACGTCCTTGAATAATATATTCTCTACCCATTTTCATATGCTCTCCTGATAGTGTTATTAAAATAAAAATTCTACTCAGGTTATTGTCTTTTCTTTATACAATAGATAATCTGATTTTGTGAGGTTCTTTATTCATAATGAAAGCAAAGGATTATATTTTTTTCAAATCCTTGAAATTTCACTTTGTACCCTCATATATATAACCAATAAGCAAGGCTATATGGAGGTGATACTATGATGACCGCCAGCAAATTTGGGATAGGACAGCAAGTTAGACATAAATTACTCGGCTACTTAGGCGTTGTTGTCGATGTGGATGCTGAATATTCCCTTGATCAGCCTAATGAGGATGATATTGCATCTAATGTGACCTTGCGAGCAGCACCTTGGTACCATGTTGTGATGGAAGATGATGAAGGACAGCCCGTTCATACTTATCTTGCCGAAGCGCAGATAACTTATGAAGTTTCAGATGAACACTTAGATAATGACTCACTGGATGAGCTATCACAGTCAATTCGTAGCCAATTACAGGCTCCACGATTAAGAAATTAACCAGATAATTGAAATAAACCGTGATCTGAACAAATATGATAATCGCCGAATTTGTTTTCGGCGATTATATTTTGATTTATTACCAGGGAAGACCGTGTGCTTCGATTTCTTTTTTAGGACAACGATCCATAACCACTCGTAATCCTGCTTTTTCTGCTAATTCTTTAGCATCTTCATTAATTACGTCAATTTGTAACCATAAGACTTTGGCATTAATTTCAATCGCTTCTTTTGCGATCTCTAATGCGGCAGATGATTGACGGAAAACATCAACCATATCAATCGAGACAGGAATATCTTTTAATGAGGTATAGCATTGTTGACCTAATAATGTTTGTCCAGACATACCTGGATTTACAGGAATAACGTCATAACCTTGTTCTAATAAGAATTTCATGACTTTATAACTTGGGCGATCTTCTTTGCTACTCGCACCAACAAGTGCAATTGTTTTGACACTTCTTAAAATGTCATAAATGTCTGAATCCACCATTTATATACTCCGTTCATCATGAAGATTAAAAATATTATGATACATCATAGTATCTTGATCCGTTCATAGCTTGTAAGATAAAAAAAAGGTATTTTGACAGCTGAAACAATAACTATATTTATTTTTAAAGGTATCAAATGGAACAAATTGACCGCACGCTCTTAAAAGAAAAAAATATCGCGCTTGTTGCCCATGATCACTGTAAAAGCTCATTACTTGAATGGGTTCAAAATAATCGTGAACAACTGTCTCTACACAAGTTATTTGCAACAGGAACCACAGGAAATTTAATTAACCACCACACAGGACTAAGTGTTACTCAAATGCTAAGTGGTCCAATGGGCGGTGACCAACAAATAGGTGCAATGATTGCTGAAAAGAAAATCGATATTATGATTTTCTTTTGGGATCCATTGAACGCCGTTCCACACGATCCGGATGTTAAAGCCCTTTTACGCTTAGCAACGGTATGGAACATTCCGGTTGCCACCAATCGAGCAACCGCAAACTTTTTAATTTCATCACCTCTGTTTTCACAAGAATCTACAATTAAAATTCCTGATTACGAAGGTTATTTAAAAGAAAGATTAAAATAATTCTAAGGTTTTCGTTGTATAGGAACACCTTGAGATTTTAGCTCTGAAACAAAACAAGATGGCTGTTGTTTATTAAATAATAGCCATACTTGTTTTTTTGCTCTTGTTAATGCGACATACATTAAACGTCGTTCTTCCGCATTAGGATAATCTTCAACTTTTGGTAATAACGCTAATTCAATAATTGATTCTCTTGCCGGTGCTGGGAAAGCATCTTTGCCCTCTTGTAAACCTAAAATAATAACGTAATCAGCTTGTTGTCCCTTCGATGCATGAAAAGTCATAAATTCTAGATTTAATTTAGGCCAACGCGTCTTAGCTTTTTTTAATAGCTCAGGTTTTAAATAATGATAACGAGCGAGTAAAAGGATCGTTTCATCGTCGCCAACGTAACCACTCATTTTATTTAATAGATTTTCAAGCTGATCATCTGATAATAAAACAACTGCTTTTTTATTACCTTTAACTAGACTATTTAAAGGCTTAGATAATTGCATCGGATTTTGTTGAATAAACGTATTAGCAACATTACCAATCGTGTCATTAAATCGGTAGGTCGTATCTAATGCACATTCGGCACCTTCTCCAAACGACTCATGAAAAGAGGTCGTCAATAATAATTCTGCACCACTAAATCGATAAATAGCTTGCCAATCATCACCCACAGCAAATAAAGACGTTTGTTTATTTTGCTGTTTTAATGCTGTTAATAAAGATGCCCGAAGTGGTGAAATATCTTGAAATTCATCAATAAGAATATGTTTCCATGGGCTAATAAAACGCCCTTTTTCAATAAGATTGATAGCTTGATGTAATAAACCGGAAAAATCTATCGCGTTTTCTTCTTTTAATGCCTGTTTCCATACTTTTAATAAAGGAGATAACAATTTTAAATATTTTTTAAATACATCTGTATATTCAGGTTGTACACTTTCAATCAGTAATTTTTGACTGCCGCCTTGCATTCTTAATAAACCAATCCAACGTTCTAACCTTAGAGCAACTTGGTTTTCTAATTTTTTATCATGCCAAAATTCACCTTCGGGAATATCCCAATCAAGCTCTTGAGATAACCATTCACGCCATCCCTTTGCTTGCGCTTTTTTCTGCTGACATTGATTTCGCCATTCGCCTAATAATAATGCTCTTCTTTTTTCACTATTTATTTCAAGTTCGCTAATTTTAGGTTGTTTTTTTGTCGCTTGTTGAATAATAGATAATGCTAATGCATGGAATGTTTTCGCCATAATATCGGTACTTAAACGCGCTGAAATACGCTCATTCATTTCTTGTGCTGCTTTACGCCCAAATGCCAATAACAAAATTTGCTCTGGCTGTGCTAGGTTTCGGCGCAATAACCATCCTACTCTAGCGACTAATACAGATGTTTTACCACTCCCAGCTCCCGCTAAGACTAAAATATTTTCTTCACCATTAATAACCGCGCGACATTGTGAACCATTGAGTGGAGATGATTCAATCGTATTAAAAAATTCCGCATGCTCATTTAGCATTTGTGTTATCCACGAAGAATTTTCTTTATTAATAAGTAACTCACCTTGTCTTAACCACTCTAAACATTGCTGATAAAGCACTTGGCAATTATCAAATTGGGTAAGGCGTTCAAGTGGAAGTGGAATAGCCGAGAAGCTTTCTTTAATAGATTGCTGAATTTCACTAAGGTTAGATTGTTTTATCCATTTATTGGATTGCGTAATTTCAGTAATATTATGGAGTTGCTTCTCAAGAACTTGAGCACTTATTTCGCTCATTTCTTGACTCCAATTTTGCCATGTTTGAGATAGATATCGATAGAATTGCTGAGTTTCCTCCCAGTCTGTTCCATGTAATCGAACCACTTTATCTTCAGGCAATAAAAATTCTAATTCCCCCCACACAATCCCTTTTTTACAGTGAATATTAATCAATTCATTAAAAGGAATTAAATACTGATGCTTTTCACCACTGACTTCAATACCTGCATTTAACAATTTGACTCTATTATAAGGATGCTGTGCTAAACGTTGTCCCATCGGAGTGGATTTCAGTTCCATACGTAATTCCTGCAATAAATAACAAATAGTCTGTTGTTAAGCTCTTTTTTATCGGTGATAAACCCTATATTCTAAGAGGTAATTATCTTCATCTTGTTTATTTAAGGGCTTTTTGTGTTCACTTTGCTAAATGGCGCCCGCCGATTTATCTATAATAGCCACTTTCTCTATTATATTCGCATAATAATCGCACTTACAGGAACGACTTTGTTTCCTTGGGCGTTAGGTCAAGAGCCTAAATATACCATTCCGCTGACGTTAGGTGTGGTCGCGGCGGCATTAACGGACTTAGATGATAGACTTGTCGGGCGTTTAAAAAACCTTGTCATTACCTTGTGCTGTTTTCTTCTTGCATCAGCATCAATAGGATTACTTTATCCCTACCCTATTTTATTCTTTTGCGGTTTAGCAATTTCAACTTGGGGATTTATTTTATTAGGCGCGTTAGGACAACGCTACGCTACCATTGCCTTTGGTGCTTTATTAATCGCCATCTACACTATGCTCGGCATGCCTATTTTCCCTGTTTGGTATGAGCAACCTATTTTACTGCTGTTAGGTGCTATTTGGTACAACTCGCTAACCTTGGTTGGTCACTTATTGTTTCCTATTCGCCCTGTGCAAGATAATTTAACTCGGTGCTACCAGCAACTCGCAACGTATCTCGAAGCAAAAGCAACTTTATTTGATCCTGATATTGAAGATGACTATCAACATTCGCTTTATAGTTTAGCTATGGCAAACAGTCAGCTTATTGACACAATGAATCAAACTAAAGTCACATTATTAAGCCGACTAAAAGGTGATAGAGGTCAGCGTAGTAGTCGCTTTACGCTTCATTACTATTTTGTGGCTCAAGATATTCATGAAAGAGCCAGTTCATCTCACGTCCAGTATCAATTATTGAGTAATGAATTGCGCCACAGTGATGTGCTTTTTCGTTTTCAACGTTTACTTTCTATGCAGGCTCGGGCTTGTGAACAAGTTGCACAATCGATTCTTTGGCATAAAAAATATCAGCATAATCCTGCTCTTGAGCGTTCCATTAATTATTTAGAGAATGCACTCAATCATTTAAAAAATACAACCTCAGAACCGAAATTAATGACGCCTTTGAATAATTTATTGCAAAATCTTCAAGGGATTGATGCGCTTTTACGCAGTATTAGCACAGAGCAGTACCAAATATCTCATGACCAAAAAGAAGAAACGCAACTTTCTGATGATGGTTTAACTGGATGGCGAGATATCGCATTAAGAATAAAAGAACATCTTACCCCTAAATCAGCACTTTTTAGACATGCGGTTAGAATGTCACTCGTGCTTTGTATTGGTTATGCAATTATTCAATTTTTCCAATTAGACCGAGGTTATTGGATATTATTAACCAGCTTGTTTGTGTGCCAACCTAACTACAATGCAACACGTAGACGCTTAACATTACGTGTAAGCGGTACCATTATTGGTATTTTAATCGGTTTCCCTATTTTGTATTTTGTTCCCTCTATTGAAGGACAATTGGTCTTAATCGTTATAACTGGTACGCTCTTCTTTGCATTTAGAACGATACAATATGCACATGCCACGCTATTTATTACATTATTAGTTTTACTAAGTTTTAATTTACTTGGTGAAGGCTATGATGTCGCTCTTCCTCGAATTATTGATACCTTAATTGGTTGTGCAATTGCATGGTTTGCAGTCAGTTTTATTTGGCCTGATTGGAAATTCCGCCAGTTACCTTTTGTTATTCAAAAAACAATGACAAATAACTGCTATTACCTTGATGCTATTCTTATTCAATATTATCAAGGAAAAGATAATAGCTTAGGTTATCGAATTGCTCGCCGTAATGCTCATAGTAGTGATGGTGAACTTGCTTCACTTATCTCAAATATGTCATCAGAGCCAAAAAGTTATCAAGCCTCCCAAGAGGTTGCTTTCCAGTTACTTTGCTTGAATCACACCTTGCTTAGTTATATTTCGGCACTTGGTGTTCATCGCTCTAAAATCGAAGATGAAACAGTACTTACGTTGCTTAATGATACTGTTTGTTATATCGACGCTGCTTTGCGTCGCAAAACAGCGCAAGATGAAGCAATTAAACAATCTCATATCGAATTAATTGAACGGATCAATTCATTACCTAATGCGGATGATGGGCGAATTCAATTAGTCGTTACTCAAATTCGATTATTACTAGATTTACTCCCTCAAATCATTAACTGCATTCAAATGATTGAACAAGAAGAAATAACCAGTACGCTTGAACCACAACATTAGCATTAATGCCTAATCGACGTTATTTTCTCTAATTTCCTATGAGGATTAGAGAAAATAACTGTCGCTAGGTTTATCTTATTGAAAAGACAATTCATTATACCAATCTAATAGCTCAGCTTTAAGCTGATTGGGTAACACTGAACGATGACACCCCATTATTGCCCCTGCCAATGAAAGTAGAAGTTCACTATTTTTTAAATTATGACTGCGCATTAATTTCAAATAACAGGCTTTAGCACCAATAAGTCGTAACTCTTCAACTTTATTAACACCAATTTGGCTTAGCCTTTTCTCTAATATAATGCCTAAATTAGGTAAATCTTTTATTCGACATGGCCTTTTTCGTTGGCCTAAATACTCTTGCATGCTGTAGTGATATGACAAATCAATATATTGATCTAATTTTTGCTGATTTTCCCATAAAAGATCTGTAATTTTATAATAACGTAATGTTATTGGTTTCCCTTTTTTCAGATAGATATAGGCTTCCATTTTTGTTGCCTTATAAAGCGTCTCTAAAAAATCACTTCCTTTTAAATAAAGTTGATTATCAGACGTGATAGCAAACATAACGTCATCAATCATTAAGCTAACACCACCAAATTGAGACTTTGTTGTTAACTCTCCATATTGCGCAATGCGCGATAACAAATGAGCCTTCCGTTGCTCAGGTAAAAATGACATTAAAACTCCAACATAAATATTGATGTGAATCTTTTATCTTTGAATTCAAAAACATACATATAAAACTTACCATAAAGACAATAAAGAATTTCTTTTTTATTGCCAATAGTTAACAGCTTGAAAATAGAGATTTACATAAAATTTGAGAGGAACTTTCAAAAAATTGAGCTTGATTTAAGCGAAATTTAGAGATACTGTATATTCATACAGTACATATAGGCAGAGGTAAATATGAAAATCTCAACATCATCTCCGACAAGACAAAACACCATTCTCCAAGAGATCTCGAATGAGGTATTACCTCTATCTATCCCTTCAGCAATGGTTAATCCTGATAGTGATAATAAACAAGGCATGGTAAGTGAACTTCTCTACCAAAATCCGCTCGTTATTAACCACATTCTTTTGCCATTACTAAAACAGTATAGCCATGAATCACGCTGGTTACTGTGGTTAAACCCACAACAAAAACTCAATCGCTCTTGGCTAAAAAATGTCGGATTACCTCTTGATAAAATAATTCAACTAAATCATATAAATACAATAAATACGGTTGATTTAATGGAAAAAGCATTAATGAGTGGTAATTACAGTGTCGTTCTAGGTTGGTTACCAGAAATATCGCCAGAAGAGATGAAAAGATTAGAATCTGCTGCAAGTAAAGGTAAAAGCTTGGGGTTTATCATGCGTCAACAAATTAATACAAATATCCATTTAGAAAGCACTAATATATCTAAACGACATTTGAATTCCGTAAAAATTCATTCAATTCACTACCATTAGTGAAATTTAAGAGTTTTCCTAATACTCAGAACACCTCGATATCATTTAAGATAAGTCAAAAGTATTTATAACCTAAATCATATAGTTACAATAAATTTAACAAAAATACAGAATCTTACCCATTGTGGAATTAGGCAGATCTTTTTAAAATTTTAAGTCGAATTTTAAAGGATTACTTGTAACTTTTTAAGTTCATTGTAGACTTTATGTCGTTAAGGTTATGCTTTAAATCCCATTTTTTGGGATCATCATTTGATGAAAGTATTGGATTCCTAACAATAATTTAACCAAGGGCAAATAATAAGGCTTAAAGCCAAATGCCTAACTTGGATGATAACGAGGCGTAAAAATGAAAAAGACAGCTATCGCATTAGCAGTGGCAGTGGCAGCTTTCGCAACTGCAGCGCAAGCAGCTCCAAAAGACAATACCTGGTATACCGGTGGTAAATTAGGTTGGTCTCAATACCAAGGTACTAGCAACCATTTTGATGGTACTTCTATCGGTAATGGTAACACTCACCGTGATCAATTAGGTGCAGGTGCATTTGCTGGTTATCAGTACAACCAATACTTAGGTTTTGAACTGGGTTATGATTGGTTAGGTCGTATGACTTATAAAGGTTCATATGACAATGGCGCATTCCGTGCTCAAGGTATCCAATTAACTACTAAATTAAGTTATCCAGTAATGGAAGACTTAGACGTTTATACACGTTTAGGTGGTATGGTATGGCGTGCAGATTCTTCTGCAACAGTTGCTGCTACCTCTCCAGCTCCAACTCAGAAAAACTTCTCTAATAACGACACTGGTGTTTCTCCAGTATTCGCATTAGGTACTGAATACGCGATCACTCCAAATATCGCTACTCGTGTTGAATATCAGTGGATCAACAACATTGGTGATAAAGGTACTCTGAATGCACGTCCAGACAATGGCATGCTGAGTGTTGGTGTTGCTTACCGCTTCAACCAAGACACTCCAGCTCCAGTTGTAGCTCCAGCACCAGTTGTAGCTCCAGCGCCAGTTGTTGAGAACAAAACCTTTACTCTGCGTTCAGACGTTCTGTTTAACTTCAACAAATCTACTCTGAAAGCTGAAGGTCAAGAAGCTCTGAATGGTCTGTACAATGAACTGGCTAACATCGACCCAACTCAAGGTCGTGTAGTAGTTATCGGTTACACTGACCGTATCGGTTCTCAAAACTACAACCTGCCTCTGTCAGAAAAACGTGCTCAATCTGTAGTTGATTACCTTGTATCTAAAGGTATCCCTGCAAACAGCATCTCTGCAGAAGGTCGTGGTAAAGAAAATCCAGTTACTGGCAACACATGTGACAACGTTAAAGCTCGTTCAGCTCTGATCGATTGCTTAGCGCCAGACCGTCGTGTTGAAATCGAAATCCAAGGTACAACTGAAGTTGTTGTTCAACCTGGTAAATAATTCAGATAGTAGAATAATCTACTGTTGATGAATTCAAAACCCTGCCAGAGGCAGGGTTTTTCTTTATGGAAAGAATAAATATACAAACCAAAAATAGAGAGACAAAGATTGGATAAATAAAAAAGGTATGAAGTATCACAATAAAAAGAGGTGTCGTTAACACAAATAAAACAAAAACAATATCGATTACTTTTCTTTATCTCGTTCTAATAATTCAATTAACCCATCTTTTAAACTGTGTACTTTTAAAGCGTATTGCTCTTTTCGTTCAGCATCTTCAATTAATTGTACTATTGTTTCTGATAATGTTATTCCTCGGCGTTGTGATAAAGCCGATAAGCGCTGCCAAACTTTGAACGTTAAATCTATTGATTTTTTTCGTGTATGTTGGTGCTCTGCATTAAAATACCGCTTTCTACGAGCACGGATAGTTTGCTTCATCTTATTGGATAGATCAGGATTCATATGCAAATCTATCCATTCTAAAACTTTTAATGGCTGTGATTCTATTAGCAATAATTGCTCAACAACCTCATCAGCCGCACTTTTTTCAATATAACGGGTAATTAACTCACCTTCACGGTGCTTTTTAACAAGATATGCCCACTTCCAGCCACATTCTAGATTCTCTAATTGTTGATATTTCATACAAATCCCCGTGACAACGTAACTATATACTAGCATATCAACAATTTTACAAAAATACTGCCACTGAACTAAAATTTTTCGCCTATTTTATAAGCAAGGATATTTTGGATAGTCTTTTTTTATCAATTAATAACAAGCCTTGATAAGGGATAGTTTTCTGGGCACGTTATGATAGAATCGTGCGTCGCTATAATAAAACCTGATGACTAATCTGTTAGCTCATTATTATAAGGTAGTAGCGATACATATTCCCTGCCTATGCAGTTGATGACAGTTAAAGAACCGTCTTATTGCAGGATAGATACCCACTTATAGTGGCATCTAATAAATCTCTTTTCACTAACCAATAATAAAAACGGTAACCTTGAAAAACAACGAATTAGAATGGCAGGCGTTACGTCCTGATTACGCCTCCTACCAGACTTTCTTTCAAACAGCATCTCAATTACCTGCATCTCTACTTCGTGAGGTTCAGCCTCGCCTGTACGAAAGCCTACAATGGCTAAATAATGCAGATTCAGGCCAATTTATGCTGTTAAAAGCCGATGATTCTACCGCTTACTTTGATATGCTGACAGACACGTTAACGCAATCAGGGATCAAAACCTATCCAGTTGTTGGCGCCTATCAAGCAGAGTCAAATAAAATCTATTGGCAAGAAAATGTACAAGGTGCATTTTCATCATCAGAATCTATTACTTGCTGCCAGTGGATAGAACCTGAACAACTCTTTGGCTCTTTCTATTGTCATAAAGATAATGTTACTGTCAGCCCTGGCCTATTACATAAAGTTAATGGCGGAATTCTCGTTCTCTCCATTAAATCTTTATTAGCTCAACCATTAATGTGGTTTCGCCTAAAAAAAATGGTTGAAGAGCAACGCTTTGAGTGGCTTGTCTGGAATGATAGTCAATCATTGCCTTTACCCATTGAAAGTATGCCTCTCAATCTGCGAGTGATTTTAGTTGGCGATAGACTAAGTCTTGAAGAGCTCGAATTTATGGAGCCAGAATTAAGCAACGTAGCTTTATATGGCGAATATGAATACGATATGTATTTAGAAGACGAAACAGCACTTTCTCAATGGTGTGGTTTTGTAAATGCATTGTGCCAAAAATACCGCCTCCCCTCTTTATCAGCAGATGCTTGGGAAGTGTTATTAACACAAGCCGCAAGACAACATGAAGATCAGTTGATATTGAGCTTAGATTTAGAATGGATCTTACGTCAACTCCGTTACGCAATGCGTTTTAATCATGATTCTTATCTAAATGCAGACGCGCTAAAAAAAGCAGAAGAAAATCGCTTATGGCGACATAGTTATCTGTTAGAACGTAGCCGTGATGAAATTTTACAAGATCAGGTAATGATACAAACAGAAGGTGAAGCTGTTGGCCAAATCAATGGGCTTTCTGTCTTAGACTATCCTGGTTATCCTGATTTAATTGGTGAACCCACTCGTATAACTTGTGTTGCACATATTGGTGATGGCGAGTTTACTGATGTTGAACGTAAAGCTGAGCTTGGCGGTAATCTTCATGCTAAAGGAATGATGATCATGCAAGCTTACTTAAACTCAGAATTGCGTTTAGACCAACCACAACCATTTAGCACTTCTATTGTTTTTGAGCAGTCTTATGGTGAAGTGGATGGTGATAGCGCTTCTCTCGCTGAACTGTGCGCATTAATTAGTACACTTGCACTGCAACCTATAGACCAACAAATTGCGGTAACGGGTGCGGTTGATCAATTTGGTCAAGTTCAGCCTATTGGTGGCGTAAATCAAAAAATCGAAGGTTTCTTTGATATTTGCCAACAAAGGGGATTAACTGGATCACAAGGTGTAATTATTCCTCTCGCGAATATTCGTCATCTAGTGCTAAATGAAATTGTTCAACAAGCCGTCAAAGAAGATAAATTTCATATTTGGCCTGTAACACATGTCGCTGAAGCCATAACATTACTGACTCGTCAGCCATATCATGAAGATCAATGTGAGCCAGAACAATCTGATGCACACTTGTTAGCTGTGATCCATGACCGTATAATGCTTGCAAATAATCAAGATAGACCTAAGTTGCCTTGGTTCTTACGTCTATTCAGATAATTCTGTTTCAAGTGATCGGAGTTGTTCAGCGTACAAGTGTAAGCTATTCTGTTACCTTACACTTGATAAAGGCTATATAGACAATGGTTGATAAACGCGAATCTTATTCTAAAGAAGACCTCATAGCTTCAGGCCGTGGTGAATTATTTGGCCAAGATGGCCCACCACTGCCGTCTGGCAATATGCTAATGATGGATCGCATCATTAAAATGACTGAAGATGGCGGCACCCATAATAAAGGCTTTATCGAAGCAGAATTCGATATCAAGCCAGACTTATGGTTCTTTGATTGCCATTTCGTCAATGATCCTGTGATGCCGGGTTGCTTAGGCCTTGATGCCATGTGGCAACTTGTTGGTTTCTATCTTGGTTGGCTTGGCGGTGAAGGAAAAGGCCGTGCTCTTGGTGTAGGTGAAGTTAAGTTCACTGGACAAATATTACCAACTGCCAAAAAAGTTACCTATAAAATTGATTTCAAACGTGTTATCAATCGTAAGCTAATTATGGGTATTGCCGACGGTGAAGTGTATGTTGATGGTAAGCTGATTTATGAAGCAAAAGATTTAAAAGTTGGCTTGTTCAAAAATACTAGTAACTTTTAATTAAGAGCTATGCTTATTAACACCATATGATAATAAGCACTATGATATTGGCTAATATACGAATTAAATAATATAAAATTTTTAGTATTCATTACTCAGGCCTGATTTTGACTATAAATCGGGCTTTTTTATTGCCCTTTCTTTAACACGGTGTTTCACTTTAAATTCATAGGCCGTTTATTATCTTGTTTTACTTACGATATTTGTATTTAAAAGCAAATCATTCTTTATCAGACCATCACTATTAGATGGGTATTAATATTATCTTAAAAAAAAATATAAATATAAATATAAATACTTAGGAATATTTTCTCGTATTTTTCACTTATTTATTTAACTTATGTTTGCATATCTTACCCTATTATATGTAATAATAAGGTAATTCTCACTAGAAAATAGGCTCCTATGAATAATATAAAATTAACACAAGTTGTATTAATAATAGGCCTCCTAACAGGATGTACACCAGCGCCTTCTATTGTCATGTTTGGGGCGTCTTTTCCTGATTGGTTACTATGCTCTGGAGTTGGTATCATTGGTATGATTTTAATGCATGTGCTCTTATCTAAATTTAAATTAAAATTTTTACTTTACCCTACTCTCATTGTGTATCCATGTATTACGGCATTAATAGCAATGCTAACTTGGTTATTGTTCTTTCCAAAATAAAAAGGCGGAAACATGGTATTATTACGTAAGTTATATGGTGTTCTACTCCTTTTAGCTACACTTTTAGTTTTATGGATCGTACTTTGGAATATCAATAATGCACCTCGTACTGATGATGCATATATTTATGCAGATACCGTTAACATGGTTCCGGAAATAAATGGAAGAATTATTGAATTACCAGTAGAGAATAATCAGTTGGTTAAAAAAGGTGATCTTTTATACCGCATCGATCCCCAAATATACCAAAATGACTTAAAGTATAACTTAGCTAAACTCGATACTTTAAATGAGCAGATAATATTAACTCAACGCACAGTCGATGCTCAAAAGGCAAATGCTGAAGCTGTTACAGCTCAGGTAGAAAGTGCAAGAGTTCAATTTTTACAATCTGATGATTCATATCGCCGTAAGCTGCCTTTATTTAAAAAAGGCTATGTCTCTAAAGATGAACTTAATATCGCCGTCACAAAAAGAAATAGTGATGAAGCAACTTATAAATCAATGCAGCTACAAGCCCAACAAGCCGCTTTGGCCGTTAGTGGTATTGAAGCGCTAGAAGCTCAGCGCAAAGAAGTCGCTGCATTGATAGAAAAAGCCAAAATTAATATTCAATATACTGAAGTTAGAGCACCTTTTGATGGAAGGGTCACCTCATTAAAAACAACCGTAGGACAATATGTCTCCCCTTCTAAAGCAGTCATGACACTTATTGATACTGAGAATTGGTTTATCGTTGCAAATTTCCGTGAAACAGAATTGAAAGGTATACACAACGGTTCATCTTCGCGTCTTTTTGTTATGAGTGATACCAGTAAATCTTTCGAGGGTGTTGTTGACTCTATCAGTTTTGGTGTAAATCCGACAGATGGTGGCCTTATTATTAGTGGTCTTCCTTCTGTAAGTCGTTCTATTAACTGGGTTCATGTTTCACAACGTTTTCCTGTAAAGATACGAGTTATCAATCCTGATCCTAATTTATTTCGTATTGGTGCATCCGCTATTGCTATTGTTTATCACGACAAAGAATCTGGAGCATAAATTACAATGAAGGAGACTTTAATAAATAGATTATATAATAGCCTGTTGTCTTATCCAGGTAGAGGAAACCAGACGGCACGCACCGTTATTTCCTGCGTGCTGGTTGTGATTATATCACTGTCATTACAGGTGCCTTATATTCCTCTTTCTATTATTATAGTTTTCTTCCTTACTCAAGCCAATGTTGTTATTACCAAAATAATTGGTATCTTATTTATTATTTCTGGTTTTGTCGCAATCTTTATTTCGCTTTTAATTATTATTATTACTTGGAACTCTCCATTTTTACGAATATTATTATCTTCATTTGTTTTTCTTGTCAGTTTTTTCTTAATGCGAACAACAAAAGTTGGTATTTTATTCTTTGTTATTTCTATCGTTGTTATATATACCCAATCATTAGTTGATATTATCCCTGATGCCGAAGTGCTTGTCAGAGCCATTTTATGGGTATTAGTTTCTGTAAACTATACCATTGTCGTTACCTTAATTGTTAATACACTATTACTTCCCGCAGAACCAGATAAGCAACTTCATAATTTTTTATCATACCAATTATCTACTATTAATAAATGCATAGATCCATCGATAAAATCGAGTGAAGAAGATCATAGTTTGCTTAAAGTCGGCATGGATTTACAAGCCATGTATAAATACTTAAGATTTAGTATTATGCGACATAAAGATGGAATATTCGATAAACAATATTATGTTAATAAAGTTACTATAATCTCTGAGTTAAGATCATTATCTATTGGCTTACCTTATGAATATGATAATGAAAAAGATAAAAAACTTGCTACTGAGCTATCGAATATTATAAAAACATTACAAACTTCTTTAGATAAAAAAGAGAAGCTAGAATATACTCTCTCTGATTTAGAGTTAGCCAACAATGCGATTTTAAATAAAATTTATTTTTTATTAAAAAATCATGCTAAAGATATTGAACATCATCAAAATGATGCTGATGTCGAATCCATATTAAAAAAAGTAACGCCACCAAAAGAAAATTTTTTAGTTGATGATGCTTTTACAAATAGTAAATATATTATATTTGCATTAAAAACATCATTTACAGTTTTAATTAGCTACTTTATTTACACATTAACTGATTGGTCTGGTATACACACCTTTATGTTAAGTTGTCTTATTATCGCTCAACCTGGTTTAGGAAATATTCAAAGAAAAATAATACTGCGTTTAACGGGGGCTAGTATTGGTGCTCTACTCGCATTATTTGGTATTATGTTTATAACTAATCAAATAGATTCTATTTTTGGTTTATTACTTTTTGTGACTCCAGTATTTTTACTTGGCTCTTGGGTTGCGACAGGGCAAGAAAATATTAGCTATGCAGGTATACAAATCGCCTTCACCTTCGCACTTGCTGTATTAGAAACTACAGGTCCAGTCTATGAATTAACAGAAGTCAGAGATCGTATCATCGGTATTATCCTTGGTATCATTCTTGGTGGTGCTGTACACACCTTTATTGCACCAGAAAGAGAAGGCTCTATCATATTAAATAAATTTGTGTCTATTATTGAATTGATAAGAAAAAAATGGAGTCCAGATATAGAACAGCGCTCAGAAACTACTAGAGAAGATATAGCGATCCAATTATTCGAATGTAATGAACTTATATCAAGAGTGAGTATAGAACCAACCTGGATGAATAATGAGGGTGGTCATGACTCATTTAGCCAACATGTCCAAGAGCTTTTCTTATCACTCAAAGACATTATTTATAGCTATGATAAACTATTGTTACAATTCGATAATTGCAAAAACTCTTTGGATACAATTAATAAAGAAAAGATAATTGATATTATAAATAGGTATAAAAATAATTTACTCCTTGTTTCTCTTTTATTACAAGGTGCTAGAACAAATCGCCCTAATTATCCTGATATTTCTCATATTGAAGATAAGCAGTTGCGCATAGCAATGCAAAATGTAGAACGAAATATGAATAGCTTTTTTAATGCAGGATATTAGGGCTGAAAAATACTCTCTCAATACAATCAATGATTTTTATTGAGAGAGTCTTGTAGAAGTTAAAATGAGATAAACAACCCAAAATCAATTAGTAAATAGCAATAATGTGGACACAGACCTACCACAATAATGAGTTATTTTAAAATATTAAACTATAACGGGTCGTTTATTTGACTAGACTTGGGCGATCTTCCATGGCCTGTCGCCAGCCTCCCAGCCAATGTGAACGCGCGTCAATCGCGAAATAAGGACAAAGCTCTTTTGAACGGCCTTGCATACCAGCTTGATAACCTTTCGATAATGCTCTTGCTAAACGATCTCGTTTCTGTCTTTTCATATCTAGACAATCCTCACGTTCTAAGTTTAAGCGGAAAGATAATGATTGTTTTTCCAACAACCATTATAAATTGATACGCTTTATTGAGCATTTAAGCAAGTAAAGAAGTTAATACAAATGTCATATTTGTGAAGCCGAGCTAAATTTAACTTTAATAACATTTGTTACCATTAATTTTATTTAATAAGTATTTGTAGAATTATTTTAGAATTTAAAATACTTAGAATAAACATCTCTTAACGGATTGATTTGAATTGATTTTTAAAGATACTAGATAATAATATCTATTTTTATCTTGGATAAGCGACAAATTAAATAAACAAAAATAATATTTATTTTTAAAGTAATGTCAATATAAGCTATTATTGGTCGATATAATTTTTTGCTCTTTTTTTACTTATTTATAGAAAACCTTATTAAAATCACCTTTGTTTTATTAAGGAATTAGCCATCGTCGAAAGTAAAATAAGCTATTAATACCTCTTACATACTTCTATTAATTCAAACTCTTCAAATACCAACTCCATATCTTCTGAAAAATGACCTTCTCGAGTAAAGAAGGTTTTATGCCCGTCTTGCCAATATGCCAAACTTAAATCCCCTTCCCCTTCTCTCTTAGCTTGTTCTTCAGTGACTTCATTAAAACGGATTAACTGCAAAGAACGTGTGCGAATAACACAAACAGGCTCATTTTGACTATTTAGAATAATGCTAAAACCACCAATAACAGGACTAACACTGTCACTAAAAAAACCGCTTAATGAGCTACACGTTGCCGTTTTTTTTCCTTCTACCACCAGCCCTGCAAGTTCATCCGCTAACTGAGCATTATCACCAAATGACCAGTTGATCGCAGAGGGATATTTCTTTTTAAGCATTTCTAACATAGAGTTTCCTTTTTTGTTTTTTAAATAAACAAAACCCAATATCCAACTTAAATACGATTCAAGAGAATATTGGGTTTGAATAAATGTATGCTAAGTCAGTTAGTATTGAGCTTGAATTGTTGTCGCAATATCAGAAACAACCTGCTCCCAGCCTTGTCCTAATGTACGAACTAAAGCAGGATAACCATCTTCTGTTTGTGTTAGCACAAGGGAGAATGGCTGACTAATCACTTTGCTATTCTCAGTATAAATCCAGTCACCTGAAATGATCACTTGCCCATCATAACGACCTTGAAAGTAATTAACAGTAACTGTTAATTTTGCCAAATTATCTTCGATCGGTTGGTTCGCAACAACGGTTCCTGGTAATAATTTTGTTAAACCTGAAATGAGGTTCTGTTGTAATTGCTGATCAAGTGGATTTATCCATAAATGCTGATTTGCTACGGTATAGTTAATATCTGTTGTTTGATAAACAATACCAGCATTAACCAGCATATTGGACAAACGGATCGGCTGAACCCAGATTTGAGGCTTTTTCGCTGACTGTGTTGTCGTGACTGGTGCTGATACTTCTGTTTGGTAAATATCAGGTAACTGATAATAGGTTTTCTCAGTTTGGCTTGAACATGCCGTTAACATCAAAACAAATATCCCAATGATGTATCTCATTATTTTTCAGCCCTCTTTGGTTCTGGATCTTTACCTTCCTTCGCCTCAAAAATTAATGCATTACTTTTATTGTTCAATGTTTTCAATAAAGGCTGCATTTCTCTTAAAACCTGATCAAGCTGCTGCATATTATCGATCATTTTTCCGTATGCCGGAGAACCTGGTTGGAAACCTTGCATACTGCGATTGATCTCTTTCAATGACTGTTGAATATCATTAGGAAGATTTCTAAATTCATCATTGCCAATCATGGCATTTAATGCTTTCAGTGTTTCTTTTGCCTCAGTTACTGCTTTTTGGCTCTCAGATAAAGTCGCTGTCATCTCTTTAAGCATCGGTTCAACAGGAAGATTGTTGATCTTATCAAGCGATGTCATTACTTTTTGCTGAATTTGCGCTAAACCTGAACTAGCAGTAGGAATTTGTTGGAAACCAGCGACCTCTTGAGGCCCTTCCCATTTTGTTTCGTCTGGATAGAAATCAAGATCAATATACAGAGCACCCGTTAAAAGATTTCCTGATTTTAATGAAGCTCTTAGGCCATTATTAGAAGCTGAAGAGATCTCTTTAACAAAATCAAAACTTTCGCCAACATCATTGGCAAAACGTTCTGGTTCAACATGGATAAGCACTGGAATACGAAAATCTTTATCTAGTGATTGTTGCATTTCTTTCGTGTAATAAGGCACTTGCACAACAGTCCCCATTCGAATTCCTCGGAATTCAACTGGTGCCCCAGCCTGTAACCCTCTTACTGAATCAGAGAAAAACATGATGTAACTGCGATAATCGGTATATAACGAGTTTTGAATACTCTTTTCATTATCGTAGAGCTTAAATTCTGTTTTAGGTGCAATTTGTTCACCAGGCAACCAACCCGCCGGCACATCAAAACTCACTCCACCACTAAAGAGTGTAGAAAGTGACGCCATTTCAACGCGCACGCCAGATGAAGACATATCAAAAGCAATTCCCGAATCTTTCCAGAAACGAACATTGGATGTCACCATTTTGTCGTAAGGTGCTTTAATAAAGAGTTGATAATGCATGTCTCTGCTATCAATGTTGAATTCACTGGTTTCAACAGAGCCAACTTGATAACCTCTGAATAAAACAGGATCTCCCGCATTTAACTGCCCGGCTCTTTCACTTACCAAGTTTATGCGAATACCTTTTGCATCAGGTGAAGCAAGAGGAGGTGCATCAAGAAGATTAAATTCATCTTTCTCTTTACCAGTTAAACCTGGTTGTAATTCAATGTAGGCACCTGACAGCAAGGTGCCTAAACCTGTCACCCCTTCTTTACCTATTTGTGGCCTTACAACCCAAAAAGCAGTATCTGATCGTAATAGCTCATCCATACCTGTATCTAGGCGCGCATTAATAATAACGCGACTATAATTACTATCAAGAGTGACACTTTCAACTAAACCAATATCTACACTACGACTTTTGATTTTTGTTTTGCCAGCTTCAATGCCCTCAGCATTATAAGTAATTAAGGTAACCTCTGGACCTTGATGGCTGAAATGATAATAAAGTATCCATGCACCAATCAATAAGGTGACAAGCGGTATGATCCAAACTGGAGACCAGCTTTTTAGTTTGTTAATTCTTGCTTCTGTTAAAGCAGTTTCATTCTTTTCAGTCACCCTTAGGCTCCTTAATCATCGGTTTATCATCATCGGCTGTACATTTATCCCACGTCAACCGAGGATCAAACATCATTGCAGAGAACATCGTTAATACGACAACTACTGCAAATAGCACTACACCAAAATCTGGGTAGATGCTCATCAGACGTCCCATTCTGACTAATGAAGCTAAAACAGCGATAACGAAGACATCAATCATTGACCAACGTCCTACATATTCAACAACTTCATAGAGAAAGTGCATTCTAGCGGGATCTCTTTTACCATTGGATTTGTGTGCATCCCAACACAGCCAAGCAATTGCTACCATTTTCAAACTTGGCACCATAATACTGGCAATAAATATCACCATCGCAACAGGATAAGAGCCATCTTCCCATAACAAAATCACCCCAGCCATAATAGTAGAGTAAATATTATTACCTAGCGATTCAGTCACCATAATGGGCAATAAATTTGCAGGGATATAAAGAATAAGTGATGTAATCAACAGTGAGACTGTCCATTGCAAGCTTTTCGGTCTTCTTGCATGCCCTTTAACTTCACAACGACTACATTCATATTGCGTAGCGGGTAAAATCGCAGTACATGAGCGACATAATCTTACGCCTTGTTTTAATCCCGATTTACCTGATTCAATATTAGGATAATCAGGGCGAGGCTCTAATTTTTCCCATAGTGTATGTCTATCAAGGCACTGAAAGGCGCGGATTTGAAATAAACAATACAAAACATAAGGTAAAAAGCTTAACCCTAAACCAATATCACCATAAGCCATTAATTTTACAAAGCTAACTAAGATCCCCGCGAGAAAAATCTCCGCCATACACCATGATTTAAGTTGGAATAAAATACGAGATAACCAGATTTGTAATTTTTTAGGTAGCTTGATTGGGGTACACAGTAATAAGATTGCCACCATACAAAAAGCGGGCACAATTTGAACAAAAAGTAAGAAAAAAGCGCCCAATTCAATGTACTTTTCACTAAACATCACTCTTGGGATCTGCATCAATGTTACGTTGTTAGCAATACCAGCAACTTCCATACTAACAAACGTAAACTGACTTGCCATCAGTAACATAAATAATGCACTGATTGCCAATGCTACAGGTTGATAAAAAGGTTGGCGCCAACGTGCCGTTAGTACTGTGTGGCAACGAGGACATGTTGCTTTGGTTCCTTGCACTAATTCAGGAACACTGACCACCAGATCGCACTGAGGACATAATATTTGCTCATGCTTATGTTCATGACGATGTTGTTGACCAGAGCACACAGTGACACCTCTTATTTTTTTAATGATCAATAAAAGAATATTTAATCCAGAAAGTGAAACGGGGCAGATGCCCCGTTTTCGGCTGACGATTTATTCACCGCTTTGCATTAGTTCTAACTCTTGCCATCTATCAAAAGCGGTTTCAAGCTCTTGTTCTTTATCTGCAAGTGTTTTTAGGACTTTTTCAGTCTCCTCATGGGGACGAGTAAAGAAGTCTGGGGCACTCACTTCTTCTTGCAACGCACTTAACTGTGTTTCTAAACTTTCTAGCTTAGCGGGCAATTGTTCAAGTTCACGAGCTAAATGATAACTTAACTTGTTGCCACTACGAGTATTCTTTTTAACGCTATCTTTAGTTTTAGCTTCTTTTTCAGCTTTTTCTGGTGCATTACGCGATTTATTTTGTTCACTTTTCAGTGAAACTGTTTGTGCTCTTTGTTGCTGAGCATCGTAATAGCCACCTACATAACTATTAATAACGCCGTCACCTTCAAAGATCCAACATTCAGTGACACTATTATCAACAAATTCACGGTCATGGCTAACCAGTAAAACAGTGCCTTGATACGCATCCACGAGTTCTTCTAATAACTCTAATGTTTCAACATCAAGATCATTGGTTGGTTCATCGAGAATAAGTAAATTGCTTGGTTTTAAAAACAAACGAGCCAGTAATAAACGATTTCTTTCACCACCAGAAAGTGCCCGAACAGGTGTCATTGCACGCTTAGGTGGAAATAAAAAGTCTTGTAAATAACCTAATACATGGCGGGGACGACCATTAACCATCACTTCTTGCTTACCTTCAGCAAGGTTATCCATCACAGTTTTATCTGGATCAAGTGTTGCACGGTGTTGATCGAAATAAGCCACTTCAAGTTTAGTACCACAATGCACTCGGCCACTGTCAGCTTTTAAATCACCTAACATCAGTTTTAATAATGTGGTTTTACCACAGCCATTTGGCCCCACCAGCGCAATTTTATCACCACGTTGTACTTTGGCAGAGAAATCACGAACTAACTTGCGGGTTCCAATGCTGTAATTAACATCTTCTAGCTCAAATACAATTTTACCAGAACGAGTTGCTTCTTCGACTTGCATACGTGCACTACCTAATACTTCACGGCGTTCACTACGTTCAACTCGCAATGCTTTTAAAGCACGTACACGACCTTCGTTACGAGTACGTCGTGCTTTAATCCCTTGGCGTATCCACGCTTCTTCTTGCGCTAATTTACGATCAAACTCTGCGTTTTGTTGCTCTTCAACACGTAATGCTTCTTCTTTGCTCTCAAGATATTTATCGTAATTTCCCGGCCATGAAGAGAGTTTGCCTCGATCAAGATCAATAATACGGGTTGCCATATTTCGAATAAATGAACGGTCATGGGAAATAAATACGATACTTCCTTGGAAATCTTTTAAGAATTTCTCAAGCCAAAGGATTGTTTCAATATCAAGGTGGTTTGTTGGTTCATCTAAAAATAGCACTCTTGGTGCGCTGACTAATGCGCGTCCTAAGGCTGCTTTTCTTAACCAACCACCCGATAAAGAAGAAAGCTCAGCTTCACCATCTAAACCTAGTTTCTCTAGGACTTCTGCAATTCGGCTATCAAGCAACCATAAATTACGACTATCGAGTACTTCTTGCAGTTCTGCCATTTTATTGAGATTTTTATCAGAAGGATCTGTCTCAATCAATTTAGAAATATGGTGATAATCCGTTAGATATTTAGCATCTTCTTCAACACCTTCGGCAACAAAATCAAAGATAGTGCCTTCAATATCTCTTGGGGGATCTTGCTGTAAGCGGGCAGTTACTAGATCTTGCTCATAAACAACTTGACCATCATCTAAAGGTTGTTCTTTAGATAACACTCTTAATAACGTTGATTTTCCTGCACCATTGCGCCCAACTAAACAAACACGTTCATTTTCTTCAATAAATAAATCAGTGCTATCTAATAATGGAGCGTCACTGAAAGATAAATAGGCTCCTGTCAAACTAATTAACGGCATTGTAAATTATTCCTCACCAGCATGAGTTAACAGCCAGCAATTGTGGATTTGGCGGTTACGCGCAAAGTCTTGTGATAATGTTTTCTGTGTTATCTCTTTTGCGGATAATCCTATTTTTGCTAACTCTTCATGTTCCATTTTGAACCCACGTTTGTTATTTGAGAACATGATCGTGCCACCTTTTCTCAACAAACGTTTTAGATGTTTCATCAATTCAATATGATCACGTTGAACATCAAAGGTATTTTCCATACGCTTTGAGTTAGAAAACGTAGGTGGATCGATAAAAATCACATCAAATTGTTCATTGCTTTGCATCAACCATTGCAAGCAGTCAGCTTGCATTAAACGATGTTGTCTACCTGATAGACCATTTGCTTGGAAGTTTTTTTCTGCCCATTCAAGGTAGGTACGAGACATATCAACTGTCGTCGTACTTTTTGCACCACCAATCCCCGCATGTACTGATGCAGTACCGGTATAAGCAAAGAGGTTTAAGAAATCTTTTCCTTTGCTCATTTCACCCAGCATTTTTCGTGCAATACGGTGATCTAAAAACAGTCCTGTATCGAGGTAATCCGTTAGATTTACCCAGAATTTTGCACCAAACTCATCAACTAAAAAGAAATCACCCTTCTCAGCCATTTTTTCATACTGTAATTTACCTTTTTGGCGTTGACGAGTTTTTAAAATCAGTTGGTCAGAACGTAATGCTAATACTTCCATCGTAGCGCTAATAACATCAAACAAACGTTGGCGTGCTTTATGTTCGTTAACTGTTTTAGGTGGTGCATATTCTTGAATAACCACTTTTTCGCCATAACGATCTACAGCAACATTATATTCAGGTAAATCAGCATCATATAAGCGATAGCATTCAATTTGCTGTTGTTTTGCCCATTTCGCGAGTTTTTTCTCATTTTTACGCAAACGGTTTGCAAAATCTTCAGCAAGCCCGGTGTTAATCATTGATGGAGTATCAGAAAGTAAATAGTTTTTCTGTACACAATCAAGAGGGCCATTTTTTGCTTTGAACTCACGTTCTGCACGTAATTGAATACAACTCAATAATTCAGGTGATGCACTAAATAGCGATAATCGCCAACCTGGAAAGTGTGCCTTTATAGCTCTTCCTAATTGACTATGCAGTGCAATTAGTGCTGGCTCACTTTCTAAGCGTTCACCATAAGGTGGGTTACTGATAATCGTTCCTTTTACTTCCGCTGACACAGGATTAGTCAGTTTTGCTGCATCACCATGAGCAAAGGTAATTAAATCAGCAACATCAGCTCTACGCGCATTAGCTCTTGCCATATCTAACACACGTTTATCAACATCAAAACCATAAAAACGAGCAATTGTATTCTTTTTGCCTTCACGAAAACGAGCAAAAGCCTCATGAGTGACTTCTTTCCATAATGCTTCATCATGACCTAACCAATGACGAAAGCCCCAATTCACTCTATTTAATGCTGGAGCACAGTCTGTCGCCATCATGGCCGCTTCAATTAATAATGTTCCTGAGCCACACATTGGGTCGATTAATGGTGTATCGGTTTTCCAACCTGAACGCATAATAATCGCAGCCGCTAAATTTTCTTTTAAAGGTGCTTGCCCGGTTAAATCACGATAACCACGCTGATGTAAACCATCACCACTTAAGTCTAAAGAGAGTGATGCTTTTTCTTTATGAAGATGGATAGTTAAGCGGATATCAGGAGATTGCTTAGCTACATCAGGACGTTGCCCTATTTTGCGTTGAAATGAGTCAACAATGGCATCTTTTGCTTTTAATGCACCATATTGGCTATTACGAATAATGTCATTCGTACCATTAAAATGGATAGCAAAAGTCTGATTAACAGTAAAAATCTCACTCCAATCAATTGCCTGCACACCAAGATATAAGTCTAGATCACTATAAACATTGAATTCATTTAACGGCAACATGATTCGTGACGCTAAACGACTCCAAAGCAGAGACTGATACATGGTTTTATCATCAGCACGAAAATAAACACCGCCTTGTGTTATCTGGCAAGCCTGAGCACCTAAGTGTTCAAGTTCAGATTTTAATAATTCTTCCAGACCTCGGCCTGTGCTGGCAAACAGAGAGCGCATAATATTGTTACCACCTAAAATAAAATTGTTGGGCATTATAGCTAATTGTATTACGTTGTCATAAAGTTACTGGCTATAAAAAATAATAATGTCTTTTGGGAGCACTGATGATCAACGTTTCACGCCTTTATATACACCCAGTTAAATCAATGAAGGGAATTCGACTTTCTCATGCATTTGCTCGTGAGAGCGGATTCACGTTTGATCGTGATTTTATGATAACTACCCCTGAAGGGACGTTTATCACGGCACGAAAATTTCCCATTTTGCTGTGCTTTATTCCCACTGTCATGGCAAATGGTATTTATATTCAAGCACCTGATGGTGAGGGTATTGCTATCACCTATCAAGATTTTGAGACCACATTGCAACCGACAGAAGTTTGGGGCAACCATTTTACCGCGTATGTGGCGCCAGATGAAATAAATCAGTGGTTCAGTCGTTATTTAAAAATGGATGTTCAACTTCGTTGGACTGGCGAAAAATCGACACGTCGAGTGAAAAAAAATCCAGAAACCGCTGTCTCTTTCGCTGATGGTTACCCTTACTTATTAATTAATGAAGCCTCATTTCAATACTTACAACAGCGTTGCTCTGCTTCAATTAATATTGAGCAATTTCGAGGTAATATCCTCATAACAGGTGCAAAGCCTTTTGAAGAAGATACTTGGCAGACTATTCGTGTTGGCTCTGTTGTGATGGATCTAATGAAACCATGTAGCCGTTGCATTATGACCACAATTAGTATTGATAAAGGTGTAAAACATCCTAACACAGAACCACTTGCAACACTGCAAACATTCCGTAGTGATGAAACCGGTGATGTCGATTTTGGTCAAAATGTCATCATTCGTCAAACGGGTATTATTCGTGTGGGAGATACTGTTGAGGTATTAGCGTATAAAAAAGCGAAACAGTATCTTGTAACAGCACCTGTTGAAACACAATCAACACTTATTGTTGAAAACACACAAGAACAGACTGTTAGTATTGAATTTAATGGCGAGGTTTTCGTAGGTAATAACCAAGAAGTCCTGTTAGAACAGCTTGAAAATAATGGTTATACCATTCCTTATAGTTGCCGAGCGGGTCTTTGTGGCTCTTGTGTTATCCAATTAGATGAAGGTGATGTTAATGCATTAAAAGCTGGAGCAATTAAACGCTCAGGCAAAATCCTAGCCTGTAGCTGTGTTCCTAACGGTAATGTGAAACTTTCACTTAAAGATAATAAAAATCAAATTGATATGAACAAATAAATTAAATAAAAAACTAAATATAAACACAGTTATGTATGATATATATCGTTATAGGTAAATATTAAATTGATTAATTTTACCTCATTCGTATATAACTGAGTTTATTGAATTCTTAGGCTCAAGTAAGCTTCCTCAATATTCATTACATTGCCAGTCGTTATGGTTTGCCAAAAACTATTATCTTATTAAGTATAAAGATAATAAAAAGGATTTTATTGAGGATGAGTGAGTTAAACTTATTTTTTTGCTAGGACAAGTTAGGCATAATAAAAAAGCCTCTATTAAGAGACTTTCAAAATGAAATAAACAGATATTATATATGCTTACCCATTACCACTTATCACGGTAATCAAAAGAAATTTGGTAAAGATACTTATTCAATTCAATTTTATGTGTAACATGCTTTTGAATAGCTTTTACCCAATCTTCATGTAAATCAAAAACTCCATTATTAATGATATTTTCGCCTTTCGGGTCAATTGTTTCATCAATCAGGAAGTCATCATCACCAAAATCTCTTGAGTACTCCTCTCCTATAATTTCTTCTGTTTTTTTATCAAACCACTGAGTATGTAATTTCAATCCCATAATTCCATCTTCCTTATAGATATTTTTTGATATTGCGTTTAGGATCTGCTGGTTTTAACTGGTTACCTGTTTTTGGGTCAAATGCCCCAATATGTTGGCCATCACTGGCACGATATCCTTCCAGCTCGCCGTGCTGTGAATCCCATTCATAAATTCTTCGCCCCTTATCACCTTTCCAGCGATTGAGTTTACCTGCCCCACCTTGTTTAGGTGTTTTACCTTGGACAGGCTTAAGGATACCCAATCCTTTAATATCTTCAGTTCTTGGTACTGGATGATAACTATGACCAAGCTCTTTTACTCCCCGACGAGTGGTATCCTTTTTCCCCGTTGATAAATAAATTGGTTTTATCCCTAATTCCCATGGAAACACCAAAATTATAGGTTCTTTCAGCGAAGACTGTACTTTCTCATTTTCTGTAAAAAAAGTTGGCGCATCTAAAGGTAAGTTATTAAACCTAGGAATATCATATACCTTATCAGGTAGATATTTATGTCTTTCCGGCTGAGGTAATGCTGCACCCGTTAAAATTTCTACGCTACCAATCTGAACTATTCTTTCTTGTTTCTCATTTGGTAAAGTATAAGCAAAAATACCTTTTTCAACCGTTTTTCTCGCTTCAACTACACGAGTTTTAACTGGTGCATCCGTTCTCACTAATTCAATCTGTTTCGTCCCATTAACTACCTGTTCGATTACAGTAGCTGAGGTACTAATTATCCCTTTTTGCTTTGCAATATCTCTTAAATGTGCCTCTTTAGGGATGTTTAATTTCAGCCCAGCCACAGTAAGTGCGGTTTCTTGGTTTTTAGGATATTCTTGGTAAATGACTGAAGGATATCTATCACTGCCTACTCCAACGGGAGGAGAATACAGCATAAAGCCTGCACCTAAACCTAATGCGCGCCCTAAAATAGCCCCCAGCGTTTCTGTCACGGACGTTGCACTTGTCGTTGTTATTGCAGGAGTGAGTATAGCGATTGGAGCTAATGTGGCTTTATTGATACTCTTTTCTGGTATTAACGTAGATTGTGCAGATATTATTGCTATATTTAATTCAGCAGGAATACTGATTTGCTTCTTAGATGTCGAAGTAAACATTTGAACAATAGAATCATATGATTCAACAGCTTTCTTTAAACTACCACTCATCAGCCCCGCATACTGTAAATAACGCTGAGAATAAATTTTTATCGCTTTGGGTATATCACCTTCCCTGAAAGCATCCATCATCTCTTTACAATACTTATCCTTTGTTAAAAATGGACAGTCCATTTTTGCACATACAGGGCAAATGTTACGTCTCATTACTTCGATCGGTTTGACTCGTTCACTCATATAAATTCCTTTTTATATTCAACCATGCAATGACAATAGTGATCTAATATGAGCAACACACTATTATTTGACCATTCTGTTTTTTGATACGAGATTTATAAACCGCTTTATTCATAGTTCACATTCAACATTAAGTACGCCATAAGAAAATTTCTCTTATTCAAAGTGTCATATTAATAGCCACACAAATCCTTGACCAATCATGTCCTCTTTCCATGAAAGAGTATTTTTAATAAAAAGGGTTATCTTGGCTCAGTCATAACGCTCAGGTAAAATCCTAGCCTGTAGCTGTGTTCCTAATGGTAATGTGAAACTTTCACTTAATAAAAAATGACACTTATCTTTATCACAAATTAAAAGAAGGTAATTTGTCCTTATCTTCTTTTTTTATTTTAAATAAAATAGTTTATTTAATAAGAATTATCTTATTAATACCTGAGTAATGAATTACCGATAAACTCATTTTATTTGTTTCTAGAAATGTATTGTGAGAAAAAATAATAGAGATTTGATTTTAGGAAGTGTTGTTTAAGGTGAATTTGTTTTTGGGATGTTAAATTAATGAGTAATAATAAAAAGAGTAAGTCCTTTTTACTCTTTTTGTTAAATAACTTTTTCGTACAAAAATGATCCTGACTCCGACTCTTTATGGTAATTGCTTAACCTGTCATTCATAATTTTTATTGGGTCACAAAAATTAAGTGTTCTATCAAATAACGTTAATTGCGGTTGCGCTAATAAGCATAAACAAGCTTGAGTTCCCACTTCTGCCACTAAAAAAAGTGCAGTTTCATTACCTTCTTTTAATGAAGCCTCTACCACTTGCGATAAACAAGGATTAGTTGGATTATTGCTAACTTCAAAATACCAACTCTTAGGCATCAGTGGCTTTAAAAAACGATGGGCTATTAATGCATTTAATGCTAATTCAGCTCTTGATTCTGACGGCATATCTATTTGGCGGATCTGCTCATCGTATCCATAATAAAGAGCTGCATCATCGACGGTAAAAGATGCTGATTGGCAAGCACTCTCACTTAGCATTTTGCTTGGAAAGCGAGAACGAAAAACTATGCCATTGGCTAAATCAAGCATTAATCTTTGTTGCTCAACATCAAAATACCAACGCCAGCGATCATCGGGTTTTATTATCACTAATTAATCCCCCTTCGATTCATTACCTGTTTTATACTCTGACAAATAATCAAAATTAAATGACATAAATAAAATATTTAATATCACCTAACAAAAACAGGATTCATTTTACTATTAATTAAGCACAATCAGTGCAATTTAATAAAAAATAACCAACTAGGGGCAATATAAACGAGTTAAGGGCAGAAGAAAAGCCCTTAACTCATTATAAAATGTATTTAGATATGATTAATTATAGATTTGATAAGCGCAGGACCTTGATAAATGAATCCTGAATAGACTTGAATGAGAGAAGCACCAGCATCCATTTTCTCTCTTGCTGCAGTTAATGAATCAATTCCACCTACACCAATAATAGGTAATGCGCCTTTTAATTCTTCATTTAATTGGCGAATTATTTGTGTGCTTTTTGATTGTACCGGACGACCACTTAATCCCCCTGCTTCATTACAATGATCTAATCCACTGACTAATGACTTATCTAATGTGGTATTTGTCGCAATAACACCATCAATATGATGACGCACTAAGCTATCTGCAACTTGAATTAATTCTTCATGTGTTAAATCAGGTGCAATTTTGACGGCAACAGGAACATATTTTTGATATTTTCCTTGCAACTCTAATTGTTTATTTTTAATTGCGGATAACAAATCATCTAAAGCTTCGCCATATTGCAGTGTACGCAAACCCGGAGTGTTTGGTGATGATATATTGATCGCGATATAACCAGCATGCGCATAAACTTTTTCCATACAAATCAGATAATCGTCTTTGCCTTGCTCTACAGGAGTATCTTTATTTTTACCAATATTAATACCTAGCACACCGCCATAACGAGATTGTTTTACATTTTCAATAAGGTTATCAACACCGAGATTATTAAACCCCATACGGTTAATTAACCCTTCTGCTTCCACTAAACGAAATAAACGCGGTTTATCATTTCCAACTTGAGGACGTGGTGTCACGGTACCGACTTCAATAAAACCGAATCCCATAGCACCAAGTGCATCTATACAATCACCGTTCTTATCAAGACCAGCAGCAAGACCAAGTGGATTTTTAAATGAGAGTCCCATACAGGAAACGGGTTTTGAAGGAAGTGATTGCTGAATAAGAAATTGAAATGGGGAATGAGATAAACGTTTTAACTGACGGAAGGTAAAATCATGGGCACGTTCAGGATCTAGCCGAAACAATGCCTTCCTTACTAAGGAATAATACATACGATCTCCATTGAGAATATCGGGTATTAGGAATGATATGTCTACGACAATTTAAGCGTCGTGCATCATATAGATAAAAGTATGAAAAGTAAACGCTCTAATTTCACAATTCGCCATAAAAAATCCCCAGACTATGCTGGGGATCTGATTATCATGCTAATTTTTCGCTACTTATTCACTTATAAAGTGATATTAAGCGCGATATTAATCAGCTAACGCTTTGGTAATTTTCTCATAGAGATCACCTGATAAATTCTCAAGTGCTTTCAGTTTTAATAACTCTGCACGCATTTTTTCTTGGCGTGTTGCGTCATAGCGTTTTAAACGAATAAATGGTTCAATAAGGCGTGAAGCGACTTGTGGGTTACGGCTATTTAAGTCAGTCAGAATTTCTGTCAATAATAAGTAACCAGAACCCTCTTCAGCGTGGAAAGCGACTGGGTTATTATTTACAAATGCGCCAATTAATGCACGAGTACGGTTAGGGTTTGCTAATGTAAATGAGCGATGAGATAACAAACTGCGTACTTTTTGTAACACATCTTTTGCAGGGCTCATGGCTTGTAAGCTAAACCATTTGTCCATTACTAAACCATCTTGATGCCATTTATCATCGAACTCTTGTAATAGCGCATCTTTACAAGGTAACTGCGCCATTACAGCCGCATGAAGCGCTGCAAGAGCATCAGTCATGTTATCGCTGTTGTGATATTGTGCATCAACAAGTTTGTTACCTGTTTGCTCATTCTCAACTGCTAAATAACCTAAGCAAACATTACGTAAATCACGTTTTGCAATATCTTCATGATTAACACGATAAGCGCTAATATGCATAGAATGATAAACAGCAGAGAATTCATCTGCCATTTCAGTTGCTAGTGTTTTACGAATAAAACCAAGCGCTTTATGAATAGCTATTGGATCGATAATGCTAAATGACTCACCCGCTTCAACGTCCGTAGGTAATGTCAGAATAAGTGCAGCTAATGCAGGATCGATATCTTTATCAAGTAATACTGCACGGAAAGCATCAACCACCATTTCAGGAAGAATGCAGTTTTCCCCCTTTTGAACTCGAGTAACATTTTCTTTTATATAGCGTCCCAACAATGATTGCGCCGCATCCCAACGTGAAAATGCATTACGAGCATATTTCATTAAAAAGGATAATTGTTCATCCGTAAATGGATAGTCAAGTTTTACAGGCGCAGAGAACTCACGTAATAAAGATGGGATTGGCTGTTCTGGAACGTCATCAAATACAAATTGTTGTTCTTCACGGACGACATTCAATACATTAGAAATAGCCTGATCTTGTGAACGCAGAGGGATCACGTTACCTTTATGATCATACAATTCAATATCTAATGGAATATGTAGCGCTTGTTTTTCAGCTTGATCAGCTGTTGGTGGTGTCATTTGACTAACAGTTAAGGTGTATTGCTTTTTATTCACATCATAGCTGTCACGTACAGTCAGTTGTGGTGTACCTGATTGGCTATACCAACGACGGAATAAAGTGAGATCAACATTAGAAGCATCTTCCATCGCTTGAATAAAATCATCACAGGTTGCAGCACTACCGTCATGACGATGAATATACATTTGAATGCCTGCTTGGAATTGCTCTTCACCTAATAAGGTATGGATCATTCTGATCACTTCTGAACCTTTTTCATATACTGTTAAAGTATAGAAATTGTTCATTTCGATCACACTATCAGGACGAATTGGATGTGCCATTGGGCTTGCATCTTCTGCGAATTGAGCGGTACGCATCACTCGTACATTATTGATGCGGTTAACAGAGCGAGAGCCTAAATCTGAACTGAATTCTTGGTCACGGAAAACCGTTAAGCCTTCTTTTAGACTTAATTGGAACCAATCACGACAAGTAATACGATTACCTGTCCAGTTATGGAAATATTCGTGACCAATAACAGATTCAATACCTAAATAATCTTTATCTGTTGCCGTTTCACTTTTTGCCAATACGTATTTAGAGTTAAAGACATTCAGACCTTTATTCTCCATAGCACCCATATTAAAGAAATCAACGGCAACAATCATATAGATGTCGAGATCGTATTCTAAATTAAAACGAGATTGATCCCATGCCATTGCATTTTTTAATGATGTCATTGCCCAATCGGCACGATCTAAATTACCTTTATCAACAAAAAGCTCTAAAGCAACTTCACGACCGCTTTTGGTGATAAAAGTATCTCGCAATACATCAAAATCACCCGCAACAACCGCAAATAAGTAACTTGGTTTTGGATGTGGATCTTCCCATGTTACCCAATGACGCCCATCTTCAAGTTCGCCTTGTGCGATACGGTTACCATTGGATAATAAATAAGGATACTGTTTTTTATCTGCAGTGATTGTTGTGGTGTAACGAGCTAACACATCAGGCCTATCTAAATAATAGGTAATATGACGGAAACCTTCAGCTTCGCATTGCGTACACAATGCGTCACCAGACACATATAGCCCTTCTAATGCAGTATTAGCTGATGGATTAATTTCATTGACAATTTTTAATGTAAATTGCTCAGGCAATTGTTCAATGATGAGTTTGCCGTTTTCTTCTTTATAGTGTGTCCAAGCAACATCATTAACTGAAATTGATTTTAATATTAAATCTTCACCATCTAATACTAATGCTGTCGCATTTGAGTTTAGACGTTTACATTGGCTGATCGCCGTAACCTGGGTATTTTCTTTATCTAAGATAAAATCAAGATGTAAATCGGTGATTGTGTAGTCAGGGGCACGATAATCTTTGCGAAATTTCGCGATTCTTTGTTGTGTCATAGAAAAAAACCTTTTAGTTAACACGACTATTTAACGGTTATATTGCCAAAGCTTACTCGTCAAAAATCTGTTTAGCCAGTCGAATATTCAATTGAAAACATTAAAAGTCAACAGGATGTTAATAATTCATTAATGCATGTAATCAATTTATTTGATAAATGATGCTAAGATACTCCCAAATTATGTTTAACGTGGTAAACTCATCTAAGTTTTACAGCTTGTTTTTATGTCGCAGAGAAATATTGTTGAATAGTGACGCTTTGTCGTCATATTCGGGTATACTCTCCAACCTTAACGATTTAGCAGACATAAAAACGCTCCGTGAGGATGCTTGACGCGCTATGATTTTAGACGCTACACCGATTATTACATCACTGTTGGATACCGATGCATACAAGCTCCACATGCAACAAGCGGTTTACCATCATTATAGTGATATTCCTGTCGTTGCTGAGTTCCGTTGCCGGAGTGATGAACGTCTAGGTGAATATGCAACAACCTTACGCCATCAAGTTAACATGATGGCAGACTTGTCATTAACGAATGAAGAATTTGACTATCTTCAGAGTCTCCCTTTTTTCAAAAATGACTATCTGCAATGGTTTAAGCATTTCCGCTTTAAGCCAGAACAAGTCCACATTTCAACCACACCTGAAAACCAACTTACCATTAAAATCACGGGCCCTTGGCGTGAAGTTATTTTATGGGAAGTCCCTTTGTTGGCTCTAGTGAGTGAAATTGTACATCGTGCTCGTTCACCTCAAATCACACCAGATGATGCAGTTAATCAATTACGTAAATTAATTGATATCTTTTACCGTGATGCCGCTGAACAGCAGATTGACTTAGCCGATTTTAAATTGATGGATTTTGGTACTCGTCGCCGTTTTTCTTATGATGTGCAGTGCGCCATTGTGGATGAGCTGAAAAATCATTTCCCTTATCTTATTGGTACAAGTAATTATCATTTAGCAGAACGCATGCAATTAGCCCCTGTGGGTACACAAGCTCACGAATGGTTTCAGGCACATCAGCAAATTAGCCCAGAGCTGGCCAATAGTCAGCGCGCCGCTTTACAATCTTGGTTAGATGAATACCCTGATCAATTAGGTATTGCATTAACAGACTGTATTACGATGGATGCTTTTTTACGTGATTTTGATAAGGCCTTTGCAGAGAGTTATCAAGGTTTACGTCACGACTCTGGTGATCCTATTGAATGGGGTGAAAAAGCGATTGCGCATTATGAGAAACTGGGCATCGACCCCATGAGTAAAGTATTAGTCTTTTCTGATAGCCTTGATTTTCAAAAGGCATTAGTACTTTATAAACATTTCCATAAACGTATTCGTTTAATCTTTGGTATTGGTACTCGGCTCACTTGTAACATTCCAGAGATAACGCCACTTAATATTGTCATTAAGCTGGTGGAGTGTAATGGTAAGCCAGTTGCTAAATTATCAGATAGTCCAGGCAAAACGATTTGCGAAGACGATGACTTTGTTGACAAGCTACGCAAAGCCTTTGATGTTCCTCTTGTCAAACAAGCCTGTTAATTAGCTAAAAATCTTCATTAATAAAAGAAAGGGTAATAATTGCCCTTTCTTTTGTCATAACCCCTACTTTTATCAATATTTTTCCTATTTTTATCAATTTATTTTATACAAAAGCTTTTCTCTTCTTTATTGACTCTTTAAACTAAAATTTCCTACTTGTTTCCTGCGCTATTGCAAGTAACATAGAAAAACTGTCCGACAGGGGCAGAGTGAATTAACCAAACAATTATTTTAATTAAACGAAGAGAGATTTATTTATGATCGTTGCGCCTGTAGTCGACGTACTGCAAGGCCGTATCGCGGTTGGCGAAGACGTCACCGTTCGCGGTTGGGTACGTACAAGAAGAGATTCAAAAGCTGGTATCTCATTTCTTACCGTCTATGACGGTTCCTGCTTTAATCCAGTACAGGCCATCATTAATAATAATTTACCGAATTATCAAGATGAAGTGCTGCACTTAACCACAGGCTGTTCTGTGGAAGTCACCGGTAAAATTGTTGAATCTCCGGGCCAGGGACAGAACTTTGAAATTCATGCCACCAATGTTGTTGTGGTAGGAATGGTCGATGATCCGGAAACTTATCCGATGGCCGCCAAACGTCATAGTATTGAGTACCTGCGTGAAGTTGCTCACCTTCGTCCTCGTACTAACTTAATTGGTGCCGTTGCTCGTGTTCGTCACACATTAGCACAAGCACTACATCGTTTCTTCGATGAACAAGGCTTCTTCTGGGTTTCTACGCCACTAATTACAGCAGCGGATACAGAAGGTGCGGGTGAAATGTTCCGTGTCTCTACACTTGATATGAACAATCTGCCACGTACAGATAAAGGCGAAGTTGATTTCAGTGAAGACTTTTTTGGCCGTGAAGCGTTTTTAACCGTATCAGGTCAATTAAATGGCGAGACTTACGCCTCTGCATTAAGCAAAGTGTATACTTTCGGCCCAACATTCCGTGCTGAAAACTCAAATACCAGTCGTCACCTTGCTGAATTCTGGATGGTTGAACCTGAAGTGGCATTTGCTGATCTTAACGATATCGCGGCCCTTGCAGAAAAAATGCTGAAATACACCTTTGCGGCAGTATTAGCAGAGCGTAAAGATGATATGGAGTTCTTTGCACAACGTGTAGATAAAGACGCTATCTCACGCTTAGAAAACTTTATTACCTCTGACTTTGCTCAAATTGATTATACCGATGCCGTTACTGTGCTTGAAAACTGCGGTGAGAAATTTGAAAACCCAGTTTACTGGGGTGTTGATCTCTCTTCTGAGCATGAGCGTTATCTTGCAGAGAAACACTTTAAAGCACCTGTTGTTGTGAAAAACTACCCGAAAGATATCAAAGCATTCTATATGCGTATGAATGAAGACGGTAAAACAGTTGCAGCAATGGATGTATTAGCACCAGGAATTGGTGAAATCATCGGTGGTTCTCAGCGTGAAGAGCGTTTAGATATGTTTGATAAACGTTTAGAAGAAATGGGAATGAATAAAGAAGACTACTGGTGGTATCGTGACCTGCGTCGCTACGGCACAGTACCTCATTCAGGTTTCGGTTTAGGTTTTGAACGTTTAGTTGCTTATGTGACTGGTGTCGCAAACGTTCGTGAAGTTATTCCGTTCCCACGCACACCAAGAAATGCAGATTTTTAATTTAGTGATTAATAAGTATTCAGTTAAAAATTTGTAGTGCTGTTTTATTGTACAGATTTAACTTAAGTGAAGAAGCCAACCGCAAGGTTGGCTTTTTTTATGCATGGCTGTAATTTGATTCAAAAGTTCCCCGAAATACATATCTTGAAATACATAGTTACAATTTGTTACACTTTTTTCGTTTTTGTAGCAAATTGGGGGTAGATAAAATTTTTTACCAATGGAACACTGTCACCCGACACAGACGACACTTAACTCTCATAAATAGTTCCATAAAAATTAAGAAACTATTTCTGGCAGTGGCAAAGGTGTCTGAATAACACCAATGAGGGTAATAATAATGATGAAGCGCAATCTTCTTGCAGTGGTAATCCCAGCTTTAATGTTTGCTGGTGCAGCAAACGCAGCTGAAATGTATAACAAAGACGGCAACAAAGTAGACATCTACGGTAAAGTTGACGTTCGTCATTACTTCGCAGATTCTGATAAAAATAGTGATCACGAAAGCGGTGACGCTTCTCGTGCACGTATCGGTTTCAAAGGCGAAACTCAAATCAATAAAGATTTAGTTGGTTTCGGTCGTTTTGAGTATGAAATCAAAACTAACACAACTGAAAGCGAAAACTCATCTAAAACTCGTTTCGCTTACGCTGGTTTCAAATTCGCTGATTACGGTTCATTAGATTATGGTCGTAACTACGGTGTAATTTACGACACCAACGCATGGACAGACGTTCTGCCTTTATGGGGCGGCGACTCAATGTCTCAGTCTGACGTTTACATGACTGGCCGTACTACTGGTGTTTTAACTTACCGTAACACTGATATGTTCGGTTACGTTGATGGCCTGAACTTTGCTCTGCAATATCAAGGTAAAAACAACGAAAACACTAACAACAGCAGCAAACGTGTTGACTCAGCTAAAGCGAATGGCGACGGTTTCGGTTTCTCTACAGCTTATAACTTAGGCTGGGGCGTAACTCTGGGTGGTGGTTACTCAAATTCAGCTCGTACTAACTGGCAAGAACACCACAGCAGTGCAACTGGTAAAACAGCAGAAGCATGGAACTTCGGTGGTAAATTCGCAGCTAACAACGTTTACTTAGCAGCTATGTACGGTGAAAGCCGTAACATGAACTACTACGGTTCAGAAGCTCTGATCGCTAACAAAACTCAAAACATCGAGTTAACTGCACAGTATGACTTTGTTGATTTAGGTCTGAAACCATCTTTAGGTTATGTTCAATCTAAAGGTAAAGACTTAGGTACAGCTCAAGGCAACGACCAAGATTTAGTTAAATATATCTCTGTAGGTTCTTTCTACAAATTTAACAAAAACATGACTGCAGTTGTTGACTATAAAATCAACCTGTTAGATGAAAACGACTTCACTAAAGCTTACGGCGTTGCAACTGACAACGTAGTTGGTTTAGGTCTGACTTATCAGTTCTAATTACCGCTTAGGTAATTAAACAGTCAAGTTAATTGATTTGAAAAGCAACACTTCGGTGTTGCTTTTTTATTTGTACAATTTAACACGCCTTCTCTTTCCCTCCTCCCCTTTCTCTTATCGTTTTATTTGTGTCCCTATATTAGTCACGCTCGATTGACGCCTTCATCACGATAGCACTCTCTATGCCCCCTATTTGTGAAACATTAAAAAGTTTATCATACTAAACAATTATCTCTTTTTAGTGATTATTTTTACATGTTAATGTAATCACAGGATATTCACTTATTTACATCTTGATTTGCTATTTATTCTCACTTAGTTCACAACTTCTTGTTAATTTCTCTACAAACAGTTGGCAAAAAGGCCTCATAGCGTTACTCTTGATACTCATATTTCGGCTTCGTTTTGAGCTTAGGGAACAATTAAACTATGTTTGAGAAAATCATTGCTGCACCAGCCGATCCTATTTTGGGTTTAGCTGATAGTTTCCGTTCTGATCCTCGTGAAAACAAAATTAACTTAGGGATTGGTGTTTACAAGGATGAAACAGGTAAAACCCCTGTTTTAACCACTGTTAAGAAAGCAGAAAAATACCTGTTAGAAAACGAAACCACTAAAAATTACCTTCCTATTAGCGGTATCCCTGAATTTGGCAATGTAACCCAAGCACTTTTGTTTGGCGAACAACACCCTATTATTACCGAAAAGCGTGCACGCACAGCACAAGCACCCGGTGGTACAGGTGCGTTACGTATTGCTGCAGATTTTATTGCTCAGCAAACCACAGCAAAACGTGTCTGGATAAGTAATCCAACTTGGCCTAACCATAATAATATTTTCCAAACTGCAGGTCTTGAGATCTGTAATTATGATTATTATGATGCAGAAAATCGCGGATTAGATTTTGATGGTATGTTGGCTAGCCTTGCAAATGCTCAAGCTGGTGATGTTGTCTTATTCCACGGTTGTTGCCATAACCCAAGTGGTATTGATCCGACAGAAGAACAATGGCGCCAACTAGCAGCACTATCCGCAGAAAAAGGCTGGTTACCTGTTTTTGATTTTGCATACCAAGGTTTTGCTCGTGGTCTTGAAGAAGATGCACAAGGCCTACGTCTCTTCGTAGAAAAAAACCCTGAACTTATTGTCGCAAGTTCATATTCTAAAAATTTCGGTCTTTACAATGAACGTGTAGGTGCGTGTACCATTGTCACTAAAGACAGCGACACAGCTGAAAAAGCCTTTAGCCAAGCAAAAGCAATTATCCGTGCCAACTACTCAAACCCACCAGCACACGGTGCTTCAGTAGTAACAACTATTCTTTCTAATCCAGAGTTAAAAGAAGAATGGATTGAAGAACTAACAACCATGCGCGAACGTATTCAGCGTATGCGTCAACTGTTAGTGACAACACTGCAAGAAAAAGGCGCTAAACAAGACTTTAGCTTTATTATTGACCAAAATGGTATGTTCTCATTTAGTGGTTTAAATAAAGAACAAGTTGAGCGTTTACGTGCTGAATACGGTATTTATATTGTAGGCTCAGGACGTATTAACGTAGCTGGTTTAACCCTTGAGAATATGGTTCCACTGTGCGAAGCCATTGTTGCAGTACTCTAATTGCCTTCTAAAGTGTAATTAAGACAAATGCCACGTTATTTAATTAACATGGCATTTTTATTTAGAACTAAAGAAATACAAATCTCATTTTTTTACTGATAAAAAAGCTCTTTATAATAAAGAGCTTTCATATTTATTCACTTATATCAGCGTTACTATTACCAGATTGGCATTTCATCTTGTAAAAACGGATTGTATTGGCGTTCATGACCTAAATTAGACATAGGGCCATGTCCTGGAATAAACAGATAATCATCGCCTAAAGGTAAGACTTTATTTTTGATTGATGCAATAAGATCGGCATGGTTTCCTCGTGGAAAATCAGTACGACCAATACTTTCTTTAAATAACACATCACCCATTGAAATAAGTTTATTCTGGTGATTAACAAAAATAATATGTCCTGGTGTATGACCAGGACAATGTAAAACAGATAACGAAATTGTTTTACCAATTGTCACGGTATCACCCTCATTTAACCAACTATCTGGTATAAATGACTTACCACAAGGGAAATTAAACATACGACACTGTTGTTCTAATTCTTCAAGTAGAAAACTATCATCTTTATGAGGCCCATAAACAGGAACATTAAAATGCTCAACAATTTGAGAGGTGCCTGCAATATGATCAAAGTGTCCGTGTGTTAATAATACTTTGGTTAATGTTAATTGGCGGGCTTCGATTTCCGCAATAAGCGTTTCGACATCGCCACCAGGATCAACAATTGCCGCTTCCTTCGTTTCATCACACCAAATTAAGGTGCAATTTTGCATATAATTTGTCACAGGTACAATGTGATACATCATGAATCACTCCACTCTCTATTAACTAATTATCAATAGATTACCACGAGCGAACAGGTCCTGTATCTATATGCACAAAATTACTTCTTGGATAATATCCAACACCACCTGCTTTCATTCTTAGAGCCACTTGACGAACTTTTGAAAGTTCCGTGCCAACTAAGCGAAAATCCATTGCTTGCCCGCGAGTATGGTAGCTTTTCTTAGCGACACCACTACTACTTTGGCGCAAATTATTATTGGTCACTAAAGAGCGATAACCTGAAATAAGCTCAACGGGTTTATTGTTATTCAGCATTACTTGCAGTAAGTAGATTTGGTCAAATAAGGCGGGATCAATCGTTTTAATTTTATTTTGGCGGTAATCTCTAAACAGATGATTTAGCTTAGCAAGCTCATGTTTATTATAACGTTTTCCATCAAAAAACTCGGCTTTAATAGTTTCACCAGTATTTAAATTATTAAAGCGAAGAATTTTTGGTCGAGGTGTAGCTAATGAAGCAAACGCATGAGAAGGCAATAAACCCAGTCCAACTGCGGCCATACCGAGCCCCAGCCACTTACGGCGGTGTGAATCAATAATATCCATAGTATATACACTCAAAAAATTATTTCAGGAGGAAGAACCTTTATTATGACAATATTTTTCCCGAATTGTTTCTTATGGTTTGTATAGTATTGTAAATAACACTTCTTTTTAATTTATGGGC
>NZ_JAEHOQ010000024.1 GCF_016239305.1 Proteus vulgaris | reverse complement strand
AGTGTTTTTAAATCTCATAATAATGAGAAAACACGTTATTCAGATGCCCCAATATAGGGCATTTTTATTTCTACTATTAATTGAATAATTAACAAAAATTATGGCGGGAGAACGCCGCGAGCACTGTTCTTTCTGAAATTTCCAAATAGTCTTCCATTGCTATTGCCGCTTCTTGTGCTTTTCCATCCATTAACAGCATTAAAATCTGTTCATTTTTTTCAATATAAGGCGCATGTAGCAATTGAGGATCATTTAACAAACCAAATGCTAAACGTAATTCAGCTAAAATAAGCTGATATTGTTTAAATAATCTGGGGCTATCAGAAAGCTCAGCGATAGCGGTATGAAAATGCATATTACAGGTTCCTACACCACTCCAATCTTGTTGCTCTTGAAATTTTTTTGCTTGATTAACACTATCTTGCATTCTAATAATGGCAGGGTGCATAGGATAAGAATGTCGTAATGCATCACATTCAATTAGCCGCCTTACACGATAAATATCCATAATAGAGGCCATATCTGGCACTGAAACAAAAACGCCACGATTAGGTTTATAAGTTAATAGTCCTTCTTGAGTGAGTACACGAAAAACCTCTCTCAAGGTATTACGAGATATCTCTAGCGTTTCACTTAATGCGGTTTCTGAAAGCCTTTCACCAGGAGGTAATTCTCCTATAGTGATTTTTTGCCGAATAATATTGGCGACTTTTTGAGAAAGAATTTGTGGCGATGTTTTTTTCTGCATTATCTTCTGCTATTAGCTCAATAGAAACGCCTATTCTATCAGTGAGCCTTACAATATATAACCTCTATTGTCACTGTATGTTGCACTTATCACTCTCTACAATATCGCTTTCTGTTTCTTTTTATTAAAAATAATTGATTTTTTCTTTATCAATTTTTAAGACTCAAATTTATTTATCTTTATTTAAATGCACTGTTTTTGTGCATCTTATCTTTTTATGCCTCATTCCCGTGCATTTTTAATACGAATAAATTACCTCAAATTGTCAATAAAATGTTAAAAATGCGATCTTCTTTGCACTTTTATCATCTCATATTTAAATCTATTTGCTTATTTATTCATCTATTATTATTAATTGTTCAACAATTTAATATCAGTTGATTAACAATCATGTATTCGTGCTCAACAATGGCATGCAAATTGCCTTAGTAATAATAATTAAAATAATGATGATAAAGGGGGTAGCTTATGGCTACACAAGATTCTGCAAATACAGCTTCAACTACGTTTATAAAAAGTAGACGTTCTTCTCTCATTGCCGCTATTTTTTTAATGGCAACTTCGGCCATTGGCCCCGGTTTTATTACACAAACAGCAACCTTCACGGCGACAATGGGTGCTGCATTTGCATTTGGGATCTTAGCGTCGATCGTGATTGATTTTATTGTGCAACAAAGTATTTGGCGAGTGATCACGGTAACCAATATGCGCGCTTCAGATATTGCCAACAAAGCTATCCCGGGAAGTGGCTATTTGCTAGCGATATTAGTTATCTTCGGTGGTTTAGTTTTTAACGTCGGTAATATTGCAGGTGCAGGATTAGGGCTTAATGCGATGGTTGGACTAGATCCTAAATGGGGTGGGATCTTAAGTGCATTACTTGCGATCTATATTTTTTCTTCACGCAAAGCCAGTAACTTTATTGATCGTATGATTATCATTCTTGGTATGGTCATGATCTTACTGACTGTTTTTGTCATGTTTGCTTCTAACCCTCCTATTGGTGAAGCATTAAGACAAACGGTTTTACCAGACTCTATTAACTTTGCCACAATTACCACGATAGTTGGTGGAACAGTAGGGGGTTATATCTGTTATGCGGGTGCTCATCGCCTTCTTGATAAGGGGACGACGGGCATTGAGAATATTGAAGCGGTATCGAGCGCTGCAACAAAAGGTATCTTAGTTGTTGGATTGATGCGCTACATTTTATTCCTTGCCATTTTAGGTGTTGTGGCTAGTGGCGTAACATTAGATATTTCTAGCCATGCTGCAAACCCTGCTTCACAAGCATTTCAACATGCTGCGGGTTTAACAGGGTTACGTATCTTTGGTCTTATCTTATGGGCGGCTGCTCTCACTAGTGTTATTGGTGCTGCTTACACCTCTATGTCATTTATCACTGTGTTTAAAAAAGGGATCACAGAACGCCAACGTAATATCGCAACCATTATCTTTATTGCTGTTTCATTAGCTATTTATATGATGATGGGTACAGCGCCTGCTGCTTTATTAGTCTTTGCCGGTGGTTTTAATGGTCTGATTTTACCTATTGGTATGACACTGTTTATTTTTGTTGCATGGCGTCGCCAAGACTTAATGAATGGTTATAAATACCCCGCATGGTTGTTATGGTCAGGCATTTTAGTCTGTGTGCTGACTTGGTATATGGGCATCATGTCAGTAGGTGCAATTTTCAACTACCTCAAGATTGCTTAAAGGAATAATAACAATGATAAATACCATCGATTTAAACAGCGATTTAGGTGAAAGCTTTGGTCAATGGACAATGGGCAATGATGATGCAGTACTTGAAATAGTCAGTAGTGCCAATATTGCCTGTGGTTTTCATGCGGGCTCCCCTGATGGAATTTTAAGAACATTAAAAGCGGCAAAACTACATAATGTCGCGATTGGAGCTCATGTTGCCTATCCTGATTTAGTGGGCTTTGGCCGTCGTAATATGGATATTGCCAGTGATGAATTAACCGCTGATGTAATTTATCAAATTGGTGCTTTGCAAGGATTAGCCAAAACTATTGGTGCGAGTGTGACTTATGTTAAGCCTCATGGTGCACTTTATAACACAATTGCCCATGATAAACGTCAAGCACTTGCTGTTATTGAGGCAATACTTGCTGTAGATCCTCAAATGGTATTAGTTGCTTTAGCAGGATCACCTTTGATTACACTTGCAAAAGAAAAAGGGCTTAGTGTAATAGCTGAAGCCTTTGCAGATAGAGCTTATCACGCTGATGGTACTCTGGTTTCTCGTAAAAAAGAGGGGGCTGTTTTACATGATCCGGAACGTGTTGCGCAACGTATGTTGCAGCTTGTACAAGAAGGTGGTGTTGAGTCTATAGAAGGTATTTTTACTGCTATAGATGCAGATTCTATTTGTGTCCATGGTGATAGTCCTGATGCAGTCAATTTAGCCAAAAGCGTAAAAGAAACTTTAATAAATCACGGTGTTGTAATTAAACCATTTGCGCCTGCTTTACTGAAAAGTGAGGGGTAAATATGACAAATTTAATGAAAGCAACTGCTGATGCAATCGCCAAAGCACAAGAGGCTCGATTAGCAATTCGTCATGGTTTAGCTATACCAACAGCAGGTATGGCGAAAGGAATGACACAAGCTAATATGATTAGTTTACCTCGTGATTGGGCATTCGACTTCTTACTTTATGCACAGCGTAACCCTAAAAGTTGCCCCATATTAGATGTTTGTGGATCAGGTAGTTATCGTACTGTTCTCGCGAAAGACGCCGATCTGCGTACTGACATTCCTCTTTATCGTGTTTGGGAAAATGGCAAATTAACGGATGAAATTACAGATGCTACAGCCATTTGGGCACAATACCCCGATCTCGTGACATTTCTTATTGGCTGTAGTTTCACTTTTGAAACACCAATGCTAGAAGCGGGTATTGAAATTCGACACATTACGGATAACTGTAATGTTCCGATGTATAAAACCAATCGCTTATGTCGTCCAGCTGGGCGATTAGAAGGCGAGTTAGTCGTTTCAATGCGTCCTATTCCTTCGGATAGAGTTGCTGATGCAGTAATGATCAGTGGTCGCTTTCCTTCGGTACATGGTGCTCCTGTACATATTGGTTCGCCTGATGCTCTGGGTATTAAAGATATTATGTCACCAGATTTTGGTTCACCAGTGAGAATTGAAGAAGGTGAAATCCCCGTATTCTGGGCTTGCGGTGTTACACCACAAGCGGCAGTGATGCGTTCTGGTGTTCCTTTTGCACTCAGCCATGCTCCGGGGCATATGTTTATTACTGATGTGCCCGATGCGGCTTATCACGTATAAGGGAGGAAGATACTTTGCGCTTTTTACCCGTTAACTTATCTCATTTACTTGTCGAACTCTCCTCTTTAAAAGAGACACTCGCATTATATGAATCCGTTAAACAAGCGGATATTGCTGCTATTCAAGATATTGTGCCTGCAGCGAAAACTCTCTTAATTCACTATACGCCGTGGCTGATCACGGCTGAAGAGCTTGTTTTTCAGCTTCGACAATTAGAAGTCAAAACGGTGTCAGCACGTCAAACACAATCATTAGTTATCCCAGTTCATTACCAAGGGGAAGATCTTAGTGAAGTGGCTGAGTTATTAGGTATAACCACAAATGACGTGATCCGCAGACATACCGAACAAAATTATCAAGTTGCATTCACCGGTTTCGCACCGGGCTTTGCTTATCTGATTACAGATGAAACCCAGCTCTATGTACCTCGTCGTAAAACACCTCGTACGCGAATTCCGGCAGGATCAGTAGGATTAGCGGGTGAGTTTAGTGGTATATATCCACAACAAAGCCCCGGCGGTTGGCAGTTAATTGGAACTACGGAAATAAAAATGTGGGATCTTTCCCGCGAACAACCCGCCTTTTTATTGCCAGGAAATGAAGTGCACTTTATTGACGCACAAAAAGCACCAATAACAGTTTCACTACCAGAAAAAAAATCAACAGTAGTTTCTTCTTCGCTCTCATTAAATGATAAAGGCTTATATGTCATTTCGGCAGGGTTACAGACATTATTTCAAGATGAAGGACGAATTGGTGCTGCATCAATGGGGGTTTCCGCTTCAGGCGCACTTGATAAACCCGCTTTACATGCGGCTAATCGTTTAGTGGGTAATCCAACAACCTTCGTTGCACTTGAGATAACTCAAGGTGGATTAACACTTAAAGCACGACAAGATTGTGTTATTGCCTTAACTGGGGCTGATTGTTCTATTTTACTAAAACATGAGTCGGGTGAAAGTGGATCTCTGTCAGGTTATCAACCTATTGATATTCGCTGTGGCGATGAAATTATCTTAGGTATGCCAAAAACGGGTGTACGTAGCTATCTTGCCGTGAGAGGTGGGTTTAAATTACCAAAAGTGTTAGGTAGTCATGCTTTTGATACCTTGGCACAAATTGGACCTAGTGCTCTGCAAGAAGGCGATGTTCTTCACCTTAATAACGAAAGCAGATCAAACAGCGTTATTGTTGAGGAACAACCCACATTAGCACTGCCAAAACAAGGGGATATCGTTACACTTGATGTTGTTTTAGGACCTCGTACGGACTGGTTTACAACTGAAGCTATAAAAACATTAACGTCTCAATTATGGCAAGTGACACCTCAGTCTAATCGTATTGGTTTACGTTTATTGGGCGAAACGCCTCTTGTGCGTGAGCAACAGCAAGAATTATCAAGTGAAGGCACCTGTATTGGTGCAATACAAGTACCAATTAATGGCCAGCCTGTTTTGTTTCTAAACGATCACCCATTAACGGGGGGCTATCCTGTTATTGGTGCTGTTGCTGAATATCACTTACCACTCGCAGGGCAGATCCCTGTTAACGCTAAAATTCGTTTTAATCCAATTACCGAATTTCAAGAATATTGATAGGAGAATGCCACTCATGACAACAATTAACCAAAAACAACGAGTGAAGCATCGAGTACTTATTGCAAACCGAGGCGAAATCGCCGTTCGTATCATTCGTGCTTGTCAGGATCATGGTGCCACTTCAATTGCTATTTATGCGAATGATGATATCGACGCGTTACATGTTCGCCTTGCTGATGAAGCTTATGGACTTAATGGAAATTTACCGAAAGAAAGCTATTTAGATATCAACAAAATTATTGATATTGCTCATAAAGCTAAAGCGACAATGATCCATCCAGGCTATGGTTTTCTTTCAGAGCGTGCGGATTTTGCAAAAGCAGTACAAGAAGCCGGATTTATTTGGGTAGGACCAAATCCTGAAACGATTGAGGTACTTGGCGATAAAGTGAAGGCGCGCAAAATTGCACAGTCAGTCGGTGCTCCTTTAGTTAATGGTACTGCTGATCCCGTTAATGATGCCAAAGAAGTATTAGATTTTGCTAAGCAATATGGTTTGCCAGTTGCGATTAAAGCCGCTTTTGGTGGTGGTGGGCGAGGCTTAAAAATTGCCCACAAAATGGAAGAAATTGAAGAACTCTATCATTCCGCGGTACGAGAAGCAGTCACCGCTTTTGGTCGAGGTGAATGTTACGTTGAACAATTCTTAGATAAACCTCGCCATATTGAGGCGCAAATTATCGCAGATAAATTCGGCAATGTTGTTGTTGTCGGAACGCGAGATTGTTCGCTACAACGTCGTAATCAAAAGCTGATTGAAGAAGCACCAGCACCTTATTTGAATGATGAACAGCGTCAACGTATTCATCAGTCAGCTAGCGATATTTGTGCTAAAGCGGGCTATGTAGGGGCTGGTACTGTTGAGTTTTTATTAAGCGCCAATGGGACTATCTCATTTTTGGAAGTAAATACACGTTTACAAGTAGAGCATCCAGTTACAGAAGAAACCGCAGGTATTGATTTAGTTATCGAGCAGTTACGTATCGCTGAAGGTTTGCCATTAAGTATTGATAAAACCCCCGTTCCACGTGGTCACTCTTTTGAATTTAGGATCAATGCGGAAGATCCCACAAAAGGTTTTTTACCTACACCAGGTTTAATTACACATTTTTCTGAGCCTTCAGGTCCAGGCGTACGAGTTGATAGTGGGGTTGCTGAAAATAATCAGGTTTCACGTCAATTCGATTCAATGATGGCCAAACTGATAGTGACGGGCGCAACTCGTGAACAAGCAATTTCTCGCGCTCGTCGCGCATTATCTGAATTTAAAATAGAAGGTGTGGCAAGTGTATTGCCTTTCCATTGCGAAATGATGGAACATACCGATTTTACTGAAGATTTTAAAGTGCATACCCGTTGGATTGAAACTGATTTTCAGGCAAAAAATACTTATTTCCCTCGAAGTACACCTGTAAAAAATGAAGAACTCGTTCGTACCTTTATTGAAATTGATGGCCGTCGTCATGAACTCGCTTTACCAGCTCAATTACTATCACTCTCTACGGTAATACCAACGGCCATTAGTGCTAATCATGAGAAAGAAGAGAATGAAAAAGCGGTGATAGCGCCAATCTCTGGCGTATTACATAGCTGGATCTTATCTGATGGTGATAAAGTCAAAGAAGGCGATGTTATCGCTATTATGGAAGCGATGAAAATGGAAGTTCAGGTGGTCGCATCTCGTGATGGGGTATTACAGCAAAAAGCTAAAACAGGTGATTACTTTTCAGCAGAAGCCATTTTGGCTGAAATAAATTAAGGGTATCAAAGAATTAATGCCTTGATTAATAAAAATAATACCTGTTTTTAATATTAGCCCTTTGATATGAGTAAATATCGTATTAAAGGGCTTTTTTATAATAACTTTATTTATATATCTATTTGTTATATTTAATTCCTTTTTGTTATAAGTTATTTTGCCTATAATCTAGGCTCGCTAAATTATCAGCAAAAGGAAATAAGATGTTACTCGTCTCACAACTGCTTATTGGCGCTGCAATAGGGTTAGTTATTACAACGACCGGAGTTGGTGGAGGCGTTATTTTATTGCCTGTTCTTATTTATCTTTTTGGTATGAATGCATTAGCAGCTGTGGCAACGGCTAATTTGCTGTCGATGCTAATGAAACTTTCGTCTTCTTATATCCATTTTCGTTTAGGAAATATTCCATTAAAACCCGCATTATTAATTTTGACGATTATGTTTCCTGCAACTTTTTTAGCGAGTTATGGGGTGACATGGTTAGGATCGCAACCTCAATATTACGATCGTGTTGAATCTGGTATTAATATTTTAATGATTGTTGCCATCGTGTTTTCATTGATCTTGTTTTTACAGCGAATGATAAGAAGATCAGCAATTTCAGATCCTTTAATTTCCTTGTCACCACCTTCATCTGTCACTTTTTCTTCTTTATTTATACCAGGAATGAGTGCAGGGTTTGTACTTGGAGCAACGGGAGTAGGGGGTGGATTGGTAGTATTGCCTGTATTAATGCGTTTTGCACAAATGGGAATTAAAGAGGCGATTGGTACCTCTATTTTTATTACAACTATTCTTTCGGGTGGCTCAGCTATCGCTTATAGTGCTGGTGGCTATACCGATGTACATACCGCACTTATTCTCTGTTTAGGCTCATTGCTTTCTATTCCGCTAGCACGTTACTTTTTAGTGTATTTATCAGAGCGTTTTTTCCAATACTTAACACTGTCTTTTATTCTGATCAGCATCATTATGATGAGTTGGAAGTTAATAAATTAACTTTATGTAATATCGAGTGAGTCAATTTTTCTATTATTATCTTTCGTTAGACTAAACTAATCTATCATCATTAGATTAACCCTTAAGAGCAAATAGAAACGAGATGAACATTAAAATAGGTGATGAATTTTTAGTTTATATGGCGCTAGGTGAAGAGAGCTATATGAAAGAATATTATCGTGTTGTTGAATTAGATACTCAGCTTTCTCAAGTAACGGGTAAGTTACTCAAAAGAACAACGGCTGATGATAAAAATATTGGTTTAGGTCGTTGTGAGTTAGAAGGCGGTATTGAGCAATTTGCATTAGAGGATATCTATCCTGTTAAAGAGTGATCTTAATTGAGATCACTCTTTTCAATTCGCGTGTCGTTTAGGCTACAGGCGCATTTTCAGGTAATGCAGATTTCGGTAAACCAAACACTTTGTCAAATACCCAGTTATAAACGAAAGTATAACAAGGGATAATGATGATCAGTGCAAAATCCATGACTAATGCTTGCCATAACGAAACATTCAGCCACCATGCAATTAACGGGATTAAATAGAGTACCAGTGTTAGCTGAAATCCAATTGCATGTATAAGACGGCGTCTAAAAGTTCGAATTCTTGAAATCTGCCGACTCTCCCAAAATTCAAACATACAGTTATAAACGAAATTCCAACTCACCGCGATTGTTGTTATCACTAGTGCTAATGGGCCAGTTACTGCTGTTGAGCTATCAGCCAAAAGAGCAAGCCCGACAGATGAAATAACCCACCCAAAAATCTCATAAGCTGTCACGTAGACAATTTTTCGTTTGATACCTTGCATTGTGCTCTCTTTTTCTGTGGATTAGTGTTGTTAAGCATCGTAAGATAAATCAGCAAGAATGACAGAAAAAGTCAGCTAGTATCAATTTTACTGAAACATCAGGAGCGAACATGCAGTTTTCAAGTGAACATATTGCGATATTTTTAGCCGTGATGGATAAGGGATCTTTCTCTGCGGCAGCACGTTCATTAAAACGCGTTCCCTCTGCGGTCAGTATGGCGATTGCCAATATGGAGGCTGAATTAGGTTATGCACTTTTTGAACGTTCATCACGAGAGCCTCAGCCAACCGAAAAAGCCAAAGCACTTGAACCTCATGCCAGAATGATCGCAGAACAATTAAAATTGTTACAAGTGCATGCGCAAGAACTTTCAATGGACCTCGAAAGTGTCTTAAATATTGGTGTTGCAGCTGATATTAATCCTGATTATTTATTGCCTGCATTATCTGAATTAACGCAACGTTATCCATTACTTAATGTGAATGTGATAACCGCGGCACAAGATGACATTATTGAGATGTTGCATTCGCATAAAATTCAATTGAGCCTAGTTTATGGGGGATTGTATGTGAATGGTGATGAACAGTTTCAATATCTTGGCTCTGAGTCATTGGTCGCAACGATATCCGCAAGTCATATTGCATTAGCACATCCTTCTGGCGTATTTATTGAGGATTTAGTGAATGTTCGCCAAATTATGATAGCAAGCCATACCAAAGAGTTGAGAGATGAGCGTTCATTAGTAGCGACAAATTATTGGCAAACGGATAGTTTTCAAATGGCATTAGGTATGGTTGAAGCGGGAATGGGCTGGGGAAATTTACCGTATTCGTTGATTTATACTCAATTGCAAAAAGGTAAATTAAAGCAACTTCAGTTTAAAAATACGAAGAATGAATTGCGATTGCCTATTCATGCCATGTGGCTAAAAGGAGAGTCGTTACAAAAAGGGGCGAAAGAGTTAGTTGAGCTGATGAGTTCTCATCAGCCCATTGTCCCTAATTTTGATTAATCGACACGTTGTTGATGAACCCAGACGGCAACTTCAACGCGAGATTTTAGCTTCATCTTTTTCAGTAAATGTTTAACGTGTACTTTGACCGTACTTTCTGTGATATCAAGTTTACGTGCGATCATTTTATTGGATAGCCCTTGCGCTATTAGTTTTAAAATATCACGTTCACGGGGGGTGAGTTGTTCTATATCACGCTCACCTCCAGTACGATCTTCACGTAATGATTCAGCTAAAATAGGCGTTAATGCAGGACTGACAACCATTTTTCCGGCAGCCGCCTGTTTAAGTGCCGCAAGCAATTCTTCAGGCTCCATATCTTTTAAAAGATAACCATCAGCACCACGTTTTAACGCTATCACTAAATCATCGCTGTAGTTTGATACACTAAACACAACGATCCTTCCTGATAATGACTTTAATCTCAACTGATCAAGCGTTTCAAAACCATTCATTCCTGGCATATTCAGATCCAGCAAAATTAAATCAGGATCTAATTCTTCAGCGAGTTTTACGCCTTGAATACCATCACCGGCTTCCCCAACGACAGTTAATGTTGTATCAAGACTTAAGAGTTGCTTTACGCCATTGCGTAACATTGGGTGATCATCAATGAGTAAAATTGTCGCTTTTTCTGTGGGTGATCCCATGTTATTCATTACGACTTGCTCCATGTTAGACAGGGTCTTTATGAGTAGTGATTAATGGAAATTTAACAAGCACTTGAGTACCGCCCTGTTCACGTACTTTTATAGTATAAGAGCCATTTAGGCTATTTGCGCGTTCACGCATAATAATAAGTCCATAGTGATTTAATTTTTCAGGGTTAGGACTAATCCCTTCACCATTATCGTTAATTTTTAGTTCAATAATGCCATTATCAAGAGACAAAGAGACCTCAGCCCAATTGGCATTGGCATGTTGTAATATATTATTCAATGCCTCACGTACAATTTGGACCACATGAATACTCTGATGTGAATTCACGCACTTTGCCGGTAATTGATAGTCAAAATTAATAGCAAACCCAAGGCGCTGATTAAATTCATTCAGTGTACTTTCTAATGCTGCCAATAATCCCGGCTCAGTAAGTTTTAAACGAAACGTAGTTAACAATTCTCTTAGCTGACGATAAGCCACGTTAAGCTCTTCCCGCATCTCTTTAAGTAATTTTTGGCAATTATCCGGTAAGGTTTCTGACTGCATTTGCAAATAACTGACTTGCATTTTTAAACATGAAAGTGATTGTGCGATGGAATCATGTAATTCACGGGCAATAGCTGAGCGCTCATCCATGAGTAAAAGCTGTTGTTGTTGCTCATTTTGTTGTTCCATTGCCAGCATGGCAGAGATTTGTTTTGTCAGTAATAACATTAAATTATTCTGTTCATCAGTCAGGACTGTATGTTCAGGTAACTGCATAACAAATAATCCATAACGATGGATCTGATCAGCTAATTCCCAATGCAATAGTTCACTGCGCAATGGAATAGTCGCTGAGGCTGTTTCATCACAGCGCTCACATTGTTGATCTGGGCAATGCTCGGGACGTGAGTGCGGTTCTAAACTGACTTCATTAAACAACGTGTGATGATTATCTTCATACAAACGTATCTGAGAATAGGCATCAGGAATAATTTGTTGAAGTTCAAATAGTATCTGTCTTAATCGAGCGCAAAGAGGGGCTGGGGAATGTAATTGCTGGCTTGAATGATAAAGGTAAGAGAGTACTTTATTTTTCTGTTGTAAGTCGTGCGTTTTTTCTATCACTCTTTTTTCTAATTCGCTATACAGCGTTGAAAGCTCTTCTGACATGGTATTGAGTGCAATACCTAATGTTGCAATTTCATCATGATGTGCTCGTTGGTGGAAGCGGGCTGAAAAATTACCATGACCAATTGAATTCGCCATTTGCATTAATTGTTGCCAAGGATGCAATAAACGGCGGCGGAAATGCCAGACGGAGCCAAATAACAGTAAGAGTGTGAGTGCGGTAAATATAAGCTGAGTGTAAGCCACCAGCCTTATTTTTTGTTCTGTTAACTGATCTATGCTTAATACTAGTTTGTCTAATTGAGAAACAAACAGAGCAACCTCTTGTTTTGCATCATTTTGTTGTTGTGCATAGAGCAAGGTTGGTTTTAAGGTTTCCTTCCAATACGTATTTAACTGGGCATATTGTGATTGTAACGAGGCATTACTCAGGACTTGAAGTAACTCATTGCTGTCTAAATCGGTTTCTAATTCATGAAGGTAATAACGATGTTGTTCATCTAATGGTAAAGCAGATAGCAAGCGATAGCTCTGCATACGCAATGATCCTGACTTATTAATCGCGTGCGCGTTACCTTGTACACTCAAAATAATATGGTTAGAAATTGCCATTCCTACCACACCCAATAGAGTGAAAAGTAACATTAATATCGCTATCTGATTAATAATTGAAAAACGGTAGTGCCATTGGATTTTATGCGTGCTCATCGTTTTTTTCCAAGTTTATTCCGTTGCTATCTTGCCTTAAAAAGGGATCAAATGTCATATACTACTAAAGTATTACCTCTAAATATCAGGTAGGGATAATTTCATCTCTAAATTATTGTACTTTTTATTTAACCTTATCATTTATAATGATAAATCAGGAGTAACCCTATTAACACTTAGGTGTAAATAGCTACTTTAGCTTAAAAATCAAACAAATGTTTGCTTGATACAGATCATGACTTATTAACAATTCTAATCGTAAAAAGGTGCCAATCTAACCGTTAATCGAGGTTGTTATGGCACTCACTCAACACCCAAAAAAAATGAGAAAAGGGGTGATCGAAGATTGGCATCCTGAAGATAAAGCTTTTTGGGAAAAGACTGGTCAAAAGATCGCTTCACGCAATTTATGGATTTCCGTTCCTTGTTTACTCTTATCATTCTGCGTATGGATGCTTTTTAGTGCAGTTGCAGTAAATTTGAACAAAGTAGGTTTTAACTTTACCACAGATCAGTTATTTATGCTGACCGCACTACCTTCAGTGTCGGGTGCTATTTTACGTGTTCCTTATTCCTTTGTTATTCCTATTTTTGGTGGTCGTCGTTGGACGGCAATCAGTACCGTATTTTTGATTATTCCTTGTCTCTGGCTGGGTTTTGCGGTGCAAGATACAACAACATCTTACGCAACCTTTATTGCTATCTCACTGTTATGTGGTTTTGCTGGAGCAAATTTTGCATCCAGTATGGCAAACATCAGCTTTTTCTTCCCTAAAGCACGTCAAGGTGGGGCATTAGGATTAAATGGTGGATTAGGTAATCTGGGGGTTAGCGTTATGCAATTAGTCGCACCATTAGTGATTGGTGTTGGCGTTTTTGCAATGTTTAGTGGTCCGGGTGTTGTTCAGCCAGATGGTTCACGTTTATGGTTAGAAAATGCTGCGTGGATCTGGGTTCCTTTCTTACTTATTCTGACATTTGCGGCATGGTTTGGTATGAACGACCTTGCGGCTAATAAAGCCTCTTTAAGCCAGCAATTACCTGTTTTAAAACGAGGTCACCTCTGGTTATTAAGTGTTTTATATCTGTGTTCTTTTGGTTCATTTATCGGCTTTTCAGCGGGTTTTGCGATGTTATCTAAAACCCAATTCCCAGATATCGTTATTTTACATTATGCCTTTTTTGGACCTTTATTAGGCGCCTTAGCTCGCCCTGTGGGTGGAGCATTGTCTGATAAATTTGGAGGCATTCGAGTCACGCTAATTAACTTTGTCATCATGGCAATTTTCTCTGCTCTACTCTTCTTAACACTACCTGAAAACGGTGCTGGTGGTTCATTTATTGCGTTCTATGGCGTCTTTATGGTGCTGTTTTTAACCGCCGGTTTAGGGAGTGGCTCTACATTCCAAATGATTGCGGTGGTATTTAGAAAAATCACTGTTGATCGTATGAAAGCACAAGGTGCTTCAGATGAAGCAGCTCAAAAAGAAGCAGTAACAGAAAGTGCAGCAGCGCTGGGTTTTATCTCTGCAATTGGTGCAATTGGTGGCTTCTTTATTCCTAAAGCCTTCGGTACATCGCTTGCGATGACCGGCTCGCCGGCCGGAGCCATGAAAATCTTTGTTCTATTTTATATCGCCTGCGTCTTGATCACTTGGTTGGTCTATGGACGTAAACACAATAAACAATAATGACGAATTATACGCAATGTGAGAGCGCTCGCGCGCATTGGGAGAGTATCTGATGAGTAAGTTTCTCGATAGATTCCGCTATTTTAAACAGCTTGGCGATACCTTTTCAAAGGATCATGGCCAAGAATTAAATGTTAATCGTGACTGGGAAGATGGTTATCGTAGTCGCTGGCAACATGACAAAATTGTTCGTTCCACTCATGGTGTTAACTGTACAGGTTCATGTAGCTGGAAAATTTATGTCAAAAATGGGTTAGTAACTTGGGAAACCCAACAAACGGATTACCCACGCACACGCCCTGATTTACCGGATCATGAACCTCGTGGTTGCCCTCGTGGCGCAAGTTATTCATGGTATTTATACAGCGCAAACCGCGTTAAATATCCCATGGTGCGTAAACGCTTAATTAAATTATGGCGTGAAGCCAAAGTACAACACAGTGATCCTGTCGATGCTTGGGCTTCAATCATTAGCTCTCCAGAAAAAACGAAAAGCTATAAGCAAGCACGTGGACGTGGTGGTTTTGTTCGCTCTTCATGGTCTGAAGTGAATGAAATTATTGCCGCTTCTAACGTGTTTACAGCTAAAGAGTATGGCCCTGATCGTATTATCGGCTTTTCGCCAATTCCGGCTATGTCGATGGTGTCATACGCTGCGGGTGCGCGTTATTTATCTCTTATTGGTGGGGCATGTTTAAGTTTCTATGATTGGTATTGCGATTTACCACCAGCATCGCCAATGACATGGGGAGAGCAAACAGACGTTCCTGAATCGGCGGACTGGTATAACTCTTCTTACCTAATTGCATGGGGCTCTAACGTACCGCAAACGCGTACACCAGATGCCCACTTCTTTACGGAAGTCCGCTACAAAGGAACAAAAACCGTTGCGGTCACCCCTGATTATGCTGAAATCGCTAAACTATGTGACCAATGGTTAAATCCAAAACAAGGTACTGACAGCGCAATGGCAATGGCGATGGGACACGTTATTCTTAACGAATTCCACGTTAAACGCCAAACTGAATACTTTAGTAACTACGTGCGCACTTACACAGACATGCCAATGTTAGTGATGTTAGATAAACATGACTCTGGCAATTTAGTTGCGGGTCGCATGCTACGTGCTTCTGATTTAGTGAACAATCTCGAACAGGAGAAAAACCCAGAGTGGAAAACCATTGCTATTGATGAGAAAACACAGCAACTGGTTGCTCCTCAAGGTTCAATGGGCTTTCGTTGGGAAGGCGCTGCTAAATGGAATCTTGAGCCTAAAGACGGTAAGAGTGGCGAAGACGTCACTTTACAACTGGGGCTTTTAGAGAGCCACGATGATGTTGTTGATGTTGCATTTCCTTACTTTGGTGGCATCAAGAGCGAATACTTTGAAGGGGTAGCTCTTGATGATGTTCTTGTTCATAAACTGCCTGCTAAGCGTATTACACTTGCGAATGGCGAAGAAAAATACGTTACAACTGTCTATGACTTGTTATTAGCAAACTACGGTATTGATCGTGGCCTAAATGATGAAAACTGCGCATCAAATTACGATGAGATCAAAGCATATTCACCAGCATGGGCAGAAAAAGTTACGGGGGTAAACCGCCAAGATATTACCCGTATTGCGCGTGAATTTGCAGATAACGCAGAAAAAACACATGGTCGTTCTATGGTGATTGTCGGTGCGGGTATTAACCACTGGTATCACATGGATATGACCTATCGTGGCATTATTAATATGCTAATTTTCTGTGGTTGTGTCGGTCAAAGTGGTGGTGGTTGGGCACACTATGTAGGACAAGAAAAATTGCGGCCACAAACAGGCTGGTTGCCTTTAGCTTTTGGTCTTGATTGGCAACGTCCACCTCGACATATGAACAGTACATCGTTCTTTTATAATCATTCCAGTCAGTGGCGTTACGAAACTGTATCACCAACAGAGTTATTATCACCGTTAGCGGATAAATCGCGCTTTAGTGGTAGTTTGGTTGATATGAACGTACGTTCAGAGCGCATGGGGTGGTTACCATCGGCACCTCAATTAAATTTAAACCCTCTGTCTATTGCGAAAAAAGCCCAAGAGGCGGGCGTTAGTGCTGCTGATTACACCGTTAATGCATTGAAATCAGGTGAAATCCGTTTTGCTTCAGAGCAACCTGATAATCCACAAAACTTCCCACGTAATTTATTTATCTGGCGCTCTAACTTATTAGGTTCGGCGGGTAAAGGACATGAGTATTTACTGAAATACTTACTGGGAACCGAAAACGGATTACAAGGTAAAGATTTAGGCGAGCAAGGCCAAGTTAAGCCACAAGAAGTGGAATGGCAAGATAAAGGTGGTGAAGGTAAAGTTGATTTAGTGGTGACTTTAGACTTCCGTATGTCAAGTACCTGCCTTTTCTCAGATATCGTTTTACCAACCGCAACATGGTATGAAAAAGACGATATGAATACGTCGGATATGCATCCCTTTATTCACCCATTAACGGCAGCCGTTGATCCTGCTTGGGAGTCTAAAACAGACTGGGAAATCTATAAAGGTATCGCTAAAACCTTCTCTAAATTGTGTGTAGGTCATTTAGGGATTGAAACTGATTTAGTGACATTACCTATTCAACATGACTCCGCGGCAGAAATGGCACAGCCTTTCGATGTGAAAGATTGGAAAAAAGGTGAATGTGACCTTATCCCAGGTAAAACAGCACCACACCTTATTCCTGTTGAGCGTGATTATCCAAATACTTATGCTCGCTTTACCTCACTTGGCCCTCTGATGGACAAATTAGGTAATGGCGGTAAAGGGATCAGTTGGAATACACAAACAGAAGTCGATTTCCTGAAAAAACTTAATCGAGTTCGTCATGATGGTGTAGCAAAAGGGCGTCCAGCGATTGAAACAGCCATTGATGCAGCTGAAGTTATCCTCTCTTTAGCGCCGGAAACTAACGGTCAAGTGGCTGTAAAAGCGTGGGATGCACTAAGTAAAGTGACAGGGCGTGATCACACTCACTTAGCCAAAGTGAAAGAAGACGAAAAAATTCGTTTCCGCGATATTGTTGCTCAACCCCGTAAGATTATCTCAAGCCCTACATGGTCTGGTCTTGAAGATGAACATGTCTCTTATAACGCCTGTTATACCAATGTTCACGAGATGATCCCTTGGCGCACATTAAGTGGCCGTCAGCAGTTATATCAAGATCATGAGTGGATGCGTGCTTACGGTGAAAGCTTAGTGGTTTATCGCCCACCAATTGATACTAAGGCAATTGATGCGGTTAAAGGTAAAAAACCAAATGGCTTCCCTGAGAAAGCGCTGAACTTTCTGACGCCTCACCAAAAATGGGGTATTCACTCGACCTATAGCGATAATTTACTGATGTTAACGCTAGGCCGTGGTGGCCCTGTAGTGTGGCTGAGTGAAGATGATGCCAAAGAGATGGGAATTAGCGATAACGATTGGGTTGAAGCGTACAACAGTAATGGTGCGTTAACTGCAAGAGCGATTGTTAGTCAACGTATTCCTGATGGCATGATTTACATGTATCACGCACAAGAGCGTCAAATAAACCTACCAGGCTCTGAAGTGACTGGAATGCGTGGTGGTATTCACAACTCTGTGACGCGTGTTTGCCCTAAGCCAACCCATATGATTGGTGGATACGCTCAATTGGCTTATAGCTTTAATTACTACGGTACTGTTGGCTCTAACCGTGATGAGTTTGTTGTAGTGCGTAAAATGAAACAGATTGATTGGCTTGATGGTGAAGGTGATGCTTATCAACAGACCCTGAATGGACAGGAGAAGGCATAATGAAAATTCGTTCACAAGTCGGTATGGTACTCAACCTCGACAAATGTATCGGTTGCCATACCTGTTCAGTAACCTGTAAAAACGTATGGACTAGCCGTGAAGGTGTTGAATACGCATGGTTCAATAACGTTGAAACAAAACCGGGTATAGGGTATCCACAAAATTGGGAAGATCAAGAGAAGTGGAAAGGCGGCTGGATCAAAAATATTAAAGGTAAATTAGTACCAAGAATGGGTAACCGTGTTGGTTTATTATCTAAAATTTTTGCTAACCCAGATGTCCCAGCATTGGACGATTACTATGAGCCATTTGATTATGACTACGAGCATTTAAAAAATGCACCAGAAGGCTCATTACCGACGGCACGCCCTCGTTCGCTGATCACCGGTCAACGTATGACTAAAATCGAAAAAGGCCCAAACTGGGAAGATGATTTAGGGGGCGAATTTAGCAAACGAGCTGCGGATAAAAACTTCGCTAATATGCAAAAAGAGATGTATGGGCAGTTTGAAAATACATTCATGATGTATTTACCACGTTTATGTGAACACTGCTTAAATCCTGCTTGTGTGGCGACTTGTCCAAGTGGCGCGATTTATAAACGAGCTGAAGACGGCATTGTGCTTATCGACCAAGATAAATGCCGTGGATGGCGCATGTGTTTAACCGGATGCCCATACAAAAAAATCTATTTCAACTGGAAAAGCGGTAAGTCAGAAAAATGTATTTTCTGCTATCCACGTATTGAAGCCGGTCAGCCAACACTGTGTTCAGAAACTTGTGTAGGTCGTATTCGTTATCTGGGTGTAATGCTGTATGACGCAGATAAAATCTCACAAGCTGCCAGTGCGGATAATGAAAAAGATTTATACCAAAGCCAGTTAGATATCTTCTTAGATCCCTTCGATCCTGAAGTGATTGCAGCCGCAGAAGAACAAGGTATTCCGTTCAGTGTGATTGATGCAGCACAGCGTTCACCTGTGTACAAAATGGCAGTGGATTGGAAGTTGGCATTACCACTGCATCCGGAATATCGCACCTTACCAATGGTTTGGTATGTACCACCTTTGTCACCTATTCAATCTGCTGCTGATGCGGGTGTGTTACCACATACAGGTGTTTTGCCTGATGTAGAAAGCTTACGTATTCCAGTTCAGTATTTAGCAAATTTACTGACAGCTGGGGATACTGCACCTGTGTTATTAGCACTAAAACGCATGTTAGCGATGCGTCATTACAAACGTGCTGAAACCGTAGAAGGAAAAACTGATTTAAGTGCATTAGAGCAAGTTGGTTTGACTGAAGCACAGGCACAAGAGATGTACCGTTATCTTGCCATTGCAAATTATGAAGATCGCTTTGTTATTCCATCAAGCCATCGAGAACTTGCAAGAGAAGCTTTCCCAGAACGTAATGGTTGTGGTTTTAGTTTTGGTGATGGTTGCCATAGTAGTGATAGCAAATTTAATTTGTTTAATAGTCATCGCATTGATGCGATTGATATCACTTCAAAAACACCTCAGGATGAACGTCGTTCAGAGGAGAAAATATGATGATCTCTCTGAAAGTTATTTCTCATCTTTTAGATTATCCCACACAAGAATTGTGGGATAACCGTGGCGAGCTTATTGACGCATTACAGGAAGCCGACGAGCTTCCTGTGACTCAAGTTGCAAAATTGATGGCCTTTATTCACGCTTTAACGCAACAAGAGTTATTAGATGCGCAATCTAACTACAGTGAGCTTTTTGATAGAGGTCGAGCACGATCACTGTTGTTATTTGAACATGTACATGGTGAATCTCGCGATCGTGGTCAGGCAATGGTTGATCTGCTCAATCAATATCAGCAAGCGGGGATCACACTAAGTAGCCGTGAGCTCCCTGACTATTTACCTACTTACCTTGAGTATTTAACACTTTTACCTACAACAGAGTGTATTGAAGGACTAAACAACATTGCACCTATTTTGGCACTGTTAGGTGAGCGTTTAAAACAACGAAGCAGTGATTATCACGCTCTCTTTGATGTATTACTTTGTCTTTCGCAAAGTGGGCTAGAAGCATCACAACTCACTGCTCAAGTAGAAAAAGAGCCTTTGGATGATACACCAGCTGCGTTAGATGCGGTGTGGGAAGAAGAACAAGTGACGTTTCTTGGCGAAGGTACGCAATGTGGCAGTAGCAATATTAGCCAACATCAGCGTCGCTTTGCACAAGAAACCGCAGTTCAATATCTCAATGTAGGGAATTCGTTGGATACGGGAGCACAAAAATGAATTACATCAATATGTTATTTTTTGATATCTACCCCTATATTGCTGGTGCCGTTTTTATTATCGGTAGCTGGTTACGCTATGATTATGGGCAATACACTTGGCGTGCAGGCTCTAGTCAGATGCTAGACAAGAAAAATATGCGATTGGCTTCTAACTTATTCCACGTTGGGATCATCGGTATTTTTGCAGGGCATTTTTTAGGTATGTTAACGCCTCACTGGATGTATGAATCATTCTTGCCTATTGAATATAAACAAATTATGGCCATGGTAGGTGGAGGTACTTGTGGTGTGCTAATGCTGGTGGGAGGCGTGATGTTATTAAAACGCCGTTTAACCAACCCACGTGTAAGAGCCACATCTTCATTTGGTGACATCATGATTTTAACGCTACTGGTTATTCAAGTGGCATTAGGTCTGCTGACTATTCCATTCTCAGCCCAACATATGGACGGTAGTGAAATGATGAAGCTGGTGGCTTGGGCACAATCTATTGTGACATTCCACGGTGGCGCTTCAGCAAACCTTGAAGGTGTTGCATGGGTATTTAAATTGCATATCTTCTTAGGAATGACGATTTTCTTATTATTCCCATTCTGTCGATTAGTCCATATTTGGAGCGTACCTGTTGAGTATTTAACTCGTCGCTATCAAATTGTCCGTAATCGTCATTAATGAATGATCCATCTCCTGATAGTAAGTTAGAGACCTTTTAGTTGCGCTTATCTCACCCCCGCCCGCGGGGGTTTTTTTATCTCTTTTTCCTGCCCCAAAACATCAACAAAATTTTTGAATAGTTAAAACAATAATCTTTAGATTCATTTAAGAATGATTGCACTTATAATTCTTTTCAACGAAACGAATAAATTTATATAAATAAGCAGTTAATTAAATATCGTGATATTTAATTAAAATTAAAGTTTACAATCGATTATTTATTATTAATAAATGCATTCAAATGTAAATTTAAAATTATCTGAGTATTGTTATATAAATTTGGTGCTATGATTTAATTGAGTCTTACCTCTATTAAACTATCGGAGATTATTATGAGCTTTAAATATCATCGTATTGATAAGAATAATGCCGCTGTTCTGTTGGTAGACCATCAAGCTGGGTTACTTTCTTTAGTGAGAGATATTGAGCCAGATAAATTCAATAATAATGTATTAGCGTTAGCCAATGCTGCTAAATACTTTAATTTGCCTACCATTTTAACCACCTCTTTTGAAGACGGCCCTAATGGTCCTCTAATGCCTCAACTCGTCGAAATGTTTCCTGATGCCCCTTATATAGCCCGCCCTGGACAAATTAATGCTTGGGATAATGAAGACTTTGTCAAAGCCGTTAAAGCGACAGGTAAAAAACAACTAATTATTGCTGGTGTTGTGACTGAGGTTTGTGTCGCATTCCCTGCATTATCAGCACTTGAAGAAGGTTTTGAAGTGTTTGTTGTCACTGATGCTTCCGGTACTTTCAATTCCATTGCTCGTGACTCTGCGTGGGATAGAATGTCAAAAGCTGGTGCTCAATTGATTAACTGGTTTGGTTTGGCTTGTGAATTGCACCGTGATTGGCGTAATGATGTCGAAGGATTAGGCACACTGTTTGCTAACCATATTCCAGATTATCGTAATCTTATGACTAGTTATAACACATTAACAAAAAAGTAATCGATTAATTTAAGTTTTTCCTAAAAATAGGGCTTATATTATTTTTCGGTAAATATAATTTAATGAAAATTTAAATTTATTAAATTATAGATATAAGTCCCTAATTAAATAAATAAATGGATCAGAAATGAAAAACAAACTATTAAAAACAACCGCTATTGCGATGGCATTAAGCGTAGGTGTTGCACAAGCGGCTGAATATAAAGCGAGTACAGCAGAAGGCCCAATTAAAATAGTTAACTTAAAAGCCATGGAAGCACAAGTTCAGGCGAATATGGAAAAAGGGGCTTTTGGTTATATTCGTGGTGGTGCAGAAGACGAAAATAACTTACGTTCAAATACGACAGCATTTGATAAAAAATATATTATGCCCCGTTCATTACAAGGCATCGAATTTTCTGATATAAATCTAAAAACAGAATTTTTGGGTATTAAATTAGATACGCCTATTATTCAGGCACCGATGGCAGCTCAAGGGCTTGCTCATCAACAAGGCGAAGTTGCCACAGCAAGAGGTATGGCGAAAGCGGGTTCTCTTTTCTCATTAAGTACTTATGGGAATAAAACCATCAAAGAAGTGGCTGATGCTCAACCAGGTTATCCGTTCTTCTTCCAGCTCTATATGAGCAAAAATGATGCCTTTAACGAGTATATTTTATCTCAAGCGAAACAGTATGGCGCTAAAGGTATCATTATGACTATCGACTCTTCGGTTGGTGGCTATCGTGAAGATGATGTGAAAAATAATTTCCAATTTCCATTAGGTTTTGCCAACTTAGAAGCATTCGCAAAAATTAGCGATGATAAATCTAAGACAGGTAAAGGTGTGGGTATCAGTGAAATTTATGCTCAAGCAAAACAAGCCTTCACACCAGAAGATATTCAGTATGTGAAAAAAATGTCTGGCTTACCGGTGATTGTAAAAGGTATTGAATCACCTGAAGATGCAGATGTTGCCATTAAAGCAGGTGCCGATGCGATTTGGGTTTCTAACCACGGTGGTCGTCAATTAGACAGTGCTCCAGCAACGATTGATATGTTGCCTGCCATTGCAAAAGTCGTAAACAAACGTGTTCCTATTGTTTTTGACAGTGGTGTACGTCGTGGCTCACACGTATTTAAAGCCCTTGCAAGTGGTGCTGATGTGGTTGCGATTGGTCGTCCAATTCTTTATGGCTTAAATTTAGGTGGTGCTGAAGGGGTCAATTCAGTTATCCAACATTTAAATAAAGAATTAAGAATTAATATGATGTTAGGTGGTGCGAAAACAGTAAAAGATATTCAAGCCACTAAACTTTATACTGATGCCAGTTTTAATCAATAATTAAAAATGTATTAAAAAGATAAAATGAACTGCACTTAAATTAAATATTAAGTGCGGTTTTATTTTTATATAAAAATAAATATATAAATTATAGTGTCATGTTTTTATATCACTATTTTTATAATGGATTATTAAATGGGTAATAATGTTGGAAAGGATTTTAGTCTTATAGAAAGAAATGAAATAATAGGAAAGTCTTGTATTTGATAAAAATGAAAATGTTATTATAGATAATGGTAATGAAATGTTTGGTAATAATACCCCTAATATATTAGGAGGCTATGCAAAACATGGATTTGATGCATTATCTCAGTATGATAACAATCAAGATAATAGAATTGATAATAATGATGTAATCTGGTCTTCTCTAAATCTATGGGTAGATAAGAATATTAATGGAGAAACAGATATTGATGAGTTAGTTGAATTGAGTGTTCAGGTATAGAAGCTATAAACTTAATATATGAGAATAATGGAATTATAGATGAAAATGGCAATCAATTTTTATTAACGAGCTCTGTTATATGGAATGATGGCCGTCATACTGAAATTTCCGATATCGTATTTAATACACATATTTCTTCTCAATAGAATAATACCTTACTTAATAGTGATGATATATGGTTATGAAAAATAGATGGATTAAAATCATTTTTTTAGTACGGCAATTATGTTAAGTGGAAACACAATGGCTGATATTCTTGTCCCTGATAAAGTTTATTCTCATGAGCCCGATTTTCTAGCATCATCCAGCATAAAAATGCCAAATACAAAAGATGAATTTTATAATTTAATAAAACTTGCAGATAATGGTAATAGTGAAGCTAATTGGATGGTTTCAGTTATTTACCAGCAAAGTGGAAATAGTGCAGAAGCTGAAAAATATTATCAACGCTCTATTGATAGACAAGATAATTATATGGGGCCACAGCCGTAAATTTAGGTTATATGTATGATAATAAAAGTAATATTGAAAAGGCAATGGCATTATTTCATCAAGCAGGCGATGCGGGGTATTATGGTGGTTATCAAGCAGTAGGTACTAAATATTTTTTAGGGCGTGATATACCGTTAAATTTTGAAAAAGCAAGATTTTATTATAAGAAGGCCGCAGAATTAGGATGTTATGAATGTCAATATTATATTGACAACTGGGATGGAGTCGTAAAGCTAAAAATGAAAGATTTAAAAATAGAAAAATAAAACAATAAAACAATAAAACAATATATATACTTATGATAATAAAAAACCCCATGTTTAATATTGAGCATGGGGTTTTGTCTATTGGTTATTACGAAAATTTAATTTTGGGTTGATGGCATATCGCCAAAACAGAGGTTATTTTGATTATTAATACCGCCATCTGGAGAGGAATAACCCAAGCAACCTAGCATCGAATCAAAAATATTATGATGGTAGAACGTGCGCTCTGCATCTTGATTACGCTTTAGGTTATCAAATAACTGTTTATTTTCAGGCTCGGCTAAATAGCTATCCGACATCCAAACTAAGAAAGGCACTTTAAATTGTTCCGGTGGAGCAATTTCTTTTGGTGTGCCGTGTAAGCCACCTTTTTCCGAAATAGATTCTCCGTGATCGGAGGTATAAAATACAATGGCTTTTTTATCGCGTAATGTGTTGAGTATGCCATCAATAAAATAGTCGGTATAAAGAATAGAGTTGTCATAAGCATTCACTAACTGCTCTTTAGTACACTCATCATCCACATTTAAACATTCAGGTTGGTATTTTTTGAATGATTCTGGGTAACGCTGTGAATACATAAAGTGAGAGCCTTTAGTGTGTAAAATCACTAAATGATTTCCTTTTGGATGCTGAGAAACCGCATTCGCCGTTTCAGCAATTAATAAAGTATCATCAAGCTCTTTACCAAAGTTGCTGTTTTTGGCTGTCATCATCTCTTTCATCGCATAATTATCTAAATCAAGCTTATTGTAAAACCACAATTCGCTTTGCATTGAAAAGAGCTCTGATGTCATACCTAGCTGTTTCAGAACTGAGAAAATATTGTTCTCTTTTAATGTACGTTGGTCGTTACTTTCTGTTCCGTTTTCTCGTACAAACATACATTTTAATGAAAGTTTTGTTGCGGTATCACAAGAAATGCCTTTAAAGGCGACGAGATTTTTTTCTTGGCTTAATAGAGGATTTGTTTGACGCTCATATCCTAATAATCCCATATGATCCCATCTTGCTGTTTCACCAATAATAAAGACAACATATACATCTTCATTAGCCTTTGATGGTTGGTATGTGAAGTGATCGGCAGGATCAAAAATATTTTGGTTATTAAAGGTATCGTCATACTGCGTTATTGCATATTGGAATAATGGGATAATCCAATTTGTCGGTAAATACGCATAACTTAAACCACCACTATAACTTGGCAGATCCAAGTTATTTTTGATTTCATAGGCTTTTTGTCTTGAATCAAGTATTTTTAAATAGCTAAAAACAGCCAGTGCAATCACAAGCATTTTTACAGTGTTTTTTATCCAGATTTTTTTCTTTTGCTCTTTAGTGAGATTTTTTTCTGGTTTCTTACATAGCCAAATAAGTGCTAATGGCAAAATAGATAAGCCAATAATCCAAATAATGACATTAGGACTAACCAGCTCTTTTGATAAATCGGTGTCTGTAGTTAGGGTGGAAATAATAATGCCGTAACCAATGACGACGTCGTAAAACGAAATATAGTAACTAGCACAGACACTGACGACGAGAATAAAAGAGGCGACTATTTTAAAAAAGAGAGAACCGAAGAAGGAAAGCAAACGCAGCAAGAAGAAGGTAAAAGCAATATTAACGGCAATTTCACCTAGAATATATAATACATCAATGAGGAGGTTGTTTGTATTTTGTGTGCCGTATCGGCCAATGTAAACGGAAAGATTAAGAAAAAAACCAAGGTATACAGCTAAAAAAAGGACAATATTTTCTTTCGAAAATCTTAAAAACTTTAATTTTTGCATGTTCAATTATTATCAAAATGTGTAGTGTAGAGGTCTTTATGACCGCGAAGTTGTTTTCAGGTTCAGTATTATGTGCTTTTTTTTATTGGAATTTAAAAATTTTTTATTTGAATAACATTAATATCAAAATTATTAATTTTAAATAGTTTTAGTAGATAGAAATATTGGTAGAGATATTAGAAGGTTGTCATCATTATATACGGAAATATCTCGATAAGGGCAGATAAGAAGGCGTATTTGCCTAATTGTTATTTTCTTATCAAATGAAAGATGTTCTTTCGCTATAAGCCCTTATGTATAACGTATATTGATAGAAACGTAAGTCGACATAAATATCGTCATTAGTGTCGATCACCTCCTGTTATTTGATTATTCATTATTTGCTTATTGATTTATTAATTTTATTTTTCTTTATTTTTCATTGCATTACAAAAAACTAAAAAAGCGTGCTTATTTGGCACACTCTCTGCATAGATAAAGGAGAAGATCAGGTAATAACCTGAAAGTTGATGAACACAGGAGCAATGTTGATGAAAAAAGTCATCACGGTCTGTCCGTATTGCGCCTCAGGATGCAAAATCTACCTGAAGGTGGAAAACGGTAAAATTATTGGCGCTGAAGGAGCCAATGGTTTAACAAACCAAGGTGAGCTGTGTCTGAAAGGGTATTATGGATGGGATTTTATCCATGATACTAAGATACTGACTCCACGTCTTAAAACACCGATGATCCGTCGTGAAAGAGGCGGAAAATTAGAATCGGTTTCTTGGGAAGAAGCGATAGAGTTTGCCAGTAGCAAACTACTTGCTATCAAAGAGAAATACGGTGCTAAATCTATTATGACAACCGGTTCATCACGAGGTCCGGGTAACGAAGCTAACTTCGTTATGCAGAAATTTGCTCGTGCGGTTATCGGAAATAATAATATAGACTGCTGTGCTCGTGTCTGACACGGCCCTTCGGTTGCAGGTCTGCAGCGTTCGGTCGGTAATGGTGCTATGAGCAACTCAATCGTTGAGATTGAGGATACCAAATGTCTATTTGTCTTCGGTTATAACGCCGCAGACTCGCATCCTATTGTTGCTCGCCGTATTGTTAAGGCGAAAGAAAAGGGTGCTAAAATTATTGTATGTGACCCTCGTTACATCGAAACAGCACGTTTAGCCGATTTACACTTAGGCTTAAAAAATGGTTCTAATATTGCGCTATTAAATGCGATTGCACATGTGATTATTGAAGAAGGATTACATGATAAATCCTTTATTGAAAATCATACTGAGCAATTTGAAGAATATTGTAAGTTAGTTGAAAGCTATACACCTGAATCTGTTGAGGAAACAACAGGTTTAAGTGCTCAAATCATTCGTGAAGCTGCGCGTATGTACGCAAAAGCAGAAACAGCAACAATTCTTTGGGGTATGGGTGTTACTCAATTCTACCAAGGTGTTGAAACTGTCCGTTCACTGACTAGTTTGGCATTATTAACCGGTAATTTAGGTAAAAAATACGTCGGAGTTGGCCCTGTTCGTGGTCAAAATAACGTACAAGGCGCGTGTGATATGGGGGCATTACCTAACACACTACCGGGTTATCAATACGTTACCGACGAAAAAGCACGTGAGAAATTTGCTAAGTTCTGGGGCATTGAATCTATGCCGGAAGAAGTGGGCTATGCGTTGAGTGAAGTTCCTCACAATATCGATCACGGCTTATTAAAAGCTCACTATGTAATGGGTGAAGATCCACTACAAACTGAGCCTGATTTAGCAACCATCCGTAGAACTTTTGAAAAACTGGATCTTCTGATAGTCCAAGATATCTTTATGACCAAAACGGCGGCGATTGCTGACGTTATCTTCCCTGCAACATCATGGGGTGAACATGAAGGTGTTTACACTGCAGCAGACCGTGGTTTCCAACGTTTCTATAAAGCGGTTGAACCTGTTGGTGATGTGAAAACAGACTGGCAAATCATCAGTCTGATGGCAACTGCAATGGGTTATCCAATGCATTACAACAATACCAAAGAGATTTGGGATGAGTTGCGTGAGTTATGCCCAATTTATTATGGTGCGACTTACGAAAAAATGGCGGACTTGGCTTATATTCAATGGCCTTGCCCAACCGAAGATAGCCCAGGTACACAATATCTGTACGATGGTGGTAACTTTGATACCCCTAACGGTAAAGGTCAATTCTTTACTTGTGAGTGGGCGCCACCAATTGACAAACTTTCTGATGAATTCCCTATGGTACTGGCAACAGTCCGTGAGGTTGGGCACTACTCTTGTCGTTCAATGACGGGTAACTGCAAAGCATTGGCGGCATTAGCTGATGAGCCGGGTTATGTTCAGTTGAATACTGAAGATGCCAAACAACTAGGAATTAAAGATCAAGAGTTAGTTTGGATACGCTCTCGTCAAGGTAAAGTTATTACGCGTGCTGCCGTCAGTGATAGACCGAATAAAGGCGCGGTATATATGACTTACCAGTGGTGGATTGGTGCTTGTAACGAACTCGTTGCGGAAAACCTAAGCCCAATTACCAAAACACCTGAGTATAAATATTGTGCAGTATGTGTTGAGCCAATCAAGGAACAGGCTCAGGCAGAACACTATGTGAAAACGGAATATAGCAATATTAAACGTCGTTTAAGAGAAGCCGCCGAGGGCTAATTTTATCTGATTAATATTGTTTTTCTGCCTTAAGACCGAGTTTATTGACCTAGTGTCAGTAAGCTCGGTTTTTTTATAATTTTTTATTGCCATAAGATCTTTTTTTCTACAGCTCATCGTTAAAAATCTCTTTTTATCTGTCTGAATATTCACCATGCGTTGGCTCACAATAAAAAAAGTAACATGTTACTTTTAACGTAATCCGTTTCTAAATCAAGTGGATAAATTGCTTTTTATTTAAGGCCAGCGCAGGATGCTGTCATGGAAATGAGTGTAAGAAAACAACAACGAGATACTGTATGAAAAAACTCATTAATGCCCTACAAGCGTTTGGTAAATCCTTATATGGACCCGTCTTGATATTGCCTATTGTCGGTTTATATATCGCTTTAGGTAACGTCTTTGGTAATGGCAATCTTGCGGAATATATTCCGTTTTTAAATCACCCGGTTATTCAAAGCATTGGACAATTACTCGCAAAATCCTCTGTCGCTATTTTAGTCAATTTGGCGCTGATTTTTGCTGTAGGTATTCCTGTTGGCTTAGCAAAAAAGGATAAAGGTTATGCAGGGCTAATTGGCTTAGTCGTGTTTGTTATTTTCACGAATGCTATGAATATTACACTAACACTGCAAGGGAAGTTGGTTAGCGAAGAAGAGATGCGAGCAGCAGGTCAAGGCATGGTGTTAGGTGTTCAAGTCCTTGAGATGGGGGTATTTGCCGGTATTTTAACAGGGGCAATATCTGGATGGCTTTATAATCGTTATTCAGGCCGCCAATTTAACGGCATTATGGCTATCTACTCCGGTCACTGTTTTGTCGCCATTATTGCTATTCCTTTCACTATTGCATTGGCTGTTTTGATGTGTGAAGTCTGGCCTTTTGCTCAGGCAGGTATTACTAAAATGGCGCTTGTTATTCATGATTCTGGTGCTTTTGGTGCACTGATTTATGGATTCTTAGAACGTATTCTTATCCCAACGGGATTACACCATTTAGTCTATACCCCATTCTTGTATACCGAATTAGGTGGTGTTGCGGATGTTTGTGGCACAACTTACCAAGGCGCAAGAAATATCTACTTTGCTGAAATGGCTTGTCCTGAAGTGAAACAACTCAGTCGCACTGTAATTTGGGATGCACGTGGTATCGCGAAAATGTTTGGTTTAACGGCTGCAGCAGCTGCCATGATCTCTGTGGCTAAAAAAGAGAAAAAGCAGATGGCGAAGGCGATTTTAATTCCGGCCGCTGCAACCTCTTTCTTGTTAGGCGTTACCGAGCCACTTGAATTTTCCTTCCTCTTTGTTGCGCCTGTTTTGTTTTTAGTTCACGCCGTATTGACGGGTATTGGCATGATGCTGTTCTACCTATTAGGTGTTCATGCGATTGGTGCGAATGGAGTCATTGACTTCATTTTATATAACTTACCGTTAGGAACTGAAAAATCAAATTGGCCAATGTATATCGTGGTGGGCTTGATTATGTCAGTTCTCTATTTCGTTATCTTTAGAACCTTGATTTTAAAACTCAATCTTAAAACTCCTGGGCGAGAAGATGATGATGAAGAAACTCGTTTATACAGCAAAGAAGACTACAAGAAAAAAGCAGCAGTAGTTACTGCAATGGAAGAAAATACCGAAACTAACAATGAGTTAGGTGAAGAGATTATTGAAGGACTTGGTGGGCGTGACAATATTGAAGTCGTTGATAATTGTTACACGCGCTTACGAGTCATTGTTAAAAATGTCGATGCAATTCATGAAGATCTACTGAAAAAAACCGGTGCTAAAGGCGTTGTTCGCCACGGTAATAATGTTCAAGTGGTTTATGGATTACATGTGAAAAAAATGCGTGAAGCGGTCGAAGCCGCACTTTAATAGGAGAAAGTAAGATGACGAAATCACCTTTTATCTTAAGTATTGCAGGCGGCGGAAGCACCTATACACCGGGAATTGTAAAAAGTTTAATGGTACGTTTAGAGGATTTTCCACTGAGTGAAATTCGTTTATACGATATTGATAAAGATCGCCAAGATACGATTGCACCCGTGGTTGAAAAAGTGATCCGTGATCATAGTGATACTATTAAATTTACGGTGACGACGGATCCGGAAACAGCATTTAATGGTGCTCACTTTGTGTTTGCTCAAATGCGTGTGGGTCAATACAAAATGCGTGAACAGGATGAAAAAATCCCGTTACGTCATGGTGTTGTAGGGCAAGAAACCTGTGGGCCTGGAGGGCTAGCTTATGGTTTACGCACTATTTTACCAATGGTTGAGCTAATTGATTTAGTTGAACAATATGCCTCTCCTAAAGCATGGATTGTAAACTATTCCAATCCAGCCGCGATTGTCGCTGAAGGTGTGCGTCGTTTACGTCCTAATGCTCGAGTATTGAATATCTGTGATATGCCTGTTGCGGCAATGCGTAATATGGCTGCTGTATTAAAAGTGGATCGTCATGATTTAGATGTGGATTATTTTGGTTTAAATCATTTTGGTTGGTTTACTTCAGTGCGCGTAAAAGGCGAAGAAAAACTACCTGAATTACGTGAACATATCGCTAAATTTGGTCTTTTAACGGAAGATGCAGCACAAACTGACCCGCAACATTCTGATCCATCATGGGTAAAAACGTGGCGTCATATTCAGCCATTAATGGAAGCATTCCCTGAATATATCCCAAACCCATATTTACAGTACTACTTGATGCCAAATTATATCGTGGAACATCAAGATCCTGACTACACTCGTGCAAACGAAGTGATGGATGGTCGTGAAAAACGTCTGTTTGAAGCTGCTCGCGAATATAAAGAGACGGGGATTTTACCAGATGCCTTCCATGTCGGTGTTCATGGTGCCTTTATTGTCGATGTTGCTTGCTCTTTAGCTTTTGATTTACGTCAGCGTCACTTGGTGATTGTTGAAAATAAAGGGGCAATTTCTGATTTACCTTACGATGCGATGGTTGAAGTACCCGCTTATATCACGTCTCATGGTCCTGAACCTATTCGTGTTGGTGATATTCCTCGTTTCCATCGTACTTTACTGGAACAACAGCTGGCATCAGAACAATTATTGGTGGAAGCGACACTTGAAGGTAGCTATGAAAAGGCACTAGAGGCGTTCATACTGAATAAAACAGTTCCAAGTGTGATCCATGCGAAGAAGATCCTTGATGATATGATCGACGCAAATCGTGAATATTGGCCTGAATTACGTAAAGCTTATGTAAATGGTAAGCGTGTTTGATCTCAAGACTTGCTGTTAACGAGTAATTGAATAAAAATGCTGTTCTATCACCAGAACAGCATTTTCCTTTTATGTTGGTAAGGACGATGTATCAATTAAGGTAACCGGTATGTCGGCACGATTATCATCTTTACTCTCAAGAGCAACAGAATTAACACGCGCAGAATATCGTATTCTTTCTTATTTAATTGATAATCCAACACAAGTTGGAAAACTTACGATCAGAGCGCTCGCACAAGCCAATTTTGTTTCGACAACGACCATTATGCGACTTTGCCAGAAATTAGGTTTTTCTGGTTATAGTGAGTTAGTTTATTACTGCAAACAGTTGTTATCCACAGCTGAAAAATCCCATCAATTGAAAAGTGATGAAAACGAGGTAACAGAGCCTCTTTTTGATCAGTTTTTGGCAAACTATTTAAAAACGTTCACATTAATTTCAGATGCAAGAAGGCACGCTTTTGTTGATTTAATTAACAGCAAGAATTCATTTTTTATTTATGGTGCAGGCTTTTCTCATATATTTTCAGAATATATCAGTAAGCGGTTACAGTTGATTGGTAAAGATGCTTTTCTTTCAGGATTGAGCGACAGCAAGAATATCTTTATTAATAATGCTTCACGTTATACTGTTTTTATTGCGATATCTCGTAGTGGAGAGACAGAGCAAGTGGTTGAAAAGGCGAGAATAGCAAAAAGTATTGGTATGAAAATTGTTGCATTTACTCGAGCAAGTGCCAATCCGTTGGCTGAACTTGCTGATATTCATTTCCCCATTTATGACGATGCAGTGAATTATCATTGTGACACTATCGAGAGCTCATCTTTTGAATCAAACCTTGTCTTGATTATTGATTTATTACTTAGCCAAGCTCAACGATTTTAATTTGTGTGATAACGCTTTATGACTAAGCAACTGACTGATTTAAATAAAGCGTTAAGGGTAAATCAGGGTGCGCATTCATTGAATCAAATTTATGTGATGGATGAGCATCAACGGTAGGATAACGAGATAATAAAACAATAAAATCTTGGTAAGCCTGATTTTTATTATCATGAGTAAAAATAGGTGTACCGCTATGATTTAATTCATTATCTGCGATTAATAAAACATCAAGATATTGCGCATTACTGTGTTCATAAAGCATATGTTCAGGGGTAATTTCTTGCCAAGGTGTTCCTATGGCTTCTTGTGGTGAATGGACACGTAAAGTACCAGTATTATTTTTAACGTTATCCTTATTCATCATAACAATCATGGTGTGGTCAACCCCATCTTTATGTACTCCTTCAATTGAAAGTTCGCTTAACGAATCGGGTTGAGCAATTAATTTTAAATGAAAAACAGTCGAGATTGATTTTGGCGATTGTTGATCTGTTAAGTGGCGAGGAGTAAATATATTACCTTGAATTAATAGCATCTTTAATTTTAATAAGGCTTGATAAGCTGTATTGCTTTGCCAGCGATCATCAAGTGCTCTAAAATTTCTTTGTGCACCACTGTCTTCACGAATAAATCCATCCTCCTCAGTCAAAATAAAAGGTTGATACTCTAATCTGGAGATCGTTTCTATGTCATTATCAAAAAGGTAGCGTCCTGCCCGAGAGTGACGAAACGAAAGAGTGGGATCTTGTGCTAAATAATCGCCATATTTTTTCAGTGTATTAATATCTTTTTCTTCAGCACCTAATTGTTTTATTAAATTAATAACAACATTTTGGGGAATAAAAACATATTTATTATTTTTGTACTCTTTTTTTATTTCATTAATTTTATTTATAAGCAGGTTATTCATATATAATATGCTCCATTGATGGTTTATATTATTAATAATTAATTAGAGGAATGACTAATAAAATCTAATCAACTAGATTATAGATAGAGATTAGTAAGTTTCAAATTCATAAAAAAAAGAGTGTAATAAATTAATTACACTCTTTTTAAATAATTGAAGAAGAATTTATTTCAAAATTAAAGTATTTCTGGAATTGAAATACCAAGACGTTGCATCCGTGATAATAACGTTGTTCGTTTTAACCCTAGTTTTAAAGCAGCACCTCTGGCACCAGCAACAACACCATTGGTTTCTCTTAATGCTTGAATGATCCTTTCTCGCTCTTCCTCATCACTTTCTGGGGCATTAGTTTGCATGCGCTTTTCAATGGATGAAGGTTGAGTCAGCACTTGTTTTAAACGAGAGGGCTTATTAATGTGAAGCTCTTTTAACTGAAGGTTTAATGTTGAGCCTCGAGTTAAAATAACGGCACGCTCAATAATATTTTCAAGTTCACGGACATTACCTGGCCATGGATAAAGTGTTAATTGTTCCAATGCGTTAGCCGGAATACAATCTATTTTTCTATCCATTCTACGGGCAATTTTTTGTGTAAAATGTTTAACCAAAAGTGGAATATCTTCTGGTCGTTCTCTTAACGGCGGAATAATGATAGGAAAAACATTGAGACGATAATATAGATCTTCTCTAAACTCACCTTCATCAGTTAATTCATGGAGATCTTTATTGGTCGCTGCAATCAGCCTAACATCAACAGGAATAACTTTATTACCACCCAGTCTTTCTATTTCTCGCTCTTGAAGAACACGAAGCAGTTTAGGTTGTAATTCAATTGGCATATCACCAATTTCATCAAGAAATAGGGTGCTTTTATCTGCCATTTCAAATCGACCAATATGTGTATTGGTTGCACCCGTAAATGCCCCTTTGTCATGACCAAAAAGATCGCTTTCTAATAGGCCAGAAGGCACAGCAGCACAGTTCATTTTTATCATCGACTTACCTTTCCGTTGGCTAAGGCGATGAATTGCTCGTGCAATTAATTCTTTACCTGTACCTGTTTCACCTAAAATAAGTACGGTGCTATCACTTTGTGCCACTAACTCAATTTGTTCGAGCACATTATGCATAGCGTCACTTTGGTAAATAATCTCACTAAAGCATCCATTTTTATCTATTTGTTCATTAAGCCAAATATTCTCATTCTTTAAACTGTCTTTTAGATGCGTTATTTCTTCATATGCAGCCGCGTTTTCAATAGCGATACCAATACGAGCTGCAATTTGTTGTAGCAATTGGCAGGTATCGTCAGTAAAAACACTACCGATTTCATGTGCTAAAATTAATAAACCAAGTGGTTTATGATTAAAAGCCAGTGGCAATAACAAAGCCGTCTGCATATTTTGTTTAACTAGACGCTTAATCAGAACATCTTCTTGATCTTCATTATTAATATCAATTAAGACAGGTTTGTTTTGATTAATAATTTCTTCTGCTTTGTTATTCGCGCTACTAAACTTACGTTGTTGGCGGATGACTGATTTTCCAGTCTGATAACGGCTAGAATAAAGAATGCCTTCATGACTATTTTGTGATGAAGTACGGCATAACATTAGACTAATATGGTTTAGTCCAAAAAAACGATGTATTTCTTTAGAGACTTCAGAAATAAGACCATCCATGTCTAGATGAGCTAATACAGAATTTGTGATATCAACCAATATTCGATATTGGTTACGCTCATTACGAAGGCTCTCCATAGTTTCAGCATTTTTACTGCTTAATTTCATGACACCACCGATTGCCCTAAAAAATTAGCTATATTGTAGTAGGTTTATAATAAATTTATATCAATGACTGGATCATTTTTGATCCAACCCGCTATTTTTGTATATGCAATGAAACTTAAGAATATAAACGCATCAAATCATTATATAATCAAGTATATATCGATTTAATTTATCGTCAAAAATGTCGAATAATTTGACGAAGTGACTTATTTATTAATTAATAATCATTTTTATTTGAAAATTATTTTATTGAAAAATAAGGAATAGTTATATCAAAAATATATTGGCATGAACCGTGCTAGATTCATTCTATTGATACTCTAATTATTACTCTTAATTAGAATAACTCGTTGCATTTATCGCCATATATAACGGCTATATATAACAAAGATCAGGAGAATATGATGAACCGTTTCATCATTGCAGACCCTAAAAAATGTATTGGTTGCCATACTTGTGAGGTAGCTTGTGTGGTTTCACATCAACAAGCCGATCAAGATAATTTAGCCATTGAGCAAATTAGTGAGCAAAATTTTCAACCGCGAATTCATGTGGTTAAAGGATTCTCAATTAGTACAGCAGTTGTCTGTCACCAATGTGAAGATGCCCCTTGTGCAAACGTGTGTCCGAATGGTGCCATTATTCATAATAAAGATTATTACTATGTTGATCAGGATAAATGTATCGGCTGTAAAACCTGTGTGTTGGCTTGCCCTTATGGCACTATGGAGGTGGTTTCGCGCCCTGTTATGCGTAAATTAACTGCGCTCAACACTATTGACGCCTTTAAGGCTGAAGCAAATAAATGTGATTTATGCCATCACCGAGAAGCGGGACCTGCGTGTATTGAAGTTTGTCCAACCCATGCTTTAGTGTGTATTGATAGAGACGCACTTGAAGATATGGTGAAAGAGCGTCGTCGTAAAGCAGCTTTTGAAACCGGTGCTGAATTGTTGTTTTAAGATCAATAATAAAGCAACTATGTACTGATACTATAGTTGCTATTATTTATCCTGCTTCAATAAGGTATCGATATGCATGAAATCACACTTTGCCAAAGTGCATTTGAGATAATAGATTCTCAGGCAAAATTAAATAATGCAAAAAAAGTAAAAAGCGTATGGATGGAAATTGGCGCACTATCTTGTGTTGAAGTGAGTGCGCTAGAGTTTTGTTTTGATATTGTTTGCAGAGACACGATTGCACAAGGCTGTGAATTACATATAGAGGTTATTCCTGCAAAAGCGTGGTGTTGGGATTGCCATCAAGTCGTGACAGTTTCAACGTTTAACGCGGGGTGCCCTTCTTGTGGCAGTCAAAATATGCGTGTTGAGAATGATGATGCGATGCGAATAAAGCAAATAGAGATCGAATAGGGGTTGTTATGTGTCTTGGTATTCCAGGTCAGGTTGTTGAAGTAGGAAAAACAATCACTGAAAATGCAATGGTCGATGTTTGTGGTGTAAAACGTGAAGTGAATATTGCACTAGTCTGTGAGGGAGAGCCTCATACGATGATTGGAAAGTGGGTGTTAGTGCATGTGGGTTTTGCCATGAGTATCGTCAATGAAGAAGAAGCAAAAGAGACGCTGGATGCCTTGATGGCAATGGGAGAAGTGGAAGATGATGTCTCTGCTTTTCTTTATGGTGAAGAGGGCGCACCTAAAAAGAGTTGAGTCAATCTTATGCTATTGCATGATTAATTTCTTTTTCTTATACTTGAACTTCATCTTTTAAAAGCTGGGACGACCCAGCTTTTTGTCTTTATATTCAGGGGACGGCCCCAATTTATCGATAGGGGGACGTTATGTCTTGGATTATTCTTTTTGTTGCGGGTTTATTGGAAATCGTTTGGGCCGTAGGTCTTAAATATACACACGGCTTTACACGTTTAACACCGAGTATTATCACTATTAGCGCCATGATTGTGAGCATGGGAATGTTGTCTTATGCCATGAAAGGTTTGCCTGCGGGCACTGCTTATGCGATTTGGACAGGCATTGGTGCGGTAGGCACCGCAATCTTTGGTATTCTGGTCTTTGGTGAGTCCGCAAATATCTATCGTTTACTGAGTTTAGCCATGATTATTTTTGGTATTATTGGGCTGAAATTAGCGAGTTGATTGCAACCGATTTTTCTACAAATAAAAGCCACTCAATTCAAATTGAGTGGCTTTTAGTCTTTACGTATTAATTATTACAGAGTAAATACACCAATAATGGCGAGAACACTGATAATAGCAGCACCACCATAAAATACCCATTTGCTTGCAGGTACATGCACTTTAAAATCGTGCAAAGTATGGTGAATACGGTGTAAGGCACACCAAACTGGCAGAATGATCATTAATAGTAAGAACAGACGGCCAATAATGCTTTGGCTAAATGCCATAATACGTTCATAAGTAAATGCTTCTGGCGCAATACCCATAGGGATTAGGATACCGAGCAGGATGATGATTGCTGGAGAAACAATCGCACTCCACATACCACCTGCACCAAATAATCCCCAGAAAATAGGTTCATCAGAGCGCTTAGGAAGTTGATTCTGATTCATTATTTCCTCCTGGGTTACATTAACGCCACTGCCAGAATAGCGGCAGTAACAACGATAGTGACAGCCCAAAAACCACGAACAATGGGTTCTTGAGGCATTTTTTCATCTTTAACAACGATAACCACGGCTTTTGGTGCAAGTTTAAACCAAGTTGCGGTGTGGAATACTGTTGCAATAAGAGTCACAATATTAATTAGCATTACAATTGGGTTGCTCAGGAATCCAACGAAACCTGCCCAACTTTCTGGTCCATTTTTCAGTGCGAATACACCAAACAGTACAACCAGACTGAACCAAAGTTGTGGAAGACAAGTACCTTCACGGGTGATATAGAAACGATAGAAACCGAGTTTCGTCCACCAGTTTGGTTGCATACCACGAACATAAGGCTTACGTTTTGTTGTCATGTCTTGTTTCCTCCTTAACGTGGTTTCAGCATCGCAATGACAAAGTCTTGCGCACTGGCTGCTTTACCTTGCTGAATAGCGGCAGCAGGATCCACATGTTTTGGACAGACTTCAGAACAGTAGCCAACAAAGGTACAAGACCAGACACCGTTCTCACCATTTAACTGAGGCATACGCTCTTTTGCCCCATGGTCGCGACTATCTGTGTTGTAACGTTGAGCTAACGTAATCGCTGCAGGGCCGATAAACTCAGGGTTTAAACCAAACTGAGGACATGCTGCATAGCAAAGACCGCAGTTGATACAACCAGAAAACTGGTGGTATTTTGCCATTTGAGCAGGAGTCTGTTTATTCGGACCTTCTGAAGGCTTACGATCATTACCGATGATATAAGGCTTAATCGCTTCTAAGCTTTCGATAAAGTGAGTCATATCGACAACAAGGTCACGCTCAACTGGGAAGTTACCTAGGGCTTCAACTCTTACGCCGTCTGGATATTCACGAACAAACGTTTTACAAGCTAATTTAGGCACTTTGTTAACCATCATGCCGCAAGAGCCACAAATCGCCATACGGCAAGACCAACGGTAAGAAAGATCAGGCGCTAAATTGTCTTTAATATAACCCAATGCGTCCAGTAATGAGGTTTGCTCATCATAAGGAACATCATACGTGACAAAATGAGGTGCTTCGTCCGTTTCTGGGTTATAGCGCATGACTTCCATTTTAATGTGCTTCATGTCATCAGCCATTCGCTTTCTCCTTATTCTGCTTGTCTTGTGCAGTCGCTTCACCACCATAGACACGTTTAGCAGGAGCAGACTTAGTGATCTTCACATCGCTATATTCTAAACGAGGGGCACCTTCTGGGTTATAGAACGCCAGAGTATGTTTCAGGAAGTTCACGTCATCACGCTCAGTACAACCTTCGTCAAGACGTTGGTGTGCACCACGAGACTCTTTACGATTGATTGCAGAATGAGCCATACATTCAGCGACATCTAAACCAAAGCCAAGCTCAATTTTGTACAGTAAATCTGTATTAAAGACGCTACTGGTGTCTTTAATTTCAACACGTTTGAAACGTTCTTTTAATTCAGCCAGTTTATCAACAGTTTTTTGCATTAATTCAGGTGTACGATAGATACCGCAACCTTCTTCCATTGATTCACCCATTTCATCGCGAATTTGTGACCAGCTTTCAGAACCTTTTTGGTTCATCAGTTTTTTCAGGCCATCTTCAATGTCACGAGTACGCGCATCCAATGCAGATGCATTAGCAGGTGTCGCTTCTTGAGCACAACGAACCGCTTCTTCACCCGCAAGACGACCGAATACAACTAGCTCTGCCAGTGAGTTAGAACCTAAACGGTTAGCGCCGTGTAAACCAACAGATGAACATTCACCCACTGCAAACAGACCTTTAATACGTGTTTCTGTTTGTTGGTTAGTTTCGATACCACCCATAGTATAGTGAGCAGTAGGACGAACAGGGATTGGTTCATTAACTGGATCAACACCGACGTACGCTTTTGCCAGTTCACAAATAAATGGCAGACGTTCATGAAGTTTTTTCGCACCCAGATGACGTAAATCAAGATGAACAACATCACCACGGTGAGTTTTGATAGTACGGCCTGCACGCCACTCATGCCAGAATGCTTGAGAGACTTTATCGCGAGGGCCTAATTCCATGTATTTATTTTCTGGTTTGCCTAATGGCGTTTCTGGTCCTAGGCCATAATCTTGCAGATAACGGTAGCCATCTTTATTGACCAAAATACCACCTTCACCACGACAACCTTCGGTCATCAGAATACCTGAGCCTGGTAAACCTGTTGGGTGATATTGAACAAATTCCATATCACGCAGTGGAACGCCATGGCGTAAAGCGATACCCATACCATCACCCGTTACAATACCGCCATTGGTATTGAAACGATAAACACGCCCAGCACCACCTGTTGCCATAATGACAGCATTTGCACGAATTTGAACTTTTGTACCTTCCATCATATTGATAGCAACAAGACCACGAGCGTGACCTTCATCAACAAGGATATCAAGAACAAAGTGTTCATCGAAACGTTGAATTTGTGGATATTTTAAGGATGTTTGGAACAGGGTATGTAGCATATGGAAGCCGGTTTTATCGGCTGCGAACCAGGTCCGTTCGATCTTCATCCCACCAAAACGTCGGACGTTGACTGACCCGTCTTCTTTACGGCTCCAAGGACAGCCCCAGAGTTCTAGTTGAGTCATCTCTGTTGGACAATGCTCAACGAAGTAATCTACGACATCCTGTTCACACAACCAGTCACCGCCAGAAACGGTATCATTGAAGTGGAAATCATAGGAGTCGTGAGCCTGAGTCACTGCTGCTGATCCGCCTTCTGCTGCCACGGTGTGGCTACGCATTGGGTAAACTTTTGAGATCAGAGCAATTTTCAGTTGAGGATTCGCTTCCGCGGCAGCTATTGCTGCTCGTAAGCCTGCGCCCCCGGCTCCGATTATCGCTATATCGGCATTAAAGGTTTGCACTGCGCTTCTCCATTGTTCAAGTGAAAATTGGAATAATTGTCTAGAATTCAATTCACTGACATTATTAATTTGTAATGCTATTTTTTTAAGCTATCCGTAACGAAATTGTTTCACTGCCTTGTGACTGCGCTTGATAACATCTTTATTATCATTGACTGTAATTTTAGTATAACGAAATGTAGGGCGCCGAAATTTGATATGAATGATGGTTTTCCCGTATTTCGCAAAAAAAGTGTGATCCACGCCAAGAATTCTGGGTTTTGATAATAAGAGCCCAAAGAAACTTGAGGATAAAATAGAATATATTTTTTTAAATTGAAAATAATAAATAGTAATAAATAATCTGTTTTTAAAGTATAGATAACTTTAATTGAAAATGACAATGTTTTTTTGTTATTTGTTGATTTTAAAGAGTAAATGTTTTTATCTTCCATTTAACTAATTTAAATTAATAAAAAGTTATTCTGAGAATTAAAATAAATTTTTTACTATTTATCTAAAACAAATCGATTTGTCTTGTTAATTGTTAATAAAATATTAATAATATTTCTAAAGATTTTTAATACTTGTCAAAATACGCAATTTCAAATAGAAAATTAACGTTGAAGTTAAGATAAAATTGGCTATTTAAATATAAGTATTGTGTTAGTTTATTGTTATTCGCAATTGAGAAAAAGAATTATTACAATTTGCTTCTATTATAAAATAATAGCTAAAGAGTTGTCTCTGGCACATTGGATTGGTATTTATTTCGATGGTAAAAAGTGCCTTAAAGTAGATGTTTTGTAGAATTTCATTTATATATCTTATGTGTCTTTACTTAAAAAACCATAAAGATAATGAATAAACATAAAATGAAACGCCTCTTTATTAGGGAGAAATTTGTCTGTTGAGGAGGATGCGAGTAAACTGCACGCTTTGTTTTCTGTTGGAGTTTTTCGTTCATGAGTGATATCGCGGATTGGCAGCCAAGCGCCTCAATCGCCAACTTACTGAAAAAGGCGAAAATAGTCAGTAATATTAGGCGTTTTTTCGCTGATCGTGGTGTGTTAGAAGTTGAAACACCTATGATGAGTCAGGCTACCGTTACCGATGTTCATCTGTTCCCATTTGAAACCCAATTTGTCGGGCCTGGAGCTTCACAAGGGCTAAAACTTTATTTGATGACAAGCCCTGAATACCATATGAAGCGTTTATTAGCGGCAAACAGTGGGCCTATTTATCAAATGGGGCGTTGCTTCCGTAATGAGGAAGCCGGTAGATATCATAATCCGGAATTTACGATGCTAGAATGGTATCGCCCTTGTTTTGATATGTACCGGTTGATGAATGAAGTCGATGATTTATTGCAAGAAGTGTTAGATTGTGAAGCGTCAGAATCACTCTCTTATCAACAAGCATTTTTGCGCTATCTTGATATCGATCCTTTATCAGTTGATAAAGAAAAATTACGTGAAGTGGCAGCAAAACTAGATTTATCAAATATCGCAGATACTGAAGAAGATAAAGATACATTGCTTCAGTTGCTATTTGTCTCAGGGGTTGAGCCACATATCGGTTTAGAAAAACCAACCTTTATCTATCATTTCCCTGCATCACAAGCGTCATTAGCTGAAATTAGTTCAGAAGATCATCGTGTAGCAGAGCGTTTTGAAGTCTATTTTAAAGGTGTTGAGTTAGCGAATGGATTTCGTGAGCTGACGGATGCACAAGAGCAACGCCATCGTTTTGAACGCGATAATCGTCAGCGAGTAGCAATGGGATTACCTGAGCAACCTATTGATGAGCGCTTTTTAGCTGCCCTTGAAGCAGGATTACCAGAGTGTTCTGGTGTTGCTTTGGGAGTTGATCGTCTCATTATGCTGGCACTTGGTGTCGAGCGTATTAGTGATGTGATTGCCTTTCCTGTTTACAGAGCATAAGTTCATCTATCGATGAAGATTATAAAAGAGAGCCTTGGCTCTCTTTTATTTTTTTGATTTTCGGCTTTGTCTTCGTTTTTCTTCTGCTTCAAGGGCTTTTTCTTGAAACTTTGCAAATTTATTTCCTGTTACATCTTTCATATAGCGATAATTAATAAACCAATACGTAATACATGAAAATAAAATAACCCACCAGATTAAGAGTAGTTTTAATGCAGAATTAACCCCTAGTATTAAATGAAAACTAATCAGAACCATTAAACTGACAAATACCGAGCTAAATAATCCTCCTGCAATTTGTGACATATATTTTTTTAAAGGAGTGATACTTATTAATGGCAAAATAATTGCCATAGAAAACAGTACTCCAAATGTGGCAAACATAATAATCGAGATAGGTTCATCAAAGCTCAGAAACCAATCTGTTATGCCAAAAAATGAAAAAGGAATTTCTATCATAAAGCGACCTCCCCACTAGGATAGAAAAGAGGGATATCTTTAAAATTAAAAATTAATTTAAATAATACATTAGGAAAAATATGTATTTCAGTATTATAGAGTGTCACAGATTGATTAAAAAACTCACGTCTATCTGCAATACACTCTTCTAATTCTTTGGCTTGCGCTTGTAATACGTGTAAATTTTTTCCGCTGATAAGTTCAGGGTAATTTTCAGCAATGATGAGTAATTTTTTTATTTGAGGTAATAACTGATTAGCTAAATCAACTTTTTGGTCTAATATATCTGTGCGTAAATAGTGATCTCTATTTTCAGCTAATTTTTCAAATAAGGCTTTCTCATGATCCATCGCTTTTTGTGTAATTACTATCAGCATGGGGATCAAATCGGCTTGTTTTTTTAATAAAACATCAATATTTGCAAAGGCTTTATAGCAATTGTTCTTTAGCATCACCATGTTGTTATAAATCATCACTAATTGGCGTATTAAAAAATAAACTAAAGTGAGAATAAAAATGATAAAAATAAGCCATTCCATATTAATCAATTACCAAGGTGAAGAGGTGTTATTAAAATAAAGTGTTAGTATGCCGTTTTGGTAATCCATTGGTATCACTAGAATGGATAAGATAACAAAAAGAGCAATAATAACGATGATGGCCGAGTTACGACGTAAAGGGCGTTCTTTGTTCCAACGAACAACATAATCTTGTGGTGATAAACCTAGCAGGTAATGAGGTTCTTTACGTGTGATAACCACTTCGCCATTGATAGACTCTGCACTACCAATTAATAAATATGTTGTGTCTGATCCTAAGATATACTCTTTAAAGCGTTTATTATTATATTCAAGATCTTGATGAGGCTCGATGCCAAGATGCACTAAGGGTGTATCTGCCGCGAGAACTTGAATTGATCCAGTATCATCAGTCATCGTGAAATTAGTGATCTTTTTTTCACAGAGTGTTTGGCGGTAACTTTTCTTGCCTTCTTTGTTTGTGGATACGTTATATTCATAATAAAAGTAACCATAACACTCTTTTTTACCTAGGCGACTCGTTAATTTTGTTCCTGCCGTTATCTTGCCTTCAATCTCAACAAGCCCAATGGCTAAAGAGCGAATTTTAGATGTCGCTAGAATTTTTTGAAAACGTAAAAAACGCTTTTCTGGTGTTCTTTTGACAATTTGATAAACGAACATTAAAACGAAACTTAAAAAGAACAATCTATGGTCAATAAAAAAGCCAAAGCTTAAGCAGAGCAGTAAAAGGCTAATAAATACAGTGTTAATCAGTGCTGAAAACTTAGACTCACCTTCCATTTGTAATTGATGATAATTTTTTATCGCCTTTTCACCAATATTCCCAATATGATTTGAAATGCCATAGGAAAATATCAAAATAACAGCAAATGCAATACAGGAGATAAGATTAACAACAGAGTCCTCACCGCTAGGATAAAGGTCATTTCCCCGCGAAAAAAACAGATAATTTCCAGCAGCGAAAGCGATCCCTAAAAAGGGAACAATACCCAAGTTGTTCTTCTTTTTTTGAGCGCGTTTACTGCGTAAAAAATAGATTAATGCACCCACAACACAGCCGATGAAAAAATAAATTAACACTGCAATCTATCCTTAATGCGGTTATTTAACTTACTGTTATTTAAAATTAATACCTTCAAATTTCATTTCTTCTTTCGGTATTTCTAATAATTGCATACGTTCAAAGCGGAAAAGGCCGGCAATTAAGCTATCAGGAAACATCTCTATTGCGGTGTTGTAGTGAGTCGTTGCATCATTAAAGCCTTCACGACGTTGAGCAATTTTATTTTCTACATCACTAACACCTGTTTGAAGTAATGCTAATTGTTCGCCTGAAATTAACGTAGGATAATTTTCAGCAAGCGCAATCATGCCACGCAATGCGGTATTCATCTCATTTGATGCGCTGATTTTTTCATTAATGTTTTGAGCTTTAAAATAGCGTTGTCTTGCGTCGCTTAATGCAATAAATACACTTTTTTCGTGCTCCATGGCTTTTTCAGCTACCGCCATTAATTGAGGAATTTGGTCTGCACGCTGTTTTAAAATAACATCAATATTCGCAAATTGATTACTGACTTGGTTACGTGTCGCAATAAGACGGTTATAAATTGAAATACCCCAACTAATAAAAAGAACGATAAGAACAAGTAAAATAATGGCCATTATTGTCATTGTGATCCCTTCTTCTAAATATTTAATAAATGATGATAGCTAACTTAAAAAGTTATTTTGGTTTTTTAATTAAATTATTAAGGTAATTTAGAGAAAGACGAAGAAATATACAATCAGAAAGGGCGCAAATATCCTACTCTTTCATAAGAAAAAGTAGGATAAAGTCTATAATCGTTATTTTTCAAGTTGCAGGATTGTTGACTGTACTTAGCTAGTCGGGTTACACCATTTATCTTTGTTCCCCGACTACCTTCTCTTGTCACCTACTGTACTCGAATTATTTAGCTTGTTTTTGTAAAAACTTAACTCCTAAATCAGGGAAGTCAGTAAAGACACCTTCCGCCCCCGCTTGGTTATAAATGATGTCGTACAGTTGATCACCATCTTTTGCGTATTTAGGAAGTTTATCAATACGTACTGTAAATGGATGAATGGCCAGTTTATTAGCGTGAGCATCTGCCGCCATACCTGTTAAGGTGATTTTTTCTGGCGTTGAGTTTTCTTCTACTAACATATGGTAATCAGGGCCAATTCCATCAGCATAAGTGGCAATCTCTTTCATTGCACCAGGCTTAAACATCCACTCATAGCTGTAATTTGTCCATGTTCCATCAGGCTGTTTCTCATAAGTCTCATTCCAGTCGGTATAAGCAATTAACTGAACGAGTTTTAAGTCCATGCCCATTTTTGGCATTAATTCTGTTTTGATGCGTTTTAGGTCGTTAGCATCGAATGATTGCAGATAAACATTGTCGGTTTTTTTTGTATAACCGTACTGTTTAAGTACTTCCAGTACTTTGGTGGTAATGTCTTTACCTTCTTGCTCATGGAACCAAGGGGCTTTAATTTCAGGATAAATGCCGATATCTTGGCCTGTGGATTTATTTAAACCTTGAATAAATTCAATTTCTTCTTGGAAAGTATGTACACGAAAATCCGATTGACCCATAGGGAAACGGTTTGGGTAACTTTGGACTTTTTTACCGTCAACAATGTCGAAACCTTCAGTAAATTTTAGCCCTTTGATTTCCTCAAGTGTGAAGTCGATGGCATAGTAACGGCCATCTTTTCTTGCTCTATCAGGATAACGCTCAGCCACATCTGTCACACGATCAAGATAGTGATCATGTAAGACAACTAATTCGTTATCTTTTGTCATCACTAAATCTTGTTCTAGATAATCTGCGCCTTGACCATACGCCAATGCTTTAGCAGGTAGAGTATGTTCAGGCAAATAACCACTTGCACCACGGTGAGCGATAACAACTTTATCACTTGCCGCTTGTGCGATTGCACTTAAGGATAGAGTTAAAAGAACGCCTGCAACTAACGGTTTTATTCTAAAAGATGTACTCATAAAGCTGCTCCATTTTAATTCTACGTACAATAAAGTTATGTACAGTTGGCAATAAAAAAGCCACATCAAAAGAGCTGATGTGGCTTATTTTTAGAGACGAGATTTAACTAATTTCATAAATAATCAGTTAGCAATTATTCATACTTCTGAAGCATTTCACGTTTGTGTTTGGTTTCAGTAACCATCACGATAAGTAATAACACAACAGACAGTGCACTACCGCCGATCATGACCATAAAGCCACCATCCCAGCCGAAGTAGTCAACTGTATAACCTACGATAGCACTCGCCGCAACAGAACCACCTAAGTAACCGAATAGACCGGTAAAGCCAGCTGCTGTACCTGCTGCTTTTTTCGGTGCAAGCTCAAGCGCATGCAGACCAATCAACATAACAGGACCATAGATTAAGAAACCGATGATTAACATACACGCCATATCAACACTTGGGTTACCCGCTGGGTTCATCCAGAATACGATAGTCGCGATAGTTACTAAGGTCATGAAGAACACACCTGTTGCACCACGGTTACCTCTGAACACTTTATCCGACATCCAACCACACAGCAGTGTGCCTGGAATACCCGCGTATTCGTATAAGAAGTAAGCCCATGATGATTTATCCATAGCGAAGTCTTTTACTTCACGCAGATAAGTTGGTGACCAGTCCAGAACACCGTAACGCAGTAAATAAACGAACACGTTCGCGATTGCAATCATCCACAGAAGTTTGTTAGGGAACACATACTTCATAAAGATTTCTTTTGCAGTCAGTTCTTGTTCGTCAGTTTCTTTATAATCAGGTGGGTAGTCATTTTTGTACTCTTCAATAGGTGGAAGACCACAAGATTGAGGTGTATCGCGCATTAATGCGAATGCAATCATAGCAACTAAGATTGCTGCAAATGCTGGCATATATAATGCTGCTTTCCAGTCATTAAACCACGCCATACCTAGTAAAAATAGTAATGGAGGTAAGCCACCACCGACGTTATGTGCACAGTTCCAAATAGAAACGATACCGCCACGTTCTTTCTGTGACCACCAGTGAACCATGGTACGTCCACAAGGAGGCCAACCCATACCTTGGAACCAACCACAAAGGAACAACAGAACGAACATAATCATAATGCTCGAAGTTGCCCATGGCACAAAGCCCATAAATAGCATCACTAAGGACGCTAAAATAAGACCTGCTGGTAAGAAATAACGTGGGTTAGCGCGGTCAGAGAATGAACCCATGATAAACTTAGAAAAACCGTAAGCAATCGAGATCCCTGATAAAGCAAAGCCCAGATCACCTCTAGAAAATCCCTCATCGATAAGGTAAGGCATTGCTAACGCAAAGTTTTTTCTTACTAAATAATAAGCAGCGTAACCGAAGAAAATCCCCATAAAGATCTGCCAGCGTAGGCGACGATAGACGGGATCTATCTGCTCTTTTGGCAAACGCGCTTTATGTGGCGCAGGTCTAAACAGACTTAACATATTAGCCTCCGATGGCTTTTATTTTAATATGTTGATATTAAATAATGACAAAACGAACAGTGAAATTATCAAAAAATTTTCTTTAACGAACTTAATAGTAAACTTATACAATCAAATTTACTGTGAGGTATTACTCAGTTGTCGAATAATTTTTCAAGATGTGCAATTTTGAGTGATATGTTAACTTTATCAAATACTTTTTGTTAAATAATTTGTGATTGGTATCACATATGTGGTTTTAATCTTTCTCTCATGAGCGTTTCTCTTTCGTTTTTGCTCATTATCAAACATTAGCCACACTTTTTGTGTATCTTATACACTATAATTAACGCTAAAGAATAATTAAGCGTTTGCTGAATGTAATGTGAGAGGGCATCTCTATGATGAGCGGTTCACCAGTGACAGAAACAGATGTCATTATTATTGGCGGAGGAGCAACCGGTGCAGGCATGGCAAGAGACTGTGCACGCCGTGGATTACGTTGCGTCCTGCTTGAAAGACACGATATTGCAACCGGTGCAACCGGTCGAAATCATGGGTTGTTACACAGTGGTGCGCGTTATGCAGTAACCGATCCTGAATCAGCGCGTGAGTGTATTGAAGAGAATATGATCTTAAAACGGGTCGCTCGTCATTGTGTAGAAAAGACGGATGGTCTTTTTATTACCCTACCTGAAGATTCTTTAGAGTTTCAACAGACTTTTATTCAAGCTTGCCAAGCCGCAGGTATTGATGCTCAAGCGATTTCACCCGAAGAAGCTATTCGCTTAGAGCCCTCTGTTAACCCAAATTTAATCGGTGCAGTTAAAGTGCCTGATGGCACAGTCGATCCGTTTCGTTTAACTGCAGCAAATATGTTAGATGCTCGCGAACATGGGGCACAAGTCCTGACTTACCATGAGGTCGTTGGCCTGATTCGAGAAGGTGATCGTGTTAAAGGTGTCAAAGTTTACGATCATCAAACGAAAAGAATGTATGAAATTCGCGCGCAAATTGTGGCGAATGCTGGCGGTATTTGGGGACAAAAAATTGCTGAATACGGTGAATTAAAAGTTCGAATGTTCCCAGCAAAAGGTGCATTACTGATTTTGGGTCATCGCATTAACAATATGGTGATCAACCGTTGTCGTAAACCTGCGGATGCCGATATCTTAGTGCCTGGCGATACGATTTCATTAATTGGTACAACTTCAACACGTGTACCTTACGATGAAATTGACAATATGTATGTCACCCCTGAAGAAGTCGATATTCTTATTCGTGAAGGTTCAATGTTAGCGCCAAAACTGGCTCAAACTCGAATTCTACGTGCTTATGCTGGTGTACGTCCTTTAGTTGCAAGTGATGATGATCCATCAGGTCGTAATGTTAGCCGTGGTATTGTTTTACTCGACCATGCGCAACGTGATGGATTAGAAGGCTTTATTACCATTACGGGCGGTAAATTAATGACTTACCGTTTAATGGCTGAATGGGCGACAGATAAAATCTGCGAAAAATTGAATGTCTCTGCAAAATGTACAACTGCAGAAGAGGCATTACCTGGCTCTCGTCAATCTGCGGAGCAAGCATTACGTAGTGTTGTTTCATTACCTGCACCAATTCGTGGTTCAGCAGTTTATCGACATGGTGATTTAGCGAATAAATTACTGAGCAATGAACGTATTGATAAAAGCTTAGTGTGCGAATGTGAAGCGGTAACCGCGGCTGAAGTTCGCTATGCGGTTAACTCTTTAACAGTTAATAACTTACTTGATTTGCGTCGTCGTACTCGTGTGGGTATGGGAACTTGCCAAGGTGAACTTTGTGCTTGTCGTGCTGCTGGGTTATTAAACCGTTTACAAGTCACTACTCCTCACGAATCAGAGCAGCAACTCGCTCATTTCCTGAATGAACGTTGGAAAGGCATTCGACCAATTGCTTGGGGCAATGCATTACGTGAAAGTGAATTTACCAGTTGGGTTTATCAAGGTTTATGTGGTTTAGATGCAGATATGATTGAAAAAACAGCTTCAGCGGAGGCAGATAATGAAATTTGACGTCATCATTATAGGTAGCGGACTGGCAGGATTAACTGCTGGTATTCGTCTTGCCGAAGCCGGTAAGTCTTGTGCAATCATTAGTAATGGTCAAAGTGCGTTGCATTTTTCATCAGGCTCACTGGATTTATTAACTCATCTTCCTGATGGAACACCAGTGACTCATCCTAAAAAAGCACTGGCAACGTTAGCAGAGTTAGCGCCAAAACACCCTTATAGTCGTATTGGTGAAATACAAGTTTCAACTTTAATTGAACAAGCTCAGGCGTTGTTGGCAAGTACAAGCGGTCTTGAGTATCAAGGTAATGGTGATGAAAACCATTATCGTATTACGCCAGTAGGGCGCTCTCGTATGAGTTGGATGAGTCCAAAGCGAGTTCCTATTCATGGTATTGATAAAGCATTGCCGTGGAAAAAGCTGGCCGTAGTAGGAATTGAAGGTTTCTTAGATTTTCAACCACAATTTGCAAGCAATACGCTTAATGAGCAAGGTGTTGAAGCTATTCCTTATCATATCCACTTACCGTTATTAGATAGATTGCGTGATAATCCTAGTGAGTTTAGAGCTGTTAATATTGCGCGTTACTTAGATAAACCTGAAAATACACAAGCGTTAGCTGATGAACTGAAAAAGCATGTTGATGATAGTGTTGAAGCGATTATTTTACCTGCATGTATTGGACTTGATGCAGAAGAGCCGGTGACATTACTGCAACAGTTAGTAGGTAAACCGATTTGTCTATTACCAACATTGCCACCTTCTCTATTAGGAATTCGTCTACATCAAGCATTAAAACTGCGTTTTCAAAAAGCGGGCGGTTTAATTATGCCAGGTGATCGCGCGGAGGAAGTTGACTTAGTGGGTAACACTGTTACAGGCGTTCACACTAGAAATCACACTGATATTCCTATTCGTAGTGAGCATGTAGTGTTAGCTACAGGAAGCTTTTTCAATAATGGACTAATTGCTGAATTCGATCGTGTTTATGAGCCTTTAATGGAGCTCGATTTGTTAGAGGCATTACCTCGTAATGAGTGGACACAAGAGAATGTCTTTGCGAAACAGCCTTATATGCGCTTTGGTGTTAATACCGATAGCCAATTAAGACCTATGAAATATGGTGAAGTATTAGACAATGTCTATGCTGTGGGCGCTGTGTTAGGTGGATTTGATCCGCTAAATGAAGGTTGTGGTGCTGGTGTTTCAATGATTAGTGCTCTTTATGCCGCGCAACAAATTTTACAGCATCATAAATCAGAGCAGACCACATCTGCGGTTGTGGAGGCAGCACAATGAGTTTACAAGATAACAGTTTTGAAGCTTGCATTAAGTGTACAGTTTGTACAACTTACTGCCCTGTTGCAAAAGTGAATCCTCTTTATCCTGGTCCTAAACAAGCAGGCCCTGATGGTGAGCGTTTACGCTTAAAAGATCCGATGCTTTATGATGAAGCATTGAAATATTGCACTAACTGTAAGCGTTGTGAAGTCGCATGCCCGTCAGATGTAAAAATTGGTGATATCATTTCGCGTGCGAAACTGAACTACAATACCAAAACACCTAAAATTCGTGATGCTATTTTAAGTCATACGGATTTAATGGGAACATTATCAACGCCAATGGCGCCGATAGTAAATACCATTACAGGATTAAAACCTGTCCGTAAAATCTTGGATAAAGCGCTTAAAATCGATCATCGTCGTGAATTACCAAAATACTCTTTTGGTACATTTAGAACATGGATGAAAAAACAAGTTGAAGAGCAGGCACGCTTTAAAGATCAAGTTGCCTTTTTCCATGGTTGTTACGCTAACTATAACCACCCACAATTAGGGAAAGATTTAGTTAAAGTATTCAACAAAATGGAGATTGGCGTTCAGTTATTAAAACGTGAAAAATGCTGTGGTGTTGCATTAATTGCCAATGGTTTTGTTAAACAAGCCAAAAAACAAGCTGCCGTAAACCTTGAGTCTCTGACAGAAAAAATTGTTGAAAACAATATTCCTGTCGTTGCAACATCATCAACCTGTACTTTCACTATTCGTGATGAATATGAACATATCCTTGATGTTGATACATCAAAAGTACGTGAAAATATCGAATTAGCGACACGTTATATTTATCGCTTACTAGAAGAAGGTCGTGAATTACCACTGAAACATACCCCGTTAAAAGTGGCATATCACACTCCTTGTCATATGGAAAAAATGGGATGGACCGCATATTCCATTGATTTAATTAAACGTATCCCTGGCGTTGAGGTGATTGTTCTTGATTCTCAATGCTGTGGTATCGCCGGAACTTACGGTTTTAAATCTGAAAACTACGATGTTGCTCAAGGCATTGGGGCGGGCTTATTCCGTCAAATTGAAGAGAGTGGTTGTGATTTAGTTATTACAGACTGCGAAACCTGTAAATGGCAAATTGAGATGTCAACGACGAAAAAATGTGAACACCCCATTAGTTTATTGGCAAGAGCATTATAAGTATTGCCTATTAGATAATAAAAAAGTAATTGATTACTAAGATAACAAGCAACTAGGGAGTAAAAGAGGATCTTTTATTCCCTTTTTTTATTTTTAATAAAAAATGTGTGAAATATAAGAGAATAAGGAAATTAAATAACCTGATATTGTGGAGCTCAGGTTATTGAAATACTTTCATTTTTAATGAGAAATATAAGTGTTTTGATAAAGCCAAATATTTTGAACTTTTTTAAGTGTGATATTTTGCCCATCAGTCAGCGATAATGCCTGCTTGCCTGCCTCATTAATAATGGGGATATCTAATGCATTCGCTAATACAGTTGTGTTAGATAGTGGATTCCCATGACTTAATAAAATCCCTTTAATATTATGGGTATCAAGTGAGATTAATGTTGATGGATGAAGCTGTTTTGTCACTAGAATAGCATTGGGATAAGGAGGGGGAGTTATTGGTGGTGGTGCTGACGTCAAATAGCGTAGTAATCGAGATAAAATATCATCTAAATCACTTTCTCTGGCACGCATATTATCATCATCCATTTGTGCGTAAGTGTCTATTAAGTCAATAAATGTCTGTTGCAGAGCAAACTCAGCATTACAGTGATGTTTACTGATCATACTACACACCGTTAGTTGTAATTCTGTATTTTCTAATAGGAAACGATGACTAGAAAAAATATGAGCATATTGTTCGCCAATCTTGCGATAGGTTTCTTCGGTTAACCAATCTATATCTTTTTTCGAACGCTCAATCGCTTTAATTAAACGTTTCTGTTCTTCGAGTAATAAATGAGAAGATATTTTTTTTCTTTGAATAACAAAGCGATGATAAGGGTAGAGCCAAACAGGTGCAGTGATAGTTCTGATAGGTTCGTAATTGGTATTCTTGGGGTGAATATTAAAATTAGGTAGATTTTCACCTAATTGGAGTTTCTTAATCGTAATTGTTTTGTGAGCCGCTTTTTCTGCTTCTTCAAGAGAAGCGCCAAGCGCAATACTATTGGCTGCAGCTAGTGTTCCCTCAACAATAGGAGCAGAGCTTAGTGCTACATTAGCTGCAACGGTATGTTCGAGATTAGCGATTGCAAGAGCTGCATTTTGCGCTGAATGATAAGTATCGAGTAAAACGAGTACACCTTGCTTGCTATAACACTTTTTAATTGCTGTAAGTATCGTTTCTGGAGACACTTCATTTGTGAGATCTAAAGGTGTTTGATTATTGGTCGCAATGGCAATTTTTACTTGGCGATCTACAGTCTGATTAACGAGTTCTTTAATACCATTGGCGAGCGTAAGGCTCTTTGAAACTAATACGATACTGACCATAAAGCACCCTTTTTTGTAAATGCAAACAGGGAGATAAACACTCCCTGTTTACTCAGGCTTTAATAAAGCCATTCCCGTCCTAATTGGTCGGCAGTTAAAATTGCGGCATAAACCTTATCTGAATCAACATCAAATGGCATGTTATAAATGGTCTCTCCTTCAGCACAACTTAACTCTGCCACCGCCATGATCTTTTCATTCAGCTCATCACCTGTGGCATTGATACCTAATTCTTCTAAGGTGACAGGTAATCCCACTAAAATACAGAAGTCGAGAAATTCTTCTAATTCTTCTAATGGGCTATTTTCTAACACTAATTGCACTAATGTACCAAAAGCAACTTTTTCGCCATGGTACATAGAGTGACACTCTTCTAATGCCGTAAATCCATTATGAATGGCATGAGCAGCAGCAAGGCCCGCACTTTCGAAGCCAATACCACTTAGGAATGTATTGGCTTCGATAATATTTTCGACTGCCGTTGTACAAACGCCTCGGCTAACAGACAGTTTTGCTTTATAGCCATCTTCTAAGAGAGTGTTATAGCAAAGTTCAGCCAAAGCAAGTGCTGCAAGCGTTGATTTCCCTCCCGCCATAGTTTGTTTTTGCGCGTTGCTACAGGCTCTTGCTTCAAAGTAAGTTGCTAAAGCATCACCCATACCTGCAACTAATAAACGGGCAGGCGCAGAAGCGATAACATTGGTATCCATAACAACCACATCAGGGTTGGTTGGGTAAAATAGATAACTATCAAATGCACCGAGTTCTGTATAAATAACAGAAAGGGCACTGGTTGGTGCATCAGTGGAGGCAATGGTAGGGGATATCACAACAGGGAGCTGGCATTTATAAGCAACAGCCTTGGCAGTATCGAGTGTTTTACCACCACCAACGCCGATGATCACAAGCGATGCTTGGGCTTTTGCGAGTTCGGATAAACGATTAATTTCGTTATGTGTACACTCACCATTAAACAGTTCAAAATGCCCATTAACTTCGTATTGAGACATACTGTCTTTAACGGTACTGCCTACTAATTCCATGACAAATTTATCAGCAATGATCAATGCTCTATTGCCAAAAGGCTTCGCGTACTTACCGATATGAAATAACGCATCAGGCCCTTGAATATATTTAGCGGGGGATTGAATAACTTTTAACATAATAGACTCCTACTATTCGCAAAAGAGAGTAAAAAATCCTTATGGTGAGGCTCGTCATCCCAACAGACAGATAACAATATGGAGACGATCCAAGAATACATTAACAGTTTAATAGGTGAATAAAATAATTTATTGTAAATAATTAATAGATTTTATATTAGCATGCAAAAAACAGCGTAATAATGATATTTAAGCAATATTTTGTGGGTTGCTTAACTAATCATGCTAATTAATTACGTTACGAAATATTTACGAGAAATAACAAATGATTCTAATCAGAATAAAGCTTCATAAAATTAAGTTATGAAGCTTTATTATTTGAATAATGACATTAATATCATTATTTTTTTGCGAGGTGTGCCAGATTATGAACGAATTTCAGCATAATCTTGTTTTTGATTTTCTTGTGCAAAAAAATGACGCAAAATGAAATTCAATAGAACACCATAAGCAGGCAAGAAAAAAAGCATACAAATGGTTAATTTAAACACATAGTCCACTAAGGCGATTTCTACCCAATTTTCTGCCATAAAAGCATCAGTGCTACGGTAAAACGCAATAAAGAAGAACGCCAGCGTGTCGAGTAAATTACCAAAGAACATTGCTGCACTTGGCGCAACCCACCATTTTTGCTGTTGTCTTAAGCGATTAAAGACAGACACATCCATGATTTGACCTAGCACATAAGCCATAAAGCTTGCTGTTGCGATCCTTGCCACCATGATATTGAAATCACTTAGTGAAGCAAAACCCTGCCAACTTCCTTGGAAAAAGAGCGTTGAGATCAGGTAAGAGATTGCTAATGCAGGTAGCATAACGGCGGTAATAATGCGTCTGGCAAGTGGTGCGCCATAAATACGAACCGTTAAATCTGTCGCCAGAAAAATAAACGGAAAAGTAAAGGCGCCCCAAGTGGTATGGAAACCAAAAATGGAGATAGGTAACTGCACAAGATAGTTACTTGATGTAATTATCAATATATGGAACAAAGAAAGCCATAACAGCGCCACCGCTTTTTGGCGGGGAGTAAACGTATACATAAATTGTACCTTTTTAATGATTGGGGTGAGGGAACCCAATAAAACAGTGATTTCTCTCTTAAATGAGAGGATGCGCATAATACGCTGGTTGCGCAACAAAAGCAAAGGTTAGGGGGAAAATCCCTTTGTATTTAATGTGCCGTGATGTGAACACGAAAGCGAGATATAATAGTGCTATCTGTCAGTATAAAAAATGGTTAATAGAATGAATGCTCAATTTGACGATGCAACTAAAACATTAGATACGCTAGGACTACGCTGTCCTGAGCCAGTGATGTTAGTGCGTAAAACCATAAGAAATATGGCATTAGGCGAGACGCTATTAGTGATTGCTGATGATCCTGCTACGGTGCGTGATATTCCCGGCTTTTGCCGCTTTATGGAACATGATTTATTAAATCAAGAGACGCAATCTGCACCTTATCGTTATCTTATTCGTAAAAAAGAGAGCAATTTGTAACTTATGCTGTAAATATTGCTTATCTTCGTGCTAAAAAATAACCCAAACTCCAGATTGACTGAGGTTTGGGTTTTGTTATTTTAGTGTGCTTACTCTTTATTTGATGCGTTAATTTTTACTCTTAACAGTCTTACCGCATTGGCTGTAACCAGTGCTGTTGCACCGGAGTCTGCAAGAACTGCAACCCAAAGCCCGGTGATACCTAATAAACTTGTCACTAAGAATATAGCTTTTAAGCCCAGTGCTATCGTAATGTTTTCACGAATAATTTTACGAGTAGCGCGAGATAGCTTAATAATTTCAGGTAAGCCCGTTAAACGGTTATGCGTCAAGGCTGCATCAGCAGTTTCAAGTGCAACGTCAGTACCGCTTCCCATTGCAACACCAATGGTTGCTGCCTTCATTGCTGGCGCATCATTGATACCATCACCTACCATCATGGTGTTATGTGTTTTGCTGATTTCCATTACTGAAGTAACTTTATCTTCAGGTAGTAATCCTGCTCGGAAATCCATACCCAGTTTTTTCGCAATAGCCGCGGCTGCTCTTGGATTATCACCCGTTAGCATTACGGCATTGATGTTCATCTCTTTCAATAACTTCATTGATTCAACTGCATCACTGCGTAAGGTATCTTGCATAGCAATAACACCGATAAGCTGACTCTCTTTCAATACGACAACAACAGTTTTGCCCTCGTCTTCAAGGCGTGCAACTTCTTGTTGCCACTGAGAAGAGAGTGATGTGACTTCTGATAACTGAGAAGGCGCACTTACTAGCACATGTTGGTTATTTAAATAACCTTCAATTCCTTTACCCGCTAAGGCTTTGCGATCTTCAGCTTCAACAACAAGCACACCGTTTTCTTGCGCCTTATTGATAATAGCTTTTGCTAATGGATGATGAGAGCCAATTTCTACGGATGATGCAAAAGTCAGGACATCTTGTTCATTAAATCCTGTTTCAGCTACAACATCAGTAACTTGAGGTTTCCCTTCTGTTAATGTGCCGGTTTTATCTAATGCGATAGTATTAACTGTGCCTAACTGTTCTAATGCAGCACCACCTTTGATCAGTGCTCCGCGTTTAGTTGCTGCCGCTAATGCTGAAGTGATTGCTGCAGGTGTTGAGATAACTAAAGCACAAGGACAACCAATCAGTAATAGTGTTAAACCGCGATAAATCCATGTTTCCCAAGGTTGTGAGAACAACAGTGGTGGAACAATAATAACCAGTGCAGAGAACAGCATAATCGCAGGAGTATAATAACGACTAAAGCGGTCAATAAAACGTTCAATGGGGGCTCTACGCTCTTCAGCTTCTTCAATCAATTGCAAAATACGGTCAATAGCATTTTGCCCTTGTTCAGATACCACTTTCATTTGCACTGATCTATCAACAGATAAACAACCTGCAGCTACTTTTTCGCCTTGCAAACGCTCTACTGGCACGGATTCACCCGTTAATGCACTTTCATCAAAACTTGCAAATGCACTGACTAATTCCGCATCCGTTGGTAAACGTGAACCTGGGGCAATTTCGATAATATCGCCGGGGCGCAGTTGCGCAACAGGAACCGTTTGTTTTTTGCCGTCTTTGACTAATGTCGCTTCTTCTGGCACTAGCGCCATTAACGCACTTACACCACGACGAGCACGGCCTGCGGCGTAAGACTCTAACATTTCGCCAATCATAAACAGCAAAATAACCATTGCTGCTTCTTCGGTAGCATTAATAAATAGCGCACCAATTGCGGCAACGCTCATCAATGTTTCGATAGCAAACGGTGTACCACTGCGAATAAGTTGTAAGGACTTTTTCACAATGGGGAATAAACCAATTAAGGTTGTTGCAATAAAGGCGGCGCGACCCGCTTGAGGATCAATAAACTCTGCACCCCAGCTAATTGCCATTAAAAGAGCCAATACGATAACAAATGAACTTTCTTTTAAAAGACTTTGCTTGGTGACTTTTTGAGATTGAGGTGAGGTGAGATCAAAAAGCTCAAAGCCTGCATTGTTAATTGCGGCAATGACATCAGAGCGTAAGTCACTATCCGCATCAACAACCAATTTTTCGGTGGCAAAAAGCACTTTTGCTTGTTTTACACCTGCGACTTTGAGTGCTGCAGTTTCAATTTTTTGAGCGCAGCTTGGGCAATCCATTCCTTGTACTTTCCAGCTAAAGCGTTGTTGTGCCACTTTTTCTGGCTCAATGTTAGAAACAGGGGCGTTGATATCACAGCTTCCATGAGCATGGTTATGCCCATCATGGCTATGTTCGTGGTGGTGCTCATCCTCGCATTCAGGATCACTTTTATCTATCTTGGTATGAGAATGCCCGCTTTCAGTATGTGAGTGCGTACTATTCTCTGTGTGGCCTGAACAGCATTGAGAACTTGAGCAACAAGCATCGGTATGTTTATGGTTATCGTGTTGATGAGCATGTTTAGTCATAACTGGCTCTCCTTGTTCAACGAAGTAAAGTCTAAAGTCATTTATTTAATAAGTACTTTACAGCTTGGAGTAGAGTCCAGAGTCAAGGTGTGGGACAGAAATTAATTGACAAAAAGTGCGAATTAAATTGGAAATCTAACCCCTTGATTTAAATATTTAAACCAAGGGGTTAATGAAAACTAAAGGAATAAGGCTCTAACAATAAAGAAATGCCCAATAAAATAACAGGCACTGACAAGCCCTTTCGAGGCTGAAAATGAGAAGCGGAAGCGATTGATTAGCCATATTGAGTAAGCGATTACTAACAATAATGCGCCGATCATCACTGATAAGTTATAATCATTACTTAAGTAGAAGAATTTTTCACCAGCAACCCAGAACATAGCAAATGCGGCTAATAAAGTTAGAGTAGCTGGAATGGCTAATTTATCGAGCTTAGTCCAAACAATTGCTAGAATGATAATGAAAGCAAGAATAACAAATCCAAGTAAAGGAAGATAAAACGAGAGTTGTAATGGGAGTAAAAAGCTCACCATATAAAGTATGTAGCTTAGAAAAATCAATGCAAAAGACGGTAGTAAATACTTACCATCAAATATTCTTAGGATATCAGAAAGTAGTGTCGCTAATAACGCACCTACAATAAGGTAGCTATTAATATTGTGTTCGGGAACTTGCCATGCCCAAAGTAATAAAAGAAGTAGCGTGATAGGACGGAATAACCATCGTTGCCAATTCGGCCCACGATATGCCGCATCAATATAAAGCCATCCGGAGAATAATACCGCGAGAAAAGGCCAACTCATAATATCTTCCTTATATTCAGAACTGTTTTATTATTCATAACAGAAAGCTTAATTTAAGAATAGCGGTTAATGACGAAACTGACGGACTTATTAAAATAATATAAAGCACACTGCTTTTTAATCCATATAACGATAGGAATTAATGTAATGAATAAAGCAGCGATTATCGGTATTGCAGTACTGATCATTATTATCGCATCCGCAACTTATCGTTTTTTTGAACAGAGAAAACAACGAATAAGTGACGATAACTCACCTGTAAAACTTTATATGGTTGAAGTTATTGATAAAAAAGAAGTTGTGGCAAATGAACGACGCTCAAGAGAAAATGATGTGAATGGCCCAGAAACAACACATTATTATCAAGTGACTTTTCGTTTAACTACTGATGAACGTAAAGATTTAGTCTTGAATATTGATAAATCATCTTATCAAAATATCGAACCTGAAATGAAAGGACGTTTATTTATGCAAGGCAGTCGTTTTGTACAATTTGAAACAGATATGCCAATCGATGAGCAAAGTAATAAATAAGCGAAAGTGCTTATAAGATTGGCAACCTCTGGGGTGGATGGGTAACCCCAGATAATTGCGAGGATATACGAAGATTACGGTTATTGTTTCACTTTATTTTTCTGTTTTTCTTCGTATTCTTTTCGTAACTCTTTTTGTATTTTTAATAACTCAAAAATACCAAAGAAGAAAATACGAAATTGTAACCCAGTGGAGGGTTTTTGATCTTTAGGTTGCCCTGCTTTATACATGATAATTTGTAATCCATGCATAATTACCATAAAAATCAATGCAATATCCATAAAATATTTTAATGGCTTAGGAAAAGGGGAAATAATATTTAAAAATAAAAAGCCCCAAACGCCGATCATTAAAAATCGGCCAAAAAAGATTAACATAACAGCTCCATAAAAAATTAAGCAGATAAACTGCGAATATAAAGGCGATACGCAACTTGCCCTGCGATCTTTTCTCTATGCAATGTCCAATGGATTGGCAGTGTATAAGTCTGTGCTTTAACTTCTTCCTCAATATAAATATAGCAATTTTGTGCCAACCAACCGTTATTTTCTAATAATTGGACAGTGTCAGACAACATGCCTTTATGAAAAGGAGGATCTAAGAAAACCACATTATAAGGCGTGCCTTGTTTTGCGAGAAAAGATAATGCGCTGTCTTGAATAACATGTCCATTATCAGCATTAAGTAAGGTTAAATTTGCAGTGATTTGTTGGGCAACAGGGCGCTCATATTCGATAAAAGTCGTTTCACGAGCATAGCGAGAAAGAGCCTCAATTCCCAAGCCACCACTACCGGCAAAACAATCGAGACAGCGAGCATCTTGAATGATGGGCATAAGCCAATTAAAGAGTGTTTCTTTCACTCTATCTGTTGTTGGTCGTAATCCTTGGCTATCGAGAACAGGAAGTTTACGACCACGCCATTTACCCCCAATTATTCTAATTTGTCCCATTGGGGCTTTTTGTGGTTTTTTGGCCATATTATTTTTATTTATATCGTTTAAACGTGATTTCTGGAGTGTTTTTTTGAATAAGGGATCTATGTCTATTGATATCTTGATGACTTCCCTTGATTTAATCCGGAATAATTTACCATAAAATTCGTATAAAAGATGCGTTTATCCATGATCAAATGATAGACTTCATTATTATTTTCAATATCGTCAATGTAATCGCGCCATGATTTAGTGCGAGGAGTTTAGTAGCTAATGGCAAAAGAAAAAAAAGGTTTTTTCTCGTGGCTCGGTTTTGGGCGTAACAAAGAAGAAAATATTGAGCAAGAGAAAGAACAGCAACGCTTAGAAGAAGAGCGTTTAGAAAAAGAACGTTTGGCAAAAGAAGCACAAGAAGAAGCTATTCGCCAAACAGAACTAAAAGCTGAACAGGAACGTTTAGAAGCAGAGCGCCAAGAAGCGCAACGTGTTGTGCAAGATAGATTGGCACAAGAAGCTGAAAAACACCGTTTAGAACAAGAGAAAGCACAGCGCCAAGCTGAAATAGACGCAGAACAGGCACGTCTAGACGCAGAACAGGCACGTCTAGAAGCAGAGCATGCAGAACAAGCACGTCTGGCTCAAGAAGCGCAAGCAGAACTTAAAGCAGAACAAGAACGTTTAGAAGCCCAGCGCCAAGAAGCCGAACGCGCAGAACAAGAACGTCTGGCTCAAGAAGCCGAAGCCCAGCGTTTAGCGCAAGAAGAAGCGCAACGCCAAGCAGAACTTAAAGCAGAGCAAGAACGTTTAGAAGCCCAGCGCCAAGAAGCCGAACGCGCAGAACAAGCACGTCTGGCTCAAGAAGCCGAAGCCCAGCGTT
>NZ_JAEHOQ010000023.1 GCF_016239305.1 Proteus vulgaris | reverse complement strand
ATAAATTATTTTTCAAGTTTATTTTTTCTTGAAAAGAAATAAGACGTTAGCCTATTTATTAAATAATCTTACGGTTATCGTTATTTGTTTCTGTTTATTTTTGCTTTTTATTTTTGTATTTCTGTTTTTTTTTGCTTTTAATAAATAACATATGATTGTAATCACAATCCCATAACAACTAATAAACTAAAGTTGTTGCCATAGAGGTAACATTAAATGAAAGCAGAACGTCATAAAAAAATAATTAATCTGATCAAAGGTAATGGTGCTGTAAAAGTTTCTGTTTTGGCGAAAGAACTTGATGTTACCAAAGAAACAATTCGATCAGATTTAAATACATTAGCCGAAAAAGGAATTATAAGAAGATGCCATGGTGGCGCTTTTATAGAATTTGAGACATTAGATAAAGTAGCGAAGAAAGAAATTATACAATTTCTAGAATGTAATGACCAAATTGATAAAAACGATTTAGCAAATAAAACAGCAATAAATAAGGTGTGTGTACTGGGTTCATTTAATGTCGATATGATTAGTTATTTGCCTAGATTGCCAGAAGCCGGGGAATCCTTATTATCGAATAAGTTTATCTTCTCACCAGGAGGTAAAGGCTGTAACCAAGCACTGGCAGCAAGCTATGCCGATGCACAAGTGCATTTCATTACTAAGATAGGAACTGACCAATTTAGTGATTATGCAGTTAATTTTATATCGTCATCAAGAATAAAAACATCAACGATATATCAAACTGAAAATTATCAAACAGGTACAGCCTCTATTTTTGTTTCAGAGGAAAGTGGAGAGAATATTATTTCTATTTACTCTGGTGCTAACATGGATATCTCTGTAGATGAAGTGAAAATACAGAAAGATAAAATTATTGATGCAGATATTATTTTATTACAGTTAGAAACGAATATTGAAGCATTAAAAGAAATTATTGCTATCGGAAATGAAAATAATATTCCTATTATTCTTAATCCGGCGCCTTATAACAAAATAGTTAATGAATTACTTCCTATGATAGATGTATTAACACCTAATGAAACGGAAGCGAGTTTGTTATCTGGAATAGAGGTTATTGACTTAGGATCTGCAAAAAATGCAGCAGTTTCTATTTATCAACAAGGCGTAAATAAGGTGGTTATTACGCTAGGTAGTAAAGGTTCGTTAGCTTATGACGGATATAAGTATATTTACTCTCCGGCATATCCGGCAGTGGTAAAGAATACCGCAGGGGCAGGTGACGCTTTTAATGGCGCGCTCGCTGCCTCATTGGCAAAAGGAAAGCAGTTTTCTTATGCGTTACGCTATGCATCAGCTTTTTCATCATTAGCTGTTGAGACGAGTAATGCTTCAGAAATGCCTGAAGATATTAATGTCATGCATCGCATCAATCAAACAACATATTCACAGATTGTCACCCAATCCCCTGAATAAATAATCTTTTTTGAAAGAGGAATAAAAATGAAAATCTTATTTATTGGTGAGTCATGGCATATTCATATGATCCACTCTAAAGGCTACGACAGTTTCACTTCCAGCAAATATGAAGAAGGTTCAACGTTCTTATTAAGTTGCTTAAGAGAGAAAGGTGTTGAAGTCGATTATATGCCTGCTCATACCGTTCAGGTCGCTTTTCCACAAACGGCAGAAGCTTTAGCTAAATACGACGTTATTGTGATTAGCGACATTGGTGCTAATACATTCCTTCTGCAAAACGACACATTCTACAACATGAAAGTTATTCCTAATGCACTGGGATTAATTAAAGAGTTTGTAGCGAATGGTGGTGGCTTATTAATGATTGGTGGTTACTTATCATTTATGGGTATTGAAGCCAAAGCTAATTACAAAAATACATTACTTGCAGAAGTTCTGCCTGTTGAAATGCTTGATGGTGATGATCGTGTTGAAGCACCTGAAGGTGTATTTGCAAGTGCAGTGAATGCAACACATGCATCAGTAAAAGGCTTTGGTGAATGGCCGATGTTCCTTGGTTATAACAAAGTATCGGCTAAAGAAAACACAGAAACTGTATTAAATATTGGTGAAGATCCATTGCTAGTATTTGGTCAATTCGAAAAAGGAAAAACAGGTTGCTTTATGAGTGACTGTTCGCCGCACTGGGGGAGTAAAGAATTTTTAGCATGGCCACATTACGCCGATATGTGGGTCAACATTCTTAAACAAATCGCGCGTTAATTTGAATTAAGAATAACTGTTATAAAAAGTAAAAAAGCGCAGAGTTGCAGCTCTGCGCAAATAAAAAAACCGATTACTTGAAAAATAAAAAAAGAAATCACTCATAGCCAATAATCCAAAAGGAACATCTTATGAGTACAAAAAATTTATCAACACCCTTGCTGATGTTAGCAACTGTGTTAGCAGGTATGCTATCACCAATGCAATCTGCGGTGAATGGGCAGTTAGGTCATGTTTTAAAAGATGGTAATGCCAGTGCAGTTATCTCTTTTGCCAGTGGTTTAGTGGTAATGTTTTTTATCATAATGTCGAAAAAACAGTACCGTCAGCAATTTGCATCAATTCCAAGTTTAATTAAAACACGCAAAATTCCATTATGGAACTGGTTTGCGGGTCTTTGTGGCGCGATGGTTGTTTTCTCTGAAGGAGCTTCGGCAAGTGCATTAGGGATTGCTACATTCCAAACGGCATTAATTTCAGCACTGTTATTATCCGGCTTATTATGCGACCGTTTTGGTGTGGGTGTGGATGAGAAAAAATATTTCACGCCATATCGTGTATTAGGTGCTGTGTTGGCCGTTGTTGCAACTCTATTTGTAGTTTCTCCACAATGGCATTCAACTTCATTTATTTATTTAGCAATCTTACCTTTCCTTGCTGGTTTATTAGCTGGTTGGCAACCCGCGGGTAACTCTAAAGTAGCTGAAGCAACGGGTTCTATGATGGTGTCTATTACTTGGAACTTTATTGTTGGCTTTACTGTTTTAACGATTGCTTTAATTGTTCGTATGGCATTAGGCCATATTACACTTGAATTACCAGGAACATGGTGGATGTATTTAGGCGGTCCTTTAGGACTGATGTCTATCGCGTTAATGGCTATTTTAGTTCGCGGTTTAGGCTTGCTGATGTTAGGTGTTGCATCCACAGCGGGTCAGTTATTAGGTTCCGTCTTAATTGATCTGTTATTACCTTCATTAGGCAATACCGTTTATTTAGTAACAATTATCGGTACATTATTTGCGTTAGTGGGAGCGATTGTAACCACAATCCCTGAGTTCAGAGCCACTAAGCCAGCGAAAGCATAGGAGTAACATGATGAAAGGTTATATTCAAACTGTAACGGGCCCCGTTAAAAAAGAAGATATGGGACTGACATTACCTCATGAACACCTGTTTAATGATCTCTCTGGTGTTGTTGATGAACCTTTTTATGAATTCTCACATGTATTAGTTGATAAAAAAGTCAGTGCAGATATTCAATGGGGACTTAAATACGATCCTTATTGTTGTTGCGACAATATGGATAAAAAGCCAATTGATGATGTTATTTTTGAATTAAATAACTTTAAAGAATTAGGTGGCAGAACGATTGTTGATGCAACAGGATCTTCATCCATTGGGCGTGATATTAGAAAGCTAAGACAAGTTGCAGAAATAACAGGGATCAATGTTGTTGCTTCCTCAGGGCTTTATATTGAAAAATTTGAAGGTCAACGTCTTGCTGATGATATCGAGGCAATGGCAAAGATTATTGATGACGAATTAAATGTAGGCATTGATGGTACAGATATTCGTGCAGGAATGATTGGTGAAATTGGGGTTTCTCCTTTCTTTACTGACGGTGAGAAAAATAGCTTACGTGCAGCCGCAATTGCCCAAAATAACAATCCTCATGCTTCTATGAATATTCATATGCCCGGCTGGCAACGTCGTGGTGATGAAGTTTTAGATATTCTGTTATCTGAAATGGGCTGCAATCCTGCTAAAATATCATTAGCACACTCTGATCCATCGGGTAAAGATATTGATTATCAATGCAAAATGCTTGATCGTGGTGTTTGGCTTGAGTTTGATATGATTGGTCTTGATATCTCTTTCCCTAAAGAGGGCGCTGCGCCAAGTGTTATGGATACTGTTGAAGCTGTCGCAACCTTAATTGAAAGAGGTTATGGTAGCCAAATTGTATTAAGTCATGATGTGTTTTTAAAACAAATGTGGGCAAAAAATGGCGGAAATGGCTGGGGATTTGTTCCGAATGTCTTCCTTTCATTATTAGCTCAACGTGGTATTGATAACTCTATTATCAAAAAATTATGTGTTGATAATCCAGCAAATTTATTGGCTTAAATCTGAGTTCAAATAAATAACAATAAATATATCCCTTGAAATATTTGGCGGCACTTTAATAGAGTGCCGCTTTTTTATGTCTCAAGAAATCGGAGACAAATTAAAAAATTAACGTAAATGATAATTGTCAATATAACGTAGTGAATGTGTTGAACCATTAATCACTAAAGAATGTGTTTGAAGATATTGAGATTGTTGATTAACACCAGATAAAAGATCACCGGCCGTAATAGCGGTTGCTGCAAACATCACATCTTGATTACGAACTAATGTGTCTAGTGATAATTTAATATTTACATCGGTTCCCATTTTATGGCAGCGAGCAATTTCACTGATAGCAAACTCTCTATTTTCTGCAGTATTTCCTTTTGCGATATCACGTGTAATCAGGCGGGCTTGCATATCACCACCAAGTGCTTTAGCTATCGCGGCACTAATAACACCTTCTGGAGCTCCGCCAATACCGTACATAACATCAATACTATTATTTGGCATTGTGGCATATAAGGAAGCAAGAACATCACCATCAGGTAACGTAATGACATTGATCCCTTTGGAACGAAGGTCGTTAATAATATCGTAGTGGCGAGGCTTGTCTAAAATCGCCAGCGTAAGTTGCTCAAGTGATTTATTTAATGTTTGTGCAATAGCATCGAGGTTATATTCTAGGCAATGGTTAAGATCAATAACGCCAGCAGCTTGCTTACCGACAATTAATTTTTCCATATACATATCGGGAGCTTGTAAAAAACTGCCTTCAAAACCTGCGGCTAAAATAGCAAGAGAATTGTTTTCGCCCGTTGCTACCATGCGAGTGCCATCAATAGGATCAACGGCAATTTCTATTTTTTCACCCTTGCCATTACCAACTTGTTCACCGATATAAAGCATCGGCGCTTCATCTATTTCGCCTTCACCAATAACGATTTCACCATTGATATTTAAGCTATTTAAACGTGCTCTCATGGCACTTACAGCGGCATCATCCGCTGCGTTTTTATTTTGTTTTCCGATCCAAGGCATTGCTGCAATGGCTGCAGCTTCTGTTACAGAAGCAATCGCGTTAGTTAATTCGTCATTTAATTTCATATTATGAATGTGTTTTTTAATACAAATGGAAGATTAAGGGAGTTGATAGATCATACCTTTTTTTTGAAATTGTGCGCTAGGTTTAAATCAAGAGTTCTTGAAATTGATTATTTAGGAATAAACTAAGATAAATCTGTGAAAATTAAAGTATAACTAAGGTTAAGAGATTAAAAATACATGGTGTATTATGCAAAAGGATTAGGTTAATGGACGATTTTTTGACGCTCATTGTTACGGTATTTGTCGTGGTATCTTTGTATTGGCAATATCATTCTTATACAAACACCAACTCATTGTTGTTTCGAATTAAGCAACTTGAAGAAAAGCTTACTGAACAACAAGCGAAATTATTTAAGCTATTAAATAAAAATAGTTCTGTAAATGAGAGTGCAGAGCTTGATGCTAATAAAAATGAAATAGGCGATTTATCGCATGAAATAAAAAGGGAGACAAAATCAACTTCATCAAGTTATAAGCCTAAAACAAGTACATTCATTAACGAAAAAGAAGAGATACAAAATCAGGTTGAAAATAAAGAATCGCCTGTTTACCAACAAGCACAAGTATCAAAAGAAACGACATTTGATAAAGTTTCTCCTAAAGAACAGCCACCGATTGCTGATACTTCTATTAGCAAAGCACTTAATGTAGAAGATCAACATACGAATAAGCCAACACCTTCTAAGCTGCAGGAGCCAAAACCTTACCAACCTAAAGTTTCGACGAGCCGTTTTGCTCACCGTTATCAGAACGAGCCAAAAAACACACCAACTGAAAATATACCAACGCCACTTTCAGAAAATGTGGTGAATGTAGCGAGAACTAATCAATCTGGATCTCAAACTGATAACTTAGGTACAACAACAGCTCAAGCCAGACCTGCATCACAATATAGACCTGCTTTAAATCCTCAACCAAAACGTCAACAGAAATCGATTTTGGGGCTTATTTGGAATTGGGTAGTAACAGGAAATCCGTTAGCTAAGATAGGGATGTTATTACTCTTTTTTGGTCTATCTTATCTACTTAAATACAGTATTGAGAATGAGCTTATCTCAGCATCAACACGTTTAATGATGGCTGGATCAGGATGCTTGGTCTTACTAGGTCTCGGCTGGTGGCTTAGAAAGAAAAACTTGATGTATGCACTTATTTTGCAAGGAGGCGGAATTGGTGGGCTGTATATCACTATTTTTGCAGCTACTAAAATTTATGATTTTATTCCTATTGGCATCGCATTAGCCATTATGGTGTTTATTTGTATAGTCAGTGTTATTTTAGCTGTTCTTCATCGAGCGATTAGTTTAGCGGTATTAGCTTCATTAGGTGGTTATTTAGCGCCTGTTTTATTGTCTACGGGTAGTGGCAATTATATCGCATTGTTTAGCTATTATCTTATTCTTTCCATTGGCATTCTTATTATTAGCCATTGGCAAATTTGGCGTTTATTAAATCTTATTGGTTTTGTTTTTACTTTTGGTATCGGTTTTATATGGGCAATACCAAATTATACTCATGCCGATTATTTACCTTGCCAGTTATTTTTAATTGCAAATTGGTTGATTTTTGGTGTTGCAACGGAGCTTTCAACATTAAAAAATAAACTGAGACTCAATATTCCTTTTGATGCCACATTATTATTCGGTACACCATTGATTGGTTTTATCTTCCAACACCGATTAGCATCAGAATGGGAATACGGCGTTGCTATTGCTTCATCTCTTTATGGATTAACCTATTTTGCGTTGAGTTGGTTTGTTCTTAAACGCTATCGCGAAGAGGGTAAATTACTGGCTATTGCTTTCTTTATGCTATCAGCCACATTTGCTACTTTAGCTGTACCATTTGCTTTCTCTGCTGAATGGACATCTATGGTATGGGCAATTGAAGGGGTTATGATCCTTGCGTTTTCTGTTTTACAACAACAAAAGAAACCAGCTATTGCTGGGACTATTTTAGTGGCAGTTTCCTTTGTTCTACTATTTAACATGCGTGTTATTTCGTTAAGTGATTGGTTCATGTTTATAACACAAGTGATTGTTGTATTTGCAGTGGCGATACTGTGGTATCGAGCTAAATTTATTAATATTGATAACCGTACTATTGGATATGTAACATTATTTATTGCTGTAGCGAGTTGGGGATATTGCGTATTCTCTTTGCAAGAGTATGGCGAATATTGGTTCTCTCCAAGTGCGAAAGCCATTACTTTTGCTTTTATTCTTATTAGTTGTTGGGGAATGTATTTCACAGGTAAAAAAACACAATTCTCTGAATTAGCGAGTTGCTCTGTTTTATTATGGCCAATGTCAGCGCTTATTATGTTAGTGTATATTTTCCTAGCTGGATCATTAATTGATAATTGGTTAAGTGCCATTATATGGATAGCAATATTTGCGAGTGGTTTCTATTTACTTAAGGTTAATACATTATTGCCTATGCAAAGGTTAAATAAAGCATTAATTCATGTTATGCATCTTGTTTTTATTGGTTTGTTCTTATTCACTGAAATAATTTGGCTAGTGGATACTACTTATCTTTATGCAAGCTTACATTTTGCCAGTGTTATTTTTTCCATAAGCTTATATATAGTAATAAGCAACATACTTGTCATGAGAGTTAACTGGATTAAAACGTATCTAAATACTTATTTAGTAATAACAGTGCCGGTTTTAGCTTTACTTGCTCTTTCTTTAATTTTTGCAAATATGAATAATGGTACTGAAAGTGGTATTAAATTTATACCACTATTTAATCTGATGGATCTTATGGGTATTGTGGGGATATGGGTGGGCTATAAATTTATTTCAGTAATGGAACAATCCCCTAAATATCAACAATTATTACAAAATAACTTTCCATTATACAATTATATTATTCCCGCAATGATTTTCTGGTGGGTTAATGGGATTTTATTAAGAGGATTAGTCTTTGCCACTGATATTGATTGGGCAATGTATGAGATCATTAACTCTAAAGTGATCCAAACAGTATTAGCCATTATTTGGGCAATTACCGCATTAGTGACAATGGTGATGGCAACACGCAAAAAATCACGTTCAAGTTGGTTTGTTGGTGGAGGGTTATTAGCTGTTGTCATCGCTAAACTCTTCCTAATTGATACATCATTAAGTAGTGGATTACTTAGAGCATTGGCCTTTATTGGTGTTGCTATACTGATTTTGTTAATCGGTTATTTCTCACCATTACCGCCTAAAAAGCAAAGTCAGAAGGCAAAAGTGTAGGAAATATCTACGCTTAAAAGTGCTTATTTTGGAAATTAAATCATGCATATAATCTTAAAAAATTTATGCATGATTTAAAAACTAAGAGGAGAGTATCGATGCATCAAGGTCAATGTTTGTGTGGTGGTGTTAAATTGTCAACTTTAAAAAATATCACTGAACTCAGTGTTTGCCATTGCAGTATGTGTTTACGTTGGAATGGTGGACCAGGGTTTTCAATTGATTGCCAGTCAGATTTGAATATTGAAGGTGAGGAAAATATCACACGTTATGATTCGTCATTATGGGGTGAAAGGGCATTTTGTAAGCACTGTGGTTCTCATCTTTTTTATCATCTGAAAGAAGCCAATATTTATTATGTATCAGCAGGGTTATTTTCTGAAAAAAAAGAAAGCAAGCTTACTTTACAAATTTTTATAGATAATAAGCCGCACTATTATAATTTTGTAGAGAAAACATCAATGCTTACAGAAAAAGATATTATGGATATGTTTAATAAATAAAATTGGTGCTATTTATTAATTATTTTCATTTGAATTTTTGATTGTCATAAAGACTCATTTATATGGGGCTTTATTTATATCTGAATAATTAATAGTATCGATTTAATAAAAAAGATAACATTGGTAAAAAAACTAGAATGTTAATGAGTAATGCAATATGATAATTGGGATTTAAATAAATACAGTTTTTTTAACACGTTATCTAAAAAGGGAAAGTTATTGATAAATACAATAATAATAAGTCAGGTTGAGTTATTTAGCTTGGGAATAAAAACACTTCTTAGTCAAATCAAAAAAATCAATATTAGAAAAATCATGACTGATGAAACAGAAGCATTCCGCTATTGCCGTCAGTTTTCTGTTAATCTTATTATTATTTATTCATCTCCTTCCGTTTCATTAATTGATTCAATAAAAAGGATTAAACGTTCATTCTTATCAATTAAAATTATTGTTATTTCACCTAATACTGATTCCATTTTATCTATACCGCTTCTTCAATTGGGAATTGAAGGTTTTGTGGTCATAGATGCCTCGTGTGAAAATATTCTTCAAGCCATTCGACAAGTGTGTATTGGCCAACGTTATTTAAGCCAAGAACTTGCTATGGATATTGCACTGGCAAAATTACAAAAAGATTTGAATCCATTACATCATTTATCTGAAAGAGAACTGCAAGTGATGTCTATGATAATTAGAGGAAAAAAAATCACACAAATTGCAGATGAGTTAAATCTCAATACAAAAACAGTAAATAGTTACCGTTATCGAATGTTTAGTAAACTTAAAATCTCAGGTGATGTAGAATTAACTCATATAGCAATACGTTATGGGTTAATTGAGATAGAGAGTCATTTACAAAGTGGAAGACAAATTTGACGCCAAAGCATTCTTAAGCCGAGTCACTGATAAACCAGGTGTTTATCGAATGTACGATGCAACAGATACTGTAATTTATGTCGGTAAAGCCAAAGATCTGAAAAAAAGGCTTTCGAGTTATTTTCGTGTGCAAGTAAATAGCCGTAAAACCGAGGCATTGGTTAAGTGTATTGCAAATATTGATGTGACTATTACACATACAGAAACGGAAGCATTGTTGCTAGAGCATAGTTACATTCAGCGCTATCAACCTCGTTATAATGTGTTATTACGAGATGATAAATCTTATCCTTATATTTATTTAAGTGGGGATAAACACCCAAGACTAGCTAGCTACCGCGGTGCAAAGCATGCAAAAGGAGAATATTTTGGGCCTTTTCCTAACTCTTTTGCAGTAAGAGAAACCTTGGCATTGATGCAAAAATTATTTCCTATTCGTCAATGTGAAGACAGTGTGTATCGCAATCGTTCAAGGCCTTGTTTGCAGTATCAAATTGGTCGCTGTCTGGCACCTTGTGTGAAAGGTTATGTTTCAGACGAAGAATATGCTCAACAAGTTAATTATGTACGGCTTTTCCTTTCTGGTGATGATACACAAGTTATTGAAGGCCTCGTGACACGAATGGAAGAAGCAAGCCAAGATTTACGCTTTGAAGAAGCTGCACGTATTCGTGATCAAATTCAAGCCGTGAGACAAGTAACGGAAAAACAATTTGTTGCCAATATTGGTGATGATCTTGATGTGATTAGTGTTGCTTTTAATGGCGCGATTGCTTGTGTGTATGTTCTCTTTTTCCGACAAGGTAAAGTATTAGGAAGCCGAAGTTATTTTCCTAAAATTCCAGCAAATACTTCACTTGATGAAGTAGTTCAAACTTTTATTGGTCAATTTTATTTGCAAGGAAGTGCAATTAGAACATTACCGACTGAAATTTTGCTCGATTTTAATTTGGAAGATAAAGCGATCCTTTCTGAATCTATCTCGTCTATTGCGGGACGAAAAATTCAAATTCAAACTAAACCTCGTGGTGATAGGGCGCGTTACTTGAAATTAGCTAGAACAAATGCAGCAACCGCATTGGCTTCAAAACAAGTCGAACAATCGACAATTTCACAACGTTATGCCTCACTGATGTCTCTTCTTGATATGAAAGAGATAAAACGAATGGAATGTTTTGATATTAGTCACACCATGGGGGAACAAACTGTGGCTTCATGTGTAGTATTTGACATGAATGGCCCATTAAAATCGGAATATAGGCGTTATAATATTAGTGGCATTACTCCTGGTGATGATTATGCGGCGATGAATCAAGTACTCACTCGACGTTATGGTAAATCATTAGAAGAAAATAAAGTTCCTGATATTATTTTTATTGATGGTGGTAAAGGGCAATTAGCACAAGCAATAGAGGTATTTAATTCTCTGGATGTTGATTGGGATAAGTCGCACCCTAAATTAATTGGTGTTGCAAAAGGGAGTGATCGTAAAGCAGGGCTTGAAACCTTGTTTTTTGTCCCTGAAGGTGAAGGAATGGCATTACCTTCTGATTCACCCGCGTTGCATTTGATTCAACATATACGTGATGAATCGCATCGTCATGCAATAACTGGGCACCGTCAACGTAGAGCGAAAGTGAAAAATACCAGCTCATTAGAGTCTATTGAAGGTGTGGGGCCTAAACGTCGTCAAATGTTATTGAAATATATGGGGGGGCTACAAGCTTTACGAGATGCAAGTGTGGAAGAAATTGCGAAAGTCCCCACAATTTCGACAGCATTAGCAGAAAAAATATTTAATGCGTTGAAACACTAAGTGTATTGATGCACCATATTAATAACTCTCACTTTTCTAGGTCGTGTAGAACGCTATGCAACTAAATATCCCAACTTGGCTAACTCTATTTCGTGTCGCTTTGATCCCATTCTTTGTTTTGGTGTTCTATTTACCATTCAAAGATGCCCCATTAGTATGTGCTATTATTTTTATGGTAGCAGCTGCAACTGATTGGTTTGATGGGTTTTTAGCACGTAGATTGAAACAAACTACTCGCTTTGGGGCTTTCCTTGACCCAGTGGCAGATAAAGTAATGGTTGCAACCGCACTTGTTTTAATTACAGAGTATTATCATGAGTGGTGGATAACTTTACCGGCAGCAACCATGATCGCTCGTGAAATAATTATCTCTTCATTAAGAGAATGGATGGCAGAATTAGGAAAACGCAACAGTGTTGCTGTTTCTTGGATTGGAAAAGTGAAGACAACCGCACAAATGGGATCGTTAGTTGTGTTATTATGGCGTCCTACGGTTGAAGCGGAATGGTTTGGATTTGCATTATTGTATGTCGCAACTGTGTTGACTTTTTGGTCAATGTTTCAATATTTGAGCGCTGCATGGTCAGATTTGCGTGAAGCTTGATCGAAATGACTGAAAATTCACCGAACAGTCAAAAAGATGCAAATATAGTGTTGACTAGATTCAGGAAATCAGTAGAATGCAACGCATCGAAAGGCACAACGGTTTACAGAAATAAATAAGTAAATCAGCAAGTTCGGTAAAGCGGGAATAGCTCAGTTGGTAGAGCACAACCTTGCCAAGGTTGGGGTCGCGAGTTCGAGTCTCGTTTCCCGCTCCAATCTCTCATGAGATTGAGCAGTTGAGGCGCGTTGGCAGAGTGGTCATGCAGCGGATTGCAAATCCGTGTACCTCGGTTCGATTCCGGGACGCGCCTCCATTAATGCCCAGGTGGTGAAATCGGTAGACACAAGGGATTTAAAATCCCTCGGCTGTAAGGCTGTGCGGGTTCAAGTCCCGCCCTGGGCACCATCTCTTTTAGATAAAGAGTTTGGTGCAAAAAAAAAGTCCATTGTGAATGGCATTGTAGTAGTTAAGTCGTCCATACCAGTATTTATCTTGATTATAAGAATTTACGGGCGCACCACAGAATTTAGCCCAGGTGGTGAAATCGGTAGACACAAGGGATTTAAAATCCCTCGGCTGTAAGGCTGTGCGGGTTCAAGTCCCGCCCTGGGCACCATATAAAATGCGGACCTTAATTTAGGTCCGTTTTTTCTTCCACTACTCTTAATTAGTGAAAGAAGAACAAAACATTAAGTTGGTTATTTTAGATGTAAATGCTTTAAATTTATTTGTTGCCTTGTTTTATTAACAATATTATCGGTAACGAGTAAATACAATTTAGCCCAGGTGGTGAAATCGGTAGACACAAGGGATTTAAAATCCCTCGGCTGTAAGGCTGTGCGGGTTCAAGTCCCGCCCTGGGCACCATATAAAAAACGGACCTCATTGAGGTCCGTTTTTTTTGCCTATTCAAATTGCATTAAAAACTCTCTTCTAAGATAGTAAGCACATCTTTAGTTGTTAGCTTTTTATAACCTTTGCCAATAATTGTTGTGGATTGAGCAATACTTGGTAGCATGTCTTTTGTAGCACCTAGTGCTTCTAATGAAGTGACAATACCGCATTCTTTTGTGAAACGTTCAAGTGCATCAATACCTTCAAGTGCAATTTGCTCATGAGTTTTACCTTCTGTAGAAACTTCCCACACCTGAGTGGCAAAGCGTACGAATTTATCAAGGCCAAATTTATAGATAAAACGATAATAAGGCAGAGAGATTGCAGCAAGACCCATTCCATGGGCACAATCGGTATAAGCTCCTAATTGATGTTCAATCATATGAACTTGCCAATCTTGTGTTTTTGATAGTCCTGTCAACGTGTTTAATGCTAGAGTTGCATTCCACATCAGGTTACTTCTTGCTTCATAATCAGTTGGATTTTTAAGTGCGATACGTAAATTATCAATAGAAGATTTTAATAAAGCCTCAATTAAATAATCGGTTGTATTTGCGCCTTGATCAGAAAAGTATTGCTCCATCAAATGAGACATCGTGTCATATACACCACTTACCATCTGATATTGAGAAACCGTAAAGGTGTATTCTGGATCTAAAATTGAAAATTTAGGAAATACATTGGCAGGAAAGACACGGCCAATTTTATATTTTGTTTTTTCATGCGTAATGACTGAACCGCCATTCATTTCAGAACCTGTTCCTACCATGGTAAGAATTGACGCAACAGGAACAATTTTATTTTCAATTTCTTGATATTCAACCCAATACTTTTGGAAAGGATCTTCATTTTCACAATAAGCTGAAACAGAGATACCTTTGGCACAATCAATAACGGAACCTCCACCGACAGCTAAAATTAAGCTGACATTATATTCACGCACTAATTGAGCGCCTTCCATCATTTTCGCATAGGTTGGATTGGGCATAACTCCAGATAACTCAATCACTTTTTTTCCTGCATGCTTGAGTATTGCCATGACTTCATCATAAAGGCCATTAGATTTGATAGCATTACGGCCATACATCAGCATGATAGTTTCGCCATAATGTGATAATTCATCATTTAATTTAGCAAGAGAGTTCTTACCAAAATGAATAGTTGTCGGATTGTAGTAAGAGAAATCGAGTTGCATTTTGATATCCTATTGCAATATTAAGTTGATAGCTATCTCATTGAAGCATAGTTTATTTTTCAACATCGAGAGATATGATCTCTATTTTGTTGATATAGATGCTATCGCTTTCGTATTTAGATATGAATGTCCGATCTTCTTAGTCTCTTGCCTAATTTTCCAAAAAACTAAAAAAATGATAATAAATAATATAAGTAGGCAATAAAGATAAAGCGATTTAGCTTATAAAAAGTGTTTGTATTCAAACATTATTAGATTCTTTGAGCATTTTTATATCAGTTGCAGGAGGCGCTCCAAATAATCGACTATATTCACGACTGAATTGAGAAGGGCTTTCATAGCCAACACGAAATGTTGTTGTTATTGCACCTAAGTTTTCAGTTAACATTAATCGTCGAGCCTCGTTGAGGCGAAGTTTTTTCTGAAATTGGAGTGGTGTCATTGATGTTATTGTCCGAAAATGCGTATAAAAAGCAGATTTACTCATTCCTGTGTATGAGGCTAATTCATTGATATTAATTGGTTTTATAAAGTTATTTTTTAACCAATCAACCGCTTTTGATATTTGATGGCTATGGCTACCCGCTGTAACGATTTGATTTAAACGCTCACCTTGCTCAGTGATCAGCAAGCGATAAAAAATCTCACGTTTTATACCTGGGGCAAGAATTTTAATGCTATCAGGGGTATTAAGAAGATCGAGTAAGCGAATAAATGCATTTAATAAAGGTTCTGATAATTCACCAATCGCAATCCCTTTTTGAGCGCTTGAATTTAAATTAAATATTAATTCGCTATCGACGATCAGTTGAGATATTTCTTGTAGATCTAACTCCATTACAAGCCCTAAAAAAGGTTTATCCTCACTGGCCTTCATAATATTGGCCATAACAGGAAGCTCGATGGAAGAAATTAAAAAATGGTTGGCATCATAAATAAAACTTTCTTCCCCTAAAATTACTCTTTTTTCACCTTGAGCAATTAAGCATATACCTGACTTATGTGTATGACTGGTAATCGGTGTAGGGAAAGTCCAGTGCGTTAATGCTAATCCTGGGATTTGGGTGTCAAGATAATGCGTATTGTGAGTCCATTTTGCAATTTGCATGGCAAGTTTTTGGGTTAATAACGCCATGTTTTCTTTATTATTATTCATGCAAACTCCATACAGGGTAAAGCGAAAAATATTACTCTAATAGTAAAATTATAATGTATGAGATGAATATTAGACAATTATTTGATTTAGCTTGAATAGGAAATTTGGCAGGGAATACTAAAAATAAAACAGGCTGTGATCTTTTGGGTCACAGCCATATAAATCTATTATTTATTAGTCTTATTCTTTTCTAACCATTTTTGCATTTGTTCAATCTCCGGGCCTTGTGCATCAATAATAGCTTGAGCTAGCTTGCGCATTTCAGGATCTGTGCCGTATTTCAATTCAATTTTAGCCATATCAATAGCGCCTAAATGGTGGGCAATCATACCATCGGCAAAAGCAACATCTGCATTATCAGTGTTCATTCCTTTTGCCATATCGGCATGCATTTTATTCATAGACTCAGTGAGCTCTTTTTGCATTGGAGAGCTATTATGTGATGCATCCATATTCATATGTGTATTATTTGCCATTGCACTAAAAGAAATAGCACTCATTAAAATAATAGTGGCAGATAAAATCTTTTTCATAACAGTTTCCTTTACTTTATCGTGAAATTGTTATTACTTTAAAGATTCCCCTTAGGGGAAGGTCAATGTTGTTATTCAAAGTTTAATATTCTTTACTTTTAATGACGTAATTACAGAATAGTTTATTTAACTCATTCTATTTCAATAAATTTCATATCACGATTAAAAATTTATTTATTGTGTGCTTTAAGATTTTCTTTATAAAAACAGAGAAAAGTAATGATAACTATTCCCATTAAATGTTTTTTATTATAAAGTTGCATTATTAATGCAACTTTATGGGGGCAATATGGAAACTCAAACAACAACACAATCTATGTCTCAAGAACAGTCAAAAGTAGGACATACTTTTTTAGCTAGTTTAGGAAAAACACGCTTAAGACCAGGTGGTGTGGAAGCATCTGATTGGTTAATTAATAATGGGAATTTTACATCCTCAAGCTATGTTTTAGAGATTGCTTGTAATATGGCGACAACATCAATCGAAATAGCGCAAAAATATGGTTGTCATATTATTGCGATTGATATGGATGAAAAAGCATTAGCTAATGCACAACATAATGTTGAAAATGCGCAGTTATCACATTTGATTCAGCTAACAAAAGCCAATGCCTTATCTCTGCCTTTTCCCGATAATAGCTTTGATGTTGTTTTAAATGAAGCGATGTTGACAATGTATGCGGATAAAGCCAAAGCTAAATTAGTAAAAGAGTATTATCGTGTTTTAAAACCCGGCGGTCTGTTATTAACACATGATATTATGAAAAAAAATAATGATGTCGATAAAGATAATTTTATTGGGGTCGTGAAATCAAACGTGGCTCCTATGTTTAAGCAAGAATGGCATGACTTGTTTATTAATATTGGCTTTTCAGAAGTAAAAATAAAATCAGGCAATATGAGCTTAATGTCACCTGCAGGTTTAATCCGTGATGAAGGTTTACTTAGAACAGCAAAAATAATTAAAAATGGACTGAAAAATAAACAAAATAGAGAAAGATTTTTATCAATGTTTCGTTTTTTTAGAGAAAATCGTCATAATTTAAATTATATTGCGTGTTGCTCTAAGAAATGATTTTTATTAAGATAAATTTATATATTGATTATCAGCACCTACGATTAGGTGCTTATTTTTTATAAAAATAAAATAAGAATAATTAGAACTGTATACCTCCGTAATAAAATGTAAAAAATAAAAAGAATCGTAATCCAGATTGAACCTGAATTATTTAAACTATATATATTAAAAATAGAGATAACAAATATATGGAGTTAAAGATGAAACAAATACTCATTATTGCAGGAGGGCTTTTATCACTGACAATCATGTTGGCTATTTTTATTGCAATTTTAATGGTGTCTGTCTTTAAAGAAACAACGGCTGAAATTTGGAATGAAGGGCGTGAAGTCATTGAAAATTCATCATCAAAAATGAGCGAAACTATTTCTACTGTAGAAGCAAAGCGCGATACGCTTATGGCTGTCTATAAGACAAAAGAGAATAATGGTAGTTGTCAACAATTAGCTCAAAAGTTAAATGAGGTTGATAGTGCACTTTCTAAAAGGCGTTTAATTTTACCCCGATCGGCTGTAGAACAAATTACTACGATTAAAAATACTTTTGATGAATCAACATCATCCACAGGAAACATAGCTTGCGAGCAAGCAATTCAAGTTATTGATAATTTAAGCCAGTAATTGATATATCCTTCCTATTTTTATTCATTTTTCATCTCAATATAAGAATATTTTCAATAAATAAATTAATATTTCTTATCATAATTCAATGAATACACTGTGTATTTTTACTCAGAATTGTTTGTTTCTATTATTTTAATCAGATTACGAATGAGTTATTTATATCTGCAATGTTAACATACTTAGAGTATGTTAACGTTAAAAAGAAGTTGCGCTAGGGATTTAAAGTCATGAGATGAATATGCTAAAATTGATAGCTGATTCGCTTTAGCTATGAAGTTTAGTCATAATTTGGTTTGTTTTTTGTTTTGAAAAAACGCATTTTTGTATTTATGTCCTTTTTTTATTATCAATAAATCAAAACTTTTTAAAGCAAGTGGACAAAGCGAGTTATATGAAGACTTATATTATAAAGCAATGATATATACATCAATATTATTTAAGAAAGTATCGACTAATTATGAATATCGCAACACCAACCATAAATGAAGTAAGTCGCCAAACAGCGTGGATCAGGGTAATAATATTGTCGTTTGCAGCTTTCGTTTTTAATACAACAGAATTTGTTCCTGTTGCTCTGTTAAGTGATATTTCTGAAAGCTTTGGAATGATCCCAGCTCAAACAGGTTTAATGATCACAATATATGCTTGGGTGGTTGCTTTAATGTCATTACCATTAATGATAATGACTAGTAAAGTTGAACGCCGTAAGTTACTTATTATCTTATTTATTCTTTTTATTTTAAGTCATATATTATCTGGTATTGCATGGGATTTTAAATCGTTGATAGCAGGGCGTATAGGCGTTGCTTTTTCTCATGCGGTTTTTTGGTCTATTACTGCCTCATTGGCAATTAGAGTAGCGCCTCCTGGTAAACGAGCTCAAGCGTTAGGTTTATTAGCAACAGGAACAGCGTTAGCTACAGTTCTTGGTTTACCCATTGGGCGTGTTGTTGGGCAATGGTTAGGATGGCGTGCAACATTTATGGGAATTGGTGTTTTAGCTTTAATTACCATGTTTGCATTAATGCGCTATTTACCTTTATTACCCAGTGAGCATTCTGGTTCATTAAAAAGTGTACCTGTATTATTAAAACGTGGGCCATTAATGGGGATTTTCCTGTTAACAGTTATTGCCGTTACTGCACACTTTACGGCTTATAGCTATATCGAGCCTTTTGTTATTGATATTGCAAAATTAGATCAAAACTTTGCTACGTTAGTTTTACTTATTTTTGGTGGTGCTGGTATTATTGGTAGTGTGCTATTTAGTCGTTACAGTGCCAAGATGCCAACATCATTTTTATTTTTTGCACTAATTTTACTTACTGCTTGCTTAAGTTTATTAATGATAAGTAGCCAAAATTTAACGACATTTATTGTGTTGATTATCTTTTGGGGAATTGGCTTTATGTGTATCGGTCTTGGTATGCAAGTTAAAGTGATTGATTTAGCTCCAGATGCAACAGATATTGCGATGTCTATTTACTCCGGTATTTTTAATATTGGTATTGGTGCTGGAGCTTTGATTGGTAATCAAGTTATTTTACATGCGGGTATGCCAAGCATGGGTTATGCCGGCATGATATTAAGCATTATTGCTGTTATCTGGTGTGGTTTTATTTTTAGTCGTTATCGCGTTTCTATGGGGGGAAAGCCCCGTAAAAAAAATCAGCTTCATCAACATTAAATAAGTCTTTTTATTTTAAAAGGCATCTATTCGATATGAAGGATGCCTTTTTTATTTGTCGTAGATGAATATCCTCAATAGAGCTTGTGATAGAATTCACAAAATTGACTTTGTATAAGATTAAGGCGAAAAAATGAATGGATTAACTTACTTAATGTTGGCGATTATATCTGAAGTGATTGCGACAACAATGTTAAAAGCCTCTGAAGGCTTTAGTCGATTATATCCATCCATTGTTGTTGTCATTGGCTATTGTTTTTCTTTTTGGGCACTTTCTCAAGTGGTAAGAGTTATGCCATTGGGTATTGCTTATGCAATATGGAGTGGTTTAGGGATTGTGTTAGTTTCTGTTGCAGCCGTTTTCCTTTATCAACAAAAACTTGATCTACCTGCCATTATCGGTATGGGATTGATTATTGCTGGTGTTTTAGTCATAAACTTACTCTCAAAAAGTGCTTCACACTAATAGTGAATAACAGCAGACATTAGGGTGCCTTTGATGCAAAGAAAATTTAAAACAACATATTATCTGTTTATGTTAGCTGGCTTTGGTTTTATTGCAGGATGCAGTAGTTCAACCCAGACACAATACTCATCAACACAAGCAGTGAATAAAAGCAGAACAATACCGACAACAAGTCTTAGCGTTCCTTTAGATGAATCGGCTAAGGCAACATGTGTTTTTTCAGGAGGGATACCTTCTTTAAACTATGAATTACATGGTGGGCAGACACCAGTGTGTCAGTTTGCTAATGGTAAGCGCTGTAGTGAACAAGCTTTGATTGAAGGGGTTTGTATTCCAGGTTAAACCGAGTTAAAGCATATTATTTAGTCAATGTTAATGTCTTGATTTTCGACAATAAATTGCCCCTAGTAGTGTTACTAAGGGCAATTTTTTTATTCTTTTGATTTAAAAGAACTTGTGATTTGGCTCATTAAGACCAATAGACCCACAACAAAGTAAGCAGAGAAAATAATTAGCATCCATTGAGGCATTTCTAATGTCAAGAATTGCCATTGGCTGACAGAGCAGTCACCCGTTGCTTGGAATACAGCAGGGAACCAATTTTGCAATGCAAACCAAGAAGGCAATGTGACAAAGAAGTCACATGTTGCAAAAGGTGATGGATTAATAATAAGTTGCGTATGCTCCCAAGCTAGTTCAATGCCTCGGTAAGCTGAATAAAGCCATAAAAAACTACCTGCCATACGCATAAGTGCCATTTTGGGTGCGCTTGCACCAATGAATGCGGCAACTAATATTCCTAATACTGCGATGCGTTGATAAACGCACATCACACAAGGCATTAATTCCATTCCGTACTGAAAATACAATGCAGCACCTTCAAGTCCTATTGCCGTTAATGCAAGCAATAGCCATGAAAAACGGCGTTGTGACCAGTGACGAAGAGCAGTCAGCATAATAATGTCCATTTAAATATTAAAATAAGTGTCTATTTTGCCCAAAAATCAAGTGCAAAAAAAGTTAAAAGCTGTTATTTCACAAATATTTACATTCAATCTTCTTTTAATGAAAAAATAGGACTTTTATCAAGTAAAAGTCCTATTTTTGTGGTGTAACTTTAGAACTATTGTTATGGAATAGCAACCAGGCCTATTTCATAAAACCAATGTGTTGTAGGAACTAACCAAAATTCAACGGCGAGTAAACCAAATAATGTCATTATAATAGTATATGGCAGAGCCATTATTACCATTCGTCCATACGATAAACGAATAAGCGGAGATAGTGCGGAGGTTAATAAAAATAGGAATGCCGCTTGCCCATTCGGCGTGGCGACAGAAGGTAAGTTTGTACCTGTATTAATGGCAACACCTATATGTTCATATTGTGATTGACTAATTAATCCATCTTGTAATGCCGTTAAGGCCTCACTGATATAAACAGTACCCACAAAAACGTTATCTGAAATAGCAGATAATAGACCATTAAACAGATAGAAGAGAGAAAGCTGTGAGGATTCTGAAGCTTGGAGAACAAACTGAATAATTGGACCAAATAATTGTTGGTCAATAATAACGGCAACAATAGAGAAGAAAACGGTCAACAATGCAGTGAAAGGTAAGGCTTCTTCAAATGCTTTACCAAGCGCATGCTCTTCTGTAATACCACAAAATGCAGTCGCAAGGATGATAACAGATAAACCAATAATACCGACTTCTGCTAAATGGAGTGCTAAAGCAACAATTAACCAGATCCCAATTAATGCTTGAACCATTAATTGTGCTTTTTCTTGAGAAGTGCGTTTTTCACTGTTTTTCTTATCGTACTCAGTTAAAACTTTACGAACTAAATCAGGTAATTCAGCACCATAACCAAAAAGCTTAAAGCGCTCTACTAAATAGCACACAGCAAGACCTGCAAAAAAAACAGGAATTGTGACAGGTGACATTCGAATAAAGAAGGTCACAAAATCCCACTCTAAATGTTTTGCAATAATCAGGTTTTGGGGCTCACCTACCATGGTCATTACGCCACCTAATGCAGTACCTACACCGGCATGCATCATTAAGCTACGTAAAAAAGCACGGAATTGTTCTAATGTTTGTTTTTTCTCTGCCGTATCAATAAATCCATCATTATTTAGCTCTGCTCCTGCTTGGTTAGAGGCGAAGTTATGATAAATAGAGTAGAAACCGAGAGAAACACTGATCACAACAGCGATAACGGTTAAAGCATCTAAAAAGGCAGATAAAAATGCACTTGCAAAGCAAAAAGCGATGGATAACATTCGTTTAGAACGAATGGATAAAAGCAATTTGGTAAAAGCAAAAAGTAATAATTGCTTCATAAAATAGATACCCGCAACCATAAAGACGAGAAGTAAAATAACTTCAAGGTTGTTGGCAATTTCATGACCAATTTGTTTTGGGCTAGTCATTCCAATAATGACGGCCTCAATGGCAAGTAGTCCTCCGGGTTGTAATGGGTAACACTTTAACGCCATAGCCAGTGTAAAAATAAATTCTACAACTAACAGCCAACCGGCGACAAAAGGGTCAACAAAGAAAAAAATCAGTGGGTTGATAATTAAAAAAGTAAGAATAGCAAGCTTATACCAATCGGGAGAATTTCCCATAAAGTTCTTTAGTAGTGCTTGTCTTATACTCATATCCATTAGGTTTCTCATCCTCCAAACAGAGATTTTAAGCGCAATCATGCGCGATCTAACCATAGTACGCGTTAATTGCTGTGAAATTAAGCGCGTTAGTAATAATAAATTGATAAAACTACATCAGGTTTTATGATGCCACTCACTATTTAATGATGGTTGAGCTATATCAAAATTACGCATTCTGATATTATCTTTTTCATTATTAGCAGAAAAATCGCTTCGGAAGAAATAAAAATATGGTTATTAAGGCTCAAAGCCCCGCAGGTTTTGCGGAAGAGTATATTGTTGAAAGCATCTGGAATAATCGTTTTCCCCCTGGATCTATCCTACCAGCGGAACGTGAACTGTCTGAATTAATTGGTGTAACAAGAACCACATTAAGAGAAGTATTACAGCGTCTTGCTCGCGATGGATGGCTAACGATTCAACATGGAAAGCCAACAAAGGTAAACAATTTCTGGGAAACATCCGGCCTTAATATTCTTGAAACGGTAGCTCGTCTCGATCATGATCGTGTTCCGCAATTAATTGATAATTTATTGGCGGTAAGAACTAATATTTCAGCTATTTTTATCCGCACTGCATTTAGAAGCAATCCTGAAAAATGTATTGAAGTTTTAAATCATCAGCTAACGACAGAAAATAGTGCTGATGAATTCAGTGAATTAGATTACAACATTTTTCGTGGTCTAGCTTTCGCATCAGGCAATCCAATTTATGGTCTTATCCTCAATGGGTTGAAAGGACTGTATACACGTGTTGGTCGTTACTATTTTTCAAATATTCAAGCTAAAGAACTTGCATTAGCATTCTATAAAAAATTAGCTGCATTATGTGAACAAAAAGATGTTGAGCATGTAATGGAATGTGTTCGTCAATATGGTAAAGACAGTGGGATTATCTGGCAAAGTTTGCAATCACCACTTCCTAGTGATTTGGAAGAAGTTAAACGTTAATTTTTTGCGGTTTTTGTCATAATAGAAAAGGCCAGTATCCTCATTGATTTGTGATGCTGGTTTTTTTATTTTTTTAAAAAACAAAATGTCATATTTTAGGCAATGCTTTAAATAGACTAATTTTAGTAAAAAGAGTTACCAAAGTTAGTTAATTGAAAAATTATAGTCTAAAATTCTATCTATATTTGGTTTTTAATAAAATCCGCATTCTTGTTTCCTACGGATTAAATTCTCTTCAAAGTAAATTAATTTATTAATAAATATTCTTATCATTTATTAGTAAAAATTTATCCTGTTGATTTTATTTATTAATTTTATAATTCTCGTTGAAAATTACTTATTCAACAATAAACAAATGTGACTTAACTCTAAAATTTGCTTTTTTATTCGCCTAGATGATTATTCTATATTGGCTTTTTGTGTATGGAATATTATTCTTATGTTATATCAATGTAAATTATTGGAGTCTTGCCATGAAAGTGATCATCTTAGGTGGCGGCGTTATTGGTGTAACAAGTGCGTGGTATCTTGTGCAGCAAGGGCATGAAGTTATTGTTGTTGATAGACAAAGTAGTGCCGCAGAAGAAACCAGTGCGGGCAATGCTGGCCAAATTTCGCCAGGATATGCAACCCCTTGGGGCGCTCCAGGTATTCCGTTAAAAGCAGTAAAATGGATGTTCCAAAAACATGCACCCTTAGCCATTAAACCGGACGGTTCACTGTTCCAATTGCGTTGGATGTGGCAAATGTTACGCAATTGTGATGCATCACATTACACTATGAATAAAAGTCGGATGGTGCGCATTGCTGAATATAGTCGTGATTGTATCCGCCAGTTGCGTCAAGATACGGGAATTGAATATGAAGGGCGCCAAGGGGGAACTCTTCAACTTTTCCGTGATCAAAAGCAATTTGATAATGCCTCTAATGATATTGCTGTCTTAAAGCAAGAGGGCGTTGCTTATGAATTATTGACGGCAGATCAACTTAAATTAGCAGAGCCTGCACTAGAGCATGTGAGTCATAAACTCACCGGTGGTTTGCGTTTACCAAATGATGAAACAGGTGACTGCCAAATTTTCACGAAAAAACTCGCTAAAATGGCAGAGGAAGCAGGTGTTACATTCTTATTTAACAAAGAAATTAAACATTTGTTATTTGATGGTGATAAAGTAGCGGGCGTTCAATGCCATGATGGGTTACTCACCGCGGATCATTACGTCGTTGCAATGGGCTCTTACTCAACGGAATTTTTGAGAAATAAAGTCGCCATTCCTGTTTATCCGCTTAAAGGCTATTCACTTACGATGCCGATTATTGATGCTTCAAGAGCACCAACATCAACTATTCTCGATGAAACCTATAAAATTGCAGTAACGCGTTTTAATGAGCGAATTCGTGTCGGTGGAATGGCGGAAGTCGTTGGTTTTAATTTGGATGTTTTAAAATCACGCTGTGAAACATTAAAAATGGTTGTACAAGATCTTTATCAAGGTGGTGGCGATATAGAAAAGGCCACATTCTGGACAGGATTAAGACCTATGACGCCAGATGGTACTCCTATTGTCGGGCCAACGGCTTATCGTAATTTATCTTTAAATACAGGGCATGGCACATTAGGTTGGACGATGGCATGTGGCTCTGGGCAACTATTGGCTGATTTAATTTCAGGGAATAAACCTGCCATTGCCGCTGATGATTTATCTGTGTTTCGGTATATCGATGGCTTTAATACTAAATTGCTCTTACCGGGGCAAAAACTTGATGCAGCTTATTAATTGAGGAAAAATCATGTCCAGACCCGCAAAAGTAACCATTAACCTCGATGCATTAAGCCATAATCTGTCTGTTATCAAAGAGAGAGTGAAAGGCAGCAAAGTATGGTCTGTTGTAAAAGCAGATGCTTATGGGCATGGATTATCCTGTGTTTGGCCAGCATTGAGTCATACAGATGGTTTTGCATTAATTGAATTAGACAAAGCCATTATGCTAAGAGAGCAAGGGTGGGTAGGTCCCATCCTTTTACTTGAAGGTTTTTTTAAACCTGAAGATGTTTATTTATTAGAGCGTTACTCTCTAACAACGGCGATCCACTCTGATTGGCAATTTGATGCCATAGAAAAGGCACACTTAGAACGCCCCATTAATATCTATCTTAAACTTAATAGTGGAATGAATAGATTAGGTTATCGTTCTGATGTTTATCAACAAGCCATTGCTCGCGCTAAAAGTATCAGTAACATTGGCTCTATTATACAAATGTCGCATTTTGCTAATGCAGATACAGGGCTGAATATGGATGCGCAAAAAGCAGTAATTAATCAAGCTATGGTAAAAGAATTACCTCTATGTCTAGCAAATTCGGCGGCAACGTTATTTAACCCTGAAACATATCAAGATTGGGTGCGACCAGGCATTATTTTATATGGTGTTTCTCCTTCGGGTGTTTGGCAAGATATTGCTGATTTCGATTTACAACCCGTAATGACATTTAATAGTGAGATATTAGCCATTCAACAAGTGAAAAAAGGTGAACAAATAGGCTATGGCAGTCGATATACCGCTGAGCGTGATATGCGAATAGGGATTGTTGCCTGTGGTTATGCCGATGGTTATCCAAGACATGCGCCAGATGGTACACCAGTTATTGTTAATGGACATAAAACACAATTGGTAGGGCGTATTTCGATGGATATGTTAACCGTTGATGTTACGGATTTCCCCGATGTCAATTATGGTAGCTCAGTTGAATTATGGGGTGAACAACTACCTGTTGACGATGTTGCAACGGCATGTGGCACTATTGGTTATGAGTTACTGTGTGCAATAGCTCCTCGAGTTACAGTTGAAGTGATGATAAATCTACCTAATTCCACTTTTTCTGATCTAAATGAAAGTTGTTGATAATCACTAAACTAGAATAAGCTTAAATTTATTTTGATTTGGTGATCCTATGAGTAACGGCATTGCATTGCGTGTGAAAGGTAAGGTTCAAGGCGTTGGTTTTCGTCCATTTGTTTGGCAATTAGCTCATCGCTTTGGTTTATTAGGGCAAGTGAGTAACGACAGTTTAGGTGTATTGGTGTATTTAACGCCTTCACCTAAAAATACGCTGTTTATTGAAGCACTAAAAGCAGAATGCCCCCCATTAGCGCGTATTGAACGTATAGAAGAATCACCCTATCAATGGGAACAGTTACCGACAGACTTTATTATTGTAAAAAGTGGTGGCGGTGAAATGGATACACAAGTAGTACCTGATGCCACGACTTGCCAAGCATGTATTGATGAACTGTTTGATCCCAAAAATCGCCGTTATCATTATCCTTTTATAAACTGCACACACTGTGGCCCTCGTTTTACTATCATAAAAAAAATGCCTTATGATAGGCCATTCACCTCGATGTCTGAATTTCCATTCTGTCCTGAATGTAAACATGAATATGAAGATCCTGCAGATAGACGATTCCATGCTCAACCTAATGCGTGTCCTGTGTGTGGGCCTTATATTTGGCTTGCGGATAAGCAGGGTGAAGAGTTAGCAATCAAAGAGTTTGCATTAATACAAGCTTGTGAAGCGTTACTTGCTGGAAAGATAGTTGCAGTTAAAGGTATTGGTGGTTTTCATTTAGTGTGTGATGCACGTAATAATGAGAGCGTTGCATTATTACGAAAACGCAAATACCGACCTGCAAAGCCATTAGCTGTGATGATCACTGGAATTGATCAAATTAAAGAAGATAAGCAAAATCCTGATTTTCTTCCAACCGCTATCCAAACATTGCAAAGCACGGCTGCCCCAATTGTATTAGTCCCTAAAGCTGTTGTACCTAAACTTGCGGAGCTTATTGCGCCGGGGTTAACTGAAGTTGGTGTTATGTTGCCAGCCAACCCATTACAACATTTATTAGCGCATGGTACGAATATTCCTCTGGTTATGACATCAGGAAATGCATCTGGTCACACTCCCGCATTAAGTAACGAAGATGCCTTAATGCAACTGCGCGATATTGCTGATCTATTCTTGATGCATAATAGGGAAATTATACAGCGAGCTGATGATTCATTAGTGCGTATTGAAGATAAACAGAGTGTTATGATCCGTCGTTCCCGTGGCTATGTTCCTGATGCTATTTCATTACCCGATGATTTTGAGCCACAACCTTCAGTGCTTGCAATGGGAGGTGATCTTAAAAATGTATTTTGTTTATTACGTCAGCACCAAGCCATTATGGGGCCTCATTTAGGTGATCTTGATGATTTAAGTGTGCGTCAACAATTGATGAAATCATTAGATCTTTTTCAGCAAATTTATCGCTTTACGCCTAAAGTGATTGCGATAGATGCACATCCTAATTACATTAGCCATCAACTGGGTAAACAATTTGCCCACGCGCAAAATATCCCTCTCATTGAAGTTTCTCATCATCATGCACATATTGTTTCTTGTCTTGCCGAATATGGACATACCCATCAGCAAGGTGCTGTAGTCGGTATTGCACTTGATGGTTTAGGTTATGGGCAAGATGGCTCTTTATGGGGAGGGGAATGTCTGCGGGTGGATTATCAAAAATCAGAACGAATAGGTGGACTTCCTGCGGTCGCCATGCCAGGGGGAAATCTGGCTTCTATCCAACCTTGGCGAAACTGGTTCGCACATTTAGCTACTTTTTCTAATAATTGGCAAGGTAGTGTTATCACCCAATTGATACCTAGTAATGATTTGCAAATATTAAGTAAGGCAGTAGAACGTGGTTTAAATTCACCTAAAGCCTCTTCTTGTGGGCGTTTATTTGATGCGGTTTCAGCATCATTAGGATTAGCCCCTAAAGAAATAAGTTGGGAAGGTGAAGCCGCATGTTACTTACAAACAGCAGCATTAGCGTGTCAAAAAGAAAAACAAACGGAAATTATTAAGCAATATGGGCATTTAATGCCTATAAAAAATAACTTGCTTGATCTGTCTGTTTTTTGGTCACAATGGGAAAGTGTAAAGCTTAATGTCAGTGAAAAGGCGTGGCTATTTCATTATTTATTAGCTGAAAGTTTAGGTAATATTGCATTGCAATATGCTGATGAACATCAGATTGATACCGTTGTACTTACGGGCGGTGTGTTAAATAACACATTACTCAAACAGCTGTTTAAGAAAAAATTAAACAATAAAAAAGTACTAATCCCTAGGATGTTGCCCGTTGGAGACGGTGGTATTGCATTAGGGCAAGCACTGATTGCTACACATTTAATGCAAAACTAAAATAATTATAGGTAAAATAATACCGATTTTAGTTAATTGTGACTGAAATAGGTTTTTGGTTGCTACTTTATTAATGACAATATGGAAAATCATCGTGAGTAATAAGAAGATTATCATTTCTTTAGCCGTTATTGCAGGACTTAGCACACCAGCAGCATTTGCTGGGGAATGGTCAATTGGTGGTTCGGTCTTAGCGCAGGTCACTCCTTATAAAGGGGCTAAATCAAAAGATTATTTATTACCAGTGCCACAAGTTAACTACCAATCAGAAAATTTCTATTTTGCGACATTAGCCGCAGGGTATTACTTGTGGAACACACCTAAAGATCAACTTTCTGTTGATTTACACTATTATCCTCAAGCTTATAAACCAAGTGATAGTGACGACGAACAAATGAAAAAATTGAATCGTCGTCGTGATACTATGATGGGAGGATTTACTTATAAACATCATGAATCATGGGGTAGCTTAAGAGCGATTGTTTCTGGTGATATGCTAGGTAAAAGTAACGGTATTATTGCTGATGCGGCCTATTTATATCCTTTCGAATTAGGCAATTGGTCTTTCCAACCGGGTGCAGGTATTGTTTGGGAAAACAAAAAGCAAAACCGTTATACTTATGGTATTACTCATGCAGAATCACAGCGTAGTGGCTTAGCTGAATATACGCCAAATGATAGCTGGAGACCTTATTTCGAGATTTCTGCTAACTACAAGTTTGCTGAAAAATGGAACTTTTTTGCTATGGGGCGTGTTGACCATTTACCAAGCGAAGTCAAAGACAGCCCAATGGTAAATAAGTCTGTAACTGCGATTGTGTGGACTGGTGTGACTTATACATTCTAATTAATGTCTGTATAACGCAATAAATATCAAATAGTCTATTTATGATAAAAAAGCTTCGATTTAAACCTCGAAGCTTTTTTATTTGTGTAAAGCGTGAGTAATATTTATTTTTCAGCAATATTTTTACGAACACGCACTACCAGAGATAAACGACCAGGGTGGACATTGTCTGGTTTTAACGGTTGATGGATGCGAGCAGTCTCTACACAAGCCATTTTACGATAACCACCTGCACTCATATCTTTCATAGAACTTGCGAGCTCTGCACCGGGGTTCCAACATACCACATCACTATGGTGATAATGATGAACTTCAATTGTGCGATCCCAATCATCATCATGAATAAGATTAAAATCGTCAGGCTCAGTGTAAAGCCTGTCAGTGCGTCCATTAAAACGTAACGAGGTTTCATCAGTATAGACTTCTTTGTCCGCTACAGTGTCAATGTAGTGGCCTCCTAGTCCAGTGACGGAGACATTATCAATATCACTCACATTAAAATAAGAGTGAAGGGCAGCTGTTGCATCATAATCACCGTAAGATTCTAATTCTACTTCACAAGTTACACCTAATTTAAAACGAGCAATTAGGGTAAATGGATGAGGCCAATATTTTTGTGTTTGTTGGCTTTCTTTTAGTGTCATTGTGATAAGCACACTGTCATCTTGCTCTGTGTGAGCGCTAAACTCCCAAGGTAGAATACGTGCAAATCCATGACTTGGTGTACCTGCTGAAGCGAACCAAGGCCAGCAAATAGGGATCCCACCACGAATGGCAACACCAGGAGTAAAAAGTGAAGCTTCACTGAGCCAAAAGACAGGGTGCTCTTGTGCGGGTTGCCAAGCAATTAAATGTGCACCTTGAAGGCTAATAGCCGCACGTACTTTAGGATGTGAAATAACAAGGATAGGAAGTTCACCTAATTGCCGACGACTTAAATAAGGTGATATTTGTTCAACAATCGGCAATGAAAAAATTTTCTCGTTCATTATCTTTTGGCCTTCTGTCACTGACTATTTCAATACAATAAACTGACTAGCTAGAAAATAAAAGAGCCACCTAAAAGGTGGCTCTAAGCAAAATCTTGATTTTCTAGGCTCTAATTATTTAGAGATATGAGAAATCAGATCCAGAACTTTGTTTGAATAACCAACTTCGTTATCGTACCAAGCAACTAATTTAACAAAGTTATCGTTCAGAGCGATACCTGCTTTAGCATCAAATACTGAAGTCAGAACTTCGCCATTGAAGTCAGTTGAAACAACTGCATCTTCAGTGTAACCCAGAACGCCTTTCAGTTCGCCTTCAGCTGCTGCTTTGATAGCATCACAGATTTGTGCGTAAGAAGCTGGTTTTTCCAGACGTGCAGTCAGGTCAACAACAGAAACGTTAGGAGTAGGAACACGGAAAGACATACCAGTCAGTTTGCCGTTCAGTTCAGGAATAACTTTACCTACAGCTTTAGCAGCACCAGTTGATGATGGGATGATGTTTTGAGAAGCACCACGACCACCACGCCAGTCTTTTGCAGATGGACCATCAACAGTACGTTGAGTTGCAGTTGTTGCGTGAACAGTAGTCATCAGACCTTCAACGATACCGAAGTTGTCGTTGATAACTTTAGCTAAAGGCGCTAAGCAGTTAGTAGTACAAGATGCGTTAGAAACGATATCTTGGCCTGCGTATGATTTATGGTTTACGCCCATTACGAACATAGGAGTGCTGTCTTTTGAAGGACCAGTCAGAACAACTTTTTTCGCGCCAGCTTGGATGTGTTTACGAGCAGTTTCATCAGTTAAGAACAGGCCAGTTGCTTCTGCAACAACGTCAGCACCGACTTCGTTCCATTTCAGATTTGCTGGATCTCTTTCTGAAGTTACGCGGATGGTTTTACCATTAACAACGAGGTGGCCATCTTTTACTTCAACAGTACCGTTGAAACGGCCATGAGTTGAATCGTATTTCAGCATGTATGCCATGTAGTCTGCGTCTAACAGATCGTTAATACCTACGATTTCGATATCTGAACGTTCTTGAGCAGCACGGAAAACGATGCGGCCGATACGACCAAAACCATTAATACCTACTTTGATAGTCATATGTATTCCACCAGCTTTAATTTAGTGAATTAAAAAGTTGCTTCTAAAGTTACCAAAACCGCGCCAATCGTCAAGCGGAATCGTGTCAATAATTGCAAAAAATCAATTAAAAAAACACTTTTCGCTTAAAGATTGGTCGTTTTAGCTAAATGTTACGCTGTGTATTATCGGGATCAACGCCGATAAATGAAGTTACCTTTGCTCCGTTATGTGAAATTCATCACATTTCAAAAACTAAAGATTACTCTTGTTGATTTTAGACTATATTTTCCAGATTTGTTGTTAAATCTTTGTTATTATTCACTGTTGTTTTAAAAAGCATTTTTCTGAGCACGAGGTCGATATGGCAGATAATGAAAAGAAAGTGAATATTTCAAGTAATAACAATCATCTTGATTTATCAACACTCAATGAAATGCAACGTTATGTGACGCAACAACACGGCACAGAACCTCCGTTTAGTGGTAAATTATTACATAATCGCCAAACTGGGATTTATCACTGTTTATGTTGTTCTGCTCCCTTATTTTATTCAGACACAAAATTTGATGCAGGATGTGGCTGGCCTAGTTTTTACCAACCCGTTAATAGTGATGCGATTTGCTATGTTGATGATTTTTCTCATAATATGAAAAGAACGGAAATACGTTGCCAGCAGTGTGGTGCGCATTTAGGTCATGTTTTTAATGATGGCCCAACCCCTACAGGGGAGCGTTATTGTGTTAATTCAGCTTCACTGTCATTTATAAATAGTGAGACAGGTGAAGAGCAGAAAGGTTGATAATTGTTGAATTAACAAAATAATAACAAATGAAAAAACGATTCAGCCATTTTAAGTGATTATTTAGCTTATGGAGCAATCAATGGAAGTTAATGAACTTATTTCGATGGTAACCCCTGAAATTTATCAGCGTATTTCAACTGCAGTTGAATTAGGCAAATGGCCTGACGGTGTTGCATTGACTAATGAACAAAAAGAACATTGCATGCAGATTGTTTTATTATGGCAAGCAAAAAATAACCACACACCTGAGCATATGACTGTAGGCACTAATGGACAAATTACCATGAAGAGCAAACAAGAATTAAAAGCTCAGTTTCAATCTGAACGTTTGGCAACGCTAACGCCAATAGATGATGACTAAAACATGTGGTGAATGGATAGAATTAATATAAGAAAGGGCTATTTATTAGCTGAACCGATTAAAATAGCCTCTTCCTGATTTTATGAAGATAAAGAAAATAACGAACTATTGATTGTTACGATTAAGCCAATGCGCTGAATCTATTAATGTCGCTCCCTTCGCTTGCATCTCTTCTAGCGCTAGTTGGCTGTCGTTATCTTGAATATTGACACCACGGCAACCATCAGTAATGACAGACACTTGATAACCTAATTGTAAAGCATCCAGTACCGTAAATTTAACGCAGTAATCAGTCGCAATACCAAGAATGTAAAGATGTTTTATATTAAGCATTTGCAAAAGGGTATGTAAGCCTGTTTGATATTCGTGGTCGTTATCAAAAAAGGCACTATAGCTGTCAATAAGGCGATTTTGGCCTTTGTAAATAATATGGTTAATCAGTGTGTGATTGAGCTCGGGGTGAAATGCGGCACCGTGAGAATTTTGTACGCAATGCACCGGCCACCAAACTTGTGGTAACCCGTTCAGTTTCCCAATTTCACCTATAACGGTACCTGAATTTTCAGCAAAACTAAGATGATCGGCTGGATGCCAATCTAAACTTGCAATAATCGGGCTTTTAGTTTGCTTGAAACCATTAATGAGCTGATTGGCTGTTTGAATAACCTTCTCACTCTCGTTAACAGCTAAAGCACCCCCTGTACAAAAATCGTTTTGTATATCAACCAGTAATAGCGCAGAGTTTTTCACTAAATTTGCCCTTTTATTAAGCTTAATCGTTATCGTTTAATGTCATTTCACCGCGAAGGTTTTGTTGCATTAAGCGACAAATTTCAGTGTAATCAAATTGTTGGCTAAGGAGATAATGCAGTTTAGTTAATGTTGCCTCAAATGTCATATCATAACCACTAATAACGCCGACTTCAGCTAAGGCTTGACCTGTTGCATAACCTTCCATATTCACTCGACCAGAAATACATTGTGTAAGATTAATAACCACAATGCCACGCTCTGTTGCTTCGCGTAATGTAGAAAGTAAAGCGGGGTGTGAGGGGGCATTACCCACGCCATAAGAACGTAATATTAATGCTTTCACTGGTTGCATCAGAATATTTTTAACGATCTCATCTGAAAGGCCAGGATAAATTGTGACAACACCGATGGGTTGAGGCGTAATATTATGTGCAATAAATTCACCTTTTCCTTTTGGAAATGAATTAATTTTAAATTGCTTAATATTAATCCCTGCTTCTAAAAGAGGGGCGCTGTTCGGCGATGCAAACGCATTAAAACCATCTGCATGTGCTTTTACTGTGCGGTTACCGCGATACAGAGTGTTATTAAAGAAAAGTGCAACTTCATTAATTGGGTGATGTGCAGCTAAATAAAGCGCATTTAATAGATTAGTTTGTCCGTCAGAGCGTAAAGCTTCTAAAGGAATTTGAGAGCCCGTGACGATAATGGGTTTACTAAGGTTCTCAAACATAAAAGAGAGTGCTGAGGCCGTAAATGCCATGGTATCAGTACCATGAAGAATAACGAATCCATCATAGTTATGATAATTCTCATTAATATCGTCAGCGATAGATTGCCAGTCTTCAGGTGTGATATTTGAAGAATCAATTAAAGGAAGGTGCTCTTTGATCGTAAAATCGGGCATCTCTTCACGATGGAATTCTGGCATTTTAGCTAATTGGCGTTGTAAATGTCCTGATACAGGAATATAGCCATGTTCAGAATGTTGCATACCAATAGTACCGCCAGTATAAACAACGTAGATTGATTTCTTTTGCATCAGACAAAGCACTCTTATTAAGCTGTGAGAAATACCTGATTATAGGGAGTTTGCAGAATAAAAAAAGGAAAGGATGCTAAAAAAAGAAAATAGAGACTATCTAATATCTGCTTTAAATCATTGTGTTAAAAATAGCTTGAATACAAACGAACAAAAAGTATTCATCAGAATATCATTCTATCAAAAGTCAGAAAAAAGAGAGGAATACACCTACTCTATATGAGCAGGTGTATAGATTGAAAAGATTATTGAATATCACCACAAGATAAACAATATGCATAGCGATTTAGCGGATCGTTCATATTGCGGTAAAACTCAGTTTGTGTTTTAACTTCTTTTAAAACAGGTGCTGGCAAATAAGCTTGTAATGGATCAGGAATAAGCGCTTTTGCGTTAGAGGATAAACTCATTATGATCTGTTCAGATAGACTTAATTCAGGTTTCATCCAATCAACAACCGGTTGTTCAATTTTTGCCATTTTAGCAACCGCATCAATTGCGTCATCAAAATCACCAAACTCATCAACTAAACCGACATTTTTTGCATCTATTCCTACCCATACACGGCCTTGAGCAATCCGATCGATTTGAGCCGGTGTTTTCTTCCGTGATTCAGCCACTAAATTAAGGAATGTTTTATAACCACTTTCGATATTTAACTGTAAAAGCTCTGCAAACTCTTCCGGGAGCTTATTAGTGACAGATAATCCGGCTAAAGGTGAGGTTGTTACACCATCGGTATAAACACCAATAGACTCTAAGCTATTTTCAAACGTATTAATAACGCCAAAAATACCAATAGAACCCGTTAATGTTGAAGGGCTGGCAATAATCTTATTTGCAGGAGTTGAGATCCAATATCCACCTGATGCAGCCATGCCTCCCATTGATACAACCACATATTTTTTCTGTTGTTTAAAAGCAACCACTTCACTGCGTATTTGCTCTGAGGCCGAAACGCTACCACCAGGACTATTTACGCGTAATACAAGCGCCTTAATATTCGGATCTAAACGCGCTTGGCGAATTTGATTTGCAATAGTTGAGCCACCCGCAGAGCCGGGGATGCTTTCACCATCAATGATGGCACCTTGAACAACCACCACGGCGATATTTCCTTCATCACTTGCAGGTAATGGTGAAGTTAGCGTATCGGCATAATCATAAATACTGATATTGTTAAATTGCTTATTTTCTTTATCCCACTGGAAGGTTTCTGTCATATCAGCTTCAAATTGTGCATATGAGCTTACAGAATCCACCAATTTATGATTTAGCGCATAAGTGGCGTTATCACCATCTGCATTACGTAATTGGGCAATCATCTCTTTTGCGCCCGGGAAAATATCTTCTGTGGTAATGCTACGGTTTTCTGCAATCTGGGTTAAATACGTAGACCATAGTGCATTGACTAAACGTAATGAGGCTTCTCGAGATTCCGCAGACATGTCGTTACGCATTAATGGCTCAACCGCAGATTTATAGGTGCCTACGCGGAAAATATGAGTACTAATTTTTAAATTTTCTAATAGTGTTTTGTAATAGAGGTTTTGAAAACCAAAACCATAAATACCCACAGCACCTTGAGGCGTGAGATACACTTTATCGGCATAAGAGGCAAGGTAATATTGTGGCTGGTTGTAATAGCCACTGACTGCAAAAATTGGTTTACCTGTCTTTTTAAATTCATTAAGTGCTTTACCAATATAATTTAATGACGGTTGATCAGCACCTGCGAATTCATCAAGTTTTAATATCATTCCTTTAATTTTCGGATCTTGAGAAGCTAGGCGTAGAGTATCAACAATTTCAAATAAGGAATTTTCTTGAAGTTGGCTACTTGATACACCTAAAAGCTCGCGTCCAACTTCGCCTAAAGGATTTTGTGTTGCGGTTTGGTCAACAATCACACCTTTAAGATCAACAAGAAGGGCGCCTTCATAATCAACGGGCTTTTGTGCTTCTTTGGTAATTAAGAAAATACCAAAGGCCATAAAGAGAAGGAAAAAGAAAATAACGTTTAAGATTAATTTCCTGATAAAGTTAATGGCTTGCCAACTAAATTTTAATATTGCGCCGATTAACTCCATAATTTTATTCATATTATCTCCACATCATGTAAAGCTAAATTTTAATCCTAAACAGTCATGCTAGAATTATTGGTAAGCAGGCTACATCCACATAATCTCATACTATTAAAACAAAATATGTTGTTAGCAATAGAGGGAATAGCAATAACAATGAAGGAATATTCTAATATAGCTCTTATTGAATGTCTGTCATTGATTTTTAGGAAGCCATTAATGATAACCTTTTGTTTAAGGCGTTATTAAGTAAATATTTATCTTACGTAAAAATAACTAAAAAATGTCACACAAAAAGGCATCAAAGTAATATAGGAAATCGTCGAATTAAAAAGAAAAGTAGGATCAAAATAAGCTTAAATTAACTTAGGTGAGTAAGATTATTCATTTTATGAACAATAAATTACGATTAAATAACCATACAACTGATTTTTAGAAAAATTCCCGCCTAAATCTATGGATGGTGGTAATATAACAGTTTGTTATACTGCGAATTGATAAGAACTGTCCATCCCCATAAGAATGGGATCTTGCTAAAATAAAATGCTGACAGGAGAATAAAAATGGATGCATTAACACTGCTTTTGAACCGCCGTTCAGCTTCTCGATTGACTACCCCAGCCCCCGATAGTGAAGCCCTCAATACTATTTTACAAGCGGGTATGCGCGCGCCTGATCATGGCGCACTTAAGCCTTGGCACTTTATTGTGATACAAAACGAAGGTATTGAGCGTTTTAGCCAATTACTGCATAGAGCTGCTGTTGTGGGTAATTTAGGGCCAGAAGTTGAAGAAAAAGCAAAAAATGCACCTTTTCGTGCCCCTTTGATCATCACGGTTATTGCGAAAGTGAAAGATCATCCTAAAGTGCCTGAATGGGAACAAGTGGTTGCCGCTGGTTGTAGTGTACAAGCAATGCAAATGGCGGCTGTTGCACAAGGATTTGGGGGAATTTGGCGTTCAGGCTCTTGGACTCATGATGCGATCGTAAGAGAAGGACTTGGCTGTGGTGAACATGACCAAATTGTTGGTTTTCTGTATTTAGGTACGCCAGCCTTAAAAGCGCCAAGCACGGTTTCTCCTGCCGACTTAACTGATTTTGTGACTTATTTTTAAAAAAGGATGGCATGTTATGTCTGAAGCAATTCGTTTAACACAATATAGTCATGGTGCAGGTTGTGGCTGTAAGATCTCACCAAAAGTTTTAGAAACTATTTTGCACAGTGAGCAAGCTAAATTTCATGATCCTCATTTACTCGTGGGTAATGAAACCAAAGATGATGCTGCTGTTTATGATCTAGGAAATGGTACAGGTATTATTAGCACCACTGATTTCTTTATGCCTATCGTTGATAACCCTTATGATTTCGGGCGTATTGCCGCAACGAATGCTATTAGTGATATCTTTGCTATGGGCGGAAAACCCATAATGGCAATTGCTATTTTGGGGTGGCCTATCGATAAATTGGCGCCAGAAATTGCACGTGAAGTGATAGAAGGTGGGCGAGCCGCTTGCCAAGAAGCTGGAATTTCACTGGCTGGTGGACACTCCATTGATGCGCCGGAGCCTATTTTTGGACTTGCTGTAACGGGTATCGTCCCTGTGAGCAAAGTAAAGAAAAACAGTGAAGCGAAAGCAGGATGTCAGTTATTTTTAACAAAACCTTTAGGCATTGGCGTGTTAACAACGGCTGAGAAAAAAGGTTTATTAAAAGCAGAGCACCAAGGTTTAGCCACAGAAATTATGTGTCGTATGAACAAAGCAGGCGCTGATTTTTCTGATATCGAGGGTGTTACTGCAATGACCGACGTGACAGGATTTGGTTTATTAGGTCACTTGAGTGAGATTTGTGATGGCTCTGGTGTGCAAGCTACCATTCATTTTTCACAAGTGCCAAAATTGCCAGAAGTTGAATCTTATATCGAAAAAGGCTGCGTGCCAGGAGGTACAGGTCGTAATTTCGAAAGTTATGGTCACTTGATTGGTGAAATTACTGAAATGCAACGCAAACTACTTTGCGATCCACAAACTTCAGGTGGTTTATTATTAGCTGTATTACCTGAAGCCGTGGAACAAGTTAAAAACGTCGCTGCTCGTTTTGACATTGAACTAACCTCTATTGGTGAGTTAACTGAGCCAGTGACAGGAAAAGCGTTGATTGAAGTGATTAACTAACGTAATGAGATTATTTATTGCAGAAAAACCCAGCCTTGCTCGCGCTATTGCTGATGTATTGCCAAAACCTCATAAACGGGGGGATGGCTTTATTCTTTGTGGTGATAACCAGTATGTGACATGGTGTGTTGGTCACTTGCTTGAACAAGCTGAGCCGGATGCATACGACCCGCGGTACGCCCGCTGGTCGTTAGATGATTTGCCTATTATTCCAGAAAAATGGCAACTCAAGCCCCGAGCTGATGTAAAAAAGCAGTTAGAAACAATTAAGACACTACTTAAGCAGGCAAAAGAAGTGATCCACGCGGGTGACCCCGATCGTGAAGGCCAGTTATTAGTTGATGAAGTGCTTAACTATTTAAATATCAGCGAAGACCAAAGAAAACAGGCGCGTCGTTGCTTAATTAATGACTTAAATCCCGCAGCAGTGACGCGCGCTATTGATAAATTACGTTATAACCATGAATTTATTCCATTGTGTGTATCGGCTTTAGCAAGGGCAAGAGCTGATTGGCTTTATGGAATAAATATGACTCGAGCATATACGCTCTTAGGTCAGCGCAATGGTTATCAAGGTGTATTATCCGTAGGACGAGTACAGACGCCTGTGCTCGGTTTAGTGGTTCGCCGTGATGAAGAAATCGAAAATTTTATTCCTAAAGATTTCTTTGAAGTAAGAGCGCATGTTGTGACACCGGCTGATGAACGCTTTACTGCAATTTGGCAGCCTAGTGAGCATTGTGAACCTTGGCAAGATGAAGAAGGGCGATTATTAAACCGAAAATTAGCAGAGCATGTTGTTGATAGAATTAAAGACAAGCCAGCCAATGTTACGGACTATCAAGATAAACAAGAATCTGAAATTGCTCCGTTACCGTTCTCGCTCTCAGCATTACAAATTGAAGCCGCAAAACGCTTTGGTTTAAGCGCACAACAAGTCTTAGATACCTGTCAGCGCTTATATGAAACACATAAATTAATCACATATCCCCGTTCTGACAGTCGCTATCTCCCAGATGAACATTTTGCAGGTCGTCATGCGGTGATTAATGCCATTAGTGTGCATGATGGGAGTTTATTACCGCAAGAAACTTTAGATATTGATAAAAAAAATCGTTGTTGGGATGACAAAAAAGTGGATGCGCACCACGCCATTATTCCAACGGCAAAAACAGGTAACATTTCGTTAAATGAAAACGAAAAAAATATTTACTACCTTGTTGCTCGCCAATATTTAATGCAATTTATGCCTGATGCTGTTTATCGCAAATGCGTGATTGAACTTGATATTGAAAATGGTAAATTTATTGCTAAAGCTCGATTTTTGGCTCAAGCAGGTTGGCGTGTGTTATTAGGTGCCAAAGAGCAAGATTCAGAAAATGATGGTTCGGCATTACCTATAGTAAAAAAAGGTGATGAACTGTTGTGTGAAAAAGGTGAAATTGTTGAAAAACAAACGCAACCTCCAAGGCCTTTTACAGATGCAACATTACTTTCAGCCATGACAGGTATTGCACGCTTTGTTCAAGATAAAGAACTTAAGAAGATCCTAAGAGCGACGGATGGATTAGGTACTGAAGCAACGAGGGCGGGCATCATTGAATTACTGTTTAAACGCGGTTTCTTGCAAAAGAAAGGGCGAGCCATTAATTCGACGCCAGCAGGTAGAGCATTAATTCATGTATTGCCAGATATGGCAACCTTACCGGATATGACTGCGCATTGGGAATCGATACTCACACAAATTAGTGAGAAGCAGTTTAAATATCAAGATTTCATGATGCCATTAAATAATACATTGGTAGAGTTAATTGCTCAGGCAAAACGTCGTCCGAATATTCAAGCTTTCAGAAATCTTCCTGCCCCTGCACATAATAAAAAGCGCAAGGCAGCAACTAAAGGAAGTAGCAAAGCAAGTGCCACAAAAAATAAGGTGCAGAGTAAAAAAGTAACGACTGATAATTAAGTTATCAATAACAAGCACTTCCTTGAAGTGTAATTTAAAATTAGATATTTTAAATTAGTAACAGTAAGGCCTGATTTCAATATATAAATCAGGCCTTACTGTTCGTTTAATCTATTTTATTCTGCAATATTCTCTATATACTCATGTTCGAAAAGTAAAATAAATAATTTAAAAGTATAAACTAATCTATATTTGTGATAAATCGACTATTTTTTTAAAGGTTAAGGTAATTTACTTATAATATTAATTTATATTTTAAAGTATTTTTAAATATAATAAAATTAATTGTTTTAATTGATTTAACTCAATTTAATAAGAGAAACTTTACTATCATCTTAATTTATCCCATGTAATATATATAAGGATCCTTATACTTTTATATATTTCCTCTTATTCAAAAGGAGCTCATGTGGAATTTATTAAAACTCGTTCGTTAAATGAAGACAAAAAATATCCACTTCAGGAAGAAAGTTACTCTGAAGAGGAGTTGAATCAGCTCAGAAATTTTATTCTTACTGTGAAAAATGATACATCTCGCTCTCAACTAGTTTGCTGGGGAAATCATTCAGATTATACACATGGATATTAAGACTGCTTAAATAAAATTATTTTTTAGGTTAACTTTTACTTCAATAAGGATTTTTCTAATTGTGGTAAAAATAAGTTCAGTAAATATATGCCCTTTTTAAGGGCTTATTTTGTCTATCAATCAATATAATAATAAATTTTTTTGTAACACGAAAAAATATAACCAAATTAATTTATTATCTTATTCAAGAGAAATGCTTTTGCTATGAAACTAAGAAAGACAATAGTCTTAAAAGGAACTATGGATTGTAATCTTAGGTGCCGATATTGTTATGAGTTTAGGCAAAATGGTGAAGCTTATTCAAAAGAGATACTAAGCTCATCAGATTCAATTAATATAATTGAAAGATTTGCAAAGTTATTCCCAGAATCGGAAATACTATGGTTGATCCATGGTGGAGAACCATTATTACGCGGTGTTGAATACTTTGAAAAAATCACTCAGTCTATTAGAAATGCTAATGAAAATTATAATGTTAACTTTAAAATTGCAATACAAACCAATGGAACATTGTTAACAAACAGATGGATTGATTCCTTTGAAAAAAATATAGATGTATTTGGTGAAAGAATTATAAGTGTTAGCATTGATGGTTCAGAAAAAAGTAATGGTGATGTTCGTGTTAATCGAACAGGGCAATCGGCACATAATAGAATTATTTCTGGTATTGAACGTATTAGAAAATCGAGTTTAGATTTTACTACTATAAGCGTAGTTGGTGAACATAATGTAAATATAGCACAAGAAACTTATGAATTTATTAAAGAATTAAATCCTAATTTTGCAAAGTTTATACCATGTTACAATCATGATAAATATGGTTATAAAGAATTATATGGCATTACACCGTTAGAATATACAAATTTCATTTGTAATATATTTGACTTATGGATCAAGGATTTAAAAAATAAAAAAGATAATAGATTTATTATAGACCCAATAATATCAGTTATTTCAAAACTTACAGATATACCTGTAACATGGTGTGAATTTAGAACATCTAAATGTGAGAATTTTACTAGTATATACCCTGATGGAGAAATGTGGCTATGTGATGCCTATGATCATGATAAAATGAGAGCAGAGGCTTTTATAGGGAATATATTAACAATATCGGATGAGCAACTCAAAAGCGTTATTGTTGATCCTTGTAACTCGTGTAAATTTACTAAATTTTATGATGATATAATGGCTGAATGCCTTTCATGCGATATTTATAAATACTGTGCTGGTGGTTGTATTGAAAAAAGACAGCAGATGATAACAAAATCACATGATTTATCGAGAGAATATTGCCAAGCAAAAAAAGAATTAATTTCTTATATAAAAAATGGTGTAGACCATGCACTCACTTAATATCAAACTGACTTATCAATGCTCTAATCATTGTGATTTTTGTTTTTCAAAATATCTACAAAACGAAATAATTGAATTAGATGAAATAAAAAAGTCTGTTATTGACGGTGCACAAAATGGATGTCAAGCATTGGTTATTTCAGGTGGTGAGCCTACATTATTTCCATCACACATAATAGAAATTATTGATCTTGCTGAATCATTAGGATTTAAACATTACACTATTCAAACCAATGGAATTGGTTTGTGTCGTAAGAAAAAACTTTTGGAATATCTTTCTCTACTATCTAAAAATAAAGAAGTATTCATATCGTTTTCAGTTCATGGATCTAATAGTGATATTCATGACCAATTAAGTTCGCAAAGAGGGGCTTTTTCAAAAACATTAGCGGCGATAGAAAATATATATAAATATACTGATTGTAAAATAATGACCAATACGGTAATTTCAAGAGATAATTACTTTGACCTCGTAAATATTTATTTTCTTTTAGCTTCATTTAAACCTATTGTTACTCAATTTTCAATTTTGCATACTGACAACAATAACTTGTCATTGGGGTTAATTGATTCTTCTATATTAGTTAAAGAGCTAGCAACTATAATACCAAAAGAGATCCTTAGGACAGAAGGTATACCATACTGTTTAATGAGAGGGATAGAAAAGTGTGTTGGAGAAAGTTATTGGCCTGAGAGGTTAGATTTATTTAACAAAAAAGATGATTATATTTCTGATTTTAATCAGCTTGATATAGGGATGAGATATAAAGCTTCTTTTTGCAAACAATGTATTATGAACAATATATGCTCTGGAACTTGGCTGGAAAATAAAAATGAATTACTCGAAAACTGTAAACCTATATGTTAAGAATAGTGCAGTTAATATATCATCTTTTCTCACTAAAAAAATAAATTATCAATTAGATGTTGATAAATTTATCTGCAATAAATTTGGTTTGGCTGAGTTCTTTGCAGATAAATATGAATTGCTTAATTTTAAAAATATTAATAATGTTTTAGATGTTGGCGCTGGTGCGGGACCTATTAGTTTATTTTTATCTCATCAATATAATATCAAAACAACGGCAATAGAAATAAATCCGATTGCTTATAATTGTTGTCTATCGAACATCAATAAATATAAAGTTAAAAACAAAGTAAATGTAATAAATGCTGATTTTTCAACATATCGTAAACATAATAAAAACAGAGGATTTGATCTCATTGTATCCAATCCTCCACTAAGAAATAAAAATAGTGATCCAAGTTTAATATATCAACTTAGTATTGATGAAATAAAAAATAATATTGATTCTTCTATCTATTCTTTTTTAACAAACTCTTGGTGTGATCAGAATCAATTAGACCTTTTAGATCATATATTTTTATATTATTTAGAAAATTATCATAAACAAACATATATAGTGCTTGTGTGCTGTGATATTGAATTCGATTCTATTCAATTAGTTACAGAAAAAACCAAAAAATATGGACTTAATATTATAAAAATTCTTTCTGGAGATATTAAGAGCAGTAGTATAGGAACAGAAGGATTAATTGATGGAAAAATATTAAGTCATATTATTGTTATAAGGAAACTTTGACATAATGAAAATTTATATTTCTGATGCACATGAAAATAACTTAAAACACATTTCCTTTGATATACCACATAATCAAATAACAGCTTTAACGGGTATTTCTGGTTCAGGGAAAAGCACTATCCTCAGAAATATATTAGCGGCAACTGGTGCCAAAAATTATGCACGTAGTAAGTCTAAGTCTATTAAAGATGGTATGAATGTTGTTGATATTATTAAAGTTGTAAATATTGATAATTTACCTCAAACTATTCTTATTGATGTTGTCAATCATGTAAACACACCGACATCAACTCTTGCAACAATTTCTGGCATACATAATCTTATTAGAAACTTATTCTTAAATCATGCGATTCATTACTGTCTTAATTGCAATAATAAATTAGATGAAAATATTTATACTCATAAGGAAGCTATTGAGTATCTTGTCGCTGACATTATCTATGATGCTTCATTTGATGAAAAATTAGAGTATCTAAAGAAAAATTATAATATATTTTCTATTCATTATTATGATAAAAATGGTCAGATAACAGAAATTTTAAGAAAAAGAGCATATAGCACAATAAAGTTTAAAACTACAAATTTGAATGAGAAAATAATTAAAGAAGTTAATAAGATAATTGAAAATAAAGTAAAAGTTAAAATAAATGATATTCCAGATACTTTTAATCCACTATTATATACAGTATGTTTTAATTGCAAGCAACTTTCACCGGCATTATCTAAAAGTAGGTTTTCATTTAACATTTCTATTAATGAAGGTGGTGGTGCGTGTGAGCACTGCCGTGGAACAGGTAAGTATTTTTCTATCGAGCCCTCTAAAATTATCATTGATAAAAACAAAGGGATTTTAAATAATTCTATATGTTTTGTTAGTGATAAAGGAATAAAATACACAACAGTCACTGGTAAATTTATTGAGGCATTTTTAAAAAATAATAATATAAACATACAAACACCTATTAATAAACTATCTCAATTGGAATTAAATTTATTATTATTTGGTTCAGATGAAATAATTAGCTTTCAAGATATTAAAGGAGGTAAAAAAAATATTAAATTTCTTGGTGTCATTAATTATCTTTTAGATATATATAGTAGAGGTCAAAGGAAAGAAATATTAGCTCCATTTATTAATGAATGTGAATGTTTTCATTGTAACGGAACAAGAATTGATCCCCTTATTGATGCATTTAAGATTGAAGATAATACAATACGCAATATTTTACTTTTAACAATTTCAGAATTAAATGACTGGTGTTCTAAAACAGAACAACAGATTCGAAACTTAAAATTATTAAGTGTGAAACTTAATAATTTTATTCAGGTATCTTGTGGTCATCTCTCGTTAAATCGCTCAAGCCCTAGTCTTAGCGGTGGGGAAATGCAGAGAATCAAACTCTGTTCTATGCTAAATTCAGATCTAAGGGATGTTTGCTATCTATTAGATGAACCCTCATCTGGGCTTCATTATAATGATCTAACACCACTTATGAATGTATTTTATCGATTAAAAAAACTAGGTAATACAATTATTTTAGTCGAACATAATAAGCGGGTACTCGAGCAATGTGATAATATTATAGATATTGGTCCAGGTGCAGGAGAAAAAGGAGGGGAAATATTATTTAATACGAAATACTCTAATGTTTCAGATTTTAATACATTAACATCAAATATGCTATTTAATGAAAAACCTTTTAAGATCTTAAATGACGATGTTTCAAACGAATTTAATAAAGGTTTTTTTTCATTTGAAAATTTAAAAGAAAATAATTTAAAAAACATTTCTATCAATATTCCATATGAAAAGATAACAACAATATGTGGTGTTTCTGGTAGTGGGAAAACCACCTTACTAGATAAAGTAATATTTGAACGCGTATCTAATAATATGGATGAATTTGGTTTTAATAAAATAGTTTATATTAAGCAAAAAGGGAAACAAAAAAATTCATTATCAAGTATTGCAACTATTCTTGGTGTTTCAGAGTATCTTGCAAAACTTTTTGCTAAAAATAATAAAGTAGACCATAAGATATTTTCTTCTGCTTCTTTACAAGGAAAATGTATTTATTGTCAAGGTAAAGGAATAATTTTAACAAAAGAAAAAGAAAATGTAGGTATTTGTACATACTGTGATGGGAAACGTTATGATAAAAATACCTTAAAGTATAAGTATAATGATATGGATTTTTATACTTATATGAATCATCCAATGTCTGTTCTTTTAGAACTTACGAAGGATTCAAAAATTCATAGTATTTGTCAGGCGGCAATTCAATTAGGGGTAGGCTATCTCTCTTTTTCAAGGAATTCTACCACTTTGTCAAAAGGCGAATTTCAACGAGTTATGCTGATAAATGTACTTTCTCAGAATGAAACACATACATTATGCCTACTTGATGAACCAGCCAAGGGATTACATTATAGTGATATTGGAAAACTTTATGATGCACTTCGTAAAATAATAAATAATGGCAATACAATAATAAGTGTTGAGCATAATCTTGAATTTATTGCTAAAAGTGATCAAATTATTGAAATAGGACCATCTGCAGGAAAAGATGGTGGATATTTGATCTTTTGTGGACCTCGATTTCAATTTAATAATACTACTACTTCTAGAGCGCTAATTAATAGTCATAAACAATATAAAAAAACTGAGGAAATATCCATAGCAGATATACAAAATTATAGTATAGCTATTGATGAAGAATCTCTCACAATAAAAAAACATGAAGTCAATTTTTTTAAAAATAAAAATAAATTAATATATAATACATACAGATTTGTTGAAGATTTATTTTTAAAAGCAAGTATTAGTAATTATTCTAATTTTAAATTTTTAGATGATGGTTATAAAGTAAACACTAATATTCCACTAATGATAAACATTGACTTTAATGCTGATAAATATAGATATTATTTGAGTATAGGTGAGATATTAGGAGTTAATGAATATTTAATTCACGGATTTATGTTAGCTAATCCTGAATTAAACTCAATATTAAGGTATGTTATTAATCCTCAAAGCTCAACAGGAAAATGTTTTAAATGTTTGGGGAAAGGAATAATTTATTCTTTACCTCGTAGTATATTTATTGAATCAGATCAATTATCTAAAAGTTGTATTAAATTTCTTAGGAATAGTACATCATTTAAAGAGATATCAAAGTATGTATTAAATGAATTTAACATTGATTGGAATGGAAAAATTTCAGAACTCGGTGATGATGAATTATCATGTTTATTTAATGGATTTAATGATTCAATAATTATTGGTAATGAGGTGTTTTTCTGGAATGGAATTATAGATAATGCTATTCAACATTATAAGTATTACCCAGATGATACTATATCAAGATATATTAATAAAAATAAAGAGAAAATAGTATGCCCTGTTTGTTCTTCGGCTTTACTACAAAATGAATTTAAAAATATTAAATATAATAATATGTATTATAGTGAATGGCTAAATTTGTCCATTACTGAAATTATTAAAAAACTAACTTTTATTCATCCAGAAGATATATATATAAATAAAATATTGGAAATTATTAATCTATTAAATAAATTAACAAGAGATAAAGTTAGTTTTAATATGGATATAAATGAACTTAATGCACAAACTAGAGGGATAGTACAATTTGTATCTCATTTTTCTCATAATATTTATGGAACTTGCATAATTATTAAAAATATAGAAAACCTTTCTGCTGAACAAAAAGAAATTGTTGAAAATTTATCTATAGAGTGGATAAAAACTAATACTGTAATTATTAGTAATTAATTATGTAGTTACCCGATTTTTATAGATCAGCGAGTTATAGCTAATAATTAAGCACTTCATTCGTTATCTTGATGAAGTGCTTTTTTGAATAAAGATTAATTACTATTAGATTTTAAATTCAGCCCAGACAGGGGCGTGGTCGGATGGTTTTTCCATTCCACGAATATCGTAATCAATTCCTGTTGAAATACAATTATCTGCTAAACAACGACTAGCTAAGAGTAAATCGATACGTAGTCCACGGTTGTCATCAAATCCTTTAGAACGATAATCAAACCACGAGAACTTATCATCTGTTTCAGGATATTGTTGGCGGAAAGTATCTGTTAATCCCCAGCCCATCAATGTTGCCAACCATTCACGTTCTTCAGGCAGGAAAGAGCATTTCCCTGTTTTTAACCAGCGTTTCATATTATTTTCGCCAATACCAATATCTTTATCTGTTGGGCTAATATTTAAATCACCCATAATAAGAACAGGAGAGGTCGGTTTTAAACTGGTTGTCAGATAGTTTTGTAAATCAGCATAGAATTTTTCTTTTGCTGGGAATTTTGTTTCATGATCACGGCTTTCACCTTGAGGAAAGTACCCATTCATTACAGTGAGTAATCCTGCTGGTGTTTCAATATCAGCCATGATCATTCGGCGTTGTGCATCATCATCGTCGCCTGGGAAGCCTTTACGTATTGCGACAGGTTTTGCTTTTGTTAATAAAGCAACGCCATAATGTCCTTTTTGGCCATGATAAAAAACATGGTAGCCCAAAGAACCCACACTTTCTAATGGGAACATATCATCATGAACTTTCGTTTCTTGAAGTCCGATAACATCAGGCTGGTGTTTTTCTATAATAGCTTCAAGTTGGTGGGGGCGAGCACGTAAACCATTAATATTGAAAGAGACAAATTTCATGTGACTGTAACCATTTATATATTGAATAATAGGATGTCTTATACTATCAGGATCATAAAATGAATGTAAGTAAATCACTTAAATCATGGCACGGCTTATCAATAGAAAGATAAAACCAGATAAAATAAAGAGGGATCAAAGAAAGTACGATAAATTAATAAAAATAGTCTATTGCATAATAAAAATTATTAATTAAACAAAGTGGAAACATAAACTAATCTTTGATAGAAGAATATAAGTATTATTATTCTTTATATGTAAAGAATAATGACATAATAAAAATAACATTAAAGTTATAAATTGTATTCATTAAAAGGAGGTAAGAGCATATTTATATAAAATTAATTTTTAAGTTAATTAATCTATGTTTTATTTACATTAAATGGATTAATGAAATTATTTGTTCAACACAGCAAAGGAATGGTGAATTATGTTTTTTTCTCGTAAATTAGAAGCCTTTATGGCCGTAGTTGAAAATGGTTCATTAAGTAAAGCAGCTCGTGTCATGAATCGAACGACACCTCCAGTCGCTAAATCTATCAAAGACTTTGAGGCAGTATTGGGAAAGCGTCTATTCAAGCGAGAGAAGTTCGGTATGAGCTTAACGCAAGAAGGACTTGAGCTTTATAATGATTTAAAATCACTTTATCTTCAGGAAAAAGAGATAACAAAAAAACATACCTCAGGTATTATTAATAATAGTATTCATGTTTATTATGATTGGGGGAAAAGTCAGTATTTAACGGAGCTTTATCAGGCAGCTAATAAAAATTACTCTCATATAAATATAATGCGATTTTCAAAAGAAAACTTTGATGAAATACCTGATTATGATGGAAATACATTAATATTAAGCTCAGAAAAAATTATTAGTGAAAAATTTAGTCTTATTCATAAAATAGACAATAAATATTTGGGGATTTGTTGTCAGCAAGAAATTGCTGATAGTGTTAATAAGAATATTGAGAGACTCTTAAGTGAAAATATTTGGTTATGTGATCCCGCATTATACAAAACAGCTAAAATAAAAAAATTAGAGAATGAAATAAGAGATGGGGGAAAACTCGTTTGTGTTAGAATAATGGATGATCTTAATTGTTGTTTACGTTTTATTCAAACACACCATTCTCTTTTATTCACAGATGAAAATCCATTGAAGGATGTGCATGAAGGAAAACTCTGTTTTATTCCCTTAACTCAGCCTGCAATATTGTACAACTGTTATATTTATAAATCTAAGTACCATTCAAGTGTGTTGAATCGTTTTATTGATTTAATTGGAAAAATAGAATAGAGAGTTCTTTAGGGTGATGCTAAGAAGAGATGGTGGTGGGAGAAGGATTCGAACCTTCGAAGTCTGTGACGGCAGATTTACAGTCTGCTCCCTTTGGCCGCTTGGGTATCCCACCAACATTAAATTGTTTTGCTGTCCGTGACAGCGGGCGCAATAATACCAAATACCGTAGCTCTGTAAAGCGCTATTTTACTGAAAATAGATCGATTGCTGTAAAAGTGTGCGTATTGTTCAGCCTTTGCGCTCTATTGTGTTGATTTTAAGCAAAAACGTGAAAATTAATAGAAGATAAATAAACCGCGATATGTTTTGTATCGCGGTTTATTTTTAGATAGCCATAATGTATTCAAAATTAATGGATTGGGGACTTATAAAATAATCGTTCTGTTACCATAAACGAATACGCGTTGTGAAAGCACCCAATATAAAGCATGGCTAAGTACATTCTTCTCTACATCACGACCAGCTCTCATCATATCTTCTGCTGAGAATGTGTGGTCAACGTTAATTACGTTCTGTGTGATGATTGGGCCTTCATCTAAATTATCATTTACGTAGTGAGCAGTAGCACCAATGATCTTAACCCCACGTTCATAAGCTTGATGGTAAGGACGAGCACCAATAAAGGCTGGCAAGAAAGAGTGATGAATATTGATAATTTGATTTGGGAAGTTTTGTACAAATGCAGGCGTTAATACACGCATGTATTTTGCGAGTACAACATAATCAGGTTTATATTGATTAATTTGTGCAATTAATTTTTCATCATGTTGATCACGGGTTAACCCTTCATGACTAACAAGATGGAAAGGAATACCAAATTGTTCTACTAAATGTTTTAACGTGTCGTGATTACCAATAACAGCGGCAATTTCCACATCTAGATCACCGAATGCGCTCTTCATTAATAAATCGCCAAGGCAATGTGCTTCTTTGGTCACCATAACCACAATGCGACGACGACCTGCGGTATTCAATTCACGTTGAGAACCTTGCGGTAACGCATCATCTAAATCAGCAAGAAAAGTTTCATCATTAAAGATGCCTTCAAGCTCAGTACGCATAAAAAAGCGACCAGTACGATGGTCAACAAATTCACTATTTTGAACAATATTTAATTGATGTTTGTAGCAAATGTTGGTGATTTTTGCGATTAGGCCTTTTGCATCAGGGCAAATAGTACGGAGTATTTTTTTTTGAGTATTTTGGTGTTGCATGTATAGATAAATCCTTTCTTTTACTTCTGTGTTTGCAATTATTTGATGTTATTTTCACAACATTTTTTGTATTTACGCCCTGAACCACAAGGGCAGGGATCGTTTCGTCCTACTTTTGGTTTCACACCGTCAATATAAAACCAACAATCGTCTATTTTTAGAAAACGAGATCGCTCATGTAAGTACTGTTTATCATCGGCATTTATTTCAATAAAGCAAGCCGAGAATTCAACGTATGCCTCATTTTTATTTGTGCTTGCCTGCGATGAGATAACATTGAGTCCAAGCCATTGTGTATTTGGAAAGCCTGAAGTTAATTCATCATGCAAGGATGCAACACGACAAGAGGGGTGCCATGTCTTTATTAAGTAATTAGCATTATGTTTAACGAACGCGCTATAACGCGAACGCATCAATGCTTCTGCGGTTGGGGCGTTTTTCTGACCTGAATGGTAAGGCTCACAGCAATCAGAGTAGAATAATTGGCTATTGCAGGGGCATAAACTCGACAAAATAATGTCCTAAATCACGTTATTAGTATGACGATTTCCCATAGATTGAAAAAAGTAACGATTGGGAATAATTAACGTCAATGTTGAACTAAACTAGTAATGTATCGCTTATTAATCGGCATGTGAAACGATAGTTACTGGAGTAACCAATGAATAAAGCCTTAGTGGGTAAAAAAATCTTGATAATTGATGATGAGGTTGTTTTTCGCACTATGCTGACGGAATATTTTTCACATGAAAAAGCGTGTGTCTATACAACAGATAATGGTAGCCAAGCGTTATCTTTATTAGATAAGGGATTATTACCTGATCTTATTTTATGTGATATTCGTATGCCGGTTATGAATGGTCCTACATTTTTATGTCATCTTGAACAACGCAAACTTGCTATTCCTGTTATTGCTATTTCATGTACAGATAATATGTCTGAAGTAGATGATATGTTGCGCTTAGGGGCGCAAGAAATTTTTCTTAAGCCAATAACACATCTCGATAAATTAAAACAAAAAGTTATTGAAGTATTATGCCCTGGTTTTTTTGAGTCGGTATTAATAGAAGGCATACATTTAGAACCTCTTTGGAATAGTTTACGAAAAGATACACATTATATTCAGTCGTTCATAAAACAGATGCAACCTCAGGTTAAGCAAGTTGTAGCGGGATATTGTGTTAATTATCGTCAGTTAAATGATATAGCTAAAATGGGATTGTTATTTGATATTGCAGCCTTATCAGAAGATCAAATTATTTTTTATTGTGTTGATATATCACGAGACGATGAAAATGGGCTTTTGGTCGCTTTACTCTTACGAGTTGTATTTAATGATGTATTAAAGTCGTCAGAAAAAAATCGTTCGCTTCCAAGTATGTATAACATGCTGAATAAACTTAATAAAATGTTGAATGAAATAGGTGTAAAAGGGCAATTCCCTATCACTTTAGGGTATTATCATACACAGAAAAAAAATATATTATTGGCATCAGCAGGATTACGAGCTGAAATAAAAACAGAGAGTAAAAAATTCGAATTGAATAGCGGTGTTCCTTTAGGTACTTTGCAACTTTTATATATTAACCAGATAAAATGTGAAGGAACAAATTGGCAATGTAAAATTTGGGATAATACTAATCAGATTAAATTAATGTTTTCTCCTATCTATAAAAGTTAAATTTGGATTAAATAAATACAGAATATCGTGCATATATTAAACATAAATGAAGAACTATCTCAATTAAGCGGTAGGGCTCTGTTTATCCTTAGATATTAGCTGGTATACTCTGGCGATTATTTTTTAATGTACCCATTCATATCTGAAAATAGAACGGTACGAATTGCAGGAGAAGTATAATGTCATCAGCAGTGCGTAAAGTTAGAAAAGCGGTGATCCCTGTTGCTGGATTAGGAACAAGAATGTTACCCGCAACTAAGGCAATTCCGAAAGAGATGTTGCCTGTGGTTGATAAACCGCTTATTCAATATGTAGTTAATGAATGTATTGCAGCTGGTATTAATGAAATTGTCCTTGTCACACATTCTTCTAAAAACTCCATTGAAAACCATTTTGATACCAGTTTTGAATTAGAAGCTATTTTAGAAAAACGAGTTAAACGCCAGCTACTAGAAGAAGTACAAGGCATTTGCCCGAGCCACGTCACTATCATGCAAACTCGTCAAGGGATCGCAAAAGGATTAGGTCACGCTATTTTATGTGCAAAACCTTTGATTGGTGATGAGCCTTTTGCTGTCATTTTGCCTGATGTTATTTTAGATAGATACAGCGCGGATTTAACCAAAGTTAACCTGAAAGAGATGCTCTCCCATTTTGAGCACTCTGGGGCAAGCCAAATTTTAGTTGAACCAGTACCTGAAGATGAAGTGTCTAACTATGGTATTGTGGATTGCATGGGAGAACATTTATGCCCAGGTGATAGCAAACCAATTACTCGTGTTGTCGAAAAACCGAAAAAAGAAGAAGCACCTTCGAATTTATCTATCGTAGGCCGTTATGTATTATCTGAAAGTATTTGGCCATTATTGGCAAAAACAGCACCAGGTGCGGGTGATGAAATTCAGTTAACAGATGCGATTGCGATGCTGATTGAAAAAGAAGCCGTTGAAGCTTATCACCTACAAGGAAAAAGCCACGATTGTGGTAATAAATTAGGGTATATGAAAGCATTCGTAGAATATGGTATACAGCACGAAGAGTTTGGTGAAGATTTCGCACAATGGTTAAAATCATTAAAAGTAAAGTGAAATAGCACTGAGTAATAATTATTTTGTATGGTGGCTTTTATTGCATGATTCTTGCGAATGCATCGTATGTCATAGACAAATGATTTTGTGAGAAAGGCTAGATAAAGTGATCACAAGAGATTAAGGTATGGCTCAATGCAATCATGTATTGAGCCATACTGATTTTTGTAAAGTATGATAATGTTAAGCGTTATGATGTTTAATCAAGGTGATATTAAGCATGATAACGTTGACGTGAATAATAATTAATTGGGTTATTTGAGTGATAATATGAAAATATTAGTAACAGGTGCTGCGGGTTTTATTGGCTCTCATTTAAGTCAGCGTTTAATTGAAATGGGCTACCATGTTGTTGGAATAGATAATCTTAATGATTATTATGATGTACGCTTAAAAGAAGCTCGATTAGCTAAATTACAACAGTTAGAAAAGTTTCAATTTGAGAAAGTTGATATCGTTGATTCAACAAAAGTGGCTCAATTATTTGTAACTCACCAGTTTGATCGTGTTATTCATCTAGCGGCTCAGCCTGGAGTTCGCTATTCGATTGAAAACCCAATGGCCTATATTGATGCAAATATTATCGGTCATATTAATATATTAGAAGGGTGCCGTCATAATAATGTAGGGCATCTTATCTATTCTTCTTCAAGCTCTGTATATGGTTTAAATCAAAAGCAACCGTTCTCAACGGAAGATAGTGTTGATCATCCTGTTTCATTATATGCAGCAACTAAAAAAGCCAATGAGCTAATGTCTCATAGTTATTCGCATTTATATCAATTACCCACAACTGGATTACGATTCTTTACCGTATATGGTCCATGGGGTCGCCCAGATATGGCATTATTTAAATTCACAAAAGCAATGATTGCCGGTGAACCTATTGATGTTTATAACGGCGGGAATATGACACGTGATTTCACCTATGTGGGTGATATCGTAGAGTCAGTTGTTCGTTTAATTAATATTGTTCCCAAAGCGGATGAAAACTGGACGGTAGAAAAGGGCGAGACATCGTCCAGTTCTGCACCTTATAAAATCTATAATGTAGGTAATGGTCAACCAACGAAACTAATGGATTTTATTAAGGCAATTGAAAAATCATTAAATATTAAAGCTAAATTAAATTTAATGCCGATGCAAGATGGTGATGTTCTTTCTACCTGTGCCGATTGCCAAGATTTATCTCAGGCTACCGGTTTCTCACCAAATACAAATGTAGAATATGGTGTAAAACAGTTTGTTGATTGGTATTTAAGTTATTATAAAAACTAATGTTGTTGGTTTAATTGAAACTAATAAAAAAGGAGCTATAAAAGCTCCTTTTTCATTATAAATAAAAGTCAACAATGTGGTTTTCACATTCTCTATTTCTGGCTCCCAACCTTATATACAAACAACATCAGCACATATTAAAATTAAACGCTTGTTTAATATAAGAGGTAAACAAGAAAATACCCTTTTAAATAATTAAAAGGGTATTTCAAATAGAATATTGACTTAAATTACAGAAGGAAATCTTCTAATGATTTGCCTTCTTCGTCAATTGCGCGTTTGATTACAGCTGGTGTACGGCCTTGGCCTGTCCAAGTTTTAGTTTCACCATTTTCATCAACGTAAGAATATTTAGCTGGGCGAGCTGCTCGTTTAGCACGGCCAGTTTTATTAACAGCACTTGCTTCAAGTAAGTCTGTTGGATCAATACCGGCTTCTTCTAACATTTCACGGTATTTTTGTAATTTCTGAATACGCTCTTCTTCAGCTGCTTTTTCTAATGAGAATTCTTCACGACGCTCATTAACGACAACTTCGAGCTTTTCCAGCATTTCTTCTAAAGTTTCTAAAGAAGTTTCTCTTGCTTGTGCGCGGAGAGTACGGATGTTATTTAATATTTTTAAAGATTCGCTCATTTTCCTGGTCTCAAATAAATGTTGTTGGCTGATGTAATACTAATAATAGATTGCTATTTAAATTTCTGCAATACCTAAATACAAACCTTACGTAAAATTTCTTTTTTTTAAACTATTATCTCAACGAAAAAAATAATAAATATTGAGGTATCTTTAGTCAATAAAGGAAATATGAGTAAGGAAATGCATCTTTTAACTGATGATAGCGCTAATGCAAAAGAATAGAAAGCTTTGTTCATTTTTTTATAATAACGGACTTTTTTCTAAAAATGAGTTGGGGTTAACTTTCATACTTTAATAAACGTATATCAAGGCGTGTTTTAATATGTTAAGTACTTATTAAAGCTATTTATTTTTTAAGCAAAAATTAGCACTAACAATGACTCTCATCTTTGAATGGTATATCTAGAATAGAAATAAAGGTAATAAATACTTGTTATTGATAACTTGCAGACTGTTTATGTTAGACTGTCGCCCGTGAAAATAAACACTATTTAAGGAGAGAGCTGATGGCTCAGCTTTACTTTTATTATTCAGCTATGAATGCTGGAAAATCAACATCTTTATTGCAATCCTCTTATAACTATAATGAGCGAGGAATGCGTACATTGATTTTTACAGCAGCTATTGATACACGCTTTGCAAAGGGAAAAATTAGTTCAAGAATCGGTTTAAGTGCTGATGCATTGCTCTTCAGTGATGATATGAATATTCGTGATGTTATTGTTGCTGAGCATAGCAAACAACCTATTCACTGTGTATTAATTGATGAATGCCAATTTTTAAGTAAGGCTCATGTAGAACAGCTTTGTGAAATAACGGACATCTATGATATTCCTGTTCTTACTTATGGTTTAAGAACAGACTTTAGAGGTGAGTTATTTACAGGTAGTGCTTATTTATTAGCGTGGGCTGATAAGCTAGTGGAGCTTAAAACAGTATGTTACTGCGGTAGAAAAGCAAATAAAGTATTACGTTTAGATGATAAAGGAAATGTGCTGAGTGATGGCGCTCAAGTTGAAATTGGCGGAAATGAAAAATATGTTTCAGTTTGCCGTAAGCATTATACTCAAGCAACGCTAAAAGGGAGTATTGAGCAAGAGTAATCTTTTCCTTTTCCCTCTTTTGCGTATTTATAATGATGAAAGAGGGATTAAAATAAGTATCGAAATAAAAGCTTATATTACTTAATACTAAAAAATGTTTATCTGTTTTTTAAATTCAGCCAATTTATTGGCTTTTTTTATATCAAATGTTGGCCATTCTGATGTTCTTATGTAAAGAAATATTCTTTTTTTAAAAGAAAATTTATTCATTTCATAGATTTCATTATCATTAATCAAAAAAAACATAATCAAATATACGTAGGGTGTCTATTTTGTGATGCTGATATTGTTTTTTACAAATGATAAGAGGTGAAAACATTTGATACAGCAATATTATTCATAGTTTAATAAAATTGAATAAAGATAGTCATAACGGGCTATAAATCTATTTCTTTTATCTATGCTTAACATGATGAAACATTTATATCGAGTCTTATTGATGATGGTTATTGGTTCGATTGGATCATTATCTAATAAATAAGATATCGCACTCTATGAATTTTAATACGAAAAAAAATCTGCATTTTTTATACTCCTAAAGGAGTAACTTCCTCAGTCAAATGTACAAATAGCGACCTTTTATCAGGTTATTACTTTATCAATACGCATACAGTATTTTGATAATATTTTATTGAAACTATGTGCTTTATAAAGAATGTTATTAATAACGTTGATATGGAAATATTCTATATCAATATATTTTGTCGTTATTTAAAAACTAAATGGATCGAAACGCTTCATTTTTCTTCTTTTCTAATGAGAATAAGACTCACAGCGAACGAAAAAACGTTAATCTTGGTTTTAAAAATATCTTTTTAGATCCATCGGATAAAGATAATTAGTTTGAAATAATTCTGCCAGATAATGAAGAAGGTGAGGAGTGAAACTAGCGCTGTAATCTACACAGGTTGTTTTTTTTGGGGTAACTAATGCAATAGGGAGTCTGAAAAGTAAAATAGCTTAGCGTCTCATTTAAAGCCATATAGGCTTAAACATCCTAAATCTCATTCTCAATAAAAAATAATAGATGTTGGATTAGGGGTAACTACTTATATTTTATGGTTAAAAAATCGTAGACCACGATTAGTAGTAAAACCAAATTAAAAGGCCTGACTCCGATTGAATATCGAAATCAGGCCTTACAAGTCGCTTCACTAAAAGTGCCTAAGTTCACAGGGCACTTCATTAGCGGGTTTTTATTAACAATAAATAATCGATTATTTGAGGATCAGACTAACACAGTGCATCTCGATTATTTTTTGCTACTTTTTTTAGCTGGTTTTGATTCTTCCTTTACTTCCACAACTGGATGTTCATTAAATTCACGACCGTAGTAAGAATCTAATAACAGTTGTTTCAGTTCAGAGATCAGTGGGTAACGTGGGTTAGCACCAGTACACTGATCATCAAACGCATCTTCAGATAACTTATCAATTCTTGCTAAGAAATCACTTTCTTGGACGCCAGCTTCACGAATAGAAGATGGAATACCTAATGAAGATTTCATTTCTTCTAACCATGCTAATAATTTTTCAATCTTAGCAGCAGTACGATCACCCGGTGCTGAGAGTTCTAAGTGGTCGGCAATTTCTGCATAGCGACGACGTGCTTGAGGGCGGTCGTATTGGCTAAATGCAGTCTGTTTTGTTGGGTTGTCATTTGCGTTATAACGAATGACGTTTGAAATTAATAACGCATTAGCTAAACCATGAGGAATATGGAACTCAGAGCCTAATTTATGTGCCATTGAGTGACAAACACCCAAGAATGCGTTAGCAAAAGCAATACCAGCAATAGTCGCCGCATTATGAACACGTTCACGAGCAACTGGATTTTTAGCCCCTTCATGATAACTTGCTGGTAGATATTCTTTCAGTAATTTCAATGCTTGTAGTGCTTGTCCGTCAGAATATTCGTTCGCTAATACAGAAACATAAGCTTCTAATGCGTGAGTCACTGCATCTAAACCACCAAATGCACACAGTGATTTAGGCATATTCATAACAAGGTTTGCATCAACGATAGCCATATCTGGTGTTAATGCATAGTCTGCTAATGGGTATTTCTGACCTGTTTCGTCATCAGTTACTACCGCAAAAGGAGTTACTTCAGAGCCTGTGCCTGATGTTGTGGTGATAGCAACCATTTGTGCTTTCACACCCATTTTCGGGAATTTGTAAATACGTTTACGGATATCCATAAAACGTAGTGCTAATTCTTCGAAGTGAGTTTCTGGGTGCTCATACATAACCCACATGATTTTTGCAGCATCCATTGGTGAACCACCACCTAATGCGATGATCACATCAGGTTTAAAGCTGTTCATTTGTTCTGCGCCTTTGCGCACAACACTCAATGTTGGATCGGCTTCAACTTCAAAGAAGACTTCTGTTTCAACACCAAATTTTTTCAGTACACGAGTTACTTCATCGACATAACCGTTATTGAATAAGAAACCGTCGGTTACGATAAAGGCACGTTTTTTACCGTCAGTCGCAATTTCTTCCAGTGCGATAGGTAAACAACCACGGCGGAAGTAAATAGATTTAGGAAGTTTATGCCACAACATATTTTCTGCTCTTTTCGCCACGGTTTTAGTGTTGATAAGGTGTTTTGGCCCTACGTTTTCTGAAATGGAGTTACCACCCCATGAACCACAACCTAAGGTTAGAGAAGGAGCAAGTTTAAAGTTGTATAAGTCACCAATACCACCTTGAGATGCTGGAGTATTGATTAAAATACGAGATGTTTTCATTTTATCGCCGAAATAGGCAACATGTTCAGGGCAATTATCTTGGTCAGTGTATAAGCAAGATGTATGACCGATACCGCCCATTTCAACTAATTTTTCTGCTTTATGTACCGCATCTTCAAAAGTTTGAGCATGGTACATTGCTAATAGTGGGGATAATTTCTCGTGAGCAAATGGTTCTGCTTCGGTTGTTTCTTTTACTTCACCAATTAAAATTTTGGTGTTTACTGGCACTTCAATGCCGGCCATTTCAGCAATTTTTGTTGCAGGTTGACCTACGATAGCCGCATTTAAGTTACCGTCTTTTAAGATGATATCTTGAACAGCTTTTAATTCTTTGCCTGTTAGCATATAACCGCCGTGAGTTGAGAAACGCTCACGAACTTGTTTATAGATACTATCAACAACGATAACTGATTGTTCTGACGCACAAATTACGCCGTTATCGAAGGTTTTAGACATTAATATTGATGCTACAGCACGTTTGATATCTGCTGAGTCATCAATAACAACTGGCGTATTACCCGCACCAACACCGATAGCAGGTTTACCTGAACTATATGCTGCTTTAACCATGCCTGGACCACCTGTTGCTAAGATCAGGTTGATGTCTTCATGGTGCATTAATGCATTAGAGAGGGCGACAGATGGCTCATCAATCCACCCAATGATGTCTTTGGGCGCACCCGCTGCGATAGCCGCATTTAAAACGATTTCTGCGGCACGATTTGTCGCTTCTTTAGCGCGTGGGTGTGGCGAGAAAATAATACCGTTTCGTGTTTTTAAGCTAATTAATGCTTTAAAAATCGCAGTAGAAGTTGGGTTAGTGGTCGGTACGATACCGCAAATGATACCAATAGGTTCTGCGATAGTCATTGTGCCGTAAGTCAGATCTTCAGATAAGATCCCGCAGGTTTTTTCATCTTTATATGCATTGTAGATATATTCGGAAGCAAAGTGGTTTTTAATCACTTTATCTTCGACGATACCCATGCCAGATTCTTTCACAGCCAATTTTGCCAGAGGAATACGGGCGTCAGCGGCGGCTAATGCAGCCGCGCGGAAAATTGCATCAACTTGTTCTTGAGAGAAGTTAGCAAATTCACGTTGAGCTTTTTTTACACGAGCAACCAAATCATTGAGTTCAGTAACGTTAGTTACAGACATAAAGAGACTCCTGATAAAATGTTAAATTTTTTAAGCAAATTAGCCGTTTTGATCATCATTAATAAGAATAGTCTAGATAGATGACAACGTACTTATTTCAGTAATAATAATTAGAGGCCCTAATTTGCTTAAAAAACTTAAAAAAAACAACAATAAACGTAAATATATTTTTAAAGTTGCTCTCTTTTTCTGAATGATAACAGCTTACCATCTTTCTAATTAATTAACGTGATGTAAATCACAAAATTGACAAGCTGACACCTTTCAGCAAGCCAATAAGTGAGAATGAGAATCATATGTAAAAAATCATCAACGATTTTTTTGTCGTACCCAATCTTTCGATATAAAATTAAACCACTAGGTTTTTATCAGTTTGCAAGAGAATATTTTAGGTAAAAACTTGTTAACTAATAGAATTAACTGGTTTATTGATTTAAAGTAACGCGGATTTTTTAGAGTTACTCTATCTTTTATAGAATAATTCGCATGTTTATTAGCCAAGAAGGGGCTTTTCATGGGGTCATTGCTGGATTTATCCGGTTATATTAAATTTTTTGTGGGTCTTTTTGCGATTGTAAACCCAATTGGTATTTTGCCTGTTTTTATTAGTATGACGAGTTATCAAACGGATGCAGGGCGAAACAAAACAAACTTAATTGCAAATGGCTCCGTTGCAATTATTTTGGTTTCATCTCTGTTAATCGGTGATTCTATACTGAGTATTTTCGGTATTTCTATCGACTCGTTTCGTATAGCGGGAGGGATGCTGATTGTTACAATTGCCATGACCATGATAAATGGGCGTTTAGGGGAAGATAAACAAAATAATCAAGAACGAAATGAATCCGCCGTACGTAATAGTGTTGCTGTTGTACCTTTAGCATTACCATTAATGGCAGGACCTGGGGCAATCAGTTCTTGTATTGTATGGAGTTCTCGCTGGGAAGGTTTTACTAATTTTTTAGGATTAGCAGCAACCAGTATCTTTTTTGCATTCTGCTGTTGGTTACTTTTTCGTAGTGCAACACTATTAGTGAAATATTTAGGGCAAACGGGAATTAACGTAGTAACCCGTATAATGGGCTTATTATTAATGTCCTTAGGTATTGAGTTTATTGTGACCGGTTTACGTTCTATTTTTCCGGGCTTATTAGTTTAATATCGTCAACACAGTCGTATTTTTAAAAATCGCAGTATTCAAAGAAATACTGCGATTTTTTTATTTATTACATCACTTCGTTCATGTTAATCAAGACGATGAATTCCTTTCGATAACGCATCTCTATCATAGTGTTGGGTCAATTCGCCATTTTCCATTAATGCGGCTCTATCAGACATGTGAGCAATCACATCAGCATCATGACTCACTAATAAATAAGTCATATTATGCTGTTTTTTTAGAGTATTAAGCAGATTTAAGATCTCGGCTTGTACTGACATATCCAATGCTGAAGTTGGCTCATCTAATAATAATAATTGAGGTTGTAGTAAAAGGGCTCTTGCAATGGCAACTCGTTGACGTTGTCCACCAGAGAGTTGGTGAGGATAACGACTTGCCACATCCGCAGATAAGCCGACTTGAGCTAATGCCTGTGCAATTGTGCTGTTATCAAAAGGAATTTGATGAATTTTCAAAGGCTCAGAAAAAGCACGCTCAATACGGTGTTGGGGGTGTAAAGAGGCATAGGGATCTTGAAATACCATCTGTACATTACGACGCAATGCGCCTTGAAAACGTTGTTGTGGTTTAATGGTTTGCCCTAAAAGTGACATGTTACCTTGCCAATGGGGCAATAATCCTGCAATGACACGTAAAACAGTTGATTTTCCACAACCAGAACGACCTATTAAGCTAAAGGTTTCACCTTGTTGGACATGTAAGTTGATCCCTTTTACAACATGCTTTGCTTGTTTGCCTTGCTCAAATTGAACGTGTAAATCATGAATATTAATTAGCATGATGTAGCCCCTTGAAATTAAGCGTCCTATCTAATACCGGCAATTGCGTGCCATAAGTGCTTGCATTAGGTCTACATGTCCAAAGTGTACGCGTATAAGGATGTGTGGCTGTCGGTAATGCTTTCGCATTGAGTTCATCCACTTGTTCGCCTTGGTACATCACCATTACACGTTCGCAGTATTCAGCAACGAGAGGCAAATCATGACTAATGAGTAGTAAGCCCATCTTACGTTGCTCGCATTGGGTGGTGATCAGTTCAAGAATTTGATGGCGTAATTGGGCATCAAGTGCTGATGTTGGCTCATCGGCAATTAAAATTGTTGGGTTATTAATTAGTGCGATAGCAATCATTGCCCGTTGTCCCATTCCTCCTGATAATTCACCGGGATAGTGGTAAATACTCTGCTCAGGAAAGCCAACAGATAACAGCATTTCGATAATCAATTGACGCCGATCTTGGCGTGAAAGCGTTTGATGACGTTTTACCGTTTCTTCCACTTGTTGATAGATCGTTTTTACAGGATTTAATGCGTAGCGGGGATCTTGCAATACCATTGAGATGGTATTGCCTCGGGTGTTATTCCATTGGCGCGATGAAAAATTCAATAGATTATTTCCCATTAAATTGAGCTGCTCTGCGCTAACTTTTCCTGGTTGACGCACAAGTCCCATTAATGCGCGGGCTGTCATTGATTTACCGGAGCCAGATTCGCCCACCATAGCCAAACGCTCTTGCCCTAAAGTAAAAGAAACATTATTAACCACTCTTGCCGTTGGATAATCAATACAGAGTTTTTTCACTTCAATTAGAGGTGTTTTATTCATGGGTATCTCCCAATATATCCCGAAGCCCATCACCTAATAAATTAAAGGCGAGACTACTGATCAGAATTGCCGTACCCGGAATAGCGGCTACCCACCATTGATCAAAAATAACGGGCATACCTTCTGCTATCATAGCTCCCCATTCAGCCATAGGGGGACGAGCACCTAATCCAAGAAAACCCAGACCTGCTGCCGCAAGAATAATGATCGCCAAGTTAAGGGCTAAACGTACAATAGCTGACGGTAAACATAGAGGTAAAATGTGTCCCCACAAAAGTCGAACACCTTTAATACCCATCATTTCAGCTGCAGCAAGGTAATCACTATTGCGCAAATGTTGAATTTCACTGCGAGATTGTCGTGCATAAGCAGGCCATGCAGTTAAAGCCAGTGCTAATGCTCCATTAATAAGACCCGGACCTAACATTGCGACAAAGGCAAAAGCTAGGATCAATGAAGGCATTGACATCACAACATCAGTGAATCGCATTAAAATACGTTCAGTCCATCCACCGTAATAGCCCGATAAAATCCCGATCAACAAACCTAATGGTAAGGTGATAAGAGCCACTAATCCTACTAAACCTAGCATTGGGCGAGTGCCGTAGATAATACGAGAAAGGATATCTCGCCCATAATTATCTGTACCTAACCAGTGTTCAGCATTGGGTGCTAATAAGCGTTGGGCAGCATGTTGCCAATTTGGATCATAAGGGGATAACCAAGGTGCAAAAATAGCAATAATTAACAGTAAAATAAGCAACGATAAACCGATAAATGCGGAAGGCGAGCGCGCTATTTTTCTTAAAAATGAAGATGACATTAGCGGAGCCTCGGATCAGTCAAACGAATAACGATATCGGTCATATTGTTAATAAAGACAAAGCATAAACCGATAATTAAAGTACCGCCCATAATGGCAGTGGTATCACCCGCAAAAAGTGCGGTTGTAAGATATCGACCAATTCCCGGCCAAGAAAAAACCGTTTCTGTTAATACCGCACCTTCTAACATACCTGTGTAAGACAGAGCGATAATGGTCATTAATACACCACGAATATTGGGTAATACGTGATAAAAAAGAATACGCAACTCACCAATACCTTTTGCTCTTGCTAAGGTGACATATTCTTTATTCATTTCATTTAAACAAGCCGATCGTGTTAAGCGAGTAATCGAGGCTAAGGCAAAATAGGCTAATAAAGAGACAGGTAAAATAAGATGCGACAATGCATTTAAGAAGGCGTCTTTGTCACCTGCTAATAAGGTATCGATTAATGCAAAGCCTGTTACAGGCTCAATCGTAAATTGATAGATATCGTCTAATCGCCCTGGTCCCGCAGTCCATTGCAGTGTGGCATAGAAAATTAATAACAAAATTAAACCTAGCCAGAAAATAGGTACAGAGCTACCTAATAGCGTCAAAACGCGTAAAACAAAATCGAGTGGTGTACCGACAAAACGAGCACATAATACGCCAAATAAAATGCCCAAACTGGCACCAATAATCAATGCAACCGTTGCTAACTCTAGAGTGGCGGGGAAAGTCGATAATAAATCATCAAGAACGGGTTGGCCCGTTGATGTCGCTGTACCTAAATGCCCTTGTAATAACGCTTCTACATAGTGAAAAAACTGCATATAGAGAGGTAAATCCAGCCCCAATTCATGTTTGGCTTGGTTATAAGTTTCGAGGCTTGCATGATCACCGACAATTTGCAGAACAGGATCAACAGGAGAAAGTGCAGAAAGCGTGAAAGTAATCACAAGAAGCCCAAAAAGCGTAAGTACTAATGTCAATATACCTTGAGCAAAAGTAATTAACTGATCTTTTAGACGAATAGGTAACGTCATAGCAGTATTCATACAGCAATAGCCTAGTAAAATGGCAAAAAACAGGCCATCCACAATAACATGACTGTGGATGGTTTCAGGGAAAAATATTACTTAGTTACTTTGTCATAATAAACCATATCTGCATTTAGACCTTGAGCATAACCTTTAATATTATCGCGCATGACGATTTGGTTTTTACCTTGATCGATAAAGACATAAGGTGAACTACGTTGTAACTCTTTTTGCATTTCAGTATAGAGCGATTGACGTTTTGTCTTGTTTGCTTCATTCAGTGCAGCCAATGTTTGTTGACTTAGTTCAGGAATTTTCCAACCATTTAACCAAGCAACAGTATTGGATTGTCCATCGTTATAAGCAAAGGCACTCGCATTTGAATGAGCATCAAAATAGTCAGGGATCCAGAAGCGAATAGCGGCTTGGTGTTGTTTAGCGCGCACACGGCTATACACTTGGCTACCTGCCGCTGGTAATAAGTCGACTTGTACACCTGCTTGAGCAAAGCTTGCCTGAATGGATTGCGCCACCGTAATGTAAGGTACTTTGTTCTCAACATCTAATGTAAAGCGAACATTGGTAATGCCTGCTTTGGCTAAAATTGCCTTCGCTTTTTCGGGATCAAAGGTGAATGGGTTATTTTTTAATGCACCCGGTAAACCCACCGGCAAAAAGCTTTGGTGAATAAAATACTGACCACGCATTAAATCTTCTGTAATACCTTTGTAGTCAACTAAATAACGAGATGCTTCCCAAAATGCGGGGTTACTCAGAGCAGGGTTTCCGCTGGCGGTATTAAAAGCCATATAAACTTGTTCTGCGGAAGGAATATCTAAAATTTGAATACCGGCTTTGCCGGCCAGTGCTGCGGTTTGGTCAGTACCCAATTCACGTGCGATATCTGCATCGCCTTTCTCAATCAGTAAACGACGCGATGCTGGATCAGGTACGTTTTTAATAATGATATTCGCCATTTTAGGCGCACCAGTTGGTGAGAGTGGGTTGGCTTCTAATACAATCGCTTGGCGTGGTTGATAAGCACGCATTTTATATGCACCACTTCCTGCGGAGTTCATTTTCAGCCAATTATTACCAAAATCATTATTTTTAACGTGAGCAGAAACAAGCTTTTCATCAACAATAGAAGCAATAGGCGTTGAAAGAATATTCAGCACCACATCGGGGCTAACATCGGCGATCCAGCGCACTTCTAATTCATTATCACTGACTTTTTTCAGTAATGAATTGATGTTATCGGTTTTCCAACCTAAGACATTTAGAATAAAAGCAGGTGATTTATTCATGGTGATCGCACGCTGATAAGAGAAAATAATATCTTCAGGGCGAACTGAATTACCTGACGCAAATTTTGCATCAGGTTTAATTTTAAATACGATAGATTTTTGTTCAGGGTTGGCTTGCCAACTTTCAACTAAAATCGGCTCATTAATTTCGGGGTTATCGCGATTAGGTTGAACAATACGCTGATACAAGCTAGGAACGGTTTGAATACTAGACAGTTCATTACTTTCAGCTGGATCTAGGCTGACAATATCATCAAGCCCTTGTACCACAATTAAAGTATTGGCGGGTGTGGCTGCAAATGCCGGTACGGAAAGGGCACCCACAACGAATAATGATAATAATTTTGCTTTCATGAGACGCTCCCTGAAACGGTGTAGCTAAAGTCGTTATGTCAATAACTTATTAGTTATTACTTTGTGAAATTAACTTAGGCAAAACGTGACCGATGCGCAAAGTTTTAATTACACTTACATATAACACTTGGTTATAAGAAGCCAAGATTAATTATGGTAGAAGAATAATTAACCGCAAGAAGACGAGAATAAAATACTCCTTTAGTAGTAACTTATTGACTATTAAGTTGTAGTAGCTGAATTGATTAAGCTGTATTTGATATTCATCAATATTTCTTATGAGTAGTTTCGTATTTTAGCCTTAGAAATCTTTAAATTTGAGGCAAAAATGAGCAAGAAAACACTGGCAATCATCGGTAACGGTATGGTGGGGCACCGTTATATCGAAGAATTGATTGATAAAGGTGGCAATGAAGAATTTAATATTGTCGTCTTTTGTGAAGAACCTCGCGTTGCATATGATAGAGTCCATCTCTCCTCTTATTTCTCCCATCACACCGCTGAAGAGCTCTCCTTAGTCAAGCAAGGATATTATGAAAAACACCAAATAGAAGTATTAGTTGGTGAACGAGTGATAACCATTAATCGTGAAGAAAAAGTGGTGCATACCAATACAGGGCGTTGTGTTAGTTACGATAAGTTAGTCATGGCAACAGGCTCTTATCCGTGGATCCCGCCAATTAAGGGAAATAACTCACCGGATTGTTTTGTTTATCGAACCATTGAAGATTTAAACGCTATCGAATCTTGCGCGCGTATTAGTCGTAAAGGCGCGGTAATTGGTGGTGGACTTTTAGGGTTAGAAGCTGCAGGTGCGCTAAAAAGTTTAGGTATTGAAACTCATGTTATTGAATTTGCACCGACCTTAATGGCAGAGCAACTCGATACATTAGGTGGTGAGCAACTTAAGCGAAAAATAGAGCGTATGGGGGTGAAAGTGCATACCTCTAAAAATACACAAGAAATATTATCAACTGGGGAAAGTGCTCGAAAAACACTGCAATTTGCAGATGGTACTTCTCTTGAAGTTGACTTTATTGTGTTCTCTACAGGTATTCGCCCGAAAGATAAATTAGCTCGTCAATGTGACTTAGACATTGCACCAAGAGGCGGTATTGTTATCAATGATTATTGCCAAACAACAGATCCTGATATTTATGCTATTGGTGAATGTGCTTCTTGGCAAAATAAAACCTTCGGCTTAGTGGCTCCGGGTTACAAAATGGCACAAGTTGCTGTTGATAACTTATTAGGCCATCACTCTGTCTTTCAAGGGGCTGATTTAAGTGCAAAATTAAAACTTCTCGGTGTCGATGTAGGCGGTATTGGTGATGCTCATGGACATCAAGCAGGGTGTCGTAGTTATATTTATCTGGATGAAAGCAAAGAAATTTATAAACGCTTGATTGTTAGCGAAGATAATAAATACCTATTAGGGGCTGTATTAGTAGGGGATACCGAAGATTATGGTAATCTTCTACAGTTATCACTCAATACTATTGAATTACCAGAGCACCCTGATACCTTAATTTTACCTGCACATGCAGGAAGTAAGCCTGCAATCGGAGTTGATTCCTTACCTGAAACAGCGCAAATTTGCTCTTGTTTTGATGTTACCAAAGGCGACATTATTCAAGCAATTGAACGAGGTTGTCATACAGTAGCTGCCATTAAAGCTGAAACTAAAGCAGGTACAGGGTGTGGTGGTTGTATTCCTCTTGTGACTCAAGTCTTAAATGCAGAATTAGCCAAACAAGGTATTGAGGTTAATCACCACCTTTGTGAGCATTTCCACTATTCTCGCCAAGAGCTTTATCATCTTATTCGTGTAGAAGGGCTCAAAAGTTTTGATGAGCTGCTGAAAAAACATGGCCAAGGTTATGGCTGTGAAGTGTGTAAACCTACCGTGGGTTCATTGCTTGCCTCATGTTGGAATGAGTATATCTTGCGTGATGATTTAGTTTCTCTACAAGATACTAACGACAATTTCCTTGCAAATATGCAAAAAGATGGGACTTATTCCATTATTCCACGCTCTCCTGGTGGTGAAATTACACCTGCAGGTATTATCGCTATTGGGCAAATCGCTCAAGAATACAATTTGTATACCAAAATTACTGGCTCGCAACGAATGGCAATGTTCGGTGCGCATAAACAAGATTTACCTGCTATTTGGGAAAAATTAATTGCAGCAGGTTTTGAAACAGGCCATGCCTACGCGAAAGCATTGCGTATGGTAAAAACGTGTGTAGGTAATAGTTGGTGTCGTTTTGGTGTGGGTGACAGTGTTGGTTTGGGGGTTGCGTTAGAGCATCGTTATAAAGGTATTAGAACGCCTCATAAGATGAAATTTGGTGTATCAGGTTGTACCCGTGAATGTTCTGAAGCACAAGGAAAAGATGTCGGTATTATCGCCACCGATAAAGGCTGGAACCTCTATTTTGGCGGAAATGGTGGCATGAAGCCTCGTCATGGGGATCTCTTTGCCTCTGATCTTGATGAAGAAACCTTAGTACATTATATCGACCGCTTTATGATGTTTTATATCCGTACCGCAGATAAGCTGCAACGAACCTCAGTATGGTTAGATAATTTAGAAGGGGGGATTGAATATTTACGTGATGTCATTATTCACGACAAATTAGGCTTAAATACACAGTTAGAAAAAGAATTGAAAGCCTTACAAGAACGAGTCGCTTGTGAATGGAAAGAAACAGTTGATTCTCCAAAAGCATTAAAACGTTTTGCCCACTTTATTAATAATCCAATGCCTGATCCGACAGTGCAAATGGTAAAAGAACGATTTCAACACCGTCCCGCACGTTTACAGGAACGAATTGATATCAAATTGGTCACTGAGGAGGCGCAATCATGAGCCAATGGATAGCGGTTTGCCAATTAGATGATATTACACCGGGAACGGGTGTTTGTGCGCTGGTGGAACAAGATCACGTTGCCATTTTTCGCCCTTATTCTGATGCGCGTTTATATGCGTTAAGTAATATTGATCCCTTCGCACATTCTAGTGTTCTATCTCGAGGATTAATTGCTGAACATGAAAATGAGTTGTATATCGTTAGTCCGCTAAAAAAACAGCATTTTCGTTTAACGGATGGTTTTTGCCTTGAAGATAAGAATTTCTCGATCACACATTTTGATGTCAAGGTTGAAGGTAATACCGTTAGCGTACGCAGCCGTAACAGATCATCTCAATAAATAGAGGAGTGAATATGGATTATTTTCCAATATTCTGTCAGCTTAAAGATAAACCTTGTTTATTAGTGGGAGGCGGTGAGATTGCTGAACGTAAAGCCAGATTGCTTATGGAGGCAGGCGCTGATCTTTCTGTCATCGCCCCTTCGTTTACAGGACAGTTTATGCAATGGCACGCCGAGCAAAAACTAAACTGTGTTACAGGGTTATTTACGACTGATTATCTGTCTGATAAATGGCTTGTTATTGCGGCGACGGATAGCGAGCAAGTGAATCAACAGGTTTTTCAAGCAGCAACAGAAAAACAGATATTTTGTAATGTGGTTGATTCACCAGAGCAAGCCAGCTTTATTATGCCGTCTGTCATAGATCGTTCTCCAATTGTGGTGGCGATTTCATCGGGCGGAAAAGCACCTGTATTAGCTCGCATTTTGCGCGAAAAAATTGAGCAACTTCTCCCTAATTATCTTGGTGCGTTAGCACAACTTGCCGGAAAGTTACGCGATCAAATAAAACAGCGTTTTTCATCGATGAATGACAGACGTTATTTCTGGGAGCAATTTTTCGCAGATAAACCATTACAAGTTGAAATAGAAGCACAAAGAAATGACGGTATTCAGCAACGTATTAGTGCACTATTATCTGAAAATAAGTCATTTCAAGGCAGTGTTGTTTTAGTCGGCGCAGGGCCGGGTGAAGCAGGGCTAATGACGATAAAAGGTTTACAGCAGTGTCAGCAAGCTGATGTGGTGGTTTACGATAGACTCGTGTCCGATGAGGTTATGGCTCTCGTTCGTAGAGATGCACAGCGCATTTATGTCGGTAAGCAAGCCGGTTTTCACTGTGTTCCTCAAAATGAAATCAATCAAATTTTAATCACAGAAGCCATGGCGGGAAAACGAGTGGTGAGATTAAAAGGGGGTGATCCCTTTATTTTTGGTCGAGGGAGTGAAGAATTAGAAGCCTTGATTGAACATGATATTCCATTTTCAGTGATCCCCGGTATTACGGCAGCATCAGGCTGTACAACTTATGCGGGTATCCCTTTAACGCATCGAGATTATGCGCAAAGCGTCCGTTTTATTACAGGACATGGTAAAGGGTTAAATGAAGCGCAGTGGCAATGTATTGCGCAAGAGAATCAAACATTGGTTTTTTACATGGGATTGAGTAAAGCTCATTACATTCAGCAAATGTTACTCAGTCAAAACATGTGTGCGACGATGCCCGTCGCTGTTATCGAAAAAGGGACGTTAAAAACACAAAAAGTGATTGTTGGTCAATTACATCAACTAGCACAGATGGCAGAAACAATGGAAAGCCCAGCGCTGATTATTGTGGGAGAAGTCGTCAAGCTGAATGATAAACTACAATGGTTTCAATCAAAATCGGCTAAATAGCTGAAAAAATTTGAAGTTGCCGTTATAAAATTAAAAACCTCTTTAATATTCAATATGTATATTAAAGAGGTTTTTTTATCTAATACATAGAAATATAAATGAAAATATTTTTTTATTTCATTTCAATTAAACAATTAGATTAAAATTTAAAAATAAATAATAAAAGTGAATATTTAATAATCTATGGTGATTTTTAGATTGGAATTATTATTCAATCTAAAGCTCAATTTATCGCTATTTTTAATTAATTTTAAACAGAAACTCTTTAATGATAAAGCATCACAAAGTTCTGTAAGTTGGATAAAACCCTTCCTGATTATATTAATTCTGTGAGCTACGTAGGTTTTCTATCTATAAAACTTGCGTGATGTTAATTAAATGTTTATTTGTTGTTTTGCCTCTTGTGATATTTGTTTTTTATTTTTCTAAGATAGAACCTTTGAGGGCTAAATAAAGTTAAGTGATAAGAATACCGCATTAATTGACAAAATTTACGATAAGTGTAAAAAAGAAGCGTGTTGTTACCACTTTCTATCTTGTCTAGATCTTAAAATGTTTAAAAATAGTCATTATTACAATCAAAATTTAACAGCGATGTAAATCGTTAATTGAGCGACCCCGCTATAAATTACTGTTTATTAGGAGAGGTACCCATGAAAAATAAAGCTGTGTTAACGATGATGTTTCCGGCAGGTATTATATCACTTGCCTTAACCTCCTTTTTTTCTCATGCAGTGACTCCCCCTGAAGGTACTATTCTGGCAAAACAACAACATATTGTTATTAATAATGGTACCGAGGTATCGTCACTTGATCCCCATAAAGTGGAAGGTGCGCCTGAAGGTAATATTATTTTGAATTTATTAGAAGGTCTGACTTATGTGGGGCCTAATGGCGAGAGTATGCCGGGCGTTGCGCAGCGTTGGGAAACTGATGATAATAAGGTGTGGACATTCTATTTGCGAGAAGATGCCAAGTGGAGTGATGGTACACCAGTAACAGCCGATGATTTTGTTTATAGTTGGCGTCGATTGGTAGATCCTAAAACCGGTTCACCTTATGCCAGTTATCTCGAATATGCTTATGTTGAAAATGTTGCAGATATTCTTAGTGGCAAAAAATCCCCCGAAACATTAGGTGTGAAAGCGATAGATCCTCACACTTTGCAAGTCAATTTAACCAAACCAATTCCTTACTTGGTTGATATGGTCAGTCATACATCATTAAAACCGGTTAAAAAAGAGATTGTTGAAAAATACGGTGTTAATTGGACTCGCCCAGAAAACTTTGTCGGTAATGGGGCTTATATCATTGATAATTGGGTTGTGAATGAAAAGGTAACTTTAACGCGAAACTCACTTTATTGGGATAATAAAAATACCATTATTGAGCAAGCCACATTTTTGCCAATTAGCTCAGAAACCAGTGATATAAACCGTTATCGTAGTGGTGAAATTGATATTACCAACAGCGCTATTCCTCCAGTTCTTTATAAAAAAATGAAGCAAGAACAGCCTGATAATTTACACGTTACGCCTTATCTATGTACCTTTTATTATGAACTTAATAATAAAAAAGCGCCTTTTGATGATCCGCGAGTTCGAGAAGCGGTAAAACTTACTCTTGATAGAGAAGTCATTGCTGAAAAAATAATGGGGCAAGGGCAAATCCCTGCTTACTCTTTTACACCATCTTTTATTGGTAATGGTAATTTTAAGCCACCTAAATGGGCATATTGGACACAACAACAACGTAATGAAAGGGCGCGAGAGTTATTAAAAGAGGCTGGATTTGATAGTAAAAATCCGCTGACTTTCACATTGCTTTACAACACATCAGATCAAAATAAACAGCAAGCTATTGCAGCCGCATCAATGTGGAAGAAAAGTATTGGCGCCAATGTGACGTTACAAAATCAAGAATGGAAAACGGCGCTAGAAAATCGTAATCAGGGTAATTACCAAGTTGCAAGAGCAACATGGTGTGCAGATTACAATGAACCAACTTCATTTTTAAACTCATTTCTTTCTAAAAGTAGCCTAAATACGGTCTTTTATGAAAATAAAGCCTATGACGACACATTAAATAATGCACTACTTGCATTCGATAATGGTGCTCGTCATCAACTCTATCAACGCGCTGAAGCCTTGCTAGATAAGGATTCTGCTATAGTACCTGTTTATTATCGCGTCAGTGTTAGATTAGTCAGTCCAAAAGTGGGCGGATTTACAGGTAAAGACCCCTTTGATTATACGGACTTAAAGCGCTATTTTATAAAGGTAGATAACTAAAACTGGTAAATTATCCGTATTCTATAGTTATGTACGATTTAAATAATTAAAAGTGACTTTAACAGTAGTAAAAAATAAAAAAAACTACACAAAAAAGACAACGGCATAAAAAAATTATAATGCTATCAGGTAATTAAGCATTGATAGCCATTAAGTAAGATTGATTTATTTTTTGTAAAAACAATAAGTTGTGTAAACCGTTCTAAAACACAACTGAACATCACAGAATGGTTGTCTAACAACCAACTCACTAATTGGGAGTATTTTATAAGATGAGTAATTTAACTAAAAAGAGTGCGTTGGCGATTGCAATAAGCGCAATCTTTGGACTGTCAGCGCTAACAGCTAACGCTGCTGTTGTTCCTGACGGGGTAAAATTAGCTGAAAAACAAGTGCTTGTACGTAATAATGGCTCTGAACCACAATCGCTTGATCCTCATAAAATTGAAGGTGTACCTGAATCTGCATTAGCGCGTGATCTTTTCGAAGGCGTTACCATTGTTGGCCCAGATGGCGAAATTTTGCCAGGCTCTGCAACTAGCTGGGAAAATAAAGATTTTACCGTTTGGACATTTAAAATTCGTGAAGGCGCTAAATGGTCAAATGGTGAACCTGTTACAGCACAAGATTTTGTTTATAGTTGGCAACGTTTAGCGGATCCTAATACGGCATCTCCTTATGAGAGCTATCTGCAATATGCACATATCGTGAATATTGACGATATTATTGCAGGTAAGAAAAAAGCCACTGAATTAGGTGTTAAGGCATTAGATAACAATACATTAGAAGTGACATTATCAGAAGCTGTACCTTATTTACCAAAATTATTAGCTCACTCCTCCATGTCGCCAGTTAACCAAAAAGTGATTGAAAAATTTGGCGAAAAATGGACTCAGCCTGCTAATTTCGTCGGCAACGGCGCTTATAATTTAAAAGATTGGACAGTCAACGAACGCATTGTTTTAGAGCGTAGCCCAACCTATTGGGATAACAAAAGTACCGTTATTGATAAAGTCACATTCTTACCTATCTCATCAGAAGTCACCGACGTAAACCGCTATCGTGCGGGTGAAATCGACATGACATATAGCAATTTACCTATCGAACTTTTCCAAAAACTAAAAAAAGAGATCCCAGATGAATTGCGTATAAGTCCATATTTATGCACTTATTATTATGAAATTAATAATGATAAAGCGCCGTTTAACGATCCTCGTGTCCGCGAAGCTCTGAAACTGTCAATGGATAGAGATATCATCACTTATAAAGTGAAAAACCAAGGTGATATCCCAGCTTACGGCTTTACCCCTCCATTTACTGATGGTATTAAAGAGAACAAACCAGAGTGGTTTGCGACTTGGACACAAGAACAGCGTAATGAAAAAGCACGCCAATTATTAGAAGAGGCAGGCTATAACAAAGCAAATCCACTAAAATTTAAGCTTTTATACAATACATCCGACTTACATAAAAAAGTCGCGATCGCCGCTTCTTCAATTTGGAAGAAAAACTTAGGTGCCGAAGTTTCTCTTGAAAACCAAGAGTGGAAAACATTCTTAGATACGCGTCACCAAGGAACTTATGATGTTGCTCGTGCCGGTTGGTGTGCAGATTATAACGAACCTTCTTCATTCCTGAACATGATGCTGTCTTACAGCAGTAACAATACTGTTCACTATAAAAACACAGAATTTGACGCATTGATTAAAGAGTCTTTACGAGTGAAATCTGATGACGAACGTGCTGCTATTTATCAAAAAGCTGAAGGTGTATTAGATAAAGATTCGGCTATCGTTCCACTTTACTACTATGTAAACACCCGCTTAGTGAAACCTTATGTCGGTGGTTATTCAGGTAAAGATCCATTAGATAATTTACATACTAAAGACTTGTACATTATTGCTAAGTAATCGGGCGAGGCCTTGCCTTTTTAAGGCAAGGTCTTTTTATCGTCACGCCTGAATAGGTTTGTGTTATAGGAACGGGCAATGCTCAAATTTATTTTTCGTCGCTTTTTGGAAGCGATACCGACTCTATTTATTCTAATAACGATTTCGTTCTTTATGATGCGCTTAGCGCCGGGTAGCCCTTTTACGGGTGAAAGAAAACTCCCGCCTGAGGTAATGGCAAATATTGAAGCGAAATACCATTTAAACGATCCCATTTATAAGCAATATTTCGATTATTTAATTCAGTTATCGAAAGGGGATTTAGGGCCTTCTTTTAAATATAAAGACTACAGTGTAAACACCTTAGTCGGTAAAGCATTCCCTGTTTCAGCTAAATTAGGGCTGTCGGCATTTATTTTTGCCGTAATTTTAGGTGTGGGGGCAGGCGTGATAGCCGCACTGAATCAAAACACCAAATGGGATTATACCGTCATGACTTTTGCCATGACGGGGGTTGTAATACCAAGTTTTGTTGTCGCACCACTGTTAGTGCTTATTTTCGCTATTACCTTAAGGTGGTTACCAGCAGGTGGTTGGAATGGTGGCGCGGTGCAATATATGTTGTTGCCAATGATTGCATTATCACTTTCTTACATTGCCAGCATCTCGCGTATTACTCGTAGTTCAATGATTGAAGTATTGCACTCAAACTTTATCAGAACGGCAAAAGCGAAAGGCTTGCCGATGAAAAGAATTGTACTGCGTCATGCTTTAAAACCCGCGTTGCTACCTGTTATCTCTTATATGGGGCCTGCATTCGTCGGTATTATTACGGGCTCAATGGTGATTGAAACCATCTTTGGATTGCCGGGTATTGGACAACTTTTCGTTAATGGTGCTTTAAATCGAGATTACTCATTGGTATTAAGCTTAACCATTATCGTAGGTGCATTAACGATTTTCTTTAATGCAATTGTCGATATTTTATATGCCGTTATTGATCCGAAAATTCGTTATTAATAGACACTGGAGCGCGTTATGTTATCACTGAAGGAAAACAGCGAAGCTCTGGGGAATTTCTCGGAGCAGCTAGATATTGAAGGTCGTAGTTTATGGCAAGATGCTCGTCGTCGTTTTATGCACAATAAAGCTGCGATCACGAGTCTTGTGTTACTTTTCTTTATTTTATTATTTGTTATTTTTGCCCCAATGCTATCGCCATTTGTTTATGACGATACGGATTGGGAAATGATGTCGATGGCACCTGACTTTGCCTCTTCTCACTATTTTGGCACTGACTCATCAGGACGTGACTTATTAGTACGGGTTGCGATTGGTGGTCGTATCTCTTTAATGGTCGGTATTGCGGCTGCCTTTGTTGCGGTCATTGTGGGAACACTTTATGGCGCAATGGCGGGGTATATTGGTGGGCGCGTTGACTCAATTATGATGCGTTTACTTGAAATCTTAAATTCATTCCCATTTATGTTCTTTGTTATCTTACTGGTGACATTTTTTGGTCAAAATATCCTACTGATTTTTGTTGCGATCGGTATGGTCTCTTGGTTGGATATGGCACGTATTGTAAGGGGACAAACCTTAAGTCTAAAACGCAAAGAGTTTATTGAAGCAGCATTAGTGTGCGGTGTTTCATCACGCAATATCGTGTTAAGGCATATTGTACCGAATGTGCTTGGTGTCGTTGTGGTTTATGCCTCTTTATTAGTGCCTAGCATGATTTTATTTGAATCCTTCTTAAGCTTCTTAGGATTGGGAACACAAGAACCGTTAAGCAGTTGGGGCGCACTATTAAGCGATGGCGCAAACTCAATGGAAGTTTCTCCTTGGTTATTACTTTTCCCGGCTTCGTTCTTAGTTGTCACACTGTTTTGCTTTAACTTTATCGGTGATGGCTTACGTGACGCATTAGATCCGAAAGATCGTTAAGGAGAACAAAATGACAAATACAACAAACAAGTCGTTATTAAGCGTTAAAGATCTCAGCGTCACTTTTGGTACTGCAGATGGTGACGTTACCGCAGTTAATAAACTGAATTTTGAATTATCAGCAGGTGAAACCTTAGGTATTGTTGGTGAATCGGGTTCAGGTAAATCGCAAACAGCTTTCGCATTGATGGGATTATTAGCGAAAAATGGTCGTACAGCGGGTAGTGCCAATTTTAATGGCCGTGAGATCTTAAATCTTCGCCAAAGCGAATTAAATAAAATGCGCGCTGAAGAAATATCCATGATATTCCAAGATCCAATGACTTCATTAAATCCCTATATGAAAGTCGGCGCACAGCTTATTGAAGTCTTAATGCTACATAAAGGCATGAGTAAAAATGATGCATATGCGGAATCAGTTCGTATGTTAGATGCCGTAAAAATGCCTGAAGCACATAAACGAATGAGTATGTACCCTCATGAATTTTCAGGTGGGATGCGTCAACGTGTGATGATTGCAATGGCATTACTGTGTAAGCCTAAACTATTAATTGCTGATGAGCCGACAACTGCACTTGATGTGACAGTTCAAGCACAAATCATGACACTGTTAAATGAGCTCAAAAATGATTTAAACACCGCAATTATTATGATCACCCATGACTTAGGGGTTGTAGCAGGGATTTGCGATAAAGTATTGGTAATGTATGCAGGGCGTACTATGGAATATGGGAATGCGCGTGATATTTTCTATCAACCATCACACCCTTATTCTATCGGATTGCTACAAGCCGTTCCGCGTTTAGACGGTGAAGATGAGCGACTAGCGACCATTCCGGGTAATCCACCTAACTTATTGCGTTTACCAAAAGGTTGCCCATTCCAACCACGCTGTCAGTATGCAACAGAGCAATGCTTGACGAGTGAGCCTGAATTAACGCAATTTGCACAAGGGCGGTTACGTGCCTGCTTTAAAGCGGTGGAGGAATTGGTATGACGCAAGTCACATTACAAGATAGAAAAGTTATTCTTGAAGTGAATGACTTAAAGGTTTATTTCGATGTTCAAGATAATAAACAGTGGTTTTGGAAAGCGAAAAAAAGCCTCAAAGCCGTTGATGGTGTCACTCTGCGTTTATATGAAGGTGAAACCCTTGGTGTTGTTGGTGAATCTGGTTGTGGTAAATCGACGTTTGCGCGTGCCATTATTGGTTTAGTCAAAGCCTCTGGTGGAACTGTCTCATGGTTAGGTAATGATTTACTGGGAATGGGGAATAAGCAATGGCGAGATATTCGTCAAGATATCCAGATGATATTCCAAGATCCGCTGGCTTCCTTAAACCCAAGAATGACGATTGGCGATATCATTGCTGAACCATTAAAAACCTATCATCCTAAAATGAAACAGGCGCAAGTGGTTGAAAAAGTCAAAGCAATGATGATGCGAGTCGGATTATTGCCAAATTTAATCAACCGTTATCCTCATGAATTCTCTGGTGGGCAATGTCAGCGTATTGGTATTGCACGTGCGTTAATTTTAGAACCAAAATTAGTGATTTGTGATGAACCTGTTTCAGCATTAGACGTATCAATTCAGGCTCAAGTGGTTAACTTGCTGAAAGATATTCAAAAAGAGATGGGATTATCTTTGATCTTTATTGCGCATGATCTGGCAGTGGTAAAACATATTTCAGATCGTGTCTTGGTGATGTATTTAGGGCATGCGGTAGAGTTAGGAACCTATGATGAAGTTTATCATCATCCACTACATCCTTATACTAAAGCGTTGATGTCAGCAGTGCCTATTCCTGATCCCGATAAAGAGCGTAATAAGCACATTGATTTATTAGAAGGAGAATTACCTTCACCGATTAATCCACCATCAGGTTGTATCTTCCGTACACGTTGTCCGATGGCTGATGAAGAATGTGCAAAAACACGTCCTTTATTAGAAGGCAGCTTCCGCCACGCAGTCTCTTGTTTAAAAGTGGATCCGCTTTAATGTAATCAAATAGTGTTGATAAGAGAAGAAGCCCGTTTGAATAAATTCAAGCGGGCTTCTTATTTTTAAGATTTAGAATATTGGACATTTATTATTATTTTTTCTTTAACGGATTTTCGATGATATCTGGCATTTTTGGTAAATCTAATTCACCTTTTTCCATATAGATATCTAGACCACTTAACCAATCTGCGTATTTTCTTAATTCATTCATTTTCTCTGGGCTTCTGCCTATTTCACAATACCCTATCGGTAAGTCATAGGTGACGACACGCCGTAGAAACGGTGAATTTCTTGGTAATGTACCATGGTCAGTAGGGCGTTGATTATATTCACGAATACGAGTTTTCATCTCTTCTACGGTTTCATATTTCTTGGTGGCATTTCTATCTTGTGGGTCTAGCAATACATTACCTCGGAGTATTTTTCTTTCTGCAGGGGTTAACTCTACCCAAATACGATGCTCATAGGAATAGAGATCTTTATAGAAATAATATTCTGCATCTTTGGGGCTATAGATATCTAATTCATCATCATAAATAATTTGTCCATAACCTTCACCTAAAGGGATCCCCTTTTTCTGCGTATCCGTATTGATGTCTGTAACCATATTATTAGTATTGGTATCAGTTTCTGGTTTTTTATCTTTTACCGCAAAATCTTCATCAAACGTTGCTAATTCTTCTGCGGCAATCGGATTGGGTACTTCAGGGGCATTAATATTTAATGAAATATTAGCAGAAGGAGCTGGCCAGGCTAAGCCATCTAACGTTTTAGTATTGCTGTCCCAAAAAATATTCCCGTCACTAAATTGGCCATATTCATTGGTAAATATTGTGTGTGGATTAGGCTTTCCACCACAGGGTGTATTACGCGCTAACATTCTGATATAAGGCGGTTGTTCTAGATTGAACAGAGGATGATGCGTGGTTTGTCCTTTTTGAGTGATATTAGGAAGTGGACACCAACCAATACTTTGTAAAGGTGATGAACCCATTACACGGTCATGTGGGTTACAATAAATATAAAATTGCCCATGATTATCTCTTTCCTTAATCATTTCACCTCTAGCTAATTTTTCCTTATTGTTTTCCCTATTTTTTTCAATATTTCTTTTATCACTCACATCCAGTTTTTCTCCTTTATAGATGACGACATCAGGGGTCCAGCTTTTTTCATCGTCACTGAGTCCCACCACTAATCCTGAATAACTACAGGGGGATGATTTTAATCTATTTTTGTTTTTTGCAATCTTATCAATGATCGCTTCTAGTGTGGCTTCACGCTGGGCTTGATCAATATTTTCATTGTAAACATAAGAGTAGCTATTTAAGAATTTATCTTCGGTAGCATAGGGAGAGTTTAGAACAAAGAGGCTATCAGGCGCCTCAAGTGCCGCCGCTGCCAACGCTATCATGGTACCTTGGCTGTGTGAAATAACCGTCACCGTATCATAAGGATTGTTATCACGTATTTTTTTGACTAAATTAGCTAAGCGTTTTACGGCATGGGCATAATAGCGGCGAGGGGGGGATTTTGTTAATAGTCGGTCTGATTCAGGGTTAAAGGCCTGTACATTATAAGGAATAGGCATTGGGATCACCGTCCATAACATCGCGAGATTGCTAAAGCCATACTCACTCCATAAACTGACTAAATTATTACAGCCATTTTGAAACGGTCCGCCCCCCCAGAAAAAAGGGCCTTTATGTTTAATTTTTTCATTAATAAAGAGGCGTTTTTTACGGTAAGGCAGGGAATGGTATTCTTGTACAATATTGTATTTTTTTATATCTTCGGGAGTCCAATATCTTTCATCTTTATGGCTGTATTCGGGCTCCAATATCTCACTGACTAAGCGGTGATAGCTTTCTCCTGCTTTATTTTTTAATGGAACACAATACTGACCTAAATCGTCATCTGTTGCGCGATATCCCCAGTAAAAACGGATCACCGGGGAATGACCCAACTCGGTTAAGGTTCGAATAGGCTCTTCATAAATATAGTGGCTATTATCATAATTTTTTTCATCTAAGATAAATTTGGGTTGATAATATTTATTGCTTTCCAATTCATAAGCTGTGCCTATAAGATTCAATCTTTCATTAAGTCCAGCACAAAGTTCTCGTTCAGCATCTTCATACCACTCCCCTTCTGAGTTCACCCCATGAACAAAAATAATAATCCCAGGTAGATGGACCTTGGCGTGAATTTCTCCGCCAATATTGGCAGCATGAGTGATAGAGTGCCATTCTTGACTGCCATCAAGACACTCTTTAGGTTTTAGTAAACGGGTTGGATAAGTTTTGCTCATTGTTTTTCTGCCTGTGATATGGGGTAAATAGAAGGGGCGCTGCAGTCAAACCGGGTTTGTCGTGAGGGGGTTTTGAGATCAGGCGTGGGGGATTTTTTATCACCCACACTACTATGAACATAGTTTGAATCTGTAGGGTCAAAATAAAATTTTCGCCACCTCGGTTTGGCTAATTCATCATTAGCTTCTCGGCGACTGACAGCTGTTTCCCCTAAATAAAATCCCTCATCGGTGACAATGATATCGAAAAAAGAAGAATAATAACCT
>NZ_JAEHOQ010000022.1 GCF_016239305.1 Proteus vulgaris | reverse complement strand
AGCGGTTAACTGATGGCTATATAAATTTTACTGAAGATAATTTTTAGTATTATGTGGTTGTAACACTCAAAATCTAGTTATCCTGACATAATTTAATTATCAATGTATTAAATCAATTTAATGACTAATTTTATTGGCTAAAATGACTCGTTCAAACTCACTACGAAGTTCCTCATAAGCTTTAGGTTGCAATAACCGATTATTATCTAGTTCTATAACATGAGCATCTTTCTTATATTTAGATAAAATGTCATTATCATTCATTGCACACAAAATCACTTGATACCCACTAGGAACATTATTCATAACAGCATTAATCACTTGTTCATATCTATGTTTAGCTTGCTCTTGTTGATTTGGAGTATCTATAACAAAAGGCGCTATTTGACAGTGATTGATATAATCAATCTGTCGAAGAATAGATAATTGATAGGCTAATGTTCCACGAGTGCCTTCTGCTGCACCACCTCCAAGAATTTTTTTATAATCCATTGGAGATTTAACTCCATTAAGGTTTACCCCTGTTGCAGCTAAAATCTTTATATTTTCAACCAAACTCCCAATAAATAGCTCATTTAATGTCTTCTTGTCTTCTTTTTTAAGAAGCTTAGCTTGTTTTTTCTTTATGTCACTTTGATTTGCTTTAGCATTATTCGATTGAGCAATATATTTTTCTTTCTTCTTAAGTATATTATTATTAACTTTTTTCTGAGAAATTGAATACAAAGCTAATTCATAACTACATTGTTCGTCTGAATTATTTTCAGATGCTTCCTCTTTTAAATATTTATTATTGATTCTCTCAATTTCAGAAGAAACAAAATTTAACTTTTCTATTAATTCAGCTCTCTGTTGATATTTATTTTTAAGAAGATGATTAATTTTATCTGCTTCTTTCTCTAAATTTTCTTTATCTGCTAAAAATCCCGCACGACTAAGTAATGAATTATCATGTAAAACACCACATAAAGGACATTCAAGAGAATCTGAAGGCACATTTTCTACTGCAAAAATATAATCATTTTCTAGCTCTCTCGCTGAAGTACTGACAATTAGATGCTGTTGTTCTAACTCATGAATCTCATTGGCTAAAATTGATTGCTGTTCAAATAAACTAGATTGAACATCAGAAAATCTCATGAGTTCGTCATTTATTTCTGCTTGAATATAATCCAACTCTGCTTGAGTAATTGCTACTGTTGTTGTTTCTGGAGCAACTTCATCAAGTACACTTACTGCTTCTTCAATCCTCGTAATTTTATGTATTGCTTCTTGTTCTATCTCTTTTTGTGCAAATATTTCTTCTTCGAGTTCAAAATGTGCACTCGGTAAATAACCACAGAAATATTTTATAAGAATTGTTCTAAAATTACTGTATTGTTGTAAGTTTTCAAACCCATTCCATGGTTCGTTCCAACTTTTTTCTTGATCGATATAAAATGGTAAAAAATAAAATGCAGGTGGTGGACACTCTAAGTTATTTTTTTTACTTGCAAGTAATAAATCAAAACCAACTTCTCTTGCAAAATCTATAGCAAATTGACCTGTTATTTTTGAGTAAAACTGTAAAGGAGTATCTTTCTTTCCGAAATAGATCCCATCAACATAACGACTAACAACATATTCTTGTTGGTTTATTTTAAAATATAGGATCGTTTTAACATCATTTGATTCCCATTCTTTATCAAATTTGGGATCACAGCCAATTGCCCAATATAAGCTTTTTACTAATGTTGACTTGCCAATACTATTGTCTTTTCCTGTAACGAGATTGAATCTCTTCGGAAACTCGAACTGATTCGCTGATTTTTTTGAATCTGACAGTAGAACTAGACGTTGAAATTGCAAGCCTTTCATTTTTGTGATTCCTAAGATTCCTAATCAATAATTTATAATTATTTTGCATTATTAAGCCTTTAATAAACAGTAGATGACTTCTAACAATAACTCGTCTTCATTATTATTTATTTTTTGAAGTAAATCATCATCAACAGCTTGTCGGCATAAAGCTTCTATATATGTAGCATCATCGTCATATTTATCTTCATCAACTTTGAGATAAGATTGCTTAAATGACTCCGTAATATCAATATCTAAAGCACTCATAAAACCAGCTCTACGTAGTGCTAGTGAAGTGATTTTACCTTTAAAAATGCGCTTTTTCTTAGATCTCCAACCTAAATCAGTGGCCAAATCATCAAAATTACTTTTTAAATCATCAATACAAGGATGGCTTGTGTATTGAGTAATCACTTTGTGAACATCTGTCGAGGTGAGTGATTTTTTATCAATAAGTCTTATCCAATCTTTATAATCATATTCAATACGACCTATTCGCCCCATTTCATCAACAATAGAACGATATATGTTTACTGGATTACATAGTGCCCCAGGAAATATAGCATCAACAAGGTATGCGAAACGAGATAATACATAATCTTCTTGGTTTTTTAACTGTATCTCAGGAACAATAAATTGCAGATGTTCAGGCAAAACACTAATCCCTAGTTCATCTGTTATATCTTTAGTTAAACTAGCTAAATCATCTTTTGCTAAATCACCTATCTTGATTACATCTAGTTTAAGATCTTTATCAATATTTAGGCTAAATCCACTTGATGAAACTAGCCCAATCTTAACAACTCTATTTTCATATGAAGTATTAACACAAGAACTAAGTAGCTTTCCTAGTACAGAGTTTTTAAGCTTATTATTTTTACCTTTATCCCTTTTTGTAAGGGATGCTGATGTATACTTAGCTATCTGATTCTTTACTTGATAAAATTCAAACTGTGCATTGCTTGGATCTAAACTATTAGCAATTACAACATCTTCCTGATATTCAATTAATAAAGCATATTCCTGATTTTTTTTGTGCTTTTCAATAATCTCACATAATGCCCAATGAAATTGAAAATTATATTTTCCGAAAGTACTTGCTCCTGCTGATTCACGCTGGACTTCAGCAAGTGGGTTATTTGCCATATACACTACACCAAGTAAACATGAATTATTCATTTACATGTATCTTAGCATATGAAATACAGCTATATTAGGATATATCATCGATCTAGATCATGAAATTTTACTCATGTAATATTTCATATAATCATAAAAACATTGTTTTCCTTTCAAACTCACAAACTATTTTCATAAGAAATAATAAACTCACTTGATTGCCATCCAAGCTGAACTTTTAGTCATGATTTCTCTATATATTAATTATCATGATAAGATTTACGTACAATCCAAACAAAAATATCATTTACTAATGAAAACATCCCAAATAGATCCCATTACTTCAACTTTAATTGACGCAATCAAAAATCCACGAGTTAAGCAAAAACTACACGAACTTAATTTATATTTTTATAATCGAAAACATGAGAATCAGATTAGGGATGAAATAAGCATTGTTATCAATGAGAACTCTGATTACTTAGCAATGACAGAACATCCCAAAAGCAGGAATGGTGCAGTGGACTTATCTCTTTATCCGGTAAATAAGGATGAATCTAGTTTGATTGCTACTATTGAATTTAAACATCATTATCCGAAGGATCTAACCATACCGGCAGTTCAAAATAGCATTATTTCTGACTTAACTCGTAATTTATCCAGTCAAACAAGTCATTTTATTCACATTATTCAACAAAGAAAAATGCGTAAAAAACCGCCCGTTAGCGACGTAAAATTCTTGCAAAGAAATTCAGACGATATTGCTTATTACACATGCCTTTTAGAGGGTTTAGATAAATTCCCGTTAAAATACAATAAAAACAGCCACTCAATAACCGTGAAATCAGAATTTATTGAGTCCACTTATACTTTCGATATCTACTCTCTTATGTGATAGATTTAATATATAAATTAAAGGGTTATGGATATAAAAAACTCTAATCACCTACACACTCCTGCCTGATGTAATCCTGCAACCCTTTAATCACCTGCTCTGACTCTGCAATTCGCTCTCTGAGTAACCAATAATTTCGGATAGCGGTGTCAGTAGGTCGGGCGGTGGTTGCATAAGCCAAGCTGGTGGCGGAAGTGGTTTTGTTTTTTGGACACTCGGCTTTGATGTACACCCGCTCAGGATGACGCTCGCTAATATCACGCAACCGACTAATTTCATTCTTAGCATTCGCTAACTCCTGCATATATTGAATATCCAGTTGGTTTAACCGCATTATGCGTGCTTGATAATCAGTATTAATAGACTTTTGTTCTTCGAGAGCCACTGTTAGTTTTTTGTTGGTATCTGTCAGTGAATTAATCCTGTCAGCTTGCCAATTAATCACCCAATAGCCACCCACAATGATGCCTACCATCGCAATGACAGCATAGAGTTTCCCGTATTTCATGATTAGTACCGATGATGTGAGAGTGCAATCTGACAGCGTTTTTCTAAACTCACTTGGTCTTTAGTACATGAGTTATCAATCAAGAGATAAATGCCACCAGCGACTGTGATGAGTAATATGAGGATAAAGCTGATAATGATGATTAAAGGTTTCCATAACATAGTGCTGACTCCGCCTCTCGACGACTGACAAGCCCTCGCCAAACCTTTCCGCCTGCATATACCCAACGTTTCATTTCTTCACAAGCACCCGCTCTATCACCAGCGTTTAGTTTCTTGAGTAATGTTGAGCGAGAAAATGCGGTTGTACCCACATTAAAAGCAAAGGAATATAAAGCGGCTTTAGTGTAGTCATCGAGTGGTACTTTGATTAATGCATCGACTTGCTGTTGTGTCTTAATAAAATCGTTTTGTAATAACGCATCACATTCTTGTTGTGTGTATATCTTACCCTGAATAATGTCTTTGCCTGTATGCCCATAACAAACTGTTAGAACACCCGCCACATCACGATAAGGTTCATAACGCACACCCTCAAAATGGACTATTACTACTAATGCGATTGCTGTGGCTCCCGCAGTTGTTAACGCAGCTATTTTCTGTTTGAGAGACATTAAATATCCTTTGGCGCTTTTACCATTAATTCAGCAAGCCTTTTTAACGTTTCGGTCGGATTTTGTGGATCAACATGACGAACAAGCTCTTCAAATAATTGAGTGCGTTTTCGCTGTTCTCGACGCGTCATAAAATAAGTAGCTAAACCCAAAACCATGCTAAACGCCATCCCGATAACAAATCCCCATTCATATAAAGAGAGACTGGCAAAAAATGCCGTTAGGCCTGCTGTTCCATAAGTTACATTGGTTAATTTTTCCATACGCATAGTCCCCCCCAGAGGAGTGTCCGTTGATGATTAGTGTGAGAGAGTTAAAAGTGAAACGATAAAAAATTAGGCGGGTATTGATACTTTAAGTGCCTTTAATAAAGCTTCAGGCAACTGCTCTTCCAGTGACGCATTAGAAACAATCACAAGACCATACATAGATATCCATGTATTCGTTTGTTGTAAGTACCCTTGAATAAATTGCTTCGCTTTCTCTAACAAATAAACACAACTCTCTTGTGTATTTTTGCGCCAATAAGATTCAATCGCCACCAGCAATGGGTCACCTGCATCATTAATCTTTTGTGTGCCGATTCGATATTGCTTTTTACCTGAGGGAGACGTTGTGCAAATTAATTGTGTCAGTTGTTGAGTTTCGCCATCAGCCGTATGGATATTCGCCGTTAAAATGACGGAAGTATTCTTTTCACTGTCTGTTTCTGAGGCATAGTGAAGACTAAACTGTAATTCGCTTATCTCTTTTGACATAACATTTACCGATTTATTTAGTTAATAAGGTGCCGACTCACAGCTCTTGTGTGAACGGTATAAGTGGGTGTTGATTCTGTGGTCGGCGTAGATGAAAAGGCTACAAAGTAACCTTATTTAATTTAGGGTTGAATATATTAATGAGAATAATTATCATTACACATGTATCAAATTTGACAGGTCTGATACGAATTAGTACGACATGACTTACATTGCTTCTTGCGTTTATTTTATATGCCGATATGACTCCTAGCGTATCGGCATTTTTTTATTGAGTGTTGGGTAGCTCTTTCATACTTATAATTTAGATATCCATTCATATTTAATCTAATACCATTATAATTCAAGACCAGATCTAATCAGACAGTCCACTCAGTGCCATAAAAAAACTAACTATAAGGTTGCATATTAGTCAATTATGCCCAATTGTAGGCAGGTATCATATGTGAAATGCGCTGATAAGTTTTAAATGTATACTAGCGTGCTTACGTAGTACAGAATATACACTTAGTTATGAACTGCTAAAATAGAGAAGTTGTAGAACAACTTTTAATTTGTGATGACTGCAAGTAATTTAAGTAAGGAAAGAATATAAAATGGGTAAGTCAACACGTAATGCATTTAAAATAATTGCAACAGTTAGTGGTAATTTAAATATACAAAATGAGCAACACACCCTTCAATATAAGTTTTCCAGAGGCCATACTGATGAACTTATAATATCATCAAATAAAATCACAATATCAGGAACACGTTCTAAAAGAACGGAATTTGACGACGTATTTAAAAATAATAAAAGTGAGATATATTTTCAATTCATTAAATCATATGTATATTACTCCATAGCAAATGGAATAATCCCCGAGATACAATCAATAATGTGTTATGACAATAAAAATACTCTTGTAAAGGAGTACACTCAAAATGAATTAAGAAACTTACAACCCAAAGGGAATGTAACAAATCTTCGGAGAATTAACAAAAATAAATTACAAGTTATCTTCAAATCCACAAATGAAGGAGTTAAACACTTATATGCTACAACCACTTTGATTCGCTCACTCTGCTGTGATGATGACAACGATATATTTGAAAAACTTTGGAAGTCATACAATTCAATCTATAGAGTGCGAAGCTCTAAACGTCAAGAATGGGAATGTCTTGAGGAAATGGGGCATTTCATGACAAATACTCCTACAGATTACCCGCTTTCCACAGCCCATGTCAGTAATTTATCCAAAAAAGATATAACTGATGCTACTAGATGGTATGCAATGTTAGAAAATAATTTTGTAACAAGGATGAACGCACCAAATATAAAAGAACAAAAATTTTCCGAATTCCTCAAAAAATATTCTGATTCACGCTTAGTTGAAATAGCAAATGAGACTATTGATTTTCAAAAAGGTTTCTGGACAGTACAAGCACTAAGAACAAGCACCTCAAGTATAATAAATTCAAGATTAAATAACCCAACTAAACACGATATTGAATTAGTTGATGTATTATGTAATTGTTATATGTATTACTTAAGAAATAAAATATTACATGGCGAACAGGCGGATCATTCATTTAGATTCATCCCATTAAATAAGGAATCAATAACCTTGAAATTTTCATCTGAATTGTTGTTCTTAGTTGTTTGTGATCTTATAAACAATCAGAATTTCTAAAAAGAGGGGCGTTCGGCCTCCTTTATCCTTAAAGGATCATAACACCATCCACGTCCATTCTAGTATCTCCGTGGAAGTGTCTGCTGTTCGCTCAACCAAAACTATCTGGTCTAGATTGTTTTTACCTATGAACCCTGTCAACTCAAATTTGAATTCATACAATTTAGAACCTTTCACAAAAACAATTAAGGCTACACATCATGCGTAGCCTTAATCTTATTCACATTCAATTAGCTTTTATCTTTATTTTCTATCGCTATTGTTTGCCGTTTTTCTTCTTCAGGTAATTCATACTCAATAGCAATAGTCAGAAGTCCACTTGATAAATCGGCTTTTTCTATTTTAACATTTTTACCGAGGTCAAATTGCAACGTAAATTGACCTTGAGATATACCTCGGTGGATCCATTTATCATTGTCTTCTTCTGATTTTTCTTCTTTTTTCCCTTCAATCAATAAACGACTTCCTTTTAATGAAACCGATAAGTCATTTTCTTGATATCCAGGCACACTCACCGTCAGTTCATAATGGTTATCATCAATCTGTTTCAGGTTATAAGTCTGTACAGGTGATGCAATAGGCTTACTGCCTGTTAACTGACTAAACAGGCGATCTATCTGATCAAAACGGTTTGAAAGTAAGTTGTCAGATAATGTTGGGAATAATGAAAAAGGTTTAATGTTAGGCATATAACTCCTCCTTCAGTATTTAGTGAATTATGGGCGGTATCTTATTTACCCAAAATATAAATATGAACGAGCAAGTATTTTTCAAGCCCTAAAATCTAAATTTTTTATCTTTGACCAACATGGGATTGTAGATGGCAAAAAACCCCGCCGAAGCGAGGTTTTGTATATTCAACTATTTAATGCTTAACTCATTTGAGCTGTCATCACACTTTTGCAAAAGATACATTTTGCGCCGTGTGGATTGTTCACTGTGACATCAAATTGTGATGTTCTATATTGTGAACCACTACAACAAGGGCATTTAAAATAGAGGCGAATAGTAATAGCGCCTTTAGAGAGCCACCACGTTGCCTGCTGCTGGGCCTTTCATACCATTTTCCATGGTGAATGAAACTTGTTGACCTTCAGCTAATGTTTTGAAGCTATCACTTTGGATTGCAGAGAAATGTACGAAGACATCTTTGCTACCATCAGCTGGAGTAATAAAACCAAAACCTTTACCTTCATCGAACCATTTTACTGTACCAGTCATTGTATTAGACATAGAATTTCCTTTAATTTATTTAATTTGCCATAAGGCATATGCGGTTTGTTTTGTATTTTTACTTATGGGAATTAATTAGAAGGAATTCACAATGAAGAGGTATCGAGGATAACGCTAAACGGGAACAACTTTAAACTTACTAACATAAATAGGTCTGTACTTCCAAACCAGTGACGCTATTAAGCCATAGAAAAATTCAGATAGCAAACTTTATTTTTTAGCGATAAATCAGCTTAAGTGTGCCTCTAAAAAACATAACCCCGCTATACTCACGAGGTTTTCAATAGATAAGAGGCATAACATCAAAACCATTATTAACACAATATATTGTGTTTTGTAATTACGCAAGAATATAAATATGGTGTTTTCTAATTATTTTATCCATATCTAATTTTACGTTATCAACCGATAAACACCCTTCAATAAATCCTTCCGCTGTCTGCAATCGCTTAGCCACTTCATTATGCGAAATACCAAGTTTTGAAGCCATTGAACGCAAAGGATAATTCTTCACATAGTACATAATAACCAATTGAAACAAATAACTATTATTTACCTTTAAATGTAATACCGCTTTATTTATTTTTAAACCATCATCATCTGAACATTGCTCTCGGCTTCGTCTTGAGCTTGGAATTAATCCTTTAAAACCTGCGGCAATTGATGAGTAATCGATACTATTTCCCTCATTAGCTGACCACGCACCCCAACGTGATAAAACTTCCTGCATATCTCTCATACAGACTTCTCCAAACCATTTGTTACCTTATTGCCTATTAATTAATCAATTACACCTTTATCTCTCTTTCTCGTTTTAATTGCCTGACCTTCTCTCTGTATTTATCTCGTATCTGGATATAATCTTCGCGTCGCCAATTCGGAAGCTCATGAGGCCCTCGTAGCCAATCAACTAATTCTTGACCAAATTTTTCGATAAGTTTTTCCTCATACTTTTGACTTACACTGGCATTTTTATGCGTAAATCGCCCCGCTCCACCATTGCATGATTTACATTGCTTATATGCATTACGTTCATCAAATCTCAGCTCAGGGTGTGAACCCACAGATAAGAAATGGCCACAATCCCATTGTCCTCCATGTAAATCTGGAGGATTAGTTTCACCACAACTAATACAAGGCTCATCATGATCTCTGAGCCTGATATATTGATTAAACGCAGTTTGAGCTTGTTTGATAAAATATGAGGTAGGTTTTACTGCTAACTTGCGGGCTTTGAGTTTGTCTCTTGCTTTGATTTCCTTTTCTCTTTGTGCCTTTTTGAGTTTTACTAACGCTTTTTCTTTTTCCTTATTCCTTCGTTTTATTGCCAGTTCTGCGCCGTGTTCTGGGCAACACCACCAAATATTACTGTATTTGGGATGAAACCATTCTCTACATATTTTACAGCGCCGTCGCCTTAGCGACTTCATTATGTTTTCCTTTGATTTGTCCATCAGCAATTATTCCTCTTGATTTCTTTTCATATTCATATATTCAGAATTGCTAGGAATGATGATCGGAATTCCCTTCTCAATGCACCATTGTTCATGTTTCTCCATCATGTAAAGCATCCTTGCCTTATCCATCTTGCTGGTTTTTTCACGCTCACCGTTTTCATTGCGCCCTAACCAATGTCCAACGAAATATTCATGCGTTTCCTCATTAGTAACGGGCTTTGATAAAACGATTTCACCGACACCATTTTTAATATCGATAACAACGCCACGTGCACGTAACCACTCGCCTGTGGTTTCCATCCACATACGCCATGTTTTATTCATTGGTATGGTTCTTAAATCACGCCACTCGGTGATTTTGATGCGATAGCGTTTACCTGTTGTCACGATTTCGGAGAGCACTTTGAAAATACTGTTGAGATTGGACTTATGGAGACAGATATCATCTGTCACTTGACCTCCTTTTTACTTTTATGAGTTAAAACGATTTTTCACAATACCTTTTGGGTTCCTTTTTCGGTTGAGCGCGATATGCAGCCATATATTGATCAACTGGTGTAATACTCAATCCTTGTTGGTCAACATACACGGTGCCTGTTTTACCGTGTCGATTGAGCCTTAAAATCATTTCGGTCAGCGTTTCATCCGCATTATTGTGGTACACCGCATCACGATAAATGCCTAACCAATAATCACAATCTTGCTCGATTTGTCCTGTGTCTCTTGAATCACTCGGTACGGGACGTTTATCTGCCCTGTTTTCTAACCCTCGATTCAACTGTACAAGCAACACAACCACCGTATTGAGCTCTTTTGCCAATATCTTTAGCCCCTTAGTGATTTCACCATAGGCAATATCATTACGGTCAGCTTTTCCCGCTTGCATCAAAGTGAGGTAATCGACACCAATAAACCCAATATCACCGACTTTGCGTTTGATTTTCCGACTTTCAGAGCGTATATGCTGTAAGGACATGCCTGGTGTATCATCCACCCAAATATTGGGCTCATCTTTAAGGCGACCGATGGCATTGCAAAGCCTATCCCATTCATGCTCTTCTAATTTTTGGTAAAATTTATCTGAATTAATTTGGGTTTGTTGGGCTAGTGTCCGTTCAACAAGCTGTTTATCCGTCATTTCCATGCTGAACAGCAATACAGGCTTACCTTGTTGTGAGACATTCTTTGCCATTTCAGTGAGAACGGTTGTTTTCCCCATCTTTGGACGAGCACCAATCACGAACAGTGAGCCTATGACAATCTGTTTTGGGCTTAATAGGCGGTCAAAATCTTTAAATCCCGTTTTTAATCCTCGATGTTTCTCTGGGTTATCTTGTCGGTCACAAATGTCAGTAAAAACATCATCCAACACGTCATCAATTCGGCGTAATCCTGTTTTTCTCCCCATTTTTCCAAACGACGTAGCTTCATCAAGCAAGCGTTGTGCCTGTTCAATTTTATCCGTAAAACTTAACTCACTTGGCACCATCATGAGCTTTTGAATTTCAACCGTCTTTTCGATAACAAAACGCTGTGCGGAACACTCTCGGATTTTTTTCGCATAAGCCATAATGTTAGCAATACTCGGTGTTTCTCTTGCCATCTCAGCAAGATAGGCAAAACCACCTGATTGATTAATTCGCCCTTTTGACTCCAGATAATCCGTCACCGTCATGATGTCTATTGGCATACGTTGGGTATACATTTCTCGCAGAGTGAGATAGATAATTTGATGGTGTCGGGCATAAAAATCTTCAGGCTTTAGCAGTGAGAAAATTGATTGCGCATTATCACTTTGTGGGTCGAGCAGGAGTCCTCCAATGGCATTTTGTTCCGCCATTAAATTATTCGGAACTTGGTTCATCACAGTGCTCCCTCCCTTGTTTTGAGTACCGTTTCTGGTCTGAGTAAATAATCAAAATTCGCTCGCCAACCCCGGTTATTTTCTCCAAAGTACCAAGCACTCGCTGTTTCCATAAAATAATCAAAATAATTTTTAGCTGATTCGACTGTGGGCTCTTTAAGTTCTTTCAGGAATTTGGATATTGCTCTTTTGCGTTTGTCATTCAGTGATTCGGCATTGGGTAATCTATCCCCTGCTGATTCGTTGAAGGCTTGCATGATTTCCTGATAAGGAATTTTAGCTTGCCGATTAATTGAAATCTGCTTTGCAGGTTTCGAGTCGTCAGACGATAATTTTTTAGGGTTAATTGACTGGTTAAAAGACTGACTGGTTCTGGGTAAAAATTTTTGACTACCCCCTAGTCCAACCGTTTGACTACCGTGGTCAAATTCTTTGACTACCTCTGGTACAGAATTTTGACTACCCTCATCAAGAGATTTAGCCTCCAAATCCAAAATATATAAATTGGAAGTATGCCCCTTATCTGTTTTTCGCGTAACTTTACGAACAAACCCTTTTTTACATAGACTTTTAATGTGGTTTATCGCACTTTGACGGCTAATTTCGCAATGACGTGCAATAGTTTCATAAGAAGGAAAACACTCGCCTTTATCATTGGCATTATCAGCAAGTTTCAGTAGCACCATTTTTTGTGCTGTACTCCCCACCTGTAATTGCATGGCTTTTGCCATTAGAAGCATACTCATTTTCGCTCTCCTAATAACTTATCCCGATGTGTTTTCCTTAATTTTGCGTCTTTCAGTGCTTCCTTTAAACGCTGACAACCCAGTGGGGTTATTTCTTGTAATAGCCTATTTCTCATGATGTTTTTATGCTCATCACAGCCATTAAATTCATGATTTATTCTTTGTCTCATGGTATAATTTCTCCATTCCAAAGCTGTATCAAAAAAGGGAAACCAAAGTTTCCCCTTGTGATAAAAACTGGATATTGATACAGTGTACTTGTACGTTAAATGGTGAATTCCATTGAACAACACGCCTCGTTTGTTGCCGCAATCGAGGCGTTTTCTTTTATTTTCATTTGAGAAAGTTCACCCATTTGTTTCCACAAAAATCGGTACTCTTCTTCTGAGATTTTTCGTTCTCCTTCCATCACAAAATCAATAATTCCCGATGCGACAAGCGTTTCGCATATTTCAGGATATTTTTCAGTTCGACGTAGGATTGTTGAATCATGGACACCTAACGTTCTAGCCACGGCAGACTGAGTTTTATTTCTCAATGCTTGTAATGCTGAAGCTATTAGGTGATTAGAGATAAATTGGTTGAATTGTTTGCGTGTATTTGCGCATTCCATTGTTTAAAGTCCTTATGAGTTAACTAAGGGACAATAATGATCCGTGGCTCATTCCGTATGAGTTGATATTGGGGGAAGAGTTGTCGCTTTATCAGCGACTCCGTAGCAGTCAAAAACTGCGATTGTTAAAGAGCGAATAAAACTATACAGTTTCTAATTCAGGCCAAATTTTATACCAATCGTCTGGCCTTAAATCTCTGCGTGTAACTGCACCATTTGTTGCTATTTCAATTTCAACACAACGTTTAGGAGAAATAGCACTAACACCAGATGCCATTTGAGAAAGGAAAGACTTCGAAACACCTAATTGGTCAGCTAATTCTTTAGCACCACCCCACTCAAGTGAATCTATATATTTTTTTAACTCCATATTTACTCTCCATTAGTTTTAAACATGGAGTTTATTAAACACTAAACCCAACGTCAAGTATTTGCTTGTTTGGTCATTACTAATCAAAATAAAGGTATGGAAATAAAAAAATTAAGACAAATAAAACTCTCACAGTGGTTTAAAGGTAAAACCCTGCCCACTAAAGAGAAAAGCTATATATCTCAACTGATGAGTGGTAAATCATCGTTTGGAGAGAAGGCAGCTCGTCGTCTAGAAAGAGACTATGGGATGCCTATTGGTTATCTGGATACCCAAGATATTCAGGATGATGAGGTTGAATTCATAGGTAGAATACCATCAGGTTTAGTCAAAGTACGTGGCGAAGCATTTCTAGGTGTCGATGGTGCTGTTGATATGATTGAAGCCCATAGTGGATGGTTAAAAATATACAGTGATGATGTTGATGCATACGGACTTAAAGTTAAAGGTGACAGCATGTGGCCTCGCATTCAATCAGGTGAGTATGTTGTCTTTGAACCCAATACTTCAGTAAAGACAGGTGACGAGGTATTTGTACGCACGATTGATGGTCACAACATGATAAAAATCTTTAATAAAACTAGAGATGGAGACTATCAATTCACCAGTATCAACAACTCACATAAACCAATAACGTTATCACCAGATCAAGTAGATACAATTCATTATGTCGCAGCTATAGTTAAACCTATCAAGTTTATTGATATCTGCGAAAAAACAGGTAAAGCATTTTTCCCAACAGTCTAACAACACGTTTTAGGTGTAGATAAATTCGAGATTTTGATTAATGCAAAATAATAATCAATTAGAAGTCACAGAGGCTATTCGCCAAATGGACGCTGGCTCTACAAAACCTATTTTATGCTCTTGTGATGATGGAAATCTTTACGTTATAAAAAGCAATGCATCTGTATCAAGAAGAGAATTAATTCATGAATATGTGGCATCAGCTATAGCAAAGAAAATCAATTTGCCGATCCCTGATTTTGCTATCGTATATGTTCCAAGTGACATTGTTGATTTTTTACCTCCTGATCTAAAAGGAAAGCTTTCCTGTGGATATGCATTCGCTTCTCAATTTATCGAGGACTCAGCTAGTATTACATTTACATTGGCTCACCAACTTATTGACATACAAAAACAAAAAGAAATATACCTATTTGATAGATTGATAAATAACTCAGACAGGTCACTTACCAAACTTGGTGGTAATGTAAATATTATTTATAACGTAAAAAAACAAAGCTATTATTTAATAGACCATAATCTTGCATTTGATCCAAACTGCAACATAGACATGTTTGAATTCCATGTATTCTCACCAAAAAACAGAAGTTGGCAATATGACATGTTCGATGCAATATCCAATGAAGAATTAATAGAATGTATTAACTCTTCATGCGATGATGCACTAGAGGAAATACCAACTGAATGGGTTGATGATGAGTTATCCAAAAATAGTATTTCTAACAATATATTACATACCGTAGCTAGAGGAAGAAGTAGTGAGTTTAGGAGTACAATAATATGAAAATACCATTACTTTACAGCATTATAAGATATGCTCCATACGCAGAAACTGAAGAATTTGCGAATGTAGGTGTGGTTATTTGCTCTCCGAAAACCAACGAACTTCATTTTAGTTTGACGAAGTCTAACGATGCTAGAATCCAGAATTTTTTTAGGGATGACTCTATCTTTAAAGTGGTTAAACCATTAATAGAAAATGAATTAAACGTAGCATCAGATATTGCATCTAACTTTAATTCTGCTGAAGGATTAAGAGACTTCTTTTTTAACTTAACCGAAAAGCGTGAGTCTATCTTTTGTTATAGCCCTGTTCGTGTATTAATGGCTCACAATGCAAATGAAGAGCTTGATAGGCTATACAGCAAATTTATTAAACAAACAGGCAATACAAAAGAGCGCAGAGAAGACATCTTAGCCGCAGAATTAAGACATAGATTCCAAGTTCACAGCGAGCTAAAAGGCGCATTTAAAAAAATCAGATTAGGGGGAGAGCTCACTAGTTTTGAAATGCCACTAGTAGCAGAGACAAGTGCAAAAGAGATTCTTTGTGCCATAAAGCCACTTGCATTCAACCAAATTGAGCCAAGCAAAATGCTTGAGCATTGTGATAAGTGGGTAGCCAGAATAAGACGAGCTGTTGATGAGAAAATACTGACATTCAATAATGTACTATTCACTATTGACCACAAAGTCAAATTAAAAACCCCAGAGTCAAAGGCTATTGATGAAATTAGGTACACCCTAGATAAATATAAGATAACTCACTTTGAAGCTAAAGATAAAGATTCAGCAATTAAGTTTGCTAAGCAAAAATTAGCCTGACTCTAGCCTTCCTTCTGAGAAGGCTTTTTTGTACCTCTCTCCTCGAAATAAATGTTCGACATTACAACCTGCGATTTTTCACAAATAAATTTACTTAACATTCATAGCGTTGTTAATTATTAACTAAATCATGTTTAGTAAATACTTGACCTAAATTTTAGTATTTATTAAACTAAGCACATCAACGTAACACAGCACGTTGAAGTTCTTAAACAACGATGGTGGCGAGCTGTGTATTAGCTACCAGAACGGCGACGCTGATAAAGCGTCAACCTTCACAGAAGGTTTTCGGATTGGTGTTTCATTATTTTATCACCAATCACTAAAGCCAACTGTTTGGAGGATATATGGCAACTATAAAAGTGAAGAAATCACGCAAACCAGACTTTTTACGTGGTAACTCTGCAAATAGACGTCATGCCAGACGGAAAGTCGAAGCCATTGCAATTAGAGATATTGAGATACAACTAGACTCAATATTTCAACTAGAAACTAAAAAATTAAACCGCGTTGAAAAGACACTATCACTAAGCCACATTCCTGTGACTAGAAATATTGAACCTAAGTATCAATCATCACCTGATAACTGTTGTTTACCAAACATAGTTATGTTTTCGAGTGTTAGAACAAAAAAATCAAAGGATAAATTTTGTGTCACTGCAAAATAAATTAGAAACCACCTTATATTGGATAATCAGTATATCAAATTAATTGAATGATTGACTTTCATCTCATATTTTACATAAAGGAGATACTATAATCTAAGCTATTTTATTCTAACTATGTGGTTCAATAATGAAAAAAAATATTCTCGACATAATTAATAGTGCCAATAGTGTTTTAGAACACACTGTATCCATATTAGAATCATTCAATGAAAATCTAGCAAAACTTAATTCCTCAATTGAAGCATTCAGTTTGAAACGAGAGCATAACCGACCAATAGAATATGAGATAAAAAATATTAAATGTTTACTCAAATCAAATGAGTTTAACAAACAACAATTACCTCAATATATGAAAACATTGTCGGATATAAAATCCTTTAAAAAGGAATTTGAAGATTTGGATAAAGATGTAAAAAAAATATATTTAGAAATGATACCAAAAGCTAACTCAATAGATGATGAAATATTAATTATTGAAAAAGAAATTTCAATTTTGAGCAGTAACATCCTTACTGACTCTGAGGTAAATATACTTATTGATAAAATTATAGAATTAAAAAAATTACTTAAAGAGTAATATTTCCATAACTTTTATTATCTTAATTATCAAAACATCATAAATGGAAAATAAAAATGACTCAACAAGATACTTCTGTCGTTATTAACGTCAAATTAACTTTAAATCACATTGAAAATAAACCACATCGAGTAGAAGTAAACACTCAAATAAATGCTTCAGATGAAATCCCTGAATTAGCTATATTGTTAAGTGACTTCTCAGATAATTTGATTGGAGAAAATGCGATAAAAACGGCATTAAAAAAAGCAGTTTTAAATACCTTAGTAAACAAAGTTAAACATTAATAAAAATATTTCCTCTCGTCTAAATCTTTTTTTCGCCAACACCAGAATATATTAATCACTACCACTATCACTATCACTTGATTAGTGAGGGTTTTGCACATCCAGAGGTAAACATGAACATTGATAAATACACACTTTGTTTAGCTCAAAGCCAAGCAAGGAACGCTCATTTTCTCAAAGATGAACATGGATGGAATAAGGCCAATCAGACATTAAAACAGGCTTATGGCATAAAACAGCAATACAACGCAAAGGTATGCAAAGAAATGAATATCCCAATGAATAGGCTCTATGGATAGAGGTAATTTTTTGTGAATAATTTTAATAATCAAATATACCCAAATGATAAATACCCTCGACTAAGTTCATCTACTCCGAAAAGAAATTTCAAAGAAGTTCTCGCTCATGCAATAGCTATTATTGAAGGAGAAATACCTAACAATTCGCCTAGCATAGCTGAACAGCGACTCGCTATGACGCTTTGGTATATGAATTTAGATGCATCCAAGAATCACCCTCCTCTTCCTGAGCATATTCGAGCCCAACGAGATTCAAAAAGGACATATGTACCTAGTAATAAATTTGAAGTCGATTACTACGGAAGTGATCGCCGTCAAGGTCAATATTTAGGGGATTAATATGACTGCTGTATACAAAGCTATTAGTAATGTTGCTAGAGAAATGGCTGAAACGGGCATTAAAAAAGGAAGTGTAAACCAACAACAAGGATTTATGTTCAGAGGAATTGACGCTGTATATAACGCCCTTGCCCCTGCTCTAGTTAAGCATGGATTGCTTATTCTTCCACGGATCATTGAACGTACCATCACGGAAAGACAAACACAAAGAGGTGGCTTGTTATTCTATGTTGTAGTAAAAGCTGAGTTTGAATTTGTTTCTGTTGAAGATGGAAGCAAACACACGGTTGTGACTTATGGTGAAGCGATGGATAGCGGAGACAAAGCCACAAATAAAGCCATGTCTATTGCATATAAATACGCAGCTTTTCAAACATTTTGTATACCAACCGAAGAAACAGCAATCGATGCTGATGCAGAAGTCCACAATGTAGCACCGAGAACACCAGATCAAATATTGAAAGATTTTACTAATTCAACAATGGCTATTACAGATCTCAATATTTTGAAAAAAGAGTTTGGTGAAACATGGAAGTTACTCAGAAAAACGCCTGAACAATCAAAAGCAAAGGAAGTATATAACATCAGAAAATCTGAATTGGAGGCGATGTAATGGCAAGTAAAGGTGTAAACAAAGTCTTATTGATAGGACATCTAGGCCAAGATCCTGAAATGCGTTACCTCCCAAATGGCGATGCAGTTACTAATATTACATTAGCCACCAGCGATTCATGGAAAGATAGACAATCAGGTGAAACCAAGGAACGTGTTGAATGGCATAGAGTTGTGATATTCGGAAAACTTGCCGAAATCGCTGGAGAATATATGCGTAAAGGTTCACAAGTCTATATCGAAGGCCAATTACAAACACGTAAATGGCAAGATCAAAATGGACAAGACAGATACAGCATGGAAGTTGTAGTGAATATTAATGGCTCAATGCAAATGTTAGGTAACAACAATCAGACAGGAAACCAGAAATCACAACCATCACCTCATCAACACGGATGGAGCCCACAACAATCTCCTAAACATAATGCCCCCCCAATGGACTTTGATGATGATATTCCTTTTGCGCCGATTGGATTACCTTATCCTCGTATCGCTATTCATATTATTTAAAATACTGCTTAACGGATTACGCTAATTAATATTTATTTAAACTGAGTATAAATAACGTGGAGAGAAAATATGTCAAGAATGGTGACTCTTGAAGCGTGGGCAAGGTTGGAATTTGGAGATGCCTCTCCTTGCATGACGGTATTACAAAAATACGCAAAAAATAACCTTATTGCACCACCTGCAATGAAAGTTGGCCGCAAGTGGATGGTTGATAGAGAAGCTCGTTATGTGGGCTATCTGTCTCTCCCTCAAATTCCTACTAAATCAACGGAACGACTTAAGAGGATAATTACAGATGGCTGCCCGACCACGAACCCATAAAATTATTATCCCTAATTTATATCGAAAGCTAGATAAACGTAACGGCAAAATTTATTGGCAATATAAACATCCCATCACCGGTACATTTCATAGCTTAGGCACTGACGAACAAGAAGCGAGAGAAACTGCCATTCAAGCCAATACAATTATTGCTGAACAACATACTCGACAGTTATTAAGTATTAATGAACGGTTATCAAAAATTAAGACAAATAAGTCTGAAATATCTGTCGATATATGGATAGATAAATATTTAGATATTCAAAAAGAAAGATTAGATATCGGTGAATTAAAAATTAATTCTTATCGACAAAAAATGAAACCCATTAATTTATTCCGTCAGTATTGTGGTACGAAAATATTAAAAGAGATAACCGCATTAGATATCGCTGAAATAATAGATTCCATCAAAGTATTAGGACATTCAAGAATGGCTCAGGTCGTTCGCATGGTGCTTATTGATGTATTTAAAGAAGCTCAACATGCTGGCTATGTTCCGCCTGGTTACAATCCTGCGAAAGCAACTAAACAACCACGGAATATAGTGAAAAGAGAACGCATGACATTGGAAGAATGGCGCACTATTTACCAGCAAGCTAAGAACCACCCTCCTTACCTGCAATGTGGAATGTTGCTCGCCTTAACCACAGGTCAGCGGATCGGTGATATCTGTAAAATGAAATTCTCTGATATTTGGGATGACATGTTACACATACAGCAAGAGAAAACGGGCAGTAAGTTAGCCATCCCTCTCTCGCTAAAATGTGAAGCTATCAATCTCTCTTTAAGGGATGTTGTTGCTCAATGTCGTGATGCTGTTGTGAGTAAATATCTCGTGCATTATCGGCATACCACCGCACAAGCGAAACGTGGTGAACAAGTCACACCAAATACATTAACCACAACGTTTAAAAAAGCGCGAGATAAATGTGGGTTAACTTGGGAAAAAGGTACCGCACCTACTTTCCATGAACAGCGATCTTTATCTGAGCGACTTTATCGAGAACAAGGAATTAATACACAAAAATTATTGGGCCATAAAACACAAAATATGACTGATAAATACCACGATGATAGAGGCAAAGAATGGCAAATTATTGCTGTTTAATTGAACAGTTTTGGGGAAGAGTTTTGGGGATATTTTGGGGAAGAATTTTATAGTACAAAAAATAAACGGGAACTAATAAGCTCCCGTTAACTATTTATCAAATCAACAATTACATGTGTTTGATAATCGCGTCACCAAACTCGCTACATTTCAGCAGTTTAGCGCCTTCTAACTGACGCTCGAAATCATAAGTTACGGTCTTAGCGGCAATCGCACCTTCCATACCTTTAATGATTAAGTCAGCAGCTTCTGTCCACCCCATGTGGCGTAACATCATTTCTGCGGAAAGGATAATTGAGCCAGGGTTAACTTTATCTTGGCCTGCATATTTTGGTGCTGTGCCGTGTGTTGCTTCAAACAATGCACACTCATCACCAATATTTGCGCCAGGTGCGATACCAATACCACCCACTTGAGCAGCTAATGCATCAGAAATATAGTCACCATTTAGGTTCATACATGCGATAACATCGTACTCTGCTGGGCGTAACAGAATTTGTTGTAAAAATGCGTCAGCAATAACGTCTTTAACGATGATCTCTTTACCTGATTTTGGATTCTTGATTTTGACCCAAGGACCGCCATCTAATAATTCACCACCGAACTCTTCGCGAGCTAACTCATAACCCCAATCTTTAAAGGCACCCTCGGTAAATTTCATAATATTACCTTTGTGTACCAATGTGACTGAATCGCGATCATTATCAATAGCATATTCAATTGCGGCACGAACTAAACGCTTAGTACCTTCTTCTGAACAAGGCTTAATACCAATACCGCAATCTTGTGGGAAGCGGATTTTGGTAACACCCATTTCAGTTTGCAGGAATTTGATCACTTTATCTGCTTCTGCTGAGCCCGCTTTCCACTCAATACCGGCATAAATATCTTCTGAGTTTTCACGGAAGATAACCATATCGGTCAGTTCTGGCTGTTTGACTGGGCTTGGAGTGCCTTTGTAATAACGTACTGGGCGTAGGCAAATATAGAGGTCAAGTTGTTGGCGTAATGCAACATTTAATGAACGGATACCACCGCCAACTGGCGTAGTAAGAGGACCTTTAATAGAAACTCGATATTCGCGGATAAGATCTAAGGTTTCTTCTGGTAACCAAACATCTTTACCATACACCTGCGTTGATTTTTCACCAGTGTAGACTTCCATCCACTCAATCTTACGTTCTTTGCCGTAAGCTTTCTCAACTGCTGCATCAACAACTTTTAACATTGCTGGCGTAACATCGATACCGATACCGTCCCCTTCGATATAAGGGATAACCGGATTATTTGGAACAACAAGCTTACCTTTAGCATCTAGTGTAATTTTAGCGCCATTAGCCGGAACAACTACTTTGCTTTCCATTTACCTCTCCTTTCATGTAAGCGCACGCTTTGTTAATTTTTTGTAAGAGACCTGTCAATACTACTTGATTATTCAGCTAACGCCAATCGCTTCTCTTTTAAGGTATAATCAATCTCCCATTTTTTACAAAAATTAACTATGGCAAATCAACTTAAAAATAGCGCTAAATCGAGAAAATACCACACTCCATCAGCACAGAGAAAACCAGCACGTCCAAGAGGCGAACGTAAAGTCGTTATCTTTAATAAACCCTTTGATGTGCTAGTCCAATTTACTGATGAAAGCGGTAGAAAAACACTAAAAGATTTTATTCCTATCCATGATATTTATGCAGCAGGACGTTTAGATAGAGACAGTGAAGGACTTTTAGTCTTAACAAATGATGGGAAGCTACAAGCAAAATTAACACAACCGGGCAAAAAAACAGGAAAAATCTACTATGCTCAGGTAGAAGGTGTTCCTTGTGCAGTAGCATTACAACAATTTCGGGATGGATTAGAGCTTAAAGATGGCAAAACATTGCCAGCACAAATCGAAATAGTTGAGCAACCAGAATGGTTATGGGAGAGAAATCCGCCTATTAGAGAACGCCAAACTATTCCAACAACTTGGCTAAAAATCACCTTATTTGAAGGTAAAAACCGTCAAGTAAGACGAATGACGGCTCATATTGGTTATCCTACATTACGCTTGATCCGCTTTAGTATGGGAAATATTACATTAGATAATTTATTACCTGGTGAATGGAAGGAGATTGATTTTGTTTAAACCTCATGTGACTGTCGCGTGTATCGTTCATGCGCAAAATAAGTTTCTCGTTGTTGAAGAAACTGTCAATGGAAAAGCAACGTGGAATCAACCTGCAGGGCACCTTGAAGCCAATGAAACACTTATTCAAGCCGTTCAACGTGAGTTATGGGAAGAAACAGGATTAACGCTTCCTGTTCAATATTTTCTTAAATTACATCAATGGATTGCTCCTGATAAAACACCTTTTCTACGTTTTCTTTTTCTTATTGAAGCGCAAGAGCAATTTGAAACTCACCCTAATGATAGCGATATCAATTGTTGTCACTGGGTTAGTGCTGATGAAATTGTCCAAAGCCAGCAACTACGTTCACCTTTAGTGAGAGAAAGTCTGTTATGTTATCAACAAGGTGAACGCTACCCTCTTTCTATTTTAACTAGCTTTGGCGCGCCCTTTAACTAAATAACAGAGAATAGAAAAATAAAGCATCAAAAACAGAGCAACACTTGATGCACCTGCATCAGTGATATGGTAAAGTATGGCGCTTATTTTTCCGCAGTGAGATCCAGTTATGTCAGATAACAGCCAAAAAAAAGTCATCGTAGGAATGTCCGGTGGCGTAGATTCATCCGTCTCAGCCTATCTTCTTAAGGAACAGGGATATCAGGTCGTTGGTCTGTTTATGAAGAACTGGGAAGAAGACGACGATACAGAATATTGTTCAGCTTCAACGGATCTTGCCGATGCGCAAGCCGTATGCGATAAACTTGGCATTGAGCTTTATACTATCAATTTTGCCGCTGAATATTGGGATAATGTTTTTGAACATTTTTTATCTGAATATAAAGCAGGCCGTACTCCAAACCCCGATATTCTGTGCAATAAAGAAATAAAATTTAAAGCATTTTTAGAATATGCAGCGGAAGATTTGGGCGCTGACTATATCGCAACAGGTCACTATGTACGTCGTCGTGATGTTGATGGCAAAAGCCAATTGCTTCGCGGTGTTGATAACAACAAAGATCAAAGCTACTTTTTATATACATTAAGTTACGAGCAAATCGCACAAAGCCTTTTCCCTGTGGGTGAAATGGAAAAACCTGAAGTGAGAAAAATCGCTGAAAAACTTGATTTAGCGACAGCAAAGAAAAAAGACTCAACAGGTATTTGTTTTATTGGTGAGCGTAAATTTACCGATTTCTTATCACGTTATCTCCCAGCTAAACCTGGCCCTATCATCACCGTTGATGGTGAAACTATTGGTGAACACCAAGGATTGATGTATCACACATTAGGTCAACGTAAAGGTTTAGGTATTGGTGGAACAAAAGACGGTGACGACTCCCCTTGGTATGTCGTTGATAAAGATGTTGAAAACAACATTCTTGTTGTGGCACAAGGTCATGAACACCCAAGATTAATGTCTGTCGGCTTAATTGCTCAACAATTGCATTGGGTATCAAGAGAACCAATTACTGAAGCTTTCCGCTGTACTGTTAAAACACGATATCGCCAACCTGATATTGCGTGTACAGTAACACCATTAAGTGAAGATAAAATTGAAGTCCGCTTTGATTATCCCGTTGCTGCTGTAACACCGGGACAATCAGCCGTCTTTTATCAAGACGAAGTCTGTTTAGGTGGCGGTATCATTGAAACCCGTATTCAGGAGTAGACGTGGCTAAAGATTTTCGTGATATAACACTTGCACTGGCAGGCGTCTGCCAGGCAAGTCGTCTTGTTCAGCAAATTGCTTACCAAGGTAGTGCGAACGAGAATGATGTTGAAGTGATGGTTAACAGTATTTTTAATCTCAATCCAACATCAACACTTGATGTTTATGGTAATCAAATTAGCCATCTAAAATTAGGCTTTCAAACACTGAAAGCTATTCATCAGGCAGTAAGAAGAGAAAAATTAACGCTAGAGTTGATGACTTATCAACAAGGTTTAATCAACTTAGAACGTTTAATCGGACGAAATGATGATTATAGTTCACGTTTATCACAAAAAATTTCTCAATTAGAGCGTCAAAAAAGCTATTTTGAACCTATGTCTGAAGGTGTCTTTAATGCACTAGCTGGCGTTTATGTTGATGCGGTTAGCCCTGTAGGGCCTCGTATTCAAGTTCATGGCTCTATCGAACTGTTAAAAAATCCAATTATTCAAGCTAAAGTTAGAGCGTTATTATTAACGGGTATCCGTAGTGCCGTGCTCTGGCGTCAAGTTGGTGGTCGTCGTTTTGATTTTTTATTGCATCAAAAAACGATCATCCGACAAGCTGATGATTTTCTCGCTCAATGTTAATACTTTAAATTCAACCTGGGAGTTGCCAACAATGGAATTATCTTCGCTGACAGCGATTTCACCGATTGACGGTCGTTACGGTAGTAAAACTTCGTCGTTACGTTCTATTTTTAGTGAATTCGGTCTTCTGAAATTCCGTGTACAGGTAGAAGTTCGCTGGCTACAAAAGCTAGCATCTTGCGCCGACATTAAAGAAGTTCCCGCCTTTGAAAAAAACGCAAACGATTACCTTGATGCGATTGTGACTAATTTTAATGAAGAAGATGCGGCACGTATTAAATCTATCGAACGCACCACAAATCACGACGTAAAAGCTGTAGAATATTTCTTAAAAGAAAAAGTGGCGACCATCCCTGCTTTACATCAGGTTTCTGAATTTATTCACTTTGCTTGCACTTCTGAAGATATTAATAATCTGTCACATGCCATTATGCTAGAAACCGCTCGCCAAGAGATCCTACTACCAACATGGCGTGAGCTTATTGATACAATTAGTAAAATGGCGCAAGAATACCGCGACTTACCTCTTCTTTCTCGTACTCATGGTCAACCTGCGACCCCCTCTACAATGGGTAAAGAGTTTGCTAACGTTGCCTACCGCATGGAACGTCAATATCGTCAACTTACACAAGTTGAAATCCTAGGTAAAATCAATGGTGCCGTCGGCAACTATAACGCACACTTAGCTGCTTATCCTGAAGTAAACTGGCACCAATTTAGTGAAGAATTTGTAACTTCATTAGGTATTACATGGAACCCATATACAACACAAATTGAACCGCATGATTATATTGCTGAACTTTTTGATTGTATTAGCCGTTTCAATACAATTTTGATCGATTTCGATCGTGATATTTGGGGTTATGTAGCACTGAATCACTTTAAACAAAAAACTATTGCAGGCGAAATTGGCTCATCCACCATGCCACACAAAGTAAACCCAATTGACTTTGAAAACTCGGAAGGAAACTTAGGGTTAGCCAATGCAGTTATGGGGCACCTTTCTAGCAAATTACCACTTTCGCGTTGGCAACGTGATTTAACGGATTCAACCGTTTTACGTAATTTAGGTGTGGGTATTGGTTATGCATTAATTGCTTACCAATCAACCATGAAAGGCCTTAATAAGCTTGAAGTGAATGAAAAACATCTTCGCGAAGAATTAGACTGTAACTGGGAAGTGTTAGCAGAGCCAATTCAGACCGTAATGCGTCGTTATGGCATTGAAAAACCGTATGAAAAACTAAAAGAATTGACTCGTGGTAAACGTATTACTGAGCAAGACATGGTTATTTTTATCGACGGTTTAGAGTTGCCTGAGCATGAAAAAACACGCTTAAAGGCAATGACACCTGAAAGTTATATTGGTTTTGCAACTCAGTTTGTTGATAAATTAAACTAATTTATCACACGAAAAAGGCAGATAATTTCTGCCTTTTTTTATAACAAAAAAATGAAGAAAGCTATCTATAACCTAAACACTTTGCTGGCTACAGTATTTTTTAATCAATAGATTGTCTATGATAACCTTATATTTTTATCTAATAGACTGACTATCATGTCCTATATTTATTTTACAACGGTGTATTTTTACCGATTGTACTCAAGGTGGAATAATGCGGATCTTAATTATTGAAGATAATATCTTACTTCGTCATCACTTATCTGTGCAGTTTCGTGATGCAGGTCACCAAGTTGACGTAGCAGAAGACGCCAAAGAAGCAGATAGTTTTATAGCAGAAGGTACACCAGATGTTGCCATTGTGGATTTAGGATTACCAGATGAAGATGGCATTAGCCTTATTCGTAGATGGAGGGAAAATAATATCACCCTACCAATAATGGTCTTAACGGCACGAGAAAGTTGGCAAGAAAAAGTCTCCGCATTAAATGCGGGTGCTGATGACTATGTGACAAAACCTTTTCATTTTGAGGAAATTGTTGCACGTATTCAGGCATTAATGCGAAGGAACATGGGAATTGCATCACAAACACTCTCGATTGAACCTTTTGAGTTGGATTTGTCACGTAAAGAGTTCATGATTTCAGGCGAGCAAATTAAATTAACAGCATTTGAATATACGATCTTAGAAACATTAATGCGCAATCAAAACAAAGTTGTTAGCAAAGATGCATTGATGCGTCAGTTGTATCCTGATGCTGAATTAAAAGAAAGCCATACTATTGATGTATTAATGGGGCGATTACGTAAAAAAATCTTAGAAAAATACCCCGATGATGTTGTCGTGACAGTACGTGGACAAGGCTACCGTTTTGATATGAAACCTTAATATGCAAAAAAAACAGCGCTCTCCACTCTCATTACGAACACGATTTTTACTTGCAACGAGTGCTATTATTTTGGCTCTTACACTCTCTTATGGATTGGTTGCTATAGTTGGTTCTATTGTCAGTGTAGATAAAACCACTTTTATGCTGATGCGTAGTCAGAGTAATCTTTATTATAGCTTAGCTCAGTGGAATAAAGGTAAGCTGAATATTGAGTTTCCAACAAATCTGAATAATAACAATACATCGCTGGTGGTCGTTTTTGATGATAAAGGCAATGTCTTATGGACACCTTCTGACTTACCTGAAGCCATTCCTGATAGCATTAAACATAAATGGCGTCATGAGGAAGGGTTATTTGAAATTTCTGTTGATGTCAAAACAACTCGTTTAATGCTGCAACAGTTGCCTCAATACCGCGTTTATCTCAAACGTCTCGAAGAATATTCAAGTAACGAATTTTTAACTCACTCCGTGGTAATTAACCATTATCCTGCGGCTGATAATATGCCTTATATGGCAATCGCTGTTATCGATCCAATTCCTCAACGTATGCAAAAAGTCAGTCAGGTTTGGGACTGGTTTTTATATATTATTCTCGCTAATTTATTCTTAGTTGTACCTTTAATTTGGTTGGCTGCACATTGGAGCTTACGGCCTATCAAGCAAGTGATAGAACAAATCAGTGCATTAGAAAAAGGGACACGTAATGATTTAGATGAAAACCCACCAACAGAATTAAAAGGGTTAGTCCGAAATTTAAATGTGTTATTGCGTAATGAACGAAGCCGTTACAGTAAATATCGCACAAGTTTATCTGATCTTACTCACAGCTTAAAAACGCCACTTGCCGTATTACAATCAACATTACGCTCTTTGCGATCTGGTAAGCAAATGACGATAGAGCAAGCTGAACCTATCATGCTCGATCAAATAGAACGAATTTCACAGCAAGTCGGTTATTATCTGCATCGAGCATCTATTCATGGTGATCACGACATTACCACGCGAAAACTCCATTCACTGTCAGGGCTGTTAGATAATCTTTGTAGTGCATTAAATAAAGTTTATCAGTCAAAAGGCGTTGATTTAACACTCAATGTTTCACCTGAAATCATGTGGCTAGGTGAGAAAAATGATTTTATGGAAGTGATGGGTAATATTCTTGATAACGCCTGCAAATACTGCTTAGAATTTGTTGAAATCAATGTAAGCAATAATGAAAACAGCGTAATAATCATTGTTGATGATGATGGTCCCGGTGTCAGCCCTGAAAAAAGGGAAGCCATCTTCCAACGAGGAACTCGAGCAGATACTTTACGCCCAGGACAAGGTTTAGGATTATCTATTGCTGTTGATATTATTGAACAATATAGTGGCAAAATTAGCATAACAGATAGCCCTTTAGGAGGCGCGCGCATAATTGTCACTTTTGCAGAACAACAACTCACGACTTAGCGTGAATAACAATTCTTTATAAAAAACACTTTCTTATCAAATACTCCACTCTACACACTGTATTATGTATGATATCTACACAGTTATTACAGTGTTACTCGCTGTTACTCACATTGCTCAAAGGAATGTTTAGCAGGAAGTTAAAATTCATTATATTATGACTCCAGGCTTCCCGAATTCAGGATATACACAATGGACTATAAACTTAATTTAGATTGGCAATCATTTCTCGAAAGCCATTGGCAAAAACGCCCTTTATTAATTAAAAACGGCTTCTCACGTTTTGTTGATCCTTTATCTCCTGACGAACTTGCTGGTCTTGCAATGGAAGATGAAGTGGATAGCCGTCTTGTTAGTTGTCAAGACGGACAATGGGGAGTCAAACACGGGCCTTTTGAGCACTTCGAAGGACTTGGTGATAAAGACTGGTCTTTACTTGTACAGGCTGTCGATCACTGGCATTTTCCTAGTGCGGCATTAATGAAGCCATTTCGTGTATTACCCGATTGGCGCATTGATGATTTAATGATCTCTTATTCTGTTCCCGGTGGTGGTGTAGGCCCGCATCTTGATCAATATGATGTTTTTATTATTCAAGGACAGGGGCGTCGTCATTGGCGTGTGGGTGAAAAAATTCCGATGAAACAACACTGCCCTCACCCTGATTTACTTCAAGTGGATCCTTTTGAAGCCATTATTGATGAAGAATTAGAACCGGGTGATATTCTTTACATCCCACCTGGATTCCCACATGAAGGCTATGCGATTGAAGGATCGCTAAACTACTCTGTTGGTTTCAGAGCCCCTAATGCACGTGAACTTTTTAGTGGTTTTGCTGACTATGTGTTAGCTAACGATTTAGGTAGTTATCGTTATAGTGATCCTGATTTAACAGAGCGTGAAAATTCAGCATTAGTGCAACATCAAGAGTTAAATAAACTTCATGAAATGATGGAAGATTTACTAGCTCAACCAGAAGTATTCCGCCATTGGTTTGGTGAATTTATTTCTCAATCTCGCCATGAACTCGATCTTGCAGTTCCTGAGCCTTTATATGAAAACGCAGAAATTCATGATTTACTGCAACAAGGTGAACAGCTTCATCGTTTAAATGGCATTCGTGCACTGCGTGTTGGGGATAGCTGTTTTGTAAATGGTGAGTTAATAGATACTGATCATATTGAAGCAGCAGATGCGCTTTGCCAATATGATTATATTGATAAACAACACCTAGGTGAGGCGCTATCTGATCCGAAGTTTGTGCGTTTATTAACACACTTAGTTAATCAAGGCTATTGGTATTTTGAAGATTAATTACCACTAATTTTCATGATAAATTATAAAGCCCTGTCATGTTTGAACTGCACCCCAAAAGTTGGACACCAACTTTGGGGTGTTTTTTTATTATTAGATGTTTTAAAACATCTCTTATTCTAAAATTTAACGCATTAAATAATTTAACGATTCTTTTAAAAGTACTCTAGTATTATGAAAGAAAAAAGGAATAACGATAAAAAATGTACACTGTAAGAAAAAAAGTAATAATGTATGTTTGCTATTTGTTGCATAAAGAGAAAGTGAGATTAAAAAAGTCATCAGAAAATAGCTAAAAATAATAATAAATGATTGTTGCTCAGACTTTTTAATTACTTTCTTTTTATGAGAACTTAGTTGCTCTTCTATTACAGGTTTTAATAATTTTCCTGTTATGGTTTCCATTCAATATCCTTATATTATATATTTTCGTTTCATTACGATTATAAGAGATATTCAACAAGTTCAATCTACCAAAGAGTTATTAATATTAAGTCTATATTAAAAGTTTAATAATAAATAATAAGTAAGCCTATTATTATAAAATTATTTTATTTTTAATTAAATAAGTTCCCCTATAAAAACATTGTCTATTTTTCAGTCGTTTCTCCTATTTTATTTTATCAATATCTTCTAAGATAAATTTAGATTTTTACTGCTCCACTTCTTTTTTCGACAATGGAGTCGTCTATGAAAAAGTTTATTTTTTTAATCGCTGCGTTTATTTTACCGTCCATGGTATTTGCAAAAACAGTAGAAATAGCCAATGTGAAAGCACCACCAGCACAAACAGATATCATTTTTGTATTAGATAAAAGTGGTTCAATGCAAGGATATGAAAAAGATACTATTGGTGGATTCAATACCATTTTAGCTGAAAATAAAAATCGCCCAGAAAAAGTCTATATCACCACGATTTTATTTGATAGTAAGGCTAAAAAATTACATAACCGTATTGATATTAATAAGATTGAAGATTTAACTGCTAATGATTATTTTGCATCAGGTACTACCGCATTGTTAGATGCAGTGGGAAATGCGATCACTGAAGGAAATAAACCAAATTCACCTTATAAAAATGTTATGATGGTGATCATAACTGATGGTGAAGAAAATAGTAGCCGTGAATATTCGCTAGAAAAAGTAAAATCATTAATTACTTCAGCAGAAAAAGAGAAAAGTTGGGAATTTATCTTTTTAGGTGCTAATTTTGATGCGATAAGTGCTGCGGAAAGTATTGGTATTAAATCGTCTAACTCAACTCAATATATTCAAGATGCTAAAGGCTATGGAAATGCCTATGAATCGGTTAATAAAGCCGTTCAGTCTAAGATTGAAGGTAAAGAGTTAAATGAAGATTGGAAATCTTCTGTTGAGCAAGATTATAAAGAGCGTAAATAAGTCATCTAAGTTAACAATATAACTAAAAATAATAGCCGATATATCGGCTATTATTTTATTTTCTAAGTTCAATAAGCGATTAACTAATCACTTTTGCCTTTTCTCTTTCAGCCGTAATTTCAGCGATACGCATGATCACACTCACCGCAGCCTCCATTCCTTCTAAAGAGATAAATTCATGTTTACCATGGAAATTATAACCACCAGTAAAAATATTAGGGCAAGGTAATCCGCGATAAGAAAGCTGAGCACCATCTGTGCCACCACGGATAGGTTTGATGTTAGGTTCAATATCACAATCAATCATTGCTTGTTTTGCTATTTCAATAACATGCGGGAATTGAACAACTTTATCATGCATATTGTAATAACTATCATCAATAGTCAGCTCAATATAGCAATCAGGATGTAAGCCTTTACCTACTTTTTCAGCAATCGCAATCATATTCTGTTTGCGTTTTTCAAATAAGTTACGATTAAAATCACGGATAATATAATGCATCTCCGCCCTTTCTACCGTACCTTTAATACTTTGCAGATGGTAAAAACCTTCATAACCATCAGTATTTTCTGGTGTTTCATCAACAGGTAATTCTTGATGGATCCGAGAAGCTAGCCCTAATGCGTTTACCATCACCCCTTTTGCACTACCAGGGTGAACACTATTACCAACAATTTTAATATTCACTGATGCTGCGTTGAAGTTTTCATATTCCAGTTCGCCAACACCACCACCATCAACGGTATAAGCCCAACTTGCACCAAATGCTTTTAAATCTACATAATGTGCACCTCGGCCAATTTCTTCGTCAGGTGTGAACGCAATACGAATATCACCATGAGGTCGATTCGTTTCTTTCAAACGTACCATGGCGGTAATAATTTCAGCAATTCCTGCTTTATCATCAGCACCTAGTAAGGTTTTACCGTCTGTAGTGATTAATGTTTTACCAATCATGGAATGTAAGATTGGAAACATAACAGGTGATAACACTTCATCACCAATACCCAATGCAATATCACCGCCACGATAATCTTCAAGCACTTGTGGTTTTACATGCTTACCAGAAAAATCAGGCGCTGTGTCAAGATGCGAAATAAAACCAATTACAGGCACCGGCCAAGAAACATTGGATGGCAAACTTGCCATTACACATCCCTTGTCACTGAGTGTTACATCAGAAAAACCCAGTTTTTTTAATTCTTGTGCCAATGCCTTAGCCAGTTTTAGCTGACCATCACTGCTTGGTGACATTTTTGAAGATGGTTTTGATTGTGTATCAAAATTAATATATTCAAAAAAACGTTCTAATAATTTATCCATTTTGCCCCCTAAGATCTCTCTAATAACAATAATAGGGAACTCTATAAAATAATTATTGCGTCAAATCAGCTTTAGGATCATTAATTAATTCAAACAATTTATGAACATATTCATCAACAACCTGACTTGCTGGTCCATAATGTTTTTCTTCAAACTGGCTTTCAACCAAACTTGGCTCAAGATTTAGCTCAACAGTATGAGCGCCTGTTAGCCTAGCTTCATGCACAAACCCCGCAGCAGGATAGACATTACCAGAAGTACCGATAGAGATAAAAATATCAGCCTCAGCCAAAGCTCGATAAATCTCATCCATACCAATAGGCATTTCACCAAACCAGACGATATGTGGACGTAATGGTGATGGAAATTGGCAACAATGGCAGTGATCTGTTGTTTCTAAATCACCTTTCCATTCAAAAACTTGGCGGGATTGAGGGCAACGTACTTTTAATAATTCACCATGCATATGCAAAACATGCTGACTACCTGCTTTTTCATGTAAATTATCAATATTTTGCGTTACAAGAAGGAAGTTATCTTTACCTAAGCGTTGCTCAAGTTTCGCTAATGCATAATGCGCTTCATTCGGCTGAATTGTAGATTGTTGCAATTGGCGGCGGCGTTCATTATAAAACTGCTGAACTAATTGTGGGTTGCGTTGATAACCTTCAGGTGTTGCAACATCTTCAACGCGATGCTCTTCCCACAATCCATCTTCTGAACGAAATGTTTTAATTCCTGATTCAGCAGAAATGCCAGCCCCTGTTAATACGACAACTTTGGGTAAATTCATTTCATGTTCCGTTTTATGGGTGAGATGAAAATAACGACAACGTGAATGTTGTCTGCGTAAACTTTTGATCTTACGAAACTTCCTAAGCCGACGATGACGAAGTTTAAGTTTCATCATTACAATCCTTGGTTTTCAAGTTTAAATATCGCGTTTCTAACGTCACTATTTTAAGCGTTTTTTCTTCGTTGTATGTCAATAAACTTATTGTCCACTTAAAATTCTTGCAGGATCTAGTTTAGTGGCTCGACGAGCAGGATACCAACTTGCTATCAGGCTTAAGATCACAGTGGTGATAAATACAGAAAAAACATCAATCAAATGCACTTCTGAAGGGAGGAAATCGACAAAATAAACATCACCTGAAAGTACACTATGCCCTGTTAATGACTCAATAACAGAGATTAAAGGTGTTAAATTATAAGCCACTAGCACGCCAAAAATAACACCTGCAATACAGCCAATCATGCCTGATAATAAGCCGTACCATAAAAAGATATTACGAATATGACTATCACGTGCGCCGAGCGTACGTAAAATAGCAATATCACTGCTTTTATCTCTTACCGCCATAATCAGTGTTGAAACAATATTAAAACAAGCCACACCAATCACTAAGATCATGGATAAATACATAATGCTACGGATCATTTGAATATCACTATACATATAGCCATAGTCACTTATCCAACTTTTAGCATAAACATACTCTTCACTATTTAAACCCGCATTATGAATAATTTCATTAGCCAAAAATGGATCAACCGTTTTCACTTCAATCCCCGTAATACCTTGCCCGTAATCCATATATTGTTGAGCATCCGCTAAAGGAATTAATGCTAATTGGTGATCAAGCATTCCACTCAGTTTAAATATGCCACTGACTTGTAGGCGGATACGTTTAGGTTGTAATAGCTTAGTGGGATCATCATTATTTGGGATTAATACCGTTAACCAATCACCCTGTTTAAGTTTTAATGCATCTGCAACACCTTGCCCAATAATAATTTGTTGCTTACTGCCACGAAAATCTTGCCATGCATTGTTTTGTACATAACGAGGTAATAAGCTGATATCACCTTGTTTTTCAGGAGATACCCCCATGACTTGCACTGCTTTTAGTTCCGTACCTTTTTCTAACAATCCCGTTAATAAGATATACGGAGCTGCCGCGACAACCCCTGGTGTTTTTTCAATTCGAGGTAATGCCGATTGCCATTGTATAAATGGCTGTTCAACAGAGTAAATTTGTCCATGAGGAACGACAGATAAAATACGATTTTTTAATTCTCGTTCAAACCCATTCATGGCACTTAAGCCAATGATTAAAACAGCAACACCAAGCATAATACCCAATGTTGAAATAACCGAGATTAACGAAACCATTCCCGCACGTTTTCGCCCTCTTGAAAAACGTAAAGCGGTCACTAATGCAAGTGGCAATTGCGCCATTATTTCACTCCTGAAATCATGTTTTGTGGCTGTAATTGACCATCTTTCATTTCAAGTTGACGCTGAAAACGAGCTGCCAGTGATAAGTCATGCGTCACCACCAGAAAAGCTGTCTGCTTCTCTTTATTTAATTTAATCAATAACTCGAAAATACCTTCAGCGTTTTTCTGATCAAGGTTACCTGTTGGCTCATCGGCAAGTACCAATGCCGGATCATTAACCAATGCTCTTGCAATCGCAACACGTTGTCTTTCACCACCTGAAAGCTCTGAAGGACGATGATGAGCTCGCTCTTTTAAACCAACCGCTTCAAGCAAAGACATCGCTTTCTCTTTCGCCTTTACAACACTGCTCCCACCGATCATCAATGGCATTGCCACATTTTCAAGTGCAGTAAAATCCGGTAATAAGTGGTGGAATTGATAAATGAAACCCAGCTGTGTATTACGCAGATCGGCTTTTTCTGAAGAAGATAATGTATTGAGTGATTGCCCTTCAAAGAAGACTTCGCCAGATGTAGGTGAATCTAAGCCACCTAATAAATGCAATAAGGTACTTTTACCTGAACCTGAACTACCCACAATCGCTAAAAAATCACCTTTTTCCATTTTAAATGAAACCGATTTCAGCACCTGGGTTGAAATTGTACCGTCTTGGTATTGTTTACACAGAGCGTGACAATCCAATAAACAATTTTTGTCAATTTGCATGTTCTTTTCTGATGCCATTGGTTGTTTATTAATAGAAGAATTACTCATAACGTAGTGCCTCTGCCGGCTGAATAGTCGCGGCCCGCCAAGACGGGTATAAAGTCGATAAAAGGGAAATCACAATAGCAGCAAAGCCAATCATAAATACGCGTCCCCATTCAAGTGTTGCAGGTAATTCAACACCTTGTGGAATAAGTCCTACTGCCGGCATAATGGTATTTAACTGACTAGAGAGCAATGCACCTAAAAGTCCCCCAGCAACAGCACCTAACATACCTGCACCAGCACCTTGCAACATAAAAATAGACATAATCTGAGATCGCTTTAAGCCCATGGTTTGCAAAATAGCTACTTCACCTTGTTTTTCCATAACTAATAAAGAAAGTGAGGTAATAATATTAAAGGCGGCTACAGCAATAATTAAGCTTAATAATAATCCCATCATGTTTTTTTCCATTTTAACCGCCTGGAAAAATTCACCTTTACGTTCACGCCAATCTTTCCAGCTTAAATGTTCAGCTAAAGGTTGAGCACTGTATTTTTCAATATTGAGAGGATCAGAAAAGAAAAGACGCCATCCTGTAATATTACCTGGCTGATAACGCATTAAACGCGCTGCATCTTGTTGATTAACTAGAATTTGAGAGGCATCAGCATCCCCACCACTTTGGAAAACGCCTTTAACAGTAAATAATCGTTGGCTGGGTAATCTTCCCATTGGAGTGAGTTGACTGACACTCGGTACAATCAGACGGATTTTATCCCCTTCTTTAGCTTTCAATTGCTTAGCTAAGCCACTTCCTAAGATAACGCCATAGTCACCCGATTTGAGCATCGAGAAATCACCATAACGAATATGCTTTGTTAAGGGTTCATCTTGTGCTTTCTCAATTCCTAACATGACGCCAACGCTGATATTGTCTTTACTTTGTAAAACAACATCACCTTCTACTAAAGGGACAACGTTTATGATACCTTCTCGCGTCAGTAGATTTTCGGCTATATTTGATTGTCGGGGTAATTGCCCATTAGGTGATGTCACTATGGCTTGTGGAAGATAAGCAAGAATGCTTTCTTGCAATGAACGCTCAAAGCCATTCATGACAGAAGTCACTGTGATAAGCGCTGCTACACCTAACATGATCCCTAAAGCGGATAGCCATGAGACGAAGCGACCGAACTTATCGACCGCGCGACCCCGCATATAACGGAGCCCTATATAAAATGAGACAGAATTGTACATGAAATCTGTGCTGTTCCTGTTGCTAATGCGAAGTGTTCAGGGATAATAAAGGGTAGTCTTACTGAATGGAACCACTCTATTCCCAAACTGTGGTTTTTCTTTTATCTTAACCTGCCCGCCAGTTTAAGCTTTAGCGAGTACGCTGAAGATGTGTTGGGAGTTAACTACAACAAAGAGTTCACATTACACGCTTATGTCCTCAGAATATCGTTATCAACTTCCTATAAAACAAAGGGATACTCGCCAGCTAGGTCAACTGACTGGTGCCGCTTGTGCTCTAGAATGTGCAGAGATCATCAAACGTCATTCTGGATTAGTCGTCCTTGTTACTCGTGACATGCAAAATGCATTACGTTTACAAGATGAAATCCGTCAGTTTTGTGATTATCCAGTAGAGACATTATCGGATTGGGAAACGCTGCCTTATGACAGTTTTTCACCTCACCAAGAAATTATCTCAAACCGCCTTTCTACGCTATACCGTATTCCATCACTTCTCAAGGGAATTTTAATCTTACCCGTCAATACGTTAATGCAGAAAGTCTGTCCTACAGATTATCTCGCAAGTCATGCGTTGGTAATGCAAAAAGGAGAGATACTTTCTCGTGATAATTTACGTAAAACTCTCGATGAAGCTGGGTATCGCCATGTAGAGCAAGTATTAGAGCACGGTGAATATGCAACACGTGGTGCATTGCTTGACTTATTTCCTATGGGAAGTGAATTTCCTTATCGTATTGATTTTTTCGATGATGAAATTGATAGCCTGCGTACTTTTGATGTTGATACCCAAAGAACATTAATAGAAGTAGAACAAATAAATTTATTGCCCGCACACGAATTTCCTACAGATGCTAATGCGATTGAGCTCTTTCGTAGTCAGTGGCGTGAACGCTTTGATGTAAGACGTGATCCTGAACATATTTATCAGCAAGTCAGTAAACATATATTGCCTACGGGGATTGAATATTGGCAATCGCTGTTTTTTGAACAGCCTTTATCTAACTTATTTGCTTATTTTCCCAAAAACACTCTGATAGTAACGCAAGATCTTCAAGATTTTGCAGATAAATTCTGGCAAGACATCAATCAACGTTTCGAAAGCCGTCGAGTTGATCCAATGCGACCATTGCTTCCTCCTGATGATATTTGGCTTAACGTTGATAAATTTAATAAAGAGCTTAAACAATGGCCACGAATTCAACTTAAAACAGAAACATTGCCAGAGAAAGCAGGGCAAACTAATTTAGGTTATCAGCCACTTCCTGATTTATCGATCAACGCGCAAAGCAAATCCCCTTTAGACAATCTACGTCGATTCCAAGAACAATTTTCAGGTAGTGTAATTTTCTCTGTTGAGAGCGAAGGCCGACGTGAAACGGTACAAGAACTGTTATCACGGATAAAAATCGCACCCACACAGATCATTGAGTTATCAGACGCCCAAAAACAAAAAAAAGGATCTTATTTTATTATTGGTGCAGCTGAACATGGTTTTATTGATAGTCATCGTCAATTAGCCATGATCTGTGAAAGCGATATGTTAGGCGAGCGTATTAATCGCCGCCGTCAAGACAATCGCCGCGCAATTAATACCGATACCTTAATTCGTAACCTTGCTGAATTAAGCGTAGGGCAACCTGTTGTTCATCTTCAGCATGGTGTCGGACGCTATCAAGGTATGACGACCTTAGAAGCTGGTGGCGTGAAAGCTGAATATTTGATGTTAAGCTACGCAGGTAATGACAAGCTTTATGTCCCTGTTTCATCATTGCATTTAATCAGTCGTTATTCCGGTGGTGCTGATGAAAATGCCCCTTTACATAAATTAGGGGGCGACGCATGGATAAGAGCGCGTCAAAAAGCCGCTGAAAAAGTCCGTGATGTCGCGGCTGAGCTATTAGATGTTTATGCCCAGCGTGAAATAAAAACGGGTTTTGCCTTTAAAATGGATAAAGAGCAATATCACGCTTTTCGACAAAGCTTTCCTTTTGAAACCACCCCCGATCAAGAAACAGCTATCAATGCTGTATTAAGTGATATGTGCCAAGCCATTTCAATGGACAGATTAGTCTGTGGTGATGTTGGTTTTGGTAAAACAGAAGTGGCAATGCGCGCTGCATTTCTCGCGGTTAACAATAATAAACAAGTTGCGATTTTAGTCCCTACCACCCTATTGGCTCAGCAACATTTTGATAATTTCCGTGATCGCTTTGCTAATTGGCCCGTTAATATTGAGATGATCTCGCGTTTTCGTAGCGCAAAAGAACAGCAACAAATTACAGAAAAACTGGCTGAAGGTACCATTGATATCGTCATTGGTACACACAAATTACTACAACCTAGCATTCACTGGAAAGATTTAGGGCTACTCATTGTTGATGAAGAGCATCGCTTTGGCGTTCGCCACAAAGAGCGGATTAAAGCTATGCGTGCTAATGTGGATATTTTAACACTAACAGCAACACCTATTCCTCGTACATTAAATATGGCCATGAGTGGTATGCGTGATCTTTCTATTATCGCAACACCACCTGCACGCCGTTTATCCGTGAAAACCTTTGTACGGGAATATGATGATTTAGTAGTGCGTGAAGCCATCTTGCGTGAAACATTACGTGGTGGGCAAGTTTATTATTTGTATAACGATGTTGAAAATATTGAAAAAGCGCGCGAGAGACTGGCTACACTCGTACCTGAAGCACGTATTGGGATTGGCCATGGGCAAATGCGTGAACGTGAACTTGAACGTGTGATGAATGATTTCCATCATCAACGTTTTAATGTGTTACTTTGCACTACCATAATTGAAACAGGTATCGATATACCTAGCGCGAACACCATTATTATTGAGCGTGCCGATCACTTTGGTTTAGCACAATTACATCAGTTACGTGGTCGTGTAGGTCGTTCTCATCATCAAGCTTATGCTTATTTGTTGACACCACATCCTAAAGCCATGACAAAAGATGCTCATAAACGTTTAGAAGCGATTGCTTCACTGGAAGATCTGGGTGCAGGTTTCGCATTAGCGACACATGACTTGGAAATTAGAGGTGCGGGTGAATTACTTGGCGAAGAACAAAGCGGTCAAATGAATACCGTAGGCTTCTCACTTTATATGGAATTATTAGAAAGCGCAGTAGAAGCCCTTAAAGATGGCAGAGAGCCATCGCTTGAAGATCTCACTAACCAGCAAACTGAAATTGAATTAAGAATGCCTGTCTTATTGCCTGATGATTACATTCCAGATGTAAATGTCAGACTCTCATTCTATAAACGAATTGCAAGTGCGATTGATTTAAATGAACTTAATGATTTAAGAGCAGAATTAATCGATAGATTTGGTAAATTACCTGATGCGGGTCGTTATTTACTGCGTAATGCCGCTATTCGTTTAAATGCCATGAGCCTAGGTATTACTCGTATTGAAGCCTATGACAAAGGTGGATTTATTGAATTTGGTGAGAAAAATAAGGTTGATCCAGGCTATTTGATTAGCTTACTTCAAGAACAACCTGCAGTTTTCCGCTTAGATGGCCCATCTAAATTGAAGTTTATTATTGATTTGGCTGAACGTGAAAAGCGGCTCACTTTTATTGATGATATGTTAAGTGCATTCGATGATCATAAGATGAAATAACGCGGGAACTAACCGTTATTTAAGCTAATAAAAAGGCGTAACTGAAGTAATTTTTCCCTTCATTACGCCTTTTTATATTATTGGTATTAATCTTTACGGCAAGGGACTTTTTCATTCATTGAACAATAGGGCTCTTGTTCTAAAATCAACCTACCATCAGCATCTAAAGCAATAACTTCGCCAGGTTTAAACGTGGTGCGTACTTTACCCGGCGTGCCATCAATGGTGTAAAGCACATCATAACCTACAATTCTGCGCTCTTGTCGATAAATCGGAATACACTCTTTGAATTGAGGATAAGGGAAATTTGCAATATTACTGTTATTAAGTGCTTCAATCATGTAAAACACGCGACATTCTTGCTCTGCCGGATGAAATCGTGACAAATTTTCAGGTGTAAAAGGTGTTGGTAAACCGATTCGATGACAATATTCTTCTGTCACAAAAACTGTTGATTTAATCGGTGTAGCGGAAACGACATGAGCAAATTGAGGCTGGGGAAATACCCACCTCCACGAAATAAATAAAAGAATAGCTAATGCAATGATTAGTCCTATCAGTGTATACTTTCTGACATCAACACTCACTTTTACCCCTTTTTATTTGTTTTATCCTTAATTGCTACAGATGTGCAATACAAAGCCACTGTTTTACGATAACTGGCTAATATATTTAGTATTCAATAAATGAATTCTCTATCTGATAGCTTAATTCAACATCCATGCTGATTAACATAATAAGCAAACCACGTATTTATGACATGTTAAATACACCACTTATTTCTGTTTTAATTACCTAATTAAATAAATACCACCACTTTTTTAGGATTTATCTATTATATTAAGAGTGATCTTAATTTATTTTTCTGAAAAAATTGAAACCGTTATACTATTTATAATACATCATTATGATAACACGAGGTTAACAATTGTTACTTAGAAATATGTGGCATTTCATTTTAAATTCATATTTTAAAAATTATCTCCAAGGTTTATAAAAATATTTCAATCAATTAAAATTGAATAAAAATAACAAGTTAAACTTACCTTTAACCCTTTTCACTTATTATATTTATAATACGGATTAGAGAAATACCATAACATTTTATTTGATAAATTAATGAATTAAATATCATTTTTTATTTAAGAAAAATCTTAAATAATTTAGCATAATAACCAAAACAGATCCGACCTATAATATTACTCATTTAATCTTAATGATAAAATTATATTTACTATTGTCTTATTGAGCTTTAGAGTTATTGGTTATTTTTGATATAAATAGATAAATCATCTAGTCATTTATGCTAATATTATTTATCTTATTTGGATATTCTCATTTAATTATTTAATTTGAAAGAAAAAATAGATAAAAAACCCTCATATAATATGAGGGCTTAAAAAGATAACTTTTGTCTTACCTGCAAAGCAAAAGATAAATTAATGAAGTTTTAGCTTAGGTCTGATCACTCTGTTGATAGAGCCAACCAACATCATAAGTCCTGTTTTGATATAACCATGTAATGCAATTTGGTGCATTCGATATAAAGAGATGTAAACAATTCGAGCAATTCGTCCTTCGATCATCATGTCACCTTTCATCAAATTGCCCATTAAACTTCCGACTGTACTGAATTTAGAAAGAGAAACTAATGAACCGTGATCGGTAAATACATAATCTTTTAACGGCTTGTTTTTTAACATTGCGATAATATTACTGTAACAGCGACTCGCCATTTGATGTGCGGATTGTGCTCTTGGCGGAACAAAACCACCTTCTTTACGAGGGCATGATGCACAGTCACCGATAGCAAAAATAGACTCATCTAAAGTTGTTTGCAAAGTCGGTTTAACAACTAATTGATTGATACGATTTGTTTCTAGACCTGCAATCTCTTTCATAAAATCAGGTGCTTTAATACCGGCCGCCCACACCATTAAGTCAGCATCAATATGCTCACCTTCTTTAGTGTTTAATCCACCTTCATCTGCACTTGTGACCATGGTTTTGGTCATGACTCGCACACCTAATTTTGTTAATTCATGATGTGCTGCGCTCGAAATGCGTACTGGTAATGCAGGAAGAATTCGCTCCCCTGCTTCAACTAAAGTGATATTTAACGCGGAGGGGGCTAATTTTTTTAATCCATAACTATTTAGTTGGCGCACTGCATTGTGTAATTCAGCAGAAAGTTCAACTCCCGTTGCACCACCACCAACAATAGCGATATTCACTTTGCGATCTTCAGCTTGTGCATTAGCGTCAGCTGAATATTTTAAGAATAAATTCAGCATTTCATTATGAAAACGATGGGCTTGTTGCGGGCTATCTAAGAAAATACAGTTTTCTTTAATACCCGGAGTACCAAAATCATTCGATTTACTGCCTAATGCCATGACTAAAATATCATAATCAAGCGTGCGTTCAGGGACGAGCAACTCTTGGTCTTCATCATAGATAGCTGCTAATGTAATATTTTTTTGTTCGCGATCAAGCCCCATGAGCGAGCCTAATTGAAAGTTGAAATGATGGTTATAACCATGAGCTAAATAGCTCAGTGCATCAACTCCATCGTCTAAAGAGCCTGTCGCTACTTCATGTAATAACGGTTTCCATAAATGGCTATTATTACGATCAACTAAGGTAATTTCTGCTTTTTTGCTGCGGCCTAATTTATTGCCTAATTTTGTCGCAAGTTCCAAGCCACCAGCGCCACCACCGACAATAACAATTTTTTTTAATGACATTTAACGTCACTCCATAAAGATATTTACTGTTGTTATTTAAATAGCCTTGGTGAAATCTACTTATATAACGACAGTTAAATCGTTTCGGCTGTTATTTTTGTTCTTAAACAAATTAACTGGAAAGATGGTCATACCAAAGTTGATTTATATCAAAAATAGTTGAATATTCATATCTCTTTTTTGAAGAAATCGACGTTAACAAACCTTTTATTGATGATAAAACGACCACCTCAATGGTGTGAGTAACGGAATTTTTAAATAAATACAATGAGTTAGAGAATGAAAGAGAAGTTGGCGTAATAAAACAGAACAGTATCATTAGATGATGAAAGTCTCATCTTAAAATAATCGTTCTAAAATCGAAGGAAACAAGAAGTAGATGAAAACCTTAGGCGGGTAGAAATAAAAATGGATGGAAAAACCACCCATTTTTTAGAAACAATCTTAATCTAAGATTTTGCTATTAAATGCTTTAATTTTAAATAGATGCTCAGAGAGACTCTTGAATTTATGCGTCTGTACTTCATCCCAAATCACAGAATAATAAGGTGATAATTCATCAGCAGAACGCTGGTTATCTAAAATCTCATCATTGCGGGATAAAATCACTAAAGCATTATCTTTATTTTTAGAACGAAAATCTTTAATACATTTCGTTGCGATATCTAGATATTCTTCAGGCCTGTCTATCTTATCAACCATATTTTCATAAGGAAAAAGATTAGGGTTAATCATTACCTGACGAATATTACATAAGAAACCAATACGCTCTGCCCAATATCCCCCTAACCCAACACCGCAAATTAATACGGGCTCTTTAGTGGATTTAATCACTTTATCCGTTTCTTTCAGTAAATGTTGCATATCATGACGAGGATGCAAGGTACTGTAACTTAAAAAACGAACGTCAGGATCAATAAACTGTAGCTGTAAAACCTTCTCATGATTTCCAGGACTTGTGGAATCAAAACCATGTAAATATATAATCATGCGCGCTCCTGCCATTGCTCCTGTAATTGGGTCAGCAACTGATTCGCTTTTTTCCAGCGATCAGAAGTTTGTAGCTCACTCAATGTGTAACGACCACGGTGATGGTACAATGTGGAAATACGTTCTGCTTTGACTGAGGACAGGTTATCTAACACACTCACAGCCCCTTTTCGGTTATTACACACTAAAAGCATATCACACCCCGCATCAAGGGATCGCTGTGCTCTTTCTGCGTAACTCCCCATAATAGCAGCACCTTCCATGGATAAATCATCAGAGAAAATAACACCTTGGAAGCCAAGTTGTTCTCGTAGAATTGATTTCAACCAGTAGGATGAGCCACTTGCTGGGCGATCATCAACCTGAGAATAGATAACATGGGCTGGCATAATTGCATCTAACAATTGACGCTGAATAAAATCTTTAAAAATTGACATATCACGTTGGCGAATATCATTTAAAGAGCGATCGTCACGAGGAGTTTCTTTGTGAGAATCAGCTCTTACTGCACCATGTCCTGGAAAGTGTTTACCTGTTGATTTCATGCCCGCTGAACGCATGCCTTTAATAAAGCTTTCTGCCATTGTCATCGCAATCTCAGGAGAGTCATGGAAAGAGCGCTCACCAATCGCAATACAGTTATGACCTAAATCGAGAACAGGCGCAAAACTGATATCAATATCCATAGCAATCATTTCTGATGCCATTAACCATCCTGCTTCTTGTGCTAAATGGCTAGCTTGATAGCTTTCATTTAATGCTGCATAGGATTGTGCCGCTGGTATCCGTGTAAAACCATCTCGGAATCGTTGTACCCGCCCACCTTCTTGGTCAACGGCAATCACAAGGCGTTCATGAGATGCGTCACGAATTTGACGAACTAATTCATTTAATTGTTCAGCATCGTGGAAGTTGCGGGTAAAAAGGATTAATCCACCGACAAGAGGATGCTTTAAAATTTCACGCTCTTCACTATCGAGTTCATATCCTTCAACATCAAGCATTACTGGACCCATAACATTCCTCTCTTTGTAATTGTGACAAGATAATGTCTTTAATTCGTCAGACTAAAATAACGACGTAAAGGTTCAGACATTATTAAAAATGATCCATCTTTTGTTTGTTGCCAACGGACTTCATACCACATTAGCATCATATAAAAAATGAATGGTTCTCTTGAAAGAATACACCTTCTTAATTCTCTGACAGAATAAGAGCAAACCTCTTTTTGCTCTGTATAATGATAATGATACGAACAATAATAATCCAAAAATGTCGTTTTTTGCGTTTCATCTAATTGATTTGTGGCAAAGAACGTCATTAATGAATCAGCCGTATCAATATCTGCTGCATATTCCCAATCAATAAATTTTATACCTGAATCACTAAGAAGAATATTCTCAACGTGCAAATCCATGTGAGCTGGCGCGTATTTTATGAGATTTCGTTGAGGTTGACGTAAAAAATGTTGTTGTAATCGTAACCATTTAGCAGATAACCGTTTTCTATCGATCCGTTGCCAATAAAGGGATAACTCATGGTTTAAATTAAGAGGGAAACCAAATGGTGTTTGCTGATGTAACGTTGCTATTTTTTCAGCTAATGGCTTTAAATAGGCGCTAAAAAGTAATTGATGGGTAAGATGTTCACCAGGTAACCAATGAAGAAAAAACCATTCTCCATAGCGTGTTGCAACTTCAGGGGACAAATCAAAACCTGCCAGCTGTTTTAAAATGGCATATTCTTTTCTTCCGTGTACATAAAGTCCTTTTTTTTCATCTCCGTAGTAACGAGCAATCCAATCAATATCAGCATATTGCACACGAAAAGAACCACCGCCTAATCCTGTTAATGCTGTTATCCTCCATTTACTTAATGCCGTTGCAGGAAAAAGGGTTTGCAAGGCATTAAGTAAACTTGAGCCATACCGATCACTCAACCTTATTGCGTCCATTCCAAAGAATTTCGCCAGAAGAAACCGACATTAATTGCATACTAATAACACGGTTATCTTTTTTGCCATCAACAGTTGAGAATAAAATATAATCTGCTTTTAAATGACGCGCTAATCCAATAGCTGCACTACGAAGACCTAAACTGTCTTCTCCTGATAAGCCGAGTGCTTTTCGTGCTGACATCATTTGTGCGTAAGGTACAGTTTGCAGTGCACTAATACTATTAACTGATTCTATAATTGTATTGGTTGCATTTACTGCTTGGATATTTCCACCCGAGTTGTTTTTGACATTATCAATAACAATTAGCTTACCCGTTTCTAAATCGTCAGTGACCGCCATCTCTCTAATTAAAGGTGTGACTACATTATTCCAATTAATACTAGTAATTTTAGGGGGTGTTGGCACTACTTCAATCGGTGGCTCTATGGGTTTAGGTTGTTCAACCGGCTCTGTGGGTGTAACCGGCTCTACAGGTACAGGCGGTTGTTGTGGCAACATAGACGGACAACCTGCTAATAAAAATACAGACATCGCCACAAATAGAAGTCTTTTCATACTCGCGTTACCTTATCCTAAGTAAAAAGATAAACTCTGACATAACTAATGGTTTTATCTGGAACATCAGCGCTAATTTCAGTATCTCCATCACCAAGAATAGTCACATCATTTACATGTCCTGCAGGAGATACTTCAAGCCCTTGTTCGTTATACCAGTAAAAGCGATAGCGAATTGAAACAGGGTAAGATTGTGTATTTGACAACATAACTGTCGCTCTTGTGCCGTTAGTATGGTGTTCAAGGGCCGGTTGTCCCGCCACAACTCCCACAGCTAAGACCGATGGCTCCATAATAATGGCCTGTTGACGATTAAAATAGAGTTTATTATCTGAATGAGATGATAAACACCCAGAGAGCAATGTCGTCATACACATAGCGATAAGTAATGAGTAAATAACCTTACCTTGTCTTATCATGTATTACTTCCTGTCATCTCGCTTTTAGCATCATACCGATTATTGGCTTAATAATGGCCCTAATGGTTTTCCACCCAATAAATGCATGTGAATATGGAAAACTTCTTGTCCGCCATGTTTATTACAGTTCATCACTAGGCGATAACCATCTTCAGCAATACCTTCTTGTTGAGCAATTTTAGCAGCAACAACAAACAGGTGTTCTAACACTTGTTCATCTTCAACAGTAACATCATTTACCGTAGGAATAAGTTTATTAGGAATAATCAAAATATGCGTAGGCGCTTGTGGCGAAATATCACGAAATGCAGTGACTTTATCATCCTGAAAAACAATGTTAGCCGGTATTTCACCACGAATAATTTTACTGAAAATTGTTTCTTCTGCCATTTCCATCACCTTATTATTTATTTTAATTTCTGATTAATTCAATTAAGCAGGTAAGTTTTGAATATGAAAGAGCTTAGCAAAATTGCGCGTTGTTTGTTGTGCTAACTCTTCAACACTCACCCCTTTTAATACAGCCATATACTCCGCAACATCACGAACATAAGCAGGTTGATTTTCTTTGCCGCGATGAGGAACTGGCGCTAAATATGGGGAATCTGTTTCAACTAAAATTCTATCAAGAGGAACAATACGTGCAGCCTCTCTAATTTGTTCCGCATTTCTAAATGTTACAATACCAGAAAAAGAGATATACATTCCAAGATCGAGTAATGCTGTTGCCGTTTCTTTATCCTCTGTAAAGCAATGCAATACACCACCACAATCTTGCACTTTCTCCTCTTTTAAAATCGATAACGTATCTTCGCGTGCGCTACGTGTATGTACGATAATAGGTTTGTTAACTTGTCGGCCAATACGGATATGTTCACGGAAAATTTCACGTTGTAATGTCGCATTTTCTTGTTGGTAATAGTAATCTAGTCCTGTTTCACCTAAAGCCACAACATCAGGCGTAGCAGCTAAGCGCGCTAATTCTTCAACGTCGTAGCCTTCGTCTAAATTCAAGGGATGAATACCACAAGAGAATGCAATATTTTCACGTTTGCCGATAAGTTCACGCATATTTTTGAAACCCGGCAATGTTGTTGCTACAGCTAACATATATTGAACATCACGCTGCTGTGCTTTTTCGACAACATCATCAATATTTTCATGTAGTTTTTCATAATCTAAGCTGTCGAGATGGCAGTGTGAATCAACTAAAAACATAACGTACTCTCATTTATCTGGTATGGCTTATAGGTATTTTTTATTACAGCTAAATCACAATTAATTTTATGTTGCTAATTAATGTTGTGTTACTAACTGACTTTCCCAATCTAGCAGCTGTTCTGCCAGTAATAATTCTTTATTTAAGGCTGGAATGGTCATTAGCTGATAACGACACTGTTTCCATCCATCAATAATGGCTAACACAATATTTGAAGGCAATTGTGATAACGCCATAATTAAAGGTTGTTGATCTTGGTTGATACAATAAGCTTGCGCATTTGTTTGATACTTTAATGCATCGAGTAAAAGCGATAACAACCAATACAAACGACGATCTACATTATCTTGATTTAGTTGTGGAAGAAACCCAAATAAATCACGTTGTTGTAAACTTGAATATAACGCTTGGCAAAAAAGTTCTCTTTCTTGCCATTCATCTTTCAGTAATGAGAGCGCCGCTATTGGTGCATTCTGCGATAAATTTAACGCAGTTACACTATTAGCGTAAGGAACATTCGGCAACTGCTGTTGTATCCAGTGTGTAGCATACTGGTGATCAGGCGTAGCTAAATGGTAATAAAAACAACGGCTACGCAATGTGGCTAATAAAACTTCGGGCTGCTGGCAATTAAGTAAAAAATACGTATTTTTAGGTGGCTCTTCTAACGTTTTGAGCAATGCATTTGCCGCAGCCTCAGTTAAAGCTTCAACCTCTTTTATCCAAACGACTCTTGCACCGCTTTGCTGGGCATGTTGTTCCAGTTTTTCTGTCACTTTTCTAACGGTTTCTACACCAATAGATGTTTTGCCCTTTTCATTCTGCAAAAGGTGCCAATCAGGGTGTGTTTCGGCAAGCATCAAGCGACAACTGTGGCATTCATTACAGCTTTTTAATCCCTGTTTATTCTGACACATTAACCAACGACTTAATCCATAAGAGAGAGCATCTGCTCCCATTCCTTCTGTCGCATGTAAAAGCAAAGCATGATGGCCACGCCCTTCTTGATACATGCTAATAAGTTGCCGATATGCCTGATTTAGCCAAGGATACCAATTCATAATGCTTTATTTTCCTGCTGGACTAACCATGTAATGAGTGATTGACGAATATCCGCTTGAACTTTATCGATAGTTTGAGATGCATCTATTGTAATAATAGAGTCATCACCTTGGGTTAATACCTGATAGCGTTCACGAGTGCGATAAAAGAAATCCATTGACTCTTTTTCAATTCGGTCTAATTCACCTCTAGCTCGTGCTCTTGCAAGCCCTATAGCTGGATCTAAATCAAGATATAACGTTAAATCTGGACGAAAATCACCAAGAACCGTATTGCGAAGTGACAGCATAAGATCTTTATCTAAACCACGTCCACCGCCTTGATAGGCTTGTGAAGAGAGATCGTGTCTATCACCAATCACCCATTTACCTTCAGCTAACGCTGGTTTTATCACGTTCTCAACAAGCTGAACACGTGCTGCATATAGCATTAACAGCTCCGCTTTATCAGTAACTTTCTCACCCTCAATGCCTTGTTTAATAAGCTCTCGTAATTTTTCGGCAAGTGGGGTGCCTCCCGGTTCACGGGTAAATGCTAAATTGGTGATATTTTTTTCTTTTAACGTATTAATAACGGTTTGAATTGCACTGGTTTTTCCAGCACCTTCTAATCCTTCAATTACAATAAATTTACTGTTGTTCATAATTATCTTTGTTGTAAGCGTCGATATTGTGCGACGGCTTTATTATGTTCATTAAGTGTGGTTGAAAATTTATGACCACCCGTTCCATCTGCAACAAAATAGAGATAACGCGTATCCGCTGGATGTGCGGCAGCTCTGATTGAAGCAACACCAGGCATCGCAATAGGTGTTGGTGGCAATCCATCAATTTGATACGTGTTATAAGGGGTATAACCATTTAAATCACTGCGATAAATCGTACCTCTGTATTTATCACCTAAGCCATAAATTACGGTAGGATCGGTCTGTAATCGCATATTTGTTTTTAATCGATTAATAAATACAGACGCGACCTTTGTTCTTTCAGCATCAATACCCGTCTCTTTTTCAATAATTGATGCCATGATAAGCATTTCATAAGCCGATTTATACGGTAGGTCACTATCGCGTTTAATCCACTCTTCTTCTAATGTTTTTTCCATTTGTTGGTAGGCACGCTTTAAAATTGCGACATCTGTCGTACCTGCCGTGTAATGGTATGTATCTGGTGCAAACCAACCTTCTAGATTAGCAATTTCAGGTTTTATCCCTATTTCTTCGCGTAATTTATCGCTATCCATTGTGTGTGCGATAGTCGTAAGTTTGGGGGCTTGTTCAAAAATAGATTGCCAATCTTGTAAACGGCTACCTTCAATAAAACGGATCGTAAATTGAGCCTCTTTACCGCTTTTAATCAATAATAAAACATCGCGTAAAGACATACCTTTTGTTAAACGATATGTACCTGCTTTAAATTGGCTAAGCTCTGGTTTTACTTTTAGCAAAATTTGAAAATAATCGCCTTCGTTAAGTAAATTATTTTTTATTAACAGTTGTTCCATGGCTACGCGCCCTGTTCCTGCTGGCACTGTGAGTAGCATTTCATCTTGCTTTACAACAATATTTTCTTCTAATCCACGAATATGTTGCATCATATACAACGCAATTGCACCGATGCTAATTAATAAGGCAAAAAAAACTATCCATACTATTTTTTTTATCTTCATTTATAACTCATCAAATTCTATTTAAGTGACAAACTGTGTTGTAAAACAACATGATAATACTCTCTACTTGAATACTGGTAGCACTTATCATTCGAGAAAGTGATACATGAAACAGGAAGTACTGGCATTAAGCTATTTGTTAACCAAACTTCATCTGCTTGATAAAGCGTTTCCGGCTTCTCTCTCACAATATCCATTTTCCAATTCAATTTTTGCGCTAATTGAATAATTGATTGACGCATAATGCCATTTACACCGGAATCCGTCAGATCCGGTGTGAAAAGTGTATTCCCTTTGCGCCAAAAAAGATTTGCCGCATTTGCTTCAACTAAATATCCTTCATTATCACACACTAAAACATCATCAAAATCTGTTTTTTCTAAATGATGCTTAATAAGAACCTGCTCCAAACGATTTAGATGTTTAATTCCTGCCAATTGTGGATTTTTTCCTAAAGTAACAGGGCTGACGGCAAGTGATATGCCTTCACTTTGCTGGTGGAAATAATGGGCAGGATAAGATGATAATGACGTTATAACTGTTGGTGTAATAAATCCATTTGAAGAATAACCACGGCCACCATAACCGCGACTGATGATAATTTTAATAACACTTTTCTCTTGAGTACTAGAAGAGATATCTATAATGTGTTTTTTCAAATCAGACCAATTTGGATGAGGTAGAAAAAGAGCCTCACAGCCTTGTTTTAAACGATTGAGGTGTGCAGATAGCATGGAAGGCTTGCCCTGCTCCATTGCGAGCGTAGTAAAACAGCCATCGCCAAACTGTATCGCTCGGTCACTTGCATCTACATTTTGTTGCTGTTGTCCATTTACCCAATACATCAAACACACCCTACATCTATGTTATTGATATCAATCTGTACATGATAAAACAACTGGCAGTAAAAGGACAAAATAAAAGACCCAGAATAATCCTGGGTCTTTAAGTATTTTTCAACTTTCTACAAAAAACGGTTTAAACGCGCTTAAAGAGAATTGAACCATTAGTACCACCAAAGCCAAATGAGTTACACAGAGCATATTCCATGTTCTCAACTTTACGTGCTTTATGTGGAACAAAATCAAGATGACAATTTTCGTCTTGATTATCAAGGTTAATTGTTGGAGGTACGATTTGGTCACGTAGTGAAAGAATAGTAAAAATAGACTCAATAGCTCCAGCAGCACCTAATAAATGGCCTGTCATAGATTTTGTTGAGCTAACTAATACATCCGTGCCTTTACCAAATACATTTTCTACTGCTTGTGCTTCAGCAATATCACCCGCATTCGTTGATGTGCCATGTGCGTTGATATAACCCACTTGAGATGCATCAATACCCGCATCTTTTAGTGCGTTTGTCATCGCTAGCGCACCGCCTTCGCCATTTTCTGCTGGTGAAGTCATGTGATATGCATCGCTACTCATGCCAAAACCCACTACTTCAGCATAAATTTTAGCGCCACGTTTTTTAGCGTGTTCATATTCTTCAAGAACCAGAACACCTGCACCATCACCTAATACGAAACCATCACGATCTTTATCCCATGGGCGACTAGCTGCTTGAGGATTATCATTACGTGTTGATAATGCACGAACTGCACCAAAGCCACCTAAACCTAATGGAGTAGTTGCTTTTTCGGCACCGCCTGCGAGCATTGCATCTGCATCGCCATAAGCAATAATACGTGCAGCATGCCCAATATTATGAACACCTGATGTACATGCTGTTGCGATAGAGATTGTAGGGCCACGAAGACCATACATAATGCTTAAATGTCCTGCGACCATGTTAATGATGGTTGAAGGTACAAAAAATGGGCTAATTTTACGAGGGCCACCATTTGTCATTGACGTATGGTTTTCTTCGATAAGGCCTAAGCCACCAATACCAGAACCAATAGCAGCTCCGATGCGACTTGCATTGGCTTCTGTTACTTCAAGACCTGAATCCGCAATGGCCTGCACACCAGCTGCAATACCATATTGAATAAAAAGATCCATCTTACGCGCGTCTTTACGCGAAAGATTATAATCTTCATGATTGAAATCTTTTACCAATCCTGCGAATTTAGTCGCATGATGACTGGTGTCAAAATCTTCGATAAGGCCGATACCACTCTGTCCGGCACACACGGCTTCCCAAGAAGCTGTTGCGTTATTACCGACAGGAGATAACATGCCTAGTCCGGTCACAACTACACGACGCTTAGACACGCTTATCCTCCAAGGAGGGAAAAAGTTTAGGATTAAAAATATAGGCGGTCGAGTGACCGCCTAGATTAGCAAGCTTATTTACCTGCGTTTTCAACGTAATCAATAGCAGCTTGAACTGTAGTAATTTTTTCTGCTTCTTCGTCTGGGATTTCGATATCGAATTCTTCTTCCAGAGCCATTACCAGCTCAACTGTGTCAAGAGAATCAGCGCCTAAGTCATCAACAAATGAAGCTGAATTTACAACTTCTTCCTCTTTAACACCCAGTTGTTCAACAATGATTTTCTTAACGCGTTCGTCGATAGTGCTCATACTATTAAATTTCCTATCAAAACTCGCTTGCGCGATGATTTTCTTAGTTTATAAATACAGGAAAAGATCTAACCAATCCCGACTGTGTGGACTACTTTATTCGCTATATTTTGCATTATATTGTACGCAAAAAGCAAATATAAAGACGTCCCCATAATTAGATCATGTACATGCCACCATTGACATGCAATGTTTCACCCGTGATATAGCTCGCTTCATCAGAAGCTAAGAAGGCTACAGCACTGGCAATCTCTTTGGCATCACCTAAACGGTTAGCAGGGACTTGAGATAAAATACCTGCTCTTTGGTCATCTGTTAGTGCTCTTGTCATATCAGTTTCGATAAAACCAGGTGCAACAACATTTACCGTAATGCCCCGGGAAGCAACTTCGCGTGCTAATGATTTACTAAAACCAATCACACCCGCTTTTGCCGCCGCGTAGTTTGCCTGTCCTGCATTACCCATAGTTCCAACAACAGAACCAATGGTAATTATACGACCATAACGTTTTTTCATCATAGCACGCATAACTGCTTTAGACAGACGGAAGACTGATGAAAGATTTGTGTTGATGATATCTTGCCATTCATCATCTTTCATGCGCATCAACAGGTTATCACGAGTAATACCTGCATTATTGACCAAAATATCAATTTCGCCAAATTCAGCACGCACTTCAGCTAAAAATTTTTCGATAGAGTCGTTTTCTGTGACGTTTAACACAAAACCCTTACCTTTACCGCTTAAATATTCGCTGATAGCTTGCGCACCATTTTCGCTCGTTGCTGTACCAATTACGGTCGCACCGCGCGCAACTAAATCCTCTGCAATCGCACGGCCAATGCCACGGCTTGCACCAGTAACTAGCGCTATTTTTCCGTCAAATCCCATGAGATCCCTCAGTCATTTCCTAATGCAGCATCTAATGACGCAATATCATTAACTGCTACAGCGTTCATTTCTTTAGAAATACGTTTTGTTAAACCAGTTAATACTTTTCCTGGACCGATTTCTAATAGTTGTGTGATGCCTTTTTCAGCAATAAGTTCAACCGTTTCAGTCCAGCGAACTGGGTTATAAAGCTGGCGAACTAACGCATCACGGATAGCATTCGCATCAGTTTGCGTTTTCACATCAACGTTATTAACGACCTGAATTTCAGGTTGTTTAAATTCAATTTCTTGTAATGCAACCGCAAGCTTATCAGCAGCTGGTTTCATTAAAGCACAATGCGAAGGTACGCTCACTGCTAACGGTAACGCACGTTTAGCTCCGGCTTCTTTACATAAAACACCAGCACGCTCTACTGCCTCTTTGTTACCTGCAATAACAACTTGGCCCGGTGAATTAAAGTTTACAGGCGAAACAACTTGCCCTTGAGCAGCGTCTTCACATGCTTTTGCAATAGCGTCGTTATCTAAACCGATAATCGCATACATTGCACCAGTACCTGCTGGTACAGCTTCTTGCATCAGTTGACCGCGTAATTCTACTAATTTAATAGCTTCAGCGAAATCAATAACACCTGCACACACTAAAGCAGAATACTCGCCAAGACTGTGACCTGCCATCATTTGTGGCATTTTGCCTTGTTTTTCTTGCCATACACGCCATACAGCAACTGATGCTGCTAATAAGGCTGGCTGTGTTTTCCATGTTTTGTTTAACTCTTCTTCTGGGCCATTTTGGACTAAATCCCACAGAGAGTAACCCAATACATCAGATGCTTGAGCAAATGTTTCAGTCACTATCGGATATTGCTCTGCAAGTTCTGCAAACATTCCAACAGTTTGCGATCCCTGTCCAGGGAAAACCATTGCAAAATCAGTCATGTTTATTTTCCTGATAATATTAAAAACGGATAAGTGCAGAACCCCAAGTAAAACCGCCACCAAACGCTTCCAGCAAGATTAACTGACCACGTTGAATGCGATTGTCTCTTACAGCTTCATCTAATGCTGTTGGGACTGATGCTGCTGACGTATTGCCATGGCGATCTAATGTCACCACTACTTTATCCATTGTCATATCCAGCTTTTTCGCTGTCGCTGAAATAATTCTTAAATTTGCCTGATGAGGCACAAGCCAGTCCAGTTCAGATTTATCAATATTGTTAGCTTCGAGTGTCTCATCCACAATGTGGGCAAGTTCACGAACTGCGACTTTAAATACTTCATTTCCTGCCATTGTAACGTAAGCAGGTAAATCTTCATTTTCTTTACGCTGATAAGGCAATGCTAATAAATCGCCAAAACGCCCATCAGAGTGTAAATGTGTAGAAATAATACCTTCGTCTTCTGACGCACCCACAACTGCTGCACCTGCTGCATCACCAAATAAAATAATGGTGCCACGATCGTTAGGATCTAACGCATGGGATAATCTGTCAGCACCAATTACAAGAGCATGCTTAACAGAACCTGCTTTAATAAATTGATCAGCAATGCTTAATGCATAAACAAAGCCAGAACATGCAGCTGCAACGTCAAAAGCGATGCAATCATTGATACCTAACGCATTTTGAATCTGACATGCTGCGCTTGGAAATGCATGTGAGCCTGATGTTGTGGCAACAACAATCAACCCAATATCTTGTTTATCAATACCAGACATTTCTAGTGCTTTTTCAGCGGCACCTGCTCCCATCACAGCAACAGATTCTTCTTCTGTTGCAATCCGACGTTCATTAATACCTGTTCGGGTAACAATCCATTCGTCAGATGTTTCAACCATTTTTTCTAAATCGGCATTAGTTCGCACTTGTACAGGCAAGTAACTACCAGTACCTAAGATTTTTGTATACATTCTATCAATCGCTCTTGGGTAATACTGTTGTCAGTCGAGAAGCGATCCGTTCTGGGATTTTTCGCTCAACGGCATGAACAGCCTGTTCTATTGCTGCTGTAAACGCGCTTTCATTTGCGCCACCATGGCTCTTAATGACGATACCGCGTAATCCTAACAGAGAAGCACCGTTATACTGGTCGGGGTTCATGTGTCCAAAACGCTTAATTAGCCGTTTTTGTAACCACTTCTTCAATATTTTCATCCACCACGACGTTTTTTTATTTTCGGTAGTAGAAGATTTAATCAATGAAAGGAAAACTCGAATAACTCCTTCCATCGTTTTAAGGGAGACATTACCTGCGAAGCCGTCACACACCAATACATCTGTTTTGCCTGTCAGTAATTCATTACCTTCAACATAACCAATATAATTGATATTAGGTGTCGACTTTAATACTGTAGCGGCTTCGCGGATATTATCTAATCCTTTACTCTCTTCTTCACCAATATTCAAAAGTGCTACTTTAGGTGAACTAATCCCTGCAATTTCTTCGGCCATCACCGCGCCCATCACGGCAAACTGTACCAACATTTGGCTATCACAGTTAACGTTAGCGCCTAAATCAAGAACGATAGTCTTGCCTTTTTTCTGGTTGGGTAATACTGAAACCAGTGCGGGACGTTCAATTCCATCAATAGCATTAAGTCGCAGTTTTGCTAATCCCATTAATACGCCAGTATTACCTGCACTTACACATGCTTGTGCTTCACCTGTTTTCACGAGATCAAGTGCCACTCGCATTGATGTACCTTTACTTGCTCTAATACCGTGTGAAGGTTTAGCATCATTGGCAACAATATGTTCTGCGGGTATAACGTGTAAACGGGAGATTAGCTCGGCATTTTGATCTGCAAGCAGAGGAGAGATAGCGTCTGGTTGACCTACCAGCAATATTTTTAAATGAGGATTAGATGCCAGCGCCCGCAAACAAGCAGGCACTGTGATGCGAGGACCGAAGTCCCCGCCCATCGCATCTAACGCTATGGTTAGATTTGTCAAGGTATCAACGAGTTATAAAGCTAATTACTTGTTGATAACCTTGCGACCACGGTAGTAACCGTCAGCAGTTACATGGTGACGCAGGTGAGTTTCACCAGAAGTTTTGTCAACTGAAACTTGAGTTACTGTCAGCGCGTCATGAGAACGACGCATACCGCGTTTAGAACGAGTTGGTTTGTTTTGTTGTACGGCCATTGACCTTACTCCTTAGTACTTTTCTTTAAACTGGCTAATACGGCAAATGGATTTGGTTTCTCTGATAATTCCTCAGGGAGTTCACCAAACACCATATCCGCGTCGGACACTTCACAGTGTTCAAAATCATGTACCGGAACCACCGGCAAGTTGAGGATTATTTCATCTTCAATCATTGCCAGCAAATCTATTTCACCAAATTCGTTTACATCGACTGGTTCATATTCTTCCGGTAATGCCTCGGCCCGTTCATCACTGACAACAGGGCTAAAACAATATGTTGCGTGAACATGATAAGGAAAATGGCCACCACAACGTTGACATTCTAAAGTCACACTCACATCGGAATGTCCTTTAATCACGGCAAGACGTTGATGGTCAATATCAAATGATAAAGCCACATCAATATTACTGTCCACACTGACCACCGATTCAGCTAAGCGGCTTACTTGCTCTGGAGAATAATGACCGTCATAGTCTAAATTCTTTTGAGCTGCTCGCAGCGCATCAATGGTCAGGGGTAATTTTACCTTTTGCATAAGGCGCGCATATTATCTTTGTAATGGAATATAGTCAAAGAAAAAGGCGGGTTATCTACACCTTTCCACCAAAATTCGCTTTATCAGCGGCGCATAGTTTAGAATGTCAGGCATCATTTTGCTACGGATTTTAAAAAAAATATGTTGCCACTCGTTCTTGCGTCTACTTCACCCTTTCGAGCTCAGTTACTGAAAAAGCTTGGAATGCCCTTTATACAGGCATCTCCCGATATTGACGAAACCCCAAAGCCGACTGAATGTGCTCAAGATCTTGTCACCCGCTTATCCTATGAAAAAGCCAGCGCTTTACAAGCAAAATTTCCACATCACCTTATTATTGGCTCTGATCAAGTTTGTGTATTAAATAAAAAAATCACAGGTAAACCCCATAATTTTAATAATGCTTTCGCACAATTAAAGCAAGCTTCAGGACAATGTGTGTCGTTTTATACCGGATTAACAGTATACAATAGTTTAACTTTAGAACATCAAACGCATTGTGAATTATTTCAAGTATACTTTCGCCATTTAACTGATGATGAAATTACACATTATTTAAATAAAGAAATGCCGTTCAATTGTGCGGGAAGTTTTAAGTCTGAAGGGTTAGGTATTGCTCTTTTTGATAAACTTGAAGGTGACGATCCAAATTCTTTAATTGGTTTACCACTTATCCGATTGAATAAAATGTTACTCTCGCAAAGAATAAACCCATTATTTCTCTCTGATGATCAAAAATAAATCCGATCATCTTATTTTTAATCTTATGTAGCGATAAAACGTATTATGAATAAACTAACATCCGTCTTGATAGCGTTAGTAATGGCAACAACATTAGCAGCTTGTTCTGATGAAAAAGATACCGAAACAGCTCAAACGACTCATGCAACCAATATTGCCCAAGACAGTGTAATTTCAAATAAAAAAGATGACAACACATCCTCATTCAAAAAGAATTTTGTCAGCAGTTGCATATTAGGTTCGGGTATTACTGATGATGCACTCATTCCTCAAATTACAGAAGTGTGCGGATGCACCTACGACAGCATCATTAAAAATTACGGTATTACCGAATTTATTCGTGTGGATATGGAAATGCGCAAAAATGGTTCAAAATCACTGCCTAAAGAGTGGGATATTGATAACATCGTTGAACAATGTATGACAAAAGTAGAAGGTTAATCGTGTTTTAATTAACCGTTTTACGTAATGCTTAGAAAATAATACGCCCAGCTAACTGGGCGCATTGTGTGTTCAGATTTTCTGTCAAAATAAGATTTTCAGACCTAAGATTTTTGACTACGTAATACTTGCAAGCAATGGCGTAATGAATTATCCATTGGTGCTTCAATTCGCAACTGTTCACCCGTTGCAGGATGAGTAAATGTCAAAGAACTTGCATGTAAAAATAAACGATTAAGCTTTGTTCCAACCAGTTGTGCATCAAAATCACGATCACCATAACGATCATCAAAAGCAATAGGATGACCTGCATGTAATGTATGTACACGGATTTGGTGTGTTCTTCCGGTCACAGGGCTTGCTTTCACCAGAGTAGCGAACTCAAAACGCTCTTCCACTTTAAAACGTGTTTCTGAAGGCTTACCCTCATTATTTACTTTTACTACACGCTCACCACTTTGAAGAATATTTTTCAATAACGGCGCTTGCACCACTTTGGTATGTGATTGCCACTGACCACGAACTAATGCCAAATAATCCTTTTGCATCTGTTTTAAACGTAATTGTTCATGTAACGCACGTAGTGCTGAACGTTTTTTTGCAATTAATAACACGCCAGAAGTATCTCTATCAAGGCGATGAACAAGCTCTAAAAAGCGAGCTTCTGGGCGTAATGCACGCAAACCTTCAATAACACCAAAGCTTAAACCACTACCACCGTGCACTGCTGTACCTGATGGTTTATTAATCAGCATTAAATATTCATCTTCATATAAAATACAATTAGCTAATGCAGAAACTTTGTCTAATTTTGGCGATACGGCAATTTCTTCTTTTTCTGCTACTCTCACAGGAGGAATACGAATACTGTCACCTGCATTTAATTTATATTCAGGTTTAATTCGCCCTTTATTGACTCGAACTTCCCCTTTACGGATAATTCGGTAAATCATACTTTTTGGTACACCTTTTAAGCGTGCCAGTAAAAAATTATCGATACGCTGGCCTGCTTCATCGCCATCAATGGTGACGAACTGAACTTGATTAAATGATTTCATAGTGGCGATTCTTTGGCTCTCTTAAAATAAAAATAACAAACAACTTTGTGGTGCACAAAATAACATCAATTTTGTCGTCTATTTTAACCTGAATAATGGGAAAAAGACGAAACATTAGCTAATCTCTCATATTTATACAGAAAAAGTCACCAAAGCGGAAAAGTCATCTTGCTATAACCCTAACACCAATGGAATAATGCAGTCTCTCCTGATTATGTTTATCAGGTATATTTATGAAAATTTTGTTTGTTTGATTTTCAAAATGCAGCAATGGCGTAAGACATAGTCGAAAATCAAACAATTTAGTATGCCACAAATACATCGCTTATTGAGTTGAAACATTGTGTTCAATTAAAGAGTGCTGAGTTTTTGAACTAAAAATCAGACTCACCGAGATATTGCACCTCTATACAACCGACAGCCGTGAGGTTGACGCATTTGTAAAAGACACGAGGTCATCGGTTATCAATAGTGTAATTACGTATGTTAGTGGCACATTATAAAACGTGAAAATAACGAGTAAGTCACAATATGAAAAGAATGTTAATTAACGCGACTCAGCAGGAAGAGTTGCGTGTTGCCCTTGTCGATGGGCAACGCTTGTACGATCTGGATATCGAAAGCCCCGGTCATGAACAGAAAAAAGCGAATATCTATAAAGGTAAAATCACTCGAATTGAACCCAGCCTAGAAGCTGCTTTTGTTGATTATGGTGCGGAACGCCACGGTTTCCTTCCTATTAAAGAAATAGCCCGCGAATACTTCCCTAGCAATTATCACTCCCATGGTCGTCCTAACATCAAAGATGTCTTGAAAGAAGGCCAGGAAGTTATTGTTCAAGTTGATAAAGAAGAGCGTGGTAATAAAGGTGCTGCATTAACCACTTTTATCAGCCTTGCTGGTAGCTACTTGGTATTAATGCCAAATAATCCTCGTGCAGGGGGTATTTCTCGCCGTATCGAAGGTGAAGATCGTACAGAACTCAAAGAAGCCTTATCAAGTCTTGAAATTCCAGATGGCATGGGTCTAATTGTACGTACTGCGGGTGTCGGTAAATCGGCTGAAGCACTACAACAAGATTTAAGCTATCGCTTAAGACATTGGGATGCCATAAAAAAAGCAGCCGAGAATCGCCCTGCTCCTTTCTTAATTCATCAGGAAAGTAACGTAATCGTTCGCGCATTCCGCGACTATCTACGTCCTGATATTGGTGAAATCTTAATTGATAACGCAAAAGTTGTTGAAATGGCTCGTAGCCATATAGAAGCAATTGGTCGTGGTGATTTTGCCAGCAAAATTCGTCATTATACTGGCGCTGTTCCATTATTTAGCCATTATCAAATTGAATCACAAATTGAATCTGCCTTTCAGCGTGAAGTTCGCTTACCTTCTGGTGGCGCATTAGTTATTGATACCACTGAAGCATTAACAGCGATTGATATTAACTCTTCACGTTCAACACGTGGTGGTGATATTGAAGAAACTGCATTCAATACTAACTTAGAAGCCGCTGACGAAATTGCGCGTCAATTACGTTTACGCGACCTCGGTGGTTTAATTGTTATCGACTTTATCGACATGACACCAGTTCGTCATCAACGTGAAGTTGAGAATAGAATGCGTGAGGCTGTTCGCCAAGATCGTGCGCGTATTCAAATTGGACGCATCTCTCGCTTTGGCTTATTAGAGATGTCTCGTCAACGCTTAAGTCCTTCATTAGGTGAATCAAGCCATCACGTTTGTCCTCGTTGCTTAGGTACTGGTACTATTCGTGATAACGAATCACTATCACTTTCTGTGTTACGCCTAATTGAAGAAGAAGCGCTGAAAGAAAATACCCACGAAGTACATGCGATTGTCCCTGTTCAAATTGCCTCTTATTTACTTAACGAAAAACGTAAAGCTGTAACAGATATTGAACTGCGTCAATCTAACGTTAAAGTGGTTATTGTTCCTAATGACCAAATGCAAACTCCTCATTTCTCTGTTATTCGTGTGCGTAAGGGCGAAGAAATTACGTCTCTAAGCTACAACTTAGCGCAATTCCATGAAAGTCAGTTAAATGAAGCTGAAGACGATGTTGTCACTGAGCGCAAAGTGCCTGAACAACCTGCTATTTCAGCCTTTGGATTGCAAGAAGAAGACACACCTGAAACAACAACAAAAAGCAAAAAAACACCTCAACCACAAGCGAAGCCAGTTAAATCAGAGCAAGAGCAAGGTGGCGGTTTCTTCGCCTCAATTGCGAAATTCTTCTCTAACTTATTTGGTAGCGAGCCAGAGCCTGCGGTAACACAAGAAAAACCACAGGAAACCAAGAAAGAGAATACGGATAATCGTCGTGAGCGTCGTAATAACAACAATCGACGTAACAGCAATAATCGCCGTGACCGTGATAACGATCGTAATCGTGATAACACAAATAGCGAAGACAATCGCAAGAATCGCAATCAAAAACCACAAACAGCTCCAACAACTGAAGTCAGTAGTGAACAAGAGATTGCAGAACGTGAAGCGCGTCGCCAACAACGTCGTGAACAACGCGCAGAACAACGTCGTCGCCAAGAAGAAAAACGTCAGCAGCAACAAGAAGCTGCAAAAGCACAAGTTGCACTTAGCGAAAATGATACAACTGAAAAAGACAGTGCAAACGAGAAGAAAGAAGAACCTCGTCGCCCAGCTATGCAACGTCGTAATCGTCGCCAATTGACACAATCTATACGTGTAACAGATAGCGATACAACATTAGCCATTGCTCCAGTTGCAACTGTTGCGACAACAGAAAAGGCAATTTCAGAACCCCCTGTTGCTATCGCTACAGCTAAAGTTGCTCCAGCTGAAAAAACAGCACCTAAAGCCGATGCAGTTGTAAAAGTTGAGACGAATGAAGCACAACCGGTAAAAGCCTTACCTGATGTCGCGCCAAAAGCACAAGATGACAATAAAAATGAAGACAACAACGGGCAAGAGAATGTCATGCCTCGTCGTTCTCGTCGTTCACCTCGTCATTTGCGTGTGAGTGGTCAACGTCGCCGTCGTTATCGTGATGAACGTACATTAACAGTGTCACCAATGCCACTTACAATGGCGGTTGCATCGCCTGAGCTTGCTTCTGGTAAAGTATTTATTCGTTACCCTGTAACACCAGTCAGTGATGCTTCATTTATGGAGAATAATGTTGAAAAGAACATCATTACTCATGCAGACCCTCAAATGGTTGCTATCGCACCGGCGGTTTCAGAAGCCATTGTTGAAAAAGTGGAACAAGCGGATACAACAGAATCAACCTACACTGTGACTGTTAGCTCTGAATCAACCACTGAAGCTGTTGCTGAAATTATTGCCGTAGAACCACAATCAGCACCTACAGAAGCGAATAACATCGAGAACCAAGTTGAAGAAAGTGCTATCAGCAACGTTATCAATGATGTGAATACCGAGGAACATATCACTCGTAAAGAAAATATTTCTGCGGTATTAAACACAACTGAGGCTTATATGCATGAAGCTTCACAGCAAGTCGAAACAAGTGCAGAGACTGAAAAAGTTACACAAGAGGTTACTGCACCTGTAGAACGCGAAATGAGTGAAACATCTACCACTGAGTCTCAACCTGTAGCCACTTCAATTACAACCGAAGAAACAGTTGAACAACACACAGAAAGTGATGCTGAAACTATTGTTGAAACTGTTGCTGAGCCTATCGTTGAAACTGTTGCTGAGCCTATCGTTGAAGCGATTATTGAAAGTCAGCCTAAAGAAAGTGCAACACCTGTAGTAGAAGCAGAGTCAGTACCAGTAAAAGAAAGCAAACCTACAACCGTTATTATTCGTCAAGAGCCGGTAGTACGCCAACTTCATGCAAGCGCACCAATGACAAAAGCGCCAGCATCTGATGAAGCCACTATCGCGATTGAAATCAAAGCATGGGAAACTCGCCCTGCTTTTGATAAGAAAGGTCGTACTGGTGCAGGTGGACATTGTTCTACCAATCAAGCGTCATCGGTAATGACTAAAGCTGAAAGTCAAAACTGATAATAAGTCGTTATTAAGAATATCTTGATAATTCCTTTAAATTGAGAACCCACTAAAAAAGTGGGTTCTTTTTTTCGTCAATTAATCAAAACAACAATATTTATTGTGCTAAAAATAAGATAAAAAAAAGCCCCTGAATTTTCTGTCCAGAGGCCTGAATCTTGCTTAGTAAAATAATTAGTCTTTTAGCTCGGGAAGATTTTTAATTTCACCCATCGCTTTTAACTGTTTAGAAAGCTCACGTCGTTCTTTAGACAGATCTGCATTTTTAATAATGTAATCATCAACACGATCGTCATAGTCGCTACGCATATTCGCAATAATACCCAGAACATCCTCGATAGACATACCAGGTTTAATATATTCACTTAAGTTGTCTAATAAAAGAACACGCTTTTGGTTATCACGGATCTTTTTCTCATTGTCAGTGATCTCACGACGGATTTTGTTTTTACGACGATACATACGCACAAACTCCAGTACGTTTTGGAAAGACGGCTTGTTTGCGTTATCCATTTCCTACACCTTTACAATTGATATTTAAGATAAATAGTTCTGTTTAAGATTATCGCTTAATCGTGTCAATAAACAAGCAAAGTTTACAAATTTAATTGATTTCACTTAATTAACAAATAATTAGGATTATTTGTATTAATAAATATAGCCAACATTTTCTAATGAGTAAATATTGGCTTACTTATTATTAAAAAATAGCTACACATTTTCATGGGTAGCCAAAATCGACACGACAAAGGATAAATTAGAGCACGATTAAACAGGCTGAGCTTTATTTTGATCCCCATGTTGCAAGTTATCAAATGGCAATAACGCTTTCGAATCTGAGCGTAAAAATACAGCTGAAAGAAGTGTTGTGCCTATTACAATACAACCCATCACCATATAAGTTGGTGCAAATCCATAATGATCATATCCATAACCTGCTAATGGTGAGAGTAATGTTGCAACAATAGAACTCACACATTGGAAACCCACTAAATAGAGTGTTGATGATAAACGTTTATCAAAATGCTGACTGTTATATTTAAAAATTGAAATCAATAAAATCGGTAACTCAACTGCATGTAACAATTTCATGCAAGAGATCAAAATAGGCCCTTCGACTAATCCTGATCCAATAATACGTGTAGCCATAACACTGCTTGCCAGTAATAAACCGTTTTTAGCACCGATTCTATTGACTAAGAACGGAGCGATAAACATACCACCAGCTTCTAAGAACACCTGTAATGAATTTAGATATCCGTACATCTCATTACCTTGCTGTAAAGTAGCAAATTGCGATGAGAAAAAGACTGGAAACTGTTGGTCATAAACACCATATACACAGGTTCCAATCACAAATAAGATAAGAGCCCAAAAACGAGGTAATGAAAGTAAATTAAGTGCATCCTTTACAGTAATGCCCGATGTTTTCCCATGCTCTAATTGATTAAATGCGTCTGATTTTCCTGTTTTTAATAGAGCTAAAAGAATTAAGAACACAACACCAGAAATAGATGCCATCACAAAATTATAATTAGGATCGATATTAATATTGTGCCCAGCAATAAATGTTGCTGATGCCCACCCAAGCGAGCCCCACATTCTCGCCCTACCGTATTCAAAACCACGAATACGACTAACACGCTCTGTATATGACTCTAATACGCCAATACCCGCATTAAATGTCATACCCACATATAAGCCACCTAAAATGGAGCCAATAAAAATATTCCAACGTAGTATTGATGCAAACCCAAGAAAGAATGGGCCAGAAAGAATAAGTAATACTGCTATCACTAATAATAAATTCTTTCTCAGCCCTAATTTATCCTGAATAAAGCCATATAAAGGTTGCGCACATAATGCAATAAGAGAAATTGCAGAGAATATTAATCCGGTATCAGTCGCCTTTAATCCAACATACTGGTTTAGCCAAATAGAAACTAATGAAAATGATGAAGACCAGGTAAAAAAGAAGAAAAATAACAGTGCACTTAAAATCGCATAGTATTTTTTTGAGTCTTTGTTCATTGGTTAAGCGCCTTATAAAGTCATTCCACCCTCAAATGTTAACGTTAACTTTCTAGCTAACAAACAATATTCTTACTGTAATGTGATATTAAGCACATAAGTTAACGTTAACAAACTGAGTTATGTGCGCTAGATCTACATTTATTTTTTATTGCCTTTATTAACATTAAAACGCACAAATAGGTATCATATAATCCTTTTTCTTTGATTTTCTTTGCTAAAATAACGGTATCTCTTCTATAACATCTTCGAAGCCATGCTAACTGATTTAAACCACCTAACACTCGCCGTCAATAATGTGAATAAAAGCTTCGCCTTTTATACTGAAATATTAGGTTTTAAGCCTCTAGCTTTATGGGATAACGGCGCTTATCTACAATTGGGTTCATTATGGTTATGTTTATCTCACGATAAACGCCATATTACGGAAGACAGTGATTACACCCATTATGCTTTCAGTTTATCTGCAAATAATTTTGAAGCCTTTAAACAACACCTTTTATCTCATGGCATTACTGCATGGAAAGAAAATAAAAGTGAAGGCGATTCATTCTATTTTTACGATCCTGACCATCATAAACTTGAAGCCCATGTGGGTGATTTAAAAAGTCGCTTAGAAACTTGTCGTCAACATCCTTATTCTGGGATGCAATTTTTTGACGAAAACGAAAAAATATAAGGACTAATGGCTAAGATAATACTATGGATATACTGGGTTTTATTATTACGTTACTGCCTATAATTATCTCGCCAGGTGCAAGTTTTACAATTGCATTAGATAACACCTTAACCTATGGCATAAAAGGATTATTAATCACGATTATAGGTACTGCGTTAGGTATTGTTACTCATGGTTTTTTGGTTGGATTGGGAATAACCAAACTCGTAGTTTCATCCCCCTCTGCTTTTATGGTGTTAACCATTCTTGGTAACTTATATTTAATTTATCTTGGAATTTCACTGATACGCTCTGGATTAAAAGCCTCTAAAAGCACCATTATTATTCATCAAAAAGCCTCTATCAAAACCGCTTATATTGCTAATGTACTTAATCCTAAAGCAATTATGTTATATCTCGTGGTTGTTTCCAGTTATGCAGGTGCGAAACCAACACTAGGTAATTATCTTGCTTTATCTTCTATTCATATTTTAATGATGAGTCTCTGGCTGATTGCTTGCTGTGGTTTTATTTTATTGTCATCACAAAAGATCAATATTGTTACTATGAAAAAAGTAATCAATATTAGCGGTGGTACGCTTCTACTCACTCTCATTGCAACTCCTTATATTAAACACTACATAAGCGTGCTTTGATCTGACATTTCACGTTTACCGCATTATGGTTTACCATGGTCTTAATTAAACCCAATACAACTCATTGAGTAATGATTTAAAAAATCATCAATAAATTTACGGTAGGAAACCTTGTCTAATTCAGCGAAAACGCCCACATTTTACATCCATGACTACGAGACTTTTGGTACACACCCAGCGCTAGATCGCCCAGCTCAATTTGCTGGAATAAGAACTGATATGGATTTCAACATAATTGAAGATCCTCTCGTTATTTATTGCAAACCTAATGATGATTATTTACCCCACCCCGAAGCGGTAATGATCACGGGAATAACGCCACAAATTGCGGCAAAAAATGGGTTAATTGAAGCTGAGTTTACCCGTCAAATTCATCAAGCCTTTAGTCAGCCTAATAGCTGTATTATGGGTTATAACAACCTTCGATTTGATGATGAAGTAACCCGTAATATCCTTTATCGTAATTTTTATGATCCTTATGCCTATAGTTGGCAGAAAGGAAATTCTCGGTGGGATTTACTCGACGTTTTACGAGCCTATTATGCACTACGTCCAGAAGGTATCGTTTGGCCTGAAAATGAAGATGGTTTTCCAAGCTTTCGTCTAGAGCTATTAACTAAAGCCAATGGTATCTCTCATGAGAATGCACATGATGCTATGTCTGATGTTTACGCCACCATTGCGATGGCAAAAAAATTAAAACAAGCTCAACCGCGTATGTTTGATTATTTCTTTAATTTACGCGATAAACGTAAAGTTCAGGCATTAATTGATATTCCTGCCATGACGCCGATTGTACATGTTTCAGGTATGTTTGGGGCGGCTCGTTCTAATTTAAGTCTTGTGGCACCATTGGCTTGGCATCCTGATAATCGTAATGCGGTTATTGTATGTGATTTATCAGCGGATATATCCCCGCTATTAACCTTAACATCAGACCAATTACGCGAGCGTTTATATACGCCACGCAGTGAATTGTCAGCTGATGAGCCACCTGTTCCAATAAAATTACTGCATATTAATAAATGTCCTATTGTGGCACCGCAAAATACATTAAGACCACAAGATGCAGATAGAATTGGTTTAAATGTTGATACTTGTTTAAAAAACCAAGCGATCTTATTTTCTCATCCTGAGATACGCAATAAAGTCGTGGAAATATTTGCACAACAAACGCCTTTTGTTGTCTCCGATAATGTTGATTCTCAAATTTATAATGGCTTTTTTAGTGATAATGATCGTAGTGCGATGGAGATTATTCGTTCAACGCAGCCTCAAAATTTGCCTGCTTTAGATTTAACATTTGAAGATGCAAGAATGGAACCGCTATTTTTCCGCTATCGCGCAAGAAATTACCCTTCCACTCTCAATTATGATGAGCAACAACGTTGGTTAGCACATAGAAAAGAGATGTTAACGCCAGAAAAACTAACCGAATATATTAATACCATTCAGTTATTAGCTGAAGAACATGCTGATAACGAGGAAAAATTAAAACAGCTACAAGAGCTTTATTTATATGCTCAAGAGATTGCGAGTTAATTGATAAAATAAAAGGCAGGTTTTATCCTGCCTTTGTTTTTAATTTAATAAACGCGATATAAAACTATTATTCTTTATTCTCTACATTAGCATCATTATGAGCACGTCCACATCCGCACTCTTCTCCCCAATATTTTAATTTCGAGGTTTTACCTATACCTGGATTCATACTATTGGTAGGATCGTTATGTTTATAGAACGCTTTTAATTGAGGTTTAGCATAATACATATGACCTACATTATGCTCTGCGGGATACTCTGCCCCACGTTGATCTAATAACGCCAGCATTTCTGCTTTTAATGCCTTCGCATCAACACCTTTTTTAATAATGTAGTCTTGGTGCATAACGTGACACATAAAATGACCACAATAGAGTTTATAAAGTAATTTACTCTCTATTTCGGGTGGTAATTTTTCAAACCAATCTTTGTCATTTCGACGCAATGCAATATCTAATGGTAATACATCTTCAACGTCATTCACATGAACCGCATGATAACGAACAGCTGCACCAGCGGCAGCAAAACGGTGCAAGAATGCTTTATTACCTTCCTCTTCAGTACATTCAAAATAATCACCCGAAGCTTGTTTAAAGTATTCTTTTAAATAAGTTGAGGCTTCTTCTATACCACCATCAGCCATTCGTAGCATTAAGTGGTGCTCATATTTATCACGATATTCTGTCATACGAGCGGGTAAATGAGCAGGCCACAACTTACTCATAAATTGCATTGTTCTATCAGTTAGATTCTTAGGCAATAATGGGACTTTATTAAGAACAGCATCAACACGCCCTTTAATAGCGAATAAAGCAGGCATCTTATCTGTACCTAACTTATCAATAATTAAAAATGTATCTTTGCCATAAACTTCTGCCATTTTGTAGTAACTTCGGTGCATATATTCACCCGCAACGGGTAATACTTTAAATTGACTGAGAATATGGCGACGAATATCTTCTAGCTCGTCAGGATTATTAGTACCAATATAAAAGACTTGAGTACGATGATCAGCAGGGAATGTATCTAATCGCACAGCAAATACAGATAATTTACCCGCGCTACCCGCAGCTTCGTATAAACGGCGTTCATCATTATTAAATCGAGAAGGCGTATTGGCATCTACATCACGCACACGTTCATGATATTCATGATCAGACGCTAATTTTTCTGTCACTTGTACTTGTTTCTCATGGTAATGACGATTATCTAAATTGGTTAAAATCTCTTCTGGGGTTTCGCCTAAATCAATTCCTAAGTGGTTAACTAATTCAGCTTCACCTTTTTCATTAACACGAGCATACAGCGACAATTCTGTATAAGCAGGCCCTCGACGAACTAAAGCTCCGCCGGAGTTATTACAGATCCCACCAATAACTGAAGCACCAATACAAGACGAGCCAATAACAGAATGAGGTTCACGTCCTAATGGCTTTAATACTTTTTCTAAATGCCACAGCGTACTACCAGGAAAGGCAATAACTTGATTATGCTCTGAGAGAACCTGTATTTTATCTTGACGTAATGTACTAATAATCACGATATCTCTATCATAATCATCACCATTAGGTGTTGAACCTTCTGTTAATCCTGTATTCGCTGCTTGCATAATAATGATTTTATCAGCTTCAACACAAGTTTTAAAAACACGCCATTGTTCTAATAAATTGGCAGGAAATACAACTGCTAATGCCTTGCCTTGACCTGAACGAAAGCCTTTGCGATAACGTTCTGTTTTATGTGCTTGTGTTAATACCTGTTTTTTACCAACAATACTTTCAAGTTTACGAATAAAATGTTGATTTACAGAACTATTACTCTCATTCATTTTCCCTATCCTATTCCTGTCTTGTCTGATTAATTTGTATTTTGCTCGTTTTTATTATTACTCATAAGGCTACGTGCAAAATATAAACTTATCATTTATATAACTGCTTTTATACTGCTATGCACATTTCGCTAAAAAATAACATTTTTTATCTTCAGTTATTTTTGTTATTTAAAAATATTTTTGATATTTATTTCTTAAATAGAATATAAATAAGCATCAATTTACTATTTTATTCTATTATTAACTTTTCTCTTGCTAGTCGATCCCATGCTTGGCAACTTCGACTTTTATAACTACTTTTATTATTTGCTAATGCTAATTGATATGACAATGTGGGTTCAAAAACAGGAAGCACTACTAAATCATCAATAGGATTTTTATGACACATACTCCCAGGCAGTAATGTTACACCGACTCCCGCTTTTACCATCGCTATAATTAAATCTAAATGATTACTACGTCCCGCAACAATAGGCTTTGTATTATAAATACCGCAAGCACTATAAACTAAATCATTAATGCGAAAATCTTCAGAGAAAAAAATAAAAGGCTCATTAATCAACTCTTTAAAATATACTTCTTTTTTGATGGCTAAAGGATGTGACGGAGACACTAATAGCATCAGGCTTTCTTCTGAAAAAGGCGTCAATTCAAATATGTCATTATTAAAAGGTAACACCACGGCGGCAGTTTCTACTTTTCCCTCTATCATCGCTTCCGCCATTAGTTTAGTTCCTAATTCAAATATTTTTAGTTCAACCTGAGGGTGCCGAGAACTAAATGCCATAATGATATCAGCAAAATACGTCGAAGCTATTACCGGAGGTAATCCCACATTTAATGTACCTGTTAATGGTCCAGACTTGTCCTGTAGAGCTTTATTCATACTGTTAAATTGTGCGATTATCTTTTTTGCATGTTCAAAAAGTATCGCGCCATCATCAGTTAACCTTACGCCATCGACTTCTCTTACTAATAAAATAACACCTAATTCATTTTCTAATTTCTTAATGCTACGACTAATTGCAGGCTGAGTAATAAATAGAGCATCAGCTGCTCGGCTAAAGCCATTTAATTGAATGACTTCAACAAAATAACGCAATGCACGAATATCCATTAGTAATATTTACCTTATTACATTTAGTTATACCCTCAATAATAATAAACCATTTCATATTGATTTATATCCACGATAAAACATTAAGCATAATGTAAATGAATCACTCTATTTTTACAGATGATTATTCGGATTTTCTGGAGATAATATGAATAAGACTGTCGTTGAGTATATTTTAAACCGATTATATGACTTGGGTATAAGTGATATTTTTGGTGTTGCCGGTGATTACGCCTTTCCTATAGAAGACACGATTTGTAATAGCAACCATATGCGTTGGATTGGTAACTGTAACGAATTAAATGCAGCTTATGCTGCTGATGGTTATGCTCGAATTAAAGGTATGGCAGCATTATCGACAACATTTGGAGTTGGAGAATTAAGTGCGATTAATGCTATTGCTGGCTCTTATGCAGAAAATCTACCTATTTTTCATTTAGTTGGTATGCCTGCAAGTGGTGTACAAAAAAGTAAACGTCTCGTTCATCATACCTTAGGTAATGGTGATTTTGATATTTTCTATCAATTAGCCCAACGTCTTGCTTGTGCTCATGCAATATTAACGCCTGAAAATTGTATCGCTGAAATGGAGCGTTTAATTGCAGCAGCATTAAAAGAACGTCGTCCTGTTTATATTGGTTTACCTTCTGATTATGCTGTGATGCCAGTGATAGAAAACACTTCGGCTACCACACCGAAAAAACCAATAAGTGATAAAGAAACACTAGAAAAAGTGGTATCACTGCTTATTGATAAGCTTACACAAAGCAATAATATCTGCGTATTACCCGGTATTTTATCCACACGTTTGGGGTTATCAGATAATGTCCAAGCTTTTATTGATAAAACAGGTTTACCTTATGCCACTATGTTTATGGATAAAAGCATATTAAGTGAATCTAATACTCAATATGTTGGGATGTATGATGGTCAATTAATGACGCCTGATGTCAGAGAATTTGTCGAAAATAGTGAATACGTATTAGGGATCGGAGCAATGATGACTGACTTTAATACAGGGAGTTTCACTGCCAATATTAAACCAGAACAATTTATCAGCATCATGCCAGAATATATTGAAATTGATTCTGTTATCTACTCTTCTGTTTATATGGAAGATATTCTCTCTGAACTAACAAAACGACTACCTAATAAAACTTATCATCAAATAAAAGCTAAAGGATTAGGGGACGCAATTTTATCTGATAATGCTAAAATTACTGCTCAATATCTCTATCCTCGATTAGAGAAATTCTTTAGACCTAACGATATTATTATTGCTGAAACAGGTACATCATCAATGGGATTAGGCTTTGCTCTATTACCAAAAGGTGCTCAGTTTCATAACCAAACATTATGGGGTTCCATTGGTTGGGCAACACCAGCATCATTTGGTGCCGCACTTGCCGCGCCTGAGAAACGAGTTATTTTAATTACAGGTGAAGGTTCACATCAATTAACCGTACAAGAAATTAGCCAATTTATTCGTTTTGGATTAAAACCGATTATTCTTGTTTTAAATAACGATGGTTATTTAATTGAACGATTATTATGTGATTATCCTGAAGCTTATTATAACGATCTTGCTCAATGGAATTATCATCAATTGCCTAAAGCTTTCGGTGCAAAAGATTGGCATTGTGAGAAAGTTATAACGATAGATGAATTAAACAAAGCACTTAAAGTAGCTGAGTCAACAGAAAGTGCCTCTTACATCGAAATAGTAACAGAGCGATATGAAGCTTCTGAATTAGCGAAAAAATTAAAAGAGTCAAAGAGTTCGTTATATTCATTTTAAAATAAATAGATAAAACGATAAATTAAGCACTCTAATAGAACAAAACGAACAAAATTCTAGTTTGTTTTTATTCATTAAACTAGATTAGATTAAATAATTGGTGTGATATAATTTTAAATATATATCATGCCAATATTTTATTATTACATTGTTCCTAATGTCATATTAAAATAATCATATATTGCTAGTAAAAAAACAACCCAAAACATTTTTGAATAGGTAAATTAAAAACCACTTTAAATATACCTATTAATATAATAATGCCTGTCATAAAAATTAAACATAGATAATATAAATTAGCTCCAAACTTTTTGGAGACTATGGCTTATCTTATGAAAAACATTGTAATTCCTACCTCGTTAAGCTTCTTTTTTTTACTTTTTTCGAGTTCATCATGGTCTGAAACAGATCTTTCCGAAACCAAACAACGTATTATAGACCAACGCAATAATTGGCTGGAAGAGATCAAAAATGGCGTCATCACAACTCCACCTAAAAAAGGGTCAACAACAGCCGAACTAGACAGAATAATAAGCAATAATTATCAAGCTATCACTGGTAAACGTAGAGAACTAGCTGAGGCCGATAAGTCACAGGATCATTCTTATGTTTTGAATACCTATGCTAATATTTTATTTGGCGACAATGCCAAGTCGATCAATTTTAGCGATATTCAAGCTTACCAAGATCTGAACATATTACATAACACAGGTACATATGCTTATGATCCAAACAAAAAAAGAGCACGTTCGATAGATTTTATCTTAAAAGAAATCTTTTTACGCGGTAGACCTTATCAAGTAATTGATAAAGAAGGTAATTACATTAATGATTACAGCAATATAACAGGTTCATCTTACCCAAGTGGGCATACATGGAACGGATATAAGCAAGCCGCAGTTTTATCCATTTTATTCCCTGAAAAGGGTAGTGAAATGTTTGCTCGAGCAATAGAATATGGTGAAAGCCGAGTCATCGTAGGGGCTCACTTTGCAACAGATACTATTGCATCGAGAATAGGAAATTATTACCTGTTATCACAGATGCTTGCAGATGATGACATAACTCGAACTTTTGTTAAACTTGCCAAAGAAGTCCGCCAAAATGTCGCTAATCAGTGTAAAAATCAAAGTTGTTTAACTACATCGAAAAGAATAACTAACGATGAAGCAGGTTATTATGGAACAAAAGATCCTGAAATCTCATCGCTAATTTCTCCCAACAAAATACCCGGTTCAGCCAGCAATTTGCTACGTTTACGTTTTGCATATTTAACCAAAGAACAAAGGCAATCTATTTTAGCGAGCACAGCCTATCCGAGTAATTCTTTGGCTGGCTGGGCTTCAAATAAAAATGATCCAAACTCTAACTGGGGATTAATTAATCTTCCTAAAGCCTATAATGGACCTTCATACTTCTATAATCATTTTCTTGTTAATCAAACAACTAATGAATTCGACTTCGCTGAGTTTGGTAAACTTGATGAATGGAAAAATGATATTAGTGGGCCAGGTAAATTAATCAAACAAGGCGATGGTACATTGATCTTATCAGGCAATAACCATTTTGCAGGCGTCGAGGTTAATCAAGGAAATTTACTACTTATAGGCGAAAATAACTATTCAAAAAATTCTTCCATCAATGGTGGTACATTGCTACTTGAAGGAAAATTAAATTCTTTACTGGATGTTAACAAAGGAACGTTGCTATTAAATGATGGGAGCATAAATTCTCAAGTCAATATCAATGACAAGGGTGTACTTGCTGGTAAAGGAAAAATTAATAAGCTAGAGGTTAATTCAGGAGGCATCGTATCACCAGGCCATTCAATTGGTACGATTAGTATAGATGATACTGTGATTTTTAATTCTGGTAGTCACTATCTGGTTGAAATAAATTTACAAGGTGATAGCGATAAAATAACGAGCCTCGGCACCGCGGTACTTAACGGAGGAACGGTTAATGTAACTCTTGAAAATAATCAAAATCTCCTCACAAAAGCCAATATTCAGAGTTTATATAACACAAAATATACTATTTTAATGGCAGATAAAGGCATTAATGGTAAATTTGCTTATGTTAAACCAAACTATCTATTTGTAGGAACAACACTATCTTACGATCAGAATTCAGTAATATTAAATGTCGGAAGAAATAATACTGCTTTTTCAAGCTTAGCAAAAACAAAAAACCAAACATCAATCGCCAATGCCATAGATGCATTGCCTTCAGGGCATTCTATCTATGAAAGCGTTGTAGGAATGGACCTAAAGGATGATGTCCGCTATGCCTTTAATGAATTAACTGGCCAAATTCATGCCGATGTTTTATCTAATCAACTTAACAATAGCCGACAAATAAAAGAGACACTCCTCTCTCAGGTCAAAAACGCAGAAATACTTAATGGTGAAAAAGAAAGTACAGACAACAAAGGCAATCTCTGGGCTAAAATTCTTTATAATTGGGAAGATAGCTCAAGTGATGGTAATGCGAATAGCTATGATGCTTCTACCTATGGCGTACTATTAGGTGCGGACCAGCGTTTTAACAATGATAAAACGCTACTTGGTATAGCAACGGGGTTCACCAAAACCTCTCTTTCAGGTTATAACAGTCACGCAAATAGCGAAAATTACCACTTATCACTCTATGGTGGTTATGATTTTAACCGTATCACGCTACGTGCAGGTGCATCGAATACGTTTCATCGTGTCCATACGTCAAAAACGGTCAACTATGGCGTGCAATCAGATAAAAATAAGGCTAATTATAATGGGAATACCAGCCAGATATTTATCGAAGCAGCTTATCCAATAACTCTCTCGAACGCACAATTAGAGCCTTTTGTTAATTTAGAATACGCCAAAACAAAAAGTGCTACCATTAACGAACAAGGAGGCCGTGCATCCTTACAAGCCCATTCACAAAGCTTAGATTCAACCACATCTACTACAGGATTGCGTTTAAATAACAAGTGGAAACTTAACAGTAAATCTAATATTTCGATGTATGGTGAACTAGGTTGGTTACACCAATATAACGATGTGGATCGAGGTATCAATTTACGTTTCACCGATACCCAACCGACATTTACAGCTAATAGCATTGATACGGCACGGGATGCTCTTGTGGTTAAAGCAGGAACAACTATCCAAATCAATGAAATATCAAAATTATCAATTGGATATAGTGGATTAACAGCAAAAAATCAACAAGATAATAGTATTGATATAAAAGTATCTATCTCTTTCTGATTAAGATTTTTAACACTCTTCTTATGATAAAGCGAAATATTCAAAGCGGATAGTTTATAGGAATGAGGCTGTTATTGATGAATTCTCAACTCTAACCAGAATTTATCCGCAATGATAAGTTGTTACATACCTGAGAATTTGGAATTTTCCTCTCATTCATCAAGCCGGATAGTGGATTATCCGTCATGCGGAGAGCGAATAAAGTAATTTAGGCAAAAGATTAAGTTTCGTCGGCATAGTCACTATTTAATACCACTATGCCATTATTTTTTATATTTGACAGAAAGATATTTCGAATTAGCAACCATTTTGATTGGTGAATATAGCCATGTTTTTACAGATTCATCACACCGAATGCTTATATTTAAATATAACCTGTCGATTATAACTAAGATATTAAAATAGAAGTGTTAATAATGTTTAATAAAAAATCATCAAATTATCTTTCTCTCACTTCCATTAGTTGGATAATAAAGATACTAATACCAAGAATAACTCCACCACCCACACTCATTTTTAATAGTCTCTCTACTTCATAATCTTAAAATAATATTGAAACAGGGGTATTAAAATAAAAGTAATCAACAATAAATAGGAAAAAATCAAAAACAATCCCCATTAAAAATAAGCCTAACATACCTATCGTGGAATATAAAATAATAGCAAAAATAAAAAGTGATTTTTTTATTTTTCTCATTTCTCTTCTCTTTTATCTATTAACTATTGTAATTTAGATACCCAAAATTCCGCTGAAAAGCTACCACTCACATTACTTACTCCCAGAAGGAATTTTACTTTCGGGTACTTCCTGCATAATATAAGAGTTTCCCTTAACTTCCGACTCTGAATATTGTCTCAATACATTATTAAATCCAGGATTATTGCCTTTTGTTATTACTTTACCTATCCAATTAGTTACCGATTTTACTATAAAATTACCTAATCCATACCCCATTAATGCCCCACTTTCTGTCGTGATTGCTCTCATTGCTGGAAGAGGTAATTTTGAATATCACGCTCTGTAACATTATCGTTAGTTTCTGAAAGGGCTTGATAGAGATTGTCGTCATTTAGATTAGAAAAAACTAGCACCAGAGAATTAATGCATAATTGCGAGTCCGACACTGATTACTAGAAGTAATTAACTGAATTAGTTAGGGTTTACAGTGGGTAGCAACGTCACCCTCACTCGCCAAACCAGACAATTGATTATCCGGCTGGCAAAGAAGTGAGGGGGTAAGGGAGATCCCTGTAAATGCAGGGATCTATTATCAATAAAAATTATCGTCTAACTGACCTTCAGATTTTAATATCTCTAAAAATCTTTTATAGGCGGTTTCATCTAATTCAAGCAAGTCATCCAATAATGATTCTTCGATTAAAGCCCAATGGTATACGCCAGAACCCGCACCATCATTTTGGAAGTAAATTAATGTACCAATAAGTTTCGATTCTATTAGATCAACTTCTGATAAATCATAAACAGACAATCCACCATAACCTTTAGGCAAACCAAGACATAATGATTTATTGTTTATCCAATAAATAGCAAACACATCAATCAGTTCACCGCTCGATTCTTGTATTCTCATTTAACATTATCCTTTATTGTATCTACAACTTGTTTCGGATCTTGTTGAACCCTCTGAGGTATAGTAATTTTCATATCGTAAGCTTTACCAGTCGTTGAGTTATACTGGTAATGCATTGTTATAGTTTGACCATATGGGAGTCTATGTTTCGCTTCCATTTTTTGAAATCCAGCTGATGTAGGAAAACAAGGATCATTATTAAGCCCTGGTAACTCTTTACCTTGTAGTGGCTTAGATTGAACTGATTTCCAAAATGTTTGCTCATTCAGATCTCGGGGAATAGCAGTTTGCAGACCAGGCTTCGCAGTTGATATTTTTCTGCATTTATAATCAGCTGTTTATTATAAACTGAGTTAACTTCTTTCTGACCAAGATTTTTAGTATTGTTTGAATTCTCACCAATTCTATTTAACGCATTTTTTTCTGATCCTAACTTGGTGCTATTGATTCGTTTATCTGTTGTTCCACGATTACCTTTACCACTTCCACCATTAATCATTCCGGGAAGTGCCATCGCTATCAAACCGGCTGCTTCTGGTTCAAGCCCCATTGCCTCAAATCGTTTAGCCCACTGATGTTCGACTGTGATCCCTGTCGCATCCATACTTAACATATACACTGCAGGCAGATAATCACGGAAATCATCAGGCAACGATTGGTCTGCTGCTAGATGTTTTATTGCTGTATCGAAAGCATTTCATTGTTCAACTAAATACCCATACTGCTGTTTACACTGCTCTGGCGAGGTTGAACAAATCTGCTTTATTTCTTCCTGTTGCTTTACATTGGTATACCATATCACGAATAATTTTCTGACATTCTTCACCAACACAATTTCTTGCCTGATGGGCAAAATTTTCTAATTGATTCGTACTCAAAAAGTTATTCTCAACCACCACTCTCCCTGCTTGGGCTACATTGGCAACTCCGGCACTATTATCGCTGATTAAACCGCCGACAATTCCGGAAGTTAAGGAAAGTGGACAAAGTAGTTGTCCCTGTTATATCGGTTTTTCCATAATATCCTTCAGTTTTAATTTCAGGAGTTAAGGATTGATATACTCTTTGGGGCTTAATAGTTATATCTATCAATCCCCCCTGTAATTTAAGAATTAATTTTATTAGCTATTTTGTAAAATCACACTAGTGCCTTTTATATTCTAAATAGTTAACTAAACAAATTACGGCTCCTAAAAATAATCCCATTACTCCTCCTATTTTTAATGTATCAATAAAATCATTTAATTCCCAAATAAACGAGTTTTTTTCAAAATATAATATTAGTTTAACTAGAAGTTTAATTAATATTATTGTCAAAAAAACAGTTACACACATACTCAAAGACCAAAATAAAAAGTATATAAATATTTTCATTTCCCATCCTTTAATTTTAACTCTTCTGTAATTATTTTATTTGCTGATTCAGAACCAATCGCTCCAATTGTATTTCCAACAATACTTGGTACTACTGATACACTCGGCGGAGCTGTCATTAGGTGATTTTGAATATCACGCTCAGTAACGTTATCGTTGGTTTCTGAAAGGGCTTGATAGAGATTGTCGTAAGCCGTATCAGAAAGATTATCGAGTTTTGAATCGGCTTTCGCTTGGTGAGTGCCACGAATAGTATCAACCGTGGTTGCTAAGTCGATAACCTGCGCCCCAATTTCGCCTACTAATTCAAATATCTCGTCAGCTTAAAGCGAATATAGATATTGAAATTAGCCCCCAAGTTTGAAATGGGTGCTCATACCTTACTAGCCAAGTTGAATAGTTGATTATTCGATTGGCTGAATGAAAGTAAAGTCACAAGATGGATCCCAACTGAACCTTGGGATCCACGATAGCGTTCAACTTAACTACTTTTTTCTGGTTTTATATATAAATATCTTTCATCTAATTCAAGGTTGAGTTCATTCACTATCTCTATGACTTGGTTATACTCATCTTTTGTTATTTCTACACCATAATCTGCTATATGATCACATAATGTTTCAAATGCTAAAATATTTTCTGAATGATTTATGTACTCTAAATCAAAGTCAGCTAATGATGCATCTAAACGTCCTTTTAATTTGTTGCCAAAAGATTGTATTTTCTGATTAACACCCATACTTGTTACCTAATCATTTTATTGGTTTCAGAGAACCTGGTTGCGATGTTTTATCAGGAAAAGCAGTAACTACTTTACCATTTGCTGGCTCGTAAATTACCCTCATACGTACTCCATCACGAGTTTCCCATGCCACCCATCTAGCTGGTCTTCCCGCTTTTGTATATAAACCGCCGGTTCCTGATTGTGCATACCACTGAGTCGTTGGTGATGTCGCTATATCACTAATTTCATGTATTACTTTTTCTGCTGGCCAATTAGATGGAAAAGTTGTTTTCTCTGGATTACCAGGGAACAAGACAACCCATCCTCATAAGAAGAGAACCAATCTAGGTCATTAGATTCTAAAAACTCTTCATCCATAAATATCATTATTTAGCACCAAATATATTTTTACAATTATCACCGCGGGTAACAACTTCACCAGTTCTAGGACGAACCGCTGGTGTAAGTTGTATATCCTTAACTTTTAAATTAGGATTTGACAACATAAGTTCATTAATAGCTCTAAATTCTGCACAGTTGATTGTCCAGTTGGCTGAAGAGTAATTAAAAATACTTCAACATTAGGTATAGCGTTCTTGAAGCCTTTTCATAGAACGCTCTATCATATCTTCATTTTCTGGATACTCATTTAAATAGCCATTCGTTATTAGTCGCATTAACTCAACAAATTTCTGAGGAGAGAGAGTAGAACTTTCGTAATCTCCAAACATAAAACTGACCTCATCAAATTCATCGGGTATATCCCAATCTTGGTCTAATGCGTAACCATTACCTTCTGATGGAGAAAAACCATGTCCTTCACTAGCCATCCTTAAAAACGCAGGATACATCATTTTATTATTTTTTAGCGTTTCAAAAATAATATCATATAAGTCCCTGCCATCATTTTTATACAGATTTTTTTTTATATTTATTAACCAATCTAATTTGTCAATATTCATTTTTACCTCTTGGGGGCATTGTTATAAATGCGTTGTTAATTTCTCCAGTTTTTGCATCTCGAGTCACCAGAAACCAGTAACCATCAATCTGAGCTGAATATTGTCTATAATCTGGATTATCTTTGAAAAAATTTTCCGCTTTTTACGAAGCTTTATAGGACATATCGTTAATTTTTGAGTCAGTCAATATAGCAGGATCATATGTTGTTTTTGTTTGCTCTGCTTTAAATCCTATTTGCTGCCCTCTGCCATTAAATGCTGGAATTTGATATTTATATTCAATTAAGCCAGGATATTTTTTATCAGTTATAGTGAGATTTACTTTAGCTCCTATCATTTCAACAGATTCTAAAAATGAATCTTGTTTATGTGCACCTGAAATAGTTCCTTGTTTATGATTCAATACGCCTAGCTGAGTATTATGTTCTGTAATTTTGTTTATTAAATCTCTAGAATTTGTTCATCAATATAAGCAACCTGTTCCGGTGAAAGGTTCCTCATGGCTTTTATATCACCATTTCTGGCAGCAGCTCCAGCATCCATGGCTTCTTGAGTTTGCGCTGATGTTAAACCAAAATTTACCCCTAATTGCATAGGACCATTTCGACAGGTCACATTTTTTATGCACCATTCGTAACCCTTTTCTAGGCCTTTAATGATTGGCTTAGTAGCACCTATCGCATTATTCTCAACCACCACTTTCCCTGCTTGGGCAGCATTGGCAACACCTGCACTATTATCGCTGATTAAACCGCCGACAATCCCTGAAGTTAACGTTGCCCATGCACTTATATTCTGCTTTTCAGTCTCGGTGAGTTCTTTGGGGGTTTTGCCATAAAA
>NZ_JAEHOQ010000021.1 GCF_016239305.1 Proteus vulgaris | reverse complement strand
AATATATTTTTACTAAGTTAGTGAGATAAAAAAGAGATTAAATTAATTTTTAGATCAAAACTTCTTCAAATGATGATGAGGAGTTATTTTTTTATCTTGTAAGTAAAATAAAAAGGTAAATAAATTGTTTATTGTGATTGCTATCACGTTTAATGGTTTGCTTATTGCAATAAATGTAACATATTGTGACAATAGTCGCTTAAATTGACATAAAATTACTATAGCATACGGATCATAGAAGTTTAGTACCACTTTGAGACATTGACGCAACAGCTAAAAACTAATCTAAATAATGGGTTGTTTTTATTCTATGAGTTCAAAATGTATTATCAGAGTCACATGTAGAAACTGAAATATCATCCTTTCAGGAGTAGTTTTTATACGTAAGGAATAATAACTAAAAGGCAAATAATCTATAATTTGCTTAAAGAAATTTTATTACTAAAAAATGAATAAATACAAATGTGGTGTGTAGTGAGATAGCCACATTGGATTTTTCGTGCCTAAAAATAACTTTAGTATTTGAAACTGATGTAACCAGAAATTTAATCAAGAGTTGTTTTTTAGCTAAATATAAAAATGGTGTTTTGTTGAACTTGTTGAATATAAGCCAATATAAATCAACTCAAATATTTGTTAACCAGGTTGACTTAAAATGAAAGTAAAAAGAATAGTATTGTTTATGTTGTCCCCTTGTTTTTTAGCTGTTAGCGCCGCCAATGCTGGAAATTGGGAAGACTCTATTAAAGAGAGCGCATTTGTTTCCGACTCTGAACTTGAGCTTTCTACAATTAATATGTGGAAATACTTAAAAACAGAAAACCGTTTCGATAAAGAAGAACAACGCTACAGAAAACAGGTTGCTAATGCTTGGGGGCAAAACTTTCAAGCAGATTTCAGATCAGGTTATTTAGGTGGCATTCTTGGATTTGATGTCTCTTATTATGGTGGTATCAAATTAGGTGCAAGTAAAGACTTCGCCTCTCGGGCAATTTTATATAATGATGATGGTGATGCAAAAGGCTATAACAAAATTGGTCAACGCTTCGCAAAAGTTAAATTTGATTTAGATCCTGTATTAATTAACGGTAAAGCAGGTTGGTTTACTCTGAAAAATACGGGTATTTTTACTAACTCACAGCGCCTATCATTAAACAGTTATAATGGCTATGCTACCAACACAGCAATGGGAGATTGGAGCTTAGATTTACTGTTTCTTGATGGTAAAGTAATGCGTCGTGATAGCCCAAATATCGACAGAATGTATTTCAGTGATGGTAATGGTGTCAGACACAATATCGATCATGTGTTAACTGGTGGGATTAACTATAACTCTAAACCGTTAAAAGTATTTTACTTCTATGGGCAGGCGGATGATGTGTTCCGTCAACAAGGTTTAGAAGCAAAATATAAACTAACCTCAGACGTGACTATTGGTGGTGTTGTTTATTATCATGATTACGGTAGTGATGGTAAACGTACATTAAGTGATGCCAATAAAGGTAAACGTAACTTTGATAATGATGCATGGCACTTTGCTGGTACTATGGAATGGCGTATTCCTGAGTCACCATGGACATTGCGTACAGGTGTGACGTATACCGATGCTGAGAAAGCAAATGGTGTGGGTCAATTTGCGCGTAACCCAATTGGCAATACCCGTGGGCGTTTTAATTCACCAGCTTACGCAGATATTGACTATGTACGTGATGGTGAGGTTATGGGGGCATTGGAAGCAGAGTACAGAATTAGTAAAGAGCTGTCTGTTGGTGCGCGTACTAACTATAGTGAATTCAGCTATTCAGGTGAAAGGTTAAAACAAGGACAGTTTGGTTTATTTAGTTATTGGAAACCAACCAAAAATCTTTCTGTTTCTTTAAGTGGTGGTATCGGTTGGCATCATCAGCAAGAAAACGATTACACCACACCAAAACTGTATGATGGTCATTCACAACGAGCTCATTCGTTATCAGGCTCTATGACAACCACATATCGTTTTAAAATGTAGTTAATTTATAGCGTCTATCAAGCTATTGCTTGTCTCATGTGCACGATTTGTATTACTTACAAGTCGTGCACAAAGAGCATAGCTACAGTTAGCTCGTTGATAATAGTGTTCCGTTTATATGCTAATCTATTCCATCTTTATGATGAACTAATTATTGTTAGATTAAACGTTATAAAGCCTTTTCTTGAAGCTTATCTCTTTAGTTAAATAATATGAAAAGTTTCCTTATCTATTTTGAATCACTCATCACTCTTCAATTTTAAAAAATGCCCAATAAGTGGGTAATTAAACCCTATTTTTTTATCAAAATGTAAAGTTATACTGTTTTTAGTATTAAATACGTTAAAAGACTTGATAAAATTCAAAAAAGCCTTATTTATAAGGTAGTTTTTGCAATGTGATAATTAGATAAAATAGGAACAGTATCAATATGATGAGAATTGCGTTATTCCTTTTAACAAACTTAGCTGTAATGTTTGTTTTCGGGATCATCTTATCTTTAACAGGTATACAAGGTCGCAGTGTTCAAGGTTTGATGATCATGGCGGGTTTGTTTGGTTTTGGTGGTGCATTTATTTCACTGTTAATGTCAAAATGGATGGCATTACGTTCAGTGGGTGGTCAAGTTATCGAAAACCCAACTTCAGAAGTAGAGCGTTGGTTATTAGATACGGTAAGACGCCAATCTGAACAAGTCGGTATTAAAATGCCACAAGTGGCTATTTATGATGCACCTGATATTAATGCGTTCGCGACAGGTGCTCGTCGAGATGCTTCGCTGGTGGCTGTAAGTACGGGGTTGTTAGCCAGTATGAGTCGTGATGAGGCAGAAGCGGTTATTGCTCACGAAATTAGTCATGTTGCTAATGGTGATATGATAACAATGACCTTGCTTCAAGGCGTTGTGAATACCTTTGTTATCTTTATTTCGCGTATCATTGCACAATTCGTTGCTAACTTTATTTCGAGCGATGAAGAGAGTGAAAATAGCAATGGTAACCCATGGGTTTATATGGGTGTTTCAATGGTACTGGAAATTGTGTTTGGTATTCTGGCGAGCATTATCACCATGTGGTTTTCTCGTTACCGTGAATTCCATGCGGATGCGGGATCTGCAAAACTTGTTGGTCGTGAGAAGATGATCGCTGCATTACAACGTTTAAAAACGAGCTATGAGCCTCAAGAAGAGAGCAGTATGATGGCTTTCTGCATTAATGGACGTAATAAGTCATTCAGTGAATTATTTTTATCTCACCCACCATTAGATAAGCGTATTGAAGCCCTACGCAATGGTGAGTATCTAAAATAAGTATTAAAGGTGATGAATTAACACCAACATTTAAACGCTCAATATGAACAGTATTGGGCGTTTTTTTTATGGTGAATATTGATATTTAATCTAAATATTCTCCAAAATAAGCTATGACTTTGTCTTCATCAATCTTGAGATTACCTTTCCATCCAGCCCATGGCATCTCCATATCAGAACGTCCTTTGGTGTTATTAAGCTGATTTTCAGCGATGGTAATATCACCAAAATTGGTCCAGCTATTTAAAGATAATGAAATAAAGGTATTGGGAATAACACCCACTAAAGCAAGTGAGTGCAAAATACCCCGCTTGGTGTATTTATCTCCAGAAATTAATTTAGCTTCATTTAATCGTTTTTCAAACTTACCCGGTGTTTCATCCTCAGGGGCGTTACGTAATAAATGAAGTAATTGCTTAAAGGTCTCTTTGTCTGCCTGCGTTGGACTAACAGGAGAGACCGTTAGCAAGTGTTTTAAATTCAGGTAAGCATAAGAGGGATTGCCAGTATAAGAATTGCCGTAATAGAGGCAATATTGAAAATAACTATCATTAATATGCTTTTGTTGGTTGCTATCACTACAAAGCCAACAACAGGTATATTGAGGCTTTTCGTCATAATCATGTAATGGCAAATTTTGTAATTTATGGAAAGCACCTAAAACAGAGCGCCCTCTAAGATAGCTGCCACCAACACCAGCAACAAATGCATCTAAACAACGTTTTTGAGTGAGTAAGGGATTGTTTTTTAAACGATGTAATTGATTAATTACATCAGAGTGATCCGCAAATTTTTCAATAATATTAGGTTGCCAGTTGGCTTCTAATAATATGTTTTTCTCCTTTTCTGAAAGGACATCAAAATGATAAAGAGAAACTTGGCGTTCAGGATCATATTGACTATTTTCATACTTATAGAGCTTTCGCAAAACTCGCATAATTTTTTGCACGATTTTACCTTGCTATATTTATAGGTTTTTTATTGATATTGGTTAATGGCATAGATAGAAGATATGTAACTTAATATAGATACAAAAAAAAGCCAGTTCAAATGAACTGGCTATTATCAATAGAGGTAGATAAAGTTTATTTTACTGTAAGTTCTGTTTCTTCATCTTGGTTGAAGACTGCTTTATCCGTTTGCCCCATAATTTGGCTAGTGATTGTACCTGCAGTCATTGAACCACTGACATTTAATGCGGTACGTCCCATATCAATTAATGGCTCTACAGAGATTAATAGGGCAACTAATGTAACAGGTAGACCCATTGCAGGCAGAACGATAAGAGCCGCGAATGTGGCACCACCACCCACGCCCGCAACACCCGCAGAGCTGACTGTTACGATAGCAACTAAAGTGGCAATCCACATTGGATCTAATGGGTTAATACCCACAGTTGGTGCAACCATAACAGCGAGCATTGCAGGGTAGATACCAGCACAACCATTTTGGCCAATCGTTGTACCAAAAGACGATGAGAAGCTAGCAATAGATTCTGGCACACCCACACGTTTGATTTGTGTTTCAATATTTAACGGGATACTTGCAGCACTTGAACGGCTAGTAAATGCAAATGCTAATAATGGACCCGCTTTTTTGAAGAATTTAACGGGATTTAAACCTGTAAAACTAACTAGTAATCCATGAACCACAAACATTAAGCCAATAGCAACATAAGAGGCAACAACAAAGCTTCCTAATTGAATGATGTCGTGCATATTTGAGCTGGCAACAACTTTAGTCATCAGCGCCATAACACCATAAGGGGTTAACATCATAACAATACGAACTAGCTTCATGATCCATGATTGTAAGCAATCAATTGCAACTAAGACTTTTTCGCCACGAGGCTGGTCTTCTTTGAGTAATTTCAGCGCAGCCATACCTAAGAAAGTAGCAAAGATAACGACGCTAATAATTGATGTTGAGCTTGCACCAGTTAGATCAGCAAATGGGTTTTTAGGAATAAATGACAAAATAAGCTGTGGCATGGTTAAGTCAGAAACTTTACCCATGTAATTTTGTTCAAGCGCAATTAGGCGCTGTGCTTCTTGTTCACCTTGCACTAAGCCTTCTGCGGTTAAACCAAATAAATTGGCGATTACAATACCAATTAATGCAGAAATAGCGGTGGTGAATAATAATGTACCAATAGTTAACCCACTGATTTTGCCTAGCGATGATGCTTGATGTAAACGAGCAACGGCACTGAGAATAGAGGCAAATACTAATGGCATAATGATCATTTGTAATAGCTGAACATAACCATTACCCACGATATTAAACCATAGAATAGATTCTTTAATAATAGGATCGTGCGAGTCATAGAATGCGTGTAGCGCTAATCCAAAAGCAACACCAAAAACTAAACCAACAAGAACTTTCTTTGAAAGGCTCCACTGACGTTGACTTAATTTAGCCAAGACGAGTAATAACACAACAAAGACGAGTACGTTAATGATTAACGGAAAATTCATCTTAACTCTCCAACGAGATCTTTATTTATATAATTTCGACGATTGTATGCGATATGAGTTCTTAGATAGTAAGAAAGGATATAACAGCATCAACTCGTTATAGGGTAACAGGATTGTTAATAACTTTTTATAATTAATTATTCTTTTATATAATCGTTTAGTTATAAAGACAAGAAAATAGGCATAAAAAGATGTAAGAATTTATAAATAAATAGAGAAACGTAGGGTTTTGTCAGAGGGTGTTAAAAATTAGTGCGCTTGTCGTGGTACATCTGTAACCAATTATTGACTTGCGAAGGCAGTGTAACAGTAAGGTGTGGTGGCAAAAAAAGTGCACCAACAAGAATAAGAACAGAGATAAAACGCTCACCTTTTTTGTTATTCTTTTTACCTAAAATAGGTAGCGCAAAGCGTATTTTTAAAGGCCATAGGAAAGGAACTCCTGCGGGGGTTAACATATCAGCAATGAGATGGCTAAGATAACCAAGTAAAAGTGCATGAAAGATATCTGCGGAAATTTCCCAGCGTGGTGAAATTTGGGTTTCCCATAAAATCGCTAAACCACAAAATGCAAGTAGGCTATGAGTGAAACCTCGGTGACCACAAAGTTTTGATAAGGGCAGAGAAATAATACGGAACAATCGTCCAAGGATAGAGCCTGGATGATCTAAGTCTGGCAAAAGTGAACCTAATAAGACAGCAGGGATCATGTGAAACCAATCACCATGAGCGAGAGCTGGCGTTATTTCAAGTTTCTGTGCTAACACAAGTGTTGCGACAGAAAAAAGTAAATGTCCTTCTGCAGTCATTCCAAGTCTGTTCGTTTGCTGTTCATTTATACAGTGATAAAGTATAAAAGGTTTTGATGATAACTAACAGACAAAAAAGATAAAAATTGTCTTAAATATTAAGTAATAACAGAAATGTTTTATTTGATTGGTTTAAAAATGATCGAATTTAGGATAAAAACCTAAATGGTAGAATGAGTGCTGGTGGTATTAAGGCAAATGAGTAAAAAAACATAAAGAGTAAAAAGAATCGTATTGATGAAAGAAGTGTTAGAGGCAGAACAAAAGGGATATCTAATAAAGCAAAATATCCCTTTTATTGATGGAAACTAACCTAATAAATGTAGTTGTGTTAACTCATTAAGAGAGGCGATTTTCACATCAGCTAAACCCCATTGCTTATCATTAAATTGAGTTACTGCTGGTACAACGATAGAACGCATTCTTGCACCTTTACAGGCAATCATACCATTACGAGAATCTTCTAATGAAACACAGTGGATAGGGTCAAGATTAAGTGCTTTGGCCGCATTTAGATAAACTTCTGGATGTGGCTTACTGTGTGGTAATTCATCAGCAGACACTACAGCTGAGAAATAATGACGAATATTAAATAACTCAAGTACACGCTCAAGCATAAAATCAGGAGAGGCTGATGCTAACGCAATTTTCAATCCTGATGATTTACAAAGTTCTAATGCATGTTCGACACCGGGTAATAATGGTTTGGTTTCTTCAACCAATTTGACAACACGAGAAACCATTTTTTGTTTTGCTTCTTGTTTTGAAACGCCTTGCCATGGTGAGGCTCTATACCATAAATCAATAACTTCGTTTATTCTTAATCCAACCATATCGGGCATTGCCGATGAAAGGGATAAATCGACGCCTAATTCAGCAAAGACCTCATGTTCTGCTTGCTGCCAAAATGGTTCAGAGTCGATTAATAAACCATCCATATCAAAAATAGCAGCTTCAATAGGGAATTTAAAAGACATGTTACTCTCCATAAATAAGGTCTATGTTGTCGAATGGCGATTGTAGCAAGAGTTACAAAGAAAATCTTTTTAATCAGTTTCTTATTTATTTAGTAAAATAAATAGAGAGAATGGCTACTATTAATATATTGTCGTATTAGCCGTTAATTAGACTACGATAAACAGATAAATATTGACGAATTCTACTAGTGAGGATGTGATGAGTTATCAATATGCAGGATTATATGCCATTTCAAAGCGCGTTCTTGGTTGGCTTATTTTTATTCCTGCCTTTATTTCTACTACAGTGTCGTTGATAGGATTGGCTGCAATCCAACGTCCAAGTGGTGATGGTGTAAATGCTGTGATCAATGATTTTTTTCGTGTGTTAGCAGAAATGGTGCAATTTAATACACCATTTTTAGGCTTCTTTTGGCGAAATTCACCTATCCCTAATACACAAATGGAATTTAGTCAGGAAAATATCACTTTCTTTGTTATTTTTCTTTTTATGTTTGTTGGATTAGCGTTTAGTGCATCGGGATTACGCATTTATCGCCAAGTTAAGTATTTAAAAGAAAATATACAAGATCAGCTTATTATTGAACGAGCGATGAAAAGTGGTGTCACTGCGGAAGAGTTACAACAAAATATCAAATTACCACGACATACTATTTTTACTCAAATTATGGTGCTTTATCTATCACCAATTATTGTCATGGCAATTGGATATTTCTTGCTAAAGTTTTTAGGCTGGTAATAGTATTTTATAATGAACGAGGATAGTTCATTTATCTAACTGAAGGGAAAATAAACCTCGCGCAATCAATGTGAACTGGCGAGGTTATATTTTTAGCTTATTATCTGTTTTTAAACTGTTTTTTATCTTTTATCAGGGGGTGACTAATAAATCATCAATAATTTTTCGGGCTTCTAGATAATCTTCTTCGCCACCAAATAGATTGCAACGGTTGAGAAAGAAATAGAGTTGATAAATAGGCTGACGTAATAGAAATTTTTCAGATAACGGCCAGACACTCTGATAACCATCAAAAATATTAGCGGGTACTGCCGTACAAAGTGGCAACATCGCTATATCACATTCTCTATCTCCCCAATAACACGCAGGATCAAAAACTGTACCTTCAGATTGACCAATTGCGGCGCAGTTTTTAGGCCACAAGTTGCCATGAAGCAAAGACGGTTGTGGATTATGATCAGCAAGACGATGATGAATAATTTGGGTGATCTCATCGATATCACCAAAGACCATTCCTTTTTCTGATGCTAGTTGCAGTTGAAAGCCAATACGTTTTTCAGAATAAAAGTGGTTCCAGCGTTTTTCCCAGCCATTTAGTTGAGGGGTTGTGTCGATTTGAGTATCAAAATCAAAACCATAACTAGGTTGATCTTCCCATTGATGTAGCCTTGCTAATTGTTGACCAAAGCAATAAGCACTATGAGGTGTAAAAGGTTGAACAGGTAAAAATTCAAGAAGTAAGAAGCTGGCATCTTTACTATTACCAATGCCCAGAACACGAGGAGTACGTATTGTTTGGCTTTTTGCCAACATTTCAAGTTGTTCTGCTTCATTTTTAAAATTAGGCAGAAACTCACGTAAGTTGGATTTTACAAAGACGGGTGTATCACCATAATAAATTTTCCATGTATGGTGAATATCGCCACTAGAAAGGTGAGTTTTTTCGTTTATCTTTGCTGAAAATCCTAAGTTTGATTCCAGTAAACGACCTATATTCTGCCACATACTTACACCTCGCAAAGTTGTTTACTCAGTAGACCCAAATAAAATAATAACGAGCGATGTTTATCTTATGACAATAACACTTTAATTAGATCAATAAAGTATAAAGCTAAAAAACGGGATGATTATCCCGTTTTTGTGAAGATAAAGGAGATTATCAGGCATTCGCGGGTTTCGTTTGTCGCTTTATTTTTGCTAATTTAATCTGATTACATAATAACGCAATAATAAAGAATATAGCTTGAGTTAGCACAATACATGGACCTGTTGCACCATCAATATGGAAACTAATAAATGTACCAATAACACTGGATGCGACAGAAAATATAATAGCCAGCATTATCATACGAGAGAAACTACGTGTTAATAAATATGCAGTGATCCCTGGTGAAATAAGCATGGCGACAACTAAAATAATCCCAACGGCCTGCATTGAAGCAACGATAGTTAATGCCAAAATAGACAGTAAACCATAGTGCAATAAGGTAACAGGCAAACCAACGATCCTTGCTTGATTAGGATCGAAACAATAAAGCATAAAATCTTTTTGCTTAACTAGCATGATAGTGATGGTAATTAAACAAATAATACTAATTTGAGTTAATACATCTGGCGTTATACCCAAAATATTACCAAATAAAATATGCATTAAATGTTGGTCTGTATCGACACTGGCAAAAATAACCAAACCTACAGCAAACATACCTGAGAATACAATTCCCATCACAGTATCTTCTTTAATACGACTGTGCTCTTTTAAATAGCCAGTGGCAAACGAACAAAACAAGCCAGAAAGAAAGGCACCTACCGTTAATGGAATTGCAGTGACATAAGCAAGAACTACACCGGGTAACACTGCGTGAGAGATAGCATCCCCCATCAATGACCAGCCTTTTAAAACCATATAACAAGATAAAATAGCGCAGGCGATCCCGATAATGATAGCGGCAATAATAGCCCGTTGCATGAAAGGATATTGAAATGGTTCAATGAAAAATTCAATTAGCTCATTCATAGTTTCACCTCTTCTTGTTTTGGGGCTTCTTGGCTCTGATGAGATTGTGAGATTAACTGTTGTGAGCTTTGGCGAGCACGGCGACGCGCAGCTAGCATGCCGTGTTTAGGTGCAAATAAGAATGCTAATAAAAAAAGTGCAGTTTGCATTGTGACAATTACGCCACCCGTTGCACCATTAAAGAAATAGCTAAGATAGGCACCAACAGCGCTGGTTATTGTGCCAATGAAGATAGCAATAATAGCAAGCCGTTTAAACTGATCGGTGAGTAGATAAGCCGTTGCGCCAGGCGTTACAACCATTGCAATGACCAGAATGGCACCAACAGTTTGAAGTGCAGCAACAGTGCAAGCACTTAATAAAGTAAAAAAGATAATTTTTAATTTTAAAGGTGATAGACCAATAGATCTGGCATGGATTTCATCAAAAAAAACTACTAGCAAGTCTTTCCAAATACAAAACAAGACGAGAAAAGAGACGCCTGTAATAATAACAACTTGCCAAACATCTTCATCAGCAATACCTAAAATATTCCCGAGGATGATGGTTTGAACGTTGACGGCTGTCGGTTTAAGCGAAACCAGCAACAGACCAAAGGCAAAAAAAGTGGAGAAAATAAAGCCAATAACAGCATCTTCACGAAGGCGTGTGATATGGCGAATAAATGTCATTGATAATGCGGCGAGTAAACCCGTAAAAAAAGCACCGACCGCATAAGGTAAACCTAATATATAAGCCCCCGCAACACCAGGAACAACGGAGTGGGAAAGGGCATCTCCCATTAATGACCAACCTTTTAAAATAAGATAGGATGAAAGAAACGCACAGACAGCGCCTACTAAGGCACTTACCCAAATAGCTTTCACCATATAGTTATATTCAAAAGGCTGCAGGAGTAAATCTAGCATGGCTAATCTCCTTGTTTGCGCTGACTTTGGTGCGCTGGAGTATGTTCTTTTTGATGGCCATAAAAAACGGCCGCGCGTTCATCATCAGTAATTACTGTAAGTGAACGAGGATCATCGTCATCGTGAAGATCAGAACCCGATAAGCTGATATGACGCAATACACCACCAAATGCGTGTTCTAAGTTCTTCTGAGTAAAGGTTGTTTCAGTTGGTCCACTGTCTAATACGGTTCTATTTATTAAAATAACGTGGTCACAAAATTCAGGCACACTTCCTAAGTTATGTGTTGAAACTAAAACGAGGTGACCTTCTTCGCGTAAATTACGTAAAAGCTCGATAATTGCATTTTCAGTTTTAACATCGACACCAGTAAAGGGTTCATCAAGTAATAATACGGTTCCTTCTTGAGCCATGGCTCGTGCTAAAAAGACTCGTTTTTTCTGACCACCAGAAAGCTCACCAATTTGGCGATGACCTAATCCGGATAACCCTACACGCTCTAGTGATGCTTCAACAACCTCATGATCATGTTTTGATGGAATACGAAAAAATCCCATTTTTCCATAACGTCCCATCATTACAACATCAGAAACGAGCACGGGAAAATTCCAGTCAACTTCTTCTGTTTGTGGAACATAAGCAATCATGTTTTGCTTTAATGCTTGTTGGATAGGGCTATCGTTTAATGTCACTTTACCTTTAGAGGGCTTTACAAGCCCCATAATGGTTTTAAATAGAGTGGATTTACCACTACCATTGATACCAACAAGGGCGCAAATTGTGCCGCCTGTGATAGAGAAACTTGCATCAAAGATAGCGGTATGACCATTATTATAGGTGACAGTGGCATTATCAACTGTCAACGTCGGATTCGTTTTTATTTTACTCATTGACCAAATCCTTTCGCAATTGTATCTACAGTGATAGTAATTAAATCAATATAAGTAGGAACCTCACCGCCTTCAGCGGAAAGTGAGTCAACGTAAAGAACGCCACCGTATTTTGCGCCAGTTTCTTTACTAACTTGTTTAGCCGGTTTATCTGAAATTGTGCTCTCGCTAAAGACAACTGGGATATTGTGTTTTCTTACTGTATCAATGACATATTTAACTTGTTGTGGTGTGCCTTGTTCTTCTGCATTAATTGGCCATAGATAAACTTCTTTAAAACCATAATCATTAGTTAAATAACTGAAAGCGCCTTCACTGGTAACTAACCAACGATCATCTTGTGGTATACGAGATAATCTTTCTCTTAATGGTGCATCAAGTTGTTTAATTTTCTCTGCGTAATTTGCTGCATTTTGATTATAAACTGCCGCATTATCAGGATCGTGTTCAACAAGTGCTTTGCGAATATTTTCAATATAAATTAATGCATTATTCGGTGACATCCATGCGTGTGGATTAGGATTGTTTTTGTAAGCACCCTCACTAATTGCCATTGGAGTGATGCCTTCTGTTACTACAACCGCAGGAACATTACGTAACTCATTAAAAAAACGCTCGAACCAGCGTTCAAGGTTTAAGCCATTCCATAGGATCAAATCAGCTTTTTGGGCTTTTACAATATCTTTTGGGGTAGGCTGATAGTCATGAATTTCAGCACCAGGTTTTGTAATTGATTCAACAATCGCCGCATCTCCTGCGACATTCTGTGCGATATCTTGAATAATAGTAAAAGTAGTGACGACTTTAAGTTTATCTTTTGCTTGTGCAGGTGTGGTTAAAAAGACGGTTGCCATAAGGCATAAAGCCGTAACTGAAAATTTGTTTACAGAGCGAAATATATCCATATTATTATTGCCTTATAGTTGCAGAGTTATCTTCTCAATTGATAATGATTATCAATATCATTTCAAGAAAGTCAAGTTATCTCTGTGCAAAAAGCTTCATTTGATAACGACTAGAAATAAGATAACAACATGTATTCCAATAAATGTTAAGTAGATTGTCGGGTTTTGTCACAAAAATTAACAATCGTTCGTAACTATTTGTGCAAGAGCTTATTTTTATTACTGATAAAAGTGCACTTTTCCTGAAAAACAACGCTTATTATACTTCTACAGTTTTTATAGTTACTCATAAACGCTCATCTCATCATAATTAATTCATATGATTTATTTTAGAATAAGCAATAATCCAATATAAACCTACTTATGGCGGGCTCGATTCTGATTGAGAGATTTTGGGAAGAAAACAGAAAATAGGATAAATTTGAGATAAAACGCACATACGGGAAGTAGTAATAGATTGATTTATTTCTCGCACTTTGCCATATTTCAGCATGTATTTTTGTGTGGAAATAGAATAATATATTTTCAACTTGTTGATATATAAAATATGTCTTTATACAACCCTTTATGCAAGAGGATAAAACGTGAAAGTAAAAATCATCTTTTCTTTGGCAATTTTTCTTCTTGCTGGTTGTGCTGATAATGCACGACAACCAATTCAAAAAGACACATCTCGATTTTTAAGCCAAAAGCCGATAAATAGCCGTATTAATAATGCTTCAATATCCACAGCACAATGGAAAGCAACACCTTTTGATAACCACATACAGCAAGCCTCTAGCCGTTATAATGTTGATGAAACATTAATTAAAGCGATTATCCAGGTTGAATCTAACTTTAGACCTGAGGTAATAAGTAAATCAAATGCAGTTGGATTAATGCAAATTAAAGCATCGACAGCAGGAAGAGATGTTTATCAAAATAGAGGAAAAGTGGGACAACCAACGACTGCTCAATTAAAAGATCCTGCTATTAATATTGATTTAGGTACTGCTTATATTCAACTATTAAGAGAGCGCCACCTTGTTGGTATTGCTGATCCTGAAACACTTTATTATGCCACCATTCTTGCTTATGTTAATGGTGCAGGTGCTTTATTGAGAACATTTGATAAAGATAGAGCTAATGCGATAGCTAAAATTAATTCAATGAGTGCGGACGATTTTTATCGTTACGTTGAAAAAAATCATCCGGCAACTCAAGCACCACGTTATTTAGCTAAAGTAAGAGCAGCTTACCATGCAGGAGATAATTAATCTGGCAAATTAGCTACTGCTTGAGCCTGTTTTAATAAAGCAGGCAAATCGGCAATAATTTCAAGAACGCCGTTAATCATAAATTGAACGCCCATACAGATTAATAAAAATCCCATCACACGAGAAATAGCATCAATACCACTGTGACCTAAATATTTCATAATGCCGGTGGAGCCACGAAGGGACAGCCAAACAATCACACTAATTAAAAAGAAGGTCGTTACAGGAGCAACATACAATACCCATTGTGCAATATCAGTACGCGAAGGTATTGATGCCGCTGTACTGATTATCATTGCAATAGTTCCTGGCCCTGCGGTACTTGGCATTGCTAAAGGAACAAAAGCAATATTGGGTTCTTTGGGATTGTGGTGAGGGTTATTATCGTCGGCAATAGGATCATCAACATTAGGTGTATTAGGAAACAGCATACTAAAGCCAATAAAGGCCACTATCATCCCACCTGCAATACGAAGACCGGGTATCGAAATACCAAATGTTGTCATTATGACGCGACCCGCATAAAACGCGATGGTCATAATAAGGAAAATATAGACACATGCCATTAAAGATTGTTGATTACGCTGTTCTTTGGTCATATTTCCTGAAAGACCAAGCCAAAGAGCAACAGTCGTTAATGGATTAGTTAAAGGTAAAAGTAAAATAAGACCAAGGCCAAGAGCCTGAAAAAACTGGTAAGCAGAGTGCATGGAATATAAAAGCTCCTATAATAACAGGTAATTAAGGAGCATTTATGATAACAAATTAAATAGCAAAAAAGTTATTTTTAAGCATAATAATCTTAATGTTTATTGGTATTTCTTCATTAACCACTCTAAATGTATTTTTACTGAAGGCCAGTCATAATCAGTAATGCTATAAACACATGTATCCCTTTTTTGGCCACCTGTTGTTAGTCGATGGTTACGTAAAATACCATCGAGTTTTGCGCCTAGTCGCTCAATTGCTCTACGACTTGTTTGGTTTAATATGTGAGTACGAAATTCAACAGCAATACACTGTAACTCTTCCAGCGCATATTTAAGCAATAAGTATTTAGCTTCAGTATTAATTCCTGTTCTTTGTACTTCTTTTGCATACCATGTTGAGCCTATTTCTAACCTTGGTGTTTGGTTATCAATATTCATAAAGGTTGTTATGCCTACAGCACGGTTATTTGCTTGGGAATAAATGGTGAAGGGTAACATTAATCCTTTTTGTTGTAATTGAAGCTTAGATTCAATATCACGTTTCAATTCTGTTACAGAAGGAACAGTGGTATACCAAAGCTTATCGGGTCTATCTTTCTCAATTAACTCATATAAGTCTGAATAGTGCTCCATACAGAGAGGTACTAAGCGCACGAGTTTTCCTTCAAGAGTAATCCAATCTGTTATTTTTTTCATTTCATATTTTCCCTGCTTTAGTAACGAAAAAACTCACCATTAAAGAATACTTTTTATACATAACAAATTTATGAAATGGTATGACTATTTAAATAATGGTTAAAAATACGAAAAATTATAAGCAATTAAAATAGTGAAAAAAGAGAATAGGATGATTCTTTCTCAACAAAGAATGGTTGTCTTGCTACAGGTGAGGTTGCATGATGCATGCTAATCTATAACTCAGTAATCAAGGTATCACTGTAAATAAAATAGATTGGTAAAAAATGACAAACTTAATTGAATGGGATGATTTTCTCCGTGTAGAAATGCGTGTAGGAACAATTGTTAGCGCAGAAATAAATAAAAAAGCGAATAAACCTGCTTATGTTATGGAGGTAGATTTAGGTGAATTGGGTATCAAGCGTTCTAGTGCCCAAATTACGGTAAATTACGCCCCTGAAGAACTTATTGGGCGTCGTATTTTATGTGTTTGTAACTTCCCTGTTAAGCGTATAGCCGGCATTAAGTCCGAAGTGCTAATTACCGGAGCACCAGATGAAACAGGTGCGATTGTATTAGCTGAATTTAATTTACCTTTACCAAACGGTTCACGTTTGGCTTAAGTTTGTTTAGCATAATAATTTCCTAACAAGATACTCTTCGATAGTGATGTTCTGTTGAGTTTTGATATAGTGTTTATCAACCAGTGCATTGAAAAGGAGGAGTGTCTTTTGTTATTACCTCAATTACATTTACGATGTTATACACAAGAGACGGTATCTCATCAGCATGATAATTTATGGCAGATTATTTTTGGGTTGTCAGGCTCGATGGAAGTTAATTTTAATCGAGAAGATTTTCTTATTTCTAATCAAAATTGCTTAATTATCCCTCCGACTATTAATCACGCATTTTCTGGCAATAAAGATAATAAAAATCTTATTTTAGAATTACCCGTAACCTCACAATGGCAATTGAGTGAAAAGGGGGGGCAATTCGTATTATCACCCGCAGCTCTAGGGTTATTAGAGTGGTTGCATCAATATCCTCAATCTCCCGAGCAGTATTCAACCATAACACGACTTTTGCTTGCTCAAATGGAGATACAAAAAGATTGGCGTGATAATCTTGATGCGTGGTTAGCAAATAAGCTTCATACACCACTTACAACACACGATATTGCATTGGCATTTAATACCTCAGCAAGTACATTACAAAGAAAAATGAAATCTGAGCTGGGTATGTCTGTTATGCAATATGTGACTAAACAGCGACTTAATAAAGCCGCCGAGTTATTGAAATATACATCAACAAATATTGAGAATATTGCTTTAGCGGTAGGGTATGATTCTCATTCTGCATTTAGTCAGGTGTTCCGCCAATATTTTAATAAAAGTCCTACAGAATATAGGCAAGACTAATTATTGCACTGCTTTATTTTCGGCTGAGTAAATTCGAGGGCATAATTTATCGAAAACTAGCGTAAACAAATAGGTGTAGATAAAGAAGAACACTAAAATGGTGATCTCCATACTTATGGCCTTTATAAAACCAACGTTATACCACCACATATAAAGTGGAATAGTAAAGAAAAACAAACCCAATTCAAAGCTAACAGCATGGACAAGACGTATGATTATTGTACGTTTTTCTATTTTTAGTTTTAACTCAAAAAACTCAAAGAAAGAATTAAAGATATAATTCCAAATCAGGGCAATAACAGAAACAGCAATCGCAACAGGTAGTGAATTATGTGATTGACTTTGGCTTAATATTGCAAGTAAAACAGTGCTTAATAAAATCGCGAGAGTTTCGAAGGTAATAGCATAGACTAATTTACGAGGACGGGGCTTTAGATAAAACACGTTATACACCTTTATGTTAATAATGAAGGTTCTGGCCCGCCCCAGAGATTGTTATTTTTAAAGCCACGGTTTCCGCTTGATTGGTATTGATGGTAATAAAAACTTATAAAAAAGGCAAAATTTGTCTATAAGACATATAGGGCAAGTAGCCTTTGATTAACATCACAGGCTATTTTTATAGGTAAGAAGATTAAGCGCTTAGCTTGAGAAATTTTTTTGTCATTCCTTGGCTTTTAGGAGCAACAGATTGATATCCTAGTTTTTCATAAAATTCAGGTTTATCTGCAATCATAGAAACATAAGAGTCTTCAAATGTGGCAGAAGTCAGATAATCATCGATACACTTCATTACTTGTCGACCAAGACCTTGGCCTTGATAATGAGGATCTACTGCAATATCCACAATTTCAAAGTTGCAAGCACCATCACCAACAACACGTCCCATAGCTACTAATATATTGTTATATCGTATTGAAACAGCATATAAACTGTTGGGAAGCGCGATACTGGCAGTTTTGATTGTTCGTGGAGATAATCCCGCTTTTAGGCGCATAGCACAATATTCTTCAACAGTAGGTACATTTTCGTGCATAACAAATTTCATAATAAGGTTCTTTTTTGCAAGTGAACATATTGGCTTAAAGATACTGTATAAAAAAACAGTTTTCAAGATTGGTAGGGATAGACACAATAGAATTGTGATAAAAATCTAAAAATAAAATATATTAAATGATAATAAGTACGAGGAAGAATACGGAAAAATAATAATATTACTATTGTAAGTCTTAGAGTAATTAAAAATAGTCATATAAAATTAAGTATATTTACGAGAGAATAAGGATGCTTATGAGTGGTGAAATTGCTGTTTTCATAATGGCTGTTTTTTTTATTGCAATGGCCATCTTATATTTAACACCTTTTTATTATTTTTTTGTTGTAATATCAACATTTAAGCATGTCCAGGCTCCACTAAAAAAATCCATATTATTTTCTTTGCTTTTGATAATAATTAATATTACTTTCTATTTTAATGCCACTTTAATTTCAACGGGGGAGCTCGATGTTATTAAGAGTAATGAACCTCAATTTATTTTTTTAGGCTTATTATTTTTCTGTCTACCTTTTATTTATCTTCATATCGTCAGAAAAAGAAATCCTAAAATATTGGGCTATTGGATAGCCTTCATATTGTCATTTTTAGCTTACAACTCATATTATTTCCCACAAAAAATGATGGGAGATAAAAAAGAGAGAGTGATCCACTTTTTACAAAAAGGTGACTTAGACGCATTAGATAAAGTTTGGAAAGGAAGTTGCCCTGATCCTTATAGTATAGAAGTTGAATTTTTTTATAACACAGCTTTGATAAAAACATTCGATAAAAAATCACTCTGGTTTTTAACTGATTGCGTGAAACAAAATAAAAAAATAAAATCCATCTATTTGTTTTATAAAACAACGAATTACCCACTGTTTGATAATGAGTTTTCAATAGCAGAATGGAATGAAAATGTGGTCGATTTATTTATCGATAAGGAATTTTATAGTACTCTTACAGATGAGGGGAAAAAGGAACTTGGCAACACCATAATACAATCTTTTCAAGGTGGATTCATCTATACAGGCTCCTTTGATGATTATGCGAAAAAGATTGACTACATTCTTCAACAGCGCCCTGAATTTAAAAACTATATTATTTTTGATCAAAAAGAATTTATATACGCGTTAAGAAATCACCAGTTAAAATATGCACAATACCTTAAAAAATATCTCGATAAAAATGATCCTTTTATTAAATTAGGTTTTGCTATCATCGAAGATGACATTAAATATGTTGTTGATGAAGGAAAGAAAAATCCTCAACTATTTACTCAAATTCTTATGGATACCTCAACATTATCTACATCCGGCTGTGATAAAGGTGTAATGCCTTTTGATATAAATACCTTTATTTTTAGTAATGGTAGTAAGGATCTAATTTTAGCAGTGTTAGATAATAACCTTGTGAATACAAGTGATTATAAATGTAATGGATATAGCTATTTAGCAGATAAATTAGAAAAAGAAAAAACTTGCTTTAGCTATTTACTTCGACATCTTGAATATAACTATGTCATCAAAGATATAGATGATAAAAAAGAGATAGAGAAAAGGATATCAAGTCAATTAATACAATGTGATGAGTGAGTTTTTTTGTGGTTTCTATTTTGTATTTTCTTGAGGAAAGAAAGGCAGATAAATGTATAAATCTTTACTGTCTGTGATAATATCCCCCCTGAGTTGCGATAAGGCTCAGTGATGCTATGGATATTTATATAAAATATTGTGTACATAACTGAGTACAAACCTCGCGAGGTAAAGTGAGAAATTGTCGTAACGTACTGAATATAGATGAAATAAAAAGCTTACAAGTGATCTTGCGTATGGGTCACCACTGTAAATAAGGATTTTAAATGCCAATTATTACTCTTCCTGACGGAAGCCAACGTCAATTTGAAAATGCAGTTTCTGTCATGGATGTCGCTGCAGATATCGGCCCTGGACTTGCAAAAGCATGTATTGCAGGCCGTGTTAATGGTGAACTGGTAGATGCCTGTGAGTTAATCGAACATGATGCAAATCTGGCGATTATTACCGCAAAAGATGATGAAGGTCTTGAAATTATTCGTCACTCTTGTGCTCACTTATTAGGGCATGCTATTAAACAATTATGGCCACAAACCAAAATGGCGATTGGTCCTGTTATCGAAAATGGTTTCTACTACGATGTGGATTTAGACCATTCTCTCACACAGGAAGATTTAGAAACTCTAGAAAAACGCATGCTAGAGTTGGCGAAAACAGATTACGATGTGATTAAAAAACGCGTAAGCTGGGCTGAAGCTCGTGAAACATTTGTTTCCCGTGGTGAAGATTATAAAGTTGCTATTCTTGATGAAAATATCAGTCAAGATTCACAACCGGGTCTTTATCATCATCAAGAATATGTTGATATGTGCCGTGGACCACATGTTCCAAATATGCGTTTCTGCCATAACTTTAAATTACAGAAAATCGCAGGCGCATATTGGCGCGGTAACAGCGATAATAAAATGCTACAACGCATTTATGGTACAGCTTGGGCTGATAAAAAACAGCTAAAAGCCTACTTAAATCGCTTAGAAGAAGCTGCAAAACGAGACCACCGTAAAATTGGTAAACAGCTTGATTTATATCATATGCAAGAAGAAGCACCTGGTATGGCTTTCTGGCATAATGATGGCTGGACAATTTTCCGTGAGTTAGAAACATTTGTACGTTGTAAATTAAAAGAATATGATTACCAAGAAGTAAAAGGTCCATTTATGATGGATCGTGTTCTTTGGGAAAAAACAGGCCATTGGGAAAACTACAAAGAAAATATGTTCACAACTTCTTCGGAAAACCGTGAATATTGTATTAAACCAATGAACTGCCCAGGTCACGTACAAATTTTTAAACAAGGTTTACGTTCTTACCGTGATTTACCATTACGTATGGCTGAATTCGGTAGTTGCCACCGTAATGAACCGTCAGGTGCATTACATGGTTTAATGCGTGTTCGTGGCTTTACACAAGATGATGCGCATATCTTCTGTACTGAAGAACAAATTTTAAGTGAAGTAAATGACTGCATCAAATTGATTTATGATGTATATTCTACTTTCGGATTTGAAAAAATCGTTGTTAAGCTGTCTACTCGTCCAGAAAAACGTATCGGTGAAGATGCATTATGGGATGTTGCGGAAGCAGACTTAGCAAAAGCCTTGACTGATAATAATATTGAATTTGAATATCAGCCGGGTGAAGGGGCGTTTTATGGCCCTAAAATTGAATTTACACTTTACGATTGTTTAGATCGTGCATGGCAGTGTGGTACAGTACAATTAGACTTCTCACTACCTGGTCGTTTAGGCGCGTCTTATGTCGCTGAAAACAACGAGCGTAAAGTACCTGTTATGCTTCACCGAGCAGTGCTAGGATCCTTAGAACGTTTTATTGGTATTCTGACAGAAGAATACGCAGGATTCTTTCCAACTTGGTTGGCACCACAGCAGGTTGTCGTGATGAATATCACGGATGGACAGGCTGATTATGTACAAAAACTCGTCAAAGAATTGCAAGATGCCGGAATTCGTGCAAAAGCAGACTTGAGAAATGAGAAGATTGGCTTTAAAATTCGTGAACATACTTTACGTCGTGTTCCGTACATGCTTGTCTGTGGTGATAAAGAAGTCGAATCAGGCAAAGTGGCGGTTCGTACTCGTCGAGGAAAAGACCTTGGCAGTATTGACGTTAACGAATTTAAAGAAAAGCTTCTGCAAGAAATTAGAAGCAGAAGTCTTCATCAGTTGGAGGAATAAGGTATTAAAGGCGGAAAAAGAATTCAATCAACGCGTCAGAATCGCATCAATGGTGAGATTCGCGCTCATGAAGTTCGTTTAACAGGTTTGGATGGCGAACCGATTGGAGTTGTTAGTCTGAAAGAGGCTCTTGAGAAAGCCGAGGAAGCAGGTGCTGATTTAGTTGAAATTAGTCCTAATGCCGAGCCGCCGGTTTGTCGTATTATGGACTACGGCAAATTCCTCTATGAGAAAAGTAAGACTCTCAAAGAACAGAAAAAGAAACAAAAAGTTATTCAGGTCAAGGAAGTTAAATTCCGTCCTGGTACAGATGAAGGCGACTATCAGGTCAAACTACGCAACCTGATTCGTTTTCTTGAAGATGGCGATAAAGCTAAAGTCACGCTACGTTTTCGTGGTCGTGAAATGGCACACCAACAAATCGGTATGGAAATGCTTAACCGTATCCGTGAAGATTTGGATGAACTGGCTGCTGTTGAATCTTTCCCTAATAAGATTGAAGGGCGTCAGATGATCATGGTGTTAGCGCCGAAGAAGAAATAGTCGGGCAATTCAAGTAATAGCGTCAGCCTTAATGGCTGATTGCTATTCGCCTCATTATTTTATGTTATTAACAATGCGAAGTGGATTATAGAAATGCCAAAGATTAAAACAGTACGCGGCGCAGCTAAGCGCTTTAAAAAAACTGCTGGTGGTGGCTTTAAGCGTAAACATGCTAACCTCCGTCACATTCTGACTAAAAAATCAACTAAGCGTAAACGTCATTTACGTCCAAAAGGCATGGTCTCTAAAGGAGATTTAGGTCTGGTCGTAGCTTGCTTACCATACGCATAAGTATCATTTTTTTAACAGAATATAGACATTAGGAGTTTAATATGGCTCGTGCTAAACGCGGCGTTGTTGCCCGTGCTCGTCACAAGAAAATTTTAAAGCAAGCTAAAGGTTATTACGGTGCACGTTCACGCGTATATCGTGTAGCTTTCCAGGCTGTTATCAAAGCTGGTCAATATGCGTACCGTGACCGTCGTCAGAAAAAACGTCAGTTCCGTCAGCTGTGGATTGCGCGTATCAACGCAGCAGCTCGTCAGAACGGTATGTCTTATAGCCGTTTCATCAATGGTCTGAAAAAAGCATCCATTGAAATCGACCGTAAGATCCTGGCTGACATCGCTGTATTCGACAAAGTAGCATTTGCTGCTTTAGTTGAAAAAGCGAAAGGTGCTCTGGCTTAATTATTAAGTCAATGGAAGAGGGAGTTTTCTCCCTCTTTTATTTTGTCTAAATTTGTGGCTTAATGATATAAATTCAATAAGTTAATATTTGAAGAGACATTATTCATGTTAAATATCGCTTTTTTCCGTTTCTTTTTTTACTTTAGCGCCTAAATTAAGGGGCTTTTGCGCGTAAGAAAAGAAACGAAAAGTAGCGCCTGAGCCTCCAATATGGAGGCTTTTTTGTTTTCAGATCCCAATACTGGGTTAGAAACCAAAAAGGGCAATTTTATTCGTCATCATTGATAACAACTAATAGACCTCATCAGGTCAAAGGAAGAGGAAACGATGCCACATCTCGCTGAACTCGTTGCTCAAGCTAAAGCAGCTATCGAAGAGGCACAGGATGTTGCTGCGCTGGATTCGGTTCGTGTTGAATACTTGGGGAAAAAAGGTCATTTAACGCTTCAGATGTCCACGCTGCGCGACTTACCCGCGGAAGATCGTCCAGCTGCAGGGGCTGTCATTAACCAGGCTAAACAAGAAGTTCAGCAAGCGCTGAATTCTCGTAAAGAAATCATGGAATCAGCATTATTAAACGAGCGTTTATCTGCTGAGAAAATTGATGTTTCTTTACCTGGTCGCCGTATTGAAAACGGTGGTCTACACCCAGTAACTCGTACAATTGAACGTATTGAAACTTTCTTTGGCGAATTAGGGTTTTCTGTAGAGTCAGGCCCTGAAATTGAAGATGATTATCATAATTTTGATGCGTTAAATATCCCTGCACATCATCCAGCAAGAGCTGATCACGATACATTCTGGTTTGATGCGAAACGTTTACTACGTACGCAAACATCTGGTGTGCAAATTCGTACCATGCAAGATAAACAGCCACCTATCCGTATTATTGCACCTGGTCGTGTATATCGTAATGACTACGATCAGACTCACACACCAATGTTCCACCAAATTGAAGGCTTAATTGTTGATAAAGACATTAGTTTTACCAATTTGAAAGGAACACTGCACGATTTTCTGAAAAACTTTTTTGAAGAAGATATGGAAATTCGCTTCCGTCCTTCCTATTTCCCATTCACAGAACCTTCTGCTGAAGTCGATGTCATGGGCAAAAATGGTAAATGGTTAGAAGTGTTGGGCTGCGGTATGGTTCACCCAAATGTATTACGTAATGTAGGAATCGATCCTGAAGTCTATTCAGGCTTTGCGTTCGGCATGGGTATGGAACGCCTAACTATGTTACGTTACGGTGTCACAGACTTGCGTTCATTCTTCGAAAACGATCTTCGTTTCCTCAAACAGTTTAAATAAGGTGGGATTATCTCATGAAATTCAGTGAACTTTGGTTACGTGAGTGGGTAAACCCAGCGATTAGTAGCGAAGAACTTTCTGAACAGCTGACAATGGCTGGCCTTGAAGTTGATGGTGTTGAAGCTGTTGCCGGTGATTTTCACGGTGTGTTTGTTGGCGAAGTTGTTGAGTGTGGGCAACATCCAAACGCAGATAAATTACGTGTGACTAAAGTCAACGTAGGCGGTGACAGATTACTCGATATCGTTTGTGGTGCACCTAACTGCCGTCAAGGCCTAAAAGTTGCAGTTGCAACAGTAGGAGCGGTATTACCAGGCGATTTTAAAATTAAAGCAGCAAAACTGCGTGGCGAACCATCAGAAGGTATGCTGTGTTCATTTTCTGAATTAGCTATCTCAGAAAATCATGAAGGTATTATTGAATTGCCTGCTGATGCACCTATTGGCATGGATATTCGTGATTACTTAAAATTAAATGATAATGCTATTGAGATCAGTATCACACCAAACCGTGCTGATTGCTTAGGTATTTTAGGTGTTGCTCGTGATATTGCCGTTATCAACAAAATGGAATGCCAAGTACCTGATATGTCCCCGGTTGCGGCAACTTCTTCAGTGACATTCCCTGTTCGTGTTGAAGCGCCAGAAGCGTGTCCTCGATATTTAGGTCGTGTTTTCACCAATATGAATGTGAAGGCAAAAACACCTTTATGGATGCAAGAAAAATTACGTCGTGGTGGTATTCGATCTATTGATCCAATTGTTGATATTACTAACCTAATTCTACTTGAAATGGGTCAGCCTCTGCATGCGTTCGACCTTGATCGCGTTGAGGGTGCTGTTGTTGTTCGTATGGGTAAAGACGGTGAAAAACTAACTTTACTTGATGGCAATGAAATTACATTAAAAGATGATGTTCTAGTTATTGCTGATGAAAAACACGCATTAGGTATGGCAGGTATTTTTGGTGGCGAATCATCAGGTGTTAATGAAGAAACTAAGAATGTATTTTTAGAGTGTGCATTCTTCTCTCCATTATCCATCACAGGCCGTGCACGCCGTTATGGCTTACATACTGATGCTTCTCATCGCTTTGAGCGTGGTGTTGATTCTGAGCTTCAATACAAGGCAATAGAGCGCGCAACTAAGCTACTGTTAGAAATTTGTGGTGGTGAAGTTGGTGAAGTGATTGATGTAACCAATAAAGCATATTTACCCAATATTGCTCCGGTTAAATTAACGCGTAACAAATTAGACCGTTTATTAGGTCACGTTATTGATGACGCACAAGTTTTGGATTCATTAATTCGCTTAGGTTTCACCGTTACTGTTGAAAATGATGGTTGGTTAGCAAGCGTTCCTTCATGGCGTTTCGATGTTCAAATCGAAGAAGACCTTATTGAAGAGGTAGCTCGTATTTATGGTTACAACAATATTCCTGATGTGCCATTACGTGCTGATTTGGTGATGACTAATCATCGCGAAGCTAACTTGTCGTTAAAACGCGTTAAAACAATGCTAGTAGATAATGGTTTCCAAGAAGCCATCACTTATAGCTTTGTTGATCCGAAGATCCAAGCTTTATTACATCCAAATGAAGAAGCATTAATTCTACCTAATCCAATTTCAGCTGATATGTCAGCAATGAGATTGTCTCTACTGACCGGATTATTGACGACCACTGTATATAATCAAAACCGTCAACAATCCAGAGTTAGGTTATTTGAAGCAGGTCTGCGTTTTGTTCCTGATAATCAAGCAGAATATGGAATACGTCAGGAACTGATGTTGGCTGGTGTGATTGCGGGCAACCGTTATGAAGAACATTGGGCTTTAGAGAAGCAAACTGTTGATTTCTTTGATTTGAAAGGTAATATTGAATCAATTCTGGAATTGACAGGCCAGCTAGATGAAATTACATTTAAAGCAGCTAATCATTCAGCACTTCATCCGGGACAAAGTGCTGGGATTTATCTGAGAAATGAATACATTGGCTGTATTGGCGTTGTTCATCCAGAGCTTGAACGTAAACTTGACTTAAACGGCCGTACGGTAGTATTCGAAATACGTTGGAATGCAATTGCAAATCGCAGTTTACCACAAGCAAAAGCAGTTTCTCGTTACCCTTCGAATCGTAGAGATATCGCTGTAGTTGTTCCGAATGATGTTGCTGCAGAAGATATTTTAGCCGAATGTAAGAAAGTTGGCGGAAATCAAATAGTTGGCATAAACTTATTTGACGTGTATTGTGGTAAGGGAGTAGCAGAGGGCTATAAAAGCCTCGCTATTAGCATAATCTTGCAGGATATCGAGCATACACTGGAAGAAGATGAGATTGCTGCAACAGTAAGTAACTGTGTCGCAGCATTGAAACAGCGATTCCAAGCATCCTTGAGGGACTAGACCTATGGCGCTTACAAAAGCTGAAATGGCAGAAAATCTGTTTGAAAAACTTGGTGTTAGCAAACGCGATGCAAAAGACCTTGTAGAAGCCTTTTTTGAGGAAGTGCGTCGTTCTCTTGAAAATGGAGAACAGGTGAAGCTGTCTGGATTCGGAAACTTTGACCTGCGTGATAAAAATCAGCGCCCAGGTCGTAATCCGAAAACAGGGGAAGACATTCCTATTACGGCTCGCCGTGTTGTTACTTTCCGCCCTGGACAAAAGTTAAAAAGCCGGGTTGAGAGCGCAACACCAAAAGAGTAAAAATTAAAAACACCCAAAACGGCTTTCTATTGAAGGCCGTTTTTTTGCTTTTTTATCTGTAATTTTATTATGATATTTTAGTTTAGAGGATGATTTATTTATTAATATCAACTAAATAGGCGTTTGTATTTAGATTGAGTATTTTTTAATAACCTGCATTTCTTATTATTTATCATTTAGTTAAATACTCTAATAACAGACACATCTCTCCGTTATTATTCACTCCCAATTAAGATGTTTTAAAATTAGCTTTTCATCATTGAATACGAACATGTTATGTTGCATTAAAGGTATTTTATAAATAAAAACGATGAAAAAAGCGATAGTGTGTTGATAGGGAATAAAATGAGTAAAGATAATCCTCTTATTGAACTTAAAAAAAAACAAAGTATTGGCGATAGAAAAAAATTATTTTTGATGGTATCAATGTTGTGTCTTCTTTTTGTTTTTTCCCTTTCTCTCGGCGAAATTACCTTATTTCCACATAAGTGGTTAACCAATGAAGCTAAATTATTTATTTGGCAAATTCGACTACCAAGAATACTTGCAGTCATGATGGTAGGAGCAAGCTTAGCCATTGCTGGTGCTATTATGCAGGCTTTATTTCAAAATCCGTTGGCAGAACCAGGATTATTGGGAGTAAGCAGTGGTGCTGGTGTGTGTGTTATATTACTGTTTGTTTTACATCTTGGGTCAAATCCTTGGTTAATAAGCAGTGTGGCGGTATTAGGCGCTTTAGGTATTACAATTCTATTAATGTGTTTTGCTCAAATAAAAAAACTTTCTAATGCCCAACTACTATTAATTGGTGTGGCATTGGGGGTTATGGCGAGTGCAGTCATGACTTGGTTGGTTTATTTCAGTTCAGCTTTAGATTTAAGACAACTAATGTATTGGTTGATGGGGAGTTTTAGTGGTATTGATTGGCGTCATCAAGCATTATTTTGGGCTCTTCTTCCGATAGTCGCGATCCTAATTCTACACGCAGATACTCTGAATTATTTATCATTAGGTTCGTTTAGGGCAAAGCAATTAGGAGTATCAGTTAATCGATGGCGCAATGGATTTATCTTAGCTGTCGGATTATTGATAGGGCTTAGTGTGGCTATAGCGGGGGCTATTAGCTTTATCGGTCTTGTTGTACCTCATTTATTACGATTGAGTGGCATAACTCATTATAAAACATTGTTACCTGCATGCGCACTCACGGGGAGTGGATTGTTATTATTTGCTGATCTTTTATCTCGCTTAATACTAAATGGTGCAGAAGTTCCGATAGGTGTGATTACGGCAACACTTGGTGCCCCTTTGTTTATCTGGTTATTAGTAACGAAAGAGATGGGACGTTTGTGATATGGCGCTACTTAAACTTGATAATTTGAGTGTTGATAATCGACTCCACACATTCACAGGGATTGTGAATTATGGTGAACGTATTCACTTAATTGGCGCGAATGGTGCAGGAAAAAGTACTCTTTTAATGGCTATAGCGGGAGAACTCCCATTTAGTGGCGGAATTATTCTAAACGAAACCTCAATAAGACATTATAAATATGATGATCTTTCTAGAATGCAAAGCATTGTTGTACAACAATTAGAGGCTTTGTCGTTTATGCCCGTTTTTCATTATCTCGCTTTATATCACAAAGTATCTGAAATGGATGTTGAGCAACTAAATGTATTGTTGCGTGATTTTCAGATTGATAATTTTTTATCAAAAAATATTCATCATTTGTCTGGAGGAGAGTGGCAACGGATCAGGATCGCTGGCGCATTTATTCAGTTATGGTCAAGTTACGATTTAAAAGGAAAGTTAATGTTACTTGATGAACCAACGAATAATCTAGATATCGTACAATTGGCGATTTTAGACAAATGGCTTGATATATTTTGCCAACAAGGTGGCGCTGTTATTCTAAGTACACACGATTTAAATCATTCCTATCAAAAAGCAGACAGAGTTTGGCTAATAAAAAATGGATATTTAGTTGATTCTGGATCACCTGCGCTCTTATTGGACGAAAAATTATTATCAACTACATTTAATACAAATATCAAATGCATCAATGATGTTGATCATATTGATTGGCAAATTTTTTAATATTATGACTATTGAGGCGATCATCCCCAAGTAATTATTAAGGTTTTTTTAATGTTTTCTTAATAAGACGGATGTCGATGAACAATAGTTTGTATATAATTGTTTTTATTCATTCATTAATTAGGCTACATTTTTTATGAGTCACTTCCTTCCTTTTTCTCGTCCGGCGATTGGCGATGAAGAAATCAAAGCCGTTGAAGATGTATTGCGTTCAGGTTGGATCACAACCGGCCCTCAGAACCATCAATTAGAGCAAGACTTCTGTGAAAAATTTGGTAGCAAGCATGCTATTGCAATTTGCTCTGCCACTGCGGGTATGCATGTTGTTCTAATGGCTATGGGAATTGGTGCTGGTGATGAAGTTATCACGCCATCACAAACGTGGGTGTCAACCATTAACATCATTACGTTACTTGGTGCAGAGCCGGTGATGATTGATGTCGACCGTGATACTTTGATGGTAAGTGCAGAAGATGTCAAAAAGGCGATTACCCCTAAAACGAAGGCAATTATTCCGGTTCATTATGCAGGTGCACCTTGTGATTTGGATGCATTACGAAAAGTTGCACAAGATGCGGGAATTCCTCTGATTGAAGATGCCGCACATGCGATTGGTACTCGTTATAAAAATGAATGGATTGGTGAAAAAGGAACCTCTATTTTCTCTTTTCACGCTATTAAGAACGTAACTTGTGCTGAAGGTGGGTTGGTTGTTACTGATAATGATGAATTAGCCAATAGAGTACGTTGCTTAAAATTTCATGGCTTAGGTGTTGATGCCTTTGACAGACAAATTCAAGGGCGTAAGCCTCAAGCTGAAGTTGTTGAACCGGGCTATAAATATAATTTATCTGATATTCACGCCACTATTGCTGTGGTGCAATTAGGGCGTTTAGAGGAAATGAACGCGAAACGTGCTGAATTAGTAGCACTATATCGTGAAAAACTAAAGGACTCACCATTAGAGATGTTGAGTATTCCTGAATACCCTCATTTGCATGCTAATCACCTATTTATGGTGAGAGTAGATAAAAATATTTGTGGTATCGATCGTGATACCTTTATGGAAAAATTGAAGCAAAAGGAAATTGGTACAGGACTTCATTTCCGTGCAGCGCATACACAAAAATATTATCGTGAGCGCTATCCCGCTTTATCCCTTCCTCAATCAGAATGGAACTCTGCAACGTTATGCTCGTTGCCGTTGTTTCCTGATATGAGTAATGAAGATGTTATTCGCGTTGTAGATGCGATCAATGAAATTCTTTCGGAGCATATCTAAGTGTCAACATTTGATAAAATCAAAAAAGTATCGGTTGTAATCCCCGTTTATAACGAAGAAGAAAGCCTTCCCCAGCTTTTAGAGCGTACTATAAAAAGCTGTAAACAATTAGAACAAGAGTATGAACTGATCCTTGTTGATGATGGCAGTAGTGATAATTCAGCCAAAATGCTAGAAGAAGCGGCTGCTATTGAAGAGAATCACATAATTGCAATTATTTTGAATCGTAACTATGGCCAACACTCTGCAATTATGGCTGGCTTTAATCAAGCTGATGGTGATTTAGTCATTACATTAGATGCAGACTTACAAAACCCACCTGAAGAGATCCCAAGACTCGTTACAACGGCAGAAGAAGGTTATGATGTTGTGGGTACTCGTCGTCGCAATCGTCAAGACTCATGGTTTCGTAAAACAGCTTCAAAAATGATTAACTCCATGATAACCAAGGCGACAGGTCGTTCTATGGGAGATTATGGATGTATGCTACGTGCATATCGTCGCCATATTGTTGAAGCTATGTTACAGTGTCACGAAAGAAGTACCTTTATTCCTATTCTTGCTAACACATTTGCTCGTCGTACTATTGAGATTGATGTCGCACACGCAGAGCGTGAATATGGTGATTCAAAATATAGTTTTTTAAAGCTAATTAATCTGATGTACGACCTTTTAACTTGCCTTACTACGGCACCGTTACGTTTATTAAGCATTGTCGGCAGTGTGATCGCTGTTTCTGGCTTTGTCTTAGCATTACTTCTAATTGTTTTGCGTATTATTTTCGGTGCAATGTGGGCCGCTGAAGGTGTATTCACACTTTTCGCAATCTTATTTATGTTTATCGGTGCGCAGTTCGTTGCAATGGGCTTATTAGGTGAATATATAGGCCGGATTTATAATGATGTAAGAGCGCGTCCTCGGTATTTTATCCAAAAAGTGGTTGGTGTTAACAAACCCAACGAAGATCAGGAAAAAGACTAATGAAAGCAATAGTATTTGCCTATCACGATATTGGCTGTGTTGGTTTAAAAGCACTTGAAAAAGCAGGTTATGATATTCAGGCTGTATTTACCCACACTGACGATCCAAACGAAAACCATTTTTTCTCATCTGTGGCTCGTGTGAGTGCAGAAATGGGATTGACAGTATTCGCGCCTGAAAATGTCAATCACCCATTATGGGTTGAACGTATCCGTGAAATGAAACCTGATGTCATTTTTTCTTTCTATTATCGTCACATGTTAAGTGATGAGATCCTGAATTTGGCACCAAAAGGCGCATTTAATTTACACGGTTCTTTATTACCAAAATACCGTGGTCGTGCACCAATTAACTGGGCGATTGTGAATGGTGAAACAGAAACAGGTGTTACTCTGCATAAAATGACAGCGAAAGCTGATGCGGGTGATATCGTTGCTCAAGAAAAAGTTACCATCGCAGATAATGATACTTCTCTGATTTTACATGAAAAAGTAAGAGAAGCAGCGAGTAAGTTACTCTCTAGTGCATTACCGCATATTGTATCAGGTGATTATTCAACAACTGCACAAGATGAAAGCCAAGCTACTTACTTTGGTCGTCGTTGTGCTGATGATGGTTTAATCGACTGGAATGCAGACGCAAAAACAGTCCACAATTTAGTACGTGCCGTTACTGAACCATATCCAGGTGCATTTACTTTCTTAGGTGAACGTAAAATGATTATCTGGCGTTCTCGTGTTGTTGCAGATAATCAAGGTAAACGTCCAGGTACGGTTATATCAACAGAACCTTTAGTGATTGCATGTGAGAAAGGCGCAATCGAAGTGGTAACTGGTCAAAGTGAAAATGGTCTTTATGTTCAAGGAAGTCGTTTAGCGACTGAAATGGGCATTGTGACAGATGTTCGTGTTGGGCCAAAAGCAACTGCACAAGTTAAACGTCGTAAACGTGTTCTTATTTTAGGTGTGAATGGCTTTATTGGTAACCATTTAACTGAGCGCCTATTGAAAGATGATAACTATGATATCTATGGTATGGATATCGGTTCTTCTGCAATTGAACGCTTTATTGGTAATCCACGTTTCCACTTTATTGAAGGTGACGTGAGTATTCATACAGAATGGATTGAATATCACATTAAAAAATGTGATGTTATTCTGCCATTAGTGGCTATTGCAACGCCAATTGAATATACCCGTAATCCATTACGTGTATTTGAATTAGACTTTGAAGAAAACTTAAAAATCGTACGTTATTGCGTTAAATATAATAAACGTATTATTTTCCCATCCACATCAGAAGTTTATGGTATGTGTGATGATAAAGAATTTGATGAAGATAATTCACGTCTGATTGTTGGTCCTATTAATAAACAACGTTGGATTTACTCTGTATCTAAACAGTTATTAGACCGAGTTATTTGGGCTTACGGTGCTAAAGAAGGTCTGAAATTTACATTATTCCGTCCATTTAACTGGATGGGGCCTCGTTTAGACAACTTAAATTCAGCGCGTATTGGTAGTTCTCGTGCCATTACACAATTAATTCTGAACTTAGTTGAAGGTTCACCAATTAAATTGGTTGATGGTGGTGAGCAAAAACGTTGTTTCACTGATATCAATGATGGTATTGAGGCGTTATTCCGTATTATTGAAAACCGTGATAACAAATGTGATGGCCAAATTATCAATATTGGTAACCCAACTAACGAAGCAAGTATTCGCGAATTAGCAGAAATGCTGTTAGATTGCTTTGAAAAACATGAGTTACGGGGTCATTTCCCTCCATTTGCAGGCTTCAAGAAAATCGAAAGTAGTAGTTACTACGGTAAAGGCTACCAAGATGTTGAACACCGTAAGCCAAGCATTAAAAACGCAGAGCGTTTATTGAATTGGAAACCGAGTATTGAAACCCGTCAAACTGTAGAAGAAACATTAGACTTCTTCTTACGTGGTGCGGTTGAAGAATTAGGCGATAAATAGGATCAAATAATGAAGAAAGTTGGTTTGAGAGTTGATGTGGATACTTATCAAGGAACGAAGCAAGGTATTCCACAACTACTGGATGTATTTGCCAGACATAACATTCATGCCAGCTTCTTTTTTAGTGTGGGTCCAGATAATATGGGGCGCCATTTATGGCGCCTTTTAAAACCAAAATTTTTATGGAAAATGCTGAGATCTAACGCTGCATCGCTGTATGGATTAGATATTTTATTAGCAGGAACGGCATGGCCAGGCAAAAAAATTGCTAAGGATCTAGGTTATTTGATGAAAGAAACCCAAAATGCAGGGCATGAAGTAGGGTTACATTCATGGGATCACCAAGGTTGGCAAGCAAAAGTCGCTCGTTGGTCAACAGAAGAATTAATGCAACAAGTTCGTTTAGGTGTCGAAGCACTGGAAAAAGCACTTGAAAACCCTGTAAAATGTTCAGCAGTTGCTGGATGGCGTGCTGATGAGCGCGTATTAACAGTTAAAGAAACTTTTCAATTTGATTACAATAGCGATTGCCGAGGAACGCATCCTTTTAGACCTATTTTAGAAAATGGTTCTATCGGTACGGTGCAAATTCCAGTAACATTACCAACTTATGATGAAGTCGTCGGCACAAAGGTAAAGGAAGAGGATTTTAATCAATTTATTATTGATGAAATCAAAAAAGACAGTGGAATACCTGTTTATACTATCCATACCGAAGTTGAAGGAATGTCAAAAGCAGCTCAGTTTGAGCAGTTACTGGCAATGATTGCAAATGAAGGCATCGAATTCTGTCCGTTAAGCGATTTATTACCACAAGATAAAGAAACGCTTCCGATGGGTAAAGTTGTTCGATCTGACTTTCCAGGTCGAGAAGGCTGGTTAGGGTGCCAACAAGAGGTCTAACGAAACTATGTTGAATAACCGGGCGAGTAAAATCGGGGCCATCCTCTTGGCTCTTTTTTTTGTTCTTACCTACTTATTTCCATTGAACAGCCGGTTATTATGGCAACCAGATGAAACCCGTTATGCGGAAATTAGCCGCGAAATGGTGGTGAGCGGGAACTGGATTGTTCCTCATATGCTCGATATTCGCTATTTCGAAAAGCCTGTTGCAGGTTATTGGATCAATAATGTTAGCCAATTGATTTTTGGCCACACAAATTTTGCTGTGCGCTTTGGTTCAGTTATTTCTATTCTATTAAGCACATTACTTGTTTATTTACTGGCAAGAATGATGTGGCGTAACCGTCAAGTCGCTTTTGTTTCTAGCTTAATTTATTTATCCATGTTTTTAGTGTTTAGCGTAGGTACTTACAGTGTATTAGATCCTATGTTAGCACTTTGGGTTACCGCGAGTATGGTCTGCTGTTTTTGGGCACTGAAAGCGACGACGATAAAAACGCGAATATTAGCTTGGATAACATTAGGTTTGGCTTGTGGTATGGCATTTATGACTAAGGGATTTTTAGCATTAGCGATCCCTGTCATTGTGATGATACCTATTACTCTTTATCAAAAACAATTTACTCAAATGTTGCTCTATGGCTTACTTGCGGTGTTTAGTGCTGCATTAATTAGTTTGCCGTGGGCGTTAGCTATTGCAAAAGCAGAGCCTGACTATTGGCACTATTTCTTTTGGATTGAACATATTCAGCGTTTTTCTGGTGAGGATGCTCAGCATAGTTCCCCATTCTGGTACTATATCCCTATTGTATTATTAGGGGTAATACCTTGGCTTGGTTTATTGCCTGGCGCATTAATGGGAGCATGGAAGAAAAGACGTAAACGTCCAGAGCTATTTTTCTTATTGTGTTGGTTTGTTGTTCCTTTTTTATTCTTTAGTGTTGCGAAGGGCAAGTTACCGACATATATGTTGCCATTTATGGCACCGCTTGCAATGCTAATGGCGAAATATGGTGTAGATTGTGCGCGTAAATTTAGAATGAAAGCACTACGTATTAATGGCTATATCAATATCTTTATTGGTGTTGCTGCCGTTGTTGCTATCTTAGTCATTCAACTTGCTTCTTCAAAACCTATTTACATGCCTTATGAGTGGTCTAAATGGGTTTTAGCCATCGTCGCATTCTCTTTATGGGGTATTATAGGTTACCTTTGCTCTACACTTAATGGTAAACATTGGTTATGGGCGGCATCTTGCTCGTTAGGCGTAAGTTTGTGTATTGGGCAGGCAATACCTAACAGCAGTGTTGATGGAAAGCTACCTCAAGAATTTATTCGTCAAAATATTGATACACTCAATGCGAGCAAATACATTGTAAGTAACAGTGTAGGTATTGGTGCTGGATTGGCGTGGGAATTACAACGTAGTGATATTTACCTTTATGAAAGAACAGGCGAGTTAACTTATGGTATTAAAGAGTATCCTGATTCTCAGCATAAATTAATTAAACCTGATAATTTTGCTCAATGGTTAGAGCAAGCAAGAAAAGAAGGTAATGTTTCAGTCGTTATTACGTTTAAAGATCCGAAAAAATTAGCTCAGTTGCCAAGACCTGAAGAGCTTGTGACAAATCATCGAGTTGCTATTTTAACGTATGAGAAGCGTAATTAATGTCCTTTGTTTTATTGCTGATCGTGAGTTTTTTGACCTGCATAGGACAAGTATGTCAAAAACAAGCAGTAGTTAGCTGGCAAAGTGACTCATTAACAAAAGTCAGGAAAACAATTTTCTGGCTTTTTGTTGCCATTGCAATGCTTGGTTTTGGGATGCTGTTTTGGTTACGATTATTACAAATCCTTCCTCTAAGTATTGCTTATCCCATGTTAAGTATCAATTTTATAGTGGTAACATTAATCGGACAGTTTGTTTATAAAGAGCCTGTTAATGTGAAGCATTGGATTGGTATTGCATCGATTATGGTTGGTATTGTATTGATGAGTATGCAAGCATGAAAGGCTATTTATGGGCGATGGGAAGTGCGCTATTAGTCACTATTGCTCAATTATTGTTAAAATTTGGTATGTCTGAACTACCGAAATTACAGTTAGAAAAACAGTGGGTTGATTTCTCATGGCTGTGGGCCAATATTACACCATTAAGTATTGTATTTGCTGGGCTTGTAGGGTATGTGCTGTCAATGGTTTGTTGGTTGTTCACTTTACGTACTATCCCTTTAAATAAAGCTTATCCACTTATTAGCTTGAGCTATGTTTTTGTTTATGTTCTTGCGGTGATATTACCTTGGTTTCAAGAAAACCCTTCATGGACAAAAACAGTGGGTGTTGCTTTTATTATGATAGGCGTTTGGTTGATTAGCCAGAAACCCAAAGAGTCGACATCACACTAAATTCAGAGTTTGGATTTTATTTTCTGTAGCTTGTTGGTTATTGTGCTATTTATTCTATTAATCTTGATTCATTCACCTTCAATAACTTGTTTTTGCTTAAAAAAGCAGATAGATTTTAAAATCTCTCGTAATAATAATGGTGGATGCAATGAGAAAGTCCGTTTTCTATCCTTTCTTACTCTGTATTATCCTACTGGCTGGATGTTCATCAAGTCCATCAAAACGCATTCCACCTGCACCTCCTTTAAAAACACAGCTTTCCGATCCTATTATGGTGATAGTGCAACTTAAATCACAACTTGAGCAGTGGTATGGTACACCTTATAGTTATGGTGGAATGACATCTTCAGGTATTGATTGTTCAGGGTTTGTCTATAAAACGTATAGTGATCGTTTTGATATTAAATTGCCTCGAATGACTATCGATCAAACCAAATATGGAACGCAAATCAGTAAAAGCGATTTAATGCCAGGGGATTTAGTATTTTTCAAAACAGGTGGCGGTGAAAATGGACTTCATGTCGGTATTTATGATACTGACAACACGTTTATTCACGCATCAACTAGCAAAGGGGTTACTCGCTCTTCTCTTGATAATATCTATTGGAAAAAAACATTCTGGCAAGCTCGCCGATTGTAATTTCGTGCCATTTAAGACCCTAATATATTGAAAGTTATGCTATCTTATACCTTATTTTCTTCATATAGGTATTCCTTATGTCAGGTAAGTTGCGACTGTTAATTTCCGAATCTTATGATCCTTGGTTTAACCTTGCTGTTGAAGAGTGTATTTTTAGACAAATGCCCGCAGATCAACGTGTACTTTTTCTGTGGCGTAATGATAATACGGTAGTTATTGGACGAGCCCAAAATCCGTGGAAAGAGTGTAATACGCGAAAAATGGATGAAGATGGCGTGAAATTAGCACGTCGTTCAAGTGGTGGTGGTGCTGTTTTCCACGATCTCGGTAATACCTGTTTTACCTTTATGGCGGGAAAACCAGAATATAATAAAACGATCTCAACTCAAATTATACTTGATGGCTTATCAAAAGCAGGTATACAAGCTACAGCATCAGGACGTAATGATTTAGTCGTACCTCAAGAAGAAGGTGAAAGAAAAATTTCAGGTTCGGCTTATAAAGAGACGAAAGATCGTGGTTTCCATCATGGTACTCTGTTAATTAACGCTAATTTATCTAGGCTCGCTAATTACTTAAATCCAGATCCTAAAAAGCTGCAAGCCAAAGGTATTACTTCAGTACGCTCTAGAGTAGCTAATTTGGTCGAGTTGGATCCTAATATAACCCATGAAAAACTATGTAAAACTATCACGGAAAGCTTTTTTGAGTACTATGGTGAGCGAGTCGATGCGGAAATTATTTCACCGCAAAAACTACCAAACTTACCCGGTTTTGAAGAGACATTCGCTAAGCAAAGTAGCTGGGAATGGAATTTTGGACAGGCCCCCGCATTTTCTCATTTGTTAGATAATCGTTTTAAATGGGGTGGTGTTGAACTGCATTTTGATATTGAGCGTGGTAATGTAGTTAGAAGTCAAATATATACAGATAGTTTAGAACCCGCAGCATTAGAAGCATTTTCAGATATGCTAGTTGGTAAACGTTATACGCCTGAGTCTTTAGAAGAACTTATTCAACAACTTATACAGCGTTATCCTAATAATAAAGGGGAGCTTAATGAGCTTGAAGAATGGCTTGTAACTGCAATTGCTTAATTTTTCTGAAAGAAAGAAAAAACCAGCTTAAAAAGCTGGTTTTTTTTATAACAAGTAACATTAATATGATGCTAAACCAATTAGTGATTTTCGCATGACATGAAACAATGAGTATCCGGCATTGTGCCATTTTCTCTAAACTTAGCCGGTGTAGTATTGAAATGTTTTTTAAAAATACGAGTAAATGTTGCTTGAGAGCTAAAGCCATACATTAAAGCGATGTCTAAAATGGACATATCTTTTTCTTGTAATGATTTAGCCGCTTCTAATAAGCGACGTTTGCGGACATATTCGCCTAATGTACAGCCTTTAAAATCTTTAAATATGCGTTGTAAGTGCCATTTTGAATAGCCACTTTTGTTCGCAATAGTATCGATTTTTATACCTTCGTTACGTTGTAACTGGGTTTCTAACCATTTTAGAATATCATTAACGACATTTTCAGCCATAAAACCTCCCACAAAAATGGTGGGGACACAGTGCCCAAGTAAATAGAATAGTAACGTATGTTATTTATAACCTATTTTAAGCATGGGGAAAATAACAGGTAGGCAAAAAGTGCTTTTTGTTATTGATAATCATTATCAAATTAATAGGTGAAAGCTATATATCTCAAGTAAGGTAGAGCTTAATAGATATTTTTGATTAAAAAAATAGTTTTAAACATATTTTATTTTGTTGAATTTATTGATTTATTTTTTTATTGGTAATGTTGTTATATCATTTATTTTTCATATTGTTATATTTTTTCGCGTGTTTTATAAGCTAATCAGTGATTAAGGTGTATTTTAAAGTCAATTTATTTGACTAAATAGGAAAGTTTAAAAATAAGATTTATTAATCAATTAAGGTGGTGTTACTTAGTGTATTTTATTTGAAATAAATAAGTATATAAAAATAAATTAACTCAGTCACAATCTAGAAAGCATGTGCTAGAAGGTAACTGAGTAAAATTAAGATAACTTAAGGGCGAAGAAAAACTTGTGGGTACGAATGCTCAGGATGAGTATCGACACTCACATCTGCACCATACCATTTTTGGATATTTTCTGTTGTGAGGACATCGTGTGGAGTACCTTCACAAACTAATTTTCCTTGATGCAATAATAAAATTCTATCGGCATAAAGTGAGGCCAAATTAAGGTCGTGTAGAACGCAACAAACCATAAGATGTTGTGTTTTTGCTAATTGTTTTAATAAACGTAAGCTGTGTTGCTGATGATAAAGATCAAGTGCTGAAGTCGGCTCATCGAGGAATAATACGGCTTCTTGTGGTGTAGGATGCCATAATTGAGCTAATACTCTGGCAAGTTGTACTCGTTGTTGTTCACCACCTGATAATTGACGATAGTCTCTGTCCTTAAATTTTAAACAATCTGTTTGTAGTAGAGCTGTTTCGATAGCTATTTTTTTATGTTGTTGCCCATGAGGGGTCCTTCCCATTGCAACCACTTCTTCTACAGAAAAAGAAAATGAGAGTTGGCTATTCTGGCGCATAACAGCACGGTTTTGTGCTAATTGTTGGCTATTCCATTGCGAATAGGTCTTTTGTTTAAAATAGCACTCACCTTGTGTTGGTGTCGTATAACCTGTCAATAAGCGTAGTAATGATGATTTTCCTGCACCATTAGGTCCAATTATAGTGACTAACTCTCCGGCATTAAGTGAAAGAGACACATTATCAATAATGGTTTTTTCACCAATTTGATACGTCAAATTATTTCCATAGAGCAACGAAGTGTTTTGTTTTTGAATCATGACATCCTTCCCGCGGGTTGTCGTAAGATAAGCCAAAGGAAATAAGGGCCCCCAATTAATCCTGTAATGAGCCCTACAGGGATTTCTGCTGGAGATACCAGTGTTCTTGATAATGTATCAGCGGCGAGTAACAGTGTTGCACCACCTAAAATGGTGGCAGGTAATAACCATACGTGATTACTGCCAATGCGCATGCGAATAAGATGTGGAACCACAAGTCCAATAAATCCAATGACACCACTGAGTGCGACAGCACAACCAATTAAGATGGCACTAAGGAGTAATAAAATAAATTTTGTTCGTCTTACGTTTAATCCTAAATAGTGCGCTTCTTCATCACCAAGTTGTAACAGGTTTAATTTATGGCTTTGCCAACAGGCTAAAAGACTGACTGGAATGATCACAAGCGTTGCAATCGATAAGGTTTTCCAGTCAATTTGACTTAATGAACCCATCATCCACAGAGAAAACTGGCGTAATTGTTGATCTGTACTGATATAACTTAAGACACCAATAAAGGACATACAAAGTGCATTGATAGCGATCCCCGCAAGTAATAATCTTGCTAAATTACCATCACTTAACTGATGTAGTGAGAAGATGATCATTGCCACAATTAAGCCGCCAACAAAGGCGGCAATGATATGGCTGTAAAATGCGAATACGGGTGAAAAAGAGAAGGGCAGTATAATCACGATAGCAACCATTAGTGCCGCACCGCTACTTATACCAAGCAATCCAGGATCAGCTAATGAATTTCTAAATAATCCCTGCATGATCGCACCTGATATCGCTAATGCGCCACCGACAAGAATAGCCAATAGCACACGAGGTAAACGTATATCAAGCCAAACTTGCCACTCCATATCATCAAAAGAGCTATTCCATAATGTATGAAATGATAGTGCCAGTGCACCGCTATTCACAGAAATTAATGTAACCATGGTGAGTAAAAAGAGTAAAACTAAAATACTCATCCACGGTGAACGAAAACGAGACATTATTGCTCCAATGCTTGACGGATTTGATGCATTACTTCAGGTGTTGAAAGCGTAAAACCTAACAATCCCATATCATCGACGACGACATAATGTTTATTTTTACCTGCAGGTGTGTACTTTATACCAGGTAAATTCCACAGTTTTTCAATACCACCAATGCCTTTAATACCTTCTTTAGTCACCAGCAAAATATCAGGTTGGCTTGCAATGACACCTTCTTGAGAAAGGGGGCGATAACTTGTAAAACCTTGCATTGCATTTTTACCTCCAACTAGTGAAATAATGGTATCTGCTGCGGTATTTTGACCTGCGGCCATAGGAACAACACCACCATGACTCATGATATAAATGACTTTTTTATCTATAGGTGTTGTGGGTATCCGGCTAATAGATAGGATGAGTTTTTCTTTTAGCTGATTACCTTCTTTTTGTTTATTTAAAATAGTGGCAATGGTGTCTATTTTTTCATTAATGGCTTCTAATGAGTGTGTACCTGTAATTGTTTTAACAGCTATACCCGCTTCTTTTATTCGGCGTAGTGCCAAAGAAGGGCGAGCTAATTCGCTGGTAATAATTAATGTTGGTTTGACAGATAAGATGCCTTCAGGATTTAGCATTCGCATATAACCCACATCAGGGAGTGTTTTCACTTGTTCTGGGACTAAACTAGTGCTGTCTCTTGCAATAATTTGTTCACCCGAACCTAACGCGAAAACGATCTCTGTGACATCACCGCCAATAGTGACAATACGCTCGTTGGCGGAACTGACAAACGACATGACGCTACACAGGATCAAAAGAAGCCATTTTTTCATTAACTCATTCTCCGGTTAGGCTATTTTGGCAAGGGTATTAACTTGCTCGCGCCATTGTTGTTGCTCTGCAGTGCCTTCAGTACGTTGTCCATAAAGTTGGGCAATCTGTTGGCCTTTGCTATCAAAGATTTCAAGACTGGTGACAAAACCATCCTGAGTTGGTTTACGAGTGATCCAGCTTTCAGCAATCTCACTTTCAATTAAATGAAGTGTAAATGCAGGATTGAAAACATTAATCCAAATTTGATCGCTATTCTCAAATTGATGAGGAACTAAACGGTCAATCTGACCCGTAAAGATTTGCACACAACCACGACTTCCGACAAAAATCATGATCTCATTTTGTGCTTCTTTAGCGAGGGTTAATAAGGTTTTTAGTGCACTGTTATCGACTTGATAAGCAAGGTCGTCGGCAACGGCTTTAAAGGCTTGTTGACGACTCAAATTATTTTCTTTTAGTAGTTTGAAAAATTGGTGAACATCGGTCATTGAACGCCATTGTTGTTCAAGTTGCTCTGCCAATTCATGACTAACAGGTGTTTTTGAATAAGGTTCGATAGGGGTAATGTCGAGAGCAGGATTTTCCTCCGATAAGAATGATTGGTTTAACGCATCCCATTCATCCATATTGGTATTGTCGGTTGCATAGACTTTATGTAATGCATCGCCATGCATATCAAAAAACTGAATGCTATAACGAGTTCCTTTTGAGGTTTCTTCTGCGAGTGCAAAAATGCTAGACCAATAAGCGAAGAAAAAGCGTAAATCCATTGCACGAGGATTTAAAATCAAACCTGCGTGATCGTTAAAGCGTGCATTAGTGTACTCACCAAGATGTTCGTGAACGGCGATATCGTTACGAGTAATGGCTTTGACTTCACCCACTTTACTTAAGGCTTTTAATAATTCTTGTACATCGTTACGTAAGCGTTTTGCATCATGTCCTACGCGTGCATGTGTTAATTCGGCTTCACTTACATTTAAGTAGGCGGCTAGATCACGAGCATAAGGTGCTTTTTTATCCGCTTTTGCTTGCAGGTAGCTCTCATAAAGAGGTTTATTCACAGAAACTCCTATTGTATCTATCGTTGATTTTATTGTTAATTACCATTGATAACTCACAAGTACTTTTGCATTACGGCCTTCTTGAGGAATACCAGCAGAAGAATAATAAGTTTTATCAAATGCGTTACCCAGTACAAATGAAGTTGTTAGCCCCTTTAAGGAGGCGTTACCTTCATAACGAAGGTAAAAATCATTGATGCCATAACCTGCTTGTTGGCGATTGGTAGGGCGATTAAAACGGTCATGTTTGGTAAAATCCGTTTTTTTGGTAAATTGACCGACCCAACCTACAGAAAAATCTGTGCTTGGAACTGGAACATCAAAGCGACTGGTTAATGTATCTGGCTCAATTGAAGTAATTGAGGCATTTGTGGCATTATCTTTTCCTTTGGTGTGGTTATACGCTATGTCCCAATTAAAGAATTTAGATTGGTAGCTCATAGAAACATCCCACCCCCAAATAGTTGCTCTTGGAATATTTGTTGATTGTGTATATCCCTGAAAAATAGCGACATCTGCATCAATATAATCTTTTGCACGAGTATTGAAATGGGCAGCTTTGATTTTCAGATTATCATTATTAGATAATAAGTCGTCGAATTGAAAACCAAATCCGTATTCGGTGGTTGAATTGGTTTCAGGCTTTAAATTAGGGTTAGGGCGCCAATAGTTTGTTGGTGCCCCAGGGAATGGCGCATCGAAGTGCTTAGCATCGTTATACATTTCGCCTAAAGAGGGGGCTCTAAACGCTTGTGAATAAGAGGTATAAAGCATTGACCAATCAGTAGGTGTGATGCTGATGGCTCCTTTGGATGACCATTTATCAGCGGTAATATCATCATAACGATTGTTTTGACTTTTATATTTATCAAAACGGGTTCCTAAAATTAAGGAGACAGGCAAATCACGTAAAGTGACTTCATCTTGAACCCAGCCTGACATAAAACGGATATCGGCTTGTGGGAAGCTTTCTGTATTTTGACTTGGTGATTGCTTCTGTTTATAGACTTCACCACCATAAGTAAGTCCATGCGATGCAAAGCTATTCACCCCCACTTGAGAGCGATTTTCAAGTTTTACGCCATACGTTTTTTGCTCTCGACCTTCAAATCCTTTTTGTGCTGTTTTGGCGTTGATATCAATTTCACTGTAATAAGCTTGTGTTTTTAGATTAACCCATTGTAAATCCGAAGGATTATATTGATAGATTAACTGTGCATCTTTTTGTGTCGTTGTTCGGTCAGTTTCCACATTTGCCAGTGTGGGATTTTCAGCAACTTGAGGGTTTTTAGGTTGATGAGCATCATTATGGTAATAGCGGAATTGGCCACTTAAAGTATTGCTATCATCAATAAGCCAACGCCCTTTAGAGAGTAGGTTAATAATGGTTTCATCATTTTGAGCACGATAACCTCCACCGTAACGAGTATCACCTTTATCACGAGCCGATAATGCAACGAGACCATCAAGGTTTTCGTGTTTACCAAAAGCAGTAACACCTAAACCTTGGCTATGTTGCGCTGTATTACCAAGGCCGGTGACTCGCACACCACCTTGTTCGTTTTTTGAAAGTAGGTCGCTTGCATCAACAGTATCGTAAGCAATAACACCGCCAAGTGCTCCACTACCATACAACAATGCAGAAGGACCCCGAACCACTTCAACTTGCTTTATAAGAAGAGGGTCAATAAAAACACTGTCAATATGGCCAGTATCTGTTCCTTGACGTACACCATCTACAAGTGTCAATATTCCATTTTTACTGTATCCACGCATACTGATGGTTTCACCATTAGTACGACCTGCACCTGAAATAGAAATTCCGGGGACATGACGAAGTAGTTCAGAAGCACTGCCTGCGGTTTCTGACAACGCATTGTTATTTTTAATAACAGTTGACATCATGGGTAACGTAAAACTATCACGCTCATTACCAGTCGCATAAACGGTAAGTACTTCTGTTTTTTTCTCCTCGCTAGTTTGTGTTTTCTCTTGTGCTGATACACAAGCAGAAGAAACAGCAATAGCCAGTAAACTAAACTTAATCAATAGGGGGGACTGAGACATGCAGATGGATCTCCGTTATTTTAATGGGCTGTTAAAACAGCCCTTTGTTATATAAATCATTGCTCCTCATCTACCAGCGATAACTGACGGACATTTTTATATTTCTGCCTTCTTGCGGTACGCCCATTGCCGAGAAATATTCTCGATTAAAGGCATTAGCCAATACCACAGCAGCTTGAATATCTTTATTTTTTTGTGATTGATAACTAATTGAAAAATCGTGAATACCATAACCACTGTGTTGTTGAATTAACTCCTGCAGACGATTAGTGGCTTTCCCTTTCACATGGGGAGCTTGTCCCTTATGAGTTCCTTTATTTGCCGTTGCGCTAGCAAACTTCCCAGCCCAGCCTAATGAAAATGGTGTTTGGGCAATAGGTAAATCAATAAAAGCAGTGAGTATTTCTGGGCGAACAGGAGAAATCGTTTCATGAGTGGTTAACTCAAGAGTATGAGTACGGTTATAATTTACGCCCAGGGCAATCAATGGATGTGAATAACGTAGACTAAGGTCGATACCTTCAATAATGGCTTGAGAAATATTAATTGCTTGTAAATGAAGCTTTTTAGTTAATATACGCGCATCCCAAGTACCATAAGTAATATAGTCGGTGGCTTTGGTATCAAAATAAGAGGCATTAAACGCAAGCGTATCATTTTGCATTAATAGTTGGTTAAATGTGAGTTTTCCACCATATTCCCAAATGCGATTTTTTTCAGGGCGAAGATTAGGATTCGGGATCCAAAATGCCTTTATTGAGCTACCGAAAAAAGTGGGAATAGAAAAATGAAGCGAATCATTAAACATCTCATTAAGCGTCGGGACTCTGATATTAGTTGAATAAGAGGCATAGAGTTGCAACCAGTGTGTTGGTGTAAATGTTAGTGCAACATTTTTACTAATATCGCTCTCACTTGCTTGATGAAAATCAGGTTTATTTTTTTTGAAAAAATCTAAAAGCGAATTTAATTCGCTTTGTGGTTTATTTTTATAATAGTGGTGACGTAAACCTGCAGTTAAGGTTAACGGTAAAATAGGTGTTGAAATTTGGCTTTCTAGCCAATTACCAACATAAATCGTTTTAGCGAGTGGGAAATTTTTAGCATTTTGATTAGAAACCATTTTTTGCTGATAAGCTTCACTTCCCAGCGTAATTTTTTGATTTAATTGTCCTGAATAGAAAAACTGTGAAGTATTCTCAAGTTTTAATCCATAAGTGAATTGCGTACGATCTTCATCTCTACCGATTTTTCCTTGCTCATTGCGTCGGCGTTGAATATCAGACAGTGAAGTATCGGTGAGAAATTTTTGATCAATATTAAACTGGGTATAATACAAATGGCTGGTTAAATTAACCCAAGCATTTGTTTCAGGCTCATAATGATAAGTGACAGAATAATTTTGTTGTTCTGATTTACGTTCTACGTGGTTACTTTCATTCTTGCCAAAACCTCCCATTCGATGCAGGACTTCTCTTTGTCTACCATTATTATTATAGTGTCGAGCTGAAAAAATAAATGTTTGGCTTTCAGTTGGATAGATATAAGCTTTGGCTAAGAAGCTTTTAACATATTCGTGGTTTTCCATCTTTTCACCATTTGCTAGGCGAATAGGACCACGTTGGCGTTGGCTATAAGCAAATACTCCTTCTGCAATATCATGTCTTGCTGCAATAACGCCACCATAAGTGAAATGACGATCGGCTGATGATATTGTACTAAATAATTTTGCACCTAATTTTTTACCTGTGCTTAATATTGATTGTGGATCAAGCGTATTAAACGCAACTACACCCCCCATAGCACCTTCACCATGTAATATGGATGAGCCTCCGTGTTTAACATCAATACGTTTAATTAAAGCGGGATCAATAAAAATCCCCCCTAAGTTATTGATGGTGTTTTCTAGTGGTTGCTGGATCCCATCCACGAGAATTTTCACTCCCTTCTGGTCATAACCCCGCATTAAAATATTGCTACCATTTGTCACTCCGGTGCCTGTTAAGGTGACACCTGCAACGTCTTTTAGCATTTCACCAGAGGTTGATGCGGTTTGTTTTTTCGCAGAATCTACGTTAATAACAGAATGAAAATCGGTGATTTTATTGTCTTGATAGCCGACAACCGTGAGTGTTCCCTTATCACTGTTGTCGTGATGTGCAGAGGCAAAAGGGGAATACAACAGACAAAGTGCTGTTGCTATACCTGAATATTTGAAATGTTTTTTCAGCATACACATACCATAAATGTCCATAAAAAGTCCTTGTATATGGAGTTATTTAGCTGGCTGCCTAGCTGAACTGATAGGTGGCTTGCGAGTTATTGTCAAAAATGATTATTTAGTCAGGATAAGCTTTCCTGCTTTAGTTTGACGTAGTTGATACAACTCTCCGTTATGTTGAATGTAAACCACACCGTTTTTGTCCAATAATTCAACACTATTAATAGATTGAACCATTGAAGAATGAGAGTTCTGCTTAACTAATGAACTATCCAAATTATTAGCTTTTTTATTCATAATACACTAAGAGTAATAAGCGTTATCATTATGATAATCATTATCGTTAACAAATGTGTTTAGACAAGCTTTTTTTAACGTAAACAGGTAAATTTAAGTCATATTGTGAGTGATAAAGCGGTATGTGATGAAATTTAAAACAAAGGAATAAAAGAGGCTTATCTTTTTACCAAAAAATAAGAACAATACAGAATGAATATAAAAGGGAAATAATAGGGGATAGGATTATCCCCTTAAGAAGTCAATTTATTAAAACCGACTTTCAACGGCTTGTGCTAATAATTCAAGCAATTGCTCGGTATCATTCCAACTTAAACATGGGTCAGTAATAGATTGTCCATAAACAAGCGGTTTTTCTGGCAATACTTTTTGTGAACCTTCTTGTAAAAAGCTTTCAGCCATCACGCCAACAATTGCTTGTGAGCCATCTTTAATTTGTTGACTGACATTGCGAGCCACTTCTAATTGGCGACGATGGATCTTTTCGCAATTGCCATGACTAAAATCGATAATAAGATACTCAGGTAAATCCACTTGTTTTAGTGCATCAATAGCATCTGCAATATCGCTTGCATGATAATTTGGTTTTTTACCACCTCGCATAATAATGTGGCCATAAGGATTACCGCTAGTTTGGTAAATCGTCATTCGACCATTTTTGTCAGGTGATAAGAAAGTGTGACCAACGCGAGAAGCACGAATTGCATCAATAGCAATACGGGTATTACCATCCGTACCATTTTTAAAGCCCACAGGGCAAGAAAGTGCTGATGCCATTTCACGATGAACCTGGCTTTCTGTGGTTCTTGCTCCGATAGCGCCCCAGCTAATCAAATCAGCAATATACTGACCCGTTACCATATCAAGGAACTCGGTTGCAGTTGGTAAACCTAATGTATTTATCTCAATTAATAATTTTCTTGCAAGGCGGATACCTTCATTGACATTGCAAGAATTATCAAGATAAGGATCAGAAATTAAGCCTTTCCAACCAATAACAGTACGTGGTTTTTCAAAGTAGGTTCTCATAACGATTTCTAAGCGGTCATGATAACGTTCTTTTTGCTGGTTAAGTTTCGTGGCGTACTCTTTGGCTGCTTTGGGGTCATGAATAGAACAAGGGCCCACAATCACTAAAAGTCGTTTGTCTTCACCAGTAAGGATAGCCTCAATTCGTTTACGTGCTGATGTGATATTTTGGATTATCTCATCAGAAATGGGGAACTCTTTTGCTAAGGTTTCTGGTGTTACCAGACTGTCTAAAGCCTTAGTCCGTAGTTCGTCTGTTTTTAACATAATTCATCTCAATAAATATACAGGGTAAGTCTACCCAGTGATTAAGATCACAATAAACGAAATTCAGCTAATTTCAACAGCGTTGTCAGAGAAAAACCAATAAAAAAATGTGGTTAAGACTTAGAACATTCTTCTCGCTAATCCCATGGAATCAATTACCTTGGTTGAAATTTCTTCAACAGAATAATTTGTGGTATTGAGATAAGGAATATTGTTTTTTCTAAAAAGGGCTTCCACTTCTGCTAATTCGATTCTACATTGGCGAATTGATGCATAACGGCTATTCTCACGACGTTCACCACGAATAGCAGCAAGGCGTTCTGGTGCAATAGTTAAACCAAATAATTTATGTTGATACTCTTTTAATTCAGCAGGGAGTTTTAAGAAATCCATATCATCAGCAGTAAATGGATAATTGGCTGCTTGAATACCAAATTGCATGGCTAAATAGAGGCTGGTGGGTGTTTTACCACAACGAGAAACACCAATTAAGATAACTTGTGCTTGATCGAGATTACGTAATGATATTCCATCATCGTGAGAAAGCGTGTATTCAATAGCTGCAATACGGGCGTCATATTTACTAAGATTTTTCTCTGTTAGTCCGTGCGTTTTATTTAATTTAGGTGAGGCTTGAATACCCATTTCTTTTTCAAGCGGTAATACGAGAGATTGTACAATATCCTGACAAAAACCTTCACTGCTATTTATTACCTGTTTAACTTCAGGGCTAATAATAGAATAAAAAACAAGGGGCTTAGCGCCACTCTTTTTATAAATCTCAGAGATTTTCTGTTTTATTTCTTCAGCTCTTTCTACAGTAGAAACAAAAGGTAATGTATAACTTTTCATTCTTAGTGGAAATTGAGAAAGTACAGCGTGACCTAAAACTTCTGCTGTAATAGCTGTACCATCAGAGATAAAAAAGACTGTTCTATCAATGGGTTCATTATTATCACAATTAATAGAATTTAAGCTTAATATCATAACGCTCACCTTTTTTTAGCTGAATTAGCGAATCAAACAACATTATCTATAGCATTTTTAGTGATTATAAAGGATAAAAAAATAAAGTTTTCTGGTTGATCGATTCACCTTTCTATATTCACTATAACATTGTGATACGCTTATTTAAGTTGTCGTTTTGGCAGCGGGTTTTTCTTTTTTTTTCTCTCTCATAATTGTTTAAAAAAGGATTGTTCTCAATGTCCAGCAATAGCCTCACCCCGTGCAATGTACTTTGGTATAACCAATTAGGTATGAATGACGTTGATCGTGTTGGTGGGAAAAATGCTTCCCTCGGTGAAATGATCACAAACCTCGCGGAACTGGGTGTTTCTGTTCCTAATGGGTTTGCTACCACAGCGCAAGCGTTTAATGATTTTCTGGAACAGAGTGGTATCAATCAGCGAATTTATGAATTACTTGATAGCGTTGATGTTGACGATGTTAATCAACTGGCTCAAGCAGGTAATCAAATTCGCCAGTGGGTAATTGATACACCTTTTACGCCTCAGTTTGAAAAAGATATTCGTGATGCTTATCTCACATTAAGTGAAGGTGAATCAGAAGCTTCTTTTGCCGTTCGTTCATCAGCAACCGCAGAAGATATGCCTGATGCTTCTTTTGCGGGCCAACAAGAGACGTTTTTAAACGTTCAAGGTATTGATGCCATTCTCGTTGCAATTAAACACGTATTTGCTTCGTTATTTAATGACCGAGCAATTTCTTATCGTGTCCATCAAGGCTACGATCACCGTGGTGTTGCATTATCTGCGGGTGTTCAACGTATGGTGCGTTCTGATCTTGCTTCTTCAGGTGTGATGTTTACCATCGATACTGAATCAGGTTTCGATCAAGTTGTCTTTATTACATCAGCTTATGGTTTAGGTGAAATGGTTGTTCAGGGTGCGGTAAACCCTGATGAATTTTATGTACACAAGCCAACTTTAGCAAAAGGCCTGCCTTCAATTGTCCGTCGCAACTTAGGTTCTAAAAAGATCCAAATGGTTTACGCAGACAGTGTTGAGCATGGCAAACAAGTACGCATTGAAGATACGCCAGAATCACTGCGCAATCGTTTCTCTTTGACGGATAATGAAGTTCAAGAGTTGGCAAAACAAGCCGTATTGATTGAACGCCACTATGGTCGTCCAATGGATATTGAGTGGGCTAAAGATGGGCATAATGGTCGTTTGTACATTGTGCAAGCTCGACCTGAAACCGTTCGATCTAACCAACAAGTGATGGAACGCTATCAGTTAAATGAAAGTGGATCTGTCATCATTGAAGGTCGTGCTATTGGTCATCGTATTGGTACCGGCACAGTTAAAGTTATCCATAATTTAAATGAGATGGATAGAATTGAAGCGGGTGATGTACTGGTTACTGACATGACAGATCCAGATTGGGAACCTATTATGAAAAAGGCCTCTGCGATTGTGACAAATCGTGGCGGTAGAACATGTCATGCTGCGATTATTGCTCGTGAATTAGGTATTCCTGCTGTTGTGGGTTGTGGTGATGCCACTGAGTGTATTACAGAGGGCCAAGTCGTTACGGTTTCTTGTGCAGAAGGTGATACGGGTTTTGTCTATGATGGCAAGCTGGATTTTTCTATTCAGAGCTCCGCAATCGATAACATGCCTGAACTTGATCTGAAAATCATGATGAACGTCGGTAATCCTGATCGTGCATTTGATTTTGCTGGATTACCAAATGACGGTGTGGGTCTTGCGCGTTTAGAATTTATCATTAACCGTATGATTGGTGTCCATCCTCGCGCATTATTAGAGTATGACGATCAAAGCGAAGCGTTAAAAGCTGAAATTAATGAGATGATGGCTGGCTATGAATCTCCTGTTGAATATTACATTAGTAAATTAACAGAAGGGATTGCGACATTAGCGGCAGCATTTTGGCCTAAACGTGTGATTGTTCGTTTGTCTGACTTTAAATCTAATGAATATGCCAATTTAGTTGGTGGCGATCGTTATGAGCCAGATGAAGAGAACCCAATGTTAGGATTCCGCGGTGCTGGTCGTTATGTATCTGATGATTTCCGTCGTTGTTTTGCGCTTGAGTGTGAAGCAGTGAAACGTGTTCGTAACGATATGGGGTTAGATAATGTGGAAGTGATGATCCCATTTGTTCGTACGGTACGCCAAGCTGAAGAAGTTATCGAAGAATTAGCTGCAAATGGTTTAAAACGTGGTGAAAATGGCTTAAAAGTGATTATGATGTGTGAAATTCCATCAAATGCATTATTAGCAGATCAATTCTTAGCGCATTTTGACGGTTTCTCTATCGGCTCTAATGATATGACCCAATTAACATTAGGTCTTGACCGAGATTCAGGTGTGGTTTCTTCGTTGTTTGATGAGCGTAATGACGCGGTAAAAGCGCTGTTATCAATGGCGATTCAAGCGGCTAAACGTAACGGTAAATATGTGGGTATTTGTGGTCAGGGACCTTCTGATCATGAAGATTTCGCACAATGGTTAATGGAAGAAGGGATTGATAGTTTATCTTTAAATCCAGATACTGTAATTAAAACTTGGGTGAAATTAGCACAATAAAATTAATATAAATGTTATAAATTAAAGCTCACAAAATAATGTGAGCTTTTTTTATACAATTATTAAATAATAGGCAAAAAAAAAGCCTATCATGGGCTGACAGGCAAAGACTACACACAGCAATATTTTATATTCTTTAATTCCGCCAATTATTCTATTAATATGAAAGGCGGAACCATTAATTCGGTGAAACATTTGTTTCGTTGATATTTATATTAAGAGAAATGTGTTAATTATGCTCTAAGAATTATCTCAATAAAAATAATATTGGTCTATTTCAAAGTGAATATAACTAGCTGGTAACAAACAGGTTTAAAAAAATGTAATTTGTTTCAAATTGTAAGTTTGAATATAAAAATATAATAATTCATTCCTAAATTGATAATCTTTATTAAACTTTAGTCTATTATTTTTAGAGCATGTAAGTAGCTACACTTACACGCTCATTATTATTTATTCTTTTTCAATAAAGTTTTTATTCATAAATTCTACAGTTTCAGTTAGATCAGGATTAGGCTTTGGTACTTCATTTATCCATGCATTTAATAAACTATGAGCAACAGCAAGAACAACAGGGCCAATAAATAATCCAATCATACCTAATGTCAAAATGCCGCCAATAACTCCCGTTAGAATTAATACCATCGGTAAATCAGCCCCCATTTTGATTAAATATGGGCGTAATACACCATCCATTGTTGCCACAGCGCCTCCCCAAATCACCATGACAATGCCCCAAGTTGTATCTCCAGTCCAAAATAACCATAGAATAGAAGGGATCAGCACTAATAAAGGGCCTATTTGAGCAAGACAACAAATGAACATGACAACGGTAAGTACTGTGGCATAAGGTACCCCCGATATTGCAAGACCAATACCACCGACAATCGCTTGAATTAAGGCGGTTAATACCACACCTAGAGCAACGGCACGAATAGACATTGATGCTAGTAAAATAGCTGCATCACCACGTTGACCTGCTAAGCGAATAGCAAAATGACGTAACCAAGCAACAACGTTCTCACCTTGTAAAAACAGTAGGCCAGAAAATAACAACATCACACCTAAATGCAAAGCAAATCGACCGATATTTAAGGCTTGAGCAAAAAACCAGTTTGCGGCTTGCCCAACATAAGGTTGAATTTTGGTGATTAACGCATTGCCACCAGAAACGAGAATAGAGTGCCATGTATCATAAAGCTTGCTTCCTATCATCGGGATATCATTAAGCCATAATAATTGAGGAGGCTGAATATTCGAAGGTGATTTGGCTAACTCAATTAGTGGAGCACTATTATCAATAACACTACTAATTAACAAGATAATAGGAATAACAAAGATCAGTAATATCAAGATCATCATTATCATGGTAGATAGCCAACGATATTTTACTCGTTTTTCAATAATGAGTAGTAAAGGCCATGTGGCAACAACAATCATTCCAGCCCAAATAAAACCCACAATAAAGGGATTAAGTATCCAAAAACTGGCGATAATAAAAAAAGAAATAAAAAGAACAGTGAATAAAACTTTGGGTATATCTGTATGGATCTGCGGTTTTTCCATGGTTTTAAATCCCTACACGAATAAAAATGCTAGAAGCAGATGAATAAACATTGCAAATATCACGTTGTTTATATCACTACGCAATTTGCCAGAATTGTATGATAAGGTGAACAGGTATCGGTCTGAAAGTACAAAATGAGGCAAAGTACCTCTTAGCATACATTTCAATATCAAAAATTAAGCAATGTGGACTATTAGATTAAAGAGCTATAACAAATGATCCCACGTATATCGCAAGCACCGCAAGTTAGTGAACTCACAACAGAATTTCTTGATACTCTTCGAAAAAATGGTTTCACCGGTGATATCTCCAGTAGTTATGCTGATAGACTCACTATGGCAACAGATAATAGTATTTACCAGTTATTGCCACAGGCGGTGGTTTTTCCTCGCTCAACGGCTGACGTAACTATTGTTGCACGCCTGGTCGATGAACCCAAATTTCACTCGCTTTCTTTGACACCAAGAGGCGGAGGTACCGGAACCAATGGACAGGCATTGACTGATGGTATAGTGGTCGATTTATCTCGTTATATGAAACGTATTATAGAGATAAACCCAGAAGAACGTTGGGTTAAAGTTGAAGCGGGTGTGATAAAAGATGAGCTCAATCTGTTTTTAAAACCCTATGGTTTTTTTTTCGCACCAGAGCTTTCTACCAGTAACCGAGCCACATTAGGTGGGATGATTAACACCGATGCCTCAGGGCAAGGTTCTATGGTTTACGGTAAAACCTCTGATCATGTCCTTGGTGTTAGAGCCGTCTTGTTAGGGGGGGAACTTCTTGAAACCCGAGCCATGGATACGGCATTAGCTGAGAATATTGCACAAGAAGGTTCTGCTATCGGGAAAGTTTATCAAACTGTTTTATCCCGATGCAAAGAGCAACGAAAACTTATTCTTGAAAAATTCCCTAAATTAAACCGCTTTTTAACGGGATATGATTTGCGCCATGTTTTTAGTGATGACATGAAACGTTTTGATTTAACGCGAATTTTAACCGGTTCAGAGGGTACACTGGCTTTTATTACTGAAGCAACATTGGATATCACGCCAATTCCTAAACAACGCAGTTTAGTGAATGTAAAATATGACTCTTTTGATTCTGCATTGCGTAACGCACCTTTTTTAGTTAAAGCCAACGCACTTTCTGTTGAAACCGTTGATTCTAAAGTCTTGAATCTTGCTCGTGAAGATATTGTGTGGCATTCCGTTAAAGAATTGATCACCGATGTGCCAGACAAAGATATGCAAGGCCTCAATATCGTTGAATTTGCGGGTGATGATGAAGTATTAATTCATTCTCAAGTTACATCATTATGTCAACGTTTAGACTCATTAATGAAAGGGGGGCAAAGCGGTGTTATTGGTTATCAAGTATGTGATGATTTAGCGGATATTAACCGTATTTATGCCATGCGTAAAAAGGCGGTCGGTTTATTAGGTAATGCAAAAGGGCAAGCAAAGCCAATTCCTTTTGTGGAAGATACCTGTGTACCACCAGAGCATCTTGCTGATTATATTACAGAATTTAGAGCGTTACTTGACAGCCATCAACTCAATTATGGTATGTTTGGGCATGTCGATGCAGGTGTATTGCACGTAAGACCCGCACTTGATATGTGCGATCCACAACAAGAATTATTGATGAAATCTATTTCCGATGACATTGTCACGTTAACAGCCAAATATGGTGGGTTACTTTGGGGTGAACATGGAAAAGGCTTTAGAGCGCAATACAGCCCTGAATTTTTTGGTGAAACGCTCTATCACGAACTTCGTCAAATAAAAACGGTGTTCGATCCGCGAAATAGACTTAATCCTGGGAAAATCTGTCCTCCGTTAGAGGTTGATGAACCTATGAAACAAGTTGATACCATTAAACGAGGCACCTTTGATCGCACAATCCCTTTATCCGTCCGTCAAGATTTTAAAGGGGCTTTAGATTGTAATGGTAATGGGCTTTGCTTTAATTTTGATGCGAAAAGTCCAATGTGCCCTTCAATGAAAATTAGCGGGCAACGCATTCATTCACCTAAAGGGCGAGCAGCGCTTGTGAGAGAATGGCTGCGCTTATTAACAGAACAAGGTGTTAACCCAAAACTACTCGCATCTAGCCTAGAAAATAACAAGCCTAGCTTAAGAAGTTTGATTGAAAAAACACGTAATACATGGAAAGCAAAACGTGGCGAATATGATTTTTCACATGAAGTGAAAGCTGCTATGAATGGTTGTTTAGCTTGTAAAGCCTGTTCAACTCAGTGCCCGATTAAAATTGATGTACCGTCTTTTCGTTCTAAGTTTACTGAACTGTATCACCAGCGCTACTTACGGCCATTAAAAGACCATATTGTTTCGAATGTTGAACTAACAACCCCTATCATGGCAAAAGCGCCGAGATTCTTTAATTTCTTTATGAAGCAACCCTTGGTACAGTCATTAAGTAAACATACTATAGGTATGGTTGATTTACCGTTGCTGTCATCACCAACACTAAAACAGCAATTAGCAGGTCACCATGCTCTAGATATGACGTTAGAAGATTTAGAACGTTTATCTGATAAGCAACGAAGCCATTATGTGCTGGTGGTGCAAGATCCCTTTACCAGTTATTACGATGCGAAAGTAGTTGCAGACTTTATCAAGCTCATTGAAAAAATCGGGTTTAAACCTGTTTTACTGCCTTTTTCACCCAATGGAAAAGCACAACATATTAAAGGCTTTTTGCGGCAATTTAGTAAAACAGCACAAAAAACGTCAATTATGCTTAATCGTGTTGCAAAATTAGACATTCCAATGGTGGGAGTTGATCCTGCATTAGTGCTTTGTTATCGCGATGAATATCGTGAAATACTGGGTGATAAACGTGGGGATTTTAATGTTCAACTTGTTCATGAATGGCTAAATAAATTAGTGAGTGAACCAATAGCTGTTCGTGATGATGCTGAAAAATGGTATCTTTTCGGACATTGTACTGAAGTGACGGCACTACCACAAAGCATGAAACAGTGGCAGACAATTTTCCAACGTTATGGGCAACAACTCGAATTTGTAAGTACGGGATGTTGTGGAATGGCTGGTACTTATGGACATGAACTGAACAATTATGAAAACTCACTAGGCATTTACCAACTCTCATGGGGTAATGCACTAAAAACATTGCCAACAATGCGTTGCTTAAGCACGGGGTATTCGTGTCGTAGTCAAGTAAAACGTATTGATAATATTGAGCTTAAACACCCACTACAGGCGCTATTGGAGATTATGCCATGATATGGAAACGTGAAACGACAATCGAGCATCTTAATCATATTGGCCAAAACAATATGATGAGCCATTTAGGTATTGAATTAACGTGCCTCGGTGATGATTATCTTGAAGGAACAATGCCTGTTGATCATCGTACAAAACAACCTCTAGGTCTGTTGCATGGCGGTGCTTCTGTTGTTTTAGCTGAAACCCTAGGATCGGTTGCTGGGTATCTTTGCACCGAAGGGGAACAGAAAATTGTGGGTTTGGAAATTAACGCTAACCATATTCGTTCAGCAAGAGAAGGTAAGGTGAGAGGAATATGTAAACCTATTCATTTAGGTCGTTCTCACCAAGTGTGGTCAATAGAAATATTTGATGATGAAAATCGGCAAGTGTGTATTTCAAGATTAACCACATCGGTTATTTCTTAAGAAAGTAAAAGATTAAACGCACAAAGTGAAATACTCGCTTTGTGCGTTTTTTATGTTTATAGGTAATGAGAAAAAAGAATAAAAATAGAGAAGGAAAATAGAAATTATTCTTTATTTAGATTTTATTTTTAATGATAATCATTATCTTCATAATAAAAGAAAAGACGCTCACAATGTTAACTATTTCAAAATTCAACACAGCAGCATTATTAATTGCAGGTTTATTACTCACGGGATGTGATAATAATACCACCTCTAATACGAGTAATAATATAAGTAATATTCCAGTACAAACTGTTTCTGGTTTTAATATGAAGTATCCCTCTTCATTTTCAATGAGCAGAGAAAATACTGAAAATTATTTTAAAATATTGCCTGATAATGTTCAGGACGTCACAACAGAAATGATAGTTTATAAGTCAAAGCCTATTTGTGATTTGTCAGAAGTTCGTCTGGTTTATTTTAAAATGGCCGATGCAATGACTTACGACGTTGATGCCGGAGCACAAGGCATCATTGATAATATTGCGATAATTGATGGCATGAATGAAATTTTTACATCAATAAAACCATTAACCATTCCAAGTGTTGAAAGCCGACATGTCCTTTTTGAAGGAAATATGGCAAGAGAAAATGTGAGCTATGAGGGTGTCTTAGTGGCGGATCTTAGTACAAATCGTGTTTGGCAATTACAATTTATTAGTGCAATAAACAGTCAGTCGAATAAACAAAAATACAAACAAGTCATTGAATGTACAAGAGAACATATTCAAACTATTTCAATTAATAAATAAGTCCAGCAAACACACAATACAATAAGAAGTTACTCCATCAGTGGTGCTATCTTATCCTTCATGATCAGCATAAAAATGAAACGTATGTACTGTAAATACCATCGTATGGATACGCATTTTTATGCTTTTTTCTCTCGATTTCAGTGATAACATATAAAGTGTATTTATATTGCAACTTATATGCTTATTGTGCGAAATATAAGAAAAATTAAAAGTTTTATTTTTTATTATAAAAAAAGACAAAAGTGATATATAACATAGCGTTAAAAACAAAACTTAACAAATTTAACGCAATAATGGAACAAAAAGTATACATTTGCATAATATCCTTTCAAAAGACATGGTTGAAGTGATAAGGGTTATCATTACCATTAGTGTCAGGAAAGATATCAATCTCCTTTCGAAATGAGGTCAGAAATGACAAACAACGTTGAAACTTTTTCTCTTAACGACACAGCTTGGCAAGGCATTGTACTGACGGATAATGCAGCAAAACATATTTGCCATTTAGTTGAGAAAAACCCTGAAAAACAGGGGCTTTCCTTAAATATCAAACCCTCTGGTTGTACTGGGTATGGTTATGTTATTGAACTCGCCGCAGGCCCTAATGAAGATGATATTGTGTATGAACATAATGGCGCAAAACTGTTTGTTTCATTGAAAGCAATGCCATTCATCGATGGGCTTGTTGTTGATTATGTTCGTGAAGGACTTAATCAAATGTTTAAATTTAATAATCCTAAAGCTCAAAACGTCTGCGGATGTGGTGAGAGCTTTGGGGTATAACATAGTGAAGTCAGATTATGTCTCAGAGCAATGTTGAAATTGGTGATGAAGTTCAGGGATGGCTAAGTGATCACCACTATAAAGAAGGTTTTTATACTGATATATCAACCGACACCTTAGAAAAAGGATTAAATGAAGCGGTTGTACGTGCAATATCAGCTAAAAGAAACGAACCAGAGTGGATGCTGGAATTTCGTTTAGATGCTTATCGCCATTGGCTAGAAATGGAAGAGCCACATTGGCTAAAAGCAGATTATCCATCGCTTAATTATCAAGATTATAGCTATTATTCTGCACCTTCTTGTAGTTCATGTTGTGCTAACGGCAGTTGTGCTGGAGGTACAAATGAAGCAGTAACCAATGATAAACAAGTTGCGCAAGATTATTTAACTAAAGAAGTTGAAGATGCTTTTAACCAACTGGGCGTACCTGTAAGAGAAGGGCAAGCGGTTGCAGTTGATGCAATTTTTGACTCAGTTTCAGTTTCAACAACCTATCGTGAAGAGCTTGCGGAACACGGCATTATTTTCTGCTCATTTAGCGAAGCTATTCAAGAATATCCTGATTTAGTACGTCAATATTTAGGTACCGTTGTATCAAGCCATGATAACTACTTTGCCGCACTGAATGCCGCTGTCGCGTCTGATGGAACTTTTGTCTATATTCCCAAAGGGGTACGTTGCCCAATGGAGTTGTCGACTTATTTCCGTATCAATGCGGCTCAAACAGGTCAATTTGAACGAACTATTCTGGTCGCAGATGAAGGCAGTTATGTCAGTTATATCGAAGGTTGTTCAGCACCCGTTCGTGATAGTTATCAACTTCACGCAGCTGTGGTTGAAGTCATTATCCATAAAGATGCCGAAGTAAAATATTCTACTGTACAAAACTGGTTCTCTGGTGGCGATAGTGAAGGGGGCATTCTTAACTTTGTAACTAAGCGTGCCATCTGTGAAGGTGAAAACGCCAAGATGTCATGGACGCAGTCAGAAACGGGGTCTGCAATCACGTGGAAATATCCAAGTGTGATTTTAAAAGGGGATAATTCTACTGCTGAATTTTTCTCGGTTGCTCTAACTAATGGCAATCAACAAGCAGATACTGGTACTAAAATGATCCATATTGGCAAAAATACCAAATCAACCATTATCTCTAAAGGTATTTCAGCGGGTAAAAGTCAAAATAGTTACCGTGGACTTGTGAAAGTTCTTCCTGGCGCAAAAAATGCCCGTAATTTCACACAATGTGATTCGATGTTAATTGGTACGCAATGTGGTGCACATACTTTCCCATATGTTGAGGTAATGAATAACTCAGCACAGCTTGAACACGAAGCGACAACGTCACGTATTGGTGAAGATCAACTGTTTTATTGTCGTCAACGTGGATTAAGTGAAGATGATGCAATCTCAATGATTGTAAACGGATTTTGTAAAGACGTGTTCTCAGAATTACCGCTGGAATTTGCTGTAGAAGCACAAAAATTATTAGCAATCAGCTTAGAACATAGCGTTGGTTAAGCATTAACCAAATTCTGAGTGTAACGATACCGAAGGCATATATTATGTTAGATATTAAAAATTTACATGTCAGTGTTGAAGGCAATGAAATCCTGAAAGGACTAGATTTGCAAGTTCGTGCAGGTGAAGTTCATGCGATTATGGGGCCAAATGGTTCAGGTAAAAGTACCTTATCTGCAACACTTGCTGGCCGTGAAGAATATGAAGTAGATGAAGGTTCTATCACTTTTAAAAATAAAGATTTATTAGAACTAGAACCTGAAGATCGCGCAGGTGAAGGCATTTTTATGGCATTTCAATACCCAGTTGAAATACCCGGTGTCAGTAATCAGTTTTTCTTACAATCTTCAGTAAATGCGGTAAGAGAATATCGTGGTCTAGAGCCATTAGATCGCTTTGATTTTGAAGATTTTATTGAAGATAAAATCAAATTATTGGATATGCCTCAAGATTTGTTAACACGTTCTGTTAACGTGGGATTCTCAGGTGGTGAGAAAAAACGTAACGATATTTTGCAAATGGCTGCACTAGAGCCTGAGTTATGCATTTTAGATGAAACTGACTCAGGCCTTGATATTGACGCATTAAAAATCGTGTCTAATGGTGTTAATAGCCTACGTGATGGCAAACGTGCGTTTATTGTTGTAACACACTATCAACGTATTCTTGATTATATTAAACCTGATTTTGTACACGTCCTTTATCAGGGAAAAATCATTAAATCCGGTGATTTTTCATTGGCGCAAAAATTGGAGGAACAAGGTTATGGCTGGCTTATTGACCCTCAATGAAAAGCGTGAAAAACAGCGCCAAGTTGAATTACGTAATCAACAAGCATTAAAAACATTTTCTGCGTTATATCATCAACGTAAAGGTGACGATAACCTCAACGCTCGTAATCATTGGTTGCAAGTTGAGAAAATAGGTTTCCCTATTTATCGCCATGAAGATTGGCACTATACACCATTAGATGAGACATTAAGCCAAAGCTATCAACAGTTGCCACCTTTTGATGTGCAAAGTTTAATTACTAAACATGCTTTAGCGCTTGATTGCTATCGTGTTGTGATGGTGAATGGTACGTTTTCACCAACAGAAAGTAGTAAAGAATTTGGCCCTTATCAAGTGACCTTACTTGATAATCAGAGCGAATTACCTGAAGCCGTCAACGGTGAAATTTTTCTGCATTTAGTTGAAAGTTTGGCGCCACATCCTTTGCTTATTACACTGAAAAACGGTGTTATTGCGGATAAACCGCTTTATATCCTTAGTATTACACAAGGTGAACATGGTGCAGAGGTGAATAACGCGAATTACCGTTTTCATCTTGATGTGGGTGCTAATACACAAATGCAGATAATTGAGCACTATATCAGCAGTAATAATGAAAATCGCCACTTTACAGGTGCAAGACTAACAGCAACGATTGGTGATAATGCCTCTTTTAGCCATATCAAATTAAGTTTTGAAAATGCAGAAAGCCAGCATTTTGCACATAACGATTTGACAATCGGCCGTGATGCTCGAGTTAATAGTTATGCTTTCTTATTGGGCGCTAAACTCAGCCGACATCACACTAGCTCTGCGCTAAAAGGTGAAAATACAGAGCTTTCGATGAATAGCGTTGTATTACCTAAAGCCGGTGAAATTGCTGATACTCGTACTTGGTTGGTTCATGGTGAGAAAAATTGCCAAAGTCGCCAACTGCATAAAAGTATTGCAATGGACGCGGGAAAAGCCGTATTTAACGGTATGATCACTGTTACACCACAAGCACTAAAAACAGATGGTCAAATGACTAATAACAATCTGTTGCTGGGTGATAAAGCGCAAATTGATACTAAACCGCAGCTTGAAATTTATGCTGATGATGTGAAATGTAGTCATGGCGCTACTGTGGGTAGAATTGATGATGAACAGTTGTTTTATTTGCGCTCACGCGGAATTTCTTTAAGTGATGCCCGTAAAATGATCATTCATGCATTTGCTGCTGAATTAACTGAATCACTAGAAAATAGTGTGATTAAATCGCTTGTATTAGACAGAATTAATCAGCGCTTATTAGAGGTATAAAATAAGGCATTATGACGCATTCCATTGAAAAAGCGCGAGATGACTTTCCAATCCTTTCACAACAAGTGAAAGGAAAATCACTGGTCTACCTCGACAGTGCCGCAAGTGCTCAAAAACCGGCTTGTGTCATTGAACATGAAAAACAATTTGCTTTAACACAATATGCCGCGGTTCATCGCGGCATTCATACGTTAAGTGCAAATGCGACAACGTTAGTTGAAAATGTCCGTAAAAAAGCCTGTGATTTTTTAGGTGCCAATAGCGAAGAAGAGATTGTTTTTGTTAAAGGAACAACGGAAGGGATCAACCTAATTGCGAATGTTTATAGCCAACGATTTTTAAATGATGGTGACAATATCATCATCACAGAAATGGAACATCATGCGAATATTGTTCCGTGGTATATGCTGGCAAAACAGTATGGTTTTCATGTCCGTATTTTACCGTTATTACATGATGGTACGCTGGACCTAAGTCAGTTACCTAGTTTAATTGATGAACGAACAAAATTACTTAGTATTACTCATCAATCAAATGTATTCGGTACAGTGAACCCTATTGCACAAATTATTTATGATGCTCGCCAATATGCTTATCAACATGGTGGTGAATTACATGTTTTAGTTGATGGTGCGCAAAGTGCAATGCATCAATCCATTAATGTTTTACAACTCGATTGCGACTTTTTTGTTTGTAGTGCTCATAAGCTTTATGGGCCAACAGGAATTGGTTTGTTGTACGGTAAAAAAACAGTGCTCGATGAATTGCCACCTTGGGAAGGCGGTGGTGCAATGATAAAACATGTCCATATCAATGGTGATATTACCTATGCGGATGCGCCTTGGCGTTTTGAAGCAGGTACACCTAATATTATGGGGATGATTGGCTTAGGTGCAGCATTAGATTATCTTTCAAATTTAGGCATGAACAATATTGCGGAATATGAAAATAGTATAATGAAGTATGCACAAGAGCAGCTACAAAAAGTAAAATCATTAACGCTGTATGGCAATGATTCTCGCCAAGGTGTGATAGCCTTTAATTTAGGTAAACATCACGCGTATGACGTGGGTGCTTTTCTTGATAATTATGGTATTGCGATCCGTACTGGGCACCATTGTGCAATGCCAATTATGGATTATTATCAGGTTCCTGCAATGTGTCGCGCATCTCTTGGGTTGTATACCAATAAAAACGATATAGATACACTGGTTAATGCGCTATTGCGTGTCGAAATGCTATTAGGTTAAAGATTAAAACAAAGAGGTTATTCATGGCAGTTGCTAATTTGCCAGATGAAGCAAAATTATTACGCAATTTCTCCCGTTGTCAGGATTGGGAACAACGTTATCTTTATATGATGGAGCTAGGTGAGCGTCTTCCTCCTCTAACAGATAAACAACGTATTTCAGCTAACTTTATTGAAGGTTGCCAAAGCCAAGTTTGGATCGCGGTTTCTCTTAATGAGAATAAACAACTTATCCTTGCTGGTGATAGCGATGCAAGTATTGTTAAAGGGCTAGTAGCCTTGGTTATTATCTTATTTCAAGGTAAAACAGTTGAGCAAGCTTTAGCGACGGATGTAAAACATTACTTCTCATCATTAGCACTGGAAAGTCACTTAACGCCATCTAGAACACAAGGTTTACATGCAATGGTGACGACGCTTATTAAGCGTTTTTCAGAATACACTGTGGCGTAAATGTTACCAGATCCCTCATTAATGATCTAAACTGACTAATTATATGAATAGCATAACAATGATAATGTTATCATCATAATAGTCAGTTTATTTTATTTCTAACACACGGGATAAACGATGAAAAAATGGTTAACTCTCTTGGGGGTATCGCTATTAGGGATGAGTAGTCACTTATCTTATGCTACAGAATACCTATTACCCGATGATGGTCAGCGTATTATTGGTGATAATCAATCTTACATTGTACCTGATGATAAGCGTTCACTAGAAGCGATAGCATCTGAATATCAAGTGGGATTGCTCAATATGATGGAGGCAAACCCAGGTATTGATCCTCTTTTACCCGATGCTGGTAAAACATTAACTATTCCACTGCAAATGATTTTACCAGACACTATGCGAAAAGGTATTGTTATCAATCTCGCCGAATTGCGCCTTTATTATTACCCCAAGGAAGGTGGCACAGTTGATGTTTATCCTATTGGTATTGGTCAATTAGGGCGTGAAACACCTGAAATGGTGACGTCCATTTCTCAACTTATAAAAGATCCCACCTGGACACCAACGACCAATATTCGCAAAAATTATGCTGCAAAAGGGATAACATTGCCCGCGGTTGTCCCTGCAGGCCCTGAAAACCCTATGGGAGCTTATGCTTTAAGATTGGCTCATAGCAGAGGGGAATACCTTATTCATGGTACTAACGCTGATTTTGGTATTGGTTTAAGAGTGAGCTCAGGCTGTATTCGTTTACGTCCAAATGATATTGAAACATTATTTAATGTGGTGCCGAAAGGAAGCCGAGTTCAGATTATTAATAAACCGATTAAATTTACTGAAACCACAGACGGTAGACAGTTTATTGAAGTGCATCAGCCACTATCACGCAATGAAGATGATGATCCACAAACCATGCCTTTTACATTCACGAAGCAATTTAATGCTTGGTATGAAAGTGGCAAAATCGATAAAGATAAAGTCGATGCAGAGCTTATTCGTCGCTCGGGGATACCTGTGGATGTGACGATTGATTAATTCCCCATAAACTTATAGAAAAAACAGATGCTTATAGGTATCTGTTTTTTTTATAGGGAGTTACCTTATATAAAAATAACTTAAAATTTGAGAAATTCGACAAGCTTCAAGAAAATCTAAAAGAATATAATTTTATATAAAACCTAATAGTGTACAAACCAAAGCCCTAACATTGTTAGGGCTTTGTGATTAATGCTTACCTAAAGCTTTTTAGCTTATCGGTGAGTCAAACTACTTTTTATAAGTAGTGACTTGGTTATCTAAACGTTGATTAGCACGAGCTGCTTCGTCATAAGCTGATTTAGCTTCAGCACGAGCAGATTGTACATCACTACTCAGTTGCTGAACTTGAGAATTCAGGCTACTTACATCAGAAGAGATTTGATCTAACTGTGCATTATTACTAGAAGAACAACCTGCCAATAAGCCTGAAGCCAGAATTACCGCACCTAGTACAAGTTTCGCTTTCATAGTTACAACCTCTATTATTAATTTGTGTAAAGGAACAAGTAGCATTTATATGAAGCCACTAATAAGTATGGCACAGATATAAGAAAATGCTGGATTTATTTACCATATTCTACTTACTCATTAACTGAACAATAGGAAAAATAGCACCTAAAACGCAAATATTCAGTACAAAAAATGCGTGTTATTTCACAAAAGAATTTTATTCATAAAAGTCTGATAGAAAAACATATTATCTGTGCTTTTCATTATTATTCACGCTTTTATCTATAAATCACCTTTTAAATTTACTTTTATGAAAATAGGTTCTGCTTCATTTTTAAATGCTTCAAGCGTAAATTTTTGGAAGTTGAGATTGTTATATCCTCTAAAAAAGAGTATTCCTCGTTCTAAATCGGTGAGCGTTGTCCACACTGAAAATTCACTTGTATGAAGCGCTTTTAACGTGTCATGGCCTAGCAATGGATCGATTGTGGAATTTTTAGGGCGATCAAAACGGTTCATGATATGGGCTAATTCAATGAGTTGTATATCAGGATCAGACACTTGGTGGTAATAAGTTGTATAGTAAACGGCACGAATAAATCTATCGACAGAAGTATCAGAGCTTGGTAGGGAAGCTAAAGCAATCCCGCTATCTGGTTGTTTGACCTTTACATTTCCCAATGTGCTGGTGGAGATATTAACATTAGAAAGATGAGTGTAATTATTTAAGTTAGTAAGATGCCATGGAAATAATGGGCCATTGGTCATGCAATAAGTTGGATTGTCATAAATATGTAAACGACCATCAGAAACCTCAACAACAATACAAGCTCCAGTTTTATCGTAAAAAGCATAATGAAAAGGGCTGGGTAAATTACGTAAAAGTAATAGTTTTTGTGACCAAAAAACCGTTTTAGGAATGGCTTGTCTTAGCTCTTCAACGGTTGCATATTGTGCTAAAGCCCATTCACCGATTGCTGCAATTGGCACTGACGTTGCGTAATCTTGAGGGAGAATATCGTCGAGCTTTGAATCAGGAAGCATATTCAAGCTAAAAGAAAGTCCTTGAGTATTGACGCCCTCAAGTACGTCTTTTGTCCCTTCTAAATTAATTGGCGCTGTAATGGCAATAAAAGGGTATTTAACGGCATATTTTAGTCCTGGTGTGCCGTCAGGAGCATTTTGTTGGAAAGTATGTGCTTTAGGATAATATGCAAATATTGAAGCGGGTTTGTCTGTTGAGAACTCCATTGTTCTACCATGGTAAATACGACTTTTTTTATCTTTAATCGCAAGGGTAGTACAAGCAAAGACATTAGAATTTATTGTGTCATCAGACATTTTATATCCTTATTTAGCGTATATGAATAAAAGGCTTACTAAAAAGATAGAAGAAGTGGCAAAGAAAAGAGAAAAAATAAATGGAATGTAAGTAAATAATAAAAAACGCCACTTAAAAAGTGGCGTTTGAACAATTAATGTATTGTTAAATTACAGAACGTGAACAGATGAAGTATTTGTTGTACCGCTATCAACTAATGCACCTGTTACCATAACAACGCGATCGCCTGTATGAGCTAAACCACTCGCTAATGCGGCTTCTTTACCAATGCGATAGAAGTCATCAGTAGAAGAAATTTCGTTAACTAATTGAGTTGTAACACCTTTAACTAACAGAAGTTGACGAGCGGTTTCTTCGTTGTTTGTTAAGGCTAAAATTGGTGCTGTTGGGAAATATTTACGGATAGAACGTGCTGATTTACCACCGAAAGTAGCAACAACAATCAGAGGTGCATCTAAGTTCTCAGCCATTTCAACCGCACCGCGACAAACTGCTTCAGTTACGCGTAATTTCGCAGCTGTTTGTTTGTAATCAAGGCGAGATTGCATGATACGGTCAGTACGATCACAAATCGTAGCCATGATAGTAACCGCTTCTACTGGGTATTTACCTTTTGCACTTTCGCCTGAGAGCATAACAGCATCAGTACCATCTAAGATAGCATTCGCAACGTCACCCGCTTCAGCACGAGTAGGACGTGGGTTTTTGATCATCGAATCTAACATTTGCGTTGCAGTGATAACCACTTTGCGCGCCGCGTTACATTTTTCGATCATCATTTTTTGCGCAAAAATAACTTCTTCAACAGGAATTTCAACACCTAAGTCACCACGTGCAACCATGATACCGTCAGAAGCTTCTAAAATTTCATCGAAATTATTCAGGCCTTCTTGGTTCTCAATTTTTGAGATGATCATGATGTTTTCGCCACCGTGTGCCTTTAAGTGTGCACGCATTTCTTCAACATCAGAACGTTTACGAATGAATGAAGCTGCAACAAAGTCAACGCCTTGTTCACAACCAAAGATAAGATCTTGTTTATCTTTTTCTGCTAATGCAGGTAAACCGATAGAAACGCCAGGTAAGTTAACGCCTTTGTTTTCACCTAAGTCACCGTTGTTTAAAACTTCACAAACAACTTCAGTATCAGTAACTTTTGTTACTTTCATACCGATAAGGCCATCATCAACTAATACAGTATTACCAACGGTTAAATCTTTTGCGAAACCTTCATAAGTTACAGCGACACGATCTTTATTACCAACAACAGATTTGTCTGTAGTAAAAGTGAAAGTTTGGCCAGCAACTAAAGCGACATCGTTACCACCTTCTAATTTAATGGTACGGATTTCTGGGCCTTTAGTATCTAATAAAATAGCGGCTTTTTTGCCTGTTTTAGCACAAACGTTACGCAGGTTTTTGATACGGTTGCCATGCTCTTCATAGTCACCGTGAGAGAAGTTTAGACGCATAACATTCATGCCCGCGTCCAGTAATTGATTCAGTTTTTCTTCAGATTCGGTTTTTGGTCCGATGGTGCAAACAATTTTTGTCTTTTTCATGGCAGTCTATTTAATGGTTGTATTGTAATGGATGAATAAGGGTTAATGTCGCTGATTTTTAATCAACTGTGCGAAACAGAATATGTAAACTCATCTCTAATGGATAAGTTGCGCAACATGTTAATGTTCCAGCAACATCATAAAAAACTTATCACTATTTTGTATCAAAGGTTGGTAGACATCATACATTATAGTCTATCACGATTCATTTGTTCTGTTTTCTAAAGATGCCTGTAAATCAACACGCTGAAACCTTTCAACAAAATTATGTTTCGTATTATAGAGGTTAATTTCTATGAATAAAATCGAAAAAAGGTAAATTTAAGTGATGTGATCAAAATACGGTGCTGACTGCTTGTTTTTTAAACATTTTGTTGCGCAATAAATTTTTGCAAGCTGAATTAATTATTTTGTAGGGTAGGTAAGATGAGTAAAAATCAGAAAAAGAGAAAGAAAAATGGTGCGTCCAAGTGGACTCGAACCACCGACCCCCACCATGTCAAGGTGGTGCTCTAACCAACTGAGCTATGGACGCACTGTATTGAGATGTTGTTGAAAAATAAATGGTGCGTCCAAGTGGACTCGAACCACCGACCCCCACCATGTCAAGGTGGTGCTCTAACCAACTGAGCTATGGACGCATTATCTATTCTGGGTAACAACGGGAACGAATATTAACGAGATGATCCGATTCTGGCAAGAGGAAAAACACAAATTTATACTCAACTGCTCGTATTTAAAGCTATTTGTTGATATTTGTGTCATTCTCTTGCCGAATTAACCTTTTTGTTTAACGTTCTGAGCGTAATAACACCACTTCATCAGATTGACGTTGGATCCACCAAATACGAGAACCCATCATAATTGCGGATGCAGTTAAGCCAAGAATAAAGCCAATCCAGAAACCGGCTGGGCCCATCGCTTCAACAACGTAATCAGTACGACCTAAGATATAACCTGAAGGTAGACCAATGACCCAATAGGCAATAAAAGTAATAAAGAAGATAGAACGTGTATCTTTATACCCACGTAACACACCCGAGCCAATAACTTGCACCGAATCTGATAACTGGTAAAGCGCAGCGAATAACATTAGATGAGAGGCCAGTGTCACGACTTCAATATTATCGTTATACATTAAGGCAATTTTTTCTCTAAAGATAATAGAGAAAACGGCGGTACAACTTGCCAGTATTAAACCAACCACAAGGGCTGTAATTGCTGAAATACGAGCCTGCTCTGTAGAACGTTGTCCTAAGTTATAACCCACACGGATAGTTGCCGCTATACCTAACGATAAAGGGAACATAAACATCAATGAGCTAAAATTCAGTGCGATTTGATGGCTTGCAACTGCAGTAACGCCCAAAGGTGATACTAATAATGCAACAACGGCGAACAGTGTGACTTCAAAGAATAAAGCTAAACCAACAGGTAGGCCTAAAAAAGTAATACGTTTTATGGTATGAAATTGTGGAAGCACTAACCGTTTTACTGGCATTACATCCCGCTGTGTTGGTGCCCTGCGTACGTAATAACGCATCATCAAGAACATTGCCCAGAAAACAGAGGCAGTTGCGACACCACAACCAATACCCCCTAATTGTGGCGCACCAAATTTACCGTAAATAAAGGCGTAGTTAACAGGGATATTAATTAATAAGCCAACAAAACCAATGATCATACCGGGTTTCGTTTTGGATAACCCTTCACATTGACTTCGCAGAACTTGATAATAAAGACAGCCAGGAGCACCCCACATAATGGCGTGGATAAAGCCAATGGCTTTTTCCGCCAATTCGGGTTCAATATCATGCTGTGCTTCAATAATAAATCGGCTGTTATAAAGTATGGCTATAACCATAATTGATAAGAACGTCGCGAGCCAAAAACCTTGCTGTGTACGATCTGCAATATGTTTTCGTTGCCCTGAGCCATTTAATTGTGCAACGATTGGCGTCAATGCCATTAATATGCCTTGACCCAGTAAAATCGTTGGTAACCAAATAGACGTACCTACTGCCACCGCTGACATTTCTGTCGCATTTACAGCACCCGCCATAACAGTATCAACCACACCCATTGCTGTTTGGGAAAATTGCGCGATGATAACGGGAATACCTAAAGCAAGTAAGCTACGCGCTTCTTTTATGTACTTCTGCACGCATACACCTTTATTTATTATAAGAAAAAGGAAGGAAAGGAAGAGAACAAACGCCATATTGTTAAAATGGCGTAAAGAGATCCTCAAGAACGCATATTCTAATGATAAAAGTTTAATTAGCAACGAAAGATGTTTAGCTTTTTAAACACAGGATTTTGATAATTTATTAGGTGTTTTTACGTTATATTTAACGGCAATTCTCAGCAAGGAATAAATACGATAATTGTTCCTTCGTATTAATAAGAGCTATGTTATTCTAACTAACATAAGCCTAAATTGAGTTTACCAGTTTATCTACCCAAGGAGATGTAAGATGTTTACAGGTATTGTTCAGGGAAAAGGGCGAGTTATTGCTATAGAAGATAAAGGCGATTTTCGTACCCATATCATTGAATTACCAAAAGAGTTAGTCGGTAACTTAGAAACAGGAGCCTCTGTTGCGAATAATGGTTGCTGTTTAACGGTTACTAAAATTGAAGGTACGCACATTAGCTTTGATTTAGTGAAAGAGACGTTACGTCTTACTAACCTTGGTGAATTAAACGTGGGCTCTGAAGTTAATATTGAACGCGCAGCTAAATACGGTGATGAAATAGGAGGGCATGTGATGTCTGGTCATATTGCCACAACTGCCGAAGTTGCCAAAATTATTACTTCAGAAAACAATTTACAAATTTGGTTTCGCATCTTTGATAAATCGATGATGAAATACATTTTGCATAAAGGCTTTATCGGTATTGATGGTATTAGTCTGACTATTGGTGATGTGGTTAATAATCGATTCTGTGTTCATCTAATTCCAGAAACACGTGATAGAACGACACTCGGTCGTAAACGCCTTGGCGATAAAGTGAATATTGAACTTGATCCTCAGACTCAAGCGATTGTGGATACAGTCGAACGTGTTATGGCACAGCAACAAGCTTTATTAGCAACACAACAAAGTGAAAACGAAGAGCAATAATGACATTATGACTTATTAGCTTTATTGTTTTTCAAGCCAGACTAAAGAGAAAGCCAGTTCAATTATTAAACTGGCTTTTTTGTTTTTAAGAAAAATCAACGTGGAATTTGTAAACCACCAATTTGCCCTTTAGGGCTCAACATGATTTGCCATAATTGAATATCTCTGGCTCTAAATGCACCAGCACAAGCATTTAGATAATAGCTAAACATGCGTTTAAAACGCGGTGTATAATTTGATTCAATTTCTGGCCAACAGGTTAAAAAGCGCTGATACCATGCCATTAGAGTTTTATCATAATCGGCACCAAAGTTGTGCCAATCTTCCATCACAAAATTACCGTCTATTGCATGTGCAATTTTTTGAATCGACGGCAAGCAACCATTAGGAAAAATATATTTACTTATCCAACTATCTACATTCACTTTATCGCGATTAGATCCGATGGTATGCAGTAAAAATAGACCGTCTTCTTTTAAGTTACGACGAACTACTTTAAAGTACGTCGCATAATTTTTAGGACCAACATGCTCAAACATACCGACAGAAACGATACGATCAAATTGTTCATGTAAATCGCGATAATCTTCTAAAATAATATTAACATCAAGTCCTTGGCATCGTGCTTGTGCCAATTTTTGCTGTTCAACAGAAATGGTGACACCTGTGACAGAAACACCAAAATGTTTTGCTGCGTAAGCGGCGAGCCCACCCCAACCACAACCGATATCTAATAAAGTCATACCGGGTTTCAAATCTAGCTTCCGGCAAATAAGATCTAATTTGTGCTCTTGAGCTTGCGTTAAGTTATCTGCATTTTTCCAATAGCCACAGGAATATTGCATATTAGGATCAAGCATAGATGTAAATAAATCATTACCAAGATCGTAATGCTCTTTACCAACCATCCATGCACGTTTTTGTGTTTGTAGATTAAAAAGACGGGCCGTCGCAATTTTGAAAATATCACGTAGGTTTTGTGGAAGCTTATTTTCAAGGCCTGCACGCAATACTTTATGAAAGAATATATCAAGTCGCTCACAATCCCACCAACCGTCCATATAGCTTTCACCGAGACCTAATGAGCCTTGTTGCAATACTCTTTTATAAAAATTTTGATTGTGAACCTGAATATCATAAGGTTCAGAGCCATTTACTCGAATATCTGCATGAGTTAATAGTTCTATAGCGATCCTTTTATAAGGATCATTAGAGGTCTTTCGGCCTTCTTCTACACAAGATGTACTCATATACTCTCCGGCGTAAACTAAGCGGGTTTTGAGACATAAAGCTAAGAAAGGATGTGTGCAGATTGACAGTATTAAAATGGTATTGTGTTCAATATGGATTGAACGAATAGAATTAATAAGACAACTAATCTGACATAATCAGCTAATAATCTGTTTAATGCCTCAAAATCCGAAAGAAAAATAAATAAAACGCCATTACAGCGTATAGGTAAGTATAGAGATGTGGATTACTTTTCTCTAGAAAAGAAAAAGGCCATTTTTTATAAAATGGCCTTTTTAAGAATATTCCTAAAATATGGAGTGCGGTTATTCTGCTGTTTGAACTGTGTGTTTGCTAACGGATTTATTACGCTGAATAAAGTAACCAACCGCCATTGGGATCGCAGTTAACGCCATAATTGCGGTGGTGTTAATAAGCGGTTGTTGGCTAATAAATGCAGACACGATAAAACTTGCTAAACTACAAAGGCCCAGTTGTAGCGCATTTTGTAATGCCGCAGCTTTACCACTGATTTCAGGATAAGCTGATAAAGCATTAGATACAGCAATTGGATAAGAAGCACCATTCATTGCAGCCATAATACAGAACGGAATTAAGATAGTGGTTAATGTTGGTTCAGTAAATTTAGCAACAAGATATAATGCAGTCATACTAACGGCATAACCAATTAACAGCAGGGGTAATAATGCCTTACCCGTCATTTTTGATAGTAAAATACGACAACCATAACCACCGACCATAAATGCAATAGTTTGTGGAATATAGCTTAAACCGATATCCTGTGGTGAGTAACCCATCTTCTCGAGAATAATAGGTGAACCTGCTAACCAAGCAAAGAAGCCTGCACTACAAGAAGCGTAAACTAATACGTTACCTGTATATAGAGGAGATTTCAGTAATGTCATAAATGACGCAGTAGATTGGTTTGCATCGGAGACTGATTTTTGTTTAATATTTTTCAGCATTAATGTTGGTAACATTAAAACAAGTGTTACTGCCATTAATAGCATGAAAATCATACGCCAGCCGCCGTGATTTAATAACGATGCACCAATTAAAGGGGCGAGCGCAGGTGATAATGCAACCAGTGGCATAATTAGAGCAAAAACATGTTGAGCGCGAGACTCATCAAAGCGATCAATAACTAATGCTTGCCAAATAACAGCCGCAGAGCAGACACCAAAGGCTTGTAAGAAGCGCATCGCAAGTAAGCCTGTTGCACTTTCAACCCACAACATACCAAGACAGCCTAAAGAGAAAAGGCTTAAACCAATAAGAAGAATAGGTTTACGACCGACTTTGTCAGAAAGTGGTCCCCAAAGTAATTGAGCAACAGCAAAACCAAATAAAAAGATACTTAAGCTATTACTGATAGCGCCTTCGCTGATAGCAAGTTCACGTTGCATCATACCGAATGCAGGCAAATACATATCAATTGCTAAGTAACCCAGCATACTCAAACCTGCTAGGTACACCATGAAGCTCATAGGTGTTTTTGATTGTGTGGACGTTTTAGTATTCATTTTATTTTCTATGCTATGTGATGTAGAACATTTTATGTATTGTAACTAAGACCTATTTTACTTGTGAAACGGGAATATTTGGTTAATGCTGTGAAAAATTTTCAAAGGAATAAACTCTATGTGGTCAGAATACTCTTTAGAAGTTGTTGATGCAGTCGCAAGAACAGGAAGTTTTAGCTCCGCTGCTCAAGAATTGCACAGAGTGCCCTCCGCCGTTAGTTATACTGTTCGGCAATTAGAGGAATGGCTTGCCGTTCCTTTATTTGAGCGTCGTCATCGTGATGTGGAATTAACCGATGCGGGTAAAATTTTCATCAAAGAAGCGCGATCTGTTATCAAAAAAATGAATGACACTCGACACCTATGCCAACAAGTTTCCAATGGATGGCGTGGTCAATTTAGTATAGCAGTTGATGGCATTGTTAAACCCGAAAGAACACAACAACTTATTCTCGATTTTTATCGCCATTTTCCTGATATTGAGTTATATGTCTACCCAGAAGTATTTAATGGGGTATGGGACTCCTTAGTTAATGGTCGTGTTGATTTGGCAATTGGTGCAACAAGAGCGTCACCTATTGGTGAGCGTTATAGTTTCAGGGATATGGGTTTTATGCCTTGGCGCTGTGTTTGTCATGTTGATCACCCATTAGCTAAAGCAGAGCATCCATTAACCGATGATGAAATGCGACCCTATCCTAGCTTATGTTTAGAGGATACATCACGTAGTTTACCAAAGCGTGACACTTGGGCGTTAAATAACCAACGTAGAATGGTTGTACCAACATGGGATATGGGGCTTGAGTGTTTGTTGGCAGGATTATGTGTAGGAATGGTGCCTTGGCATCGTGCTGAGCCATTGATAGCCCAAGGTAAGCTAGTTACATTAAAACTTGCACAGCCATTGCCAGACAGTCCATGCTGTCTGACGTGGGTTGATAAAAGTGAATCGCCTGCTTTGACGTGGTTGTTAGATTATCTTGGAGATAGCCAAACCTTAAATGAGGAATGGCTTCGCTAGATCTCAGTTAGCTGAATAGAAATTAGCGGCGATAGTCGATAAAAGGACCATCAGCAACTGAACGACGCTCAACCAATCGAGGATGTACTTCGATTGTTTGGGCATCTTCGCGTTTGTTAACGATGCGATCAAGCAACATTGATAAGGCCATTTGACCTAAACGTTCTTTAGGCTGGTGGACAGTGGTTAGTGCCGGGGTAAAATAACGTGCATTACGAATATTATCATAACCTACAATTGAAATATCAAAAGGAACACGTAAACCTAACTCATCCGCAGCACAGATTGCTCCCATTGCCATCACATCACCGCCACAAAAGACTGCAGTAGGGCGTTGTTTTTGATTTAGCATTTGATACATTGCTTTATAACCTGACTCAGGTTCAAAGTCACCTTGTACAATCCACTCATCTTTTACTGTGATCTTGGCTTCTTCCATGGCTTTTAAAAAACCTTGTAGACGGCCACCACCAGTATTGCGCTCTAATGGTCCAGGAATAATACCGATATCGCGATGACCTCGTTCAATAAGGTAACGGCCTGCGATATAACCACCATGAAAAGCGTTATCGATAATGGTATCTGTAAAGTCACCACGGGCTTTACCCCAATCCATGACAACCATGGGAATATTACGATAGCCTTCCAAAAGAGTCAGCAGATGATCGGGATATTCAGAACACATCACTAATAATCCATCAACACGTTTTTGTGCCAGCATCGCTAAATAGGCTTTTTGTTTATCAAGATTATTGTGTGAATTACATAAAATCAGTGTATAGCCTTTGCTATAACAACTGTTTTCAACTGCTTCAATCACTTCAGCAAAGTAAGGAGCTTCACTGGACGTGGCTAACAGGCCAATAGATTTGGTGTGATTGACTTTCAAACTACGCGCAACGGCACTAGGCGAATAATTTAATTCTTTTATAGCGGCCCAAACTGCTGCCCGTGTGTTCTCAGCAACAAAACGTGTTTTGTTGATCACATGAGAAACAGTCGTGGTTGATACGCCTGCGCGTTTTGCCACGTCTTTTATTGTTGCCATGGTGTGGAAAACTCCTGACCTTCATTGGTCTCTTTTATCTAATTTTGTGGTTTAACTGCCAGTATAGTCATACATAGGGCAAACACTGGCAATAATTTAGCGATTAGCTATGAATTTTGTATGATCTAGCTCAAAAGTGAAAGTATTAATCAATGTTATAAATTGTGCACTGGTCGCTATTTTAGCAAATTTTGATATGTGATAATAATTAACCATGACAAGGTTATGGTTAATAACGTGTATTATAATCATATTGAGGGAGATATAGATGGATACGGATCTGAAATTTGGTTTGAGCACAGCAGTAGCAGCGCTTGTTATGATTGTTTTATTTTCAACTATGTTGTTCTAATTACTGCTTTATGAAATATCCGATCAATTGAAATAATAAATTATCGAATATCTGAATATAACAAAGGGCTTAAGGCCCTTTGTTATTATGTCACCAAAAATGAATCGCAATCATTCACTTTTGATCACTAAGTTCCATTAAGCTAGGTTAGCTTCAACAAATGACCAGTTAACCAGTGCCCAGAACTCTTCTAAATATTTAACGCGTGCATTACGGTAGTCGATGTAGTAAGCGTGTTCCCACACATCCACAGTTAACAGAGGTTTGTCTGCACCTGAAACTGGGGTTGCCGCATTAGAGGTGTTAACAATTGCAACTGAACCGTCTGCTTTTTTAACTAACCAAGTCCAACCAGAACCGAAGTTTTTAGCAGCAGCATCATTAAATTGCTTTTTGAATTCTTCAAAAGAGCCAAATGCTTTGTTAATAGCATCAGCAATTTTACCTGTTGGTGCGCCACCTGCATTTGGTGCTAAACAGTTCCAGTAGAAAGTGTGATTCCATACTTGAGCCGCGTTATTGAAGATACCACCATCAGTAGATTTGATGATTTCTTCTAAAGATTTGCTTTCTAAATCAGTACCTTTAACCAGATTGTTTAAGTTGGTTACATAGGTTTGGTGATGTTTACCATAGTGGTATTCTAATGTTTCTTTAGAGATATGTGGCTCAAGAGCATCTAACGCATAAGGTAATTTTGGTAATTCGAAAGACATTGCGTACTCCTTTATACTATCTATTTCGGGTTTTGTGCCTGAAATCATTTCATCTAAATTGATAAAATGAGGCAAATGAATCACTAATTTGTTGCTATTTTGCTAATTATTTTAACAAAAACCTGCTGAAATAACAGCTAAATATATTTTATCTATAGTTATAAGCCATATAGATTAGTAATACTCATAAGAGTATATCCCTCTTGCCTACACGTAAAGTAGCAAAAGCGCATTTATAATGAGAGAAGCAAAAAAGGAGAGAGTAAATTTTATTCTATTAATATGATTTAATAGCGTCACCTAGTTTGGATGGATTGGGGTAAGAGACTACAATTGATACATCGTAACAAATTTATTCTCAAAGGAATGTACAAATATGAAAAAAATATTTATAGCTATTGGCATGATAATATTTTTATCTGGGTTTGGATTTAAAAGTAATGAACCTTTGAAATTAGATTTTGGAAGATCAATTGATGATATTCCTTTTATAAAAAATGGCGTGTGTGAAACAAAGGAAGATATTATCACTTGTTTTTTTAATAATGAGCCTCCGTTTGAAAAAGACTCTGATAGAAATGCATTAAAATTTTATAAGGGTAAGTTAATCGGCGTAAATCTATCCTATTTTGGTGGCAATGACATCGACTCTGTTTGTGATATTTTAGCTCAGAAAATGAAAAATATTTATCCTTTAGTTAAGGATAAAAAAGCATTGTTAGCTTTGGTAAATAACTGCAAGGAATTAGAAATAATCGAATATGAATCATTAAGTGAGAATAAAACATTTGTATTCTCTGAAATAGAGAATATTGAGGCTAAAGAAGGGAGCATAGAAATAATGTATTCACATAAGCCTTATTATTTATATATTTATCGTAGTAGCGATATTTTAGATTGAATTTACGTAAATAGAGTGTAGGAGTTAAAATGAGTTATAATATTGCACTATTTGATTTTCCTATTCCGAATGATTTTGAAAAAGCGTGTGAATACTTTGAAAAATATGAAGATGAAGATATTCAGGAAGTAAGCCTATCAATGTTGCATTTTTATCAAGAAATTTATCATCTATATCCGTGCCTTTGCGAATTACCCGATGATGAAATAGATGATAGTGTGTGGTGTGATGGGCCTTTAATTAATAACTTTATGACCAAAATCCCAGTTATTGGTTTTGTTTACTCTAAAGTAGATGAAGCTCTTCCTGTTGTTATTGAATTAGCAAATAAAATGGGAATTTCAGTCCTTGATTGGCAGCAAGGAACGGTATTTAATGCTAAACAATAAAAATAATATTTGAGATGATATAAGGGTTGACTTAAATTTGCCGACAATAGTTTAAGTTTTTTCAATGGAGTGATAAAAGCATGCACGGAAGTATTATTTTCAAGTATTTTTCTATGAAACGATTAGTCCAGAGTCTATTTCTACTTATTTTTTGTAGTGTGCTAAATGGCTGCGGCATGTTCTATGGCATTGCATGTAGTACCAGTATTTTATTGACACCGTCAGAATCGCAAGAAAAAATCTATATGCCGGAAGCTATTGTTAATCAAAATTATGATCAACAGGTTGAAATTGGCGTATTTTCTGGTTTAGCCCCCTATTATATTGTGGAAAACCCAGAATGGGTTACTGTGACATTAATGGTGAAAAATAAAGATGGGGAGTGGCTTTCTCTTATTACACATGAAGATTGGCAAAAGCATGTCATACGCCAAGAAGAGCGTCCTATCATTTTTGCTCGTTTACAAGGAACAGCACCTAAAAGTGGCAATGTACGGATAAAAATAAAAGCCACAGTAGGGCGTACTATGTGTGGTACAACGGATCCTGTTTTTGCTTTACAAGTCAAAGTGAGAAAAGAATAAAGCTATCCGTGATACTTAAATATATTTATTTTAATTAGGTGAAGATTACCTAATAAGACTCGTCCATTTTATTTTATCTATAAATACGCTAACTTACTAAAATCTAATACTATTATAAATATTAGATTTTAGTATTGTTTGTATAGAATAATTTAACGGAATATGATTTTTAGATCACTTGCTTACCCTGTAATAAGCGTATATAGCATTTTTACCACGACTAAAAATAGAAATAATGCAAATATTTGACGAACTCTTGGTATGGGAAGTCGATAAGCAACTTTAACACCGACAGGTGCGAAGAGTATGCTAGTTATACTTATTCCGATAAAGGCAGGTAAATAGATAAAACCCAAGTAATAGTCATCAATATTTGTTTGATTCCAACCGTAGACAATGCCCATTGTTGTGCCGATAGAAGCAATGATGACACCAATCATTGAAGAGGTTGCAATACATTTACGTGTATTAAATCCCCAATGACTTAAAAGAGGGATAGTAATAGTGCCACCAGCAATGCCGATAAAGCTGGATATAAAACCAATTAAAGAGCCACCACTTGTTAAGGCAGGTTTTGAAATAACGGGATCTTTTACGTTTTCAATGCGTTCCGCTTCTTTCTTTTTGGTTAATAAACCATAGATGGTATATACCATAAAAATACAGAATACGATTTGTAATATCGTGTTTGACATTTTCTGTACTAAAAATGTCCCTACAAGCATACCAATGATAGTGCCAATGGATAATAAAGGAAATTGTTGCCATAAAATGGCTTTATGCTTGTTATGGGAATACGCCGAAGACGCAGTGGAAAATATAATGACAGAAAATGAGGTAGATAAGGCTATCTTCATTATCATATCTGTTGGAATGGTTTGCTGGCTGACCACATACATAACCACTGGAACAATGATTGCACCGCCGCCAATACCAAGTAACCCAGCAAAAAAGCCAGTGATACATCCAACTAAAAGAAACAGTAAAATCATGTCCATAATTAATACTCATCAGGATTTATAACAAGCCTATCTATATACATTATATCTTTTTGGGAGGATAGCTTTAAAGCTCTAATTCTCAAAAACTCGACACTCAGGTTGTTGATTATTCCATAAACTACTATAACTGCCGTATGGCAGGCTTTTATTATTATCTTATATATAGAGATGCTTGTTTTTTATTTTTTTACATTATTCTTTATTTTTTAACTTGGTGAGATAAATAACTAAATGTACTCCAATAAAGATATTGTTTGGGCATTTTACGAGTGTTGCTACAATAAGTTTTGTATTTAAATCGGTATATTAAAATTGGATAAGTTAATTTAATGAGAAGTTTTAGTGGGGTGAAAAATTAGAGATCTAGAGATGAGTTGTCAAAATATAAAAATAAGTAAGTCAATGATAAATATGGATGAGAGAGAAAGTAATCGTAATTTGATATTTTTTTTATTTTTTTATGAAAAAACAATGTGACAAGACTTTTCTTATTTTAAATAATATAGTAGAAATTTATAGTGTTATTCTTTTGTATATTCAATTAATATAAAATAAAAACATTAAGCTTTTTTAAAGCGGTAATGCATTTCTCCACGATGTTGGCGAGGAAGTTTTTTATTTAATTAAGTGATTACTTATCTATTAGATCTCTATTTTTATATGTCTTTTTTTGACTTCGTAAAGGAATTTGTATGAAAAAGAAAGTGTTATTATTATCTATAATTACATTATTATCAGGGTGTAAAATAAACGAAGCTATCCGTTCAGTTAATAGTGCTGTAAACCAAATAGTTCCATCGATGGAATCGACAGTAACTGAAGCGACTTATGCAGGAATATGTAAGGACTTTAGTGATAATGAGATAGCCGCTAAGAAAAAATGGAGAGGAAAGTGGGTTATCTTGGAAGGAAGGGTGACTACGATTGCAAGTTTGGATGAGGTAGTCAGATATGACCTCTATAAACCAACACCACCTAAAGTCGTTGCTATTTCATTTAATAATAAAGCCAGTGCTTCATATACTTTAAAACCAAGTGAAGAAGAAAATGTTCTTAAAATTAAGAAAGGACAAACTGCAAAAATGAAAGGTGAAATAACGGATATTGCTAATACACTGGGTTGCTTGATCCTTTTGGACAACGGAACCATACAGTAATAATTCATGTAATTAAGCCAATCGATTCGAGTACTGAGAGTTTTCTCAATCGAAATATTCTCAGCCTCTTAATTGAGGCTTTTTTTCTAGCATTTTAGAAAGTGAATGTGCTGGTAGTAGGTAGTGAAATAATGAGATAAAACACACCCATAAACATCTGTAACGTATTGATTTATTTTTTATGTATTATCGTGTATTTTCTCGTCAATAGCATTGTGATTTAACACCAACCTATTGTTTTATATTGATAACTAAACTTATATAGAGCTTTCCAATATAAAGTGGTATTCTTCTTTCATGTTTTCCCCTATAAAGCATATTGAATATAAAAGGCTGTAAGGACTTACAAATGACGACTATTGAAAAAATTGAACGCCAGATCAATGAAAACCCAATTATTTTATACATGAAAGGTTCACCAAAATTACCAAGTTGCGGTTTTTCTGCTCAGGCAGTTCAAGCTATCTCTGCTTGTGGTGAGCGTTTTGCGTATGTTGATATCCTGCAAAACCCAGATATTCGTGCAGAATTACCAAAATATGCACACTGGCCAACTTTCCCACAATTATGGGTAGATGGTGAATTAGTCGGTGGATGTGACATCATTTTAGAAATGTATCAGCGCGGTGAATTACAGAAGTTATTAAAAGAGACTGCTGATAAATATCGCGGCGAAGAAGAAGCCTAATTATTGTTTTTTTCTTTTAGTATATTGGTATTGAAAGCGATAAAAAGAAATTAAGTATTCAATAAGAAAAGCCAGTTCAGTGATGAACTGGCTTTTTTCTGTTATTCATATCGTTATCATTGAAATGATAGGATTAAGGTGTTGGTAATGGCCATCCACCGAGTTTTTTCCAACGATTAACTAATTCACAAAAAAGTAATGATGTACGATTCGTATCATACAACGCACCATGAGCAAGTTTACTATCAAAAGGTATTCCTGCGGTGATACAGGCTTTAGCCAAAATAGTTTGCCCCAATACTAATCCACTTAATGCCGCAGTATCAAAGGTGGCAAAAGGGTGAAAAGGATTTCGTTTTAACCCGGCACGTTCTGTAGCCGCCATTACAAAGCTATGATCGAAATTTGCATTGTGCGCCACAATAATGGCACGGTTACAATCAGCATCCTTCATTCCTTTGCGTACCATTTTAAAAATAGCATGCAAGGCTTCATATTCACTGACTGCGCCACGAAGTGGGTTTGTTGGATCAATGCCTGTAAATTCTAAGGCAGCAGGTTCTAGATTAGCACCTTCAAAGGGATCAACATGAAAATGTAGCGTATTATCAGGTTTTAACCAACCTTGTTCATCCATTTTTAATGTAATGGCTGCAATTTCAAGTAAACCATCTGTTTTTGCATTAAATCCACCTGTCTCAACATCAATAACAACAGGGTAGTAACCTCGAAAACGGTTACAAAGCTTATTGGGATTATTTATTTCAGGCATCAAATTGTACTTATCCGATAAAAATAAAATATCGGAAATTAATAATAAGCAAGGCCAGAAAGATAAATAAATTATCTTTCTGGTTTAAATAAAATCAGTTACCTAGTGCGTGACTTGCACTTTTATTTTCGATGAGTTCGATTTTATACCCATCTGGATCTTCAACAAAAGCAATAATAGTTGAACCTCCTTTTACTGGGCCTGCGTCACGGGTAACATTACCGCCAGCTTGGCGAATCGCTTCACAGGTTGCTGCGACATCATCAACACCTAGCGCAACATGGCCAAAAGCCGTTCCCATTTCATAACTATTTACGCCCCAGTTATAGGTTAACTCAATAACTGCACCCGTGCTCTCATCACCATAGCCAACAAAAGCTAACGAGTATTTATATTCCTCATTCTCGCTAGTGCGTAGAAGTTGCATACCTAATACTTTGGTATAAAAATCGATAGAACGTTGTAAATCGCCTACACGAATCATGGTATGAAGTACTCGCATATAAACCTCTCGTGTTTTTTAATGATTAAACCTTACAGATAAACTGATGGCGCAGTACTATAGCGCGTTAAAGCCCTAAAGTTCAATTTTACTACACCCTTAACAGTTCAATCTGTGCATTGTGCAGATAATCTCTCCATTAACTATACTCTATAGTAACAAACAACAGGGGGGGGAAATCAAATGCAAGATCAATTAGAATTTTTTGATATTCCTAGCCCTTGTATTGGGCGCTGTGAAATGAATGCTCAAGGTTATTGCATGGGATGCTATCGTAATCGGCAAGAGCGATTTAATTGGTCAACGATGAGCGCGCAAGATAAAAGAAATGTATTACGCCTTTGTCAACAACGTTATTTAAGAACATTTAAAAAAGGAGGGGGGACAATAGAAAAAGAAAATGAACAACTTAATTTATTTTAAATCTTATACTTATTTTTTAATTTTGAAAAATAAATGAGGTACTGAATTAAT
>NZ_JAEHOQ010000020.1 GCF_016239305.1 Proteus vulgaris | reverse complement strand
CGTGTTTAACTGTTATATAAAATAGCATGTAAATTGTACTATTTCCTGACTAGTAAGGGTTAAAGTATGTTCTCATCATTTAATGTTTTGATAATATTAAGAGGTTTCTTCAGATTGAAGAAATGGTTTAATATTGATTCTGAACTCGCCTTCTTCTTCCCTGAAAAATAATCCTTTTTTATATCCATCCAAAATAATTTAATACTCTTTTTCTATTTGTTTAAATGGAAAGATTATTTTATTTATTCGTAAAATTATAATTTAATATATATTAAAGGTATTATCATGGCTAAAAGAATTGTAGAACCATTCCGTATTAAAATGGTAGAAAAAATCCGTGTTCCTTCAAGAGAAGAACGTGAAGCTGCATTAAAAGAAGCGGGTTATAACCCATTCTTATTACCAAGTCATGCCGTTTATATAGATTTATTAACGGACTCTGGTACTAATGCAATGAGTGATCATCAATGGGCAGCAATGATAACAGGTGATGAAGCTTATGCCGGTTCAAGAAACTATTATGATTTAAAAGATAAAGCCAAAGAACTATTTAATTACGATTATATTATTCCAGCTCACCAAGGTCGTGGTGCTGAAAATATTCTTTTCCCAGTATTATTAAAATATAAACAAAAAGATGGAAAAGCAAAAAATCCTGTTTTCATTTCTAACTTCCATTTCGATACAACAGCAGCGCATGTTGAATTAAATGGCTGTAAAGCAATTAATATTGTTACTGAGAAAGCGTTTGATTCAGAAACCTATGATGATTGGAAAGGCAATTTTGATATTGCTAAATTAAAAGAAAATATTGCTAAGCATGGTGCTGATAACGTTGTTGCTATTGTTTCAACAGTGACCTGTAATAGTGCTGGTGGTCAGCCTGTTTCAATGGATAATTTAAAAGAAGTTTATGAAATCGCCAAACAACACGGTATTTTTGTTGTAATGGATTCAGCTCGTTACTGTGAAAATGCGTATTTTATTAAACAGCGTGATCCTAAATATAAAAATGCCACAATTAAAGAAGTTATTTTAGACATGTATAAATATGCTGATGCATTGACCATGTCAGCGAAGAAAGATCCATTGTTAAATATCGGTGGTTTAGTCTCTATTCGTGATAATGAAGAAGTCTTTACATTAGCAAGACAACGTTGTGTACCGATGGAAGGTTTTGTCACCTATGGTGGTTTAGCGGGTCGTGATATGGCTGCTATGGTGCAAGGTTTAGAAGAGGGTACAGAAGAAGAATATCTGCACTATCGTATTGGTCAGGTACAATACTTGGGCGATCGTCTACGTGAAGCGGGTATTCCAATTCAATATCCTACAGGGGGGCATGCTGTTTTCGTTGACTGTAAAAAATTAGTGCCTCATATCCCTGGCGATCAATTCCCTGCTCAAGCGGTAATTAATGCCCTTTATTTAGAATCTGGTGTTCGTGCAGTTGAGATTGGCTCGTTCTTATTGGGGCGTGATCCTGCAACTGGTGAACAAAAACATGCAGATATGGAATTTATGCGTTTAACCATTGCTCGTCGTGTCTATACTAACGACCATATGGATTATATTGCTGATGCGCTTATTGGTTTAAAAGAGAAGTTTGCAACGCTTAAAGGTCTTGAGTTCGAATATGAACCACCTGTATTAAGACACTTTACTGCTAGATTAAAACCTATCAAATAAATAATACTCCACAATAATAATGGCTCTCGTGCAATGCGAGAGCCCTATCCTTATTTCAGTAAGGACTAAAAAATGGAAAATAAGTCGGTAAATAAAGAACCCTCAATTATTGTAGGGGGATTTGTGTTGGGCGGTGCCATGATCGGGGCGGGAATGTTTAGCCTCCCAACAATAATGTCTGGTGCTTGGTTTATTAACTCACTCTTTATATTGTTTATTGTTTGTTTTTTTATGTTTCACTCAGGGATTTATATTCTTGAATGTATTTCAAAATATGGGGCGGGAACCAACTACTTCCATATATCAAAAGAGTTATTGCCAAAATGGGCCTGTTATCTCGCTAATGCATCTTTAATATTTGTATTATATATATTAATTTATGCTTATATTTCTGCTGCTGGTTCGATTATTTATGAGGCGTCATCATTATATGGTATTAATTTAAACCTTAGAGCAATATTCTTTGTATTCACTATCGTGCTTGGTGCAACAATATGGTGGGGGGGCGCTTGTGCGAGTCGCTTAACTTCCATTTTCTTATTTATTAAAATTGTTCTGTTTATATTAGCTTTTTCTGGATTGTTTTTTAAAGCAAGTGGCGACTTATTATTTAGCGCAACTTTTGAAGGGAAAAGCCAGTTATATCTTTATCCATTTATTTTTATCATTATTCCTTATGCGATAACTTCATTTGGATATCATGGAAATGTTTGTAGCCTTTATAAGCTTTATCATGAAAATGAAAGAAAGGTTGTTAAGAGTTGTGTGATTGGTTGTGTATTAGCGCTAGTTATTTATTTACTTTGGATGATTGGTACTATGGGGAATCTACCCCGTGAACAATTTATTACCATTATTCAAAAAGGCGGTAACTTAGATGCCTTTATTGATTCGTTATATACCGTCTTAAACAGTAAATATATTGAAGGTTTTTTATTATGGTTCTCAATTAGTGCCGTATTCTGTTCATTCTTAGGGGTAGCGATTGGATTGTTTGACTATATTTTAGCATCGCTAAAATTTGAAGATAACAAAACAGGACGCTTAAAATCAGGTGTTTTATGTTTTACACCACCTTTATTGCTCTGTTTGCTTTTCCCTAATGGTTTCTTAATTGCAATTGCGTACGCTGGTACGGCCGCTTGTGTCTGGGCAATTATTTGTCCTGCAGTCATGGCATTGAAAGCGCGAGAAAAGTTTCCCAACTCAGGTTTTAAGGTATGGGGAGGTAAGGGATTAATTTATTCTGTTATCGCTTTTGGTGCTGTAGGCATTATTTGCCAAACATTAGCTCAGCTTGGTTTCTTGCCTATTTATCGTTAAATAATCGATATAATCAGGGAAAGAAAACCAGAGTAGCACCATTGGATATAAGTTATAATAACGTTAAGTTGTTATAATAACTGGACTATTCAATAGGTTGTCTACAATGGATAAAAAAAAGCTACATATTGCCGCGGGTATTATTTGTGATCAAAGCAATAATGTCTTTATCACCCAACGCCCTCTAAAATCGCATATGGGGGGATTTTGGGAATTTCCAGGGGGGAAATTAGAAGATAAAGAAACTCCTGAGCAGGCGTTATTGCGTGAGTTACAAGAGGAAATTGGTATTGATGTAACACAGTGCTCGCTTTTTGAAACGGTAGAGCATGATTTTCCAGATAGGCATATCACATTATCTTTTTTCTTAGTGACTCAATGGGATAATGAGCCCTACGGTAAAGAAGGGCAAGATTCCAAATGGACTTCTATCGCATCATTAAATGCTGAAGATTTTCCACCGGCTAACCGTACAATTGTGGCGCTGTTACAAAAGTAAAAGCATATAAATGGATGTAGTTATAAATAAAATAGCCACTTCAATGAGTGGCTATTTTTTATGTTCTTAATTGGAGTATTAAAAATCTTTAGGCTCAGGTTGTGGCGCTTCACTCCAGTCATCACTGTCATTAATATCGCTTTGGCTTGGAATACGTTTTGATTCGTCAGCCCATTCACCTAAATCAATAAGTTGACAACGTTTGCTGCAAAAAGGTCGATAAGGGCTACTTTCATTCCAAACAACTTCTGTTTGACAGGTTGGACATTTCACAATTAATTTTTCGCTCATTATCTCTCCTAGATTTCATTGGCGCGATAGGTGTTAATAGTAATCAACACAATGTTAGCAACAAGCAATCTCAAAGGGTAGTTCTAGCGGTATTGTTCCATTTTCACTATCAAGTGGTAAGAAGCGGATCGCGTAACGATTTTTATGGCCGGATACTTGAGGATAGATCTGGTGGTCAATGGCGATTTTAAGACGTAGTAGTTCACCTTCTTCTGCACTATCTTGGTAAAAACCACGATGACTTAACGCTGGTTTAAAGGTATCTGATTGGCGAATAAGTGTTAGTAAGCTATTTAATGCATTTTGTAATGGTAACAAACCTGTCATCCAGTTTTGTAATTTTTCATCACGGATAGTTTGAGGCAAACTTAACCACAAATGCAATGCTGGTACATCAAAATTACAGCATCCACCAGGGATACTTAGGCGCTGTTTGACTAAACTTATCACTTTATCTTGTTTTAAATGCTGACCAATTCGCGGAGCTTGACTTAATACCGTTGCATTCTCGGATAATTCATTAATAATTTGAGTCACAATCTCTTTATCAACATTAGGAAATGAAAGCCATTGTTGTAATTTTTTTTGTCTTTTTTCTAATTCTTTAAGTAATTCAGCACGAATTTCGCCACGATCAAGCACTTCAATAAATTCTGATACCGCGCGGAAAAAAGAGAGTGCAGTGGGTAACGAATCAATTGTATGAAAACTGTTAATTTGAATTAAGGAGTTTTCAATTCTAAGCCATGAACGCATTTTTTCATTTAGGGGATGTTCGAAGATGATTGTTGTGATGTCATCACTCATGGCTGTTGTCCTGTAACGCTTGTTGAGCTAATTCTAAGTAATGCTGATGGAGTTGCTTAACTTTTCCAATTATATTTTGGCTATTATCGTGATTTTCAATAATATCATCAGCGGCGGCTAATCGTTCTTGTCTTTGAGCTTGTGCCTTTAAAATATTGAGCACTTGTTCTCGACTTACGCCATCTCGTTTCATTGTTCTTGTTATTTGTTCTTCTTGTGTGACATCAACGACAAGAACACGAGAGGCTAAGTGAGTTAATTTATTTTCAATTAATAAAGGAACAACCCAAATAAAATATGGGGTTTTAATTTGTTGTATTTGCCTTTGAGTCTCTTGCTGTATCAAAGGGTGAAGAAGATTATTGACCCAATTTTTTTCTTCATCGTGTTGAAAAATAATCTGGCGTAGCTGAGCTCGGTTTAATGAGCCATCAGGCAATAAAATGCTGTCACCAAAATGCTGATGCAACGCATTTAGCCCAAAGGAATGAGGCTCTACCACTAATCGAGCAATAACATCAGCATCAACAAGAGGTACACCTAATGAGGCAAAAGCATTAGCAATAGTGGTTTTACCACTGCCTATTCCGCCTGTAAGAGCAACCATATAAGCCATTGTGTTTATCTATTTTTAATGTATTAAAATTTGCTATTAGTTTGGATATTCTAAAGCCTAATTTTGTTTTTATCACAAGATAATAACCGCAATATTTAGGTTTTATTCGGTTATTATGATAGATGATTTTCTGCTACCCTGACATCCTACCTCATAATCAGTAATAGAATTATCATCAATCAATCACTTAGTGGGAAAGATCACAATAACATATTACTCATAAAATTTGTGACTCACTGTATAGTATCACCTAACTGTAATATAGGAAGATACATAGCCATGATTAATGTACCAACAATCAATGCAATTATCGCCATTAACAATGGCTCTAGCCATGTACTGATAGTATTTAATTGTTCTTCAAGCTGATGATAAAACCAATCACTTAATTGCTGGCAAAAATAGAGTAACTGTCCTGAATTTTCCGCACAAACGATAAATTGATGACAAATGGGGGGAAAATAAGACGTATTTTTCATAAATAAACTTAATGATTTTCCTTGTGTAATGTGTTCACTCATTTGTAATAGCTGGCGTTTATAAATAGGATGTGTAAGTTGTTCTATAATAATCGTTAAACTTTGTAATAATGGTAATCCAGCTTGTTGTGTAATACTTATTATCTGAAAAATAAGATAGAGTTGATGATATTTTAATAGTATGCCGAAATAAGGTAGATGAAGAAAAATAGCTTGTTCATAGTAATAAAATAACGATGAATAATGTCGAATGAAATGATATAATAACATTATCCCAATAGAAAAAATAATTAATATAACAATATAGTTAGAAAACCATTGTGAGAAAGCAATTAATGTTAATGTTAAATCGGGAAGCTCTGTATTAAATGCACTGTATAATGATTGATATTCTGGTAAAACGTATAACAACATAATACTGGTAATAGAAAATAAAATAGCCAATAAAAAAAGAGGGTATTTAAACGATTTTTTAATTTTTTTAACTATCTCTTGTTGTTTTTTTAAATGTATTATTTGAAGTGTTATGACTTCATTTAACTTTCCGCTTTCTTCGCCAATAAAAATAAAGCGTACTAATGAAAGTGGAAAATAAATGGGATAACGGCCTAACTGTTTTGAAAATGTACCGCCTTGCATTAAGTTAAAAATAATATCATTTAAGACACATTGCCAATGAATATAACGACACTCATTTTTTAATAATGTTAAAGCAGGTAAAAGAGCCAAGCCTGAATGAAGTAATAATGCGAGTTGTTCAAGTAATTGAATACGATATTTTTTATCACTTTCTTGAAATATTATGATTTTGTATAAACGTATTTTTATGGGGATTTTTTGTTGCTGGGTTAATTTAATAAAAACGTCATTACTTGATGACGCGAGAATGTTTCCTGAACACCATTCGCCTTGATAGCTTAATGCATCGTAACGATAAATTTGCTGTAATTTCATTCAATATCTCCCAGTGTTTGATAAACCTCTTCTAGTGTTGTTATCCCTTGTTTAATTAATAAAAAACCTGAATGGAGTAAATTATAAGGAGATGCATGTGTTTGTTTTGTTGGTTCAAAACAGTCATAGATTGCCGTTCTGCCTTTATAGCCGGAGCTGCATTGTTGACAACCTATTGCTTGCCAGTTCGGCAATTCAATAATTTCTTCATTAATATGGATTTGTTTTTGATTGGGTAAACAGGTTTTACAATGCGAGCATAAACAGCGCACTAATCTTTGTGAAATAATCAAACTAATACAAGAGTGAATAAGATCTTTTGCAATGCCTAAATTGTGTAGACGCATTAAGGTGGTATTTGCGGAATTAGTGTGTAATGTGGATAAAACAAGATGGCCTGTTTGTGCTGTTTTCATTGCCATTTCAGCAGTGTAGGGATCACGAATTTCACCTACCATTATAATGTCAGGATCTTGACGTAATAATGCGCGTAGTATTGTAGTAAATGTGATCCCCGCTTTTTCGCAAATCTGAATTTGATTAATACCATCTAGTGGTAATTCAATGGGATCTTCAACACTATTTATATTACGGTTATCTTTATTTAAATAATGTAAGCAACTATATAAAGTTAGTGTTTTTCCACTACCTGTTGGACCTGTGACTAAAATCATACCTTGCGGTAAATTTAAATATTTCTTTAATAGTGTTAAATGAGATGGCTGAAACCCTAAATGGGTTAATTCAGGTTGTTGGAGATTATTGATAAAGCGTAAAACGATTTTTTCACCATAAAGAGTGGGAAGTGTGGCTATTCGTATTGAATAATTTTTCTCATTATAAGACCAAGTAAATTGCCCATCCTGAGGTAATCGTTTTTCTGCAATATTTAAGTTAGCCAATATTTTTAAACGTGTCACTATTTCTTCTGAGAATTCATTCGGAGGTGGAGAAAATAAATATAAATGGCTATCTATTCTGGCTCTAACTCTAAAGTTGAATTGCTGAGGTTCAATATGTAGATCAGAAACGCGCATTAAAATGCTATGGCGTAATAGATGTTCAATAAATTCTGTTGCTGAGTGTGTGATATCCATTATTCACCTTTTTATATTTATTTTATTTGCGTTATTTTAATACAGGAACATTCAATGCGAATGCTCCCCAATATCCATAATGTATTAATATGACTTAAATATTTCAGTGCATTGCTTTTGTAACTTAGTATTAGTGGTGGAGCATTGTGTCCTCCATACAGGAAGATATTCCCCCGTATTTTTTTCTAAAGACATGACAAGGGTTAGGCCTTCAAGTTGTGCTTTTCCAGTTGCATTAATGACACCATTTAATACGGAGACTTCAGAAAGATATCGACTGCGAAATTGTGGTGGCATGAATGTTGAGTCTGAATCACAATGCTGAAGTTCATTTTCATAACGGCATAATTCAACTGCTGAACGATAAGGGGAGAGCGTTTGCAATATATCCGTTAAAGCCGCTTTTTGGATATAACCCTGATAAGCAGGAATAGCGACAGAGCTTAAAATAGAAATAATGGCAATAACAATCATGAGTTCCATAAGAGTAAAGCCATTTTCGGATGAGTGATAATTAAGTGCGTTCATCTAGTGTCCTCCTTGATTAATAGACACTAGCAGTATGAAAAAAAAGGACTTTATTGGCGAATTGATAAAATAAAGTTTGAGTAAAATATCGAAAAGAAAACAGAGATATACAAATTTAACCTTTATTATTGAGAGAAAGTTCGCACTTATTGATGAATATGAGTTAATAAAATTATTGATAATAACTAAAACACAGTAGAGAGGGTTGATGTGGAAATTAAACAAGGTTGGCTTATTGATGCGAGAAAAGTACCTTCACCAAATCATGATAGAAGGCCTGAAGGTGAAGTTCCCTCTTTACTGATTGTTCATAATATCAGTTTGCCACCCGGACAATTTGGTGGGCCCTATATTGATAGGTTATTTACCAATACGTTATCAGAGCAAGATCATCCCTTTTTTAGCGAGATAATTGGTTTAAGAGTATCTGCTCATTGCCTTATTCGGCGTGATGGTGAAATTGTGCAATATGTGCCTTTTACAGATAGAGCATGGCATGCGGGTGTTTCTTTATATAAAGGTAGAGAAAAGTGCAATGATTTCTCTATTGGTATAGAGCTTGAAGGTACTGATAATTGTGATTTTACACTAAACCAATATCAGCAATTAGCCAAGATAACTCAATCACTTATTACGCTTTATCCCGCCATTAAAGAGAACATAACAGGGCATAGTGATGTTGCTCCAAATCGAAAAACAGATCCTGGGCCTCATTTTGATTGGGATTATTTTCGTAGTTTGTTAATGAAATAACAGTGTTAAATGAATTAAAAGATGCTTGCACTGCATTTGTATTCATTTAATTATTGCTGTCACGCTTCAGTTTGACTGTTTATGTGTTTCAAAAACGTTAAAAAATTTATTTTTAACGTTTCAGTATAATGCGATCTAGTTATCACTTTTGATGAATTTTTAAAATAATTTGTTAAAATTTGCAGGTTTTTATGATTTCGCTCAACAACTGTATGGACAGTTAGTGAATACTTTGTTACTTTATTATCCGTTATATTAAATTGGTATTACCAATTGACAACTCAATCACAAAGGTAATAGTTATCCAATAATGGCTTCTAGCAATATGGCTTATACAAAAATCCGTCAACCTAAGCTTTCTGATGTTATTGAGCAACAGCTTGAGCATCTGATTTTAGAAGGCACTCTGCGTCCGGGAGAGAAACTCTTACCTGAGCGTGAGCTGGCGAAGCAATTTGATGTATCCCGCCCTTCATTGCGTGAAGCTATCCAAAAATTAGAAGCTAAAGGGTTTTTACTTCGTCGCCAAGGTGGTGGAACATTTGTTCAGCATAATCTCTGGCAAAGTTTTAGTGATCCTTTAGCTCAACTGCTTAGCGGACATCCCGAATCTCAATTTGATCTCTTAGAAACGCGCCATGCCCTTGAAGGTATTGCTGCTTATTATGCAGCATTACGCGGTACTGATGAAGATCTTGCTCGTATCAAAGCAAGCCATGATTGTATTTTGAAGGCCCATGAAAAGGGTGATTTGGTTGCTGAGTCTGAAGCTGTATTGCAATATCAATTAATTGTCACGGAAGCTGCTCATAATGTTGTTTTATTGCATTTATTAAGATGCATGGTACCTATGCTTGAGCAGAATATCCGTCAGAATTTTGAGTTTCTTTATACTCGTAAAGAGATGTTAACTGCCGTAAGTGAGCATCGTAGTCAGATTTATCAGGCTATTATTAATAGAGAGCCAGAGGTAGCGCGTGAAGCTTCACATCGCCACTTAGCCTTTATTGAAGATGTTTTGTTGGATATGAGTCGTGAACATACTCGCCGTGAGCGTTCTTTACGCCGGCTCCAACAACACCCTGATTTATTTTAGTAGCACAGATCCTGACCGCTGAGTCTGTACTACCTATCTCCCTGTGATTTTCAGGGATAGCGGTAATAACAGCAGGGTCTATCTCCCCGTCATATCAAATGGGTATAACGGGAAGATAGACTCCCATAACCATTAAAAACAGATAACAGATAAGGAATACACCATGTCAGATATGCTGAAAAATGACGTGGATCCGATCGAAACTCGCGACTGGTTACAAGCGATCGACTCGGTCATCCGTGAAGAAGGTGTTGAGCGTGCACAGTTCCTGATTGATCAGGTATTAAAACAAGCCCGTAATGGCGGTCTTAATATTGCTTTAGGTGGCTCTGTACACAGTGATTATATCAATACCATTCCTGCTGAAGATGAACCCGCTTACCCTGGCAATCTGGAATTAGAGCGTCGTATTCGTTCTGCTATTCGCTGGAACGCAGTAATGATGGTTCTGCGTGCATCCAAAAAAGATTTGGAACTCGGCGGACACATGGCGTCATTCCAATCTTCTGCAACATTATATGAAGTGTGCTTTAACCACTTCTTCCGTGCTCAAAATGAAACCGATGGTGGTGACTTGGTTTACTTCCAAGGACATATCTCCCCAGGTATCTATGCACGCGCATTCTTAGAAGGTCGTTTAACAGAAGAACAATTAAACAACTTCCGTCAAGAGATTGGTGGTAAAGGTTTATCTTCTTATCCACACCCTAAATTAATGCCTGAATTCTGGCAGTTCCCAACTGTTTCTATGGGTCTGGGGCCTCTATCTGCGATTTATCAAGCTAAATTCCTAAAATATTTAAATCACCGTGGCTTAAAAGATACGACTAAACAAACTGTTTATGCGTTCTTAGGCGATGGAGAAATGGACGAACCAGAATCTAAAGGTGCAATCACCATCGCAGTTCGCGAAAAATTAGATAACCTGTGCTTCGTTGTTAACTGTAACTTACAACGTCTTGATGGCCCAGTTACAGGTAACGGTAAAATTGTTAACGAATTAGAAGGTATCTTTGCTGGTGCTGGCTGGAACGTTATCAAAGTCATGTGGGGCGATCGTTGGGATGAGCTTCTGCGTAAAGACACCTCTGGTAAACTCATTCAATTAATGAATGAAACTCTGGATGGTGACTACCAGACATTTAAATCTCGTGATGGCGCTTATGTTCGTGAGCACTTCTTCAATCGTTACCCAGAAACAGCTGCATTAGTTAAAGATATGACTGATGATGAAATCTGGGCATTAAACCGTGGTGGTCACGATCCGAAGAAAGTTTTTGCTGCATTCCAAAAAGCAAAAGACACTCAAAACAAACCAACTGTTATTTTAGCTCAAACCATTAAAGGTTATGGTATGGGTGAAACAGCAGAAGGTAAAAACATTGCTCACCAAGTTAAAAAAATGAACATGGATGGCGTTCACCATTTCCGTGATCGTTTCAATATTCCAGTTGCTGATGAGCAAATCAAAGATCTGCCTTATATTACTTTTGACAAAGAGTCAGAAGAATACAAATACTTGCACGCACGTCGTCAGGATTTAGGTGGCTATCTGCCAGCGCGTCGTCCTCGTTTTGAAGAAAAACTGGATATTCCGACACTGGAAGATTTCAGCCAATTACTGGAAGAACAATCTAAAGAGATTTCTACAACTATCGCATTCGTTCGTGCACTGAACGTAATGTTGAAAAACAAATCTATCAAAGATCGTTTAGTTCCAATTATTGCTGACGAAGCACGTACTTTCGGTATGGAAGGTCTGTTCCGTCAAATCGGTATTTACAGCCCGAATGGCCAGCAATATACGCCTCAAGATCGTGAGCAGGTTGCTTACTATAAAGAAGACGTTAAAGGTCAAATTCTGCAAGAAGGTATCAACGAACTGGGTGCTGGCGCATCTTGGTTAGCCGCTGCAACATCTTACAGCACTAACAATTTGCCAATGATCCCATTCTATATCTACTACTCCATGTTTGGTTTCCAACGTATTGGCGACTTATGCTGGGCAGCAGGTGATCAACAAGCTCGTGGCTTCTTAGTGGGTGGTACTTCAGGCCGTACAACACTTAACGGTGAAGGTCTACAACACGAAGATGGCCATAGCCATATCCAATCGCTGACTATTCCTAACTGTATCTCTTATGATCCAGCATTCGCTTATGAAGTTGCTGTTATCATGCAAGATGGTTTAGAGCGTATGTATGGTGATAAACAAGAAAACGTTTATTACTACATCACTACACTCAACGAAAACTACCATATGCCAGCAATGCCAGCCGGTGTTGAAGAAGGTATCCGTAAAGGTATCTACAAACTGGAATCACTGGAAGGCGCGAAAGGTAAAGTTCAGTTACTGGGTTCAGGTTCTATTCTGCGTCACGTTCGTGAAGCAGCACAAATCCTGTCTGCTGAATACGGTATTGGTTCTGATGTTTATAGCGTAACTTCATTCACTGAACTGGCTCGTGATGGCCAAGACTGTGAACGTTGGAACATGCTACACCCATCTGAAGCACCGCGTGTACCTTACATCGCTCAAATTATGAATGATGCTCCAGCTGTAGCCTCTACTGACTATATGAAACTGTTCGCTGAACAAGTTCGTACTTATGTACCAGCAGATGATTACCGCGTATTAGGTACAGATGGTTTCGGTCGTTCTGATAGCCGTGAAAACCTGCGTCACCACTTTGAAGTTGATACTTCTTATGTGATTGTTGCTGCATTAGGTGAATTAGCTAAACGTGGTGAGATTGATGTGAAGGTTGTTGAAGAAGCAATCAATAAATACAACATCAACCCTGAAAAAGTAAACCCACGTCTGGCGTAAGAGGTAAAGTGAATGTCTATTGAAATTAAAGTCCCAGATATCGGTGCTGATGAAGTTGAAGTCACCGAAGTGATGGTGAAAGTGGGCGACCGTATTGAGGAAGAACAATCCTTAATTACTGTAGAAGGCGACAAAGCCTCTATGGAAGTCCCATCACCACAAGCGGGTGTAGTGAAAGAGATCAAAATTGCGGTGGGCGACAAAGTCCAAACTGGTTCTCTTATCATGATTTTTGAAGCAGAAGGTGCCGCGCAAGCTGCACCAGCTCAAGCAGCTGCTCCTGCGCCAGCAGCAGCGCCTGCAACTGCAGAATTAAAAGAAGTCCATGTACCAGATATCGGCGGTGACGAAGTTGAAGTTACCGAAGTAATGGTAAAAGTTGGCGATAGCGTTGCTGAAGAACAATCACTGATCACTGTAGAAGGCGATAAAGCTTCTATGGAAGTTCCAGCTCCATTTGCTGGCGTAGTGAAAGAAATCAAAATCGCAACTGGTGATAAAGTGAGCACAGGCTCTCTTATCATGGTATTTGAAGTTGCAGGTAGCGCGCCTGTTGCTCAAGCGGCACCAGCTCAAGCAGCATCTGCACCAGCAACATCTGCTGTGAAAGAAGTGAATGTTCCAGATATCGGTGGTGACGAAGTTGAAGTTACTGAAGTGATGGTGAAAGTAGGTGATTCCATCTCTGAAGAACAATCGCTGATCACCGTTGAAGGCGACAAGGCTTCTATGGAAGTTCCAGCACCATTTGCAGGTGTGGTTAAAGAGATCAAAATTGCAGTGGGCGACAAAGTGAAAACGGGCTCACTGATCATGACGTTTGAAGTTGCCGGTGCAGCACCTGTTGCTCAAGCACCAGCGGCAGCCGCGCCAGCGCCAGCAAGTTCTGCACCAGCAGCACCTGCAAAAGCACAAGCAACTGCACCAGCAACAAAAGAAGAATTTGTTGAAAATGATGCTTACGTTCATGCAACACCTGTTATTCGTCGCTTAGCGCGTGAATTTGGTGTGAATTTAGCGAAAGTGAAAGGTACTGGTCGTAAAGGTCGTATCTTACGTGAAGACGTTCAGTCTTACGTGAAAGAGTTAATTAAACGTGCTGAATCTGCGCCAGCGAATGCAGGTGGCGGATTACCAGGCATGTTACCTTGGCCAAAAGTTGACTTCAGCAAATTTGGTGAAATTGAAGAAGTTGAATTAAGCCGTATCCAGAAAATCTCTGGTGCTAACTTAAGCCGTAACTGGGTGATGATCCCTCACGTAAATCTGTTTGATGAAGCAGATATCACTGAGGTTGAAGAATTCCGTAAACAGCAAAATAAAGAAGCAGAGAAGAAAAAACTGGATGTTAAGATCACTCCATTAGTCTTCGTGATGAAAGCAGCGGCAAAAGCACTGGCAGATATGCCACGCTTTAACAGCTCTATCTCTGAAGATGGACAGAAACTGATCCTGAAAAAATACATCAATATCGGTATTGCTGTAGATACACCTAATGGTTTAGTTGTTCCTGTTTTCAAAGATGTTAACAAAAAAGGCATTATCGAACTGTCTTATGAGTTAGCTGAAGTTTCTAAGAAAGCACGTGCAGGTAAACTGACAGCTGCGGATATGCAAGGTGGATGTTTCACAATTTCTAGCCTTGGTGGTATCGGTACTACCGGTTTTGCACCAATCGTTAACGCACCAGAAGTTGCGATTATGGGACTTTCCCGTTCTTCTATGAAACCTGTATGGAATGGTAAAGAATTCGTACCACGCTTGATTCTACCAATGTCATTATCTTTCGATCACCGTGTGATCGATGGTGCTGACGGTGCTCGATTCATCACTCTGATTAATCAGTACATGAGCGATTTACGTCGTTTGGTAATGTAATTATTTAAACCGGTGCTTAGCGCCGGTTTCTCTGATTACGATGATGGATTTTACAGTCATACATCTTAGGTTGTGAGATCCGTCATGTTAGAGCGCTTTTCAGTTTATTAACATTTCTGTAAACTGCATGCGGTATGTAAGTCTCGGTGTTAAATATGGATTTTCGTCTGACTCGCCGGACAAATAAATAATGAGGTCACGATGAGTACTGAAATTAAAGCACAGGTAGTGGTTCTCGGTGCAGGCCCTGCGGGTTATTCCGCAGCGTTCCGTTGCGCTGACTTAGGTTTAGAAACAGTTTTAGTTGAACGTCACTCTACTTTAGGTGGTGTTTGTCTGAACGTGGGTTGTATCCCTTCTAAAGCGTTACTCCACGTTGCTAAAGTTATCGAAGAAGCGAAAGCATTATCTGAACACGGTGTTGTTTTTGATGCACCAAAAACAGATATCGACAAAATTCGCATCTGGAAAGACAAAGTTATTTCTCAATTAACCGGTGGCTTAGCGGGCATGGCTAAAGGCCGTAAAGTGACTGTTGTTAATGGCGAAGCACGATTCACTGGTTCTCACACATTGTCTGTTGAAGGTGGTGAAGGTACAACTACCATCACTTTTGAAAATGCAATCGTTGCTGCCGGCTCACGTCCAATCGAATTACCATTTATTCCACATGAAGACCCACGAGTATGGGATTCAACAGATGCACTGCAACTGAAAACCGTACCAGAACGTTTACTGGTTATGGGTGGCGGTATCATCGGTCTGGAAATGGGAACGGTTTATCACTCTCTGGGTTCTCAGATTGATGTGGTTGAAATGTTTGATCAGGTTATTCCTGCAGCTGACAAAGACGTGGTTAAAGTATTTACCAAACGTATCAGCAAGAAATTTAACCTGATGCTAGAAACCAAAGTAACTGCAGTTGAAGCAAAAGAAGATGGCATCTACGTAACGATGGAAGGCAAAAAAGCCCCAGCAGAACCACAACGTTACGATGCAGTATTAGTTGCTATCGGTCGTGTGCCTAATGGTAAATTATTAGACGCAGGTAAAGCAGGCATCGAAGTTGACGATCGTGGCTTTATCCATGTTGACAAACAAATGCGTACTAATGTACCTCACATCTTTGCTATCGGAGACATCGTTGGTCAACCAATGCTGGCTCACAAAGGTGTTCATGAAGGTCACGTCGCTGCTGAAGTTATTTCTGGTAAAAAACATTACTTCGATCCTAAAGTTATCCCATCAATCGCTTATACTGAACCTGAAGTTGCATGGGTTGGTATGACAGAAAAAGAAGCGAAAGAGAAAGGCGTTAGCTATGAAGTAGCTTCTTTCCCATGGGCTGCATCAGGCCGTGCAATCGCATCAGATTGTGCTGATGGTATGACTAAACTGATTTTCGACAAAGAAACTAACCGTGTTATCGGTGGTGCAATTGTTGGTTCTAACGGTGGTGAACTGTTAGGTGAAATTGGTCTGGCAATCGAAATGGGTTGTGATGCTGAAGATATCGCATTAACTATCCACGCTCACCCAACGTTATACGAATCAATTGGTATGGCTGCGGAAGTATTTGAAGGTAGTATCACTGACCTGCCAAATCCAAAAGCGAAAAAGAAAAAATAAGCGACTTTTTTACTGAAAACAGGTTACTAAAGTAGTTTAAATGATAAGGGCTAGGTTCTTTATGGAACCTGGCTCTTTTTTTATATTTTTTTATTGAAATGCTGGTTGTCTTCAGCTGTGTGATGCTGGTTATTTTATGCGATTGATGTTTATTTGACCGTAAGTTTTACTTTAGTGCTAATTTGGGTATGAAAAAAACTATAAAAAGTGTGGTTATTAACCAAAATCTTGGTTAAAAGTCTCTGTTATATATTTTGTTTAAGTGTTTTAATCTGAATAAGTGGATATTTGAATCTGATTAATGTTACTTTTATGTGAACGAATTAACATCGTGTTGAAGATTTGCTATGCTGATAGCCCTTAGCTGGGCATAATTTCACAACCTCTTATGTTTTATGCGAGCAAAAGATCCTCTGACCTGGCACCTTATTAACAAGGTGCAGACAGCCGGGTTATACAAAATGACAAAGAAGCGAGGAGACAGTCGTGCTAGAAGAATACCGTAAGCACGTAGCAGAGCGTGCAGCTGAAGGTGTCGTTCCAAAACCTCTCGATGCCACACAAACAGCCGCACTTGTTGAGCTATTAAAAAATCCCCCTAAAGGTGAAGAAGAATTTCTTCTTGATTTAATTGTTAACCGTGTTCCACCCGGAGTTGATGAAGCTGCCTATGTTAAGGCGGGTTTTTTAACTGCCCTCGCGAAAGGCGAAACCACATCACCCCTTATCTCGCCAGAAAAAGCCGTTGAATTATTAGGTACCATGCAAGGTGGCTATAATATTCATGCTTTAATTGAATCCCTGGATAACGATAAATTAGCCCCAATTGCAGCTAAAGCGCTTTCACATACATTATTGATGTTTGATAATTTCTATGATGTTGAAGAAAAAGCCAAAGCAGGCAATGTGTATGCTAAACAGATTATGCAATCTTGGGCTGATGCAACATGGTTTACTGAACGTCCAGAATTAGCAGAAAAAATCACTGTTACCGTATTTAAAGTCACTGGTGAAACCAATACTGATGACTTATCTCCAGCTCCAGATGCTTGGTCTCGCCCAGATATCCCATTACATGCTTTAGCCATGTTAAAAAATGCGCGCGAAGGGATTGAACCTGATCAACCAGGTAGTGTTGGTCCTATCAAACAAATCGAGGCATTAAATAAAAAAGGCTTTCCATTAGCTTATGTTGGTGACGTTGTAGGGACTGGTTCTTCTCGTAAATCAGCGACAAACTCTGTACTTTGGTTTATGGGGGATGATATTCCATTTGTTCCTAATAAACGCGGTGGCGGGGTTGTTCTCGGTGGTAAAATTGCACCTATCTTCTTTAACACTATGGAAGATGCAGGTGCGTTACCTATCGAAGTTGATGTTTCTAAATTAAATATGGGTGATGTTATTGATATTTACCCATATAAAGGTGAAATTCGTGACCATGAAACCAATGAGTTACTAGAAACCTTTGAGCTGAAAACAGAAGTATTAATTGATGAAGTTCGCGCTGGTGGCCGTATTCCATTGATCATTGGTCGTGGGTTAACATCAAAAGCGCGTGAATCACTAGGCTTACCAGTTAGCACACTGTTCCGACATGCTAAACCTGTTGAAGAAAGTAACCGTGGTTTCTCACTAGCTCAGAAAATGGTAGGTCGTGCTTGTGGTCGTACAGGTATTCGTCCTGGCGAATATTGTGAGCCAAAAATGACCTCAGTAGGTTCACAAGATACAACGGGTCCAATGACTCGTGACGAGCTAAAAGACTTGGCATGTCTTGGTTTCTCTGCTGATTTAGTGATGCAATCATTCTGTCATACTGCGGCTTATCCAAAACCGGTAGACGTTACAACGCATCACACTTTGCCTGACTTTATTATGAACCGTGGTGGTGTTTCACTGCGCCCGGGCGATGGTATTATCCACTCATGGTTAAACCGCATGTTATTACCTGATACTGTTGGTACAGGTGGTGACTCGCATACTCGTTTCCCTATTGGTATCTCATTCCCAGCAGGTTCTGGCCTAGTGGCTTTTGCTGCAGCAACTGGGGTTATGCCATTAGATATGCCAGAATCTGTCCTGGTACGTTTTAAAGGCGAAATGCAACCGGGTGTGACACTGCGTGATTTAGTTCATGCCATTCCTTATTACGCGATCCAAGATGGTTTACTGACAGTTGAGAAGAAAGGTAAAAAGAACATTTTCTCTGGTCGTATTCTTGAGATTGAAGGCTTACCAGAACTGAAAGTAGAACAAGCATTTGAATTAGCTGATGCATCAGCAGAACGTTCAGCTGCGGGTTGCACCATTAAACTGGATAAAGCGCCTATCATCGAGTATCTACAATCTAACATCATCTTACTAAAATGGATGATTTCTGAAGGTTATGGTGATCGTCGTACTATTGAACGCCGTATTACTTCAATGGAAAACTGGCTGAAAGATCCGCAATTACTTGAAGCTGATGCTGATGCAGAATATGCCGCTGTGATCGAAATTGATTTAAATGAGATCAAAGAGCCAATTCTATGTGCACCTAATGATCCAGATGATGCTCGCCTGTTATCTGAAGTGGCAAATAGCAAAATTGATGAAGTATTCATTGGTTCTTGTATGACTAACATTGGTCACTTCCGGGCTGCAGGTAAATTGCTTGATCAACACAAAGGTCAATTACCAACACGTTTATGGGTTGCGCCACCAACAAAAATGGATGCGGCACAATTAACGGAAGAGGGCTATTATAGCGTCTTTGGTAAGAGTGGGGCACGTATCGAAGTGCCAGGTTGTTCACTGTGTATGGGTAACCAAGCGCGTGTTGCTGATGGTGCAACTGTTGTTTCAACCTCGACACGTAACTTCCCTAACCGTTTAGGTACAGGTGCAAACGTGTATCTTGCTTCAGCTGAACTTGCGGCAGTTGCGTCATTATTAGGTCGTTTACCTGAACCACAAGAGTATCTCGACTTTATGAATAAAGTGGATGAAACCGCAGAAGATACTTATCGCTATCTGAACTTTGATCAACTTGCCCAATATACAGATAAAGCAGACCAAGTTATTTTCCAAACAACGGTATAACGATTAATTTATTGCTTTAAACGTATTTAATATGAACAAACGGGAGGCTAATGCCTCCCGTTTTTTGTTATTTTTGTCATAATAAGAATAAGGTATTTTTTATTAAAAAAGCGACAGCTTAATAAGGGGCATACACCATGGATTATGAATTTCAGCGAGATCTCACTGGCGGTATACTAGCCCGTTTTTCGATGGATCATGAAGCGATAGGCTATTGGCTAAATGATGAAATTCAGGGCGATATTAGTCTGATAGATCAAATTCTTGAAGAGATGGACGGTATTAAAGGTAGTGAAAGGCAGTGGGAATTAATTGGTAAAGAATATAGCCTTTCTATTGATGATGAAGAAGTGATGGTAAGAGCGAATACTTTGCATTTTGAAACAGATGAAATGGAAGAGGGTATGAGCTATTACGATAACGAAAGTATCTCTTTTTGTGGTTTAGACGATTTTGCTACCATGCTACAGAAATATCGGTTATTTATTCTGGAAAATAAAGAAAATTAACAAATCCTATATATTTTTTGAATAAATCTGCCACAATATATTACTGCATTGCTATTCTACTATTATATTTTTAAGATTTAAAAGGTGGTCTAATGAATGAATTACCTGTTAGTTTAGATGAAGCATCAGGTTGGTTTGCCGCAAATCAGGATCTCTTTATTCAATATGCTGTGAATATTGTAGCCGCATTTTTGATCTTATTTATTGGTCTTTTTGTCGCAAAAATGATCGGTAAAGGTGTCGCAAGAGTTCTTACACTGCGCCATATTGATGCTACTGTTGTGACATTTTTATCTGTTTTAGTTCGTTATACTGTTGTTGCTTTTACCTTAATTGCAGTTTTAGGGCGATTAGGCGTTCAAACAGCGTCAGTTATCGCGGTATTAGGTGCTGCTGGTTTAGCGGTTGGTTTGGCCTTACAAGGATCATTATCTAACTTTGCAGCGGGCGTATTAATTGTTATCTTTCGTCCGATCCGTACAGATGAATATGTCATGATTGGCTCTGTAGAGGGTACGGTAAGAGATGTACAGATTTTCTCTACAACATTACGCTCAGCCGATGACAGAATTATCGTTATTCCAAATAGCAAAATTATCAGTAGTGAAGTAATCAACTTAAGCCGTGAGCCTAATCGCCGTACACAAATTATTGTTGGAGTGGCTTATGATGCTGATATTGATAAAGTAAAACAAGTATTGGGTGATGTTGTTGCGAAAGACAAACGTATTCAACACGATCAGGGCGTGACTATCCGTTTACATGAAATGGCGCCGTCTTCGTTAAACTTTGTGGTACGTGTTTGGACAACTAATGGTGATGCATGGCCTGTTTATTGGGATCTAATGGAAGATTTTAAACGTGCATTAGATGCTAATAACATCGGTATTCCATTCCCACAAATGGATGTTTATATGCATCAAACGCAAAGTGCGACAGCGAAAGCAGAATAGTCTTACAAGAATAGATGACATAGAGCCACGTTAATAACGTGGCTTTTTTGTATGATGAGAAAGGAAGAATAATGAGATAACACAGATAAGAAAAGGAATTGAATATTAAAGATGGAGATAATCTTAAGGAGTTTCTTTTTTATTTTTCATTATGTTGAGGGCTATACTGTCTTCTCTTTGGCTTTATTATTATTGTGGTATTCACATAAAGTAGCTAAAAAACGAACACGTATTATCTTATTCATTACTGCATTAATTGTGGTAACACCTCATGTTACTATCTGGTCTAATTTTATTTTTATTTTATTAATGCATATGGTTATTTCATCTTATTAACCTTACTGAGATTATTATTTTTATCTATTTTATGGTCATTAGTTTTTCTTATTATCAATAAGAATGATTCATTTCCTCTAATATCAAAATCCCTCTATTATTCAGCTAATATTAAACGAATAATTATTAAGGTATTTTGCATGTTTACAACTTTCTTTCAGGGGTTTTTATTAAGTGCAGCCATGATTTTACCTATAGGTGCACAGAATGCCTTTGTTTTACAGCAAGGAAGTAAAAAACAATATCACTTAATGAGTGCATTTTTATGCGCTTTAAGTGATGTTGTATTAATAACAGCGGGTGTTTTTGGTGGCAGTGCATTACTTAGTCAATCAGAAACGCTTTTATTATTGATCACATGGGGAGGAGTGGCATTTTTACTTTGGTATGGTTGGAACGCATTTAAAACAGCTTTTTCAAAAGATATTGAATTATCACAAAGTAACAATCAGGTAAAAAGCCGTTGGCGTGTGATTGTGACATTAATTGCTGTAACTTGGCTTAATCCTCATGTTTATTTAGATACCTTTGTAGTGATAGGCAGTATTGGTGGACAATTAACTTCCGATCTTCGCCCTTGGTTTACAATTGGTGCGGTATTTGCCTCTATAAGCTGGTTTTTTGCGTTATCACTACTCGCAGCTTGGTTTTCTCCAATATTAAGTAAAACACGCTCTCAACGTATTATTAATTTGTTTGTAGGATGTGTGATGTGGTTTATTGCTGTTCAATTAGCAGCACAAGGATGGAAAACTCTCTTTTAATCTTAAAGAACTTTACATCATATATGCTAATGTTCTTCTTAGTCCTAAAAGCAGGACATTAAAATTAATTTTGTCAGGGGGTTTTTTGTGAAATTAAAAGCAATTGTATTAGCATCCGTGTTTACGCTGGGATTACCTTCCATTGCACAAGCTGCTTCGGAGCCAGAAGGTCCACATATTACAACATCGGGTAATGCGACAATTAAAGCCGCTCCTGATATGGCGACATTAAATATTCAGGTTAACGAAAGAGCAAAAGATGCTGCTCAGGCTAAGAAACAGGTCGATGAGCGTGTTGCAAAATATTTTGCCTTCTTAAAAGAAAATGGTGTTGTTAAGGAAGATATCGACGCCGCTAATATCCGTACTCAACCAAATTATGAGTATGATAAAAAAGCAGAGCGTTCTGTGATTAATGGGTATACCGCAACACGTACTGTGAATGTCAAAATTAAGAAATTAGAACAGCTTAATACGTTACTTGATGGCGCATTAGCGGCTGGTTTAAATGAAATTAATAACGTTGAATTTGGCGTAAATAATCCTGAACAATACAAAGTAAAAGCACGAGAAGTGGCTATTAAAAATGCTATTGATCAAGCAACTTCTGTTGCAAAAGGTTTTGGTGCTGATTTAGGTGCAGTCTATAGTGTAAGCTATCGTGCGCCAGAGGCGACACCTTATCCAATCGCGCAAGTACGTATGGATGCGATGGCATTAAAAGCTCAAGCGCCAGCGGCAGTGCAAGAAACTTATGAACAGCAAAGTATCGAATTTAAAGATTATGTGGATGTTGTTTTTGAATTAAAACGCACTAAATAATTATATTGCGGTAAAACAAAATAGGCTTCTTAGTGAAGCCTATTTTTTGTGTTAAAAGATGAAAATAGTCGTGTTACTCTTCACCTTGTTTTAAAACCTTACGGCCAAAATCAATCAGTGCGTCTGTCACTTTTCTCATAGTTCTACTTTCTGGTGCAAAGCGGTGCCAATAAAGCATACGTCGTTGGCAAAGTCCCGGAGTTAAATCAACCAACTCTCCACTCTTTAGCTCATTAGCAATTTGTAGATGAGGGATCATGCAACATGTCGAACCTTGTTTTGCTAATTGTACAAATGCTTCAGAAGAATTAACGATATGGCAAGGTACGCTACCCGGAGATAAACCGAAGTTTTGCTGTAAAAATGCCTGATGCATATCATCAAGATGGTCAAATGCGACTGCAGGGGCTTTTAATAACGACGATTTAGTTACACCGTTTGCAAAATAGCGTTGAGCAAAATCAGGAGAGGCCACAAATAGATAATCAAGAGCGCCTAATTGATCAACAAGGCAACTTGGTAATGCTTGTGGTTGAATACTGATTGCACCAACTACTTCGCCTCGTCTTAAGCGTTCTTGTGTTCGCGTTTCATCTTCAACTTGGATATTAAGCCGAATAGGTAGCTGTGTTAAAACTGGATGCAAAGCGGGTAATAACCACGTTGCCAAACTATCAGCATTTACCGCCAAAGAGAGTAAAAGCGGTGTAGAGCCACTATTTTCATCACCTAACCATTGTTCTTCAAGTAATTCTACTTGATGCAATAATGCCAATAGTTTTTGCCCTTGCTCTGTGGGTTGAGGGGGAACAGTTCGCACTAATAGTGGTTGGCCGAATAAATTTTCTAATTGTTTAATACGCTGTGAAACGGCAGATTGTGTAATACATAACTTTTGTGCAGCTCTTTCAAAACCACGTTCGCGAATGACGGCATCAAGGGCTTGTAATGCTCGATAATCAGGGCGTTTCATTAACAGACTCTCTTTGATTTTATATTCTGTTGCTTACTATGCCATATTTTTTGTTGTAATGAGTTAAAATGTTGCTTCGCAGTTTTTGATGTGTCTCGTGCTAGTTTTGAATGCAATATGCTATTCTTAGTCCATTAACGTGATAAATAAGGTTTTTTTAAATGACTCAGGATGAATTGAAAAAAGCAGTAGGTTGGGCGGCGCTTGAATATGTGAAACCCGGTACTATCGTGGGAGTAGGAACAGGCTCTACAGCTTCTCATTTTATTGACGCATTAGCGACAATGAAAGGTCAAATTGAAGGTACTGTTTCAAGTTCAGAAGCATCAACGGCAAAACTAAAAAGTTATGGCATTCCTGTTTTTGACTGTAATGAAGTCGATTCTTTAGATATCTATGTTGATGGTGCTGATGAAATCAACCACCAGATGCAAATGATCAAAGGTGGCGGAGCCGCATTAACGCGAGAAAAAATTATTGCAGGTGTAGCAAAAACATTTATCTGTATCGTTGATGAATCTAAACAAGTCGATGTATTAGGTAAATTCCCTTTACCTGTTGAAGTTATTCCAATGGCGCGCTCTTATGTAGCTCGTGAATTGGTTAAGCTGGGTGGCTTACCTGAATATCGTGCTAACGTGGTAACAGATAATGGAAATGTCATTTTAGACGTTCATAACTTAACAATTCTTAATCCTATTGAACTGGAAAATAAAATTAACAGTATTCCAGGTGTGGTTACAGTAGGATTATTTGCTAATCGTGGTGCAAATGTTGTTTTAATGGGAACTTCTCAAGGCGTTAAAACCATTAAGTAAGATGACTAAAAAGAGGTGGCGATGGCGACCTCTTTTTAAAATTATTTTAGAAACTGCAAATTCAGTGATATATATCACACCATAGTTATATCACTCTTTAAAATCCTGCCTTTTTCAAAGTCAAAATCATTTTACTCGGTAGAAAATCGCTTTCTTTATCGCTTATTCTGTCATCATTGCAATCGGTTGTATTGCCACAAACTCTATTTTTGTTATGTTGTTTAGACAGGATTTTGTTTTTCATTGAATGTAACAACGATAGGGCAGGGTAAATGGTCAAAGTATCTTTGGAAAAAGAAAAGATAAAGTTTCTACTCCTTGAAGGTGTGCACCAAAGTGCAGTAGAAAATTTAAGAGCTGCGGGTTATACCAACATTGAATATCATAAAGGTGCGTTATCGGACGAAGAATTAAAAGAAGCTATCCGTGATGCGCGTTTTGTTGGTCTTCGTTCCCGCACTCATTTAACAGAAGAAATTTTTGCAGCTGCTGAAAAATTAGTCGCCGTAGGATGCTTCTGTATTGGGACCAATCAGGTTGATTTAGATGCGGCGGCTCGTCGTGGTATCCCTGTTTTCAATGCGCCTTTCTCAAACACTCGTTCCGTGGCTGAGATGGTGCTAGGTGAATTACTGTTATTACTGCGCCGTATTCCGGAAGCAAATGCGAAAGCCCATCGTGGTGTTTGGGATAAGCAAGCCAAAGGCTGTTTTGAAGCGCGTGGTAAAAAACTGGGTATTATTGGTTATGGTCATATTGGTACACAGTTAGGTATTTTGGCTGAAAGTGTTGGTTTAGATGTTTATTTCTATGATATTGAAAATAAACTGCCACTGGGTAATGCAACGCAAATTCGTCATATGTCTGAACTATTGAATATGTGTGACATTGTCAGCTTACATGTGCCAGAAACACCATCAACAAAAAATATGATTGGCCATGAAGAAATTCAGCGCATGAAGCCAGGTTCAATTCTTATCAACGCCTCTCGTGGTACCGTAGTTGATATTCCTGCATTAGCACAAGCGTTAGAATCAAAACATTTATCTGGTGCAGCGGTTGACGTGTTCCCATCTGAGCCTGGTGCAAATAACGATCCTAACGATCCGTTTGTCTCTGAACTTATCAAGTTCGATAATGTGATATTAACGCCTCATATCGGCGGTTCAACACAAGAAGCGCAAGAAAATATTGGTTATGAAGTCGCAGGCAAATTAGCCAAATATTCAGATAATGGCTCAACGCTATCTGCAGTTAACTTCCCTGAAGTCTCATTACCAAGCCACGGCGATGATGTAAACCGCTTACTGCATATTCATGAAAACCGTCCAGGTATGATGAATAGCATCAATAATGTCTTTACTGAACAAAACATCAACGTGGCAGCACAATTTCTGCGAACTTCAGGCAATGTAGGTTATGTTGTGATTGATATTACAACACAAACTAAGGCACAAGCAGAGTTAGTGTTACAAAAAATCAAAGCATTACCTGGTACTATTCGTGCTCGTATGCTGTATTAATTATTGATGTTATTATTAGTAATATATTGAAGGCTCAGTATTTGAGCCTTTTTTTGTTTTTTAAACATTATTATTGAATTTGCTGTTTCCATAATTGGTAATAAAGTGCTCTATTTTCAAGTAAATCAGAATGAGTTCCTTCTTCCAATACTCGTCCTTTATCTATGACATAAATATAATCTGCATGCGCTAATGTATTGAGACGATGTGCAATACTAATCACGGTTCTGTTTTTACAAATCTGAGGTAAACTGGCTAAAACTTTTGCTTCAGAGATGTAATCTAATGCTGATGTGGCTTCATCTAAAATAAGAATGCGTGGATTGGTTAATAAAGCTCTGGCCAGCGCAATACGTTGGCGTTGACCTCCTGATAAGTTAGTTCCTTTTTCTCCGACTTGAGTGTCAAATCCCAAAGGAAGTTGCTCAATAAACTCTAGAGCGCCTGCAAGCTGGCATGCTTCTATTAATTCTTTTTCATTTGCACTGGGTTTTGATAAACGAATATTTTCGACAATAGATCCACTAAATAAAAAACTTTCTTGTAGAACAATACTAATACTTTGGCGTAAAGAGAGAGGATCGGCGATAGCCAAATCCATGCCATCAATATAAATTTGTCCTTGTTGAGGGGTATAGAGTCGTTGAATTAAACGTGTGATGGTACTTTTCCCTGAACCAGAGCGACCTGTAATACCAATAAATTGCCCTGCTGGAATAGAGAACGAGAGTGCTTCAATAACGTCTGGTGTATGGTTAGTATAACGAAAATAGACATTTGAAAAATCAATACGACCAGTGATCCGAGGCACGGTTGCTAATCCATGATATTGGTGTTCTGTCGGCGTATTTAAAATTTCGCCAATACGGCGTAGAGAAATTGTTGCTTGTTGAAAATCTTGCCAGCATTGTGCTAAACGTAAAATAGGCTGTGTGATATGCGCAGTAAAGAGGTTAAATGCAATAAGCTCACCCACAGTCATTTGTGTATTAATAATTAAATTAACACCTTGCCATAAAATAATCGCTGTTGTGATTTTATGAATGATAAATATTAGCTGTTGAGCTAATAAAGTTTTTTTAGCTGCTGAAAACCGTTTATTAATATGATCGGTGAGTTTATATTGCCATTTATCGATAAAATGATTTTCTGTTGCTGTAATTTTGATGGTTTCTATACCGCTAATTGTTTCTGTTAGTAGGCTGGTATTATCCGCATTAGCTTGATATTCCTGCTCAACCCGATAACGAATAAGAGGGCCAAGGATCAACCAGAGTGTAAAATAAAGAATTAATGCACCTAACGTTATCCAAGTTAATGGTACTGAATAAGTAAACATTACAGAAATAAACACAATAATAAAAATTAGGTCGAGCACTAACATCAACGCGGAACCCGTAATAAATTGACGAATATGAGAAAGCTCTTGAATACGAGCAATTATTTGACCTGATTGTCGCTGATTAAAAAAAGAACTCGGTAAGCGAATAAGATGCTGATAAATTTTTCCTGAAAAATCGGCACTAAATTGGCAGGAAATAAATGTATACAATTTGTCTCTCAGAAAAAGATAAACAGGTTCAGTGATTGCGATTAAGAGTAATAAATACCCCAAGAGATGTAAGTTTGATAGATTTCTTCCTGTTAATATCTTATCAATTAATATTTCAAAAATTAGAGGGTTAACTAATGCGAAGAGTTGGCTACAACATGATAAAATAAAAACCAATAAGAGTGATTTTTTTTGTTTAAAAATAGTAGAGATAAACCAATTTATATTAAATTTACTCTGTAATAGAGTGTGTTGTTGATTGATTATTAATACTGTATTTATTTTTTGTTTTTTATCTATTTCATATTCAATGGTAATATTACTTTCAAGATCAATTACAGTTAAATGTTTCTCACTTTTTTCTTTTAAAATATACCATTTGTTGTTTATTTCAATAAGAGTATCTATAAGATGATATTTTTTATTCTCGTAATCAAGAACATCAAATTTACATTTTAAATTAAGTAATTGAGCCGCCTCTAGAATATTCCATTTATTAAATAAATTTTCATTGCCAAGAAAATGAAAAATATTCTCCTTTTTTATATTTCCATTGTTTTTTTTAGAAAAATAAATTAATCCATCAATAATAGAGCTATGATATTGTTTCGTTTTTTCTATATTATTTATATTTTTCATGATATTAAATACCCAATCTTATTTTTCAGTCAGTGCATTATGTCGATAAACTTCTATTGGGCTTAAAAAATAATCAATAACACGGCGTTTATCTGTAACTATTTCGGCGACTAAAGACATTCCCGAAGTAAGCTGATAGTACTGATTATTTTTTTCAATGGTTTGTTTATTTAATTTAATAGTAGCGGGGTAAACTAAACCTAATTGTTCATGTTGAACAGAGTCTTTAGCGATATTAATAATTTCCCCTTCAATTGTGCCATAACGAGTATAAGGAAACGCATCTATTTTTATCATCGCTTTTTGCCCTATGTGAATAAAACCAATATCTTTATTGAGAAGGTTAACCTCTGCCAAATTCTCTTGATGATTGGGTACTATCGTCATGACATTTTGTGAAGGTTGTAATACACTGCCGAGTGTATAAATAGAAATTTGTTGCACAGTCCCTGTGATGGGGGAACGTACGATTTTCAGTTGCTGTCGTTTTTGGAGGTGATTAAGATTTTGAGTATAAATTAATAATTCGCTCTCATATTTTTTATACTTATCATGCCATTCTAGTTTTTTCTGTTTTTCTAGTTGGTTTAAGTTTTCATTTAATTGTTGTTCTTGATTTTTAATAATATGAAATTCTGCATTTTTTATTATTATTAAACGATTTATTTCTAATATTTCTTTCTCGCTTTCAAGATATTCCATTTTGCTAATTATTTTTTTATTGTAAAGATCCTCTCTAATAATAAATCGTTGCTTTATATTGTTTTGTATTTTTTTTAAAGACAATAGATCATTGTAAATTAGTGTTTGATTTTTATTGTTTATCTTTACTTCAGTTTCTAATATATTTATTTTGCTATCAAATTCATCTTTTTCTTTCTGATAACCTAATAAGACTGATTTTTTTGTTTTATTATCTAATTTATTAAAATGATAAAGATTTTTAGGTGATACTTCTTGGCTCAAGGCTTGATAGCGAATTTTAAGTAATAGTAGCTCATCTCTTTTTTTTCTTACCCCTTTAATTTCTTCATCAATACCCAATATGTCAAGAGTTAATAATGCATCACCTTGATTAACTTCTTGCCCATCTTTTACATGAAGGATAGCTAATCGGCTAGGTTCATGTATTTGAATTATTTGGGAACGTCCAGTAACAACAAGCTTACCCGTTGCTTGGGATTGCACATCTAATTTTCCAAAATAAACCCACATAATAAAAGCCACAATACTGAGTGAAATGGTAGAAGCAATATAACGGCTATAAGGTGTTAATGGTTTTTCTATAAGGGCTATATGATTAGGATAAAAATCATAGTGAAACGGTTTTTTGTTAGGATGAAAAATAGCCTGTAATAAGCGTTTTATATTTAGTTTCATGCTCAACATCCTTGTTGAATTTGCCAAAGTTTTTTGTAATCACCGTTATTTTTAATTAAAGCGTCGTGTTTTCCTTCCTCCACAATTTGCCCCTCATTTAATACAATAATACGATGACAATTTCGTATTGTTGAAAGACGATGGGCAATGATAATTACGGTTTTATTTTGTGTGATAAGTGGAAGATTATTTTGAATAATTGCTTGAGAATCATCATCTAAAGCGCTGGTGGCTTCATCAAAGATCAAAATTTTAGGTGAAGTTAATAAGGCTCTAGCAATAGCAATACGTTGACGTTGCCCTCCTGATAAAGAGGTTCCCCCCTCTGTGATCAAGGTGTCATATCCCAATGGTAATTTTAAAATAAACTCATGTGCGCCTGCGATTTTTGCAACATCAATAACTTCTTCTAAAGAAGCTTGTGGGTGCATCAGTTTAATATTGTCAAAAATCGTTAAGTGAAATAAAAAATTTTCTTGTAGTACAAAGCCAATTTGTTGGCGTACACACTTTAAATGAAGTTGTGACAGTGGAATATTATCAAATTTTATACAGCCTGATTGTGGTGTATAAAGACCAGAAATCAGACGTGCTAAGGTACTTTTTCCCGAACCGGATGTTCCCACAATACCAATAACTTCATGTTTTTTTATCTGTAATGAAATATTGCGTAAAATAGACGGCGTATTATTTTGATAACAGAAACTTACGTTATCAAACGTAATTTCACCTTGAAGTTTGGTGTTTGATCCTGTGGTATTTAGCTCAGTAGGCAGGTTAAGAATATCTTGTAAATTATAAATGGCTGTTTTTGTTCTGATATATTTACCCCAAACATCAATAGCTACAGCTAAAGGTTGTAGGCAATATCCTAGTAGCATAATAAAGGCAATCAATTGACCAATTGTCATTGAGTGTGAAATAACTTCATAAGCACCTAGCCATAATAGTAATGCAGTTGTTGTTTTATTGATAAATAGCACAATAAAGCGAGAGAGTGAGTCTATACTCTGGAGTGTTAAATTTTCACAGGTAAGCTGATGAATTTGTGTATGCCACTGTTGTGTAAATCGAGGCTCCAGAGAAAGGCTTTTAATGGTTTCGATGCCACTTAAATTTTCGGTAAGAAATGCTGTATTGGTAGCTATTTTTTGATAAAGCTGTTGAACGGCTAATTCTATTTTCGGGGCAAGCAATTTGGCTAAAATAAAATAAAGAGGAATGGTTACTATAAAAAATAATGTTAACTTTATCGATAAAATTGCCATAACAAAGATAAATATAAAGATAAAAGAAAAATCGATAAATAACATTAATAATGTATTGGTGATAAAGTCTCTAATAATATCTAATTCTTTTACTCGCGTTACAATGATCCCTGTTTGTCGAGACTTAAAGTAACCTATGGGTAATTTTAATAAATGATTAGCCATTTTTAAACTTAAGCCAATATCAATTTTATTTGCGGTATGATGATACATATATTCTCTAATGCCTTTCAATATCCCTTCTGAGATGGCAATAAAGATCAATCCAATCACTAATACATTAAGTGTTGATGATGCTTGATTTATAATTACTTTGTCCATAATAATTTGTGTAACTAAAGGGCTAGCTAAAGATAATAATTGTAATACTAATGAATAGAATAAAATACGATAAAAAATAGCTTTGTATCGTATAAACATAGGAAAGAACCAACTGATGTCAAAATGGTATTGTGCCTTAAAATCAAGATAGTAAGCATGTTTTATACTTATTTTAATAATTTTATCTCTATTAACTATCGCTGTTTTATGAGTTTGATAATTATAAATAAGAAAATCATTTTCACTTTGTTTTAATAATATAAATAAGTGTTCATTTTTATCGTAAAAAATAATTTTATGATTAAGTTGTTTTTTAAATATAATTGATGGTTTTATTTCTTTTAATTTAAACCTATATTCTTTTTCTAAATATTTTATAGTGTGGTTGTTTTTTATTTCTATTTCTTTGTTTTTAGTTAGGTTGATAATAATATTAATGCATTTTATAAGATGAATATCTTTTTCATTCTTCATTTAAATAAAAACACCTTTAGATTGATTGTGAATATAAAAAGGTATTTAAAGTTTTTTCTAAAATAAAAAATATAAAAAAACACAGATAATATTCGGTGTTTTAAAATGAGTTATTCAGAATATTAAAAATGCCATATTTTTTCTGGAGTGATGATTTCAGGTAATGGAACATCCCAATTTGCAATGGGGAGATGTTCAACTTGTTGGCAAGTATGAGCAAGCCCTATTGGATAAAATGATTTTTGTTGCCAGTTTTCTAGCGTTCTATCGTAAAAACCACCTCCCATACCTAATCGTTGGCCTTGGGCATCAAAAGCCACTAAGGGTGTAAAAATAATATCAATGTCATATGGAGGAATAACTGCATTCACATTTAAAGGTGGTTCTGAAATTGCAAAGCGATTTTTCACTAAAACAGTGGTTGGTGTATAACGCAAAAAGAGAAGATGGTAGCGATGAAAAGGGTGCAAAACGGGTAAACAAATCTGTTTCTTCATTGCCCATAATTGTGAAATCAAAGGTAATGTATCAATTTCACCATCAAAAGAGAGAAATAAGGCAAGGGTGTGTGCGTGTTGGACTTTGGGATGACTGAGAACACGTTCACATAATTGATGAGCTGCTTGTTGCTGCTGTTGTGATGTGAGTAAACGTCGTTTTTGGCGAATTGCTTTACGTATTTCATCTCTTTGTTGAAACAGTAACGTCTGAGTCATTCATCAATCCATCAATAAGTAGTTGGCATTAAGTGGGAATTATCATTTTAGTCAATTTATCACACTTTAGAGGTAAGAATGCGAGGAAGTTGAAGAATTCAGGAATTAGAGGCATAAAAAAAGTTCTAAATATTAAGTATTTATAAAATACCTAGTATTCAGAACTTTAGTAGAGGTCTCCAAGATGCCGCCGTAGGCTGTAACCCTTGAACCCATGGTCCAAGGTGAACATAGTGTTGTTACCATTAGGCTGCCTGAACGAATCAGGTATGCTCACAAGTAACAGATCACCACGTTCTATGTGTTTCGAATATCGGCTCAGGGGACTGGCCCACTGGCAAACATCTCAGAGAAATTTGGTGGATGCTGTTAAGCACCTTATCTATGAACTATTGTATTATTTTAATTGTAGAAAGCAACCTATTATCTGTGAATTTCGTGGCGTACGCATGCTTTCTGAACAAATCTACTTCGCAGTTGAAAAAGTGCGATCATGATGCTTGCCTTGATCGTGTAAAGCTTGTTCAATAGATTGTTGCAGCATTTTTATCTTCTCTTCCATGTTGTAGGCATAATCTCTAGTTTTTAACTTTTCTTCTGCCAACTCATGACTCATATTTAATGCCACGATAAAAATTAAGTGCTCTGTATTGGAAACACCACTGCGTTCTTTGAGATCTTGTAATCGTTGTTCAAGTTCAGCAGCAGAAGCCAGTAAAGCATCTTTTTGTTCTGGTGGGCAATTGACACGTAATGAGCGCCCAAAAATTTGAAGTTCAACGGGTTGTGCGGACATGATTCCTTCCTGACATAAAATCTGTGCTACGTGTTGAGTAGTGTATACGGTTATAGCGCTGTATTAAACGCTATTACTACAAAAATTCCAATGATTAACATGGCTTAACTGGTACAGCGACTTCTATTGATGGTAGCATATCTTGAACTATTCCCCTAAATGCGACGTTTATTCTTATGTCAAAACAAAACACATTACCAAATTATCAATCTATCGATGCTTTATTACAGCAGCATACTGTGCCTTTAACGGCGGCTGAAATGCACGGATTGATTACAGGATTTATTTGTGGCGCTGTGCGCGATAGCAGTTGGAAAACCTTATTGCATGATTTAACCAATGAAGGTTTAGCTTTTCCTAAAACGTTATCAGACCCACTCGAAGAGCTTTATCATATTACTTACGAACAACTTGATGACAGTGTATTTAACTTCTCGATGTTAGTTCCTGACGAATCTGAATCCATTTTTCCAAGAGCAGATGCCCTTGCTGGGTGGGTTAATCACTTTCTTTTAGGTTTGGGGGTTGCACAACCTAAGTTATCTGAACATAAAGAGTTGACTGAAGTTATCACCGATTTGCGTAATATTGGTGCGCTAGGTTATGAAGAAGATGAAAACCAAGAAGAACTTGAGGATGCGTTAGAAGAAGTCAGCGAATATGTGAAAGTGTCTGTTCAACTTTGTTATATTACTTTTGTCGCACCAAAAGACAAAGGAAATAGTGAACAAAATGAGCAACGTATACTACATTAATGGCATCATTCATTAGATAATCATAAAGATAAACGAAAGACAGGAGTGGGTATGAATAAGCAAGAATTTTTATCCCGTCGTCAGGCATTATTAGCTCAAATGAAGCCAGCGAGTGCAGCTATCTTTTTTGCCGCACCACCAGCGCAACGTAATGCTGATAGTGAGTATCCTTATCGCCAGCATAGTGATTTCCTTTATCTAACGGGTTTCAGTGAGCCTGAAGCGATCCTTGTGCTGATTAAGAGTGATGAAACACATAACCATAGTGTGCTCTTTAATCGTGTAAGAGATTTAACGGCTGAAATCTGGTTTGGTCGTCGCCTTGGGCAAGAAGCCGCGCCTGAAAAATTAGGTGTTGATAAGGCACTTCCTTATGAAGATGTTGGTGAGCAACTTTACCAATTATTAAACGGGTTAGATGTTGTTTATCATGCTCAGGGCGAGTATGCGTTTGCTGATGAAATCGTTTTTAATGCATTAGAAACCTTAAGAAAAGGTTCTCGTCGGAATTTAAAAGCGCCTCAAACTATTATTGATTGGCGTCCTATCGTTCATGAGCAACGTTTATTTAAATCTGATTTTGAACTTGAATTACTGCGTAAGGCGGGAAAAATTACAGCGTTAGCACATACACGAGCGATGCAAAAATGTCAGCCAGGTATGTATGAATATCAGCTTCAAGGTGAGATAGAACATGAGTTCGTTTCTCACGGTGCCCGTTTTCCTTCTTATAACAGTATTGTAGGTAGTGGTGATAATGGTTGTATTCTTCACTATACCGAGAATGAAACCAAAATGCGTGATGGGGATTTAGTACTCATTGATGCAGGTTGTGAATATGAAGGCTATGCCGGTGATATCACTCGTACTTTCCCTGTTAATGGTAAATTTAGCCGTCAACAACGTGAAATTTATGACATTGTCTTAAAATCTATTAATGTGTCTTTAGAATTGTACAAACCTGGTACAAGCATCAAAGAAGTCACAGAGCATGTCGTGTATATCATGGTTGAAGGACTGGTTAAACTGGGCATTATGCACGGTGAAATCGAACATCTTATTGAAACAAAAGCCTATCAGCGTTTCTTTATGCATAGCCTAAGCCACTGGTTAGGCCTTGATGTTCATGATGTTGGACATTATGGAACAGATCGTGACCGTATTTTAGAGCCAGGCATGGTACTGACTATCGAACCGGGGCTATATATCGCACCAGATGCTGATGTACCACTAGAGTATCGCGGTATCGGTATTCGTATTGAAGATGACATTGTTATTACTGAAACGGGTAATGAGAACTTAACGGCATCTGTTGTTAAAGATCCTGATGAAATTGAAGCTCTGATGGCAGGAAAAATTTAAGGCTAAAATCAGTATGAATGTGATTATTGTGGGTGGTGGAATGGCAGGTGCAACATTAGCACTAGCACTTTCCGCATTAAACAAAGGCAATATTTCAATTTCGTTAATTGAAGCAAGAGAGCCTGATAATGGGCACCCTGGATTTGATGCAAGAGCGATTGCATTAGCCCATGGAACAGCAAAGCGGTTATCACAAATTGGGCTTTGGTCAATATTAAAACCTTTTGTTACCCCCATTAATCACGTTCATGTCTCAGATAGAGGCCATTGTGGTTTTGTTAATATTCATGCGCAAGACTATGATATATCTGCACTTGGTTATGTAATTGAGTTGCATGACGCAGGACGACAACTCTTTGCCAAGCTAAAAAAGCAATCTAATATCACGCTTTATTGCCCCGCTAAAGTTGAACAAGTTCAGCGTAATGTAGATTGTGTTGAGGTAACGCTCGATAATGGTACGCAATTAACAGGTGATTTACTGATTGCGGCAGACGGTACAAACTCGCCTATAGGCCACCAATGCCATATTCAATGGCAACGTGAGCCTTATCATCAAGTCGCTGTAATTGCTAATGTCAAAACAGAAATAGACCCAGAGGGAAAAGCCTTTGAGCGTTTTACTGAATTTGGCCCATTAGCAATGCTACCGATGAGTGAAGGGCGTAGCTCATTAGTGTGGTGTCATCCGATTGAGAGATGGGATGAAATTTCACAGTGGGATGATGAAACAACTATCGCGCATTTACAACGTGACTTTGGCTGGCGTTTAGGAAAAATCGAACATATCGGTAAACGAAATAGCTATCCTTTAGCACTACAAAAAGCCAACCAAATTATTAGTCACCGTTTAGCCTTAGTAGGCAATGCATCACAAACACTCCATCCTATTGCAGGACAAGGTTTTAACCTTGGTTTACGTGATGTGATGACGTTGGCAAATACGCTTACTCAAGCGATTAACACCAATAAAGATATTGGTAGTTATCGAGTACTCTCTCAATACCAGCAACTTCGCCAGCAAGACAGAGAAAAAACCATTTCTATTACAGATGGGTTGGTGAAAGTGTTTGCTAATCATTGTTTTCCTCTTATTATTTCCCGTAATTTAGGGTTAATGACGATGGAATTAGTGCCTACACTTCGTAACAAATTAGCACACCAAACATTAGGTTGGACAAACTGAGCATAATTGCTTTTTAGGATACTTTTATTATGAAATCATTTGATGTTGTTATTGCTGGTGGTGGAATGGTTGGGCTTGCATTAGCCAGCGGATTACACGGGTGTGGATTACGTATAGCGATAATAGAAAATCACCCAGTAACGAAACATTTTCACCCGCAAGATGATTTTTCATTACGGGTATCCGCTATTAATACAGCCAGTGAGATGTTACTGAAAAAATTAGGTGTTTGGGAAAACTTAAATGCTTTACGAGCAACGCCTTACCAAGGTATGGAAGTCTGGGATCAGGATAGTTTTGGTCGTATTGAATTTTCGGCACAAAAAGAAGGATTCAGCCATTTAGGTTCTATTATTGAAAATAATCTTATCCGAGAAGTGCTTTGGCAAAAATGTGAAAGCCACAGTGATATAACCTTCTATTCATCGACACAAATTGAACGTATTGTTTGGGGTGAAAATGATGCGTTTATTACTCTTAATGATGGTGAAATGTTGACGGCAAGATTAGTTGTCGGAGCCGATGGCGCTAATTCATGGTTACGTAAACATGCTGATATTCCGCTGACTTTTTGGGATTATGAACATCATGCATTAGTCGCTACTATTCGTACTGAACAACCTCATGACAATGTTGCTCGCCAAGTTTTTCATGGTGAAGGTATTTTGGCATTTCTACCCCTTTCTGATCCCCATACTTGCTCTATTGTTTGGTCTTTACCAAGCCATCTTGCTGAACGCTACAAAAATGCAGATAAAATCCTATTTGAGCGCACATTAGGTGTGACATTTGATATGCGTTTGGGGCAATGTGAATTAATCAGTGATCGGATGACAATACCGCTAACTGGTCGCTATGCACGCCAATTTGCAGCTCCTCGCTTAGCGTTATTAGGTGATGCGGCACATACTATCCATCCTTTAGCTGGACAAGGTGTTAACCTTGGTTTTATGGATGTTGCAGAGTTAATTGGTGAGATCCGTCGCTTAAAAGCAGAAGGTAAAGATTTTGGTGAATATCTCTATTTGAGACGATTTGAGCGTCGTCGCAAACACGCAGCAGCCGTGATGTTAGCGAGTATGCAGGGATTTCGTGAACTTTTTGCTGGTAACAATCCTGTCAAAAAATGGGTTCGAGATATCGGTCTTTCGTTAGCAGATAGTTTACCGGGCGTAAAACCGAAGTTACTTGAACAAGCAATGGGGCTTTCTGATTTACCTGAATGGTTAAGTGATAAAAATTTCACTTCAGTTGAAAAAATCTAATTCCTCTCTTATTTCACATTACTTTTATTTATATCTGACTGAAGAAATAGAACTAAAAAAATCTATTTTTTCAGTCTATTCTTTGCACTAACTCCTTTTTTATAGGAATTCCTCGCTAAAAATGAGCGCTGATACGCATAATTGCAATCATTAGTTCTGCATACTCATATCTCTCTATTATGATTGAAAGACACAATACCCTATTTTAACTTATGGTTTATTTTTTCTGACAATGCTAAGTTCAAGAGGATGGTATCGTTTGCGTTGTACGTTAATTGCTCGTATTTGTTAAATTAATGTTTAAAAATAAACTTAAACTCGTGATTAATACGCTGATTTCTAATCAAGTTTAATTTTATATTTAACAAATTGCGTTCTCTGAAATAATCTAAAGTAAAAGTAGAAAGAGGGAAGAATGGCAAAACAGACTCCGTTGTATGATGAGCATGTAGCCTGCGGTGCTCGTATGGTCGATTTTCATGGTTGGATGATGCCACTGCATTATGGCTCTCAAATAGATGAACATCACAATGTACGCCGTGATGCTGGTATGTTTGATGTTTCTCATATGACTATTGTTGACTTACATGGCTCGCAAGTTAAAGATTTCCTACGTTATTTATTAGCGAATGATATCGCTAAACTCACCGAAAAAGGTAAGGCGCTTTATACCGGTATGCTTAATGCATCAGGCGGTGTAATTGATGATCTTATCGTCTATTACTTTGATGATTCTTTCTACCGCCTTGTGGTGAACTCCGCTACTCGTGAAAAAGATCTGGCATGGATTGAGCAACATGTTTCAGATTACGTGGTTGATATTACTGTTCGTGATGACTTGGCATTGATCGCTGTTCAAGGCCCTCACGCACAAGAAAAGGTTCAACGTTTATTAACTGAACAGCAACGTCAAGTTGTTTCAGCAATGAAGCCTTTTTATGGCGTAGAGATTGATGACTTGTTTATCGCAACAACAGGCTATACCGGTGAAGCGGGTTATGAAATTGCGATGCCAAAAGACCAAGCTGTCGATTTCTGGAAAAAATTATTAGCGGTGGGGGTTAAACCTGCCGGATTAGGTGCAAGAGATACATTACGCTTAGAAGCTGGAATGAATCTTTATAGCCAAGAGATGGATGAAACTATTAATCCGCTCGAAGCTAATATGGGATGGACGATCGCATGGTTACCTGAAGATCGTCAATTTATTGGTCGAGAAGCATTAGAAAAATTACGCGCAACAGGCACAGATAAACTTGTCGGCCTTGTTATGCGAGAGAAAGGTGTGCTACGTGCAGGTACTGCCGTACACTTTACTGATGATTTGGGTGAATTAAGAGAAGGTGTGATTACAAGTGGTTCTTTCTCACCCACATTAGGCTTTAGTATTGCATTAGCAAGAGTTCCTGCAGGTATTAAAGATAGCGCAATTGTATTAATGCGTAATCGTGAAATGCCAGTAGAAGTTGTTAAACCTGGTTTCGTTCGCTCAGGTAAAGCATTGGTATAACACGCACAATTATTTTAAATGGAGAGTAAGGTCAATGAGTCAAATACCTAGTGAATTAAAATACGCGCAATCTCATGAGTGGATCCGTTCTGAAGGCAATGGAGAATACACAATCGGTATTACTGAGCATGCACAGGAACTGTTAGGTGACATGGTGTTTGTTGATTTACCTGATGTGGGTAGAGAAGTGACTGTTGGTGATGATTGTGCTGTTGCTGAATCTGTAAAGGCGGCGTCTGATATTTACGCACCATTATCGGGTGAGATTATCGCAGTAAATGAAGAGTTAGATGGTTCTCCAGAGCTGGTAAACAGCGCACCTTACGGAGAAGGTTGGTTATTTCGCATTAAAGCAAATAATGAAAGCGAATTAGATGACCTACTTGATGCCGCGGGTTATCAAGAACTGGTAGATAGCGAAGAATAAAACTAAGCGCCCCGTCAAACCATGCGGGGCGTTTTTGTTTATTAGCTTGTTATTTTATCGCTATCACTACGTTTTTTAAGCCATGGCTATTACCTATCCATTCATCGTGAATTCAGGAAATTACTTGCAATGACACAGACTTTAAATCAGTTAGAATATCGTGATGAATTTATTCGTCGCCATATTGGTTCATCACCAGAACAGATTAAAGAGATGCTCAGTGCTGTTGGCGTCTCCTCATTAAATGAATTAACCCAAAAAATTGTTCCAGATAATATCCAATTAGATACTCCACCAAATGTGGGGGCAGGAGCAACAGAGCAAGAAGCCTTGGCTGAACTTAAAGCCATCGCCAGCCAAAATAAGCGTTTTACCTCTTATATTGGTATGGGGTATGCGCCTTCTGTATTACCTCCGGTGATTTTGCGTAATTTATTAGAAAATCCGGGTTGGTATACCGCTTATACACCGTATCAGCCAGAAGTGTCTCAAGGTCGTCTTGAATCACTACTGAATTTCCAGCAAGTCACTATTGATTACACGGGAATGGATCTTGCTTCTGCGTCTTTACTCGATGAAGCAACGGCAGCTGCTGAAGCAATGGCGATGGCAAAACGTGTAAGCAAACTAAAAAATGCAGATCGTTTCTTTGTCGCTGATGATATTCATCCTCAAACTTTAGATGTAGTAAAAACCCGCGCAGATACCTTTGGTTTTGAAGTGATCGTTGATAAAGCGGAAAAGGTATTAGAGCTTGAAGGTGTTTTTGGTGTGCTATTACAACAAGTAGGCACAACAGGTGAAGTTCATGATTACAGTAAGTTATTGGCTGAACTGAAAGAACGCAAAATCATTACTAGTGTTGCTGCCGATTTAATGGCGCTGGTGGTATTAACAGCGCCGGGTCATCAAGGCGCTGATATCGTATTAGGTTCAGCACAACGTTTTGGTGTACCGATGGGATATGGTGGCCCTCATGCGGCATTTTTTGCTTGTCGTGATGAATATAAACGTGCAATGCCGGGTCGTATCATTGGTGTGTCTCGTGATGCCGCTGGTAATCGTGCCTTACGTATGGCAATGCAAACGCGAGAACAGCATATTCGCCGTGAAAAAGCCAACTCCAATATTTGTACATCTCAAGTTTTACTTGCCAACATTGCTGCTATGTATGCGGTTTATCATGGGCCAGAAGGGTTAAAAACCATCGCTCAACGTATTCATCGTTTAACTGATATTTTGGCTGTGGGTTTACAGCAAAATGGCATGACGTTACGTCATCAAACTTGGTTTGATACCTTAACGGTTGAAACAGCGGATAAAGCTGCTGTATTACAACGTGCAAAAGATGCTGAAATTAATTTGCGCACTGATATTGCCGGCGCTGTTGGTGTCACATTAAGTGAAATTACAACGCGTGAAGATGTATCAAAGCTTATTGAGATCATTAGTGGTAAAGCATTAGTGGGTGATATTGATACACTTGATAAACAAGTCGCTTCATCTTCAGCATCTATTCCCGCGTCTATGCGACGTAAAGACACTGTGTTAACACATGAAAACTTTCATCATTATCACAGTGAAACTGAAATGATGCGTTATATGCATCGCTTAGAAAATAAAGACTTAGCTTTAAATCAAGCAATGATCCCATTAGGCTCATGTACGATGAAACTAAATGCGGCTGCTGAAATGATCCCAATTACATGGCCTGAGTTTACAGAGCTACATCCATTCTGCCCAGCCTATCAAGCGAAAGGCTATCAGGTGATGATTGGGCAATTGGCTAATTGGCTTGCTGCATTAACCGGTTATGATGCAATGTGTATGCAACCAAACTCTGGAGCACAAGGGGAATATGCGGGTCTATTAGCAATCCGTCGTTATCACCAAAGTCGTGGTGAAAATGCACGACATATCTGTTTAATTCCAAGCTCTGCACACGGTACAAACCCAGCGTCTGCACATATGGCAGGCATGACTGTGGTGGTAGTTGGCTGTGATGATAATGGCAACATTGATATTGTAGACTTAAAAGCTAAAGCAGAAAAACATCAAGCTGAACTTTCTTGTGTGATGGTAACATATCCATCAACACATGGTGTTTACGAAGAAGGTATTCGGGAAGTTTGCGAGATCATTCATCAATATGGCGGACAAGTTTATCTTGATGGTGCCAATATGAATGCGCAAGTAGGAATAACTACACCAGGCTTTATTGGCTCTGATGTTTCTCACTTAAACTTACATAAAACCTTCTGTATCCCTCATGGTGGTGGTGGTCCAGGTATGGGACCTATTGGTGTGAAATCACACTTAGCGCCGTTTGTACCGGGACATTCTGTTGTTGAAATGGAAAATGTCACCACACAAGGTGCCGTTTCTGCGGCTCAGTTCGGTAGTGCTTCAATATTACCAATTAGTTGGATGTATATTCGTATGATGGGGGCACAAGGGCTTAAACAAGCAAGCCAAGTGGCAATCTTAAATGCGAACTATATTGCACAACGCTTGAAAAATGATTATGACATTCTTTATGCTGGCGCTGATGGTTATGTCGCACATGAATGTATTATCGATATTCGCCCATTAAAAGCGAATTACGGTATCAGTGAAATGGATGTAGCTAAGCGTTTAATTGACTATGGATTCCATGCTCCAACTATGTCATTCCCTGTTGCAGGTACATTGATGATTGAGCCGACAGAATCAGAAAGTAAAGTGGAAATTGACCGCTTTATTGAAGCTCTGCTTTCTATTCGTGCTGAAATTGCACAGGTAGATAAAGGCGTATGGCCAATTGATGACAATCCATTAGTTAATGCACCTCATACACAATATGAATTAGTGCAAGAGTGGTCACACAGTTATAGCCGAGAATGTGCTGTATTCCCAAGTGAAGCAACGAAACAAAGCAAATATTGGCCAGCAGTTAAACGTCTTGATGATGTGTATGGCGACCGTCATTTACATTGTTCATGTGCGCCAATTAGTGATTACGAATAAGCTTTAATCTAACAATATTCCTAAATTAAATACCGATGGTTAAGTTAGCCATCGGTATTTTTTGTTGCTACTTCAACCAGCCTTTTTTCTGCGCCTCTAATAATTGAGGGTAGAGATACTGCCAAAATTCTGGCCACTGTTTTTCAATAAACAGATTGCGCGCTAACACTTGTTCTAAGCGGATATTATTTTCCACCCAACTCTGACCTTCATTATGTAAGTTCATCAGCATTGGCATGGCGCGATCAAGAATGTTAGCAAACTGAGATTCAGGTGTTTCAGCTGCATCATATTCCAGCCATAAATTGAGGAAATATTCACTTTGTGGGGATGGTAATAAAGCAAAAATACGTTTAGCAGCTTTTTGCTCATGTTCTTTGATAGCTTCACGAGCAACAACGTCATACACCATAACGTCACCAGCGTCGATCTCAACGATATCGTGGACTAAAGCTAATTGAATAGCACGCCCCATATCAATGTCGCCGGCATAAGGTTGAAAGCTCATTGCTGCAACTGCAAAATGCCAGCTATGTTCTGCCGTATTTTCAGAACGGCTATTGTCTAAGACATTATTTTTACGATAAACACGTTTAAGTTTATCTAATTCCATAATGAAATTAATAGTCTCTGAAAAGGGGCCAAAAGCCCCATTAGGTTGTTGTGTCATAAAAATCCATTCTGATTTAAATAAGCGTTACTCTTCTTCTAAAGAGTAAGGAAGAGGTTTAATGGATAAGCGACTGATGTTATCGCCTTGGACACGAAATACGCTGTCAGCTTCCATGTCGTTATTCATGATAACTTCTACAAGAATAGTATTGTCTGCCATACGTACAGCACTTAATACAGTGCCTGTTTTACGCCATTTATCTTCACCCAGCTGCCACTCAATGCTACCGCCAATTTCTGGCAATTCAGTACCACCGCCCGATAACAGATACATAGCACGTTTATTGGCACCTCTGAATTTCGCGCGAGAAACCATTTCTTGCCCAGTATAACAGCCTTTTTTAAAGCAGATACTTAATGGCAATGCTTGTAGATTTGTTGCTTGAGGCAAAAACTGTTCGATATTTGGGGTATCAATAATAGGGTATCCAGCTTCAATATCTAAAGCTAACCATTGTTCACTATCACTTATTTGTGCTTTTAATGTTGTGGCTAGATTTTTTGCTGTTTCTTCGTCAGTGACAATTAAGAAACGCTCAGTAGGTAAAGGTAGTTGAAGAATATAAGTATTGTCGTGATTAATGACTTCATTCGCTTTGCGAGGAATATTAGGGAAATAGTCAGCTAAAGCCTGAGCTGCGCCTTGTCCTGCTAATCCTAATAATACGGCTTGTGTATTTTCAGTTAAGGTTATTTTTGAAAATACTGCATATTTTTTTAATTCAGTCAGTTGTTTTTGTGCGACATTCTTACGCAAAATATAAGCAAACCCGTCTTGCATACGGAAAAAGCGTAATGTGCTCCACATTTTTCCTTTTGCTTCACAGTGAGCTGATAACGTATGCGTAGTTGCAGGAAGTGCTGTAATATCGGTAGTTAATTGGCCTTGTAGATATTTTTCACTGTCAGCACCGGTTGCTGTTATCAGTGACCATTCATCTAAAGAAATCAGTGTTAACGGTAAATTGATTGCCGCATTAGGGCGTTTAGCCTGAGTCGAATTTTGAGTCATGATGTCACCAGCGATTAATTTAATCAGATACATCAGTTATGGTAAAAGAGTCACAAGACAATGCAAGTCATTATTATTTATAACGCACAGAAAATGAACCTGGCAAATGACTAATAAATGTGTGTTCAATATGGTGTCTATGAGACGAAACCTGCAAACTGTGATCATTTTGATGTTAAAAATTTCGTGATAAGACTATCATCGAAGATAGGAAGAAATCGTAGTATTTCTTGATTTGAACAATGTAAAGAGCAGAGTATGACTATCGATATAGAGAATAAAGCACGAATTAACTGGGCATGTCGCCGTGGAATGCGCGAGCTGGATATTTCTATCATGCCTTTTTTCGAAAATGAGTACGATACGTTATCTGATAACGATAAAGCGCTTTTTGTTCGTTTACTCGAATGTGCAGATCCTGATTTATTTAACTGGTTAATGAACCATGGTCGTCCTGACGATGAATCGCTCTATTATATGGTGAAGTTAATTCAAGAGCGTAATCGGGCGAGAATGGCAGAGATCGTTGATAAATATTAATAAAAAAAACGTATAAAATCAGCGATAGGTTAAATAATAATTTTGTTGATTATAAATGACGCTTTTATTATCTAATAAAGGCGTTTTTTATTTTTATATAAAAATAAAATCACGTTCTAAAATTTGATGAAATAAAGAACAGGTTTGCGATAAAAATGCGTGTTATCTCTATAAATTAGCGTTTAAATGATCATTTTTCACGATTATCTTCTGAGTATTTAATAAATCAGGTATGCTTATTTTATTAAAATAGTAATTAAAAAAGAATAAAGATTACGTATTTACTATTAAATTGTGTTTTTTTGATTAAGTATAAAACAGTCAAAAATAATAAAAAATTAAATCTAAAAGGTAAGGTAAACTATTTACAGGATTAAAAAAGAAGTTACATTATAAATAGGTTATTCTTTAACGTTATTTATATCGGTATAGAACTAAAGCGGGAGTTTATATAACTCGTGATCTTATGGAAATCGCATCTTACAGTGTCATGGTTTACACAACTCTTTTCAACTGCAATTTATGTTGCTTTTGAAATAGGGTTATTGCTATATCCATGGCCCCCTGATTTTATTTATATTTGGGTGCCTTTGTTGCTACTTTTGATCGGAAGCTGGTATTTTACGCAAAAAAACATTAGTCGAATCAAAGGTGATTTTGCTTTACTGAACGGCAATCGAGTGCAATGGAAACTTCATGAGTGGCAAATAACAAAGCGTCCTTGGATTAGTCGATTTGGTACTCGAATAACGCTGACCTCTATTTTGAATAAAAAACAAATCACGTTGTGGGTCGCTTTTGATAGTATGACTGAAAATGAATGGCGTAATTTTTCGCAATTATTAATGCAATACCCAGATATTTAATCTCTGGGCATTATATTTATAAGTTTTCTTCTATCTCACGTAAAATTTGCATACACCATTGTGATAAACGTTCATCAGTTTCTTCAAATTGATTAACGTCATCTAATGCAAGACCAACAAAATGCTTACCATCATCTGACAACGGTTTTGGACTGACAAACTCATATCCATCAACAGGCCAGAACCCAATAAATTTAACGCCACTTGGCAATAAATGATGGTAAAGCATACCTAGTGCATCAAGAAACCATTCGCTGTAATCAATTTGGTCGCCCATTCCATACATCGCAATAAGTTTATTTTTTAACTTTAATGTTGGCAATGTTTCCCAAATATTGAGCCAATCTTCTTGGATCTCGCCAAAATCCCAAGTGGGAATACCTAAAATAAGAATGTCATATTGCTCCATAAGCGTGATATCACACTCTTGAACATTATGGAGATCAACGAACTCTTCACCGAGAATATCACGAATTTTTTCTGCTGCCATTTCGGTGTAACAGGTGCTAGAACCGTAAAATAGACCAATTTTCATAAAGATTTTTAGGATATTTTTGCCAATAAAGGTCACTATTGTATCAGAAAAAAAGTTTTATAAGGCATAATGTAAAGGCAATAAACTAAAGAGCAGGAGAGTAAGACTGTGTCAAAAACCAAATTATCGACAAAAAAAACAACGCAGACTCATAAAGATACAGATATTATTATTGAGCAATTTCTCGACAATATTTGGTTAGAGCAAGGATTATCGGCTAATACACTCAGTTCTTATCGTTTAGATTTACAAGCATTAGGCCAGTGGCTTATACATCATCAATTGGATTGGTTATCTGTGACTACCTTGGATTTACAATCCTTTCTCGCGACGCGTCTTGATGAAGGATATAAAGCCAGTAGTGCTGCTCGCTTGCTCAGTACAATGCGTCGATTATTTCAATATCTTTATCGTGAAAAATTACGCTTAGATGATCCTAGTGCATTACTCTCAACCCCAAAACTGCCGAAACGCTTACCTAAAGACTTAAGTGAACGGCAAGTGGATGATTTACTCAATGCGCCTTGTATTGATGAGCCATTAGAATTACGCGATAAAGCAATGCTTGAAGTGCTTTATGCCTGTGGGCTTCGTGTTTCTGAATTGGTCGGATTATCTCTTTCTGATATCAGTTTACGGCAAGGTGTATTAAGAGTGATCGGTAAGGGCGATAAAGAACGATTAGTTCCTTTAGGGGAAGAGGCTGTTTACTGGTTAGAACAATATCTGCAATATGGAAGGCCCGCGTTAATGCAAGGAAAAACAGACGATATCGTTTTTCCTAGCCTAAGAGGGCAGAAAATGACACGACAAACTTTCTGGCATCGGATAAAACATTATGCTGTGATTGCTGGAATTGATACTGAAAAGTTATCACCCCATGTGTTGCGCCATGCATTTGCAACACATCTTTTAAATCATGGAGCAGACTTGCGTGTTGTACAGATGTTATTGGGGCACAGTGACCTCTCTACAACACAGATTTATACCCATGTTGCCACAGAGCGCTTGAAAGTGCTTCATCAGCAACATCATCCAAGGGGATAGCCACCAACAGGCTGGCATTAAATAGGAATTTAAATGAAAAAGAAATTACTCTGGTTGCCAATACTATTAAGCATGGTGTCAATACCTGTGCTTGCTGACAATGCTTCTATTGAAGCGCAACTGGCTAAAATGCAAATTAAAGCAGAAAGCATTCAACCAACCCCGATTGTTGGATTAAATGCAGTGTTATCAGATAAAGGTATTTTTTACATTACTGACGATGGTAAATACCTAACAGCTGGCCCTATTTATAATATCAGTAGCGGTGAGCCTGTTAGTATTGCCAATCAAGTTATTATGAAAAAAGTAGATTCACTTAAAAATGAAATGATCGTTTATAAAGCGCGTAATGAACGCCATGTGATCACCATTTTTACTGATATTAGTTGTCCTTACTGTCAAAAACTTCACCAAGAAGTACCTGAACTGAATAAACGGGGGATAACGGTACGTTATTTAGCATTTCCTCGTAATGGTGTTGGCAATAATATTGTGAGTAAAGAAATGAATGCTGTGTGGTGTAGCGGTTTTCCTAATAAATCATTAGACAGTGCATTTAAAGGTGACAAAATTATTCCCATTGATGAATGTAAAAAAATCAATATTAATGAACATTTTAAATTAGGCACCATGATGGGAATTCAAGGTACACCTGCTATTGTGTTACCTAATGCGAGTATTTATGGTGGGTATATTTCTGCTCAAAACCTTATTGAATTATTAGATAAAAAAGAGAAGTAATCACGCTTTATGGTCACTATTGAACCGACACTACGTCGTCGAATTGCACAGGCAACTCAATTGCCGGATAACTTAGATCCTTTATTACGACAGATTTATGCTAATCGCGGAATAACATCCGAAGTTCAACTAGAACGATCGTTAAAAGGCTTACTTCATTATCAAGCATTAACCGGAATTGAAACGGCACTTTCATTGCTTATCGAGGCTTTAAAACAGCAATCTCGCATTGTGATTGTCGGTGATTTTGATGCGGATGGTGCAACCAGTACAGCATTGGCTATCAAAGCATTACGCCAAATGGGATTTAAGCAAGTAAGCTATCATATTCCTAATCGCTTTGATGATGGTTATGGCTTAAGCCCTCAAGTTGTTCATGATGTTGCAAAAAAAGGGGTTGATCTCATTATCACTGTTGATAATGGTATTTCATCTTTTGAAGGCGTGGAGACTGCTCATGAATATGGCATCCGAGTCCTAGTAACAGACCACCATTTGCCGGGACAAACATTACCTGCTGCTGATGCGATTATTAACCCTAATTTGGCTGATTGCGATTTCTTATCTAAATCATTAGCTGGCGTTGGTGTTACTTTTTATTTAATGACGGCATTGCGAGCTGAATTAGAAAAATTAGGTTGGTTTGAACAACACAATTTAGTGCGTCCTAATATGGCTGATTTTCTCGATTTAGTTGCATTAGGAACCGTGGCTGATGTCGTTCCTCTTGATGAAAATAACCGCATTTTTGTTTATGAGGGATTACGTCGTATTCGAGCTGGTCGTTGTTGTGTAGGGATAAAAGCACTTACTGAGGTTTCTCGTAAAGAGCTATCTCAATTGGTAAGCAGTGACTTAGGTTTTTCTTTAGGGCCACGCTTAAATGCAGCGGGGCGTCTTGATGACATGTCTGTGGGTGTTGCTCTACTTTTAACTGATAATATTGGTTCTGCGCGTGAAATAGCGAATGAACTTGATGGCTTAAATCAAACTCGTCGTGAAATTGAAGCAGGTATGCAAGAAGAAGCCTCCACTATTTTCCGTCAATTTATGGGCACTCAACATGATTTGCCGAATGGTTTAGCTATTTATCACCCTGAATGGCATCAAGGTGTTGTGGGCATATTAGCATCTCGAATTAAAGAAAAACTACATCGTCCTGTTATTGCTTTTGCACCTAGCGGTGATGGACTATTAAAAGGTTCTGGTCGTTCAATCAGTGGTGTACATCTTAGGGATGCGTTAGAACGATTAAATACTTTAAATCCTGGATTAATGCTGAAGTTTGGTGGGCATGCAATGGCTGCGGGGCTTTCCCTTGAAGAGGATAAGTTTCCGCTATTTCAGCGTCATTTTTCATCTTTAATGTCTGAGTTGGTTTCTGACGAGCAATTGCAAGGTGTTATTTTATCTGATGGTGAATTGACAGAAAATCAATTATCGCTACCTATAGCCGAAATGCTAAGAGAAGCAGGCCCATGGGGGCAAGCTTTTCCTGAGCCATTATTTGATGGCAAATTTACGTTGTTGCAACAGCGTATTGTAGGCAGTAAACATTTAAAAATGATGCTTCAGCCTGTTAATAGTCATCTGATGATTGATGCTATCGCCTTTAATGTTGATATTAATATCTGGCCTGATAACAGCATTAAAATCGTTGAATTAGCTTATCGATTAGATGTGAATGAATTTAGAGGACAACGGAATGCACAATTACTTGTTGAGCATATTTGGCCTTGTTAATACGAATAATTTAAGCAATTTATTGTGATATAAAGTACAACGTTGTTATGGCAACAACGATTGGATAGACAATTGTATATAAATGCTATAAACCCGTGGATATATCCGTTACAATATGCGGTTCAAAATTTATTCCAATTGTTTTTGAAAACAACATAAAGACGAAAAAGCATGTTTGAAATCAACCCAGTAAAACACCAAATTGAAGAAGTCTCTGAAAGAACAAATGTTCTCAGGGGGTATCTTTGACTATGATGCCAAGAAAGAGCGTTTAGAAGAAGTTAACGCTGAATTAGAACAACCTGATGTGTGGAATGAGCCAGAAAGGGCGCAAGCATTGGGAAAAGAGCGTTCATCTCTTGAGGCTATCGTAGAAACTATCGACCAATTAGACCAAGGACTAGAAGATGTTTCTGGTTTACTTGAATTAGCGGTTGAAGCTGATGATGAAGAGACATTTAACGAAGCCATTGCTGAATTAGATGTGTTAAATAAAAAACTTGAGCAATTAGAATTCCGTCGCATGTTCTCTGGTGAATATGATAGTGCGGATTGCTACCTTGATTTACAAGCCGGCTCTGGTGGTACAGAAGCGCAAGATTGGGCAAGTATGCTGATGCGCATGTATTTACGTTGGGCTGAATCAAGAGGCTTTAAAACAGAAATTATTGAAGAATCTGACGGTGATGTTGCAGGGTTAAAATCAGCGACTATCAAAATTATTGGTGAGTACGCTTATGGTTGGTTACGTACAGAAACAGGTGTTCACCGCCTAGTTCGTAAAAGCCCATTTGACTCAGGTGGCCGTCGTCATACCTCATTTAGCTCTGCCTTTATTTACCCTGAAGTTGATGACAATATTGATATTGAAATCAACCCAGCTGATTTACGTATTGACGTTTATCGAGCTTCAGGTGCGGGTGGACAGCACGTTAACAAAACAGAATCTGCGGTACGTATAACCCACGTTCCTACAGGTCTTGTCACTCAATGCCAAAACGATCGCTCTCAGCATAAGAACAAAGATCAGGCAATGAAGCAGATGAAAGCGAAGTTATACGAGCTGGAAATGCAGAAGAAAAATGCAGACAAGCAAGTAATGGAAGATAACAAGTCCGATATTGGCTGGGGTAGTCAAATTCGTTCTTATGTTCTTGATGATTCACGCATTAAAGATTTACGCACTGGTGTGGAAACGCGTAATACACAAGCAGTGTTAGACGGTGATCTTGATAAATTTATTGAAGCTAGCTTAAAAGCGGGCCTGTGAGGAAAAACATGTCGCAACAGCAACAAGGTGCGGAGCAGGCACCTGATTTAAATAACGAACTGCAAACACGCCGCGAAAAATTATCCGCTTTACGTGATAATGGTAACGCATTCCCAAATGATTTCCGCAGAGATGCACTGTCTGACGAATTACATCAAAAGTATGATGCAATGAGCGCAGAAGAGTTAGCCGCAGCGAATGTGGAAGTTGCTATTGCAGGTCGTATGATGACTCGCCGTATTATGGGCAAGGCATCTTTCGCTACATTGCAAGACATGGGGGGTCGCATTCAGCTTTATGTTTCTCGTGATGATTTGCCAGAAGGCATCTACAACGAGCAATTTAAAAAATGGGATCTTGGCGATATCTTAGGTGCTCGTGGTCGTGTTTTCAAAACGAAAACAGGTGAATTAAGTGTTCACTGTACAGAAGTGCGTTTATTAACTAAAGCACTGCGCCCGTTACCAGATAAATTTCACGGTCTAGCTGACCAAGAAATGCGTTATCGTCAGCGTTATTTAGATCTGATTTCTAACGAAGAATCACGTAAAACTTTCCAAATTCGTTCACAAGTGATGGCGGGTATCCGTCAATTTATGGTGAACAAAGGCTTTATGGAAGTTGAAACGCCGATGATGCAAACTATCCCTGGTGGAGCAACTGCGCGTCCGTTTATTACTCACCATAATGCGTTAGATATTGATATGTATCTGCGTATTGCTCCTGAGTTATATTTAAAACGTTTAGTTGTGGGTGGTTTTGATCGCGTATTCGAAATTAACCGTAACTTCCGTAACGAAGGCGTATCACCGCGTCATAACCCAGAGTTCACCATGATGGAACTCTATATGGCGTATGCAGATTACCGTGACTTGATTGAATTAACGGAAGAATTATTCCGTACATTAACTGAAAATGTACTGGGCTCTTCGTTAGTAAAATACGGCGACCAAGAGTTTGATTTCGGCAAACCATTTGCTAAATTAACCATGAAAGAAGCTATCTGCAAATATCGTCCAGAAACTGTAATGGCTGATCTTGATGATATGGATAAAGCGGTTGCTATTGCTCAATCTATTGGTATTAAGATTGAGAAAAGCTGGGGATTAGGCCGTGTTCAATGTGAAATTTTTGAAGAAGTTGCAGAAAGCCACCTAATTCAACCTACATTTATCATTGAATACCCGGCAGAAGTTTCACCATTAGCTCGTCGTAACGACGATAATCCATTTATCACTGATCGTTTTGAATTCTTTATTGGTGGGCGTGAGATTGGTAATGGTTTCTCAGAACTTAATGATGCACAAGACCAAGCTGAGCGTTTTGAAGATCAAGTTCGTCAAAAAGAAGCCGGTGATGCAGAAGCCATGTTCTTTGACCATGACTATATTACGGCATTAGAACACGGATTACCGCCAACAGCAGGTTTAGGTATTGGTATTGATCGTATGGTAATGTTATTTACTAATAGCCATACTATCCGTGATGTCATTTTATTCCCGGCAATGCGTCCTAATAAATAATTGTTATCCTAATTAACGAATAGTAATTAATTGAAAAGCCACCGAAAGGTGGCTTTTTTATGTTTTATATTAATAGATTATGTTTTTTGTGATGATTAAATAATCACTTAAATAAGAAGGGGATTGCTGTTCAATTAGGGGAGCGTATAATTGAAAAAACCAACTGCGGGCGTAGTTCAATGGTAGAACGAGAGCTTCCCAAGCTCTATACGAGGGTTCGATTCCCTTCGCCCGCTCCAACTTATTTTTTCCTCAAATTATCTTTTTATTTCTTTAACACTTCTTATTTGTTATTTAAATCATTAATTTTTAATTAATTGATTTTACGTGCTTTTTTATTTTTTATATCTAATTATAAAAAATGATACATAAGTAACATTTTTGTTTCTCTTAACTAACTCTTTTTATGTATAGAAAATAAAAAATCAATTTATAAAAAACTTTAGTAAAAAATTAAAATAAATTGAAAAGGTGTCGATAAAAGTACATTACGCCCTATTGGGATTACTTTATCTTGTTAGTTGAGAAATTCGATGCAGAAACTTCGTAACATTACTATTCGTGTGATGATGATAGTAATACTAGGTACTTTATGTGTGTTATTTGGCAGTGTGAGTCTTTATAGCGCATGGTCACTATCACAAATATCTGAAGGTAATCAGGCTGATAATCAAATCATAAAGCAAATGGCGGCGCTTAGTCAGGGAAATGATCAATACTTTCGTTTTACTTCACGGCTTAATCGTTTGGTAGAACAAAAAGCAGAGGGAAAAGAAGTCGATTTTGCTCAAGCTCAAACCGCAATGGAGAATATGGAAAGACAGATTGAGTATATGAAATCTGTTTCGCCAGGACCTATGGATGCGAATGTTTCTCAAGAATTGATGGAGATTTGGTTAGCTCTTTTTGAACAAGGAGTTAAAAAACAAATGGCACTCGCATTAAATGGCACTATTGAAGAATATGAGCAACATGCTAGAAATGTCACTCCTGCATTAAGCCGTGAATTTGGTAATGTTACTGAAAAATTTAATCAAGTCGCAAATATAAAAATTGATAGAACGATAGAAGATGTCGATAGACTTATTGAAATAACTCAAATTATTATTTTTATTAGCGTAATTTTAGGCGGGATTATTCTTATTCTCACCGACCGTTACTTGGTGTCCATGTTACAAAAACCACTAGAAAGTATTCGCCAGCATTTTTTAAAAATTACAGAAGGTGATCTTAGTCAACCACTGGAACCTTTTGGTAATAACTGTGCAGGGCGATTAATACCATTATTGAATGGAATGCAAAATAGCTTACATGAGGCAGTGAGTACAATTCGGCAGGGAAGTGACAGTATTTATCGAGGCGCATCTGAAATTGCAAAAGGGAATAATGATTTGGCATCTCGTACAGAAGAACAAGCGACGGCACTAGAGCAAACAGCCGCAAGCATGGAAGAAATAACTGCTGCAGTTAACCAAAATATGGAACATGCTTACCAAGCAAGAGAATTAGCTGAAGTAGCGTCAGTAACTGTTGAAAAAGGTAATAAGTTAGCTGAATCTGTTGTCACAACGATGGAGGGGATCTCTAATAGTTCGAGTAAAATTGCTGAAATAATTAATGTTATCAATAATATAGCATTTCAAACAAATATACTTGCACTAAATGCATCGGTAGAAGCCGCTAGAGCAGGCACTCATGGTCGAGGTTTTATGGTAGTGGCAAATGAAGTGCGCAACTTAGCTGGAGATAGCGCAAAAGCGGCTAAAGAGATTGAAGTACTTATTGCTGATTCAACAACGCGAGTGAAAAAAGGTGCCAGTTTAGTGAGCGATATGGAAAAAACAATGGAAGATATTTTGATAGGGGTAAAACAGGTCACTTCAATAATGAAAGAAATTACTATTGCATCAGAGGAGCAAAGTAAAGGTATTGGTCAAGTGAGTGTTGCTATTACCCAAATGGACAGTGTAACGCAACAAAATGCCTCTTTGGTTGAACAGGTATCAGCAGCTGCTATTTCGTTAGAAAGGCAAACAGAAGAATTACAATTATCAGTACAAAAATTCAATCTTGTGCACCATTAATATCGAGATACCTTCCATAAGTCATGAGTCTAAGGTGGTAAGTTTTTACTCGTTAGGCGCATGAATGAAATAATGATGGCACACATGCTATTGTATGTTTATTCAACATTGATTAGGTATTAATATAATAATAATACTTAATCAATCCATTTAAAAAGTAAAAAATATTATATAAAATAGGCTATTTATAAATAGTAAATTTATTTGTTTTATTTTAATAGATTGCAGAATATTTTCTATTTTAATTTTTATAATCAATCAATCAATCAATCAATCAATCAATCATTGATGATGTTTTGTTTGGGGGTATTTTAATTTTCTAAAGGCGCTAATATAATTCACCTCAAAATAAATAATAATAAAAAGAGATGTATGGATGATATAGCGCCAACTTTTTAGAGCATTTTTTTTATATATTGTTCTGTTTTGGTTATAACACCTTTGTATTGAGCATGGTTGATATAGGCATCATTGACGGTTTTGTTTATATCTTGAATTGCGACTTCTTTTTGTTTATCCGTTAAAGTCAATAACAATGCCTTTAATACTACTTTTAATGCTGCAATCTCATACTCTATATTGACAACTTTTTTTTCCATATGACCCTCGAAAATAATGCTACATTACAGTGTGATTAATTATTTTTTATATTAATTAATTGTTTAAGTAAAACCAAGAAAAAAATAAATCAACCAAAAAGAGCAAGAGTTTTATGGTGTTTTTATTGAAAAAATAAAATGGTGAATATTTGAGATAGGAAATAATAACTTAATAAACTTAACTTAAAGTTGCATCAATAGGATAAAATTAAAGCATATCTAATATAACAAAATAAGTAGGATGCAATATGCACCCTATAATATTTTGGGAAACATAAATTTGAATAACTCTCTTCACTAAGCTTGGGTGAGTTTTTTTACATATTGCTCTGTTAAGTTAATCACTTCATTAAGCTGAGGATATCGATTTGATGTATCTTCAATTACAATAGATATATTGCCAAGCATATCTCTTCGTTGTTTATCACTTAGAGTGGAAAGTAAAGATTTGATAACAATTTTCAGTGCCGCAATTTCACACTCAATTTCTTTTAAATTTTTATCCATGATTTACCTACCAGTATTTAATGGATGATTAATATAGGTAATTTTTTTGTTTATCACAATTATGGAAGTATATTATTTAGAGATGTATCGCACATTATGCCTAATATTCTAATCTAATAGAAATTATTAAAAATAATTATCAAATTCTAAATATCACCAATGAATATTGATGGAAGTTTATTGATACTTTCGAACTTTGGTGCGACTGAACGAAGTAGTACATTTTGATCTTGTATCTGTTTTTATTTAAATTACTTTATTTTTGCTTAAATAATAAGCATTTATTATAATTATAAGGCATATCGTTTAAAGGGAGCAAAATTAGTTTTAATGTATTGTTTAATATTTAAATAAGGCGGTTATATTATTCAGTGTCATTCAGAAAATATTAAAATTTCCATCAGTGGTGCAGTAGTAATTTATTATTGAATGAAAAATAGAACACTTTATTTTTGATAGTCAAAAAATGAAAATAAAAAGAGCCATGTATTAAAACAAAGCTCTTTTTAGTGGTGTCGATTATTGATTATTTTTTTTTACAAAAGCGACATAAGCATCAACCCAATTTTGCATAAAATGTGCCGTTTTTTCAGCAAATTGTCCATCTTCGACCATCCCATCATACCACTTCAGGTAACACTCTGGCTGATTTAAGGTAGGCATATTTAAGAAAGATAGCGAGTTACGTAGATGCTGTTGTGCTATAGCTGTACTAATGTTACCGGTTGAAACCCCAATAATACCAGCAGGAATTTTATCCCAAGCATTCATTCCATAGGGACGAGATGCTTGATCAAGCGCATTTTTAAGTACACCAGGAATAGAACGATTATATTCTGGTGTGACAAAGATAATGCCTTGGCACTCTTTTATGTATTGTTTGAAACTGATGACAGCAGAAGATGTATTATTGTCATCATCTTGGTTATAGAGAGGAAGGTTAGCGATATCGATAAATTCGTGAGTAAACTCTTCAGGAAATAACTTAACTAATGCATTTGCTGTTTGTTTGTTATACGAATCTTTTCTTAAACTTCCGACAACAATACCTATTCTAAAATGATTCATCTTAGTTCTCCTATATTGAAGGATAGAAAAATATCAATGACAATATCTGATATTTATTTCTTGATTTTATCTTAGTCGTTAAAGAATGATAATAAAATATAAGCCCCATTTTTACACGTAAGTGGTGTAAATAAATGATAAAATTAGTATTATTATTTTTATTGTTATCTGGTATTATTTTACTGAAATAAAAAATAACCAGTTTATATGACAACATTTTTACTAAATAAATCCGATATTCAAAAATGGACATTTTTAGTGTGATGTGAGTAGTGTTTTAAGAAAAAACAAATGAAATGATAGGAGCACTCATTGCAACCTTGAGTGTTAACCTATTTATTTAGTATGCAGTAGGTAATAGAAAATTATAATAAAATGGCTTAAAATGCGACAACTCATATGCTCTTATTTAAGTCTGATCGGGATTAAGGAAAAATGATGTCCTTATTACAAAATAAAAAGAATGTCCTTGCTGTATTTATAACTACCAGCATTCTCGCTTTGTCTGGGTGTGTTTGGTCAGATCAAACACGTCCAGTTGAGACGCCAGCACCGGTGCAAGCTCAAGCAACACAGCCTGTTGCTATGACTCAGCCAGTAGCAACTGCCCAACCGATTTCTATGACAGCAACAACAGGATCTGTTGACAGTGGCGTAGATGCAAGAAAATTAGGATTAGCACCACAAAGCGCTTGTATAAAACAACTTGATTCTCTAAAAACTTTTTCTCCATCGGACTATCAATCCATGATGAGTTCATTTAAAGAAATTAGTGAAATTAATGCGATGTACCGTAGTGTTCAAGGCACAGCAAGTAAGGATAGTTTAGATTTGCTAAAAATGAGTATTGAATCAAAAACAGAAGTTTTGTGTGCAAAAGTTCGCTATCTGTCGATTATGTCAGTTAATTCGACATTGAAAAAACTAGGTGAATAATTATTATGAAATTAAAGCAGAGTGTTTGTCTCGCTTTTATGCTGTTTCCAACACTGTCGTTTGCCAATAATGAGTTTAATTCTGTTATTGAAGATTTTGACCGTTATTTTGAAACACAAGAGCCAATTAAAATTGAGCCTAAAACATCTGCTACAATTTCATCGTCAACGAGAACCGGTCAGGCTAATCGTGGAGTAAACCGTACAACAACGGTTTCTCAACAAAATAAGCCAGAGCAACGAGTTAGGTCTTCTATACCAGCAAAAATAGATAATCAGGTGGTCGAATCTGTTAAGACACCTGATATCACGCTGGCGGAAAGTTGCCCAGTATTACCTGCGGATTACTCTAAATTTAAGAGTGATAATACTCGTTATTTGACACCTTTACTCTCATTTGTTCCGATTAAACCTCAGTTTACACCTGAAGATCTTAATCGATATCAGTATAGAAATAATGCTACGGTCTATAATCCCTTAGCGCTTTATTCGAAAGAAAACTATTCAAAACCTCAACAAAATGAAAATATCTTATTAGACATTATTCCAGGCACATTTTATTCTGTGACTGCAATTCCTTTCCATTTTGCATATCAATTTAATCGCTCTGTGCTTGATCATAAACAACCTCTTTTTAATAAAACGTTGTTGAATCGTTTAGCCGACACAAGAAATAAATATCAAACTCTGTATCAGAAATATACAGAGCAAACAGTAGCGTTAAAGGAACATTTAGAAAAACTTCAAAATGCAAATAACCAAATTAAGCAGTTGGAATTATCTCTGACTGAAACAGAAGAAAAATTAGCGACTGCAAATAACTTACTCGATGATGACACATTGAAACAAGCTGTTGCCAAACTACAAACAGACCTGAAAGCAACAAAAGAAGAACGTGATTTACTAATTAAGCAATTAGCAGATAAAGAAGATGTGTTAAGTACAACAACTGCAAAAAACACAGAACTAGCAAAACAACAACAAGATTTCGAAAAACAATCAGAAACACTTAAAGAGTTAGAAGCGAAGTTTACCCAACTTGAGCAAGAAAAAGAACAATTACAATCTCGGTATTTGCAGGCTCAAGCACTACTAAAAGATGATAGTGCTAAAAAAGAAATTGATAAGTTACAAAGCTCACTCGAGAGTACGAAAGCTGAACAAGAAAAACTATTAAATCAATTAAATGAAAAACAAACATTATTGACTAAAATTGAGCAAGAAAAAGAAAATGTCCAGGCTCAATATGTTCAAGCTGAACAATTACTCCAAAGTAGTCGTGAGCAAAAAGAACAAGAGTTAGCTAAGTTAGAAGCTGTAAAAAATAAAGAAATAGCAACATTGGAAAAATCCTTATCGACAACAACCAATGAACAAACTAATTTGACCAAGCAATTGGCTGATGTGCAGAGTCAATTAGCAAGCATTAAAAAAGAAAAAGAAGATATTCAATCTCAGTTTGTGCAGGCACAGCTATTATTAAAAGATAACACTGCGAAAAAAGAGATAGAGAAACTACAAAGTACATTATTGAAAATTACATCAGAACGTGAAGATTTATCTCACGAGCTTAGATTAAAAGTAGCAGAAGCAGAAAAACAACAAGATGCTAATAACAAACTTGTTGATGAACAACGTCAAGAAATAGCACAATTAAAAACACAAGTTGAAAAAAATAACCAAGAACAAATTCAACTTAATAAATCACTTTTAGCAGTTCAACAGCAAAAAGAGCTGGCTGATGAAAAGCTGAAAACTATTCCAGAATTAAAATTACAGTTAGAGAATAAAATAACAGAATTAGCTGATCTGAAAAAAAGCTTATCTGCAGGCGAGAAAGCAGTTGATAATTTAATTACAGATAAAAATAATTTAATTGCTAAATTAGAAAAAGCGCAAAATGAGTTATCGGCTAAATATCAAGCATTAGATACTCGCTTTAAAGAGAGTAATATTGCATTAGCACAATTAACAGTGAGCCAAACAGAAAGCGCTAAGGCCTCTGCATTATTGGAAAAGCAACTCACTGAGAAACAAAATATTGTTGATAAATTAAGTAATCAATTAGCTGATGTAAAAGCACAATTAGAAAAACAAAATATCGAAAGTACACAGCAAATTAGTGCGTTAAAACAACAGCAAACAGAAGCGATCGGACAATCAAAACAGCAAGAAAAGACATTAGCTGACACCCAAAAAGAGATGCGTGACATCACTAAACAGCTTGAAACTCAACGTGCATTAACTCAATCTTTAGAAGAAAAGAGTACGCAATTAAACGAGCAAATTAAGGCAAAAGAAGCTGAATTAGCAAAAGCAAATACAGAAACAAGCAATGTATTAAAAGAAAATAAAACATTAAAAGAACAACTTGAGAAAATAGCAGGTGAGGGGCAAATGATTGCGGGGCAACTTGCTTATGCTTATTCAATTATCGGTAAAGATAATGCTCAACGCAATAAATCTATTCTATCTGAAATTCAAAAACAAAATTATATACAGTATGACGATAATACCTATTTTAAAATTTTAAAACAGGGTAAACCTGTTGATTTAATCGCAGGTAAAACGGTTGTGTTTACGATGCATGAAGAGTTAACAGACGGGACTGTAACGCTTAATTATGATAAAACTAAGCCACTTACTTTACCTTATCGTCAACTACCATTACCACTGAATACCTTTATTGCTAAAGCAGGTATCAATGGCAAAGCTAAAATTTATATAAAACCAGGTGGTGGTTATGGAAAAAATGGTGTTCCTGGACAAGTACCACCGGAATCAATGTCTATCGTGACAATTGAAATTTTAGACGTTAAATAAAATGATTAAACGATAACATCAGCTCTTTTTTCTTTTAAAAGAAGGGCTGATTTTTATTTATTTCCATAAAAAGATATCGTTTTTTAAACAAAGATCTCTTTCTAATAACCAATCTTTTAAATTATGACAATTTTCAGGGTTTTCTGGAATACTATTAAAAATCTCCCATAAGGGTTTTAATAGTTCAGAATTCGGTTTCACTCCACGTATATAATCTAGTGTATTTGTGATCTTAATATTAAAGGCTGGCTCATTTTCCCAATGTTCTAAAAGTGACTGAATACATTTTTGTAATAAATCATCAATGACAATTAATCTAACATTATCTGTACTAAGTTTAATATTAATATCATCTAAAGATAAAAAAGAGTCTTTTGTATTTGATAGTTGTTTTTCTTCAAATGACTTAATGTTTTCACATTGTTTAATTTGAGACTCAAGCTCTCTTTTTGTTTCATAAAGTGTGAATAATTGAGGTGTAATATGTTGAGCCCACCAAATAAAAAGTGGTTTTATAATGGCTTGAATTAAACGCATATGCTCATTGATATTAACAGTTGCTTTTAATGACTGATCCCAATCCATTACTGTAAAAGCAGAATATGGCGGCCGTGTATGAAAAGAACGGGAAATCTTAATAATGTCGCGAATGTCCTCTTTAGTAATAGCGATAAGGCAATGTTTTTTTCGTAAAAACCAAGTAGATTGTAATAAACTATCTAAGCTTTCACGGCATAGCACGCGAGATAATATTTTTATCTGTTGCTCATTGGCATTGTATCCATTGACAATACTTTCATTTGTATGAAAAGAAAACTGTAGGTTAAATAGCCTATCTACAGTTTCTTTATCATTGTTAGCCATCATTTTTTTTAGTAACGCTAAGCAGTCATAATAATGAGGCTGGGTAGGGCATCTATTTTCTTTTATCACGATATACAACTCACTCATAAGAATAAATTCTAAGCATTCTAACGATGAATGGCTTTTTTATATTATGATAATCGGCTGGATTTTTTATAATTTTAATCTAAGATTTCTCGCCTTACTCGGTGTCATATTGAAACGACGGTGGTAGCTTTGTGTAAAATAAGATTGGCTTGAAAAACCAGATTCCATTGATATATCAACAATACTCATCTCGGTAGTAAGTAGTAACTGATGGGCATAAATGATCCTTCTTTCACAGATCCATGTTCTTGGTGACGTTCCATAGACATGGTTAAAAAGTTCTTTAAATGTAGTTAAACCCATACCAAATTCACGAGCAAACTGTTTGAGTTTCCAATTTTTTAAGTGATTTTTTTCCATAAACAGTTTTAAGCGATCGATTTGGCGATGACTGAGTTGACGCAATAATGCCATCAAGTCTGAACCTTGTTCTGTTGAAAGCAGAAGGATTAAAAGTTCTTCAACTCGTAACTGTGTGAATGTTTTAGGGCAAGAGTGAATAGTAATATATTCAAAACCATTGCTACAAAATTGTATGAGAGGGGAGTTTTGAAAACAGATAAAAGCGCTCGAAAAATCTTCATCTCTTTCTATTTGACTTAGAATATCGTTGTATTTTGCAGTGAAATCTCTTAAAAAATCATCAGGGAGAGGTATATAAATAATCTCTGATGGCTCTGTAGTGGGGGTTTTTATTGTGTAATTACCTTGCTGTAAAAAAAGAACTTGATCTTGATTAATCGTTACGGTATCAGTGCAGTTTTGCAAAATAAGTGTGTTTTTGCGTATTATAAACAGCGCTTTTTGTTCATTTTCTAATATTTGATATTGTGGATAAAAATAAGATTTCTTTTGAACTAAGCAATCATATTGGTTTTTATTATCACATTGTATGGTATTCATTTTTTGCCCAAAAAATCATTACATAAGTATCACTGTGTTTTTATAACAATAAATATAATAGTATTTATAAAAACACTTCTTTATTATTAAATGCTATTAAAAGTAAAAAAAAGAACATTTTCTTTAATTTGATGTGGTTTTTTTTTAGATATTAGACATTACATTTTTATTGCTAATTTAAGATAAGTGATTTTGTTAATTTAAAGATGTTATTAATGAATTGCAAAAGAAAATTAAAGAAGGGAAAGATTTAATCAATAGCAATAGAGGAGATTAGGTATTAATATGTAATAAATAATTTACACTTTATTTTTTTATAATTAAATTTATTGTATAACAAATAGTTGGATTTATTGTTTTTGCTTTACAGTGTAAAAAAATAATAGGTGTATTTAAAATGTAACTATATTCCTTGTTTTTAAATTGTAACTAAGTTGACATAAATATGTTCTTATTTTCTGTAGGATTGAGTGTTTTTATGTGTGTGAGAAAAATTAACACTAAAATTAATTTCAATCATTACAAATAACTATAGTTATTATAACCTGTGTTTTTATAGTGGTCTATAAGATGGAAAACTAAATTTATAATGAAGAATAAGTTATTTTTATTAAGAAGAAGCAGATTTTGTTCTAATTGGTTTTTTATTTATGCGACTAAAGACTCAAATTCTAGCAGGAGTAAATAGAAAAGAGCAGTTAGGCTTAAAAACTTTTAAATAAAATCCTAAATAAAAAGATAAGCATGTATATCTTATGTTAATTCGTATTAAAAATATTTATCCAAAAGTGTGATTTTTTCACGAGTTATTTACATTGCGGTCGGAGTATTTAAATAAATAGTTTTATGGTTTTATTCTATTTAATGTAATTTCCCTTAAGGGGCAAATCAATAAACTAAAAGGTAATAATAGCCTTATTATTGGCATCATACTTGACGTAAATTCATTAAAATAATGAATGCATAAGTGTATTTATTGTCAGGGAGGTAGGGTATAGCTAATTATGGAGAATAAGCGAACACTGCGAAATATTATATTTAGTGGGATATGGATAATTTGGACTCTTGCATTAATTGCCTTTTGGCGTTCTAAAGTGGCAGGGGAATTTTTGATTATCTTGATCCTAATTTTTAGCATTATTATTTATTCCATGACTTTGAGGTTAAAAAAAACCGCTATGTTTAGTCGTAAAACTGAAACACCAAAAGCAGCCGAGCCTGTTACACCAGTCATAACAGAAGAGAAAAAACCGATGCCAGAGCAGAAACTGTATACTATTATTGCGAAAGGAACGGTATTCCAAGGTGATATTAATGTTGATGGCGATATCCAAATTTGGGGTAAAGTATCGGGAAATATTAATGTCAAAGATGGTGTTATTCGTGTTATGCATGCAGGCCAAGTTGAAGGGGAATTAACGGCGCCTGATATTATTATTGATGGTTTCGTTAAAGGCATTTGCGCTGCAAATAATCTAGATATTTTAGAGCACGGTGAGTTACGTGGTACCAGTCGTTGCGGAAGTATGTCTATTAAGCGTGGTGGTATTTTTACAGGGCAATCAGAGCAAGTTGAACATCAAGCTAAATCGGTTGCTCAACAACGAGTGGTTTCAATCAAAGAAAGTGCTAATGTAAATAAAGATAAAGTAACGGCACCTGTAGAAAACCAACTAAAAGAAAATAAAAAATAAATATTCTTTTATTGTCATTATTTTTTGCTTGTCCTATTTTATCGATATTGCCTTAGTTTTGTATAAATAGAGAATAACGATGAATTTAGAGACTCCTAGACTACACTTACGAGAATGGCGTGAAAGCGATAAAGCGCCATTTTTTTATGAAGTTAACTCCTCACCTGAAGTAATGCGCTACTTTCCTTGCACTTTATCTCAATTAGAAAGCGATAAGATGGTTGAGACTATCCGTGAAAAATTTATTCAGCAAAATGGATGGGGAATGTGGGCAGTTGAACTAAAAGAAACTCAAGAATTTATTGGTTTTGTTGGGTTGAATATTCCAGTCGCCTCTTTACCTTTTAGTCCCTGTGTAGAAATTGGTTGGCGTATAGGGCAAAAACATTGGCGTAAGGGGTATACATATGAGGCCGCTTTAGCCGTATTTAGATTTGCTTTTGAAACGTTGAAACTAGAAGAAGTTGTCGCTTTTACTGCTGTTTCGAACCTTCCATCTCAAGGTGTGATGCAAAAACTAGGTATGCATCAATCTGATAACTTCTTTCATCCCGCATTAGATAAAGCCCACCCTTTAGCTGAACATGTTTTATATCGATTGAAGAAATCTGACTTTACTTCTCAGTTGAACGAATAGTACGCTTTTTTTCAGGAAGCGGAGGTACAGGTTTTTTATCATCAATAAGATGACGTATTGCTAAAATCGGATGATAAATCAGCATCCGTGGGCCAGCCCAACGCATGATTTGTTTCATAGTTTTTCTTTTTATAGGTTGGTAACAATGGATGGGACACTGTTTACAGGCTGGTTTATCTTCACCATAGCGACATTTATCTAACCGGTTATAGGCATAATCGATTAATTTTTGATAATAATCCGAGTCGGTTTCAGGGTATGATTTTGCATAAAGAGAAACCATTTTTTGAATGGTTTGTTTCTCACGAGAAATTCTTTTTCCTGCCATGTTCTTTTCTCTTAGTGATATGTTGTATTTATTATGCATCTTATCATTAAGCCTATAGAGACGCTAAAAAATTATTTAATGAATAACGATGAAAAAATTTTAGTAAAAAGGCTTTTCTTTTTCCTTAGAATATAATACTGTATTTATATACAGTTTATTTGCCTTTAAATGGTGAAACCAATGCGTGTGGAAATTTTATTTAATAAACAATCTAAGATAACCGACTCATTACTTCCGCTTTTAGAACATGAATTAAGAAAAAAGATCATTCCAGAATACCCAGATATGCAGTTTCGTATCGCTTTTAGTAGCATGAACTCAATTCAAGTTACAGGCATAAAAGATGAAACTAAGCATGAACACATTATGGAACTTATTCAAAGTGTTTGGGAAGATGATTCCTGGTTACAAACAGATGATGATTAAAGTGCAATAAATAAAGTCCTTACGATTGCCAGAAATAATGGTCTTTTATTTTTTAAACTTAAAAGTCTATTAACTAGAAAAGGAAATCACTGGCAATCGAGTTTTAAACTGTATATTTATCAATGGCGACAAATTTTATTTTCATTTGTCGTAAAACCACCTTCAGCAGGAATAAATTTCCCTTTTTTTTCTAAGAAATCAACTAATTCAGTCGCTGTCATATTTTCAGCTGAACAAGTATGAAATCGAGAGTCATTGCCAAATTGCTGATGAATAGCATCAATAAGTGACATTTTGGTAAATGCAGTGTCTGAAGAAAGGATCATTTGTAAAACTTCATGGCCGTGGATCGATGACATGTTGAACCCCTAAAAAACAAAAGATACATTAATTATGCATCTTTATGGGGTGGTATCTTTGTTTTTAATCATAAAAAGCGATGACATCTATCATCGCTTTAAAAAGATCGTTATTTTTCGCTTCGTTGAAGTATTTTTTGCATTTCATCTTTGAGATGAAGTTTTTCTTTTTTTAGTTTGACCACTTCATCATTATAGCCTGCTCCATTAGGGCCTTCTAATTTTGCAATTTCTTGATTGAGTCGATGATGTTTATCGTAGAGCGCCTGAAAGCGAGGATCACTGTTTCTTAGTTGAGAAACAAGGGATTGTTGATTTGAGAACATATAACCTCCTATGAAAAGAAATTGGGTCTCTATTTCAGTATAATCATAGATTGGATATCTGCATGGTGACGTATCACAAATTTACATTTCATAAAAAAACATGATTTTTCTTTTTAAAACATTCAGAATTATCCTCTCATAGTGGTATTTACTAAGATGTTAGCATTCAAGCACTAAAAATATTAGTATTCAGATAACGAGCAATAAAAACATCTGACTAATTTTGTTAACAGCGAAATGTTCGCTGTAAAAATGGAGAAAGTGATGAACAAAGTAATATTATCTTTAGTAGCAGCAATGTCTTTATCTGCGTGTGCACAAGCTACCGACAGTTTAGATAAAGTTGCGCCTTATCCTAAAGCTCAAGAAAATCAAGTTCGTCATGTTATCGAGTTAGAACAAAAAGATAATGAAGGCAATTACCAAGTTGAGTTAATCGTTGGTAAAGAGCTAAAAGTAGATTGTAATCATCAGTGGTTTGGTGCTGATCTAGATGAAAAGAATTTAGAAGGTTGGGGCTATAGCTATTATGTTGTAGGTGATTTAAATGGTCCAATGTCTACCATGATGGGTTGTGCGGATAATACGAAAAAAGATGCTTTTGTTCAGGCAAATATGGGCTCTGATGCCTTCATTCGTTATAACAGCAAATTACCTATTGTTATTTATGCACCGAAAGACGTTGATGTAAAATACCGAATTTGGTCTGCCGCTGATACAGTCCAAGATTCAGTTAAAAAATAACGGTCAACCTTATTTAGGACGGTCATAGTTAACTAAAAAGCCCTTTATTGTTGAAATAAAGGGCTTTGTTATTATTGAAACTAAAGATTAACGGATAACTAAAACTGACATTTTTGCATGACGTACAATTGATGATGCTGTTGAACCTAATAAGTAGGATGAAACATTAGGTCGATGCGAAGCAATTGCAATTAAATCGGCATCAATGTGGCGGGCATATTCTAAAATTTCATCTTTTGCATTACCAACACCCACATTACATATAATTTGCTCATCAGGAATTTTAGCATCTTTGATCATTTCTTGTAGTGCGACAAAAGCAAGACGAGTACGTTCTGACGAATCTTTGAATTTTTCAGGAATAGCCGCAAATTCGATACCGAAGAAAAGTTCGGCGTTAGGGATAACGGTGAGGAAGTGGATCTCAGGTTTACCCACCTTTGCAATTTGTTCAATGTGAGCGATCAGTTCCTGAGAAAGTTCATCTTCTAAAATATCAATAGGAACTAGGATTTTCTTATACATTACAAACCTCACTTAGCGTTAGTTTAAAATATTTACTATTATTACATAATAGTGAAAAATAGCTGTGATCTGTGTTTTAAATAAGAGTGAGAATGATTATTTACTGCTTTACATTATAAGTCATAAGAAAGTAAATACGGGCTAAAATAATATCAAAAATATAATTAAAATAAGTTATACCCCTTAACTTACTGACAAAAAAGCAATTAATAATATCGCATTAAAAATAAAAACTCTTTACCTCATTATCAAAGAGAAAATGCATAAAAGAATGATTATCAATTATATTATTGTTCTGTATCTATAAGATTTTATTGGTAAAAATAAGAGACATAAAGAATTAAATATGGCATATTAATAGGTAATGACATCTCAATATGATGTCTGGACAGCAATCTTAGTCCCTAAACTGGATTGTTATTCAGAGTCGTCCTTTATCCTCACCAATGAGTTATGGAACCTGAAATAACCTATGGAACTCTATTTAGCTATTATAAATAGAGTAGGCTATTTAAAACCAAATAAGATTATTATTATGACACATAATCACATTGATGATATTGAGTTGGATCGGGCTAGTAATACGCAGTCTGAAAAATTTAAAGCAGCTAAAAAAAGCACGCTAGTGAGCGTCTTTGTTAATATTTTCTTATCCGTTTGGCAAATTACCGTAGGGTTTTTCTCGCACTCTCAAGGCTTAATTGCGGATGGTATTCACTCGCTTTCTGATCTTATTGCTGATTTTGTTGTTCTAATTGCCAATAAAGGTAGTCAGAAACAACCTGATGCAGATCACCCTTATGGTCATTTGCGTTATGAAAACGCAGCTTCACTTATCCTTGGAACTATTTTATTAATTGTTGGCTTAGGTATGGTGGTTTCTGCAATCCATAAAGTTTTAGATCCCTCAACTATTCCTGAAGTCCATCGCGTTGCATTGTATGTTGCTTTATTAGCATTAGCAGCCAAAGAAGGGCTCTTTCGTTACATGCTTGGCGTCGCTAAAAAAGTGGACTCTAATATGCTAGTCGCGAATGCTTGGCATGCGCGCTCGGATGCTGCCTCTTCACTGGTTGTTGCTATTGGTATTCTTGGTAGTCTTGCTGGATTTAAATTCTTTGACCCTCTTGCAGCGTTAATAGTTGGTTTATTTGTTGGACGTATGGGGTGGCGTTTTACTTATCAAGCCTTGCAAGATTTAATGGATAGAGGGGCAGATGAAGAAACATTGGAAGAAATTAAACAGAAGCTGATTACAACTCCAGGTGTGCAAGGTGTGCATGATTTAAAAACCCGTCGTTCAGGTGATTATTTATTAGTAGATGTACATCTTGAAATAAAAGGGGATCTCACTGTTAGTGAAAGTCATGCGATCGTCGTCAGTGCTCGTAATAATGTTTTGCAAAATAAGCAGATATTAAGTGTGATGGCACACGTAGATCCCGCTTAAATTAAAAATACAATAAAAAAGGTAATGGTAGATTTGCATTACCTTTTTTGTACTTCAAAAAGATCTGTTTGCTACTTTAGAAATTAACGCAGTTTTCTTTTACGTTATCACTCAGTGCCGCAATCAGATTATCTACCGCACATTCAGCCATTGCGTAGCGAGTTTCTTTTGTCGCAGACCCAATATGTGGAACGGCAACCACATTTTTCATGCTCAATAAAGGTGATGACAGCGGCAGTGGCTCTGTTTCAAAAACATCAAGCCCAGCACCTGCAATTTCCTTTTGTTCTAGCGCATTAATTAATGCTTTTTCATCAACGACAGCCCCTCTACCTGCATTAATTAAATAAGCGTCGGGCTTCATCATTGAAAACTGATTTTGGCTTATTAAATGATGTGTTTCTGGTGTTAATGGTAAGGTGATACACACAAAATCAGATTGCTGTAGTAGCGTATCTAAATCACAATACTTAGCATCAAAACGGTCATTTACATCAGTATATTCTGTCCGTGAGTGATAAAGAATATTCATATTAAAACCAAAGTGGGCACGCTGTGCTAGTGCTTTTCCAATTCGGCCCATACCAAGAATTCCCATAGTTTTATGATGAACATCAGTACCATACCAATCCGGTGTGATACCTTTAACCCATAAGCCTTGTTTAATATTATCTGCGAGTTCTGGGATACGTCTTGAGACAGCAAGCACTAATGCCATCATGGTGTCAGCGACGGTATCTGTTAATACGGTTGGCGTGTGCATTAGCTTTATATTGCGCTTGGTTAGTGCATTAACATCAACATTATCATAGCCAACCGAAACTGTTGAAACAGCTTTTAAATGAGGAGCGTGGTCTATAAAATTTTTATCAATATTGCCACCAGCGCCTAGTAATCCAGAAGCATTGGCAAGTGCTGAACAAAAATCATTAGAGTCTAAAGAGAGTGTTTTAAATTGTTTGATATCAGCAAAATTAGACAGTTTTTTGTACAGTATTTCGGGAAGATCTTGGTAGAGCAAGACAATCGGTTTCATAATGTTCTCCATTCGATACTCGTCATACTTCAAGCCACAGCGTTGTTGGCTACGTTCATTCTGCATTAGTCACATACTTCGATACTCGTCATACTTCAAGCCACGGCGTTGTTGGCTACGTTCATTCTGCATTAGTCACATACTTCGATACTCGTCATACTTCAAGCCACAGCGTTGTTGGCTACGTTCATTCGCACTAGTCACATACTATTGTATGCTCCTAGCGACTCATTTACTTGCCGCCTAGCTATGACTTGAATTATTTAGAGTATCTATGCAATAAAGCATTAATTAAATTGAGATATTATTGTTTTTACAGCTATTTTCATTAAAGCATTTTATTGAGAATGTTCTTACTCCGCTTAAACATATTAGCGGGGAAGTTAATAAGGTATGATAAAACGTATTGAATGTCAGTTTTATCATGCAATTAACTGATTAATTTGAGTGTAATCGTTTCCTTTGGATGAATATTGTTTTTAGTGGTAACAAAGCAGGATGTATTGCATGTTTTATTAACTTACTGTAATACAATTCTAAACTAGTTTTTATAAAAAATAAGTGTATGTGAAAAAGAGTGTAAACGTTTACACTAAATGTCGGTTTGATCACGAAATCATTTTGTTGATCTTGTTAAACTCTGTGTCAGTGAACAGAAACCGTCTCGCTCTTTTCCGTTGAATTGAATCAAAAGAGGTGAATGTGGAAATATTAGTGACAGGTGGCATGGGATATATCGGTAGTCATACTTGCGTTCAAATGATTGAAGCTGGTATGACCCCGATTATTTTAGATAACCTTAGCAATGCGAATGAAGAAGTGCTTAACCGCGTTGAAGCATTAACCGGTAAACGCCCACAGTTCTACAACGGTGACATTCGTGATGATCAATTATTAGCATCAATTTTTGCTAAACATACTATTCAATCTGTTATTCATTTTGCCGGATTGAAAGCAGTAGGTGAATCTGTTCAAAAGCCGATTGAATATTATGACAACAATGTTAATGGCACATTGGTGTTAGTGCGTTGCATGCGAGATGCGGGTGTTAAAAGTATTATTTTTAGCTCGTCAGCGACGGTTTATGGTGATCCTCAATCTGTACCTATTAATGAAGACTCACCTGTTGGTGGCACAACTAATCCTTATGGCACCAGTAAATATATGGTTGAGCGTATTTTATCTGATTTATATGTTGCTGATGAAAGCTGGTCTATCAGTTTACTGCGCTACTTTAATCCTGTTGGTGCTCATCCATCAGGCACGATGGGAGAAGATCCTAAAGGTATTCCAAACAATTTAACGCCATATATTTCTCAAGTCGCTATAGGTCGTCGTGAACACGTTGCTGTGTTTGGTAATGACTACCCAACAAAAGACGGTACAGGGGTTCGTGATTACATTCATGTTATGGATCTGGCGGATGGCCACATCGCTGCGTTAAATGCATTAGGCAAAAAAGCGGGTCTACATATTTATAATTTAGGAACGGGTAACGGCACGAGCGTGATTGAAATGATTGAAGCATTTCGTAAAGCTAGCGGTAAACCGATCCCTTATCAACTACAAGCTCGCCGCCCTGGCGATATCGCTGAATGTTGGTCAAGCCCCGCAAAAGCAGAGAAAGATTTGCACTGGAAAGCCATTCGTTCAATTGATGATATGGCCGCTGATGCTTGGCGTTGGCAGTCACAAAACCCAAATGGTTATCTGAAATAAGGTTTACAGTATTCAGATAATCTTGAATAAATAAGAGAGAAGATTATGTCAAAGCTGATTTTTGATCCTGTTGAACATCCTCATCGTCGTTACAACCCACTAACTGATCAGTGGATTTTGGTTTCACCTCATAGAGCGAAACGACCTTGGAATGGTAAAGGTGAAAAACCTCAGATTGCGACTCTTCCCTCTTATGATCCACATTGTTATTTGTGCCCAAATAATACACGTGTTTCTGGTGATCAAAACCCAGATTACACTGGAACATATGTCTTTAATAACGATCACTCCGCGTTATTACAAGATGAATATGATGTTGATCCTTCATTAAATCCTTTATTTCAAACTCAAGCAGTAAGAGGAATTAGTCGCGTTATCTGTTTTTCGCCGGATCATGGAAAAACAATACCTGAATTGTCTTTAAGTAGCTTACGTAAAATTGTCGATACTTGGGATAACCAAATAGAAGAGCTCAGTAAAGAATACCTTTGGGTTCAAGTGTTCGAGAATAAAGGTGAAACAATGGGATGTTCCCAACCTCATCCTCATGGACAAATTTGGGCGAGTGATTTCTTACCTAATGAATTAGCGAGAAAAGATACACATTTAAAAGCGTACTTTGAAAAATACGGGCGTAATTTATTAATTGATTATATTGATGCTGAATGTAAAGACGCAAGCCGAACCGTTGTTGAAACTGAACATTGGCTGGCAATAGTACCTTATTGGGCTGCTTGGCCTTATGAAACAATGTTATTACCTAAAGCGCATATTCGTCGAATGAGTGAGTTAAATAGTGCTCAACGCGATGATTTGGCTATTGCAATGAAAAAATTAACCAGTCGTTATGATAATTTATTTCATTGCTCTTTCCCTTACTCAATGGGGTGGCATTTTGCGCCATCTTTTAAAGACAACAGAAATACCGATCATTGGCAATTACATGCACTTTATTATCCGCCATTATTACGTTCAGCCACCGTGCGTAAATTTATGGTGGGGTATGAAATGTTAGCGGAATCGCAAAGAGATCTAACACCAGAACAAGCAGCAAATAATTTACGTCAATTAAGTGACATTCATTATAAAGAGCAATGTTAATGACCTTCAATATGGCAAGGTATTTTAGTTAATCTATTTTTTGCGCACCAAATAAATTAAACCAGACATCTCATTATTTACATAATGATGTGGTGGGATTTTATTACTTAATTTTAAGCTAAGGATTTATTATGCAGGCACTTATTAATAATGTGACTCGTTCATTTGCATCTATTTTTGGTTATGCGCCTACACATTTTATTCAAGCGCCAGGAAGAGTAAATCTTATTGGTGAACACACTGATTATAATGATGGTTTTGTTTTACCTTGTGCTATTAATTATCAAATGGTCGTTTCAGCAGCAAAACGAGAAGATAATACTATTCGTGTGATTGCGGTGGATTACCAAAATGAGGTTGATGAATTTAGTCTTGATAACATCATTGAATTTTTACCTAATAAAATGTGGGCAAATTACGTTCGGGGTGTTATCCATTTTCTACAAAAAGATAATTATTCTTTTCATGGTATGGATATCGCAATATCAGGTAATGTCCCCCAAGGTGCTGGATTAAGTTCTTCAGCTGCCTTAGAAGTGGCTATTGGCCAAACAATTAAAGCTCTCTATCAATTGCCTATTAGCCAAAAAGAGATTGCGTTAAATGGTCAAAAAGCTGAAAACCAATTTGTTGGCTGTAACTGTGGCATTATGGATCAACTGATTTCTGCTTGTGGTGAAGAAAATCATGCCTTATTAATTGATTGCCGTTCTTTAGAGACATTCGCAGTGACAATGCCTGAAAATATGGTTGTGATGATAATCAATTCTAATAAAAAACGTGGATTAGTTGATAGCGAATACAATACTCGTCGTCAGCAATGTGAAGAAGCTGCAAGAATTTTAAATGTCACTGCATTAAGAGATGCCACATTAGAGGATCTATCGGCTAAAAAAATAGTAATGGATGAGGTGGTTTATCGTCGAGCGCGTCATGTGATAACCGAAAATAATCGCACACTGAAGGCGGCTGAGGCCTTGCGTCATGGTGATTTAATCACATTAAGCCAACTTATGATGCAATCACATCATTCAATGCGTGATGATTTTGAAATTACCGTCAAAGAGGTTGATTCGTTAGTTGATATAGTGAAATCAGTCCTTGGTGATCGTGGTGGTGTAAGAATGACTGGTGGTGGATTTGGCGGTTGTGTCGTAGCATTAGTGACACCTGATTTAGTTGATAAAGTTATTGACTCTGTTAAAGCACAATATGAAGCCTTAACAGGATTGAAAGAAACTATTTATGTCTGCTCTGCAAGCCAAGGGGCGGGCTATTCGGAGGCAAAATAATGGCGACTAATGAAATCCGATTTCTAGAGCCAGAACAAATGACAGCACAACCCGCATCAGACGGAAATCCCGCACAAGTGGTCGTGCTTAAAAATCGTTTTGGCATGTCGATTTCTTTAATGGATATTGGTGCGACTTGGTTAACTTGTATTGTGCCTGTTAATGGATACCGTCGAGATGTGCTGTTAGGCTCTGCAGATATGAATGCTCATAAACAGCAAACGGCCTATTTAGGGGCCACAGTAGGCCGTTTTGCCAATCGTATTGCTGGTGCAAAATTCGTATTAGAAGGGCAAGAATATCAAATCAGTGCTAATGAAGGTAAAAACACTTTACATGGTGGTAAACAAAACTTTAGTCATCGTCGCTGGGGGATCACGGCACAAGCATCTCAATCAGTGACCTTTTCATTGATCTCAAATGATGGCGACCAAGGTTTTCCCGGTACACTCAAGGCTAGTGTGACTTATACACTCACCGATAATAATGAGGTTTGTATCGATTATCAGGCAATGAGCGATAAAACCACGCCAGTCAGTTTAACTAACCATGCCTATTTTAACCTTGCAGGTGAACACACTGAACGCACAGCGCTTGAGCACGATTTAAAAATTTGTGCCTCTCATTATTTGAAAAATGGTGAAGGTAATATTCCTACCGGAGAGTTTGTGAACGTCGTAGGAACAGGGTTTGATTTTCGTAAGTTAAAGCGCATTGGTCTTGATTTTATGGTTGATGAGTGCCAAAAAGCGGCGAGTGGTTATGATCATGCATTTATTTTAGATAAACAGGCTATCGACGATAAAGCACCTATTGCAACGGTCATTGCACCTGAAGGCGAGCTCAAAATGGATGTTTTTACTACTCTGCCTTCTGTTCAATTTTATACAGGTAACTTTTTAGCTGGTACAAAAGGAAAAAGTCGTCGTTATGGTAATTATTCTGGGTTAGCTTTAGAAACACAATACTTTCCTGATGGGCCTAATCATCCAGAATGGCATGAAAACCAAGGTGTTTTACCTGCTAATACGCCATGGAATAGCCAAACTATCTATAAGTTTTACTCCTAACAATAAAAGGAAAGTGTAAACGCTTTCCTTTTTACTATTTATTTGATCTTTTTACTTTTTAAATTTCACTTCATCGCTGATAATCAAGCCACTTAAATTTTATTACTCCCTTTTTTCTTTGTTCTTAGATTAACAACCCGTTATTTTTTGATTATGAATAAAGGTGACTCATGAGGTGGATATGGCGACTATCAAAGATGTAGCAAAAGAAGCGGGGGTTTCTGTTGCTACGGTGTCACGAGTCATTAATAACTCGCCGAAAGCAAGTAAAACATCAATAGAAACAGTTAACGTGGCAATGCAAAAATTAGGTTATCGACCTAATGCAGCAGCTCGAGCATTGGTCAGTCAAAGTACACAAACCTTAGGTGTCTTAGTCCATGATGTTTCTGATCCTTTTTTTGGCACATTGGTGAAAGCTGTTGATAATGTGGCAAGGCAGGCTGGAAAACATATTTTAGTATGTAATGGCTATCATGATGCACAAGACGAACGTCAATCTATAGAGTTGTTAATTAATAGTCGTTGCGATGGTTTGGTGATCCACTCAAAAGCACTCTCTGATGAAGAATTGCTTGCTTATGCTCATGAAGTCAAAAGTATGGTACTGATTAACCGCTTTATTCCTGATATTGCGGAACGCTGTGTCGCTTTAGATAATTACAAAGGGGCATGGATGGCAACAGAGCATCTTATTCGCCAAGGGCATACCAAGATTGCTTATATTTCTTCCACGCATCATATTGAGGATACCACTCAACGCCTTGCGGGTTATAAGGCTGCACTTGAAGCCAATAACATCATATTACCCGAAAGTTATATTGAGTATGGTGAGCCTGAAGGAGAAGGCGGTGAAAAAGCAATGATGCACCTATTAACGAAATCAATCGATTTTACAGCCGTAGTAACTTATAACGATTTCATGGCTGCGGGTGCTTTGTCTGTTCTTGATGAAAATGAGATCCCTGTACCTGAAAAAATCTCTGTCATTGGTTTTGATGACGTATTAATTGCTCGCTATATCCATCCTCGTTTAACAACCGTACGTTATCCAGTACAAATGATGGCAGAACAGGCCGCTACGTTGGCGATCAGGCTGTCTAAAGGTGAAGTTCTTGAACAAAAACAACGTATTTTTTCGCCTACTTTAGTTCAACGTAATTCTGTTTTTAATCTTAGTCACCTAGCTTAACCACACCGCTTATTTTTATAATATTGTCGATCCTCTTAATGGGGATCATCATCACCTTAAAGGCCATTCTTACTTAATTTGTGTAATCGTTATCATTTTAATGCTTTTTTTTAATTTTTATTTAGGATGTTTTCTTCTTGGGTTAATTTTAAAAGAGCATTTTGAGTGTGAATTTAGCTTTACTCGTCATAGTAATCGTTTGTTTTTTATTTTTAGATGCATTTACTTAACATAAGCGACAAAATTGTGAAGGGAGTAACGGAAAAAGACTGTGAAAACGTTTACATTAAAAGTCTATTCTCTCTATGGGTCTGAAAGGAAAATATTATGCATACAGAAGGTGTTGGATTAAGCACAATAGACTATGCAATTTTTGCCCTCTATGTCGTCATCATTATTAGTCTAGGATTATGGGTTTCTCGTCCAAAGGATGGTGAGAAAAAAGGAACAAAGGACTATTTCTTAGCAGGTAAAACCCTTCCTTGGTGGGCAATTGGTTCTTCGCTTATTGCCGCTAATATTTCAGCAGAACAATTTATTGGTATGTCAGGTTCTGGTTTCTCCATTGGTCTTGCTATTGCCTCTTATGAATGGATGGCCGCACTGACACTGATTATTGTGGCAAAGTACTTTTTACCTGTATTTATCGAAAAAGGTATTTATACCATTCCTGAATTTGTTGAGAGCCGATTTAAAAGCCGTAACCTAAAAACGATCCTTGCGGTATTTTGGCTCGCATTATTTATCTTTGTTAACTTAACATCTGTACTTTATTTAGGCTCATTGGCACTGGAAACCATTTTAGGTGTACCAATGATGTATGCCATTATTGGTTTGGCGTTATTTGCCGTTGTCTATTCACTTTATGGCGGACTTTCTGCCGTTGCGTGGACAGATGTGGTGCAAGTATTCTTCCTTATTCTCGGTGGGTTATTTACCACAGTATTGGCTGTCAGCTATATCGGTGGTGATGGCGGGATCATGGAAGGCTTAAGTAAAATGACACAAGCCGCGCCAGATCACTTTAAAATGATCTTAGAAAAAGATAATCCGCAGTTTATGAACTTACCAGGTATCGCTGTGCTAATTGGTGGTTTATGGGTTGCTAACCTTTATTATTGGGGCTTTAACCAATACATTATTCAGCGTGCTTTAGCGGCTAAATCTATAAATGAAGCACAAAAAGGGCTAGTGTTTGCTGCATTCTTAAAATTAATTGTTCCTGTTCTTGTGGTTGTTCCAGGAATTGCTGCATTTGTTATTACCACTAATCCAGACTTAATGGCAGGGTTAGGTACAATGGCTCCACAGCATATTCCAACGCTGGCACAAGCTGACAAAGCTTATCCTTGGTTAACACAGTTCTTGCCAGTAGGTGCAAAAGGTGTTGTTTTTGCAGCGCTTGCGGCTGCTATTGTTTCGTCTTTAGCATCAATGCTTAACTCTATCGCGACTATATTCACGATGGATATTTATAAAGAATATGTTGGGCCTAAAGCTTCAGAAACACGTTTAGTGAATGTGGGACGTATAAGTGCGGTTGTTGCCCTGATTATCGCTTGTTTTATCGCACCATTATTGGGTGGCATCGATCAGGCATTCCAATATATTCAAGAATATACTGGCTTAGTAAGCCCAGGTATTTTAGCTGTATTCCTATTAGGCTTATTCTGGAAGAAAACAAACGCAAAAGGTGCAATTATTGGTGTAGTCTTATCTATACCGTTTGCTTTATTCCTAAAATTAATGCCTTTAGGTATGCCATTCCTTGATCAAATGATGTACACCTTTATGTTTACCACTGTTGTGATTGGTTTAGTGAGCTTAACTTCAACGAAAACCGATGACAGCGTAGGGGCGATTACATTAACAGATAAAACCTTTAAAACACAAAGCGGATTTAATATCGCTTCCTATGCCATCATGGTCATATTATGTGTGCTTTATGCTATGTTCTGGTAATAACAGCGTGATGATTTGTTGATCTGTTAAATCTAAAAATATCCTACAAAAGAAGAAAGCAGAGGGGTAATACCTTCTGCTTTTTTTATGACTGAAATTGTTTACAAAGTGGCCTAGCGAAAATGGTGCTGATTTACTTTGATACAGATTAAAAAAAAATACTAAATATGAAAAGAAAATCATTCTCATGAATATTTGATTAAGATAATATTAATCATTCTCATTACTATAACTGTTATAAATTCAGGGAACCGCTATGAACTTTAAAATGGGTATTTTAACTGCCTGTATTTTATCTGCCTCTTACCCGTTGTATGCACAAGAAAATAAAGAAGAAAAACTCGTTGTATCAGCATCAGGGTTTGCTCAACAAATTACAGATGCACCAGCAAGTATTACCGTGATTAGCAAAGAACAACTTGCCAAGAAGCCAGTTCATGATTTAGCTGATGCCGTAAAAGGTGTTGAAGGTGTTAGCATTAACGGTAATGCCAACAAGCAAGAAATTACGATGCGTGGTTTACCAGGTGAATACACACTTATTTTAGTTGATGGTCGCCGTCAAAATAGTCGTGAGTCGCGCCCGAATGGCAGTGGTGGTTATGAAGGTGGCTTTATTCCACCGGCAGATGCGATCGAACGTATCGAAGTTATCCGTGGACCAATGTCATCACTGTATGGCTCTGATGCAATGGGTGGTGTTATCAACATCATCACTAAACCAGTAACAAAAGAGTGGCATGGCTCTGTTGCGCTTGGCGGTACATTGCAACATAACCGTGACGCCGGCGATTCCATTAATGGTGATTTTTATCTTTCAGGACCCTTAATTGAAGATAAATTAGGTTTACAACTTTACGGCAGTAGCTACTTACGTGCCGAAGATAAAATCACTTATGGTCAAGGGCGTAATGACAATAAAAACATTACGGCAAAATTGGCATTCACACCAACTGATAATCAAACCATTTTATTAGAAGCGGGTCGCAATACGTTACAGCGTACAACGACTCCGGGTAAATCCATGAGTGAATTTACTATCCGCGGTGGCAAAGCGGATGAAAACAAAATGTTAGAAACCAATAATGACCGTAATCACTGGGCATTAACCTATAAAAATCAGTTTGATATTCTGCATTCAGAATTAAGTGTGTATCAAGAGCAGACAAAGCGTATCACCAAAACAGAAACAATTGATAAAACGACGAAGGAGCGCGAGAAGTATTATGAAGATCGTCGTCCTGAAATTACCAATACTGTTTTTGATGCGAAATTTACTGCGTTCTTACCTGATAACGTGATGACCTTTGGTGGTCAATATCAATATTCACGTTTAAAAGATGAATCATCTACTGGCTCAGGTATTAAACAATCCACTATTACGGCGGATCAAAAAGCGTTATTCCTTGAAGATGAATATAGCGTAACAGACAATCTCGCGCTAACAGGTGGTGTGCGTCTTGATGATCACGAATATTATGGTAATCACTGGAGCCCAAGAGCCTATGCTGTTTATCATTTAACTGATGAATTCACCTTAAAAGGGGGTGTAGCGAAAGCCTTTAAAGCACCAAGCTTACGTGAAATCAGTCCTGAATATGGCACTTCAACAGAAAAAGGCCGTGCAATTATGTACGGTAATCGTGATTTAAAACCTGAAACATCCGTTAGCCAAGAAATTGGTATTGGCTATGATAATGGGGATGGTGTAACTGCGAGTGTGACTTTCTTTAATACTGATTTTAAAGATAAGTTAACGAACTACGACTCAGGTGAAATAGATCCAATTACCGGTTTAAAATTGTACCAATACGATAATGTCGGTAAAGCCAATATTAAAGGGATTGAAACTGCTGTTGGTTTCCCAATTACAGAAAGCTGGCATATCAATGCCAACTACACTTATATTGATTCAGAGCGTAAAAGCGATGATGAGAAACTAGGCTCAGGTGAGTCTTTAAAAGGCTATCCATTAGATTTAACACCAAAACACAGTGCCAATGCGCGTGTGGATTGGCAGTTTGATGAAGCAACCAGTTTTTATGCCAATACGGCTTATACGGGTAAACAAATTTGGGCTGCTCAACGTAATGGTTACACAGGCGCGCGTTATCGTAGTGGCTACACAACCTTTGATTTAGGAATGACCTACAACTTTAATAAAAATACCCTGTTTAACTTTGCGGTATTAAATATTACAGATGAAACAGGCCCTGCTGTAAACGATAAAGGTGGCAACTGGGTTGTTGATGAAGGTCGTCGTTATTGGGCGAACATTAAATATAGCTTCTAATTAAGCCTAAACTGAAATAAACCCCGTATTTAATATGGGGTTTATTTTTTATCACTTTCTATTACTTTCAGTTTAACTGTTCAACTTTTTATATTACTGACAGAGTATCTGATTTATGCGAATACTAATGTTATGTGGAATGATTATGTTATCTGCGGTTGCTCAAGCCAGACCTAACCAAGAAGTACCTAAAATTGAAGCCCAAGCACAATCTTATTATCAAATCACACAAAAAGAAGTCGCTTATGAAGGCAAACAATATCACCTCTTTCTTGCTGTACCTAAAAATACAACAAAGACCACATTAATTTATGGTGTTGATGGTAATGCGCAATTTCCATTGATGGTCAATGAAGCCATAAAACAAAAAAATAGCCCATTACCTGCGATTATTAGCGTGGGCTATGTGGGAGATAAGGCCTATTTTATTACAGAAAGGACGCATGATTATACGCCAAGTGTAAAAGGTGAGGCATTTAGCCGTGGTGGAAATGCAGAAAATTTTTATCATTTTATCCTAACGCAAGTCAGGCCTTATGCGTTTGAACAACTCGCAAAAGAGAATATCTCAGTTACCCAGCAATCTCTTTTTGGTCACTCTTTTGGTGGTGTGTTTACGCTGTATGTTTTATTTAATCATCCAGAAACGTTTCAACATTATATAGCAGCAAGCCCTTCTTTATGGTGGGGAAATGGCGAGTGGGTAAAAAAAGAACAATGGCGAGCTATTCCTAATAATATTTCCATTACAATAACGCTAGGTGAAAAAGAAGAAAAACCAGATTTAAGCAAATTAAGTGAAGAGCAACAAAAAAATTATCAAGAGCGCAGTAGTTGGTTAACGCAACGCCAGTTATGTGAATATTTACTGGATGAAGGAAAACAGTGTGAATTTTATCTATTTAAAGGTAAAGGCCATGGTGGTTCAATTCCTGATGCCATAAATATTGCTTTAGAAAAAAGTATGAAATAAACATCATAACCTCTTTATTTTTAGCTACCCTATTCGATAACAATAGGATAGCTATGAGTATTTCTTATTGTGCATTTTATAGAGTACGTATTTATTCGTAAAAATTTTAATAAAAAAGACTTATCTTTTATAAAAATAAATATCTTAATCAAGCTATTTATTTTTTGCAGGAAAAGACGATAATCATGATTGATATAAATAAAATTGTTTTCTGGCATTAGATTTTATAATTTTATTTATGACAATTTAAGCGCTATATTCGCGTCTCCTGAATTTAGGGACGCCATCCACTGTTTTCACCTTGGTTTTTTTATCTTTCCTAGATAAAAAAATTGCCCTTATCAGGCATCGAGAAAACAGCATATTATCAACCGTTTTGATTGTGGAGACGAGGGTAGTGAAACAGAACACTACTTTGGTACGCCAAGGCGACAGTACATTAGTACCTGTAGCTGGGTTAACGGTATTTGCTATCGCGTCTGGCTATTTAATGAGTTTAATTCCACTGTCTATGGATAGTTTTGGAATGGATACACTCTATGCTAGCTGGTTAGCAAGTATTTATTTTATCGGATTATTAATAGGTTCAGTGATGATAGAGCCTATTATTGCAAGAATAGGGCATCGTCTTTCTTTCGTCGTATTTTTATTATTACTGGCAGTGACTGTTGGTATATTACCTTTAATGCCTTATTTGTCAGCATGGATGGTTTTCCGTTTTATTGGTGGTATGGCGGTTGCTGGTATTTTTGTTGTGGTCGAGTCATGGTTATTAATTGGTGATAATCCTAAAGAGCGTGCTAAACGTTTAGGCTTTTATATGACCTCGCTGTATGGTGGCACAACATTAGGACAGTTGGCGATTGGTGCAATCGGTACACAGGGTGCTATTCCGTTTATGACGGTATTAGTCTTGTTATTAATTGCAGTATTACCGCCTCTGTTCTTTAAACAAGGGCAACCCCAAGGGCATGATCATAAAAGTTTATCACTTAAACAAATGCGCCGTTTAAATAAAGCAGCTCTAGTGGGCTGTATGGTCTCTGGCGTGGTAATGGGCAGTATTTATGGCATGATGCCATTAGCATTAAATCAAGGGCAATTTACAACAGACCAAATAGGTGTGTTGATGGCTGCAATTATTTTAGGTGGGATGGTGGTTCAGCCTATTATTAGTAAGTTGTCCGTGGTGATCAGCAAAACGTTATTATTAGCGATGATGTGTTTAGTGGGTGTGTTTGCCATGGGGCTGACTTATCTTTCTAATGATTATATGGTGCTTATAATTGCACTAGCGCTATTGGGAATGTCTTCTTTTGCACTTTATCCTATCGCTATTACTTTGGCGTGTGATCATGTTAATGCAAGTTATATTGTCGCGATTACACAAGTGATGTTATTGAGTTATAGCATTGGTTCTGCCATCGGGCCTTTAGGTGCAGGAATGTTTATGGCACAAGCTAATAATGGCATCATGAATTTCTTCTTTGTAGTGTTATTAGTAACTGGAATTTATATGCTTTTTGCCAGTTTACGGCGCAAAAGCCATATTGTGTTGAACTAACAATGATCTCTTTCTCTTTCATTTTTTATCAGCCGAGCTTACTGTAAAAAGTAGCTCGGTTTTTTTATGCTATATTCAAAAATAAATTAAGATTTTACTTATATTTTTATACTGTGCTTTATCAGTATAAACAGATCATTCAATCCCTTTTTTAAAGATAATGGATTTAATTTTTCATGGAGATTATATAATGAAAATAACGGTACCTAGCTTTTTGCTTTTATTGACTATTCCTTTTTCAAGTGTTCAAGCAATAACAGCAGAGCAAAATAAAAAGCTGGTGGAATATGCTACTGATTTACCAAGAGCCGTAATTTACGACTCAGATTATCGTAAAATAGATTATCCAAATGGTGATGTCCCTGCTTATAAAGGGGTTTGTAGCGACGTTATTATTCGTAGCTATCGTGGAATTGATATCGATTTACAAAAATTATTGCATGAAGATATTAAGGCAAATTTTTCAGCTTACCCGAGTAAGCGGATGTGGGGATTGAATAAGCCAGATACAAATATAGATCATCGTAGAGTGCCTAATTTAGAAGTGTTTTTCTCACGAAAAGGCAAAGTAAAGCCTATTACCAAAAATGCAGAAGATTATGTACCGGGTGATATTGTTAGCTGGCGTTTAGACAATGGCCGGCCTCATATTGGTATCGTGGTAAATAAGAAAAGTTGGGATAATCAACGTCATCTTGTCATGCACAATATTGGTTTTGGACAGGTTGCTGAAGATGTTTTGTTTTCATGGAAAATAACAGGACATTTTACCTACTAAATAAATATAGGTATTAGAGAAAATTGAAACCTTTAGTCTTTTATAAAAAATAAAATAGAAATAATACCAGTAAAATAAATCTAAAAATTAAACGATAAGTAAAATAATGCCCATACTGATTTTATATAAAGTATGGGCATTATTTCTGGGAAAGAATATTTTCATCAGAAATATTCATAGTTATTCCTCTAAGCCACCGAGTAACATACTAACGACAGCCGTAGAACAGATAAAAGAAAGGAAAAGGATAAAAAAAGAGCTACTGATCATAATGCCCTCCAAGTTTATTGCTATTTTTAAATAAAAAACCTCACAAAAGACACGTTATTAATTCATTACCTTATATATTAGGTTATTTAAAAATAAAGTCAAACTAACGTATTATTTAATAATGATTTTTTGTACTGTAATTTTATTTTTATAAAAATAAATGTATTGAATAGTGTTAAATGATCAGGAGGGGCTTAACCCCTCTGATGTCTTACGCAGAGTGAGGCAGCGTGGTGTGTGTTAATGGTGGTAGACCATAAGCAGCTCTAGCACGATCACATGCTTCATTAGGAACACCATTTATCCAAGATTGTTGGAATTCACGACAAGGAGAAGGGCGTTGTTCGTAAATAGAACAATTTACACACTCACCCACTTTACCGATGAGTTTGTCACAGCGTGGTTTTTTAGAATTTGTTCCTTTCATACACGAGAGGAAAGGAGTGAGTGGCTCTGTTAACTCATCAGGAACAACTCCTCCTCCACTCACCATTTCAGCCCAATAGAACGAAACTCTAAAATAGGCACAACAAGCGCCACAATGCATACAGGGATTATCCTGCATATAAATAAAATCATTAGAATGTTTGCTCATACCAGATACCATTTTATCTGACGTTAAAATGACAAAAAGCACGTTTTAAAGGTGCCGTCGTTTAAGAGAAGCAAAAAAAAAGGTAGAGAAACGATGCTTCTCTTAGAGCAATCATTATGCGCCGAATGAAAAAAAATTTTCAAGAGAAATATTTCTATATATAGAATATATTTTTTTCAAAATAGACTATTGTTTTGTAAAAATCAGATATATAGACTATACGACTTAATGGTAAGTAATTTTGTTATTTAACACCAGTAAAAAGCACATCCTAGATAGTATTAAAAATAATCAAAATTTGAGGTTTAAATAAAGAGAAGCCTTATCATTTTTGATAAGGCATAAAAAAGCATAGATAAATGAGATTAATAAATGAGCTATATTATTTGCTCATGGGGTATTTAAAAGGGGCCTTTAAAAATAAATAAGGCGCCAGCACCAATTAAAAGAAAACCAATAAAGTGATTTAATGTGAAATTTTCGCCTAAATAAGTGACAGAAAAAATAGCAAAAATCGTTAATGTGATCACTTCTTGTATGGTCTTTAATTCTGCAGCACTGTAGTAATTATGACCAATTCTATTTGCAGGCACAGCAAAACAATACTCAACAAATGCAATCAACCAGCTTAAAAGAATGACGATAATAAGAGGTTTATTGCCATATTTTAGGTGACCATACCAAGCGAATGTCATAAAAACGTTGGAAATTATCAAGAGAATGATGGGGGTAAATTTGTAGAACATTATGCTCATACCATTGGGTGATTTTCTGGCGAATTTGCCAACAAGAATGACATGAGATTACTGCAAAAAAAGTAGGTTTTCTATCAGTATGATAAGCAAAATGGTGTAATTTACATTGAGACGATTTTACCGTAAAAAAACATATTGAGGATAAATTAAATTGAGCTATTAAATAGTAGAGTAGTTACTTAACTTATTTAATATTATTAAAAATAAAGAAAGGTTATTAGCCTTTCTTTATTGAAATAATATAATAAAGTATATTAAGACTACTTATCGTTACTTTTGGCGGCCATTAATAAATTATTTATTTCGTTTATTGATAAATTCTGACTCTCAAGTATATCTGGAAGGTTTTTATTATCAGAGCTAAAATAAGTATCAACATTTTTAATAATTTTTTCTTTTAAATTTATTGTTTCATCATAAATTTTATTTATTTTAGGTACAATTTCATCTGTATATTGTGTGGTAAATTCAAATGCTTTTTGGTATTTTTCTTCTAATTTTTTAAAGTTATTATCAATGCTGTTTTTTTTGTTGGCTAAGATTTTGACTTGTTTTTCTGAATAGAGATTAGCTTCTGTATGTTCGTTTTTAATTTGTTGGTTTGTGATCTCGATAAGATGGTTAACTAAAATAGTGACTACCTTTTTGCTTAGTTCGATTTCTGGTAATATTTTTTTTCGTAAATTTTCTATTTCTTGATGATTTCTTTCCATTTTTGAGGCAGTATTTTTTATTGATAGTAAATTAACTGTACTATTTGAAATTTGGGGATATTTTATTTCTTCGATGGTAGGAAGTTTATTTGTACTCGATACTTTCATATTTTAATACCTTTCTATAATTTAAAAATTA
>NZ_JAEHOQ010000019.1 GCF_016239305.1 Proteus vulgaris | reverse complement strand
ATTGAAACATTTATTCGAGTTAAAATAGAATCCTAAATCAAATTAATAGAAATAAAAATATATTCCATAAAAAAAGCGGATCCTAAGATCCACTTTTTTAATTTTTAAAATCACCATTTTTATCCGCGAACGAAAATATTTACATCCACTTTTCCGCGATATTCACCCGCTTTTGTACCATCAGGTTTACAAAGAGCCCATTTGATACCAAATATATCGGGTTGATTATTCCCCATATTGGTTCCACTTAATTCAATATCTGTATTATTGAACTTTAATAGATTATTATTATTTTCATCAGCACATTTTAAATTCGGTGTTGAAGTTTGCTTATAAGGCAATCCTATCACCCAAGGTTTTTTGTTTGATACCGTACCATTAATAGGAGCTAAGACTAATTTATTTACATTACTTGGATCTAAACTTCCTTCTTTAATCACTGCTGACATATTTACAGGATTACCCGCACCACCACAGGATAATGTAAATACAGAGTCTTTTATGACTTCATTCGTAAATGTCATATTTTCATTAATTTGTTGATTAGATACACCAGTAACAGCACAAGAACGTTTTACTGTCACATCTGCATTTACGTTAACTTGTGCAAAAAAGTCACCACTAGCACTTTGACCAAAACTACCTACATAAAAAGGTGTGCCTTTATATGTTAGCTTACCCGGCGTTAAATTAGCATCAATATAAACAGGAAATGAACTTGGCGCCGTCACGCTAATCACTTTCGAGCCACCACCAGGAACTGGTGTTGTTGCATAATTATGAGGCACAAAACATACATTAATATCAGATGATTCTTTATCAACCAGATTACTATTCGCCTGAAAAAATTGCCCCGAATAAGCACTTTGATAATTAGAACTAAAACTAGATAAACTGACATTAAAGTTAAATTGTGGTGTTACATAAACTGCAGTCTTTGTATTATTTATATGCGCTAACTTTAGACCATATTTATTAGTTTGATCAGGTATTTTAGAAACAAATGTGGAATTACATCTCGTTTTTGACTGGCTTAATGAAATAATCGCATACACACTACTCCACGAAGAATTACTACTATTACCATAAACAGGACTTCCACGAAAACTAGTATTCCCAGTTAAAGTCCCATTTATATATTGCACTTGAGATGGATTAATATTCATATCAATCACCCCCGTTAAGTTTAATGTCATAGCACCCATATCAGTTCCAGCTAAAATATTAAATGACGTAGTCATTAATACTGAAGTCAGTGATGCCATCATTAAATTACGCATTTTCATAGTTATGCATCCACCTATAAAATAAGGGTTATTATTTATTGGCAAGAAAGAGATAAAATTCTTATTGGTTGCTTGTTATTGACTTCAACATCACTTAAGTCACTATATGAAACACTGCAACTTTGCTGGTTTTTATTACCCCATTTCACTAACAGCTTGCCATTATCAGGAAGCCCACTCATATAAAGCTGACCATTTTCACCAACAATACCTGTATTCAAATCATTAGGATTATCAGCATCAATTAACGTAGCAATAGCACCAAATGGAACAACACTATTATTCTGAGAAAGATTTAAAATAGCTTGAAAGCCAATTTTTGTTTTAAATGTAACCTTAACAATAGCGCCTTTTGTCGGAACTACATTTTGGGATGTTGATTGTAGAGTCGTATTATCAGGCAATGTATTTACATTTAATGCGATTGTGTTTTGGCGATATTCTGTAAGATATGGTGATAACGCATATCCCTGTCCATTAATCGCACCATTTCCTGAACTTAGCTCTGTTCCTTTTGCTCCAGGTGCTTCAACAATGGCCATGCTATTGCCCATACTTCTGCCCAGCAATAAACCACCTGAATGTAAAAGCAAGCCACCATTCATGCTGCCATTAACATTATAATAGTCACTAGAGTAATTATAATTTAGAGAGGATGTGCCGTAGTTGCCTGAATAATTAGCATATGCTGAGCCATTATTAGACTGGCCTTGGTTAGCCCAAGATTGAGAAATACCATAAGATAAGGAGTTATCAAATGCACTACCAGACAATCCAACTTGCTGGTTAGTTCTTCCATTATTATCATGGTTTATCATGTAAGTACTATTAAAATTGCTAAGTGCAGGCGAATTACTAAACACACTAAATGGAACACTCACATTGAAACTAATTTGCCTATTTTCAGGCCAGCTATCATCTGATTTTATTCTATCAATACTGTAATTAACGCCAAAGTTAATACCATGGATATTGCCGTTATAACCCGTCGTAAGTTGAGTAACATTTTTATCTTGTTCCCAATAATTGTAGCGACTACCAGATAAATAAATACTACCGTATTGACCTAATGATTGTGATAATGAAGTTGTAAAACGACTTTTTTCTCGTTCACCTAACCACGGTGAAGTACCGTCTTTTAACCGATAATCTTCAGTATTAAATTGGTTAAAATCGTAATAATCTTTAGTTGAAAAACGTAATGCCGTTAAGTCAACAGAGGTTCCTGTAGTGGTCATATTCTTAGAATAACGGAATCGATAAGATTGTCCATTTTGAGAGCCTATTGTATTAAAGTCAGCATGAGCATGTGTGATATCTGTAGACAAAGCCCCCCAATTGCCTAATGAAATTCCTATCCCAGAAGAAATAGCATAATAATCTTTCGCACCTAATAACCCACCATAAAGAGTGACATCATAAGGTAAACCATAAATACCACTGGCAAGTAAAAAATCTGCCTTTTTAGAACCAACCGTTGTGCCACCATCAAATCGCCCAGTACTAATTTCATATTTCCAACCACCCGGTCTTAACATTACGGGTAATGATGAAAAAGCAACTGTAAATGTCCTTTCTGAACCATCTTCTTCTTTCACTGTGACATCCAAGTTCCCTCCTGAGCCACTCGCGTAGAGATCTGTTATTTTAAATGCACCGGGTGCAACATAAGTTTGATAAATGACATTTCCATTTTGCCGGATAGTAATTTGAGCATTAGATTGAGCAATTCCACTCACATCTGGAGCAAAACCCTGTTGACTCGCTGGTAACATTTGTTCGTTAGAAACTAAACGCATACCTTTCATTGGGATACTATCAAAGACATCATTTCCGGTTGTAGTTTCACCAACAATAAATTCCGACCGTAAAGAATAAAGATTACGAGAAAGATATGTATTAGAAAATTTATTACTATTATTACTTTGAGTCTCTGCATTATTTGAATTTCGGGTATACGTCTGTGTCATTGTCGAACGTAAACGCCAATCATAAAAATTAAACCCTGCCCTTAGTTGAGCAAAGAAATTATCATTTTTTTGTTTTCCATTATTATTAATTTTATCAAAATGGCTATCGTTAGAAGAATGCCCTCCACTAAACATATAATTAATAAACATAGCCGTAACACCACTATCAAAAGATGCTGGATCAATATAACCAACAGCCTCATTAGACATAACAATTTGAGGAAAACTAGTGATTAATTTTAATTCTGATAAATTTACTTTTATTAATGCATCAGGAATATATTCATTAATATCATAAATTACCTGATCGCTTCTCAACATATTTAGCTTAGGTATTACTTTAGTATTAACACCTAATTTATCTAATAAGCCTCGGGTTATTTCAGGCACCACTTTATTATTAGGCCCTTTTACTAGATTAATGATGAACTCACCATTGTTATTATTATTGACATAAACTAACAAAGATATTTTACCTTCAGGTAACGCATCTTTTTGTGAAAATTGGCTTAAATCAATTTCATTTGCAGATGCACCTAATTGTCCATCAAGTAATGCGGGATCAAAGTAATCCTCTGCAAAAGAATTAAATGAGAGCAAAATAAGTGATGTAAAAAAACTGTATCTAAACATTGCCATTGATTTATTCATTTTTACACTCTTAATATTTAGCTTTATAAAAACATATATTTTTATAAATTTATTAATTTACTGTTTTCACTTTTTCATCTAATGGGAACATAAACTCATCTAATACTTGCCAATGAATAGATGTAATATTTTTTTTATTCAAAAATAAGTATTCTTGCATACCAAATGGAGGTACGTTTTTCGATAACTCTTGCAGCTCGATCTCTTTTCCATTTATCTTTATTGTGTTAAAAGCTAGATAAATAGGTGAATCATTTTTAGCAATTATTTTATTACCATCAATTGAAAATGATAACTTTTTCTCTGCATCTTTTATTTTTATACCTTCAAGAGATTTTGGCCGATAGTATACTTTAAAGTTTAATGCTCTAATAAAATTCATCTGTACATTTGGTGTTTCTTCAGATGTAGAGGGGATTAACCGAAATTGAGCAATATAAAGACTCTCTCTATCTGTTGGTAATGTACTTTCTGAACCTGTAAACTTAATTACCCAATCATAGTATTCTTCAGGTTCTATTTTTTGTAATAACGGAGTTAAAATAAAAGGAGGATTCTCTTTTTTATCAATTAATTGCAACCCCGTAGATTCATCTAACCATCTCATACTAGCTTGAACGAGATACGCTTTTTTTTCATTATTTCTTAAACCGATAGAGATGCTTTTACTACCTTCATTATATGTCATTCTTTGTAATGAAAATTCAAATGCATTATTAGCAGACCATGCTAATTGGCAATAAAAAAAACCTAATATCAAAGTAGTAATAAAAAAAATACGACTATTCAAAATGTTCATTTTCATTAGTCCTTATATTTGAATTCTTTTGATAATTCACCATAGTCGTTAATTATATGCCAACTAGCTTCTTTTATTGATGTTTCTGCCAATTTAGTTTTGCTATAAGGAGCTAATAAGAACGTTTTATTATATTTTTCATTATCAACTGTAATTGATGTTAATGTCATATAATATGGCGTTGGATTATCTAAAAACCGCTTTCCTTCTTGTTCTTTAATAAAGATTTTTTTGTAATCTTGCTCTGAAGGCTTTGCTATATTTTCAGGTCGATAAATTACTTTAATCACAAAATTAGTTATTAATACTAATTTTGATTCCTGTACTTCACTTTCATTAGGTCGTTTAGTAGAAGGTATAATTTTTGTATTCAAATAAAAGAGTGACTCTTTGTCATTAGGTAAATCTTGAGTATCTTTTAATAAAATACGCAAAGACGATATACTCTTGTTTTCTAAACGAAATACAGGCGGAGTAACGATAAAATTAGATGACAAATTTCCATCAATTTTTTCAGTAACGCCAGCTTGTATTAAATAAGGCTGATTATCATCATTAGAAATATATACACTTTCACTTGAACTGCCCTCGGAAAAAATAACGCGTGTTTTGCCTAAACTAACCCCTTGAGCGTTAGCATTAAAATAACTAAAAGCTAATATTAAAATAATAGAAATTTTTATAATAAAGTTATTCATATAATATCTTAATCAACGATATACGAAAAAGTTAACGTTGCCGAAAACTCTCCAGTTTCAGGATCACAAATTGTGGGATCTTTACATTTAACATAGGTATAAAGTGTCTTTTCTAACTTATCTTTACTTATGTTATTCCAAACAGTGTCTTCAGATTTAAAAAAATCTGTATTAAGATTAGATTGAGCAACATTATTTTTACTTGAGACTCGGATACCAAAACTTTTATTGAGATCATCATTAAAAGTAATCGTATTTAAAGTACTTTTTGCCTTCATCGTCACATAAGTATCAAAAAAGTCATTCGTTTTACAGTCACTCAGTAATACCTTTATCGGAATAGGTTCTATAAGATTATTTTTAATTTTATTCGATTGAATACTGCCAAAATCAACTTCATTGCCACTTGTGCCCGAAACTGAAAGCTTGCAGGTCTGTTTATCAATGGTTACCTTAAAGTCAAATTCAATACTTTGAGCACTAAAACTAATAAATAGTGCTGGTGTAATAAATAAACTTAACAAATTCCTTTTCAATAGAAATATATTCATATTTACATTCTCAAGGTTGTATAAGTGTTAATGCTAATATTGCTTTTAGCGTGCCAGGATTAACCGCCGAACTGTCTTTCTTAACGATCTCGACTTCAAAATCTTTATTTTTATTACCATTTCCTGTTGTAATATAAACAGAACTTGTTCCAGCATTAAAATTAACTAAAGAACAATGATCATCCTTACAATCGTATAGAGCAAAACTCGCATTGGTTGGATTATTCACCGGTGATATTTTGTTATTTGCAATTTGTGTTCCTGATCCCGCTTTTATAACAACTTCCATATCAGGTGTTTCATCAACATAATCTTGGCAAAGATAATTAACTGAAAAAGGTATTTTGTTTTCTTTCTTTACACCTATTTCATCAACATTTTGCATTAACGTTGATTGAGAAAATTTCACCGCTTGGTCTGATAAAGTAAAAGCACACGTTCCTTTTGTTACTGAGCCTTTTACTATTACAATCGCAGAGTCATCAACAGCGCTATATCCATAAAAAGAAATACAAGTTAATAATGCGCCCAATGCAACTGGTTTAAAATGTGGCTTTATGTTCATTAAATCCACCTAAATCATCTATTGTACGCCATTGAACATTTCCTTTAGTTACCCCTGTGGGTAAGGCATATTTTATCGAACTATAAGGTGCAATCATGGCATTGTTATTGGCCAAACTAACATCTAGCTTTATATTGTTGACAGAAAACCCAGCAAAATTGATGTAATAAGGAGAATTATTGACTACCTTTAATTGTTTCCCTTCCACACTAAATCCTAATTTCTTTTGCGCATCCTCTGATGTCATCGGTAAGTTTTTAGGTCGGTAGAAAAGTTTTATGACATTATCAAAGCCCACATTTAGGCCTGCTGTGTCAGAATTACTATTTTGTCCGGGGATCATCTTTGCATGAAAATAAAAAATACTTTCTCTATCTTTCGGTAAAGAATTACTCATGGCATAAATTCTCACTTCATGCCTTGATAAACTATTGATTCTAAAAAGAGGTGGAGTAACTTGAAATATAATTGGGTTTTCATCAGAGGAAATATAGGCTTGTACCAAATAATTTATTTTTGGTTCTTCATTACGAACGATGACACCTACACTATTCTCACCTTCAGGATAAATAATACGTGTAGCGTTTAAACCCACACCTTTAGAGTAAGCAAGTGGAGATATAATCATTAGTAAAATAACAAAAAATTTTCTTATTCTATTTGTAATTTTAATCATTATATTTCTTCTTTAATGAGAGGCTCTATTAGATAGAGCCTCTAAAAATTAAGTAATATTAGTTATAAGCAACAGTAAAAGTAACAGGTACTTTTAATTCATCACTTGTTACTGCACCGTTTGTTAAATACAGACCGGCAGTCATTGGAATACGACCAGTGCCATCTTTAATGATCTCTTCTCCTAATTTCAGACCTGTTTCAACATTTGGTTTAACTAAAGTATTACTTGCTGTTGCTGATAATTTTACAGCTAAAGAAGCTGCTGTTGCGTTAGCAAACATTTCAGAATCAAAGTTTGATTTATTACCACGAGCATAAAGATTGATTGTTCCATCAGCTGCTAATGCTGCTGTACAATTAGAAAGCTCTAAATTAAACGTCTTGTTATCTCCTAATTGATCACCGACGTTTTTACCAGATACTTCATCACTCGTGAAGGTTCCCCAATCAATTCTAGAACCTTCTGTTGTTGAAGAAACATCACAACTTGCGGCACGAATTAATGCTTCAAATGACACAGTTGTACCCTGTGTTGCAGCAAAAGCATTACCTGCAACCATAAATCCAGACAACACGATAAACGGAGCAACTTTCTTAATTAAAGACATATTGTTACCTTTCGTTTTTTTAAATAAATCGCCTATTGGAATTAGTAATATTCTCTTAATCATCTTGATTAGATACAAATCAAGAAAATATGTTTTCTAATCCTTATTAAAGGGTAGCACAACAATTAAACTTTACTCATAGAGTGGTTTTAAATTGCATAAGAATCATTATTTAAAAAACTTTATTTATAAAGTGATTTCTTTATTTTTAGGATATTTAACTAATCTTTAATTGAGCATCAATATAATACTTAAAAGATGAAAAATATATTTTAAATATATAGAGTTTATTTTTCATATATATAGATACACTCAAACTAATATAAAAAAACATTTAATTTAATATTAATAAGTAAATACACCTAATTATAAACACTTAAGAATAACCTTATATTCCACATAAAATTATTTTTAAATTTTTTATTTAAACGAGTAAATTCCCTTAACCTTTCAGTGTAAAAATTAATCAGCTGGTTATTTGTTAACCTACCTAATTCTATTACTGTTTATTCAATGCAAAAAGATGGCCTCATTACTGAGGCCATCTTTTATTATTATGACAATTCTTAGGATATTACTTCTCTGGCATCTGTGGCATTGGACGACGGAAACGACGCGTGATCCACACCATATAGAGTATACCAATTGCCCCCCAAACAAGACCTAATTCCATAGAGCCTGGTTCAAGGTTTATCCACAAAACTCCCATTGTCGCTGCACCAATAATAGGTAAGATCAGGTAATTAATGTGATCCATTATTCCTTTATTACGGCGCTCACGAATATAGAACTGTGAAATTACAGACAAGTTCACAAAAGTAAACGCAACCAACGCACCAAAGTTAATTAACGCCGTTGCCGTTACTAAGTCGAAGAACACAGCACCTAAGGCTAAGAAACCTACTAATAGCACGTTAAATGCAGGCGTACGCCATTTCGGGTGTACATAACCAAAAGTCTTCTCTGGGAATACCCCATCACGTCCCATAACATAAAGTAAACGAGCAACACCTGCGTGAGCTGCCATACCTGATGCTAATACCGTTACGCAAGAGAACACTAAAATAATGGACTGGAATAAAGCACCCGCAACATACAGCATTATTTCTGGTTGTGATTCTTCTGGATTTTTGAATCGTGAAATATCTGGAAAATATAGTTGTAAAAAGTAAGAAACTGCAATAAAGATAATCCCGCCAATCAGCGCTGTTAAGAAAATCGCTTTAGGAATAACTTTACCTGCATTTGGCGTCTCTTCTGACAATGTACTGATACCGTCAAAACCTAAGAATGAGAAACAGAGTATTGTTGCTCCGGTTATCATCGGTATGACTTGCGCATCAACAGATGCAAATGGTCTAAAGGTCCATAACTCCCCTGCACCTTCTCCATTATATACGCCATGAATAAGTAATCCTACAAACACAACCATTACTGCAACTTGTACAATAACGATTGCTGTATTTAAGTTAGCAACAACGTTAATACCACGTAGGTTAAAGAACGTCATTAAAGCCACTAAACCAAATACAAAGATCCACGGCTCAACACCTGGGAATATTGCTTGTAAATAGATTTTTGCCAATAAAATGTTGATCATTGGCATAAATAAATAGTCAAGTAAAGATGACCAACCCACCATAAAGCCTACATACGGACTCATGGATTTTTGAGCATAAGTATACGCCGAGCCCGCTGATGGAAAACGCTTAACTAATTTTCCATAACTTACTGCGGTAAATAAAATTGCAACTAAAGCAATTGCATACGATGTTGCTACGTGACCATTGGTAATGCCAGAAACGATACCAAATGTATCGAAAATAGTCATGGGCTGTAAAAAAGCAAGCCCCATCATGACTACTTGCATTAGTGTCAAGGTTTTACGTAGTTGAACTCGATTGTTAGCACCGGTTTGGTTAGTGCCGATAGAGGAGATGACGTTATCTGACATTCGCGAACCCTCCCATAACTTCGGTTTGAGTATTCAACAAACTCAACCGACAGTTACTGGGAAGACTTCGCATCTGCCTATAAACAGAATAGAATGAAGTTTTTAAGGATGTGTATGTGTTTAGGAGACGCCGTGCTCCGTAGTCATCATTACCGCAGGTGCCGTTTGGCCCGACTGCGAAAGAGAATAATTGTACCATATTAGCATTCCTCTATCATGACAACCCTTTCTCTAAGGGGCTGGCTGCTAATCAAATTATGTTATCTATTCAGACTCAAATGAATCTGACCTCTTGGTGTAGTAATAAGTAAAAATGCAAAAAAAAACCGATGCACTTTAAACGCATCAGTCATATTTTTAGTGGGCGCATTTTGCACGTCTCAGACTTAAATAGCAATACATTTTCATCAAAAAGCCCTCTTTTTTTACGATCTTTTCAATTCGCAAACTAAGTCAACATATAACGTTACATTTGATTAACAATAATTGTGTTTTTATTACAAATATTAAGATATAAATATTCAGAAAAATAGAATTATACTCAAGAAAATAAGAACACAACTAATTGATAAATAAAGAACAAAAGCTAATTTAAATTTAGTATCAATATCAAACCATCAAAATAAAGCATTTAAAATACATTAATAAGATTAATGCTATTATTTTGTTAAAATCTATTTCTATTTTTCAAAAAAAACAATTTTTAATAAAAAACACCTATTTTTTATAGGCTTATTTCACACAATAAAAATGTAAGGAAACAAATTAAGGAAAAACAACAAATAATACGTAGAAATAACAATCTAGTAGCCAGAATGAAGCGATTGATAAGATGATTTATTGTGCTAAATATAAACTTCAATATTTAAATTTTCCAGTATTAATTTTGAACAAACAAAAAGAAATTAGTGGTAAAAAAAGACTCCACAAGTGGAGTCTTAATGACACAAACTGAGGGTAACAATTAGAAGTTGTAGTTCAGACCAATATTGTAACGACGACCTTCTAATGTTGTATTAAAGTTTTCATAATTAATACGACGATCAAACACGTTATAAACACCACCAATCACATTAAGCTGCTTGGTTAAGCTGTAGCTGGTACCAATATCAACAAATGCGTAAGAAGGTGTACCTTTAGCCATACTTGTGCGTGATAAGTAATCCGATGTTTTACCACGGAAGTTAATACGCGCCCATGTCTCCATTTCTGGTGTAGTTTCCCAATTTAAGGTCGCATTTGCCATATGACGAGGCTGTTTATTCAGTGGTTTACCACTAAATGCACCACTCTTCTGCTCTGAATCAGTGAAGGTGTAGTTAGCCGCTAAATTCCACTCAGGTGAAATCGTCCAGTTTCCTGTAACCTCGATACCACGCATATTGGCTTTATCAACGTTGGTTCGATCACTAACAAAGTCATAGAAATTACCATTGTTACCTAAACCATCTTGTGGCTGATCACAATCTCGTAAGCCTGGGTTCATTTTAGAACCATCTTTATTTGTTTGGCTATCACAGCGACGTACTTCGGTAATTTTATCTTTAAAGTCGGTATTAAATATGGTGACACTCGCAGTAAGATCCTCACGGTTATCCCAAATAATACCGATTTCTTCTGTCACTGACTTTTCTGGTTTCAAATTAGGGTTACCATAGATAACCGCATCTAAATTACCACCACCAGTTCCTTGTCCCCACGATGCCGTTGCTTGACGTAAATCAGGTGAACGATAACCAGTGGAAACGCCCCCTTTTAATGTCCATTCATCAGCTAAATGCCATACACCGTAAACTCGAGGAGTCCAGTGAGTACCAAAGTTCTCATCTTTATCCATACGTAAGCCACCCGTTAAGGCGAAATCGTTAGTCATTGCCCATTCATCTTCAGCAAATAACGCCCAACTATAACGATCTAGCTTATTACCACCTTTAATTTTATTACCTTCGTCTTTTAGCTCTTCATAACGATATTGTGCTCCCACACTTAATGTGTGGTCACCTAACATAAAGACAGTTTGGTTACGTACAGTCGTATCGTCGTAATCCATTTTACGAGATGGGTTACGGCTTTCATCACGTTGAACATAAGTGTTCATGGTACCAAAATCATAAACACCATCATGAGTTAACGCATAATGAGTTAACTCATAATCAGTGAAGCTACTTTGAGGTGCTTTTCCTCGACTAGGTAACCCTGATTTTGAATGCCAAACTCGTGAGTCACGATGTTGGTTATCTTTTTTAAATTCAAAATCAATCGTATTTCGCTCATCTGGTGTCCAGCTTAACGTTCCGCCACCTGTTGCAGTGATTTGACGATTATAGCCATTCACAATTTTGTCTTCACTACGATGTGAATATTGACCTTGAATTTTCAAGCCCAACACATTATCAATTAATGGACCGCCTGCATAAAAACTACCTTGGTTAGTGTTACCTGAGTCTTTACGCTCTGTGATAGTACTATCTGCACGTAAGCTAAAGTTCCACTCTTTTTGCGCTTTACGGGTGATAATATTGATAACCCCGCCCATTGCATCGGAACCATATAAAGAAGACATTGGGCCACGTACAACTTCAATACGTTCAATGGCAGGTAAAGGCGGTAACCAACCTTGTTCAATACCCGAGTTATCACTATTAGGACGCGTCTCACGCGAAGCAACACGCTTACCATCAACCAAGATCATGGTATATTTTGGATCCATACCACGAATACTAATATCAGAACTACTTCCACCGCCTGTTACTAATACGCCGGGTACATCTTTTAATGCGTCAGTCACATCACGGTAAGACTTAGTTTCTAATTGTTCACGAGTGACAACAGAAACCGATGCTGGTGCATCTTCAACCGTTTGTTTAAAGCCTGAAGCGGTTGTAACAAGTAATTTTTCTACATTTTCTGCTGTTGCAGTCATAACAAAACTAGATGCAATTGCAGCAACAACACTAAGCGCAATTTTATTTTTATTTAACACTACCATTCCCGATTCTCCAAGAATATATATTCTTTACATTTTATATAGATGGACAGATCGACAATTGCTCAGAAATTAGGGTAATAAATTTAATTACCCTTGGTTATTTTAATATTATTTTTATATCCTTATTTACAGCATCCCTATATTTGCTTTGTTTTCTCTTTTACTTCTCTATATTTTATCCACTAAACCATCAATAATAATTTGAGGTATTCCTTGTGAACAATATTCCAATCTACCTTGCACACCATAAACATCAGCAAGGCTTTGTGCTGAAATAACTTTATCTGGTGCACCTTGCGCAATTAATTGCCCTTGTTTTAACATTAATATATGTTCGCCATGTCGTAGAGCGATATTAATATCGTGGACAACAACAACAGTAATAATATTTCTACGGTGTGTTTCTTTAGCGACTAAATCCATTACATGATATTGATAATTAAGATCTAACGCGCTTAATGGCTCATCCAATAATAATAAAGAAGGTTGTCTGATTAATGATTGTGCAAGCCCAACTAATTGTTTTTGGCCACCCGACAACTCATCTAAGTAACGTAACGCTAAATGCTCAATACCTAATTGACGTAATAAGTGCATTACCTGAGCTTCACTATGTTCATTATGTAATCCACCGGAAGCACGTTGCGCCACAATAATGGATTCTAAAACATGTAAATGAACACCCGCCGGCAATGTTTGTGGTAAATAGACGACATTTTGGGCCCGTTGTGCAAAATTCATCGAAGCCAGATCGTTACCATCTAAACTGACAACACCTGATGATTTATTTAAACCAGCCAATGCTCTTAATAATGTTGATTTTCCACTCCCATTTGGCCCCAATAGTACAGTGACCTTTCCTTTAGGTAATGGCTCAACATCAAGTGCCTTAATGATGAGATGTTTAGCATAACCAGCACTAAAATCTTGAATTTTTAATCCTTCAATCATTAGACATTCCCTCTATGACGTAAAATCATGCTGAGGAAAAATGGCACCCCCACCAGCGATGTCACAATACCAACAGGAATAATGACACCAGGTATTAAATTTTTAGATGCAATCGACGCCAATGATAAAACTAAAGCACCGATTAATGCGCTTGCGGGTAAATAGAAACGATGATCTTCACCAAACATCATACGGGCAATATGGGGAGCAACTAACCCAATAAAAGCGATAGGCCCAACAAAAGCAACAGCCAATGCCGTTAAAATACTGATCCGTAATAATGAACCTAATCTTAAACGTTTTACATCAATACCAAAGCTAATTGCCCTATCTTCACCTAATCGCAATGCGGTTAGTTTCCATGAACTTAACCATGAAATCACCATAATGACAGCGAAAGCCCCGCCCATAACGCCAAGTTTTACCCATGTTGCACGCGCTAAACTTCCCATTGTCCAGAAAACAAGTCCTTGAAGAGTGTCTTCTGTCGCAATAAATTGCATCATTGAAACCAATGCGTTGAAAGTAAACACCATGGCAATACCAAAAAGGACAACCCCAGATGTCGGAACGCGAGTCCAACGTGTAATTCCATCCAATAACAAGGCTGACAACAACGCAAAAAGAAATGCATTAGCTGAAATAAACCATTGTTCAGGAACACCGGGAATACCAATGCCGAGCACAATGGCTAATGCAGCACCAAATGATGCCGCGTTTGATAAACCTAATGTAAATGGGCTTGCTAAAGGGTTATTTAAAATGGTCTGCATCTCTGCACCAGCTAACCCTAGCGACATACCTACCACTACCGCCATTAAGGCATAAGGTAAGCGAATATCCCATACAATCACTCTTGAACCTGCATCAACAAGCTCAGGCTGAAAAAGTGTTGTTAATAATTTATCCAGTGATAAACCAGAAGGCCCCATGGTGAAATCTAACACCACCGAACCACAAATAATTAAAACAATAACGCCTAACCATAACATGCGCTTACTCATCATTTTACGATAATGTATTTTTACATTATCTGATGGGCTTTTTGCTTGTTCTTCTGCGGTAAGTCGCTCTGACATAATGCTCATATCAATTGTTGTACCTAGTCTTTTTTTACGTTCTTCTGCTCTTACCTGCGTTTTAAGTTGGCAAAAGCATACCGTACAACTCATCAAATGCTTTTTATTGCTATGAGAAAATTATCAATCTAGGACAATTTATCCAACAAAGAAATGAGTCGTAAAATTATTATACGGTGAAATACATTCGCTGTGTAAATTATTACATTGCGATAGGCTATTGATCTGTAACATTGAGAGATAGAAGAACTAATCATTATCAGACTTATTACATTAAGCATAATATTTGCAATCAATAGCACGTGTATTTTATTTGTTAACAAATAAAATACAGGCTAACAATAAAGCAAATAATAATAATTATCAATGCGATTCTAATATAATTGAGTCTTTTGTATATTTTCTATAATCATTAGATTGGAAAATAAAAAAACGCTCGTTTTAATGTGATCGAAATCACAAAACGAGCGTTTTAATATATTGAATATTAGGTTATTTTTTATTCGCAATATGTGTTGGAAATTCCATTTCGTTATAACGAATGAAACGAGTTTTCTTCACTATTTTATAAGTGAACCAGATTAACAAGAATAATGGGATACCAATATACGTTGCTATAGCGCCATACCAATCAATCGTATCTTCCAAAAATGCTTGGTAATTTTGGCCTAATGTAATTATTAAACATAGAACAAAGGCAAAAATTGGGCCAATTGGGAAGAAACCTGAGCGATAAGGTAAATCATTTAAATCACGCCCTTGTGCTACATAACCTTTACGGAAACGATAATGACTAATCGCAATACCTAACCATGCAATAAAGCCTGTCATTCCTGACGTGTTTAATAACCACAAGTAGACAGTTTGGTTTCCATACATTGAGCTTAAGAAACACAGACCCGCAACAACGGTTGTTGCATAAAGTGCATTACGTGGCACACCATTTTTAGACAGTTTACCAAAGCATTTTGGTGCTTTGCCTTCTCTTGACAGTGTAAATAGCATCCGTGTTGAGGCATACATGCCTGAGTTACCTGCAGAAAGCACCGCCGTTAAAATTACGGCATTCATAATTGCAGCCGCAGACAATAATCCCGCATTTTTAAAGACTAACGTGAATGGGCTAACACTGATATCGCCAACATCATTACGTAATAAACTTGGATCAGTATAAGGAATAATTAAACTAATAATTAAGATAGCAAAGATATAGAACAGCAAAATACGCCAGAAAACTTTACGCACAGCTTTTGGAATATTTTTAGCCGGATCTTTAGATTCCCCCGCCGCGATACCAATTAATTCAGTACCTTGGAATGAGAAACCAACAATCATGGCGACACCAATCATAGCTGCAAATCCACCAGCAAAAGGTGCATCACCAATTTCCCAGTTATGCCAACCTGCGTTTTCAGCACCTTTCATAATACCAGTGATCATTGCAATACCCACAATAATAAAGATAATTACGGTGGAAACTTTGATCAAAGAGAACCAATATTCAGCCTCACCAAATCCTTTTACAGATATATAGTTAAGCAAGAAAATAACACCAAGGAATAGAGCACTCCAGATCCAACCATCAACATCAGGGAACCAATAGAGCATCACTAATTGTGCAGCAACAAGGTCAACCGCGATAGTTACCGCCCAGTTGTACCAATAGTTCCAACCTAATGCGAAACCAAAGCCTTCTTCTACATACTTAGAACCGTAAGTTGAGAAAGAGCCGGATACGGGCATAAATGCGGCTAACTCGCCAAGGCTAGTCATTAGAAAATAGACCATCAGCCCAATTAAAGCATAAGAGAGTAATGCCCCACCTGGCCCTGCTTGAGCAACAGTAGCCCCTGATGCGACAAAAAGTCCTGTACCAATTGAACCACCAATAGCGATCATCGCTAAATGTCGCGCCTTTAATTCTCGGCGCAAAGTCTGCTGTACTGCGCCCGACTTAGCAGTACTTTTTTGTTGTTCTGACATAACATTCCACTTTTATATTCACTTTTCTGACGAGGATTGTAGCAAATCTGTCGTTCGTGAATAGCAAGGATCCATGATTATAAGATACCTTCATAATCGGGCATCAATTATTAGTAATTTATGAAAAATTGCCGATTAAGTGTTCAGCATTACAATATGTCAGTAATTTTTTCAGTGCATCTGAGACATGTTTTTGGCGGTGATAAACTAGATATAAAGTACGTTGTAATGCCAATCCTTCTACTTTTATCTCTTTTAATGAACCGTTATTAATCTGTTCCTCAATAACTCGACGAGATAAACAACTAATACCCATTTCGTACATAACTGCATGTTTTATCGCTTCTGAATTACCTAATTCCATTTCAATGCGGTAGCCTGGTAAAGAAGCAAAAAGAAGATGATTAAGAACATCTCGAGTTCCTGAACCATTTTCTCTCAAGATCCAAGGTGCCGATTGTAAATCAGCTAAAGTTACTTTTGTTGCTTTAGCTAAAGGATGATCTGGGGAGCAAAAAATAACCATTTCATCTAGAAGCCATTTTTGACTAATTAACTCGGAACTTTGGCAAGCACCTTCAATTAATCCCAAATCAACCCGGAATTCACTCACGAGCTTAACGACTTCTTCTGTATTACCAATGCTCATTTCTAATGGGATGTCAGGATAATTACGATGAAAATTACCCAGCATTTTTGGAAGAATGTAATTGCCTATTGTGGTACTTGCAGCAATACGTAAAGCACCATTTCCTGCCTGAAAGAGTTGTTCAACTTCGATTGCACGTTCAAGTAGAGATAATGCTCTGGGATAAAGTAATCGACCATGTTCATTCGTAACAAGGCGCTTTCCCACCCTATCAAAGAGTTGTACCCCTAATTGGCTTTCTAGATCAGTTAAAGAAGCACTGACAGCTGATTGAGATAGAGCAAGCTGTTGTGATGCTTGCGTTGTAGAACCACTTTTGAGAACTTCAGTAAAGACTTCCAGTTGCCGCAACGTAATTCGCATGTCCATTCCACCTTTGAGCCATCATTGTAATAACATACTATCCACAAACCAGTAACATACCAAGTACATTTAAGAAAATACACCTATATTAGTTTTAGTGGTTATTATTATAAAAATAATGAGTTTAATAAATAAGATTGATTGTTATATGCTTATGCAAAATTCATATAAGCAAGGTTTTTCTATGTCAGAGCAAAGTCAACCTATTACATTGGCGAAAAAATGTTTTACTCCAATTTATCGCTGGCTCCCTGGTTTATTACTAACAGGCGTATTAACTGCGCTTGCTATTTATATTGGTGATATCCCTTGGTTTTCTAGCATGGGTTTAGGCGCATTAACGCTGGCGATCCTATTCGGCATTATTGTTGGTAATACGCTTTATCCTGTAGCAAAACCTTATAGTGATGAAGGTGTCAAATTCGCCAAACATTATTTATTACGCACAGGTATTATTTTGTATGGTTTTAGACTGACGTTTCAGCAAATTGCCGATGTGGGAGCAACGGGTTTAATTATAGATGCAATTATGCTGACATCGACTTTTCTTATTGCAATGTGGATCGGTCGAAAATATTTCGGCCTTGATGAACAAACAGTGATATTAATTGGTGCAGGTAGCAGTATTTGTGGTGCTGCGGCTGTTATGGCAACAGAGCCGGTTGTCAAAGCTCAAGCAAGCCAGGTAGCTGTTGCGGTGTCTACTGTTGTGATTTTTGGGACTATTGGTATTTTTCTTTATCCTTGGTTCTATCACTTAAATGCATTTGCTGGCTGGTTACCATTTACAGAAGAAACCTTTGGTATTTTCTCAGGTTCAACAATTCATGAAGTGGCTCAAGTGGTTGCAGTCGGTCATTCAATTAGCCCTGATGCTGAAAATGCGGCGGTTATTAGTAAAATGATCCGCGTAATGATGTTAGCACCATTCTTAATTATTCTTTCAACATATCTAAGTAAAAAGAAAAGTAAAACAAACAATGGTGCACAAGATACTGAAAAAAGCCCAATTACTATTCCTTGGTTTGCCGTGTTCTTTATTTTAATGGCGGGCTTTAACTCTTTAAATTTAATTCCAGCATCTATTGTTAGTTACATTGTGACTATTGATACCATTCTATTAGCAATGGCAATGGTGGCATTAGGTTTAACGACACATATTAGCGCTATCCGACAAGCAGGTGTCAAACCGTTATTGTTAGCGTTATTCTTATTTTTCTGGTTAACCCTTGGTGGTGCGATAATTAATATCTTTATTCAAACTGTGTTGATGTCTTAATAGGAATATCGATAAAAATTCATCTTCCTTAAATTTTCGCCTTAAGAAGTAATTTTCCATTATTGCGCAACTTTTTAGTTGCGCTTTTTTGCTTTTATCACCTCAATATGATGTTATACGCTTGTATGTTTGTTATCGTGGTGTGAAATAAATCTAAGGAGAGAAGTAATGAAATTTGTTGGCGCACATGTCAGTGCTGCTGGTGGCGTTGATCAGGCGGTATTACGCGCACATGAAATCAAAGCCACTGCGTTTGCCCTTTTTACTAAAAACCAGCGCCAGTGGAAAGCCGCACCATTATCCACAGAAGTCATTGATAAATTTAAAAAGAACTGTGAACTTTATGGTTATGGTCCCTCTCAAATTTTACCCCATGACAGTTATCTAATTAATTTAGGTCATCCTGAAGAAGAAGCACTTGAGAAATCAAGAGAAGCTTTTTTAGATGAAATGCAACGTTGTGAACAACTTGGCATTGAATTACTTAATTTTCATCCTGGTAGCCACTTAAATAAAATTGATGTTGATAAGTGCTTACAAAAAATAGCGCAGTCAATTAACATCACTTTAGAAAAAACAAAAAATGTTACCGCTGTTATTGAAAATACAGCTGGCCAAGGCACTAATTTAGGTTATCGTTTCGAACATCTTGCAGCGATTATTGACGGGGTTGAAGATAAATCTCGCGTAGGCGTTTGTATTGATACTTGTCACACCTTCGCTGCTGGTTATGATTTAAGAACCCGTGAAGAGTGTGAAAAAACCTTTGCTGAGTTTGAGAAAATTGTCGGCTTTCAATACTTAAAAGCGATGCATTTAAATGATGCTAAAAGTGAACTAGCAAGCCGAGTTGACCGTCACCATAGTTTAGGTGAAGGCAATATAGGCAAAGTTCCTTTTAGCTATATTATGCAAGATGCTCGTTTTGATGGTATTCCACTAATTTTAGAAACAATTAACCCTGATATTTGGCCTGATGAAATCGCTTGGTTAAAATCACAACAAGCCTAAATTTGGTATTCCTTGCGGTTTATCTCAACATAAACCGCAAATAGCATTATTTAATTGGTGTTAACTCAATTTTAGTCATCATCTGAGCAAGTTGACTTCTATCTTTAATTCCGACATCAGGCTGACTCACAGATAACGCAGAAATGGCCGTTGCTAAACGCAACGTATGTTCACTAGTTTGGCTCATCAATAAACCGTAAACTAATCCCGCAACCATCGAATCACCTGCTCCCACAGTACTTACTACATCACAATACGGTGGTTTAGCTAGCCAAGCACCAGAAGCATTCACCCATAAAGCCCCCCTTTCACCTAATGAAATAACGACGTGTGCAATACCTTTATCCCTCAATTGATGCGCTGCCTTAATAATGTCTGTCATTTCAGTCAGTGAATGTCCAATCCAGGCTTCTAACTCCCGATGGTTCGGTTTTATTAACCAAGGTGCGGCCTTTAATCCCGCCACTAATGCGTCACGACTACTATCAAAAATAATACAAGGGCACAGTTGCCTTAACTTAATCATCCACTGTGTAAATGCTTCAGGATCGACACCATTAGGTAGACTGCCACTAACAACCACCATATCAAAATGCCCCAACCAATTAAGTGAGTCTGTTGCAAAGCGTTGCCAATCATGCGGTGATACCGTGAATCCTGAAAAGTTAAAATCTGTAACCTGCCCTTTTCCCTCAGTCAATTTCACATTAATGCGTGTGCGGCCAGATACCAGATAAAAGCGGTTAGCCATCCCATTTTCACTAAAGAAATGCTGAAACTCTTCTTGATTTTCGCGTCCCATAAATCCGCTGACGGTAATATCTATCCCTAAATCACGTAAGACTTTCGCGACATTATTACCTTTCCCTGCGGGATTAAGTCCAACTGTTCGGACTAAATTAACACCACCTACGTCAATTTCTGGACAAGCACCAACAAGATCATAGGCGGGATTTAAAGTGATCGTAGCGACACGGCGACTCATGTCTTTACTCTCCAATCGTTTTTATTATGAATATTTAGGGGCTATATATAGCACTAATTAACCTTTAATTCAGTGAAATTGCATCGGTTCTTCTTGACTCTTGTTCTTCTCCAAGGACAATAATGCCCATAAAAAACGACTTATCTATTCGTTATCGATAACTATATAAAAAATAAGGAGCCTAGAATGTCAGTCGTGGTCGGTGTTGGTGTAATTATTGTCAATGAAAAAGGTGAAGTATTATTAGGAAAGCGCTGTGGAAAACACGCACCTTATTGGTCAATTTTTGGTGGTCATGTCGATGATGGTGAAACCTTTGAACAATGCGCCATTCGCGAAATAAAAGAAGAAATTGGCATTGCTATTACATCACCTAAAGTAATTGGCATTAGTAATAATTTAGAAACTTACCAATTAGAAGGTAAACACACTGTTTCTATTTGTATGATTGCACAATACCAAGGTGATGAGCCCAAATTAATGGAGCCAGATAAATGTTCTGAGATCCGCTGGTGTTCACCGAATGATTTACCTGAACCTCATTTTGAAGCCAGCCGTAATTCCATTACATTATGGAAAAATAAACAGTTTTACCAAGACTAATTAGAAACGCCCTATCACCTTCATTATTCTGAATATTTTTTGTTCAGAATAATGATTTCACCGTTTAATTTTACTTAAAAAACACTTATTTAATACTCTATGTCTTTATCATTTCTGATAACGCTTACACTAATCTATTGATTTATATGATCACACTCCTCTATTGTATTATTTTTGCTCACTTTTTTCTTTTATAAAGCACAATAAGCTCTATTTACACTCTGAGTACAAACGTGTATTCTTTACACCATCAAGCTAGTACATTGAGTCAATTTAATAAGGACATCTTATGTCAGAAGTCACATCAATAACAAAGCGTCCATCCATACTTGGTGGCGCAATGATCATTGCAGGCACCGCTGTCGGTGCTGGCATGTTTTCCATTCCGATTGTGACTTCCGGGGTCTGGTTTACCGGGTCTATTTTTCTATTAATTTATACTTGGTTTTGCCTATTTATGTCCGGATTAATGATATTAGAAGTGAATCTTCATTATCCTTTAGGCTCAAGTTTTCACACCATCACCAAAGATCTATTAGGAAAAGGCTGGAGCACTATTAATGGACTTTCCATTGCGTTTGTTCTTTATATTTTAACTTACGCTTATATTTCTGCGGGTAGCTCTATTATCGTACAAAATTTTGCAGGCATCATCAGTGTATCGCAAGCTATTGCAGGCTTAGTCTTTGCATTAATTGTTGCTTTCTTTGTTTGGTTATCAACGCGTGCAGTAGATAGATTAAGTACGATTTTAATTGGTGGTATGGTAATTGCCTTTGTGTTAGCTATTGGTGGATTATTTACAGAAGTAAAAATGCCAGTATTATTTAACACAAATGAAAGTAATGCGAGTTACTTGCCCTATGCTTTAGCCGCACTTCCTTACTTACTGACCTCATTTGGTTATCATGGCAATATTCCAGGCTTAGTAACGTATTACCGTAAAGATGGCAAAGCCGTCATGAAAAGTTTGTTGATTGGCACACTGATTTCACTAGCAATTTATATTTTATGGCAGTTTGTTGTACAAGGTAATATTCCTCGTGAAGGATTCAAGCAAGTCATTGCTGATGGTGGGAATATTGGTAATTTATTAGCACAAATGCGTTCTACAACTGCCAATGCCACTGTATCACTGTTACTAGACTTGTTCTCTTATATGGCATTAGCAAGTTCATTCTTAGGAGTTTCATTAGGGCTATTCGATTACTTAGCGGACTTCTTTAAGTTTTCCAATACAGGACATGGTCGATTTAAATCTGCACTAGTGACGTTTATACCACCGACTATTTTGGCCATTATTTTCCCTGATGGTTTCTTATATGCCATTGGATTTGCAGGACTGGCAGCGACTATTTGGGCTGCAATTATTCCAGCCTTAATGGCAAAGGCTAGTCGCCAACGTCATCAAGGTCAAAGCTTTAAGGCTCCTGGTGGTATGTTTATGATTGGATTTGTTATTTTGTTTGGCATCATCAATGCTAGCGCACATATTTTAGCAAACTTTAATCTTCTTCCTATCTACCGCTAATCACTTCACTAAAAGCCAGCATTGCTGGCTTTATTTTTTCATCAAATCTTATAAAAAATTGCGTGAATAACTTGCCAAGTTTCTGCACTGCGAGTAATTTTGTCGCCATTATCGTCAATGTTATTTAATGGAAGGTTTTATATGGCAAAAGCCAATGAAATTAAGCGTGGTATGGCTGTTAGTTATAACAACAAATTATTACTGGTAAAAGATATCGACATTCAAGCACCAAGTGCTCGAGGCGCAAGTACTCTGTATAAAATGCGTTTTACCGATATCCGTACAGGCCAAAAAGTAGAAGAGCGTTTTAAAGGCGATGATATGGTTGATACCATCAACTTAACTCGCCGTGCTGTTAGCTTTTCTTACATTGATGGTGATGAGTATATCTTTATGGACAACGAAGATTACACCCCTTATACCTTCAAAAAAGATCAAATCGAAGATGAATTACTGTTTATTCCTGAGGAAGGCTTAGCGGGAATGCAAGTATTAACAATGGATGGTCAAGTTTTAGCATTAGAGTTGCCACAAACTGTTGATATGGAAATTGTTGAAACTGTTCCAGGTATTAAAGGTGCGTCAGCAAGTGCACGTACTAAACCGGCAACATTACCAACAGGATTAGTTATTCAGGTTCCTGAGTACCTTTCTACTGGCGATAAAGTGCGTATCCATATTGCTGAACGTCGCTATATGGGCCGAGCTGACTGATCAATAGTCAAAACATCTACTCATTAGCACATCGCTAATGTTGCTCTAAATAGGTCAGATAATCGTAAGAAACCCAATGTGGCAAACGATTATTTGACTTGTTTATCTTTGTTACTTTTCTCTACAATCCACTGATACTTTAAAAGTATTGAACATCAATAACGCCATTTTTTTGCGTATTATCCATCCAACGGATCTCCGCTTTGCCCATATCTTGAGGCAAAATAATTATTTGTTGGGATTTATCAAAAGAAGCAGGAACAATGGATTGAGTAGATGTAAACACTTTGTTGTGTTTGTAACACTGATATTCAGCTTTATCTAATGTGAAATTCATTTCACAGGCAGGATCAACAATCGCACCCCGCAGATAAATCTGCCCTGTTGTTTGCATGGGATCAGATGCCCAAGCTAATGATATCGAACTGGAAACGAGAAGACTGCATACTACGGTCAGATATTTTCTCATAACGACCTCACTTCTTGTTTGCGCTAGCAGGCATGAGGATCACACCTACCCGACATATTTTCATCATAGCAATAAAATATGACATTCATATAGACATAAGAAGAATATTTGATGTCTATCAAATATAAGTGTTCGATATTTATAAATAAGAAATCAACGTTGATCAAACTTAAGTCAAATATTTTTAACTTTAATAACGATTTTATAAAAGTATTAAAAATTTATTTAATTAATACAATTAATATTATTATTCTAACCTAGTATAATTAATTATAAACAATATTCATTATAGCTAAATTGTCATTAATCCACTTAATATCCATAGAACCTTTGTTGTTAATCAAATTCGAGCTAAATTGCTTATTCCTTTCTAATTGATATTGAGATTCCTGCATTTCACTACCATTCCAACACTTTGTTTTAAAAGTATTTTTATCTGTATCCATTAGACAATTACCTTCAACAATCGCACCAACAAAAGTGATTGTTCCGGAGCCTATAACTTTATTTTCCTTACCAAAAGAAGGTGCACTTAATAATAAAGATAAGCACATAGCTGCAATATAAAGCTTCTTCAAAACTAATCTCCTCTGATTATTGGGCGTATAAATATGACAAGTCAACATGTTATTAAAGTCATAACTAATATCGGCTCGTTACTTTATTTATTTAATTTTTATCTTTAATGAGAGAATAGAAAAAAATTATAAGATGCTCAAATTAAGACTGCCAAGAAAAAACACTATAAATTTAAGTTAAGTAAGAGCGAATATGGACAACAAAAATTAAACAAATAGTTAACATGCGTCTAAGCAATAAATTGCAAAGATATATTTTTTTATTTTGACTATAGTCCTATAATCAAACTTAAACTTATTGTGATCTAGATCACCAAAAACATGTGAAATATGTCATTTGATTACTATGAAACTTTCTAATTTTCGCCAAAAAGCCCTCGCTATTTTTCTACTTAACCTAATGGGCCTCATTATTTTTCTCTCTTGGTATCTTCCTGCGCAACATGGATTTTGGCTATCAATAGACACCCATATTTTTTATTATTTCAATCAACATATTTTGCCTGATACTTTTTTCGCGACTTTTGTTGCTTACATTAATAATAGAAAATTTGATTTAGTCATTTTGTTAGCTATGGGTGCACTTTATTACAATACTTTTCGTCAAAAAGATTATAAAGGTAAACGCCATCTTATAATTGTAGGATTAGTGATGGTAATCAGCGCTGTACTGATTAATCAAATTGGACAAAACATTCCAATAGAAAGACCTAGCCCAACACTTTATTTTCAAGATGCACATAGAGTGGGAGTAGTGACAGGCATTCCAACAAAAGATGCCTCTGGTGACAGCTTTCCAGGCGACCATGGTTTAATGTTACTTATCTTTTGTAGCTTTATATTACGTTATCTTTCATTCCGCGCTTTCTTATGGGCACTGCTTATTACTGTTGTGTTCGCACTACCACGAGTAATGGCTGGCGCACATTGGGCTTCTGATATATTAGTTGGTTCTATTTCTTTAACTTTAATCACAACAAGTTGGTTATTAATCACACCATTATCAGATATTATTGTCAGACAATTAGAAAAATATCTTCCTTTTAAAAATAAAATGTAAATACTTCTGATTAATTAAAAAAGAATAAGTGCAAACATAATGTCACTTATTCTTTTGGTCACTTTTTGACATTTAAATAATATTATTATGACAAAATGAGATCTATTTTAAGTATTAGCACTTTATTATCTAATGTTTTGTAAATTCAACCTCTTTTCTCTCGCCATTTAACGCCTCTTTCTGTACACTTTTCTAGTTTCCTCATTATTTATTGTTTAATGTGGATATTTACGTGCTTTAGAGCACGTTTTTCGCGAAATAGGGTTGCCAGAGTTAAATTACACTATATTCTCTGGTTATTTGGTGAGTAATTCAGGTGCACTTCTGCACGTAAGGATGTAAGGGAAATCTGTCACAATGAGAACAAAACCGTATATGAGAATGCTTAAGCTCATACCGGCGTTCATTGTTGTAGCTACGCTATCGGCCTGTAGCTCACAGAACGCAAACTCACGCTTAGCGAATTCAAGCACTGCCCCACTTAAGACATCATCAAACACTTCTATTTCCCAAGCATCTCAAGATGAATTTGAATCATTGGTGAAGAATCTCGATATAAAATCTAAGATACTTGACCAATATGCAGACTGGAAAGGCGTCGCTTATCGCTTAGGCGGAGATACGAAAAAAGGCATCGACTGCTCTGCCTTTGTACAAAGAACCTTCCTTGAACAATTCGGTGTAGAACTACCTCGCTCAACCTCAGACCAACAATTCTCAGGCACTCAGGTTAATAAATCAAAATTACAAGCAGGTGATTTAGTTCTATTTAAGACAGGCCGTACTATGCGCCATGTTGGTATTTATATTGGAAATGATAAATTTGTACACGCATCCACCAGCAATGGGGTGACGGTGTCAGAAATGTCTAATGTCTACTGGAATAAGCGTTTTTATGCAGCAAGACGTGTTATTGAAAACAATGAAGTAACCCTTGCTGAGAACAACTTTTCGAAAAATGTATTAAGATAATTTATTCCCTTATATCTTATTGCAGTAAAAAGCCTCATTATCAAAATAATGAGGCTTTTTTTGTGTTCTTTAGTCATATTGTAAATCACACAATTATCACGTCGGTTTTATAACGATAGGTAATGTTATAAATAAGAGTACGCTGTTGGAAATGGTTCAGCAATGGCAACGCCTGCATTCTTTAAACAACACAACGCAGCACACTCATCATCACTACATAAGAAAAGGCATGGCACACCATCCCACTCAATCACAACGCTATCAATATGGAGATTACTCAGATACTGACGCAAATTCTGTATTGCTTCGTCCAGTGTCATACCATCGTGGCTTAATAATTTTAAGCCAATCAGTGTATTTTGCTTTCCCGCATCATTTTCGGGCAGTATCTCTACTCTTGTACCTGCAAAGCCTGCTAGCCACCGATAACTCAGCGGCAGCTTATGAACTACCGAAAGTTGTACATTATCCACAAATCAATCCTGTTTCATCAACACGTTAATTTAATACATCATCAATACGAGTTTGAACTGACTTGCTCACACGTCATATTAAAACCTTGCTAATTATAAAACATAATTATTACAATTATTTTACAAAAAAAGCGAAGAGACGTATCAAACCATTTATTTAGCTTAGTGTTTGTACGTATTCATTTCTGCGATGATTAATCCCTTCAATTATTCTTTCATTTTTTTAACATTTTATCAACTATATAAAATAATTGTATAAAATATTACGCATTCAAGTAAAACAATTCATCAATTTTTATCACTATGCTTCATACCAACAAAACAATAATAGATGATTATTAAAATAAATTTTACTTAATTTAACAAAAAAACAACATTGAGTATTGATTCAAATCAAAAAAGCACACTAATTTGAAACGATCCATGAAGTATAACAGAGGAAAATGTGGTCTTTTCAGTGGAAGTAAAGGAGAAAAAGGAGAAGCACGCTATAAATTTCTCTTATTTATAGCGTGATATTCTTATTTGTAACGGCGCGCAAGTAAAATAAAGCCCATAGCAAATAGTACACAAAAAGCCATAGCACTTACCATTGGCCATTCTGATTTTGCTGGGAACATAGCAATAGCCGTTCCAACTAAAGCCCCAACACCAAAACGCACAGTTCCAGCCAAAGAAGAAACTGTCCCTGCCATATGAGGATAATCATCAAGAATAACAGCCATGGCGTTTGATGTGATCATTGCAATACCACCAACATACATCGCTACACCCACAACGAGATAATAGAAATGTAAATTAAGGGCAACGACTAGCAATAGAAAGAGCCCCATAATGCATTGAATAGTAAGCCCTAAACGCAACATCTTCAACGCACCAAATCGACGAACATATCGCCCATTTATGCTTGTCATGACAATTAAAAAGATAATATTAAAACCAAAATATAAGCCAAATTGATCGAATGGAATACCGTGTAATTCGATATAAACGAAAGGCCCTGCACTGAGAAATGAGAACATGCCAGCAAAAGAAAAACCTGATGCCAGAATATAACAAAGAACACGACGAGTTCTAAACAAACTAATAAATTGGCTAAATGTTACTCTTAGGCTAAAGCGCTGACGACGCTCTTTGGGTAAGGTTTCAGGAATATAAAATGCAATTAATGCACCCGCAATCACCGCGGCTATCGCAATACTCCAAAAAATAGCATGCCATGAAAACCAATTCATTACCCAAGCGCCTAGTAATGGTGCTAATAAAGGTGCAATCGTCATCACTAATGCAACGAAAGACATACTTCTAGAGAAATCATCTCTAGAGAACATATCTCTCATTAATGCATTAATAACCACACTCGCGGCTGCAGCCGCAAAGCCATGGAGAAAACGCATACCAATTAGCATATCAATAGATTCAGATAATGCACATGCACTAGAGGCAAAAGCAAAAACAATCACACCGCCCAAAATGACAGGCTTACGTCCCAAACTATCCGCCATAGGACCATAAACTAATTGTCCAATAGCAAAACCAAAAATATAGATACTTAATGTCATTTGCACTTTACCACTAGGCACGCCAAAATCTTGCGCAATAGTGGGTAAACTTGGCAAATACATATCTATAGCCAATGGCATAAGCATGGAAATAAGCCCCAATATTAAAATGAGACTAAGGTACGACGAACGTTGCTGTTGCACGCAGATAAACTCCCAAAAACGACCGGACAGATAATAATTATTGAGGTAAGTGAATGCTATTGATCTCTTCTTCTGTTAATGGACGATATTCGCCCTCAGCTAAAGTTTCATCTAATGCAATATCTCCAATACGCTCACGATGTAATGCGCTGACATGATTACCCACGGCAGCAAACATACGTTTCACTTGATGATATTTGCCTTCACTAATAGTGAGTTTCACTTCTGTAGGTGTAATAATTTCTAATTTGGCGGGTTTAGTCAGATCTTTTTCGCCATTCAGTTGCACACCTTTTTGGAACTGTTCAGCAATACCTTCAGCAATTGGCTCTTCCAGTGTGACGTGATATGTTTTTTCACAATGATGTTTTGGCGCTGTAATACGATGTGACCACTGACCATTATCAGTCAATAATACAAGCCCCGTTGTATCAATATCTAAACGCCCAGCAGCATGTAATTTATATGCTAGAGGCTCATCAATAAAATAAAGGATGGTTGGATTAACCGGATCATCTGTTGAACACACATAGCCAATAGGCTTATTCAACATAAAATAACGAGGCCCTAAAATTTGAGTTAACACATTGCCGTTATAAGCCACTTCTTGTTCTGGTGTTATTTTGGTCGAACCGCTTTTTACCATTTCACCATCAATTGTTACAAGCCCTGCTCTTAATTCACGAAGGATCAAGCTACGGCTAATCCCCAATTGCTGGGATAAAAATTTATCTAATCGCATGAATTTCTCTGAAAAATGGAAGAATACCATCTGATATGAGGTATCTATTAAAAATGAATATTAACAATAAAACAACTAATTAATTTATAAATAAACTATTACATCCTTTACTTATCAAGCACCACTCACCTTATTCGCGCTATCTCTGAAAAAATGCTACGCTGACACCCTGTTTGATTTCTTATGTAGAGTTATGGCATTTACACTCAGACCTTATCAACTTGACGCAGTTAACGCGACAATCTCTTATTTTCGTCAACACAATACACCCGCGGTGATAGTCTTACCCACTGGTGCTGGAAAAAGTTTAGTTATCGCCGAACTTGCCAAAAGAGCACGCGGACGTGTCTTAGTCTTGGCACACGTAAAAGAATTAGTCGAACAGAACCATAACAAATATGAAGCTTATGGTCTATCAGCGGATATTTATGCTGCAGGTTTACAACAAAAAGAGAGTAGCGGAAAAGTTGTTTTTGGTAGCGTGCAATCTGTTGCACGTAATTTATCACAATTTAATGATACGTTTTCGCTTCTTATAATCGATGAATGCCATCGTATTAGTTTGTCTAAAGATAGCCAATATCAACAAGTTATTAAACAATTGCAATCCATTAATCCCAAATTACGGATCTTAGGATTAACTGCAACACCTTATCGTTTGCCTACAGGTTGGATTTATCAATATCATTATCACGGCATGATTAGAGGTGACGAAGACTGTTTTTTCCGTGATTGTATTTATGAATTGCCTTTACGTTATATGATAAGCAATCATTTTCTAGTCCCCCCAACTCGATTAGATATGCCTATTTTGCAATATGACTTTAGTCAAGTCCGAACAAGTCAAAATGGGATATTTAATGAAGAAGATCTTAATCGTGAAATAAAGAAACAAAAACGTATTACTCCCCATATTATTTCACAGATTATTGAATATGCAGAAAATTGTCGCGGTGTCATGATATTTGCGGCCACCGTTGAACATGCAAAGGAAATTCTTTCTCTTTTGCCTCAAGATGAAGCGGCATTAGTGAGCGCGGATACACCTTCTCATGAACGAGATACACTGATTTTTCGTTTTAAACAGCAACAGTTACGTTATATGGTCAATGTTGCTGTGCTAACAACAGGCTTTGATGCACCTCATGTTGATTTAATTGCCATTTTACGCCCAACAGAATCAGTCAGCTTATATCAACAAATTGTAGGACGCGGATTAAGATTATTTGCAGGAAAAACCGAATGTCTGATTTTGGATTATGCTGGTAATCCTCATGATCTTTATCTTCCGGAAGTTGGTACTAAAAAAACCAACCCTAATAGCAAACCTGTACAAGTATTCTGCCCTGCTTGCCAATTTGCTAATACTTTTTGGGGAATAGTAGATGCTGATGGCGATATTATTGAACATTATGGTCGGCGTTGCCAAGGCTGGGAATTAAATAAACATGGGCAAAAACAGCAGTGTGAATTCCGTTTTCGCTTTAAATTATGCCCTTATTGTAATGAAGAAAATGATATTGCCGCACGCCGTTGTGTTCACTGTGATGAAATATTAGTTGATCCTGATGATATGCTTAAAGCCGCATTGAAACTAAAAGGAGCGCTTGTTTTACGCTGTGGTGGCATGCAATTTCAATCGGGCAATGATGCTAAAGGAGAATGGTTAGATATCAATTATTACGATGAAGAAGGCACTTCAGTATCAGAGCGTTTTCGCTTAACTACCCCAGCACAACGTAAAGTCTTTGAATTAAAATTTCTACGTGAACATCAACGAGCACCAGGTATTCCTTTTGTTTGGCATAATGCTAACGATATTATTAAACAGTTCGATTTATTACGTCATCCTGATTTTATTGTCGCCCATAAAGGTAAAAAAGAGCATTTTTGGAAGATAAGAAATAAGATTTTTGACTATACAGGGCGCTATCGAAAAGCAGATACCCTGTATTAATCTGGATTTATATTTGCTGTTAGTGGACTTTTTCGTTAAAATGCGCTCCGCTTTATCTATTTTTAGATAAACCAAATCTCGAGCTTGTTGCTGGGTCGCCTGTAACAAGTATGTATTTTCTTTCTTTTTCATAAGAGAAAAAAGATGTTAACTATTAATGCAACTGTACGTAAAGAGCAGGGTAAGGGTGCGAGCCGCCGCCTGCGTGTGGCTAACCGTTTTCCTGCTATCGTTTATGGCGGAAATGAAGAGCCAATCGCTATCGATTTAGATCACAACGAAGTGATCAACCAAGAGCACAAATCTGAATTCTATTCTGATTTCGTTAACCTGGTAATCGATGGTAAAGAAACTAAAGTTAAAGTTAAAGCAGTGCAACGTCACGAGTATAAGCCAAAAATTACTCATATTGACTTCCTGCGCGCTTAATAAGCCACCCTTCGAGCTTTATTTTTCGGGACGCCGAGCATGTAACGCCACTTAATGTGGCGTTATTTGTTTCTACTACATAATTATTTTTCTGATGCCCTACGCTGTAATTGATCGCGCAAATTAGGCGGGGTACCTCTAATCGTGAGTGTATCTGTTGCAGGATCCCAGAATATTCTTTCACCCAATAATTTCGCATCAAAATTAACAGTTAATCCACCACCACTACCAGAATATTTCATCAATTGACGTAACGTACTGCGATCAGCAGGGAAAGTATCAGCTAATTCATAGCCCTTCTCTTCGGTAAATTGAACAAAATTTTGATCACCCAAAGAGGGTAATTCTTCAGCAAGCTCCGTTAAGGCAATTTCTTCACCAGATTGTAATTGTTCATTACAATAGCTATATACTTGTTCGCGACAAGTTTGACGTGCTTGCTTGTCCATTTCGGAAGCTTCACAAAAGTCATCAACGGCTTGTAATAAACCTTTATTTTGAACTTTAGCGTTTAAACCTTCTTGAGCACCTAAAAAGTCCATAAAGAAGTCAGAGACTTTGCGTCCTACCCGACCTTTTAGAAAAGTTAAATAGCGCAGAGAATCTGGAGCCGTTTCCCATTCAGTTAAGTCAATACGAGCAATAATATCTGCATGAGGAATATCTAAATAACGTGTTGATGAAACATCAAGACTGTCATTCACCCACATACTATTGCAACTACTCAATACAGCAATTAAAAGATAATCCACCGCTAAATAACGATAATGGCAAAAGAGAACTGTGCCCCCTTCTGCAAAAGGATATTTTGCTAATTCATCTTTTAATCTCACAGTAGCTGCACGCGAAAAACCTAAAAAGTTTTCTTCGCCTTTGCGCTGTAAACGTAATGCTTGCGCTAATTCACTTTCTTCATTAAACAGACCATAAGCTTTATTTTTTGCACTGTAGACACGATGCAACTCTTCAATCATTTCCTGAACAACAGGTTCAATGTCTAATACTGAATCGCGTAACACAACTTCTAATGTCTGCTCATCTCGCTTGATAAGCTGATGTAAGACTAATTGACTAATATCTAGACTCATGGTCGTCCTCTTTATTCCTTCACTTTCTCATGCGCGTATTCAAACACTCCCCACTTTCAGTATCAAGGGAAAATTAATTAATTTAATAGCGGAAAAAGACCCAGCAATACGGTAATATATAGCGTTTTATTCATTTAGTAGGAATTCTGATTTTATGCCACAAAAATCCCGTTATAGTGATGAACAAGTTGAGCAGTTATTAGCAGAACTTGTCAGCGTTCTTGAAAAACATCATACTCCTACAGATCTTTCTTTGATGGTGTTGGGTAACATGGTGACAAACTTAATTAATACGAGTATTGCTCCTGCTCAACGGATGCTGATTGCTGATTCTTTTGTTCACGCATTGCGTGCTTCAATTGATGAAGGCAATATTCACTAATAAACATAGAAAAATTATTTATAGACATGGTAACGAAACCTCAGTCCTATCGTGAAAAAGTATCCCAAATGATCAGTTGGGGTCACTGGTTTGCGCTATTTAATATCATTCTAAGCTTATTGCTTGGTAGCCGTTACCTGTTTATTTCAGATTGGCCTGCAACTTTCGCGGGTCGTTTTTACGCAATTGTAAGTTGGATGGGGCACTTTAGTTTTATTGTTTTTGCTATCTATATCCTTGTCCTTTTTCCGCTTACCTTTGTAGTCGTATCTCAACGACTACTTAGAGTGATCTCCTGTGCTCTCGCCAGTGCTGGACTCACTATCCTTATCTTTGATATGGCGGTTTACCAGCAATTTCAGCTTCATCTGACTCAACTTGTTTGGGATCTAGTCATTAATCCAGATGAAGGTGAAATGGCTCGTGAATGGCAACTTATTTTTATTGGCATTCCTGTTATTTTTCTTATTGAGATGCTTTTTGCAACATGGAGTTGGCAAAAATTACGCAGTTTAAATCGTCAGCGATGGGGTAAGCCATTAGCTAGCGTTTTTATTACTTGTTTTGTCTTATCTCACTCTATGTCAATTTGGGCTGATGCTAATTTTTATCGCCCAATAACAATGCAACGCGCCAATTTACCATTATCCTACCCGATGACTGCACGTAAATTCCTTGAGCGTCATGGTTTTATTAATCAATCAGAATATGAACAACGAGTGATCAGTGAAGGTAATCCAGCAGCACAAGGTATTACCTACCCCCTTGCACCATTGATTTATTCAAAAGAAACGTATTCTTATAATTTATTAGTCGTCGTTGTTGATGGTTTAGGTAATGAAGAAGTTCCTGAATTACCAAGCTTGCAAAAATTTGCACAAAATAATCTCAATTTCACACATCATTATTCATCAGGTATTGATAATGATACGGCGTTGTTTGGTTTATTTTATGGTATCTCACCTTCTTATTTAGATAGTGTATTGAGTAGCAGAAAAAATTCTGCACTATTTGATGCCTTAAGTTATAGAAACTATCAATTAGCAATGTTCTCAACAAATGGCTTTCAGACACCATTATTTAAACAAGCAGTGCTATCAGATTTCTCTATTCCAACATCTCGCAATGGTAATAACGATGCCACCATTGATAGCTGGCGCAATTGGATAATAAAAAATAGCCAAACAACACCTTGGTTCTCTTTCTTACAAATTGATGGTCGCACCAATAAAACGTCTCAGCGCATTACATTAAATCAGCAATTAGAGCTTATTTTTAATACATTGCAAGAAACCAAAGTACTCGATAATACCGTTGTGGTTGTCACTTCTAGCTATCATCAAGACAGTGATAAAAAACAAAATAACCAATGGCTTTCTGATAAAACCACCTTCAACTTAAGCCAATCACAAGTGCCTCTAATGATACACTGGCCAAACATGAAACCACAGTTGATTGATAAAATGACTAGCCATCAAGATATCATGACAACTTTAATGCAACATGTTTTACGTGTTATTAGCCCTGCGGATAACTATTCACAAGGTGAAGATTTATTTGCAAGCACTCGTAATCACCCATGGATTTTCACCGGTGATGACGAAGCATTTGTGGTCTTTTTGCAAGATAATACCTTGTTGATAGATAAACATGGACGATATGCTTTATTTGATAAATCAGGAAAAGAAATTAGCTCTGCAAAACCTGACTTAAAATTATTATTGCAAGTTTTTGCCGAACAAAAACGCTTTATTGAACGCTAGACCTACTAATTGCGTATAAAATTACGCCACTTAATTAGCAAAGGGTTGCTTTAGCAGTCAAAAACAGTAATATACAGGCACAAACGGCATGTAGCGCAGCCTGGTAGCGCACCGTCATGGGGTGTCGGGGGTCGTAGGTTCAAATCCTATCATGCCGACCAACAATATTTAAGAAAACCAACCACTTACGGTTGGTTTTTTTATGCATGAAATTTGCGAGGGGTAAAATAGGGGTAAAACTGGGGTAAAACTACAATGGATTATCACTAAGAATTCCTCTCTTATCTCCGTATTTCCACATGCATAATTTTGCAATTTTAAACTTGCAATCCCACCCATTAGCTTATATAAATTACTGTATAAAAAAACAGTTAAATAGGTGGTACCATGATTAAACTCGAAATCAATAATGCTGAATATATTGCTCAGTTAGAAGAGGCTCGTTTATCTGCAGATAACCCTTATGGCTATCTGTTTATGGATATTATCTTTTCTGATCCAATGTTTGATGAGAGCACGTTTAAAATGAAAGATGTTAGACGGGAGCCTATGAGGACGTATATGACGGAGGATGTAGCAAGGGATTTGTTTGAGAAATTGAAAATGCATTTCAATCATCAAAATATGGTAACAACATCAAAAAACATAAAGAATCTTATGTAGAAAAAAACAACTCATCACCACAACCTTCGAATAATAGTGGCGGTGATGATCTGTTATCTAAATTATAAAAATTAGGTAAATTAAAAGAAAGTGGTGTACTGACAGAAGAAGAGTTCCAAGAACAAAAAAGTAAATTACTTAATTTATAATTATCAATAACGGGCACGATGTTGGTGTCCGTGTAAAACAAAAGTAGATCGTGAAATAAGCATATGCAACTATCAATCTAATACATACACTCCTTTTGCTGAACCATATGTACTATCAGTCATCTTTAGCTTTTTCCCATCACTAGATACTTGAAATTCCCAAAAAGCAGCCGCATGAACAGATACTGCAATCTTAATATTTGCTAACGGGGGAACAAGAAAACCAGTGTATGTATCACCACTTCCATTCCTTTGAACATAAACATACTTACCTAATATATTTTCGCTTAATGTAATCTCTGTTACTGCAGATGCACCATTAAAATCCCCGACTTTTCGCCATTGACGCCCTGTGCCTTTGCGGTCATATCGATTATCAGATTCATTTTTAGTATAGCTACTACCGGCGAGCGCATAGTTACCTTTTGGTTGATACTTACCATCCGATTCCGATTTTGAATAGCTGTAGCCAGAGGCTTGATAACTCCCTTTCGGTTGATACTTGCCGTCGGATTCTGCTTTCGTATATGACGCACCAGCTAATGCATAATTACCAGCTGGTTGATAACTTCCTTTAGGCTGAAAAGCATCCGTAGAAGCCTTTTGGCTCATCACATGAACGGTGGATGTTCCTGTACTTTGAGTTACATTACTTTTATCAAATTTATTATTAAGCCCACTGTTTAGCGCCGTGTTGGTCGCGTAATCACCTGACGGCTGGTAACTTCCTTTTGCTTGATAACGGCCATCACTTTCTGCTTTCGTATAGCTACTTCCTGCTATCGCATAGCTTCCCTTGGGCTGATATTTACCGTCGGATTCTGCTTTCGTATATGACGCGCCAGCTAATGCATAATTGCCAGCTGGTTGATAACTTCCTTTAGGCTGAAAAGCATCCGTAGAAGCCTTTTGGCTCATCACATGAACGGTGGATGTTCCTGTACTTTGAGTTACATTACTTTTATCAAATTTATTATTAAGTCCGCTATTTAGTGCCGAATTTGTCGCATAATCGCCTGACGGTTGGTAACTCCCTTTTGCTTGATAACGGCCATCACTTTCTGCTTTCGTATAGCTACTTCCTGCTGTCGCATAGTTACCTGCAGGAGCATAATTACCCTTTGGCTGATATTTGGTGTCGGTTTCTGCCTTTGAGTAGCTATAACCGGATGGTGTGTAATTGCCTAGTGGTTGAAAGCGTTTATCGGACTCCCCTTTTGAATATGCTCCCACATCGCTTGCCGTGGCATCCGCTTTTAACTCTGCCCATGCATTACCAGCAACCGGTTCGATATTGTTATTCTCAATCTTTGACTGCCAGACTTTATTTTTATGATACACAATAGCGCGTATCGCATATGGCTTACCGGCTTCAGCCCATTTTGGAAAACCAAAAGATTGAATTTCGCCAATTGCTTCTGTGATATCGTGAAATATCCCATTCATTTTTTCACGTTCGATATCTTTTGCAGCAGGGTCTGTGACTTGATCGCGTTCATAATCGTAACCATAGCCTTGTGTATAAGACACAGAGCCGTCTGGTTGGATTTCTACGGGTATAGAAGCCTTATCCCCTTGTGTTGCAAAGGGGGTTTTAAAAATAGTTGTCATAGGAATTATGCTCCGAAGTTACTACCTAAGAAGTTTTTACGGTGTTGACCAACGCCAAAGGCTTTTTTAGTCACAATGCGATATTTGACACCCACACCTGAAGGGCGAGGCATTAAGTCGAAGTTTTCGAGAAGAACACGTAAGCGTTCGTCGGGATTGAAGTTGAAAACGTAATACATGTAAGTCATGTCCAACGGGTCAAGGACAAAAACTTTGCTGTCATCACGCCAAAAGAAGCGTTTTAAAAACTCATTAATATTGGTGACCGTAGGACTTTGTGTCAGATTAAAATAACGCATCCGCACTAACATGCGTTTCTGTTCAACGGTCAGTGACAATGTATAATCCGCATTGCGTCTGAAATTGGCTTTAAAATTGGCCTTCTTTTTACCAAAACCAAACCCAATTTTATTTTTATCACTGGGTGGAATATCAATGCCTAACGGCACATCCAGAATGCGTGACCAGATTGAAAGCCCAAAGTCATTCGCCGTATCGATATTAAACACATCTCGGTACCAGTTGTGCCAAAATGACACCATCGACTTTTCAAAATGAGAGGCTTTAAAACTAGCGAGTTTCTTTAAATTTTCGGCATCTTCATACTGCCAAAGGATCGCTTTTAATAGGTCTGAATGAAACTCAAATTGTTGAACGTTCATACAATCACCACTTGCACCGCCCCTTTTGGTAATCGGGCAATTTGATTAATCGCAATCGGAATTAACGCAACATTCCACACTTTCCCATCCAGTGACAATTCAACTTTAGTCACAAATAAACGAGACTCAACAGTATTTACCGCTGAAGCTATCTCAAAAGGCGATACTTCACGTCCAACAATCAAACCGTTATCGCCGTCCAGCTCTCCGCGTGTCCATTGTTCTATGGCACTAGGGATAATAGTCTGCGCATCAACAGCTGATTTTTTAACTGTCACTCGACAAAAAATGGTGATCTCTTTAGGGCGTGAAAATTTCACTTTATATTCTTGCCCACTCACCGGCTCTACAACACCGATTTCAATCTCACCATTAAAAGCCGATCCAATGGTTTTGGTTCTAAGTAATGATTTAGCAATTTCGTTACTATCGCCCCCTTCCACACAAACGTAAATACTGTGAGGTAACAGAGAGACACCATCAATAGTGAGCACCGCATCGGTGTAGTTCTCTCGAAAAGAAAGTGAGTTAACACCCTCTAGCTCATACAGTGAAGAGGTGATCGCTTCCGCAACACTGACGGTATTTTTAGCCAGTGTTTGCTTACGTCGTCGCCTTGCTTTGATATCAGATTCAGCATAACGGCCAACAACAGCATGAGTGGGATTATTGACTTTTTCCCAACCTAATACTGAACTGGCAACCGAATTAAGTTGGCCAGCACCGCATTCAATAGGGCCATATTCAACTGCCCTCATATCCCCTGTTGCTTTACCTGTATTATCAATAATCAAGGGTGAAACTGTTTCGAAGATAGCACCGGCAACACTGGATGCTAATGAGCCTTTGGGAATAATCGTGCCGGGTACGCCACTAAATTCAACGCTGGAAAGATAAGAGTGAGTGGCATTAATGCGCTGGCCACCCATTAGCGCCCATATTGCATCAAGAAAAACACCACCAGCAATATCAGGGTTTATTTGATTTGCTAACTCGGCATTATTCCGTACCATCGCATCACGATTTTCGACTTCCATCGTCGCCAATACACCTTGTGGTGTTTCAGGGGCAAGGTTAATCGATTGACCAAATACCGCACGAAACTCGCTTTCAACTTCATCACGTATTGTGGCCGTGTCTGGAAGAATAACGCCTTTATTATTGATATAACGATAATCAGCCATTCAATGTAAACCCTCCGTATATCGTGCGAATTGTTGCCTGATACTTCAATTCACCGTTTTCCACTGTGGCGCTAAAATGAGTCACTTCAACCACCTCCTCAATTTCGCTCATACGTTGTCTAAATGCGGTTTCAAACATCGGAACATCCGCTTGGCGACCAAATGTCGTTGGCCAGAAAGGGATACCTTTATCTTTTTTATGTAACATTTCACCACGCACAGCCTTGGCAAAATGCTGGCAAAGTTTTTTAACCGCTTCATCTTTTTCGCTAAATTGTAGATTTCCATCAGGGCCAATAAAGAGATCATTATTTTTATCAATTGAAAAGGTTCTCATAGAGGCTCTCCTGTATTCCCTCGGCCGGTTTCAACACCACTATGTTGGTGTGTAGAACCAATATCTTTCCCGTTATGTCGCATGGTTCCCCCTTGTGAATCGCTATTACCATTTACCGCGTAATTACCGTTCACTGTGACATTGCCGGTAAATATCGTTTCAGGGGCATTGACTTCATACTTTGGCGTTTCTAGCACCACTTTATCGTTATGCAGAGAGAGACAAACCGAACCATCCATTGACTGGATCACCAAAGCATCAATGTTCTTTCCATCAATCACCCATCCCTTAATTGTGTCAGGGAAAAACATCGCATCACTAAATGAATGGAGACGCGCAGTATTGGGTTGATCCTCCAAACCACCACGTTGAAAAATAAGGCTAATATCTCTGTCATTGGCTTTTATCCAGCCAAAATCACCGGGCTTAATCGGTGCGCGAATAAAGAAACCGCCTCCCCCAAATCTAAAAACAGGAATGTTGGCCAACGGTGCTCGCCCGACCGTTCCCCCTTCCGTTGTTACCATCATCACCAGTGGTTTGATAACAGCACGATTGGTTTTATCGTCATAACTGACCACTGTTGCAGGGAGCATGTCCTCTGTATTCATCATCAGGTTACGAAAAGCAGACGAGAGCGCACCTGCCAGCGAACCATCGCTAGCAATATCTGTATTGGGTTTATTCATGCTTATGCTCGTTTACAGGTAGCCTGATAAAAGAAAGGATCATCATGTGACTCAACATCAAATTTCAGTTGTTCAATGATATAGTCGCCATTAAGTGCAGAATTGAATTTACTCTCGAGTCGAAGCATGCCCCCTAGTTCTGAGGCACCGTCAATCAAATAAGTGACAGATAGCCCTTTTTCGGTGGCTTTGGGTATACCGACCATGCCTGATTTCATGCTAAGAATACGCAATCGTCCTTTTAATGCTTTATCGTCATCTTTTACAAATAACGTATCATCATCAATAAAAGCCTTAACGTTTCCCGCTTCCTGCAGTCGCTGTACTTGCTGTAATGCTGAACCGCAAAAATACCAATTAGCAATATTCTTATCGGTAGCTTGAAAATCTAGTCTGACTTTACAGTCTTTCGCTACTGACGATGCGATCTCGCTTATTTTCTGCATGGCCCCACCACTGGAAGAAACAATATCACCTGAACTGGCATTATTAGTTTTGGCTTTAATAGTGAGCGTGACATCTGGCGGTGAGGCAATGTCTGCACTGACAATATCCCCCGTAAAGATACGAAATAATCCCGTATTGACGCGACCGACCTCGAGGTAGAGGCGACGAGTTTGTTTGCTTTTATGATAAGGGCTTGTTTCAGTGAGGAGATAATCTCTCGTGTGGGCGTTTAATCCATCGATGCTAATCGTGCATTCATTTTGTAAAGGATTTGCATATTTAGTGCCATTAGCTTTAATACGCAATCCCTCATACCACTGCAGTCGCTCCGCAACTTCAATCCCCACTCGTATTCGTCGTAAGTCCATCATCACTCCAAATAATTAATGATTGTGTTCTATCGAATGATTCATACCAGGGCAGATCATCATTTTCTGTTATAAAAGCTAAATTCGTGCCATCAATTAGATAGCGATAAGGAATAATAGGAGTGTTTGCAACAGCTCGCATACCAATTGCAATAACCTCACTTTCTCGTTCAATATCGAGATACATCGCATGGCGACCGGCTTTTATTGTTAGCGTCCAATTAACACCGTCTAAATTGACGGATAAGCGTTGGTTTGGTATAGATTTTAAAGGAATAGTTTTCATTAGAAGCTCCAATCACCATCTGCAATACGTGTTGCAACAGAGCCTTTTTTCTTAGTCTCAGCATCTGCCTCTTTTGTTTGCACATTCCCCCGATTTACCGTTGATGATTGAGTCGGTTTTTGTGTAGCTCGAGGCGGTAGTTCTCCATATTCAGGCTCAACAGTACGCCACTCAACAAACCGTAGTGACAGTTTTATTGCATCAATCATGTCGGGTATTTCATCATGATTAAAACCTGTTAATAACATAGGCTGGTAAGTTTTAACTCGGGTTTGAATACCGACCAATTTGTGTTCATCAAAAACTTGTTGCATCGATGAGAAGATGTTTTTTATTTCCCCTGTTAGCACCAAATCCATGCCAATTTCGATGGGATTAATAATCACATGATCACTACGAGTTTCACCGCTTTCAACTTGAAACTGTGTCGCTTTATGCTCATCTCTGATGTTGATTTGAATTGGATTAACACTATCAAACAGTGTAGAAAACGACTCTAAATCAAAGATTTTAACCTCTGTTATCATTTTGCTACTCCCGTTGAGTTTTGCTGATTGAAATCGGCTAGTTGATCTTGCAATGCATCTTTTGTTTCTGATGCAATACCTTGGGCATCCGTTGCTTGCGTTTCAATTTTTATTTCCCCAATACTCAGATTATTTTCATTCTTCACACTGGATCGATTACTGATTGCTTGGCTCGTGATAGGGTTCATCGCATTGTTGGCTATCGCATCTAACTGTGCATTGGCTTGAGCAATAGAGTATCTAACCGGTGGCTGTTGTGTCGTTTGGCTTTTTTCTTGAGGAATGGCATATTCAATCTCACCATTATCATTGACTTTTCGCTCTACGTTTTGATTGACAGTGATTTCTTCATCGTCACCGAACCCGAAAAACTCTTTAGCAGATTTCCAACCATTTTTAACTGCATCAAGCCCCGTATTTACCCAGCCAATGATTTTTTTAACTTGCTCCCACATCCATTCAAAGGCTCCCACAACGGCATCCGTCACCGCAGTAAAAACACCCGCAAAGGACTTCCCCCACCCTGCAATCACTGAAATACAATTGATGAGAAACTTAACATAAGCTTTTAAGCCTGATGCCATTAGATCCCAACCGGCAACAACAATATCCGCCACAACACCGACAATGACTTTTAGATACTCAAATAGCTTTTTGAATGTTTCCCACAATGCAAGAATAACGATTTTTAAACGTGGGTATTTTTCTAGAATACGCCCAATCATCGAATCGTTACCGTCGATAAAGTTCATGATGTCGTCATAAACAATTGCAAAAGCTACGGCTAAGAGTGCAATAATGGCAATAATAGCGATAATAGGCCATGTTGCTGCAAGTGTTGCTGATGCAGCAGCTATCATTGGTGGAACGTAATAAAGTGCTACGGCCAAACCAACAGCAGAGAAAAAACCTATCAATAAGTTTTTATTCTCTTTGCAGAAGGAAATAAATTTAGTTAACCAATCTAACCCCTTCGATAAAGCAGGGATCACCATTTCTAGAAAGGAATTCTTTAACACACCTGATGTTTGTTGAAACTTAGACATGGCTGTATTGAATTTAATCGAACTTTCAATACTCTCTTTGCTAATTCCTGAATATTCTTTTTGAATACCCATTGTGCGCTCTAATTCTTTGCGCCCCTTCATCATTAACTCAATGGTTTTATCGTCCGATACTCCCATACCTTCCAACGTTTTCTTCGCTTTATCAAAGCTCATTCCTTGAACTTTGTCCGCTGTCTGAAGCACTTTTTCCATTGAGTCTTTAGTGTTACCAAACGCATTGGCCATCGCGGATAAATCAGCCTGTGCGGATTCTCTAGAACCGCCTAATTCAGCCATTGCACCAGAAAACGCATCAACGTCTGCAGTCGCAACGCCGATTTTTTTACCCAGCTTATCCAGCGTTTCAATCTCTTGAGAACGAGAAACGGATTCGGCAAAAATACTGCCAATACTCATGACAATGCCAACGGCACCTAGCGCCTTTGTCGCAAATCCTGCAACAGAGCTTCCAGCTTCTTTATACTTTGCCTCTGTTTCTGAAAGTTCTTTTTGTAAGTGATCTTGAGCCTTTGATTCCTCGCCAGTGGTTTTAATCCCTTTTGTACGCATTGTTTCAATAAACTGCGTATAGTCGGCATTTAATGCAGTGAGAATAGCCTCAATGGCTTTCTTTCCCTCCCTGTTCTTTTTCTCTGCATTAGTGAGTGTGCTTAACTCATTATTCAAAGCCAGTAATTCATCTTGCATCTGTTGATATTGTGCATTTAACGCATCAGATGAAACATTGCTGTCATTCATCCCTTGTGATAGCTCATCACGTTGAATATCAAGCAAACTCATTGATGATTTCAGTTCATCAATTTTAGATGTTACGGACGTTATTTTTTCAGGTATGTCATTACTATTAAGATCAAGAGTAATTTCGCCATCCGGAATATTTGATATCTGAGAAATAATTGTTTGAATAAATCCACTAAATTTATTTTCAGTGTTATTTAATCCATTTTGAATGCTTTCAATTTCAGCGATTAAATTTGAAGAAATATCGGCATTATCACCCGTTGATAAAATTGTTTCCTTTAAGCTTTTCAGCTCTTCTATCGTCGACGCTATTTTTTGTTGTGCTTCACTTGTATTGATATCTATATCAAGAGAATCATCTAATTGAATATTCCCAATATTATCAATAACACTTTGAATAACATTAGTTATTTCATCTGCGTTTGTGTTTGCGCTTTCTTTAATGCGTTCAATTTCAGCAATGATGTTATTAGCAACTCCTGATGTGTCACTATTAACATTAATATCGACTGAGTTTGATGATAACTCTGTCAATTGAGCTGATAGATTTTGAATAAATTGCGTAAACCCATCAGCTCCCATTGTTGCCGATTGTTGCGCTTTTTTCATCTCAGCAATAATGTCATCTGTCGATTTACTGACTCGATTAAAAGCATCATCAGCTTGTTGAGTATCAAACTCAAACACTTGTACAAACGTATCTAACAGCGACATGATTAACTATCCTTTCGATGAAGCCAGCGCTTCGTTATAGCGATTAGTAATTGCGATCTCCCACAAATCAAACGCCTCTTCTAAATCTATTGACGTTTTGAGTTCTGTGAGCGTGGCGAAACCGGCTGAGATGATGACGGCAAAGAATCCATCAGCGTTTTTATAATCGACGGGAGTGAACCGGTTATTTTGTTGAGCAGGAATTGGAGGAAACCTTGGCTCCCGTCTTTGCCGAAAAAACTGGTGTTATACTTCAGCATTTCGAGTTCAAGACGGATCAATGCTTCTCCATCGGGCACATGATTATCAATCAGAGTGCTAGTTTTTAAGTAGACTTCTTGCCCTTCTTTTTCTACTGCAACGTAAGCCATCATTTTGAGCATGGCTTCTTTGCTGACTTCATAATCACCAATTTTGGGCGCATTTGATAAAGGGTATTTAGCGAGAATTTCACGCCCTATTGTTGCCGGTAGCCGGCTAATAATAAAAGTATGCTCTTCACGGTCAGCATCTGTGATCGTAATTTCTTTCGGTTTAATCAACATGATTAATATCCATAAGAAAGGCGGAAAAACCGCCTAGAATTAACGTAAATTAACGCGCACGAGTGCGGTCGAAGTCTTGGAATACAAAAGTGTATTGTTTTGATTTGTGGCGTCCTGCACTGGCAACAGAACTACCGCGACTACCGTTCGTAATCTTTCCATTTCGCGCTGTAGTCGTTGAACCGTCACCGTATGAGGCAACCATTGTGATAATGTCGCCTGCATGACGTTGTCCGCGACGAGCAGTATTAGAATCCAGCAAGATAGCGAGGTTTTCATCTTCTTCGCTACCAGCTAAAACGTTAATCGTTACCGTTTGAGGCGTAGGCGCTGACCAACTGACTAGATTGCCATTGATATCCATACCGGTTTGCGCAATATCGACCGCAGGTAAATCTAATGGATCGGCATCATCAGCGAACGTTGTTATTTGAATACCGGTCGGAAAAGTTTTGTGTGCTTGAATAACAATACTCAAGCCGGTTGCTGATACATCATTCATATTGTGTTCCTTACACTAAGTTGTGAGAGCCTTCGACTTTACGAACCCAATCGCCTTTACCGTAAATTAATACGTACTTCATGACATATTCAGGCAAATCAGATGGGCCTGTGCTTTCGACAATTTGAGCGTTGTACCAGTACCCCTTGTTTTGTACATCGTGCCATGCCAAATCATCACCAGAAGCGTCTGTCACTGCGATTTTTTGCACATCAGTTAATGTTTTTCCCGCTAGAATTGTACCGTTGTTAATCGCCTTAGTTACCGCCCCTGCAATCACCATCATTGCTCTAGCCTCACCATCTTTATTAGCGGGTACTCCGCGTGTGGCCATTAACAAACTAAACCACTGTTGTGAGATATAGGCCTTTAACCATTGCTCGTTAGCATGGACACTCATATCTAATGGGTTAGCAACACCACCACATAAGAAACCACGTTGATAGAAACTAATATGCGAACCTGATACGGCCGTTTCTCCGTAATAATTCACTCGTAATTTATCTAAGCGATCTGCATCGATATCGGTCGTAATTTGAGATGGAAATGTGACACCAAATTGACGATACATATAGTTTGTTGTCGCATTGGTTCGGTCATAATCCGTGGCTGACATAATGGCCATAGGCAACGCATGAACAAAGAATTTATCCGCTGTTTTCAGGTTTAAGGCTGTTGAAGCCGTTCCCACCAGCGCCCCACTAAAATCTTCAGCATTTTTGTTAGTCACAGATAAATGAAGCTGATACTTCACGTTTTCACCTGCAACGTATTGAGCCAGCTCTACTGCATGCTCTAATGAGAGTTCTGTTAAAAACGTTGCACTACCAAATGAGTCTGAAATTGCTTCAGACGTGATGAACGCCTGTAATGGAGTCTGAGCAGGATTACCAGCAGATGATGTGCCGTGGCTAATATTCATCGCATCAGCAAGCACCGACTGGCGTACACTAATATCCGCACGCTCTTGTACGCCACCGCTAATAACAAAAGCACTATCTAGGGAATTAAACGTGACATAGGCGCTAGCAAATTGAGGTTCATTTTCTGCATTCAATTTCGCTTGCACAGCTGTCGCAACATCCGCGTATGACGTACTTTCAGAGAGATCAATTCCTGTGATTGTTTTTGTCACTTTTCCAATAGTGATATTGAGTTCACCATCGTTAATCAATTTTAAATCGGCTAAATCCCCTGTTTTATCACCGAACAAGGTAGGCGCTCGACCAACTGGTTCATAAGATGCGATTTGCAGTTCTTTGGGCTTGCTTGCCGGTGCTGGACTGACATAGCTGAAATACTGACGCGCAAAATGCGCTTCTGGCGAATCGGCACCTAGTAACTCATCAACTTGTCCGCTGGCGAACTCTAAAACTTTACCTGCAGGGATTTTAGGGTTAGTTGAAAAAATACGAGCCGTGAGCTTGCGCATCGGTACAGCAGACGCGCCAATCACTGCACTCGCGATATCGACATAGCGAGTTTGTTTGATAGACATAACGTTCCTTAAATACGATAGATATCGGGATACAACGCACTCACGGCGTCAGTATCGGGATGAAGTGTGCGATTAAATGTCACATTGAAATCAAATGAAGGGTTTTGTTCGTAGTTGCCTTGGTCATTCAGAAAATAAGGCGTTCGAATACCAGTTGCACGTTGAATGCCAATACCTTGTTTCCGAAGTGCCTCAACAAACGGTAATGAATTGGCGATCATTCTGACAATCGCGGTAATATCCTTGGCTGTATAATTGCCTAATTGCGTCACGAACGCTTGAACTTGGTACGTATTTTCGGATAACTGGTTTTCTTGGTGATTGGCTTTATTGCCTTGAACATTATATTTTCGCCCTTGCCAACCGAGGCCACTTTCATTGATGGGAAAAAACATCACCATATTATCTTCACGGCCCTGCTTGGTAGATTGGAAACCAGCTTTAACAGGGATCTCAATGCCGACTTCTTTTAACTGCAACAAGAGTTGTTTGCGAATAGCAACATCAACCTCATAATCCGTCATAAGTACCCGCCTCAATACAGATCACCGATTTCCAGCCATCTTGTTCGTACCAGTCTGCATCACCCACAACATCGTACTTCTTACCATTGAATACGAGAAAATCAGGGGATGTACCACGTTGCACAGCTTTAATATCATGAGAGGTATATAAACGCCGGTACACTTGGCTTGTATCTAATCCCATTGATTGAACATCTTGGGTATCGACCGCCTGCCAACTGCCACGAACTTCTACTGGATCGTAATAGTAATTCTGGTCATTCCCTCTATCATCAGGCCCACGTTCTTTAAATCGAAACCAGAGCACCTTTTGCTGTGGAATATAACGTGAAGCAATACGATTTAAGTTACCAAACATTATTTATCCTCCACGACAAATGACACGGCTTGAAGCATTTGACCGGTATCGACTAACGGCTTATCGGTGGCTTTGCCTTTGCTATGTCGACGAGCTCTTGCTTTGACCGTTGAATTATCCAGTGCCGGTGTTGTGACTGCTTTTATTGCCATTTTCACATCGCCCGCAACCGTCGCACCGATTTGTGTCAGCCCATTATCCAGCGTGATGTTTCCCTTAATAGAAGCTTTCACAGCACGAAAAATTAACTGACTATAATCCTGCTTTTTATCATTCATGGTCGGTCTTAAAAATGGGCGAGGAGGAATGCCACCAGCGGGATAGCCCAACTCTTGAATAGAAGCAACATAAGCAATAGGTGTTCCATTGGGGTACTTTGAATGCTCAAAGAAGCCAACACTTAATCGCTTTTTAGCCAATTCATCGTAAACCGCTTTTAATTGCGCTAATTTAGTCATTAACGTAATCGCCCTCCTCGTGTAAACCGCCCTCCTACCCCACGAAATGCTGAACGCTCACCGCCACCACCAAAATATTGAGGAACGCTACAACGCTTAATCAGCGCTAGAAACTGCTGGCCAAAGGTGGTCATTTTAAACCAGTGCGACCAATCAGAACCGGCAGGCGGTGCCGTAAATGACACGCTCACCTTATCAATGGTTACACTGGTCACAACACCAGTGGGCGACTCATCATCAGCAATCATTTTTCTGAGTGTTAGCATGTGTGCAACCACGAGCATCCACAGCTCGTTAGTACAAACACCCTTACAGGCAGAGAAATAGTTCAACGCAGATTGAGCAATGATAAATATTTCATCATCACCCACACCGTCAAACTGCGGATAGAGCACACGGAATGACGTTAAAGGGAATGTGCTCGTATCCATATTACTTACCTTTTTTGTTGGTTTTAGGAACGTCTAACTTTTCAGCTTCTAACGATTCAGGAGTGTCAGGGGCTGATTGGTCGCTAGCTTCCATATCAGTGGCAACTTTTTCGGGATCTTCTTTGCGATGCTCAACGGCAATAAAGCCATTCTCACAATGAAGATTAAAAACGTGATTTTCTTTGAGCTGTTTATATTGCTCGTCAGAAATTTCCGTTACACGGCCACGCGGTGTATACATGTGTTTGGTCATCACATTAGCTTGACCGGCAATAAACACTTTCCCGTCTCTCACGGTATAGTTCTGGTCATTTGATAATGTGCAATATGCGTAAAGAGGCATGGAGTGCTCTCCTATTGTTTAGATATAAAAAAGCCCTCAAATGAGGGCGCAAAAAGAGAAGTGGTAAGATTAAATGCCAGTTAAGCGTGTCACCGCCCACGGACGAGTTACAAACACACCTGCAGTCGCATTGGTTGCATCTTCCATATACCCTTTAATTTGGTTGAGTGAACCTAATAACTGGTATTTCACAGGCACAACTTGCAGGATCACCGCACTGGTTGCTGTTGAACCATCATCAATGCTATCTGCGAACATATAGGCCACATCAGCCCCACCATTTGCGCCAACAAATTCAGGAGAGAAAACCAGACGCATATTAGGATAGTTTTCATTTATCCATTGTTTGACTGTTTCACCGCGAGCCACCGGATTAGCCACATTCAGAGCAGAACGAAAGCCCAACGGTAATGTTAAGGTGATTGGCGTATCATCTTTGATAATACCGCCAGAGCTCGTTTCAATACGCGAGAACATATCGGTAATATCAGCAGTAATATCTGCAAATGTTCCGCCTTTCCATTTGCCTTTTGCGGTTTCATAAGCGGGCAAATTAGGCTCATTCATCAAACCAAAGACGCGCGTTTCAGGGCTATTAAACCCGTAGTAACCCACTCGCTCACGCCCTTGCTCTAATGATTCAGTCACTGAATTGCGCTTTTCTTCCATCGCAACAAAGCCAGCAGAAGATTGGCGCGCTTCTTCTAATTTACCGACTTGGAAACCTAATTCGAAACGAACAAGACCACGGCGCTCTTGGTCTTGCGCATAAGACGCTAATGGCACATTGGTATGATCACCATAAAGCTCTGCTTTACCGGTTGGGGTCGCTACATTCAGAATGATTTCTTCATCATGCCATTCACCTGCATTGACGATACCGGTGATTTCATCTAGCACACGAACTCGCGTTGCGGTACGAATGACACCCGGTAAAACGTGTTGCAACATTTCACGTTGAATTAAACCACCCTGCATTGCACCACCGCTAATCGCGGAGTCCATCGCAGAAAAACCACCAAAGCCAATTTGTGCTAATTCCCCGTATGTCCATTTCTGATCAGGGTTAATATTCAGTTGGCCATGTTTTTTGACATCACGGCCAGACATGTGAAATTTAATGTTACTGACTGGCATTATTCACCTTCCTTTGGAGACACTGGATATGGGATTTCTGTTAAACGAATAATGCCCAAGTGAGCACTCTCTGTGGATTCAAGGTGTCGGCTGATAAAACCAATAACGCGATCACCAGCACTAATGGTGGCTTTAGAAGATAGCGAACCGTCAGCTTCATCGAACACAACCGGTGCGTTGATTTTTCCAGCCACTTCTTTTAGCTCGACGAAAACTTCACCCATTGTCAAGAACTCGCCCTGTGTGCCGTTAAGCGCAAATTCTTTTTCGATACGATAGGCTTTAGGGTTAATCATGATCCCTGCAAAAGCCCCTTTACCGCCTACTTGAACGGATTCCACCGAATCATCTTTGTAGGTATAGGCGCGACCGAAAATATTTAGCTCTTCATCCGCTGAACTAAGAATTGCTGAAACAGCGCGAATAGGGCCTGCATGACTAATTTCACCGACAACGCCGGAAATTAGTCCATTTGCTACTGAATTAGGAATTGCCATTATTTCGCTCCCCATTTATCCATAATTGATTTATTGCTCACTGCAGAGTCCATTGTTGAACTCGTTTTTTGAGAGTCAGGAACACGCCCTTGCATCCAAGCATCGAGAGCAATGGCTTCGGTGCCTTTACTGCATTGAATACCCAGTTTTTCAACACCGTACTCTGCAACTTGTTGTTGAGTCATTGCCGAATGATCAAACACACCAAGGAATGGCGTTAACTTATGCGCTAACGAATCACGCGCACCAATTTGTTTGAGTAATTCACCCGTATCCATTGCTGGTTTTGCTTTCTCTAATCGCTGAATTTTACGTTTCAGTGATGCCATTTCGTCCATCGCAGTGATGTTACGGTTTAGGCGTTTTAAACGACGATTAAAGCCATCAGTAGTTGCTTGGTCAAGATGCTCTTTTGCTTCTTCAATCGCTTCGACTGCAGTTTCAATAGCAACCTCGGCTTTCTCAACTGCCTCGGGTTCACCTGATTCTGCTTCTTCTGTGGCGATTTCAGCCTTTTCTACTGCTTCTTCTGCTTTCTTCTCTTCGTCAGGGTCAGAATCAGTTGAAGGTTTATCTTTATCGCCTGGTTCATCGTCTGTCGCAGGCTTAGCGCTGGTAATTGCTTCTTTGATAATGGCTTTTAACGCTTCCAATTGTTCGGGCGTAAAGGCACCCTCATCATTGGTTGGCGTGTCTTTATTTTCATTTTCAGGAGGATTCATGCGAATAAGTTCCTTTGTGTCTATGGTAATAACGGAATGGTCTTGCACAGCAACATCAGCGCCAGTGCGCCCTTCATCAACTAACGCAAGATGGTTGGCTCTAATATGCCGTTGTATGGCGTCATAACGTTCACCGTTAAATTCGCCCGGTGTGAAATCGTAAACACAGCGATAACCAGGAGATAATTCAATTTTCCCTCCATCAATTTGGTTAAGCGCTGAATTAGACAGGATTTTGATATTGCCTCTGAGGTAGGGATATTCAAAATAAACCCGTTCCCCGATGACTCCTTGTATCCCTTTTTTCTCTGCAGGAGTGCCGTCTTTCCCTAGCATTTCATGCTCATCAACAAAGGGCATTAATTTGAAAGAGTTAATTGTTTCTGCGCTGGCCAGTTCTTCTTGTGGTCGATACACCTTGTAAATCTTTTCAGGTATCGGTGCGCCAATTTCAAACCCTAAATAATCAAAAACCCCAACTTTAGAGATGGGGTTATCTTTTACTTCCAGCCAGCCGTTTAAATCATATTGTCGCTTTGTCATGTCTCCTCACCGAAATCTATTACGGGTGTCCAGAAGCACTTACAGTTTGGTAATTGTCCGGGCAAGCCACGCTCACCTGTCCGTTCATCAATCACAGGCGGGTTATCTAAATCAAACACTTCACCATCCAGACGCAGATGTAACTCACGAGGCTCAGCACTTCCAGCCGAATGATGCCAAACCGCCTTACGAATACCAGCAGATTTCATACGCTCATAATTCACTGCTGTCGTGATTTTTCGTGTTTGATCAACAGCGATAAAATTCGCCCTTTTTTCTAGTTTTTCCTTTTCTATATCAATAAGTGGTTTCACTTCATCAAATAACGTTTTAGCGCCTTCACCACCTTGTGAAATTGAACGTAAAGCAATACCTTCCACTCGTTGATGAAATTGCAGGGGAATGGATTTAATTAACGATACGTTTTCTGCCGTAGAGGCAATAATTTTATCTTTGAGGGCTTCGGGCATATCTGGGGTTTTGATGGTGATCCCCCCGGACAACTGTTTGAGAGAATCATCTAAATTACGCTTTGCGCCTATATCGACTTGGGAAACAAATTTATCCGCAATCTCTGTGGATTTTTGTTTAAAAATCTTATCCCATTTGCGTTTTAGCCGATTAAGCCAGATGCGTGTTTGACTGGCAAAGCTGGCATCCATCGTAAAACCTTCAAAGTCGTCATTTAATTCGCTAAACACTTTTTCATAGTCTTTAACCATTGAATTAATGAGGCGTGACATGTCACCTTGATAACGACTAGAGGGTGCTACCGAATACTGCAGGGGCTTCCCTTTCATTACTGCTTGGCGAGATGTTGCCCATTGCGCTCGCTTCGTTCGTACTCGTATTCGCCTCGACATAATCTGCCTCGTTCACTTCAATGCCGTAATAGCTAGACGTTTTATCACTGGCCAGTTTCTTGCGGATATCTAGCCCATCAATCGCCCCCGTTGTTGCATAAGCTGAATCGGCTTGTGCTTGTTTAAGCTCAATATCCGCACTCTCAACAGCCGTCGGGCTATCAAGTGGTGCCCATGTGATAGAGATTTCTGTCACAGGCAAATCCTCGCTACGCATCAACATGTCGTAATGACGCTGTAATAGCTCTTCAAGGTCGTTTGATTGGATACTTTCAAGCTCTTCGCGGTAATTAGCTTCTTCGTATTCACCCGTTGAGTTAAAGCCTTTCGGGGTAGTACCTAGCAGTTTTGTTGCTGGTACATTGGAAGCCGATGCCACCAGCTGATATTGCGTCATAATCGTGGCATCTAAATCCGCTAATGAGGTGTCGAACTGTTGAACCGTATCTTCACTACCTGTCATTTGTACGCCGTAGTTATCGCGCATCTCCATAAAATAGAGCATGTTTTCGCGAATAATGTCCTTATCAGCGCTTTCTGGGTCTGCAATCCCCATCGTAAGTAAACGCTTGGTCATTGCCAGTTGTGGTGCTTCATTGGCTGTACGTTCTGAGGCATAGACACGCTCATAAATGCGCTCAGGAACAGAAACACCAAAGTAGTTGTACATTGGCTTCAATACATTCGGCACAGGGAACGGTACAAACTTAATAAAGTGAGACTTGTGATACTTACGCCCACCAATCACATAATAGGTCGGCTCGTAGAAATCCATGCTGGCAGGATCTTGAATATTGGCGTCCGTTAAATCAGGTGTTACCCATTGGGGATCAATCTGTTTAATCCCCTTGTACATGCCTTTGGTCACACCATCGATATTAAACGGGTTTTCATACCACTCTTTCGGGTTTGATGTCTCAACAACAAATAACGCTAAACGACCGCCATATACACGCCCGAAATGAACCAGTTCTTTCAGCTGATGTGTAATGCGGTATTTTTTATCACGTTTGCGGAGCTTTTTGCTGATAGCGCGATCATCGTCGTTATCACAATCAATATCGTAACCCTGACGTATCGCATCACGCGTGGGCATATTGCAGGCTTTATCCACCAGCCAATGTTTGGCGATAACCGCACACATATTATTGCCGATAAACATTTGTGAGGCATACCATGAGGCCTGTGACTCAGGCACACCGTAAACCTGCTCACCTTTAAATGAGGGCACATAGCTATCAATGCTATCCATCGCAACACCTGCAATTGTGGGTTGGGGTAAATTAATCCCATCAAAGCCCTGTTCTCGCGCCAGCGCAGGATATAAGTCAGTTGTGAATGCTGACCGTTTAACCGGTGCGAGTGGTTCTGTTTTTCGCCTCTTAAACGGCCACCACATAGAATTACCTCTTAGTTGTGAAGAAACTACCGTTTCTTTTCTCAGGAGATTTAAGAATGACTAAGCCATCAGCACAGTTTGGAGACTTAGCACCGTTAGGTTTTTTATCAACGACGATTTTACCTGCTGAGTTTTTTGTGTACGTTGGCTGGCAGAGTTCGGAAGTTAATCTCGATAAAGATGACATCTTTGAAGATAACGAAATAATCTCATCAGGATCATATTTCATACCATTAACAGCTCTATGGGTATTTAAAAACAATGTCCGCAAATGCCACCAAGATTGAGATTTAAAGTTTTGGAAAAAGTCCTTATTCGTAATATTTCTACCGCTGGCATCTTTCATTAAAACCTTATCCGGATTTAGTACACCAGAACTTCCTTTGTAAGCAGAAAAGGTAACAGGATTTAAACCAGCTAACTTCCGTTCTTCATTGACTTGTCTTGAATCACCACGACAACCGGCACCAATGCCATCAGCATCATATAGAACCTCACTACAACCATAATCACTGGCTAAATTGATTGCCTTAACCACGGTTTGGTAGATATCAGCACCTTTTCCACTCCACTCTTCACAAGCATCTACCAATATTCCTTTACCCGATACAAAGGCATTTTTATCTATACCTTCGTCAGCCACATCAAGAGCACCAAGGCGCTTACCTGTTGGTTCAATTCCCAACTTGATATGTGCGTCTATTGCAGACTGTATCCATGCAGAAGGAATAATCACCCCTTCAACGGATGCGTTGTAATCTATATCTATTTCTTGAGCGACTGTAACGGGATCTAAAACTTCAACCTGCTTGTCGTACCATGCTTGGTCTTTCCTTGGATCTTCTCTCCAGTGGAATGTAAATACTGGTATTTTTCCGCTATGTCTGCGGATAGCGAAGCTATTAGCATTTCCATTTGGCGTTGAAATATCTTGTCTGCAGTTAGTTGTGGCTGATAAAGAAGCGTCAATAAGAGATGGCCGTTCGAGGAAAGCGGACTCATCAACAATATAAAAACTTACGCGATCCCCTCGCCCAATACCATCACCACACTCACCCGATATGATTGAGTCAGTATGAGGAAATTTTATTCTCATGTGTGGTGCGTCTTTGTTTCTATTCCAACCAAAACGAAATTCAGCCGGCAGATAAGACATAAAGATACGGGCTTTCTCTAACAGTGATTTAGGTACCCCAATTTTATCGACATACTCTTCTTTACGACTGCCTATACCAACACTAATGCCACGATTGAAATTACATACTGTGCAAGATAAGCCGACAGTTAGCCAACTCATACCCATATCACGCGTCTTTTCTGTGATACCAGGTTCTTGCCCTTTCCATCGTTCGATAAACCATTCAATCCATTCCTCTTGTCTAGGGAATAGCAAAAATGGAATATAAGAAGGCAAACCTCGCTCAGGATTTCGTGGGTCATACGTCATTCCCCAATCAATAATAAATTGGGCTGGATTATCTTTGTAATAAGCGTTGAGTGCTGGTATAGATTCTGGATTTTGGCGAATTCGTGTTAATCGTTCCATTCGCCATTCAAACACCTGCGGGTAGTCAGGATTTTTAAAATCAAACGGGAATGGGATAGGCATAACATAAAATTCTTTTAAAATAAGTAATTATGTATCTCTCGATATTCATAAAGGAAATTAATATGAACCAAATGGTTAACCCATATGATGCATTAGTCAGTTACCAACAAGCGCTTAATGATAAATTGATTAACCCTGATGTATGCAAACTACATACTGACCTGACAGTTCTTTTTGAAGATTTTGGTGAAGAATTCCGTTTTACATATGCTTTAACTGAAGATGGGATTGTTAAAGGAATTGTTCTTTTCGTTCGTGCTGACCCAATTAATGGCATTAACTGTTTTTCAATTGGTTATGCTGTCACTGAGACTTTTCAAAATCAGGGGATTGCTAAAGAAATCATTGAAAAAAGTATTGATGAATTAAGAAATGGGTTTAAAGATTTACTCCCTCAATTTTATGTTGAAGCAATAATTAGCGTTAATAATGAAGCATCTAAAAAATTAGCACTTAAAATTATCAGTGACTCACCTAAAGAGACAATAGACGAATATTCAGGAAGTCCTGCATACCAATTCGTTCGATTAATTAATTAAACTGGCACCTATTTAACATAATAGTGCTTACACGCCCTACCGAAAATCAACTGAGTGTGTTTTCTATGTGTAAGCGCTATTTATCTAAGTTATCTATTGAGATGAGTACAAATTAGAATGAATAAAACGTGCATAAAATAGGTGAGATTTTGCATAGCCCAAATTTTCAATGAAACCGCTGTTTTTATCAATCTACCCCATGATTTGCTTGTATGCGTCAGATGCTTCTTGAGGTGACATGTTAGCAACCTCTGTTTTAATAGGCCCACCATCGGCACCAGTTAATTCCGTCTTGTTCTTCAGCATACCCAAATGCTGTGCAACCATCTTAAGTGCTTCATCTTGATTACGAGTGATAACCTCGACACCAAACTTCCCTTCTTTCACGCCAGCAAATACTCGACGAGCTGGCCCTGTTAAATCACGCGTATCATGAAAGTACGCACGGCCAATACCGGCACCGTTACAACGAGGGCAATCAGGATTTGGATCTAATGTTTCATCGTAACCGTAACCACCCACATCTTGTGGAGGAGGTTTCTTTGCTACGACTGCTTTTTTAGTAACATCTTCAAACTCTATCGAATCACGCCACTGATAATTGAAACCAAAGCCCCAACAATGACGACAACATAATCGACGGTATTCGGTCAGCTCGTTAACGTCTGCAGTTGCAATATCCCACCACATTTTTAATACAGCATCTTGGGTTATCTCTGTTCTGCGTTCCCGTTCTGCTAATGCGTCAGTGATTGCTCGTGAAACCTTAGCATTTCTTAGCATTCGAGTAGCATTTACATAAGCTGTATTTCCTTCGCCTTTATAGCCAGCTCGCTTATATGCTCCCGTTCGATTTAAGTCGATGAGGTATTCACTAACAAATTTAACCTGTTGTTCAGTTAGCCCGTAATTGCGCAGACTAAACGTGTTTTCATTATCGTGCGCATTACTGGATTCATTACTCTGCGCAGTTGGTATATCACTATTGCGCATTGGCTCTTTTGCGCATTCTTTTTTCTGCGCAGTGCGCAATTTCTTGTGCGCAGTTTTTTGCGCATTCTGCGCACGGGATATTTTGATATATCGTCGTGCTGTTGAGTAGTTCAGTTCCTTTAGTTCGCACCACTTTTTAGGAGATATTCCTGTTATAGCATGTTCGGCGAGGAACTGTTGTTGTAGCATCCCCCAATCCGGTTTTGCCATTGTGTTTATCTCCCTAAACTATTACGCAATAATTAAAATAAAAACTATTAATATATAGTTATATGGCATAACATAATTGATAGATATTTTTCATGAAGGATAAAATAAAATGACACGTATTTTATTTATTTTATTTATTCTATGTTTTAGTAATCACGCTATATCAGCAAATATAAAAATTTCAAAAATATCTTTTGATAAAGGCACTCTATTACATAGTACAAAAGAGGTAGAATCGATAATCGCAGAAATCAACTCTTATTCCATACATACTAACCTCAAAGATTCCATCACTGGATATTATAATATGGATAGAACAACACCCTTTACTAATATTACGATCGATTCAGAACCATATAATAATTCAGAAATGTTAGTTATAACAATAAATCAATTAACAAAAGGACAATGTATAACCCTAAACCAATACTACAAACATAGGGAAGAAAACTCCTATGTGACCACCGAATTAACTCCAGAAATAAATGGTTCTATTTATGGTAAATGCAGAGGAAATTGGATTTTTTACAATAATAAAATAAAAATAAAAATACCATAAATAATATATTGTTTTCATTATATTGCTAAATACAATGTTGATAAATATATTCTTGTAACCCCTTAATCATCTGCTCTGACTGTGCAATTCGCTCTCTGAGTAACCAATAATTTCTGATAGCGGTGTCAGTAGGTCGGGCGGTGGTTGCATCATCCATGCCGGAGGTGGTAACGCCTTCGGATTTTGGACACTCGGCTTTGATGTACACCCGCTCAGGATTACGCTCACTAAGATCACGTAATCGGCTAATTTCAGTTTTAGCATTATCGAGTTCCTGCGCATGTTTTACATCGAGATCATGAAGGGATTTTATGCGTGCTTGGTAATTTTGATTGATATTAACTTGCTCATTGAACGAATTAGTAAGTAATTTGTGATTAGCTTTTAACGTTCCATAGTCATCTATTACCCACCAAAGCCAGAACACCAACACCACACAACTACCAGCCAGTAATTTGGTGATATTCATAGACGTTATGCCGGATATGATTTCCACGTTAATTGAAAATGAGGACCATCTTTAAATGAATCCCAATTACCGCCCCACTCAACATCAATGCCAAACTCTTTACTTGCTTGGATCATCGCATCAGCCACTTTTTTAAAGTATGACCATTCTTGCCAAGGTATTGAGCCATTCACAATAGGGGCACAATCCACGGCATGGCCAGTAAGATGCCGACTATCCATCGTTCGACTTTTACCATTAATGACCAACTGACGTTGACGAGCTTCATTACGCTTTCCTTCAATAACCATAAAATCGACATCAGTTAATTCAAGTGCTCGTCGAGTTACTTTCACTAAGTCAGGATGAACACCCTGCATATTCTTTTCACTTCGTGTGCTGAATACAAATTTACTCACCGCTAACCTTCCTTAAAAACCGTTTTTCTAGTGTTTTAATTAACTCAGCTCCAGACCAACCGGCTAAACCAGCAATACCACCAGCGAGTTCTGGAACCCACTCATAATAGCTAGATGCTAGGTACACCATTGCACCAGCAAAAATAGAGACGATAACTTGAAGGAAAAATACTCCCCAACTTATATGCTCCCCATTCAGCGCTTTATATGCACAACTAGCTGCAGTGCCTAATAAAGTCATAACGCTGATAAGGATGCCCACAAGCCAGTTATAATTATTGGGGTCTTTATATGGCATTTTCTTCATACCTCCCCCTTAGCTTGGGGCTTATTAGTTAATAAAAGTCGGACTTAGTCATAATTACTTTCGTAATCTAAACCGTTCTATTTCCAGTGTGGTTTGTTCAAATCGCTCTTTCTCAAGTTCAACCCCAAGAACTCGACGATTTAACTTTAATGCTGACTTTAGTGTTGCACCTGACCCCATAAAGAAATCAGCAACCAGATCACCTTCGCGACTGCTTGAGCGAATAATGTGTTCCATCATTTCTGCTGGTTTTTCACAAGGGTGTTTACCTGCGTAATATTGCACAGGTGGATACGTCCACACATCGGTGTAAGGAACATCAACGGTGACAGAAAAAGGACGACGTAATAATTGATATTGTTCAGCAAGCTCCTGGTACTCTCGACTAAGAGAAGCCTGAACCTCTATCAAATCAGCATGATCACGATTTAAAGGATTACTACTGAATTTTTCACTTGCTACACGATGAAACAACTCCTGCAGTTTTTTGTAATCAGACTCACTAGGAAGTTGCCATTGGCTATAACTAAACCAGTGTGAAGCCATCTGCTTACCTGTTGCCTGCTTTATTTCCTTTGCAGTTATCCCTAATGTTTCACGTGCAAATTTAAAATACTCAATTAAAGGCTTAAATATGTTTTCTTTAAGCGCTTTGCATTGCTGAAGATAGGCACTACTTTTACCCTTGTATGGGCTTTGATAATGTTCAGCAAATAAAATTCTTTCAGTGCTTGGGAAAAAACTGCGTAAATCAGCTTTACATGCCCTGCGCCAAGGCCCTGATGGTTTAGCCCATACAATGTGACTTAGAATATTAAATCTTTCACGGACAAGTAATTCTGTATCTGACGCTAATTTAGAACCGCAAAATATATAAAGACTACCGTTAGGCTTTAATACTCGCCAAAATTCCGCAAGCATTTCATCAAGCCAAGATAAATATGATGTTACGTTTTCCCATTGATTATCCCAATCACAAGACTTCACCTGAAAGTAAGGCGGGTCAGTTGCAATTAAGTCAATACAATTGTCGGGAAGTGTTTTTATATAGCTGAGTGAGTCATCATTGACTAAATTCACACTGTTTAAATTCACAGTATTTTTCATAGATCAGGAGAACCTTTTTTGATAAGCTCACCATGCTTTGTGCACATAAGCAGTGGGCTTTAGTTTGTCCGTGATCTACCAGAACGGGTGAATGACTGTAAAGGTGCTACCAACACTTTTACAGTCGCCCATTTTCACAGTATTAGATATTTTGAAATGTGTTTTCTTTGATATTTTCTTTGATTAGCCCCGCCATCGCCAACTGCGTTAATATCAATTGACAACGTGGCTCAGTTAAACAAGTAAACTGTGCAACTTCGCCAGCTGTTACTTCTTTCGTATGCGGAACAACTTCAAAAACAAGTCTTGCCTCTTCTGTCATATCACTATGTTTTAACATGATATTTTAATACCTTTGGTCAGTTATTGGTCGCGAACACACATGTAACTCTGAACAAAGGAAACAGCAACTCTTATCTGTTTTAGATACAAAAAAACCCAGCGCTTAGGCTGGGTTAGTTGGTGAAGTTACAAAAAAGGCAACTTACCTTGAAATAGTGGCTCATTAGTTCAAAGATGTCAACACGTTTTTGCTATTTCGCTTCTCGATCATCTCTTTTTCTCTATTTTTAAATGCATCTACTAGAGGTTGGTATAATAAATATTCAACAGCATTTAATATTTCTTCTACCTCTCTACGGCATGTAGACATAGATGGCTTTCTTTCTCTTAACATGCCATTTCTACGAGCCATTATTCTTGGTTCACTATTCTTATGATAATGACGAGCTATAGCTCTATCCGATGCACAAAAAGCATATCGACTAAGTAACATATTAAATGCCTGAATATCTATGTGATATATACTGTCAACAACTCTCTGAATAAGTAGACCATCTTCATCACTACACGTAGGCCTATACGGATAATCACGTCGTTCTACTCTTTCCATAAATTGAGCGATCATGCTACTCTGCCGTTTATCTATACGTCCGCTATGTACCCATGTACCAAATCGAGTTAACCAATTTTGAAGCCAAGCTTCTCGTGTTTTATCAAGTTTTAACCCATCTGATATGCTCTTTATACTCGACATGCTCGTAACTCCATTACTTCTTGCTTAGTCTGTTCTAATAACTCAACCTCGGTACCATGAATTTCTTGCCACGATTTAGGCGAAGCGTGAAAGCCAGTTTCATAACACGCTCTATGATGTGGCGGACACAGTGGTAAAACATCTGTATGACTAGCTCGCTGTGCCATTCCCTGCCCTGTTCTAACATGATGTATTTCCGCTCTACTTGCCCCAAGCCCCATATTGCGACAACAAATACAACCCAGTTCCGCTACATCTGATAGCCACTGTCTTTCTTCTTTGGTCTTTGATTTGATCATTGGTCTTGCCTCTATGTGAAACTTAATAATTGAGATACTGCATTTTCTACAGCTTTTTGAGTGGGGAATTGCTTACGAAGGATAAAATTCCAAAGCACATCGAGTGTGGCTTTGTAGAGTTCGCTAAATGCTAGGTCATCCATATTTGCAAAGCTGATTGATTTAGCGACACGACGTAAACTACCGTCAGGCATTTCAAACGTGTCGTAATAACCGGCTTGCTCTACAACCCAATAGCGAAAAGCATCAAATGATTTTGTTGCTGAGATATTTTGTGCACGTTTTTGTGCGACTTCTTCTAGATAGATATCGGATGCTGATAAGAGCGCGTCAGCATTATCCGTGTAATATGAAAGGAATGTGATGTAACCACGCACAAGCTCTTTTTCTTCAGGTGAAATGGTACCGCCAACGGGTTCCCAATATTCATAGCCTAAGTTGAGTAATGCGAAGTATTTACGATGAAATCGAGGGTTACGAGCTTTCTTAAAATTAGCTGAAAGCACATCACCACACTTGATTTTTGAATGCAGAAAATCTCTCGTAACAGGGTTAGCCGGTACAAGAGTATCGTTAGACATTTTGATAAAGCTATGCTGTGCCATACTTGACTCTCAGTTGACACAGCAAATGTTTAGGATTGGGTGTTCAGGCCAATAAGATTATTGTACCAAGTTTACGCAAATTTAGAAATCACACATTATAAATAAATTTTATGACTTTATATCCCATTTAAAGAATAGATGTAAACACCTACAGGAAAAACTACATTTATCAAATCATACCTTTGAAATTTTCATAAAAAATAAAAATCACATAGACAATAATTACATATTAGTTTTTAAAAAACATATATCTTATAAAAACTATTTCTTATTAAATAATAAGACAACCAAACCTTTTAGTCGATTTTCTATATTAATTATTCTATCACCCAATTTATCTAAATATAAGTTAGCCTCATCAGAAGTATTTTTTGTAATATAATCCTGACTCTCATCAATTAATTTTCTGGTTTTATTATACTCTTCCTTCAACCTTTCTTTTTGATCTACCAATAAATTTATTTCTTTCATTAAACTATGTTTTCTTTTAATTATATCAAAAGAAAAATCATTAGGTAAAGTTACATTTTCATCATTTAAATCAACAGAACCAAACAAATCATCTGAAAATATATTTTTATAATCATCACTACGTGATTTTATTTTATATTTATTTAATATTTCATTTTTCTTTTCCTCAGATAATCTCTCTAGCTCTTCTATTGACGAATCCTTCACATTAACTTCACTTAAAAAACTTTTAGCTTTAGATAAAAAAGATGGTTGAGTATACATATTAAATGAATTTAAATTTTTATTTCGAATTTCAGTACTTAAACATTCTAATGGTCCTATTGTTTTTCCATGAACTTTATACCACCAATCATTTTTTACATCATTTGTGATAAATATCACATTTTCAATATTATCATCATGCTCTACTTTATTTAATATCTCATGCCATAGATACAAATCTCCATATTTATCTTTATAGTAAACACCATCAAAAAAAGACTCTGAATCTTTCTTTTCTTTTTCATCCATCCATCCAGGACCAACTTTCACACTATAGCGCTTATTACCTAAATCATTTATTTTATTTATTTCATCTTGTTTAAGAGGTTCAGCAATTTTTCCTATAGAAATCATATCAATCCAGTTTCTTATCTCGTCAGATTTACTGATAAAATCATTATCACTAAGTCTGTTATCTATATTTTCCACAATGAATTTTTTTATTTTTTGCTCTATTTCTTCTTTTAATAGACATAAATCGGAATGTAATTGATGATATTTATTTTTTATCGATCTATCAGAGTCATTACAAAAAACATTAATAGAACCAGTTGTTGAACTCAACTCCTTTTTTATCTCGTTCAAATTTTTTAATGAAGAACTAATAACGCCAAGTCTATTTCGTTGGTACTCTAAACAAATTTGAAAAGGAAACCATAGTCTGTCTTTAATAAGATCTACAACACTAATAAAATCATTTTTAGTTTCTTTTTCACATCTATATAAATTTAAAAAACAGTTTGTATCAAAAATAAATATTGTTTTACGGCTAGAAAACATTTCTTTTTCTGCATCTTCAGTTACTCCATAAAACCCTTTAAATCTATCACGCATAAAGATATCACCTAAATATTATTTATAATATTTATATATTAGTAATAAATATATGAATTGTCATTATGTTATTGCATATGAAATCTCTCTTTTTTGAACTAAAATGCTTTTTCTGCGTAACGACGTCTTTTATCACCTTGCTGTGATTGTTGTTGCATTTTCGACGCTTCTGACGCTGTAATTTGGTCGGTAGGCAGATAGTGGCCATTCTTAAATTCTTGATATATTGTGCCGGTTTCTCCGTGTCTAAATTTATCGATAATGATCTCGGCATAATTTTTCGCAGGGCTATTTGGGTTATATACGGCTTCCCTATATGTAAATAAAATCAAGTCTGCATCTTGCTCTAAGCTACCAGAGTCGCGCAAATCAGCAGAAACAGGACGGCGTTGATTAATTGGTCTTTTATCAACATCACGAGATAGCTGGCTTAACGCAATAGTTGGCGTGTGTAATCGCTTTGCCAACCCTTTTAAAGATGCAGAGATTTTTGCAATTGCTAAATCATTACGTTCCGCTTTAGGTTTTTTAATTAATCCTAAATAATCAACAAAAATTCCTTTCAAATTTGGATATTTACGTTTGTGGTTTTCACTGATTGCACATATTTGTTCAATAGTTAGATTACTCGCATCGATGATATGAATATCTCTATCCATTAAATGGCCTAGTGCTGAACTTAAACGCCCCCATCCTTCATCATCCAATCGCCCACTATGTCTCAATGTTGATATTGGCAATTGTGCAGAACCGGCAACTAAACGCTCAGTGATTTGCTGATTAGACATTTCCATCGAGAAGAACAATGCACCGCCTCCATCTCTGGTCATACCTTCAGTCATCGTTAGTGCAAGCTCTGTTTTTCCCATTCCCGGACGACCACCAATAAAAACTAAGTCTGTTGGGTTAAAGCCTCCTATTTTGTCATCTAAAGCTTCAATACCACTTTTAATCATCCCAACAGCATCTTCCCCTTTGTTTCTGCGTTCTAAAACATCCACATAGCCTTCAAGTAGTGTATTTAAATGCACAGGAAGTAGATTCTGACTACCAATTGTTAGCTGGCCAATTTGTGTTGCAAATTGATGAATAAATTCTTCGGCTTGTTCATGATTATTTGCAGTAGTAATCTCATTTTGATACTTGGAGATTAATTGAATAACCTCTCTAACACGATAATAACTATAAACTTTTGAAGCATAGCCTTTTAAATTTGCTGTCCAAATAGGTGTTTTAGATAGCTCAAGTAAATTTGCTAAATCGCCCTTTTCACCTAGAGCGTCAGCAATAAAAAATGGATCTATTAGAGAGCTTGCTAGTGCTTGTTTTTTAATTTCTTTGTAGACATTACGAAAATATCTCGAACTAAAGGCTTCTTCAGGTAATGTGGCTAATACCTCATACGCATCTTGGCTAGCACCACCAGCTAACAAACCACTAATCACCGCATATTCTAGTTCTCTCTCATGCATGATGATTGCCTCTGCGATATGTTGGCCAGTTAAACGTTAATACCGTTCCACCCTGTAATAATCTGTCCACGGCTCGTTCACCAAGCATTTCTTGTAGATCAACAACGGGCAAGTTGCTTATCAAAATTGTAGGTAGCAAATCTTCGTAGCGATCATTAATCACCTCAAATAGGATATTACGTTCAGAATCAGTGCCATACTGGACACCAATTTCATCAATAATTAACAAATCAGGCGTGCAATATTTTTCCAGCACATCTAGTTCACTAAATTCTGAATTTCCAACCCATGTTCTACGAAAAGCGCGAATGATACGTGAAGCAGTAGTAATAAATACCGTTTCTTGCAATTCTCCGGCGATCTGACGGGCGATTGATACGGCAAGGTGTGTTTTACCAGTTCCGGGCGTTCCGCACAGCACAAGCCCCTCTCCTGCGTTTTTTCGGTCATTCCAAGTTTCTACGTACTGCTGACAAATTTTTAAATTATGTTTTGCTGGCGGTATTGATGCTACGAATGATTCAAATGTCGCATTAGCAAAGCGAGGAGGAATATTCACCGCTGTTAGTAAATTTTGTTCAGACATTTCCACCTCCCACAAACCAATGCGGATCTTGAGACTGATAATCTTTTTCGCTAAATCCAGTGTGGGAGTTTACTTTTTGAGTTTGTACAACCGGCCTTTCAGGAAATAGCCCCTGCCAACCGTTAGCAATTGAATTACAAATCACAGCATTGGCGTCTGTACAAAGCGATAATTTTTTTGCTTGTTGCTTGCACATAGTTTCTGTCAGCGGTTTTTTAATTTCTTTCCTGAAGTTAATCCAATCCTGCCAAACCTCATCACTCACATTTGACGGTTTAGATAATTTTGGATCGAATTTATTTTTCGATTTTTTCCCCTCGAGTAATTCTTGTGGATCATGTTTTGAATTTACTTGTGGATCATGTTTTGAATTTACTTGTGGATCGCCTCCAGATTCTGGACGGTGAAAACCCACTTGAACGCCAGATTCTGGAGGGTCAAAACGTACATTTTTATCGTTTTCTGTACGGTCAGATTCTGAACGGTCAGAATCTGGACGGTGAGAATTTAACAATTTTTCACGCTGTTTTCTTAATTTTGCATTCTCTTCTAATGCGATTTTTTCTAATTTATCGACATTTAAAAAATATAAATTTGAAGCATTACGATTGCCATTTCTACGTTGCTTTTTAACTAACCAACCATCACGCTCAAGTTCATTACACGCATTACGAATTGTGCTAATTCCTGCACCAATTTGACGGCTGATAGTTTCAACACTGGGATAAGCGATCCCTTCATCGCTTGAGTAATCAGCTAGTCGTACCATGATCATTAATTTGGTACCCTTAACACCTGAAACAGCACATGCATCCCATACATAGCCCGTTAATTTATTACTCACTTTACACCCCCAGTGCTTTAGCTATATTACGGCAAGCATTTTGATACTGTTCAGGGGTTAAATTCTTTGACAGTAATTTTTGTTTTTGCTTTTCATACTGTTCCCAAACTAACAGCGCAATAACACGTCTACCCTCAAAAATATCCCTAATTTCTGATATATGGGCAGGTTTATCATTCAGCATAAACCCATTACGGTATGTGATTTTTTCAGTTGATCTAATCATTGGTCTTGCCTCTTGAATTAATGCACGCTGGTCGGGCGTGATATCTCATTTAATGCACGTACTACATTGTTTATTTGGTGTGACATGTCACGACCTTCTAATAAGATTTCAGTCATAGCATCAGCAAAACGCTGAATGGCCACGGTTGCTAAATAGTTTTTTGTATCTCCACGTACTCGAGCTAACCTCGAAGCCGGTAGTGCCATTTCTATCGCTGGCATTAACTCTGCAATCTTTCTTTGAGATGCACGGGAATCACCTCTTAACCAGCGGAATATCTGTTGCCGGTTATTGTTGATTGCTTTCCAATCTGCCCTGCCAGTTTGATCTTCAATTACATGCAATCGACCATTTTCTTGATTAATCACTAATCGTAAGTAAGCTCGACTAATCTCAATAGCGACATGCTCTTGTCCTTGTTCTACTGCCCAGTCCTCAATTTCAGCTCTGATAATATTGATATCAAAATTCATTTTTGCGTCTCCTGTCGCTAAAAAATTGATTATGCATAATCAGTTTTTTAATTTGATACCTGTAATACTGATGATGATGATTTAGGGAGCCCATCAAACTGATTAGGATAAATTTCTGGCGCAATCTCATGGGGTGTCACTTGCCAATTTAAGCATTCACACAGACTTAAAACCTTAGGAGCAGGAACGCCATTTTTGAACCATAAATGCACTGTTTGAGGCTTCGTATTTAATCGTCGAGCAATCTCTGATTGGCTCGCTAAATTAATAATTTTGTTTTTTATACAAGGTGTCATTGTTTTCTCCTTTTTGAATTACAAGTTAATCTTACAATCAAACATGCAACAATATCAAGTTTTTCTTGAAGTGATCCCTACAAGGAAAGCTTGTAATATAATTTTATGAAAAAGAATCCGAATGAAGTATCAGCTACACGTATTAGCCAAATACTAACCGAGCGAAACTGGTCTCAATCAGAATTAGCTCGTAGGCTCGGTGTTAGCCCTCAATCAGTGCAATTTTGGGTGAGCGGTAAAACAGCACCTAGAGGTAATAATTTAACAGCATTGTCTAGTATTTCAGGATATCCAGAGCATTGGTTTTTTATGAGTGATGTTTCAACTGAAGTAATGAATAAGCCAATTATCCGTAAGAGTGATTCTTATCTTGTTGAACTACTTGATATAGAAGCAAGCGCAGGCCCTGGCATTATTAATAAAAGTGAATTTATTGAAACAATTAGAGCTATTGAATATACATCTGATGAAGCACTCCGTTTATTTGGCAACAGACCTAGCGCTAATATAAAAATGATCACTGTGGTTGGTGATAGTATGCAAAATACTATTGAACCTGGAGACCAAGTTTTCATAGATGTTCACATAGATTATTTTGATGGTGATGGCATTTACGTTTTCATTTTTGGTCAAACATTGCACATTAAAAGACTTCAAATGATAAAGAATAAATTAACCGTTATCTCTGATAATCCCAATTACCGAGATTGGGATATTGGTAAAGAAGATGAAGACCAATTCTTCATTTTTGGTAAAGTCCTCCTCAGTCAATCTAGAACATACAAGCGTTACGCTTAAAATCCTTTCATAAAATTCAAATTAAATTACAGGAGCTTAATAGCTCTTGTAATTTTTTACACGCATAATTACAAGAATTATTTGTAAATTAGACTTGCAATAATCAATTTTAACTTGTAGATTTACTAACAACAAAAACAACACAGCAAGTGTTTAGGTAAGTGTTCAAATTCAGTTTTGCTGTTATGTCGGAGGAGAACCACAGCTCTCATAGCGACCTGTCATGATTACCACGACATAATGGCAAATTTTTTAGCAGTACCAGGGAATTAAATTAGTTACCGACCAAAGCTACAAGGCAAGACCTGACAGCCCGGAAAGACGGGCATCTATTGATGAGGAAATTATTGTGAATAAGAAAGCAAGCACAGTTTCAATTATTATTGATACCAGCGAACTTGAAAAAAAAATAACAAAAGTTATTTCATTACTTCCGTCTGAACTTGCTGATAAGTTCCTGTCTGAGCTTTTGAACTTGGACGATAACATCGTGTTCAGTGATTACTCTGGCACAGTGCAGGCAGGGATGTCCAATAATCTCGTCTATTTTCTCGACTTTAACGCTAGTTTCTACAGCAAAATCCTGTCCACAGCCCGGACATTTAATACGGATGTTACTACTCATAATTCAGTTCCTTAAATACGTTGCGGTGACTGAATTATACACAGATTCCTTGCGTTGCGGAATGCAGGAACCTCAACCGCCTGATGAGGATAAATAATCAGGCAACAAATTTTAGACGTAAAAAAACCCACCGAAGTGGGTTCCTTTACCTCGGGTCGCCGACCAAAGCTAACCGAGAGTTCTACTAGCGCGACCAAACGCTAGAAGAGGCAAGACCAATGATAAATCACTGATCGCAGTTATTTTAAAGGAGTTGCTATGAAAGCACAACCTGAAAGCCTAACCGTCACACTCTATATTCACGCTCAAAAACAGTTCGATGGTTCTTATCAATATAACGCCTACGCATTTAAAGCAGATCCTAATGATGGACTAGGTTTCGTTATTGCAGAACACACTGTTGATGTTCCTTTTAAAGAGCCAACTCAAACTGATCTCGTTCACGCTGAAATTGATTTTCTACGCAATGAGCAAGATAAAATTCTTGCTGATGCCCAAATGAAATCAAGTTTGTTAGAAGATCAAATCCAAATGCTTCTCTGCTTGGAAGGCAAACCCATTTCGAAAACTGACGAAGAAATCCCTTACTAAGAGGCAAGACCAATGAAAACTTTTATCTGTGTATTTGAGCCTACGACCGAGGCTCGTACCAACGGTGCTATACCGTTATCAATAGCGTTAAACACTGCTAATGCAAAACTGGCAACAGCAACTGCAGTAGTGAAATTATCTGAAGCATATCCAGAAGCAATGGATAACTTTAATACTGATGAGCCGTTAATTAGCGAATATCTTGACGGTTCTGCATGCCCTACTTTAGATGCTTTCGATGAAAAATTTGCTGTTGAAAATGAGTATGACGGTACTCAATGGAAACCTATCGAATATAGAGAATTTAAAAAGCTGGCCACAAAACCTCGTATTGCCAGCCTGCTGTTATTTGGGAAGACTCAAATAACAAACAAAGAGTTCTCTTTTACATTGAAATATCTTGCTGGCACAGAAGATCCAAAAATTCGTAATATCGCCACAGGCCTTGCTGAAATAACAAAATTATCTTTGATGGATGCTGAACAAACGATGGAAATAGCACAGGCTGTTTATGAGTTTGCGAATGAAGATGTCACTGTTGAAGAAGCTAAGTCGCTAGGAGAAAGTTGGCTGACTGAAGAGCCTAAACAGCAGGAAGATACAACATCAGCTATCAAACGTAACTATACAACAATAGATACTGAAATTGCATTAGCACTGTTAGATGACTTTGACCCTAATAATGTCCTTGCATCTCAAGTAAAGAAGGCCAAAGAACTAATAGATGATGACAACAAAGCATGGAAACGCTGGTCAATGGATTTACGCACAACAGCTGGCATCTTAGATATACCTCGTGAAAAGATTTTCGCGTTAATAACTGAAAGCAAAAAACAGCCTGAGCTATTAGATAACCCCAATGCACGAAAAGAACTTATTGATCTGCATTTAGGTATTAACAAGCCTACAGGCAACGCTGAAAAAGAAGAAATTACTACTAAGTTAAATCAAACAGATAATGCATCTTTAGTATCCAAAGAAAATACAGTTGAGAAAGAAACCAAGCCTAAGCGTTCACGTAAGAAACAAGAAGAAACCCCAAAAGCAGAGGTTTCTCCAGTGTTCGAACAAACTGAAGAACCCGAAGAACCTAAAGAATCTGAAACACCATCAGTGCAACACGATAATTTTGAGCAACGAGCTAGTGTGCTTGATGAAGTTCTTAACGCAGGTGATTCCAATAATCTACATATCTGGAAACGCGTGCAACGAACAGACCCAAGATTTACCAAGCCATTAGAAGGTGTAGGGTTTGCAGGAACTAGCATAAACAGCAATTACATGATTATGCGTGCTACTGAAATATTTGGCCCTATCGGTGAAGGATGGAGCTACGAAGTTATCGAAGAAAAGCTTGTACTAGGAAACCCAATAACTGAACGAGTATTTGACGAAAACAACAAACAAATTGGTGTTCGCTTTCTACGCGATGGAGATGGTTCTCTAAAGTATGAAGAAAATCACTCTATCAAAATTAAATTCTGGTACATAACCGAAAAGGGTAAAAAAGCTGAATTTGAAAGTTATGGAGCTACCCCTTACAGATATATGACAACTAGGGGAATGAAATCAGACCCTGAAGCTATTAAAAAATCACTAACTGATGCCATCAAAAAAGCCCTATCAATGCTTGGCTTTAGCTCTGATGTCTTTATGGGAATGCACGATAACCCAGAATACTTAGCAAGTAATAAACTTGAATTTGAAATTAAAAACGCGAGTGAAAAAGCTGAAGATATCACGCGTATTCGCAAAGAATTAGACGAGAAATTTACTAAACATACGGAAGTGATGCGTAGTGCTGTTACTGAGAATGAATTGCGAGGCATTGCATCCACATTAACGCGCGAAATTTCTGCACATATCAAATCAGCTCAAGAACGTCGTGACAACGATTACGAGAAATATTTATCCGGCCGTTTACGTCGATTAAACCAAATCGAAAAAGAGTGTTTAGACCAACTGAAACAGAAAGAAGAGGCAATCTAATGACCAAAACTACCGCTATCGCACTGGCGACTAATTACGAAAAATTACAGCAACTCGTTGAAACAGGAGAATTCTCTCCTGAAGATATCGCAGATACATTGGAAGGTATCGAGGGCGAGCTAGGTGACAAATTGGATGCAATTATGCACCACGTTCGCAATATCGAAGGTCAAGCTAAAACACTTGATGAGGAATCTAAACGTTTATCTGATCGTAAAAAATCATTCGAAAACCAAGCTAAAAACCTAAAGAAATATGCTCTTAACTGCTTATTAGCTTCAGGATTAGATAAATTAAAAACAACAAAAAATACATTCACTGCTAGAGCTGGTGTTGTTCGAGTCATTATCGACAATGAGGCTTTATTACCGGATGAGTTAGTTGATGTTCAAACCATCACTGCGCCTGATAAAAAAGGCATCAAAGAAGCGATTGAAAACGGAATTGAAATACCTGGTGCTCACTTAGAAGTCGGTGACCGATCATTAATGGTTCGTTAATTCATAATAGCGCCCTTTATCGGGCGCATTATCAGGAGATAAACGTTATGGCCATGAAGTTAGAAGTTGTCATTACTCATGATGAAACAACAAATAAATGCAGTATCGAATGGTCTACGGCATCAACAAAAAATGTCACAGAGCAAGAACAGCAAGCACTTTCATCGATGCAAAAAGCGTTATTGCTACAACTGGGGCATCCTATAAATACAGCTATTATTCATTAGTGTGACATGTCACAAAGAGGCAAGACCAATGCTTAGACACTCTCAACAAAAAGACCAAGCCGTAAAGATCACATTACCTGATGGATCATACGGTTTTGTTTCGACTGATAGACGTTGCCATGTTTCATACGACTTTCCAGCACACGTCAAAATTGAACTTCAGCAAACCATCGCTGAACAACAAAGGAGTGAACAGTGATGTTCGGTTTATTCCTTTTGATATGTAGTTCAGTGAATTGCCAGTTCGAGCCCTATGGCTACATTTACCCTGATGAACAGGATTGTTTAATTGATAAGGAGCTACTCGCTACCAAAGGGAAAATTGCAGAGTGTTATCCAGTGGAAGGAATTATTCGCGTAAAAAGTTGATTAAGCATAATCAGTTTTTACTTTTCGTTATTATTAACATTGTGGTTTATTCAAAACCAATGGATAACCACAATGAAATTATTAAAGCCTTGGGAACCAGGTTCTCAATTATTAACAAGTTTTGATATTAAATTAGGCCGGTTAGCTTCTAGTGTAAGAAATAGACCATGTACTGAAGCTGAAATCAAACACTCCTGTGATATAGCAGACCGGCTTATTTTATTGATGATGAGGCAAGACCAAAATGAGCGGAAAACTGATGAAAGCTAGTGCATGGGCTAAACGAGAATTTGAAATAGGTTCTATTCCAGATAATAGAACCATAAAAAAATGGGTAGAGACTGGCATATTAAAAGGTAAAGTCGTTGATTGTTCTGTTTGGGTATATTCATCAGAACGTTGGGGTATAGAGTCCGTTATTTCTTCATGTGTTGATGAGTTAATAAGGGCTTCTTGATATGGCCAGTAGACCAAGAAGAAAGGAATTTAGGTATTTACCTGACTTTCTATATTACGATTCATCTAAAAAACAATATCGCTTAACGCTAACTAACGGTATTCGCAAATGTATTGGTGCTGATAAAGCAAAAGCTATCGCAATAGCCAGAGAATACAATAATATCATGCGACCAGAAAAATCCGTTTCTGTAAATTCATTAATTGTTGATTCAGGAGGGCAATATGGTGAAGCTCTTCCCTTCTCTGAGCATTTAGATAAATTGTTTTCTCGGATCATCAATGATGAACAGCCATCTAAAAGCACGTTGAATGACTGGAATAATGACCTAGAAAGAGTGAAATCCTTTTTTAAGGATATTCCATCAAATGAAATCTCACTCGAACACGTTAATGGATTTATTAATGAATACCATGCTGAAGCTTCTGCCAATGTACAAAATCGAAAAGTAGGTTTTTTAAAGAAGATTTTCAGTTATGCAATAGATGAATCTCTTATGTTCGATAACCCAGCAGAACGTAAGAAAATGAAAAGAGTCGATGGTAAAAAACGTAGAAGATTATCTTATGATGACTTTCTTAAAATTCGGGCATCTGCAGAACCTTGGTTAAGAACAGCAATGGATCTCGCATTACAGACAACGCAAGCAAGGCTTGAGGTATCACGAATAAAATACAATATCAAAGCACCTAAAGAAGGAATATGTGGGTGTGTTTGGTATGAAGAGCCTAAAAATGGGATATATGGAATGATCTATATCCATAGGCAGAAAGTACAGTATAAAGAAGCTTCTCACGTTGCTATTCCCATAGGAAAGGCATTAAAAGAAATCATCGATAATAGCCGTGACAATGTGGCAAGCCCCTATATTGTGCATAGATTACCTACTCGCATCCCAAATAAGGTAAGTAAAGAAGTTAATCATCCAACACAAGTTGCACCTGATTACCTTAGCCGTGCATTTTCAGCGTTACGTGATCAAGTAGGCGTTACCAGTCATTTGCCTTTAGATGAAAGACCAACCTTTCATGAAATAAGAGCATTGGCGGCCTTTATGTTTAAACAACGTGGTTTTGATCCTCAAGCTCGAATGGCCCACAGTGATGCAGAGTCAACCAAGATTTATACAGAAAATCATGTACAATGGGTTGAAGTGCCACATTGTGAAATAGCATAAGTTATATTAGTTTAGATTTAGTTTAATACAACTATGATATAGAGCCGATTCTAATTTGAAAAGCTGTTCTATATCATAAGTGAACTTTACTCCTTCTATAAAGTTATCATTAAGCAATATATCCAGAGGGTTAATAAATTTTATATATATTATTTAACAAGCTAATGCAAATAGCCAATTAATTTATCGATAGGAGCTATCATCTAGGTACAACATATATTTTATAATGAGTGAGCGTAGTTTAAACATATTTACCTAAATATCGTATAATATATAAAAATAAGTGAATTTCTTGAAGGGATAAGGGAATGGAAATGACAAGACAAGAAACAATTGATTCTTACAAACAAAAAGGCTTTACAGTAATATCCCATAATTATTCAGGAATTGATACTGATGTTCTAATTAAGAATAACATTGTTGTCCGTATTGGGGGTGACCCTGGTTATTCTGCATTTGCTAAACTTGCTAAGGATGCTACTTCTGGCCTAAAGAATGTAGTTAAAATACATACTCATCTCGAGCCTTTAGGGCCGGTCAATAATTCAAATCTTAATAACGAATACTCAATCACCGAAATGGAACTATTAACTCCAATGCCTCAATCTGAGAGTAATCCTTATGAAACATGGATTGTTTCCGCTTTAAATGAAATAAGGAAGGAAAACGATCCTGTATCTGACCCTTATAATTTATCTAATGACTTGAAAATATTGTTTAATTATGCAAAAGAACATAATTTCAGCATTGATTTACTTAAATCAGCCAATGTAATGAAGCGGGGAAGTGATTTTATAATACTAGACCCATTTATTTGAATATATAACAGGAAAGAATTCAAGATAGGCAAGTGCTCATTTATAGGTCAGATTTAGTTATATTCTATCTACAAAACCTATTAGCTCAAACCAGAGCTAACAGGTATGAGTATAGTGGTAAAACTCCCCTTAACCCATTGATTCTTATAATGCATATTTTGTATATTTAGCACTGTATGTAATTACATGCAAATGTATTATTTATATTTATAATCAAAGTGTTAGACAACTTAAAATCGGTTTCATGGGGTGTCGGGGGTCGTAGGTTCAAATCCTATCATGCCGACCAAAATTCTTTAGAAAAACCAACCTCTTACGGTTGGTTTTTTTATGCCTGAAATTTGCTTGGTGTAAAACTGGTGTAAAACCCCCATCAGATTTACCCTAGTTAAAGCTCAATTCTCGCCCTGTTTCTATGCTATAATTCACCTTAAATTCATTAATAGAGCTTATCAAATAAAAAATCTAGCCATGAGAGAAGGCAAAACAAACACCAAGGCTCAAGTAGTTCTCCTTGTGTTCGCTGTGTCGTTAGTCGATATGGTTTGTCTGGCAAGTGTCATCTTGTGAAATACGAAAATGACGGAGAGGATTTTATTGAAGGTGAGTACAATCGAATTAGTTAACCTATTTTTGAACAATCACGTAGGTCTATAAAAAATACGGATAATAAAATGAAAAAAATAATACTCATACTTGGTGTTATCACATTGACCACACTTTTGAGTGGATGCATATTTGCGTGGCATGAATCGGATACACTTTCATATAAGATAAAATCAGCGTTGACAAATAAATTTGTTGACGAAGAATACACGGATAACATTAAAAACAAACAAGGTAATTTAATTAAAATTAAATATACTGAAATGTTAAATAAAACATCTAGTAGCAAAAGTGCGGATTATGATATATCAGCCATATACGATAATGATAATGCATACATAAATAAAACTCTGTTTTATAGCATTAAACATATTCCAGTAAATAATGGGGCTGAAAATGATATATATCTACCAATAATCAAAGGCTACAAACTGAGTAACGTATCTATCTATCCCAGCTCAGTGAGTATCTATGGTACTTTTTTAACAGACTATAACCATGAAGGGAAATTAAAACCAGCAGTGAATGGACAAATAATTAAATTTAAAAGTGAAAGAAAGCATATTGCAGTGGATATTTTACTCTGCTTTGAACCCATTTCATTATATATAAAATCAGACGATATTCGCCCTCCACAAGGTGGAACTCATAGCTAATAAATTTATATAAAGTGGACGAGTTCGTTAGTGAGAACAGTCCACTCATAATATTACAATTAACCCTCTTCTTTCCGTCTACTCCCCTCTTCCGCTTTCTGCGCTTCTTCCATCTGACGCATTCTCACGTTATAAATGGATTGCTCTGGCATCTGTACACGAACGGAGATAAAGCGACCATCAGGAATATCAATTGAATCACCGTCATTGAAACCATCAATTTTATTATTAGTAAATTCTGGCGCATTAGGATGAGTACAATGATACGTTTTGACAAGAATAGAACCATTCTTGTTAATTTCAGAGTCTACCTAAATAAGTGGTTGTTTATTTACATCGAGTGGAATTTCAATACCGCCATCGACTCCCCCCAGCCTGCATCTGAGTTAAAACCCAGTACACCTTCAATGAGATATTCACCCTGCGCTACTCGAGTAACCGTAGCACCTTCGGATTCGTCGTTAGTGGTGAATACGCCATTAGGATTGATGTCGATGATTGGGGAGGCTTTTTTGATAAAGCCGTTTGTATCAGCTCTTGCATTTGCCGTAGTCCAAACTTCCCATGTACCAAGCCATGCGCCTGCATCTTCTTAATGCTATCGAGCGTAACAATTTCACCGCTCGGCATCTCAATTTTTGTCTGCCCAGTCTGAGTCATCCACGTATTCATTGCATCAAGGAAATACTCGACATAACTATTAATAGCGACCTTTGTTCTAGCTGCATTACTATTATTATCGGGTTCAGTGATATGGATTGAGAATGTGGTGTTAGTTGCTGTGGCTAATGCTGGTTGTGCTAATACTAATTCAGTGTTGGAATTAACGGATTTAATCATATACGGAATATTAGCATTTCCCGATTTAATTAAAATAGCCATTCCGATATTAATTAGGGATTATTATTTTTAAATTTAGTACCAGTGCCTTTGGCAATAGCGATAGCAATCCCTGACACGGTGCTAACAGTGCCTATTGTGCATATCATAAATAAGTTTTCCTAGAAGCATAAATGATTGGTTAACTAAATATTGAAATAATCGCTGAGTTCGATGCTGTATAAAGCATAATTTGTTTTATAATCATTACTCCCACTCAGCCCATATAACGCACTTTCCACTGCCCACCATTCAATGAATGACGTTTGTATAATTAGATTATTATAATTAAATCTACTAATTTAATAAAAAAGCAATTTTTTATAATAGATAATTTCAGTATGTTATTTCATTATAACCAAATGATTAATAAATAAATAATTTATTTTTATGATATTAATTAGATCCACATCACTCTCGATAATTATTTTTAATGTTAATATATAAACTTATATTCTTACGTGAGGACGCTAGTTTTTTTGTTATAGATGTTTATTTCCCCGCATGACCTTACATCAATAATAAAACCTCTCTGACACTCATTTAAACAAGGAGGTATTATGTATTTTTTATACACAATTATCGCTGTTATATTCTTGATTTCGCTCGCCACCACAAAATCTAGCTCAAAGAACAAGCGAAAATAAAATCTATTAAAACAATAAATTAAATAAAAAATAATGTCCAATATAATCGAATAGCTTGTGTTATCTTATTATTTTTATTCCTTTTGTGAGATATTTCAGAACACCAACACACTAACTGTAAAAATATTTTTTATCGCATCTTATTCACATTCACAGCATTATAAAAACAATGATATTCTGTTATAGCCAGCCATTAGCCCTCTCTTCACTGTGCTGGGCTTTTTTAATTTACACACTCAGTTTTAATGTAATTTTGCCCCCTTTAATTATTTGCTCTAACTCTGCAATTCGCTCTCTGAGTAACCAATAATTTCTAATAACGGTATTAATAGGTCGAACAGTGGTAGTACTGTCCACTCTCCATTAATTGAGACAAACCAAATTAGAGTTTTCTAACTGTTTTCGATAGTCCTCCGGTGAGAGGTTATTTAAACTTTCATGCGTTCAGTTTTGGTTATAATCTTGCTACCAAAACCACACCATTTCTCTACTTGAATGAGTGATTAAAATAAATAAGCATTTAAAAACTCTCGATAAAAAGAACCATTAAAGCATTCGATAAATCCATTTTGTTGTAGCAAACTACAGTACACAAACTGGATGATCGACCGGATGATCTCATTTAACACATCTTCGCCTTACGCCAACGCTAATGGAAGATTAAGAACGTGGGCAAAAAATAATAATATCAATTTAAAATAAGTTTCAGCGTAAAAATTACACACAGTATTTAAAATAAGAGTAATGCTGGTACTCGCTGGAACGACTAAGTTATATAATCCAATAGTTATCAGTTTCTAATGTCTTGTTAGTTTCTTTGTTTTTTACAATGGATAAAAATATGAACGACAAATAAGAAACAAAAGTTAGACAGAATTCAGTGAAGACATATATAATAGAAGATATGGAAATAGCTTAACTCATATAATTAGGAAGTATTTGAAAGTTGAGTAAGCTATATTAATAAAATTATTAGTTTATTGTGTCAAATTATAGCTTTCAGCAATCAAAGATTTTAATTCTCTGTCATCAAATTCAGATGAAAGACTAATGGAAATCCAATGCTCCTTATTCATATGATAGGCTGGATATACTCCTTTTTTTAATCGTAATGATCCTGTTAAATTTGGCATAACTTTTAAATTAATAATATCAATTATATTGTTATTACCATTATCAGATAATTTACTTTCTAAAATATCCATTATAGCTGCGAACCATTTCGAATTCCCCTTATGCCTAAAAACTATGTAATTTGGATATTTAATCCATAAACTCTCAGGTTCTACATCATAGTTTTCTTTAATAAAATTGATTAATTCTTTTCTATTCATTATAGCCTCAGTTCATAAACTATCTAACTATAAATATAGCCCTATATACCTTAAGATTCCATTTGTTTTTTATTTTTCTTTTTTGTATCTGTCATCTGCTCTCTTGATTTTTCCTATTTTTTATAGGGTGATTATTCAATGCTCTCAATTATAATAATAGCGTGAGCCTCCTTCATATATAGATAATTTAAAAAACTTCTTATTAATATTGACATGGTTTATATTTCTACATATAAAAGGGCCACTTAGGTAGCCAATAAAAAAACATCTATTTTTAATAAATTAAAAATTTCCTTTACTACGTTGCTGCTTAATATAAATGTTCTGATTAGTCTTAATACTATTTAATGTGCTATCAGAATATGGATCTTCTTTATGACTTTTACTTTCTTGAGATTCTATTGTTCCCGTTGATGAACAAGCAGAAATCAAAAAAACACCAAAAAGTATAAGTAATCGCATATCTACTCCAAATAATATTTTTAATTAATAGTAAATATTTAGAGTAAAAATGAATAATTTAGTTCATAAAATCAATCGTCTTTATTTTTGCATTTGTTCTTAATATGGTTATATAATAAATTACACATCGATAACAGCACAAAAAATGGATGCAATAATGAAATTATTTATGTTCTATGTTGGTGGCAATGCCGGTAAGTCAAATATCGAAGTTCACGATATTCAATTTGTTGCAGCAGAAAAACCTATAGATGCTTGGCCTGCGTTAAGAGATGCATGGTTTGGTGACAAAGATAAAGTACATATTGATGGTTATGCTGAAATCACTTGGGTTGATGGATTTGATATCAGTCTTAGTAATAAGACTATCAATAATAGTAATAAGTTATATTTTGTTAATGTAGGTGGTTATCATCCATCAAATCTAGCTGAACTGCACGAATTTGATTTATTTGTTGCACAATCAGCAAATGAGGCCAAAGAAAAAGCCATCACAACGCTTTTAGTCGATAGCCAGCAACAACATAAAGATAATTTAAAAGATGTTGATGATTGCATTTTATTGAGCAAAATCGGTGATTACTACATTCAGCTAATACCAAATAATTCGGGTGAACATTTCAAACCTTTATGGCAAGGTTATCAACCGATTGGTATTGAGCAAAATTAATAATGATTTTTACTGCGCTGTAAATTCTCAGCGTAGTAAATTTCCTGAATTATGCAATCATCAACTCATTTTAAAATAAATTTATATTAGTTGCTTGTTACTTTTATTATTTAAAATTCATTAATTTTTTAAAATAAAACCCTTTTTTCGTTTTTGGAAATTTATTTCCATTATATATTTTTCGTTCATAATCTCGACCTGCATAGTGATTATCACCATAAAATTGACCATATAATGCAGTTTTAGGGCATACATCATCAGAAAAAAATCTATGATTATTATCCATTTCAATTTTCCTTATTTAATTTTAATTAATTAGATACCTCTTAAGATAAAATATTTATAAATATTATTAAGTTATAATAAATATAAATTAGCTAACACCATACTACTTCTATAAAAATAGATCCAATTTTGTTCTTATTTTTATTTAAAAAAAACGAATAAAGCAATAAAATTAAAATATTTTAACTAAAGGCCATATTAGACAAAATAATAAAAAAGTGTATGATATAAATATCACACACTTTTTTTATTATAATAATTTATTTATTATCTATATCTTTGTTCGCTATCCCAAATGGGATATGTACAGAAGGAAGTTCAGATGAGGATTTTAAATGTAACTTTTGATCATCAAAGAATATATGTGGTTTTAAAATCTTTAGTACATTCGCTTTCTCTACTCCTCCCATAAAAAAGGCTTCATTAACAGAAATTCCCCACGCCCTCATAGTATTAATAACTCGCTTATGAGACGGTGCATTTCGTGCAGTAACGATAGAGATCTTAAGTAATGGAACATAACTAGGATCTTGTTTTACTTTTTCTAATTCTAGTTTTTGAATATCTGAAATGCGCAGTAGAAATTCCTTTAACGGCCCTGGGTTATGAGGAGTATCAACCATTTTGGCCTCATGAAGATGAAATTGTGATAATTCTCCCGATGTTTTGTAAATAACCTCAGCCTCATCATCAGCGATGACACCATCAAAGTCGAAAGCAATTCTTAATTCATCTGCATTATCATCATTAATATGACCCGCTAATATTTGTCCTGCGGGATAGTTAGCTTTAATTGCTTGTATAATATCATCATGATCTGCTGATAAAAATAATTCAATATCAAAAGCAGGTATATAAATATGAGGTGATTTTCCTTGAAGAAATACAGCCCTGGTGATCCCTAATTCATAATGCTCAATAGAATTCATCACTCTTAATCATGTATCAGGATCATTTCTAGATAATAAAATGACTTCAACCAAAGGATCATCAATCCTGATATTATTTAGCTTTAAAAGTCGGCTAATAAACGGAAATGCAACACCTTTATTTAATGGAATATCTTGCATTTCTCGCTGATATCTTCGATAAGACTCCTCACCTTCAGTACGAAATATATTATCTGACTCTTCTAAATCAAATAACGCACTAGAAGATAGCCCTATGACTAATCTTTTTGTTAAATCATATGCCATAGCGTCAATTCCTTATTAAAGCTCTTTACTATTTATACTATCATTTTTTTTATAGCGCTGAGATAAGAAAATCTGCACATAAAGTATGAATAAGGCAGTGTCACAATCTTTACCAAAAATTTATTCTCTCCCTTAATATAAAAACCACAAACGATATTGATTATCATTTGCATTTAAGTATTGTTACTATTATGGTAGTGGTTGTCACAAGTAAGGAGAAAACTCATGGTTAAGAAAAAAATACATTTACGATCTCGGCACGCTAAGGATTTAATCAATAAAATAAAAAAAATGAAAAGCATTGAGAATGTAATGAATACTAAATCAGAAAAAAGTGATCTTATTGTTATAATTGATAAATTACCAACTTTAGTTTCTATCAACTAGATTGTTTTGTTGGTTTTTAGTGTGAATAAGTAGTGACCATAACCTTAGTGGGGTTGACATATCAAATGATAATGATTATCTTTTACCTTGTGAATAGTTGAGTGTTTTACTCGGTTTTTCACAACGACATTGCTCACATTGCTTCTAGTATTTATTGACCAACTCTCCTAGCGTTGGTCTTTTTTTTATCTATTGTAGATTTATTCTTATTTCACAATAAATAAAAAAAGCTATTTTCTTATTAAAGAAAATAATAGTTTATAGTGTGATTTCAATAAGAAAATCATTTTATATTTGGTTTTCTATCCACAATAACGGATTGTTAAATAAACAATTTAGAATGAAACCACATCATTAATAGGGACTTTACTTTATGGGTTTTATTTCATCTCTTTTTGAAAAAGAAAACAAATTGACATCGTTACAGCAATGGGAACAAATAAATAAGAAATATGCAGATAATCCTATTGAGCGTATCCGCGAAAAATTAGTACTTGTTGCTATTGTTGATCATGAATACAAAGCATTTGGCGCTGATAGCCATAACTATCAATTAAACCCTCCACTCTCTATAGAAAAGAGTGATCAGTTGCAAAAAAAAGCTGGATGTAAATTTCCACAAGATTATATCGATTTTATCACTCGAATTGGTAATGGCGGTACAGGTTCTTATGGTGGAGCAGGCCCTTATTATGGGCTCTACGATTTTGATGACGCGATAGATAGACATGATATAAAAAACTATGCGTTACCCTGCTTACTTAGCCCTAATATGGATATTGAGGAATGGAAAGCATTATGTCATGTACCTGATGATTGCAGTGATGAAGAATTTGATAATATTTGCGATAGGCTTCACCAAGGTACACTCTATTTAGGAACCTGTGGTTGTGAATACGATCTTCTATTAGTAGTGAATGGTGATTATAAAGGTCATATTTTATATACATCTGATTGGGTAAATTCAGATACTCCCTACACATTTTCCTATGAGACATCATTTACACAATGGTATGAGCGTTGGTTAGATGAAGTTATTTTAGGCTATGACACAAGTTGGTTTGGTCATCGTATGGGAGGTAATGAAGAAGTTTTACTTTGTTTTGCCAACGATAATGATGATATTATTAAAAAAATTAATGCTATCAACTCATTAACTAAACTACCTGAATTATCAAATAGAGCTTTGTATTTTTTAGAGCGCCAACTACAAGTTGAAAATATTGAGTTATATAAAGCATCTTTAAATGTCTTAGCAACTTATTTTAAAGAACATGCTTTACCTTATATTCAACAAGCGCTAATTGCTCCATATAATGAAATAACAGATATTGCCATTTCTGTTATTTACTTCAAATATAAAGACCAATATGCACAGTTTAAAAAAAGCCTTATCTCTATTCTTAAAGTAACCAATCACGAAGATACATTGCGTTTTATCGGCTACATTTTAACGGAAATAAATGCTGTTTTTGTTGAGGACTTTCAGCCTTTCTTTACTCATCAAAATATAGAGATCATAAGAAGTGCTATTTATGCTGCCTCTCATGATACTAATTTAAAACATAAAATTTCAGAATTTTTTGAACTAACTATCTCTGATAACCCAGAAATCAGCTTAGGAGCAATTCAAGCATTATCTAGTTCAAATTATATCAATAGTGAGCTATTGGGTTATTTAAAAAAAGCTTGGAAAATGTATCCTGAAGAAAAAAGTCCCTATATTCGCAATAATATCTCCTCTTATATCGCAAAGGTATACCCAAACAATATGATTGATGTAAAACAATGGTAGTTAATGGATAGACACCCTATCATCTTCTTTTACCCATCTTAATTAGGCAATAATCAATCATTATCATTGCCTAATTTTCATCCAGAATAATTATAAATACGTATTTTTGTTATTCTAAATAATTAAGAAATTTATCAATGCTTCAGCTAAATGTATATAAATTTTATTGTTAAATTAACATAATTATTAGTTATATGATCTAACCCTACGTTCCTAATAAATTAAAAATCCATTAAAAACAATTAATTACATTACATAAATATTAAGTAACTATTGATTTTTTTCAAAAAATGCTTTTAATTTCACACTTATTTTTATTATTTTTTTTAAAACTTTGTTACAGATTGATATCTTTTTTTCCCTTACTATTGGTTTCAGTATTTCATCACTGATAGATATTTAATTTTCCCCCGCCTAGTGCGGGGATTTTTTTATCTCAACAATTCACTTTAATACCGACAAATAAAATTACGATCCCTTTCAAATTAAACGTTCTCTTGTTTTCTTTTTTCATAGCAAAGACAACATTTGATCTTTTCAAAAAAATAGCAGAGAAACTAACAATGACATTAAAAAGACCATTATTTTTATGGCCTTATTGTCAATATTTTATTTAATTTCTATTTATAAGCTTCAAAAGTAATAATTTCTGTTTCGTTATTTGGTTTGCATAAATATTGATAATCTCCAGAGATTGTTATTTTGCCAAAGCCAATAGATTCAAGTATCCGTTTAAATTCATACACGCCATACCATTTCAATGTAAACACTTCCCATTCACTTTCAATTATTTTGCCATTTCTCCATTTATCATAACGGTGATGAGATACTGTTAATTGATTAATATAATCTATTTCGGCATTTACTATCTGTAAGGTAATTAAATCCCCTTCTGGCGTTTCAAATTGTCGGCTAGAACATTGGCCTTTAGTAAAGGTATGCGCCAAACTAATATCAATAAGTAAACGTCCACCTGAATTTAATGCGTTATAGCATTGTTGAAGTGACTGTAGTGCTTTTGCTTCGCTATCTAACAATAAGAAAGTCCCTGTCGGAATAATTATTGCATCAACAAGTGTCTCAACTTGGAATGTCATCAAATTATCTTTAGTGACTTTATTTTGTGAAAAGCCATTACTTCTTAGGTTTTCCATACAAAAATACAGCATCTCATCTGAGAGATCAAACCCTTCTATATTGAATCCAGCCTTTAATAAAGGGATCAAAATACGTCCCGTTCCCACTGCTGGTTCTAAAATCTTACCATTAACATCCTTAAGACGTTCTTGATAGTATTCTACGTCACCAAAACTACATCCTATAGATTTATCTATCTGGTAAACTTGGGCTGATAGCAAATGATAACTCTGCATAAATATTCTATTCTCTTTCTGTTATTTAGTTTTAATGATAATAAAGTGATAAATTAAGATATCAATACTCAACTAGATAAAAACCATCAAATAAAGATATACCTTTTTACTTTGATAGTTATTTCATCGAAATATTTTGACAAATTTTTTGTTATCCTGAAATAGCTCAAATTATTAATTTTTTGTTTTAACAACAAAATGTATCATGAAAAAATTAAGTAATATACCTAATATTAAATAAAGTTAACTTGTTAACAAAAATAAAGCTAAATTTATCAAATTGATGTTATTCAACTAGTTACGAAAACCTCTTATAATTTCAATTATTATTCTATTATTGAAACTTTCAAAGATTAATTCATAAATATTTATGTAGTTGTCATTAACCATCAATGTTTTTTACAGATTGATATGTTTTTTTCCTCTAATATCCCTTCCATCAACCCAGTACGAAAAATACAGATCCTTCACAAAAGAGATCAATCACAAAGTTTTGCCAATAAAATAATATTAAGGAATATAAAATGAAAAAGAATCTTATTATCGGGACTTGTTTAACGCTTTTATTATCAGCCCCTACCTTCGCAAATAATAATAAGGTTATTGGTTCAGGAACAATTACTTTTACAGGCTCTATAGTAGAAGGGAATTGTATGATTGATTCTATCGGGCATATATTTAAAACCAACTGCTGGAATGGTGTTGAAATGGAAGAAATACAGTATAAAATTAAGCCTAATGAAATGTTCAATACTAAATTAAATGAAAATAAAGGCTCAATGAGTATAAATTGGATTGGTGAAAACTTAGCTATAATGGATATAGTATATAATTAAGATCAACCACTTCTATAATCCTATATTTTAACAAACATTAATCTCCAAATATTTTAGAAAAAATATTTATTATTAAATAATGAGTATATATTTTTCGAACATTAGAAGTTATTACTATATTTATATAAATGGTACTTTTCTAGTATGGTCATAATATATTAAGCAGGTATATTTAACTTATATACCTGCTGACTCTGTTCTTTTTCTTATCTTTTTTTTCTTACTTTTTTATTTTCTATCCTATTTTTTGTTGTATTCTTTTTTATTTTCTATCCTATTTTTTGTTGTATTCTTCGTTAATCCATACAAATGTAAGGGTTGACAAATTAATTGATAATGATTATCTTTTAGATTGTGAATGATTGAGTATTTTACTCAACTATTTTACAACGACATTGCTCACATTGCTTCCAGTATTTACTGTGACCAACACATAATGTGTTGGTCTTTTTTTATTTACTTATTGCTATAAATAGGCTAGTGATAGAAACTCGCTTCACCTGCAGGTCGAGTTTTAAATCGTCTATGGGCCCATAAGTATTGTTCTGGCGCCCTCATGATTTCTGTTTCAATCAACTTATTCATTCTATCTGTATCGTTTTGAATATTCTCACTAGGGTAATTAGCCAGTTCTTCGCCAATAATCAAACTGTATTGTTTGCTTTTCTTATTTTCGTTTCTAACCAACGTTACAGTCAAAGCAGGTGCTCCTGATAATTTGGCTAATATTGCAACTCCTTTTGAAGTCGATGTTTTTTCGACACAAAAGAAAGGAGAGAACGTAGTTCCTTTCAAACCAAAATCCTGATCAGGAGCAAACCAAATTGCCTTTCCTTTTTTTAACTCCATAACCATAAATTTTAAATTACGCCTATCTATCATCCCTTTATCAGAACGGCATCTCGCTTTAGTTTGAATATATTCCATTGCTTTATTATTATGTGGCCTATACATGGCATTAACTGGGAAGCAAAGCCCCATAATACGCCCACCTAACTCTAGCGACATGGAATGTATGCCGATTAATAAAATACCTGCATTTTTCTCATTAGCATTTGTAAAGTTGAATATTCCCTGTACTTCAAAAAAGTTTTTTAAACGGCGATCACTCCAAAACCAAGCCATTCCTGTTTCAAATAAAGCAACACCAAGTGAAGATAAATTATCCATGACAAGTTTATTTATTTCATGTTGATCTTTATCAGGAAAACATAACTCTAAATTTCGCTTTATTATAGAAACTCTTCTTTTTACAAAAAAACGAGATAATAATCCTAAACGTTTCCCCAAAAAAAGTAACCAAGAATAAGGTAATTGTACTAATAGAAAAAGAATAAAAACACCAAACCAAGTTAAAAAATATTTTGGGTGTAACAGATGCAATGAAAAAAAATTTTTAGCGTACACTAGTTTGTCCTTTGAGCACTAAAAGCGTTTAAGCCACATTGAATTAGACAGCATTTTTTTTAGATAAGTCATTAAATATTAATTTTATATTTTTCTTTAAATTATTTTTTATGATTTATCTGATATTTTTC
>NZ_JAEHOQ010000018.1 GCF_016239305.1 Proteus vulgaris | reverse complement strand
CAGCCGCATTATCCAGCTTCGCTTTCACTTCCGCTTTTTCTTTGTCGGACGCGTCATCAGGCAGATCGTCAATCGCCGTGTCGGTATCATCAATCGCCTTTTTCTGCTCTAACTCTAATTGCAGTTTTTCTAATAGCTTACCTAACTCATCTAATGTTTTACCAAAAGAGTCAGTATTCGTTGTTAATAGCTCTTTTGCTTGATCTATAATTTTTGAATCAACATTAAGTTTTTCGCCTTGCTCAATTAATTCATTTAATTCACTTTTTAATTTATCAATTAGAGCAAGTGCTGTTGTTGCATCTTTATGAGCTTCTAGCGCTAAATCTAAATCTTTTTCATCACCTGTTTTCTGTGCTTTTTCAGTTGCTTCTGCAGCTTTATCAACAAGATTTTTTGCCGCATCAATGATTTTTTTCAAATCTAATGATTTATCGACAATCAGTTTTTCAACTAACTCTTTTTCAGTTGGCTGTGGTGGCGTCACATGATTTGATGAGCCACTACTACTGCTACTTGAAGAAGAGGCTATTGCTATTCCAGCACCAAGAACAGCGGCACCAATAGCGATAGAAAACCATTCACCACCTGTTAAACCTAATAAATTTTCAGTATCTGTTACATCATCTAATTTATTAAAAATAAGCTCTAATTTATCTGAATTAGGTGTTAAAGAGGCTTTATACTGAACACCATCCATTTCTACAATAAAGTAATTTTCAGATGTATTAAAAAAATCATTAATGACTAGTTTTTCACCGTTATTTTTAACAATAATAAGGTTATTTTCGTCTTTAATGATTGTTTTTATTTCCGATCGACTTATTTTTATAACTTGACCTTTCTCTATATTAATTTCATTTCCAGTCTGATTGTTCATAAATAATCTCACCGTTAATAATCAATCTTTTTTGGATTACATTTTTAGGATTGGTTATATTTATATAAGATCATAAAAACACAAAAATTATATGTATTTAAGTAATCTTACTTTCATATTTAAATATGAAATTAGCCCACATTGTCTTTAAAAAAACAAAGGACATCTTTTTATAGATGTAATAAAAACAAATGAAAGCAGGTATATAAATAACCTTGTCGGTATCATATAAGCAATATTATTTAATTAAAGTCTTTAAAAGATAGGTGATGTTAATTTAGAGATAAAACCCAAGCTATATATATAGATATATTTATTTTTTTTCACAATTAATGCTATTTCAAATAAATTTAAATATTGAAATATATTTTTTGTTAAATTAATTCCTTATTTACATGCTTTACACTTCAAAAAACCTTATTTATATATTTCTTATATAATCATAAATAGATAATCTTATTCAGTATAAAAATACTATTAAAAATAAAAATTTATAAGAAGAACTATTTTCAGCCATATAAATGCATAGAAACCTAGAATATTAAATTATCATTTGAATATACTTAGTGATTTCTTTTTAAAAAAAGATAAAAAGCAGGTTAAGAGATTGTACCAGTTAAAAATAACAAATTAATTCAATTAATTAAAAGTAAATCAATGATCGAGTTTAATCCAAAAAGATAAATCCTCCCAATTTTTAAACCCCAAAAACAAGCAACAAAAAATAAACATTTTATTAACAACTCTCTTGAAAAAAATAAATACGATAGTATATTTACTCATTTTCGTACGCTTTTATTCTAACTTTTATTTTATAATCCACTATTAAATAAAAAACTTTAACTTTTTATTCTGTTTAAGTGTGCATTTTGCTCATCTTTCAAATGTATTTTTAATAGAAGATATCTATTGTTCGATCTACTCTCTTTTTGATATACCAAAAGCCCCCTTATATAAGGATTTCTTTATTTATTTTTTTTTTTCAGTATCGCATTACTAAAATTTTTGCCGATAGGAGAGATGTCTAATACTCAGATAAAAGACTGAACACAGATCATTAAATAACCTAAATTTAGATATTTGCTATAGATATCAACTAAAACCTGTCGATATCCAACGCATCCATACTAAAGTGAGAAGGCGATTGCCCCATCTGTTTTTTGAACATTGTCGAGAATGAACCGGCACTGTTATAACCCAAGTCAAAGGCAATTTCAGTAATACCACGTCCAGATAAGATTTGTGTTAATGAATTCAATAAGCAGACTTGTTGCCGCCATTGTGAAAATGACATTCCTGTTTGTTGGCGGAAAAAACGACTAAAAGAGCGCTCACTTTTATGTAATTTATCTGCCCACTGTTGAGGTAAAGAATCTATTTTAGGGTTACGAATAAAATCGCGGCATAATTTAGCTAATTTGCTATCTTGTGGAATAGGCGCAAAAAACGGTAATGGTTTTGCTTTCGCTAATTCGCATAAGATTAACTGCATTAACAGACCATCTCGCCCTTTTTTATCATATTCTGCAGGCACATCTACAGCTTCAAGCAGTAACTGGCGAAAAAGAGGAGAAACACTGACAACTTCACATTGTTTACTATGGCGAGGTGCGGCTAAAGGCTCAATATAAAGGCTTCGAGTACTCACATCTAACATACGAGTTTCATGCCCAGTCTCTGGTGGGATCCACACACCACAAGACGGTGGAATAACCCATTCACCATCATCCGTACTCACTTCAATTAACCCCGTTGCAGGGTATAAAAATTGGGCTCGACGATGTTGATGTGTTTCTAACAACGTATTGGGTAAATAGTCTGTACCCAGCGCAATAACATCTCGGTCAAGTGAATCAACGCTTTTTAATGGTACATTTCTCACAGTTTGGGCCACTCTCTTTTTATTTTCGTCCTTTTTAATATAGCAGTTCTCTCACACTCTACACACTGGCAAATAATGAGCTATATAATCAAAAACGTTATATATTTAAATAGGTAACGTAAGTGTCTTATGTGAAATTTCAACCTTCTTGATATCTATTTAATAAACCTTATTAACAATCAAAAAACGAGCTTTTAACACCCTTAGTAAATAGGCTGAAATTCGAATGTTATTGTCTGGTTTTAGAATGTTGGCAAAAGATTAATCAACTACTATCCCTTTCGCAGATGTTATTTCGAACATGCTGCACTTATCTATGCATTCAATAATAATGCAGCGGATACCAGACATTCCCTTTATTCATAGCCTAGAAAAATCACGCACATTCTTTATATCAAGTATCGGGTATATCGGGATCCGCCTATTATGTTTAAGGTAGAGTTCATTATGAGCAATCAGTCCGATCACGATAGTGATACAAAGAGCATTCTCAACGATGTTAGCCGCCGTCACTTTATTCAAGCGAGCTCAGCATTAGTTACCCTTCCTTTTCTCGCATCAAATTCTTTTGCTGCGACAACAGACAACGCTATTCCAGTAAAACCAATAACAACTGAAGATGGTGAACGCGTTGTTTCAACTTGCAGTAGCTTCGACTGTGGCGGTAAATGTGATATTCGAGCCCATGTAAAAGATGGCAAAGTTACCCGTATTAGCACTCGGCCCGATGCTGATCTAGATGAAGAAATGCCTATTATGCGTGCCTGCGTTAGAGGCCGCGGTTATCGGAAATTTGTCTATCATCCAGATCGCTTAAAATACCCAATGAAACGTGTTGGGAAACGTGGCGAAGGTAAATTTGAACGTATCACTTGGGAAGAAGCAACCACCCTTATTGCACAAAATATGCAGCGTATTAACCAGCAATATGGCCCCGCATCACGCTTTGTAAGCTTAAGCACTGGTGTTACTGGTGGGATTTTCTCTGGTGCAAATATGTTACGTCGCCTGTTTAATATCACCGGTGGTTTTCTGGAAAACTATCACTCTGTCAGTAACGGAAATACCCTTGCGGTTACCCCTTATACTTACGGTACAGCTGCCAGTGGTAGCACACTCGATACGTTAGAAAATACCCCTCTTGTGATCTTATGGGGCCATAATCCTAACGAAACTATTTTTGGTCACTCAAACCATTTTTTTCAAAAAATGAAGAAAAATGGCACTAAATTTATTGTCGTTGACCCACGTTATTCTGATACCGCCTCTTCTTTAGCTGATCAATGGATCCCGTTACTACCAACAACGGATAATGCAATGATGGATGCGATGATGTATGTCATCGTAAGCGAAAATCTGCATGACCAAGCTTTTATTGATAAATACACTGTTGGCTTTGATGAGCACCAAATGCCTGAAGGTGTGGGTGAAAATGAATCTTTAGTCGCCTATTTAATGGGTAAAAAAGATGGTATTAAGAAAACCCCTGAATGGGCTGAAACCATCACTAAAGTACCAGCGGATACTATTAAACAATTAGCTCGTGAATATGCATCCACAAAACCAGCTGCATTGATGCAAGGTTGGGGGCCCCAACGCCATATTTGTGGTGAACGGACGGCACGCGGTGCAACATTACTTGCGACTATCACTGGTAATGTGGGTGTTCGTGGTGGTTGGGCGGCAGGTTATGGCATGGCTTTAAACTCTGAATTGCGTAAAACCATTGCAGGGCCAAGCCTATTAACTAACCCAGTAAAAGCGAAAATCAATATCACCAACTGGGTACAAGCATGTGAGGACAAAAATTTAGTCACGCCACAAAATGGGTTACTAAACGCCGAGAAACTTGATACTGAAATCAAGATGATTTTCTCAATGGCGGGTAACTACATGACGAACCAGAATACCGATATTCTTCATGCTGCTAAAGTGCTTGAAGATGAATCAAAAGTAGAATTTATCGTCTGTAGTGATCTCTATCTGACACCAAGTGCAAAATACGCTGATATTTTACTACCAGAAACCAGTTTCTTAGAACGCTGGAATATTGGTGGTACATGGAGTTATGGCGACTACATTATTCTTTCTGAAAAAGTTATTGAGCCTGAATTCGAACGTCGTACTGACTACGATTGGTTACGCGAGGTTGCCGATAAATTAGGAGTAGGTGAACAATTTAGTGAAGGTAAAGAGACTGATCGTGATTGGATAGAATATTTAGTCAATGACGCTAGTGTTAAACGCCCTGAAGACGGCATTCCAACCTTTAAAGAGTTATTGGTTAAACGTCGTCATCTATTAAAACATCGTCCACATACTCAAAATGTGGCGTTTGAAAAAAATATCCAAGATATTGAGAATAATCCATTCCCAACACCATCAGGCAAAATTGAGATTTTCTCTAAGCGCTTATATGACATGAATAATGTCGATATCCCTGCGCTTTCTCATTATGTGCCTGCCATTGAAGGCCCCGAAGATACGTTGACGGATAAATTTCCGCTACAACTTATCACATGGAAAGGGCGTAATCGCGCAAATTCAACGCAATTTGCTAACCCTTGGTTACAAGAAGTACAGCGCCAAGAACTCTGGATTAATCCATTAGATGCCCAAGATAGAAACATTAAAGAGGGCGAAAAAGTCAAAGTGTATAACGATCGTGGGATCACGATGGTTCCCGTCAAATTAACACAACGAATTATGCCTGGAGTCGTCGCCTTGCAAGCAGGAGCTTGGTGGCAACCTGATACAAAAGGTATAGATCAAGGTGGATGTGCCAATGTATTAACATCATCCCGTAGCACCGCAATGGCACACGGCAATGCTCACCAAACATTATTGGTCGAGGTAGCAAAAGCATGAGTAAATTTATCGTTTATCCCGCTGTGAGCAACAAGCAGTTAGGGTTTTATATCGACAGCGCTCGTTGTTCAGGTTGTAAGGCGTGTCAGGTTGCATGTAAAGATAAAAACAACCTTGATGTCGGACGCAAATTTCGTCGTGTCTATGAAATTACAGGTGGCGGTTATACTCGTAATCCTAAAGGTGCGTTGATCAATAATGTCTTTGCTTACACCTTATCTATCTCTTGTAATCATTGTGACGATCCTATTTGCGTTAAAAACTGTCCAACAACGGCAATGCATAAGCGTGAAGGCGACGGTATTGTCATGGTAGATACAGACAAATGTGTCGGTTGTGGTGCTTGTGCGTGGTCTTGCCCTTATGGTGCGCCACAAATGAATCCAGAAACCAAACAGATGTCAAAATGCGACTTTTGTATCGATTTACAGCAAAAAGGTGAACAACCTGTTTGTGTTGCGACTTGCCCTTTAGGTGCAATCCAATTTGGTCCTATTGATGAACTGCGTGAACGTTATGGCGATTTAGATTATGTCACGGGTTTACCTTCCCCTGAAATAACGCATCCAAACCTTGTTATTAACCCACATCAGGGTGCCAATAATGACGGAATTAATAATAAGGGAGAAAGAAAATGAATGAATGGTCATTGTTAATCTTCACATTTATGATGAATGCGACCATTGGTCTTGCGCTAACAACAGGGCTTTTTGCGCGTCACCTTTCTCATTACCTCAATGCAGAAAGCTACTATCGCTTTATGTTGCTGGCCTTATTTGTTATTTGTGGATTAGCTGGTTTAGGCTCTATCGCCTCAATCACTCACTTAGGCGTGCCATTAAATGCTCCTAATGCCATTAGAAATGTTTTTTCTGCTTGGTTAAGTCGTGAAGTTGCCGTTACCGCTATTTTTGTTGGTTGCTTAGGATTAACCTTTTTATGGCTTTGGCGCACCCGCAAACTCTCAATGCTGTTATTAAGTACCAGTATTCTGATTGGACTATTTGATATTTATTGCATGGCGTCGATTTATCGCCATACCTCTATTTTAACATGGATGGATCCTAACACTTACATCATGTTCTTCGGGGCAATGTTAACACTTGGTGCCGCTATTTTCTTTTTATTACTCAAAGTATTACAACGTGTAGGAAATAAATTAGGTATAGAAATACCTCAAGACTCTTTCCCAATGTGCTGGAAATGGCAATTATGGGGAATAATGGTATTTAGCTTAATGGGTCGATTACTGTATCAACCTTTTTATGAGCAATATTTAACTAGCGTACTCTATAGCCAAAAATCGGTGACATTCCCGTTATCACCTATTCAAGTATATTACTCCCTTGGTTCGTTACGCACTACCAGTTGGATCTTAGCAACCTTTGCAGTATTAGCTTGTGGCTATAGTTTAGTGAAATTCTTAGCCCCTAAAAATCAAGGTAAATCAACTGAGTCTATTTTTGTACTTGGTTGTGTTATCGCAATTATCGCTGACTTTATGTTGCGCTATGTTTTCTACTCCATTCACTAATTGTGATTGAGCAAGTCGTTTAAATAATAAAAAAACAAACCTCATATTAGTTGGGGTTTGTTTTAAGGAAGTATCAAAATTTATGAGCAGACTCTCTTATTATGCGGCTGCATTTAATTTATTGGGAATTTGTTATTTATTCCCACCTGATGATGACACCAATAAAACTGCACTCAACTTTTTTAAAACTGGGGATTTTGCAGCACAGTGGCCTTGTAAAATTGAAAGCCGTCTATGTGAACGTTTAATTGATTCCGTTTCTATCGATACAGCGCAATTAAAAACTCAATGGCAAAATCTTTTTGTTGGCCCTAATGCTTTACCCGCCCCTCCTTGGGGTTCGGTCTATTTAGATCCTGAAGGCTTATTACAAGGGGATTCTACCCTCGCACTGAGTGAGTTTTTAAAACGGGAACGTTTAAAAGTAAATACGCCTTTTCCAGAGCCTGTTGATCATATCGGTTTGATGTTATTTCAAGTTGCGGTATTGGCATCAGAAAAAAGAGAAGACGCGGCTAATGAATTACTTTCCCTTCATTTGACCACATGGCTACCTCACTATTTAAATAAATTAAAAATGAGTGGATATAGCCAATTTTATAGCACATTAACAGAACTGGTAACCATCACGGTGAACGCATTCAGAAAATAGAAATTTATTAACAACTTATCATCCTAACATAATTATTTAAGGTAATTTGGACCACGCACCCAAATTACCTTTTTTCATTTAGGACATCTCTTTTTTAAATTATTATGATTTTAGCCCTAAACGTTTTGTTAAACGACGTAAGTTAGCCGGATCAAGTGATAACTCTCGCGCGGTTGCCGCCCAATTTTGGTTATTACGCAGTAATGCTTGTTTAATTAAATCTCGTTGAAACTTATCCGTTGCCACTTTTAAATTTTTTTCTTCAGAAGGTAGCGACTGTGATATTGGGTGAGTCGAATTTTCTGTACCTAAAGCAAAATGACTGACTTGTAAAATAAGACTATCTGTCTTATTCCCAGCCCTCGCTAATACGATTGCTCTATGAATGGTATGTTCTAATTCACGCACATTACCTGGCCAAGAATAATGCAATAAATAAAGACGTAATTCAGGACTAATAATCACTTGTGTAAGGTTAAAACGCTGACGATATTGCTCGCAGAAATAACCCACTAATAGCAAAATATCTTCGTCTCTTTCTCGTAATGGAGGGACATGCAAAGGAAAAATACTTAAACGGTGGAAAAGATCGGCACGGAAATTTCCCGCTAACACCTCTTCCCATAAATCACGATTCGTTGCCGCTAATACACGCACATTAACGCGTAGATTACGATCATCACCAATCCGTTGAATATCCCCATATTGTAAGACACGCAGTAATTTAGCTTGGAGTGATAATGATAACTCCCCTATCTCATCAAGAAATAACGTTCCATTATCCGCCATTTCAAATTTACCACTACGGTGGCTAATTGCGCCGGTAAAGGCTCCTTTCACATGACCAAATAATTCACTTTCTGCCACGCTTTCAGGAAGTGCGGCACAATTTAAATAGACTAACGGATTATCTGCACGATTAGACATTTCATGAATGGCTTTTACCACCAGCTCTTTACCTGTTCCCGTTTCGCCACTAACTAAAATATTCATATCTGCAGGTGCAACAATTTCTATCTCTTTTTTCAATTGCATCATCGAAGGCGATAAACCAATAATTTCTGTTTTTACTGTGGGCTTAAACGTATTGGTTGGTGTAAATAACATATTTTGATTTTCGAGTTGCTCAATTAATAGCGCATTATTTAATGCACCAGAAGTTAATGCGGCAATTAAACGGAGCTCTTCATCACTGAAGGTATCAAACTGATGAGGATCCATTCCATCAAGTGTTAAAGTGCCAATTAAATCTTGTCCTGCAAATAACGGTAATCCCACACAAGCATGGACCTTTAAATGCTCTCTATCTGGAATAAGCCCATCATAAGGATCGGGTAAATCACTATCTGCAGGGAAACGTACCACATCCCCTGCTCGCGCTATGGTTTCAAGACGAGGATGCCCTTCAAGTAAAAAACGACGCCCTAATACATCTGGCACAAGGCCATCTATGGCTAATGGGATAAACTGATGAGGCTCATAACGAAGCAATGCCGCGGCATCACAATTTAGCACTTGCCGAAGCGTGGTCACTAGCCGCTGAAACCTATCTTGGTGACCAACATCTTTTTGTAATTCAATGGCAATTTTAGCCAACACATCAACAGAAAAGCCCATAAATATACCTCATAGTCATTATGACCTTTATTATGGTCATTTTGACATGATAAAGATAGTCATATTGACAATATATAAATAGTCAAAAAAATAAAAATTCTTTTAAAACAATTAGATAAAAACTGGCACGCTTCTTGATTATATCAATGCATATCCCTATGAAAAGATTAATGAGAAGGAACAACACAAAATGGCTATTCATGTTAAAAATAATGTTAATTGGGTTGGACAACGTGACTGGGAAGTTCGTGATTTTCATGGCACTGAATACAAAACATTATTAGGTAGTAGCTACAACAGCTACCTAATACGTGAAGAAAAAAATGTGCTTATTGATACAGTTGACCATAAATTTAGTCGTGAATTTGTGCAAAATTTACGAACACAAATTAATCTGGAAGAGATTGATTACATTATTATTAATCATGCAGAAGAAGATCACGCTGGTGCGCTCACTGAGCTGATGTCTTTTATTCCTAACACCCCGATTTATTGCACAGCAAACGCTATTGATTCAATCAATGGACATCATCATCACCCTGAATGGAATTTTAATATCGTTAAAACAGGCGATAGCCTAGATATTGGTAATGGAAAACAACTCATTTTTGTTGAAACGCCCATGCTTCATTGGCCTGACAGCATGATGACCTATTTAACCGACGATGCAATTTTATTTAGTAATGATGCCTTTGGTCAGCACTATTGTGATGAACGGTTGTTTAACGATGAAGTTGACCAAACAGAATTATTTGAGCAATGCCAACGCTATTACGCCAACATTCTGACGCCTTTTAGTCGCCTTGTAACACCAAAAATTAATGAAATTTTGGGCTTTAATTTACCTGTCGATATGATTGCCACTTCTCACGGTGTGGTATGGCGAGATAACCCAACACAAATCGTTGAATTATATCTAAAATGGGCTGCAGATTATCAAGAAGATCGCATCACTATTTTCTATGACACCATGTCTAACAATACCCGCATGATGGCAGATGCCATTGCACAAGGTATTAATGAAATTGACCCTAATGTGTTTGTAAAAAGCTATAACGTCGCCAAAAGTGATAAAAATGACATTATTACTAGTGCGTTTCGTTCTAAAGGCGTGCTCGTTGGTTCATCGACGATGAATAATGTCATGATGCCAAAAATCGCCGCCATGCTTGAAGAGATGACTGGCTTGCGTTTTCGTAATAAAAAAGCTGCAGCTTTCGGGAGCTATGGCTGGAATGGTGGCGCAGTTGACCGCATTCAAACCCGTTTAATGGATGCGGGGTTTGAAACTGCACTAGCACTAAAAACCAAATGGCGCCCAGATATGCAAGCACAAGAAATTTGTCGTGAATATGGCCGTGAAATTGCTCGCCAATGGGCTTTAGCACCACTTCCTGCGACTCAATCTTGTTGTACAACCTCATCACAACCTAAAATTATCACAGATGTTGAAGCGATCGATTTAGGCCCGCGTATGCAATGCAGTGTATGCCAATGGATTTACGATCCGGCAGTAGGTGAACCAATGCAAAACGTTCAACCAAATACACCATGGAGTGAAGTTCCTGATAGCTTCTTATGTCCTGAATGTTCATTAGGAAAAGATGTCTTTGATGTACTTGCAAAGGAGGCAAAATGAGTACAGACCTTCTCAGTAATGGGATTGTCATTATTGGCGCGGGCTTTGCGGCGCGCCAATTAGTCAAAAATATTCGCAAATCTAATGCAGATATTCCCATTACTCTTATTGCCTCAGACAGCATTGATGAATATAACAAGCCGGACTTAAGCCATGTTATTAGTCAGGCTCAAAATGCTGATGATCTAACAAAACAAACGGCTGAAGACTTTGCACAGCAATATCAATTAGCAATTTATCCTTATACGCAAATTGTTGATATTAATACGGATGAAAAACAGATTCAAAGTGCCAAAGGTGAACAATGGCATTACGATAAATTGGTATTAGCCACTGGAGCCAAAACTTATTGTCCTGCTATTTCAGGCCATGAGTTAATGTTTACGCTTAATAGTCAACAAGAGTACCGAGCTTATGAAACACAAATTCGCCAAGCTAAACGTGTATTAATTTTAGGGGCGGGATTAATTGGTACTGAACTCGCCATGGATTTTAGTCGGGCAGGTAAAGAAGTGATCCTTGCTGATATTTCAGGGCAATTATTATCTTCTCTGATCCCCTCCGATCTTAGTGGCCGTTTGCAATCTAGCCTCACTGAAATTGGTGTACGCTTAATGCTGAAATCACCATTACAGTCATTAACACAAATCGATAACGGTATTTTGGCGACATTTGATCAACATCATCAATTAACCGTTGATTGTGTTATTGCCGCTACTGGGCTCACTCCAAATATAAAACTTGCTCACCTTGCGGGTTTGCATACTGATCGTGGAATTATGGTGAATGAATATCTGCAAAGTAGTAATAGCGATATTTATGCCTTAGGTGATTGCGCACAAATTAACGGTAACTTATTACCCTTTTTACAGCCAATACAATTAAGTGCGATGCATTTAGCCAAATCACTCATAGGTGAAAATAATGCACCTCTTAATTTACCGCCGATGATTATTCGGGTTAAAACACCGTTAATGCCACTACATCTTGCCGGTGAGACCGCGCGTAATGACTTAACGTGGAATATTAATACAACACAATCTGGTGTTATCGCTAAAGGCTTTGATAAGAATGACGTATTACGTGCTTTTGTGGTAACAGAAGAGCAAGTAAAAGAAGCTTTTGCATTATTAAGAGCATTGTCCGCTTAATTTAAATAACATACGAGATGCCGATATGAATTTACGTGATCAACCTCTCGGCCAACTGGCCCTATCTATTTCTGGCGCCAGTGCCATATTCCGTCAATATAACCTCGACTTTTGCTGTGGTGGAAAAAGAACATTAAGCAAATCTGCAGAGAAAGCTGGGCTCAACATTGATGAAATTGAAAGTAAATTAATTGCCCTTTCAGAACAGCCATTAGAAAAAGATTGGCGACAAGCGCCATTAAGTGAAATTATTGATTTTATTATTGTTCGCTACCATGATAAACACAGAGCACAATTACCGGAGCTTATTCTACAGGCAGAAAAAGTAGAACGAGTTCATGAAGCAAAACCGACTGTCCCTAAAGGATTAGCACGTCAATTAACGCTATTATTGGAAGAACTAACCAGTCATATGATGAAAGAGGAACGTATTCTTTTTCCTATGATAAAAAATGGATTAGGAAGCCAAGCCGGAGCACCCATTAATGTCATGGAACACGAACATGATGATGCGGGTGAAATTGTTGAAGTGATTAAATTTATTACCAAAAACGTCACACCACCACCTGAAGCCTGCACCACATGGCGAGTACTTTATAATGGTATTAATGAGTTTATTGACGATTTAATGGATCATATTAGCTTAGAAAACAACTTATTATTTCCGAGAGCATTAGCGGGCGAATAATTGTTTAATCTTTATAGGCAGGGGATTTCATCATCCCCTGCTATTTTATAGTGGCCAGTAAAACCTACCGCTCACCTTGAGTATCTATTAACAAACGCTGATTTATATATTCGATAGTCTCGTCTATCGTCATAATATTATTAACAACATTAGTAATACCTTGTCCGATAATAATTTCGGCTTGGCGTAAATTAAATAATTTGCCATTTGGTACTGATGATTCTCGTATTCCCTTATTAATTTCTTGATAAGCCAATGTCATCCACGGATAACGATGGCTAATTTCTTGGTTATGGCTGAAATTTTGATGATTACTGTTTCCACCTAATAAAATTAGATGATCCATCACCATTGGGGAATAAAGCCAACGATAAAATTGCTCTGCATATTGTGATTTTTGACTGTAACGAGAAACCCCTAATACTCCTCCTCCTAATTGTGGAATACCGCCGGGTACAGGCGCAAAACCCGTTTTAGGTAAAATATTGCTATGAGCAACATCGTTAAATAAATTCATATAAGCGATAAGCATAGCAAGATGCCCTTGCTCAAATTGTCTAACCGACTCACTCCACCACTTATTATGAATATTCTCAGTGATAGACAACTGTTTTAAATATTCTTCTAATATTTCACCTGCTAAAGGCATTTCTAATCTAGGAATATTATGACTTCCTATTAAACACCCGCCTTTTGCGTAATAACGTAATAGATACTCTGTTGCGATCAATCCTGCGCTACCCAATGTTGTTGAAGCGCCCATTGGGCGACTTAATTGCCCTTCCTCATGTTGTTCAGTAAAAAACTGCGTCACATTATCGTATTCTTCAAATGTTGTCGGTACGGTTAACTCATTACCGGTTTTTTCGTAATACATTCTTTTTAAAATAGGATCTTCAAACAAGTCTTTTCGATAAAACAGGAGTTGCGCACTGGCATCAAAAGGCATGGCGTAAGCAACATTATTCACTAAACTAAATTTCTGCTGAGTAGGTAGTGAAAAATTATTTAATAAGTCTGTTAATCCGTTACCGATTTTATCTAATGGCTGTAATATTCTTTCGGCAAACCAAGGAAAACAAGCCATATCAATACGCAATAAATCATAATATGGGTGCAAATGTAACTGGCTTAATATTTGATAAACTTCATCGTAAGGGTGTATCGCTAAATTAACTTTAATTCCTGTTTGGCGATAAAAATGAGGTAGTAGTTTTTTTAATGCACTGGTTGAAGGACTAGGTAAAATCAGTAAATTAAGACTTATATCCGCTTTATCTTCACTAATAACTACCGGTGTTAAAGTATAAAGATGATCACTTTGATTACGCACACAAGTCACATTCTTTTCAGTTATTTCACTTTCATCCTCTTCTTGCATTAATGCATCCATGACCTCTAATCCAAGTTGAGCGTAATTCATTGGAAAGTAATACAACCCTTTTAATACAGGTGGAATATTGTCACTCAATGCAAAAATAGGAGGGCAATCATTATGACTACCGAAATAACTGGCTTGTGTTAAATAACGTGCTTTCTCTATATCTTGAGCAATAAATATGTCTGGGATTTGCTCCATAGAAAAGAAATCAAACGCTATTTTATAACTCTCTTCATCTGATGCACAAAGAACCACATTTTTTTTATTGGGTGCATTCTCTAAAAGTCGATTTTGTAATTCATTGGCAAAGTTTTGATTATTTAAATAATCGCTACTCCCCATAAAAATACCCACTAACTTACCTGTCGTTTTTGCAATCTGTTGGCAAATAGCTTCGGCTGCTTGAGCAAAATCAAGGGTGAAATATCGTTGAGTATTAAGTGGTTGGCGATAGACAAATACAACTTGAGAAGGCGGTAATTTTAACGTGTCAAAATAGATATTTGCATCTTTGAGACAGCTAACGGTGATCACTTGTTTATAGCCACCCGCTGCAATTTTCTGTAATGCCTCTAATTCTGTGGTTTCAAGATCGTCCGTTAAGAAAAGATCGTAAGTAACCTCAGGAAAGTGAACAATAGACTGCCTTAAGGAATTAAAGAAAACAGCATATTTTTCAGAAACTAATTGAGGTAAAAGTATGGCTATTTTATGGCTTTTATTGGTTCTTAACAGTTGAGCTTGTGTATTTAACTGATAGCCCATTTGTTTGGCGGCTTGATACACAGATTCAATTTTCTCAACACTTACATTTCCACGTTTATTCAATACGTTAGAAACCGTCCCATGAGAGACACCTGCTAGTTTTGCAATATCTTTAATCGTTGCCATTGACCTTTTTCCATCTCAATTTCCGCTTTCACTAGCATACCTGAATTATTTATCGCGACTACTGCTAATTGATTTGAACGTTCCATTTTTAATTTGTTTATAAAACAAGCGTTTGTTACTTGTCACAAATAAATGATTATCAATATCAATTAAAATATATATCATTATTAATCAATATGATAATAAATTTAATTTGAATAAGATCACTGATCTGATCTTCATTTATTGGCAAATGATCTTCATCATTTTATTATTGGAACGTTCAAATTAATCTATAACTTATAGATAGCCAACACCAGATAATTAATAAAATCATAATAAAACAATAGGATAAGGGGATTTTTTATGAAACTTCATTTTTTAGGGACGGCTGCCTCAGAAGGCATACCCAATCCCTTCTGCCGTTGTGAACACTGTCTGAAAGCAAGAGAACTTGGTGGGAAAGATATCAGAACTCACTCATCTGCCATTGTCGATGACATTATGTTAATCGACGTATCACCTACATTTAGTTACCAGTTAATGCGTGATGGAATGGATGCTACCAACTTTGAAAGTCTTCTATTCACTCACACTCATCCTGATCATTTCAATGTTGGCGATCTGTTTAGCCGAATGGAAGGTTATGGTTTTGAAATTAATCATCCTCTTCATATTTTTGGTAATGATCGCGCGATTAATGGTTGCATCGAAGTTTTACCTGGTTACAGCAAAGAGCGTTTTGCTTTTCATTGCTTAATTCCTTTTGTTACCGTCGAAAGAAATGGTTATAAAATTACGCCATTACTCGCTAATCATGCAAAATGGGAACTTTGCTATGTTTATCATATTGAAAAAGATGGCAAAGTAATTTTTTATGGCCATGATTCTGGTTGGTTTCCTGAATTAACATGGAAGTGGTTAGAGAACAAACCACTTGATATCGTTGTTTTTGAATGTACTTATGGACTCAATGGTAAAGATCGTACCGATAATCATATGAGCCTAGAAACCGTATTTGCAGCAAAAGAAAAACTGCAACAGCAAGGTTGTTTACATCAAGATACACAAATTGCCGTTTCACATATTTCACATAGTGGCAAATTGCTTCATCACGAATTAGAAGCTGTTTGTGCTCCTCACAATATCCGCGTTGCCTACGACGGATTAACGTTAGAAACAAATTAAGAGGAGAACGATGATGGATATGAAAATAACCTCTCGCTTACTGATTATGATGTTTGTGCAATATTTCATGCAAGGTGCGTGGAATATGACCATGGGGCTGGTATTAAGTAGCTATGGTATGGCAAGCATTATTGGTAATGCCTACGCTTTATTAGGTGTCGCAACCATTATCTCCCCATTATTTATAGGTATGGTGGCTGACCGTTTCTTTGCTTCACAAAAAGTCATGGGGATCCTTCATTTAATTAATGCGGCAGTCATTATTTGTGTTCCTCAATTTATTGAAGCACAAAATAGTGGCATGACACTATTCTTAATTTTCATTATTGGATTATTGTTTTACCCAACAACTGCGCTTTCAAATAGTATTAGTTTCTCCCATATTAATGGTGTGAAATATTTCCCTATTATTCGTGTATTCGGTACGTTTGGTTTTATGGCTATCGGATTTATATTAGGAGAAATGGGCTTCTCAGGTAGCACCATGACTTGGTATATCGCTTCTGCCGTGGGTGTTTTACTTGGATTCTACTGCTTTACCTTACCTAATACACCACCTAAAGCAAAAGGCAAGCCATTCTCTGCTCGTGATATTTTATGTTTAGATGCACTTTCATTATTTAAAGATCGTTATTTTGCTATCTTAATGTTTAGTATCTTTATTTTAATGATCCCAAAAACAGCTTACTCCGCTTATATTCCTGTCTTTATTAAAGCATTAGGTTTTAATAACGCGGCGTCTATTATGCAAATAGGTATAGCCTGTGAAGTTCTGTTTATGTTTGTATTGTCATTCTTCTTAATGAAGTTTGGCTTCAAGATTACATTACTTTTAGGTGCTGTTAGCTGGATCATTCGCTCAATATTCTTCTCTTATGCTGCGGTAAATACAGAGTTTTATTTTATCGTTATCGGATTAATGTTGCAGGGATTATGTTGGGACTTCTTCTTTACTGCTGGTGATATCTATGTTGACCGCAAAGCCAAACCAGAAATTCGTGCTCAAGCACAAGGCCTACGCTTTATTGTCTCTAATGGTTTCGGCCTATTATTTGCTTCCACTATTTGTGGTCAAATCTTTAATTCAACCGTAACAGAAACAGGTGATGCGTCATTACCACAGTGGTCAACATTCTGGATATATCCAGCAATCGTCGCTGCCGTTGTAACCATATTCTTTATCTTCTTCTTTAAAGATGATGTGACAAGAAAGAAAAATAATGAAGATAAAAAAGCCCAGGAAGGTATTGCAACACCATAGTCTTAAAATAAAGGAATAAGCCAACGTTAGGAGCAAACCATGGACGCATTAATTCAGTTTGTTGACAGCATTGGCCCTTTATCACTATCAAGTATCGCTAAATTACTGGCCGCCTTTATTTTGGGCGGCTTTATTGGCTTAGAGCGTGAATCAAAGGGAAAACCTGTCGGTTTTAAAACTTGTGTCATTATTGCGGTGGCCAGTTGTTTATTAACTATTGTTTCTATTCAATCTGCAGAATATTACGCCAATATCTCCGACAACATTCGTAGTGATCCAATGAGATTAGCGGCACAAATTATCAGTGGTGTCGGTTTTCTTGGCGCTGGTGTTATATTGCATCGACGAGATGATGCAATTTCAGGTCTGACAACAGCAGCCATCGTATGGGCTTCAGCAGGTGTTGGTATTGCTTGTGGCTCAGGTTTTTATTGGCATGCCATGATTGTGACGGTTCTATTTTTTATGGCTATTCAACTTAGCCCACAAGTGGTGCTATTTCAGATGAAAAATCAACGTTTAGGTAAAATAAAAGTGCGCATGTTATTTACTCATGAAAATGGCGTACCTCTTCTAATTGAGTACTTAAAAAGCCATAAAGATGTGATTGAAAATTTAACTATTCGCGATATTAAAAAAGAACGCGTTGAAGTAAATTTAAAATTATTAGTGAGGCAAAAAATCACTTTACCGGAATTTTATTGCTCATTAAAACAGCTTGAACATGTTCATTCTGTTTCGCTAGATCATTAATTTCTGCATAAAAAATACCTCAAAAGTGGGATATTCACTTTTGAGGTAAAATTTGATTTAAAGTATCCTTGCACATTTAGATGTGTTACTGATTATTCTTCAATTAAATCATCTCTAAATTTTGGTTTTTGCTTAATATCATCACAATTTTCAATTTGTGTTTTTAGCCCTAATTTCCATTGCTCAAAAGCATAGGTATCAGCAAGGTCAATTTTAAATTTAGTATTACTCACTTTTGTCACTTTAACTGAATCTACACCTAACTCATTTAGCATATCCAATGTTAGTAATTGTCTGGCTTCTAAACCAAAAACATCATGTAATATCCATTTTCCTAAAATAGATTGAGGATTCGTTTGTAATCCTTTTCCATTATCTTGTGTCACAATAGCTGTGATTATTCGGTCATCTGGTAATTGCAACTCAAACCCTTTAGCTGCATTTCTTTCTTCTTTATCTAAGGCATTAAAACCAAAAAAATGGGGGAAAATATGATGTATCCAGATAGGAATAGGAATATAAGCTTCAAAATCTGGACGAGGTTTATCTGAGCCTTTTGTTTTTGGTGCGGCATTCCATGCATTAAATCCTGATTTTTCCTCTACTTTCATTGAAGAGTCTGAGTAAATAGGTAGATAAATCGTTTTTTTCGGATCTTCTACTTTTTCTTTTAGCGGAGCTAATTTACTTACAGACGTGTTGGTAACATGTATATTCGATAATAAGTCAAAAGGATCTTTGTATTGAGTAATAGGAATTTTAATCACAATAGATTCTGTAGAAGCATCAAACTCTTGCAATAAAACACTTTTACTTACATAAAATTTATATTTTTTATTCTTATCCTTAAAATTAAAAATACCCTTACTTTCATTAACTGATATTATTTTAATTGAATTTAAATCAATTAAATCATAATTACATTCAACAATATTCATCACATTACTATCTCTCGTAATATTATGATAAATAGTATGTGTTGTATTATACGTACGTTGATCAAGTTCAATTCGTTTGTTTCGAAGTAAAGCCACTTTTTTAACAACATCAAGCGCAGTACCTTTATCAATTAAAGGTCTAATTTCTGTTGGTGCAACTTTATTAAATTCTGCAACTTTTTGAAAAGTTTTATCTCTGGAGTGTATCCATGTCTTTAAACCAACACCAATTCGTCTTTTTCCCATCTTAGCGATAGCATCAAATGCAGAATCTTTACGTGTTAAATCTTCTACATCAAAAACTCGGGCAAAAAGTTGTTCATGGTTTCGATAATATAGATAAGGTTTATCTGCACTACTTCCGGCTTCCGTATCTTTAAAAAGACCCGATAATGCACCGAAAATCTCTAAGAACTTAATATATTCATCCCTTTTATCTTGAGGAAATGAAGACCATAAATCTATATTTTTTGCCATATTCACCTAAGACCTTTTAAAAATTTTTCATAAAAAACGAATTAATCTATCATATAAATAGCACAATATATTAATACTACCTCACAAAAATAATCATTAATTATTAAATTATAATATTAAAATAAATAAGAACATTTATAATTTTAAATATAAAAAAAATCAAATAAAAAGCCTTGAATAAAAAAAGAGAGCAACTAACCTAGAATTTACTTTAAACTAAAATATATTAAGGAATTAAAAAATGAGTTTTATTTATTTACCTCTTTATTCTGATCGAGATAATACCGTACACACTCAATCAGGTCTTAATGCATGGAACGGAGCGTCCAAGAATCCTTCAACCAATGAGCCTAGACCTAGAGATGAGGTTTATATCCCTATTCCAAAATGGGTTCATGAACATTTTCCTTATTTCTTTGGTTTTGATGCATTAGATCCTAATCAACAAGATGCATCCATAAATAACTTTTATCTACATTCTCCTATTGGTAGATGGAACGCAATTATTACTCAACAAAATAGTAAAGCGCTTGAAACTAATCCTCAATCTGATTTAGGTAAATGGATCCTTCGCGATATTCTTAATTTATCTTATGGTACTGTCTTAACCATGGATATGCTGAAGCAAAAAGGTATTGATTCAGTAAAAATCACTAAAATTAATTCTGATTTTCGTATTGATATTGCACCATTTAATGCCTTTAGAAATTGGAAAGTAACACTTTGATTCACCTATTCAACCCTAGAAAAATCTAGGGTTTTCTCTTCTTGTTCTTAATGTTTTTTATTTTTTCATTTGATTACTTCTTTTTTAGACAATTATCTAAATAATTCAATACCATTGCTCCAAACCATCAACAGTTGCTGCTTTTTGCTTAAGAGTTCTGTAGAATACTCTTTCGAGTTTAGCGAGTTGGGATGTTATTTATGAAGTGTGCATCATTTTTTGCAGGTGTTGGTGGGATTGATATAGGCTTTAAAAAAGCTGATTTTGATACAGTTTATGCTAATGAACTGGATAAATTTGCGGTTACAACCTTAAAAGAAAATTTTGACTTTATCATCGACCATCGAGACATCAGAGATGTAAAAACAAATGAGATCCCTGATTTTGATATTATGTTGGGCGGTTTCCCATGCCAAGCATTTTCAGTGGCGGGATACCGCCAAGGTTTTGACGATGAAAAAGGCCGAGGTAACTTATTCTTTGAACTAGAGAGAATATTTGCAGAAAAACAGCCGCCTGTTATCTTCCTTGAAAACGTTAAAAACTTAGTTTCTCATGATAAAGGTAACACCTTTAAAGTGATTTTGGATTCTCTCCATAAACACGGTTATCACGTTTCTCATCAAGTATTAAATGCGGCTGAATATGGCAATATTCCACAGAATCGAGAACGTATCTATATTGTATGTTTTAAAGATGAGCAAACACATAAACGCTTTGTTTTTCCAGAAAAGACACCATTAACTAAGCGTATTTCAGATTTATTAGAAAATGAAAGTACAATAGAATCGCGTTATTTTTATACAGCTAAAACACCGTTCTTTGATCAACTTGTTGAAGATGTTACTGATGCCGAAACACTCTATCAATGGCGTAGAAAATATGTAAGAGCCAATAAAAATAACCTTTGCCCAACATTAACAGCCAATATGGGTACTGGTGGCCATAACGTCCCCTTACTCAATGTTCAAAAGAAAGCAAACACCATCAGAAAGCTCACACCAAGAGAGTGTTTTAATTTTCAAGGTTATCCTGCTGACTATAAATTACCCAAAGATATGAGCAATGCTAATTTATATAAACAAGCTGGGAATAGTGTTGTGGTGCCTGTAATTGAACGCATTGCGCAACAAATAAAACTAGCGCTAGGATAAAATGTAATAGTTTTGAAATTTAAATTCCAAGTCTCAATTTTCTCAATCTATTATCATGATCATAAGACAAATCCCGATAAAATCATTTATTTAATCGGGATTTGTTTAATAAATATCTATTTATTACTCTTTATATTTTAACGGATTACCAAAACGCTCTAGATACCTCATACCAAAGATTGTTGAAGCATAATCTGTAATATGCCCTACATCACGATAAACTGGTACACCATCTATATCAGTTAAGCAGACATTTTTATCGCACTGCACATCTTTAGGATCGATAATAATTAAGGTTGGGTAGTCTTTTTTTAATTTAACAAATAACTGATCCACCCATGTATTTCCCTCACCTTTATAGTTTTTGGGGTTACAGTTATTATCTGCAAAGTCTTTTCTTAATTTTGCATTTTCATAAAAGCAGGTCATAAAACCACTTGGCATAGAATTGACTGTTTTAATAAAAACCGGTTTAGCTCCCGTAGCAATAATAATATCAAGCGCTTCACGCATCGCTTTCTCAAGGCGTTTACGAGACTCTTCAACCGTTCTAACATCACCTATCTTATTAATGACATGGTTTGACGCGTAGTTATTCCAAACTTGCCCAAATATTACATAATCAAAGTAGCCATTCTTGATAAGTTGATAATATTTCGCTGTTTGATCGTAACAACGTTGATAAACTGTATTTTTATGATTAGACCAGTCATAAAGATAAATATTAGGAAGCGTAATACACGATGAAGTTGCTTGTGCATATACATCTATCTTGGCATCTTTACCTAAAATATCCATAAAGCCCCAATAGTGATTTGCATGAGAATCACCCAATAAAAAAGCTTTTTTCTGACTCCCTACATCACCAATATGGCACATTTTATCGGGATCAGAAGCCTCAAAATTCATACATTTAGTTCGATTAGGATACTCAAATTGATTCAATTTGGCTTCTAAATTAACGTAATTTTGCCCAAGCCTAGCGCCAACACCTTGATATTTTTCATTCAACACATTTAACCCTAGAGCTAATAAAATAGGAACAATCAACAAAAGTGTGATGGAATATTTAAACGCTAAACGCTTTCTTCTAAACGGTTTTTCAATCAGAAAATAAGAGCTAATTGATAGCAATAAGGTTAATGCTAACAGCGATCCTTTTTGCAATTCTGTATTAAATACACCAATATAACGTGCAACAGCAAATAATGGCCAATGCCATAAATAGAGAGAATAAGATAATAACCCAACGATCACGATCGGCTTTAACGAGAGTATTTTTTCAATAATACTTCCATGTTGTCCAGTATAAATAATTAGCGCAGCACCAAGACAAACATACAACGTATTAAGATTCGGATAACCTGCAATAATATCGTTTTGAAATGCAACCCAAACAATAACACCTAGCGCAATTAAGCTAATAATATCATTTATTCTTCGATTAGGTTTTATCTTTGTTGGGAAGTAGGCAACACAAGCTCCCAACATAAATTCGAAGATCCGCGTACTAAAATAGTAATAATTTTTCGGTTGGTCTTTCTGGTAATAAAACACCAGAATAAATGAGATAACAGTAACTAATACCACCGGATAAAAATGATTAACTCTTTCTTTTGCATTGATTTTATGTAGAAAATAAAGCGCAAAAGGCAAGAAAAGATACCATTGCCACTCTATCGCTAAAGACCACGTATGCAATAACGGTAAAAAGAGTGCATCTTGCGCTGCATAGCTGGTTGTCGCTCTCGCAAAATATTTATTTGAAAGAAAAGCTGAGGCATACTTTTCGCTATTTGTAATATCAAGATAATCGCTAGGGAGATAAAAAATTCCTGATATCACGAGTACTGAAATTAATATAACAAGATAAAGTGGCTGTAATCGCCATAATCGACGATTATAAAAATCACAAAATGAAAAATTACCTTGTAACAATGAAGTTTTAATTATCAATGAGATCAAAAAACCAGAGATCACAAAGAAAATATCGACACCAATAAATCCCGAAGGAATTAAGCGATTATCTAAATGGAATAGGATAACCAGAATAACAGCAATCGCCCTTAAGCCATCTACATCAGCACGATATTTTACATTCATAATTCAAACACATAATCCGAATAAAAAGAATCGCTGGATTATATACTAATTAGCTATATCACTTTAGTCACAAAAAGATGGATAGCCATTTAATATTTAATGTTAATAACACCGAAATGGCCATAACTGATTAAACTCCATCGTTAAACCCAATTGTACTTCAGATGAAAGTGAACCTTTGCTTACCACAAATTTTGGATGTCGGATAATGATTGGGGTATTAATAGCATGATGCATTAATGATGATCGGTTTTGCTCTAGCTCATCATAGAGCTGCTTCATCTCTGCTGATGACGTATTTTCACCTAATCGCCCAAGTGTGATATGAATAATGTCTTTATGAAGTTCGCTCTCAATTGGGATTTGCTGATAAATCTGCTGCCTAAAGAGTGTTAATTCCTCTGAGATACCCGTTAATATCAAACTGCCATTGGATGTTAGGACAACATTATCAAATGAAATTTCGATGCTTTTTATTTGATTAAAGATTTTTGTAATCTCATGACACCACGATAATAATATGGGTCGTTGCAGTTTAAATTGCTCATTTTGTTGATTAAAAATCGTTAATAATGTGGAATGAAATTCTTGTTGCTGAGTAAACGCAATAAATGGATATTTAAGCGCAAGCTGTTCACAATAAGCCATGAGCTTCTGACTAAAGGGAATAAAGCTTTCCTCAATTTCAGGATGACTAATCACTAATTGCCCCGCATTTAAGCTGACATCCATAATACTTTCATCATTAACTTGTCGTTGCCAAGCTTCACCTGTTGCCAATTTTTTAAGTGTTGCTTGTGTTAAGAAAGAATAACTCACTCCGCCCTCTTAAAGTCTTAGACTCTCGTTATTTATCGCCATTTAACCATTAAGGTAACAAAAACACCTCAGAACGTCTGAATAAATAATTGATATTGCGCTTCATCCAGCGAGCCCGATAAACGTCGAAAGTCCGTTATTACACCATGAATATGCTTTACAAAGGGTGACGGGATCAGCGTGCTGTCTATATTAGGGGAAGGTAAAAAAGTAAGTGTTGTACTTTTGCGTAATAAATTTACGGGTTGTAAATCGTGATCTTGGCAAGTAAAAGTAACCTGATAAGAATAAATTTCACTAATCGCTTCATGACCAGAAAAACAGTCTATATACAGGAACATTATTGCCCTTTATCGCTAGCTGATAGCGATTATGTGATAAATTTATTTTAAGTAAATATTCTTAGTGAGAAAGCGATGCTGTATGTGTGTTTCTATTTAGAAGATTAAATAAAGATAGCTAAAACAGAAAATATTTAATTTTAGTTATTATTTAGTCAATAAAGGCGCAAAATAAAATAGCCAATTAAACTACATTAGCGGTATCTTATTTTTATATAAAAATCCCATTTCAGATAATCTGTACATAAAAGAATCAAAGGTTATAGATCTTCGGTAATCTCACTTCAACTTGTTATTTTTTATACAATTATTTATCCATATTGTTACTATGGATTTATTTTTTTTACTCGTTATAATTTCCTCGTCATTTTAAGTAGTAGTTCATCACATTGAGTTCACAAAACGATACTCAGGTCTGTCTTGAATGATTGAAAAATGAAATCGTATCTTTACTGGACGTTTTTTTAAACGCCCGGTACGGATGTTATTTATCAATTTATCAATTTATCAAGGAGACACTGATGCAAATCAGTCGTAGGTCTTTCTTTAAGATCTGTGCTGGCGGTATGGCAGGCACATCTGCTGCATTATTAGGCTTAGCACCTGAAGTATCTATTGCGAATGCTCGCCAATATAAATTATTACGTTCAGTCGAGACTCGTAATAACTGCACTTATTGCTCTGTAGGTTGCGGTATTTTGATGTATAGCCTTGGGGATGGCGCAAAGAATGTCGATAAAAGTATTTATCACATTGAAGGCGACCCTGATCATCCTGTTAGCCGTGGTTCTTTATGCCCGAAAGGCGCTGGGCTTGTCGATTATATCCACAGTGAAAATCGCCTGAAATATCCTGAATATCGTAGACCTGGCTCTGATAAGTGGGAGCGTATTTCATGGAATGAAGCAATTGATAAAATCGCTCGTCTGATGAAAAAAGATCGCGATGAAAACTTTGTTACCCATAATGAAAAAGGGCAAGAAGTTAACCGTTGGCTCACAACCGGTATGCTTTGTTCTTCTGCGGCGAGTAATGAAACTGGAATTTTAGATAATAAATTTTCCCGTTCATTAGGCATGATTGCTATCGATTGTCAGGCAAGACTTTGCCATGCGCCAACTGTTGCAGCATTAGCGCCAACTTTTGGTCGTGGTGCAATGACCAATAACTGGGTTGATATTAAAAACGCTAACGTTGTGCTGATCATGGGGGGTAACCCTGCTGAAGCGCATCCAGTCGGTTTTAAATGGGTTATCGAAGCTAAAATTAAGAACAATGCGAAGGTTATCGTTGTCGATCCCCGTTTTAACCGTAGTGCTGCCGTAGCCGATCTCTATTCACCTATTCGTGCAGGCTCTGATACTGCTTTCTTATTAGGGGTTATTCATTACCTTATTGAACACGATAAAATTCAGCACGAATATGTGAAAGCTTATACCAATGCTTCTTTAATTGTGCGTGACGATTTTAACTTTGATGAAGGCCTTTTTAGTGGATTTGATAAAGAAAATCAAAGCTATGATAAAACTTCATGGCACTATGAACTTGATGAAAATGGTTTAGCATTAAGAGATAATTCACTGCAACACCCTCGCTGTGTGTGGAATCTTTTAAAACACCATGTCTCACGTTATACCCCTGAAATTGTTACCACTCTTTGTGGTACACCTTTAGAAGACTTTATCTATATCTGTGAAGCGCTTGCGTCTACCAGTGTAAAAGACCGGACTTCGACTATTTTGTATGCCCTAGGTTGGACACACCATACCGGTGGTGCTCAAACTATCCGTGCAGCAGGTATGATCCAGTTATTATTAGGTAACGTAGGTATGCCGGGGGGCGGTGTAAACGCATTACGTGGGCACTCTAATATTCAAGGTTATAGCGATCTGGGTTTATTATCATTAAACCTACCAGGTTATATGCCTCTGCCTAATGAGAAACAGACATCATTAGAGACTTACTTATCTCAAATTACACCAAAAACAGTGGTTGCAGACCAAGTTAACTACTGGAAAAGAACCCCTGATTTCTTTATTAGTTTGCTAAAAAGCTTCTGGGGCGAGCACGCAACGGCACAAAATGAATGGGGTTATCATTGGTTACCAAAATGGGATAAAAGCTATGACATCATGGCACAAACCCAATTAATGATTGATGGCAAAATGAATGGTTATATCGTTCAAGGTTTTAACCCATTAGCCGCCTTTGCCGATAAAAATAAATGTAGTGCCGCATTAGCCAAACTGAAATATATGGTTGTCATTGACCCACTCGTGACTGAATCTTCTAATTTTTGGCAAAACCACGGCGAGATGAATGAAGTCTCACCAAAAGATATTCAAACCGAAATTTTCCGTTTACCTTCTTCATGTTTCGCTGAAGAAAATGGCTCGATTGCAAACTCAGGTCGCTGGCTACAATGGCACTGGGCTGGTGCTAAACCACCCGCACAAGCATGGCATGATGGTAAAATTCTAGGGCATTTATTAATGCGCCTACGCGAACTTTATCGTGAAGAAGGTGGCGTATGCCCTGAACCTGTCATGAATCTCTCTTGGAACTACGTTGACCCTTACGATCCACAACCTGAAGAAGTGGCGAAAGAAGCAAATGGTCAAGCGATGCAAGATATCTTTGATGAAACAGGCAAATTGTTGTTTAAAAAAGGACAACAACTTGATGGTTTTCATCAACTGAAATCAGACGGTTCAACTGCGAGTTTCTGTTGGGTTTATTCTGGTTGCTGGACTGAAAAAGGCAACCAAATGGCAAACCGCGATAACGCTGATCCATCAGGATTAGGTTGTACACCAGGTTGGGCTTTTGCATGGCCACAAAACCGCCGTGTGTTATATAACCGTGCATCCGTTGATCCACAAGGCCAACCTTGGGATGCAAAACGTCAGCTTATCAAATGGAATGGTAATCAATGGGTTGGTCCTGATGTACCAGATTATAGTAATGCGGCACCTAATAGTGGTGTAGGTCCATTTATTATGCAGCCAGAAGGCATGGGGCGCTTATTTGCTGTTGATAAAATGGCGGATGGTCCATTCCCTGAGTTCTACGAACCGTTTGAATCGCCAACCGAAGATAATATTTTGCACCCGAAAGTCTCTCGCAACCCTGTAGCACGTTTATACAGCTACGATGCCGAACATTTAGGTACAGCAGAAGAATTCCCTTACGTGGCAACAACCTATTCAATTACTGAATTGTTCCGTCACTGGACAAAACACTCATTAATTAATGCCATTGCACAACCGGATCAATTTATTGAAATTGGTGAACAACTTGCTTCACGCAAAGGTATTGTTCAAGGTGATGAAGTTAAAGTCAGCGCTAAACGTGGCTATATCAAAGCTAAAGCTGTAGTGACTAAGCGTATTAGACCTCTAACGATAAATGGCAAAGTTGTCGATACTATCGGTATTCCTTGTCACTGGGGCTTTGAGGGAGCAACACGTAAAGGTTTCCTTGCCAATACATTAACGCCATCTGTGGGTGATGCAAACTCATTCACACCTGAATATAAGGCGTTCTTAGTCAATATCGAAAAGGCATAAGGGGAAACTGATGTCATTGCAATCTCAAGATATTATTCGTCGCTCTGCTACCAATTCCCTCACGCCAGCACCACAGGTACGTGATTTTAAAGAAGAAGTGGCAAAGCTTATCGATGTGACAACCTGTATTGGCTGTAAAGCGTGTCAGGTTGCCTGTTCCGAATGGAACGACATTCGCGACAAAGTGGGTCTTAACGTGGGTGTCTATGATAACCCGATGGATTTAACCGCTAAATCATGGACAGTGATGCGATTTTCTGAAGTTGAAGAAAATGGCAAATTAGAGTGGCTAATTCGTAAAGATGGCTGTATGCACTGCGCTGATCCGGGTTGTTTAAAAGCCTGCCCAGCAGAAGGTGCCATCATTCAATACGCTAACGGTATTGTTGATTTCCAATCAAAGCATTGTATTGGTTGTGGCTACTGTATTGCTGGCTGTCCTTTCGATGTTCCTCGTATTAATGAAGAAGATAACCGCGCTTATAAATGCACATTGTGTGTTGATCGTGTTGAAGTCGGTCAAGAGCCAGCTTGCGTAAAAACCTGCCCTACAGGGGCGATTCATTTTGGCTCTAAAGAAGCGATGACCCACCTTGCCAATGAGCGCGTTACTGAGCTCAATACACGAGGTTATGACAAAGCAGGTTTATACGATCCTCAAGGTGTAGGGGGTACTCATGTCATGTATGTATTACATCACGCTGATAGACCAAACTTATATCATGGCTTACCTGAAAACCCAGAAATCAGCACAACAGTAAAATTCTGGAAAGGTATTTGGAAACCATTAGCGGCCGTCGGCTTTGCTGCTACCTTTGCGGGTGCAATGTTCCATTATCTAGGTATTGGCCCTAACCACACCACAGAAGAAGATGAAGAAGAGGCACAAAAAGAGATGGAAGCATCACAACATTCAGTGAATAAAGAGGAGCAGAAATAATGAAGAAAAAAAGTGATAAAATCCTTCGTCATACTGCCTCAGAGCGTATTAATCACTGGGTTGTAGCGATTTTCTTTATCTTTACCACTTTTAGTGGATTGGGCTTTTTCTTCCCATCTCTAAACTGGTTTATGAATATTTTAGGTACACCACAGCTTTCGCGCTTACTGCATCCTTTTGCTGGTGTTGCGATGGTCTTTTTCTTTATTTTTATGTTTTTCAGATATTTAAAATATAACTCTATTGATAAAGATGATTTAGTGTGGGCAAAAAATATTCATAAAGTGCTGCAAAACGAAGAAGCTGGTGATATTGGCCATTACAACTTAGGTCAAAAAGGGATTTATTGGACATTAAGTCTTAGCCTTATCGTACTAACCATTAGTGGTGTGATTATTTGGCGTCCTTATTTTGCCGATTATTTCTCGATCCCAGTTATTCGCATTGCCTTACTCGCTCACTCAGTGTCAGCTATATTACTGATCATAACAGTAATTGTTCATGCATATGCTGCGTTTTGGGTAAAAGGTTCGATTCGTAGCATGATTGAAGGCTGGGTAACTCGGGGTTGGGCGAAGAAACACCATCCACGTTGGTATCGTGAGATCTTAGAAGAAGAGAAAAAAGAAGTAGAAAGCAAATTAAACCAAAAGTAATACACTGCTTTTGTTTCTATAAAATAAATATAAGAACAAAATGGAGACTTAATTGTCTCCATTTCTATTTAGAATCAACACTCAGCTTAATGTGCTGCGGTTTTTGCTTGCTCCACTAAATTAATTAAGCGACTTCTCATTGTATGATAATGCTGAGAAACTTGGCTTTCCGCCCATTTTTGATCCTCAATTTTAATCACTTTAGCCGCACAATATTTGGTTTCAGGTGTTTTTGAAACAGGATCAAGATTATCTTGAGTCAATTCATTACATGCCCCAATCCACCATTGATAAGTCATATAAATCGCTTGCTTGTTGATTGTCTCATTCACATTGCAACGAGACATCACTTTACCTCGACGTGATTCAACCCAAACAATTTCTTGATCACGAATACCTGCTTCTTTAGCAATCTCTGGGTGAACTTGAACATAACCCGGTTCATCCGCAAGTGACGCCAATGCTTTACAATTACCCGTCATAGAGCGACAAGAATAATGCCCCACTTCACGCACTGTAGATAAAATCATTGGATAATCAGCATCGGGTAATTCAGCTGGTGCTCGCCATGGTGTCGCGAACAACTGACCTTTGCCTGATGGTGTGGTGAATTGGTTACCTGAATATAAATAAGGTGTCCCTTTATCTTCAATATCAGTACAAGGCCATTGAATATGGGCTAAACCTGCTAGTTTTTCATAAGTGACACCAAAGAACAGTGGGCATAATGCTCTGACTTCATTCCAGATTTCTTCGTTATTTTCATAAGACATCGGGTAGCCCATTTCTGTGGCTAATAAGCTAATGATTTCCCAGTCACGTTTTACATTACCACGCGCTTCAATGGCTTTTTCAAAACGTTGGAATCCTCTATCGGCACAAGTAAAGATACCTGCATGTTCCCCCCAACTAGTTGAAGGTAAAATCACGTCAGCTTGCTCTGCAGTTTTGGTCATAAAGATGTCTTGAACCACGACAAAATCGAGCGCTTCAAAGCCTTTTCTCACTAAACCTAAATCCGCCTCTGTTTGGAGTGGATCTTCGCCCATGATGTAGTAAGCTTTCACTTTGCCTTCAATGGCTAAATGCGGTACTTCAGTAATCCGATATCCCACTTCAGGATCAAGTTGTTCAACCGGAATATTCCACGCTTGAGCAAATTTTTTACGTGTTTCTTCATCAGTGACATATTGGTATCCTGGGAACATATTAGGTAAAACCCCCATATCACAGGCACCCTGAACATTATTTTGTCCGCGAACAGGGGCAACACCAACATGCGGTTTACCTAAATTACCTGTTAATAGTGCAAGGCCAGATAAGCCTTTTACCACATCAACCGCTTGACCAAATTGTGTGACACCCATTCCCCACATAATTGTGGCGGTTTTAGCGCCCGCATAAGTGCGCATTGCTTTACGGATTTCAATTGCTGGGATACCGACAATATCTTGCACCGCTTCTGGGCTATAGTCTGCGAGTTGTTTTTTATATTCTTCAAAACCTTCGGTATAGCGACTGACGTAATCTTTATCATAAAGATCTTCATCAATCAGCGTATACGCAAATGCATTGACTAACGCCATATTAGTACCATTTTTTAATGGTAAATATTGGTTAGCAATTTTGGCCGTTTCGATTTTACGAGGATCACAAACGATTATTTTTGCACCCTTTTGTTTTGCTTTAACCACACGGCGTGCCACAATTGGATGAGAGTCAGCACAGTTATAACCAAAGACTAATAGGCAGTCTGAATCTTCAATATCAGCAATAGAGTTGCTCATGGCACCATTGCCTAATGTCTCTTGTAAACCTGCAACAGAGGGTCCATGACAAACACGAGCACAACAATCGACATTATTATTACCTAATACCGCGCGAACAAATTTCTGCATCACAAAGTTGGTTTCATTCCCTGTACCACGAGAAGATCCAGTGCACATGATGGATTTTGCACCGTATTTTTCTTTTATTTCCAGTAATTTTTTTGCCGTATATTGAATCGCTTCATTCCAACTTACAATTTCAAAATCAGCCCCTTTTTGTCGGCGGATCATGGGTTCATGAATTCTGGCTGTCAGCAATTTATTGTCATTAAGAAAATCCCAACCATAGAGCCCTTTTAAGCAAAGTTCTCCTTGATTGGTGACACCATTGGCACCTTCAGCTTTGATTATGCGACCATTTTCGACACAGAGATTGATTTTGCAGCCAGCGCCACAGTAAGGACAGACGGAGTTGATTTTGTTCATTTGATATCCTTTCCCCTAACTAGGGAGTAAAAGAGTCATAAAGAACTTTCAACTAAGCAGGAATTATGCCAAGTAATTTTTACTATTTAATCAATTAGATACAAAAATAAATTGATATTAAATTATTGTTTCGACATTTTTGCCGATGCCACCTTACACAATAAGATTAACTCCATAACTTATCACCCCGTTCACCGTTAGCACCGAAAAAACATTTGCCAATAAAAATTAACACTAAATTCTAATAAATTTTATTTCTTTGGTTTGAATTTATGATATAAATAACAAATGCGCATTTTGAAAAATAATATTTCATATTGCATGGCGATTATATCCATTTCAATAAAGAGCAAAAAGATGAATATGAACACCAATAGTCGACTTCTAGGCCTAAACCTACTACTCCTTCGTTAGGTGGCCAAGCGCGTTCATTTTTTTGCAAAAGCCACCAGTCAGGTGGCTTTTTTTGTTGTGCCCCTACTGGTGAAATTATTTTTAGGGGAGTTTCTATGATGTTGAGTTTTACCATAAGGATGATGAGTGACAACGTCTTCTCAATAAACAATTGTATGGCAATGCCTTCCATAACTGACCAAATAAAACAGGAGGCAAAATGAGCCAACAATGGACATCACGAGTCGGCCATATCTTAGCAGCCGCAGGCTCTGCAATCGGTATTGGTGCTATTTGGAAGTTTTCTTATGTTGCAGCCAATAATGGTGGCGGTGCATTCTTAATTGTCTTTTTGTTATTTAGTTTCATTATCGGGCTTGCTGTATTACTGGCTGAAAATATCTTGGGTAGTAGCACTCACGCAGAAGCCGTAAATGCCTTTAAAAAAATGATGGGACGTAACTGGGTCATTATTGGCGTTATCGGTGTCTTCAGTTCTTGGTGTATTTATAGTTTCTATAGTGTTGTCGGTGGTTGGACAATTGGCTACACCGTTATGGCAGCAACAGGCCAGCTAAATATCACTGATAGCGCAGAATTGACGGGTATTTTTACCCGTTTTATTAGCAATCCTTTATGGCCTATTTTGGCTCACCTTGCCTTTGCTGGACTAACCTGTTTTGTAGTTTTAGCGGGCGTACAACGAGGGTTAGAAAAAGCCGTTAAAATCATGATGCCAATGTTATTTATCATTATGATCTTATTGATTATTGTTGGTATTAGTTTGCCGGGTTCTTCTGAAGGTTTAAAATTATTTTTATATCCTGATTTCAGTAAATTAACCCCTCAAGGTGTATTGGATGCGTTAGGTTTAGCCTTCTTCTCACTGTCTATCGGTTTAGGTATTCATATCACTTACAGTGCTTATTTAGCGGATAACAAAGGGATCGCCAACTCCAGTATGTGGGTAGTTATTTTATCTTGTATGGTGTGTGTACTTGCCGGATTAATGATTTTCCCTGCATTATCTGCCGCAGGCTTAGAGCCTAATGCTGGCCCTGGTTTAACTTTTATGACCATGCCAGTTTATTTTGCTAACTTACCTGGTGGCAATATTTTAGCAGTGACTTTCTTCGTCTTGTTATTAATGGCGGCGTTAACCTCTGCTATTTCATTACTGGAACATATTGTGGCTTATGTGCAAATGCGTTTTCAGTGGACACGTCGTCGTGCAGGATTAGTAGTAACCGCGTCGATCATGCTGATGGGTATTCCTGTCTCATTATCTTTTGGACCAATGAGTGATGTGACATTCGCAGGAAAAACGGTCTTTGATTTATTGGATTATCTGACATCCAATATTCTGATGCCTTTATTTGGTATTGCAATGTGTTTAATTTTTGGATGGTCACGTAGAGCAAATGCATTAATTCCTGACAATATCTCTGGCTTAAAACGTCAATGCTTATTACTGGTATGGCGTTATATTGGCCCAATTTGTATCGGTATTATTTTAGTACATGGGTTGATTGGTTAGTTATCAACTAAAAAGAGCCACTCAAATTGAATGGCTCTTGACTTAACTGATAATGATTTATGTATAGATACTTGATGACTTTATTTATAGCTTTGTTTAATTTCTTGAGAAATCGCTAACCCACGTTTTGCTTCTTTCTGCGCAAGTTCAACAGATAAACCGATATAAGAACGAGGATCAAGCATGGCCTTAATTTCATCGGCATTAAAGGCCGCTGTAATGGTGTCATTTTTCATCAGGTTAGTATAAAAATCTTCACCATCTGCTGCCGTTTTAATGGCTTCTTCATATAACAGTGAATGTGCTTTATCTTTACCTAATTTTTCAGCCATTTTCATCATAACGTATTCAGTATTATCCAAACCTTTATTTCTCATCACGTTATGTAGCATTCTCTCTTCATGAGGAACAATGGTTCTTGAAAGCTCTTCCGTTCTCAACAAAATTTCGGTTGTAAGTTCTAACGATTCTTCAATTAAACCATCGAATAACATATAAGAACTGCTATCACCTTCATAAGGTCTTACCGCAGAGTACATCCCTACATTAGGTAATGAGTACAGTTTCTGTGAGTTAGCAATAATACCTTTGGCTAATTTTGGATTAATTTTATGGGGCATCGTGCTACTTCCCACAGTGCCTTTTGTAAACCCTTCAGAAACCTCAGCAATTTCTTCCAATGTTGTACTATAAACTTCTTCACCAATTTTATGGCAGATGTTAGCCATCAGTGCTAAGTTCATCATATATTCTAATTTGTGAGTACTTAGATTACGTGATGGCACTTCCATTGCTTGCATACCCACTAATTCAGCGACACGTTTTTGTACTTTCATTCCAACTTCTGGCATTGAGTTAAAAGCACCTACAGCGCCACCCATCATAATGGTGAATACTCGCTTTTCGCATTCTTTCATTCGTTGGTAGCAATCAATAAAATCGCTGATCCATACTGAAACTTTGTACCCATAAGTAATAGGAATAGCATGACGACCGTGCGTTCTACCTGCCATCACCATATGTTTTGTTTTTTCAGCAAGATTAGATAAGTTTTCAATAATTTCGCCTAACAATAACATGAACTTATTGTGTACTGTTTTCATCATATACAGCTGTGAACTTTGCTGTATATTTTGCGTGGTAATACCATAGTGCACATATTTACCGCTCTCTTCAGAGCACGCATTCACCAATACTTTTAAGAAAGGCACAAAGCCATGACCGATTTTTTGATAAATGCGGTTCATCTCTTCGAAATCGATATTCTCAATAATCGCCTTTTCTTTAATTTCATCTGCGGCAGACTGTGGAATAAAACCGTATTCAGCTTGTGCTTGCGCTAACATTGCTTCAAACATCAACCAAGTTGAATATTTAGCTTCATTGGACAGCAGATTTTTTATACCGCGATCGTCGATTGTTTTACTTTTAGAATCGTATAACGCTCTCATCATGTATCCTTTTATTTCTTCATTGCTTCATCAACAGCATTGCGAACAAATTCGACTTTAGGGCCATAAACGACATGGACATGGTTTGCTGCCGGAAAGAAGAATGCTGTACATCCAGACTCCAACATTAATTCTTTATCTATTTGATTAACTTCATTAATATCAATACGTAATCGTGTAATACAGTTATCAACATTACGGATATTTTGTTTACCACCTAACGCTTGGATTAAGATCTCTGCAATTTCGCCATAACGTTTTTCTTTGATTAGCGTATTTTTCATATTGCTTGATTCTTCTCTACCTGGCGTTTTGATATCAAATTTGACGATAGCCCAGTAGAAAATGAAGTAGGTCACAACCGCAAGTGCACTACCGATAATGACGAGGAAGATCCAGTTAGTGTGTTCGTACAGTAAGCCAAAGATGGTGAAGTCAAAGACTGTGCCTCGGATATAACCAATTGCAACACCAGCAAAAGAGAGTAGAACCGCACCAATTCCCACGATAATGGCGTAAATTAAATAGAGTAACGGCGCAATAAAGACGAAGGTGAATTCAAGAGGTTCGGTCACGTTACCTAACATTGCGGTTAAGACCATTGTCACCAGCATCGATTTAACTTCAGCGCGGTTCTCTTTTTTCGAGGTTTTATAAATTGCTAATGCAATCGCAGGGAACAAGAACAGCGTAACCAACATTTGTTGCTGAGCCATAAAACGTGTCAGGCTTGGCATCATTGCCCAATATTCACTACTTGGCCCTTGGTTAAATAATACTTCTGTCATTGCTGGAACAACGCCTACATAGGTTTGTCCTTCAATCACATAAGAGCCACCAGCTTCGGTAAATCTAAACAGAACGTTCCAGACGTGGTGTAAACCAAATGGAATAAATAGACGCTCGCCACCCGCGGTAAAGAAAGGCCCAACAGGACTTAAGAAGACAGCCGAGAGCTTAGTTAAACCCATGACTAATACTTCCCAAATAAATGGTAGCAATGCACCTACACCAATCATTAATCCGACCATAATAATGGCGACAGATTTTTTCCCTGAAAAGAAAGCAAATGCTGTTGGTAATTCAAGGTTATAGAATTTATCAGTAGCCCATGCAGCGATTAATCCTGTGATAATCCCCCCTGCGGCACTAATATTCATGGTTTGTATACCCAGAACCTTGATTTGCCCAACCTGCGTCATAATGGCAGGATCAGCCAGTTTTCCAGTCAATACCAACCAGATATTGATTGTACTTATCAAGGTCAAATAGCCCACTACAGAGGCAAAGACCGCGATCCCCTTATCTTTATGGCTCATTCCATACGCCACCCCCATTGCGAATAGAAGTGGAATATTGTCAAACACCACACCCGCAATAGAACGGATACTGACTAATAAAGCATTGACTGTTTCATTTCCTAAGAAAGGAAAGCGTGCAATCATATAAGACTGAACTAAAGCACCACTGATCCCCAAGATCATACCGATAGGTGCTAATACACCGATTGGTAGAAGTAGGGTTCTACCAAAGCGCTGAATAGATTCGCTGAATTTTTTCCTGGCCATATTTGTTTCCTTATGACTTCTCGAATATAAAAGAATTACCGAGGTACTCTAGCTTAGGGATTATAGGAAATGAATGACGTAGCGGTTTTAAATATTATCTCAGGTCATTTTTTATGACCTAGGTCTTTTTAATAAATAATTTAATTAATAATTATAAACAATTTCTTATTTCAGAAATGATGATTGATACTAGATATTAATATTAATATTGAAAAAAAGGTTATTTTAAAATAATTTATATTTATTTTAATCAGGTAGATTAATAATTTTCACACATGAAGAATAAAAAGAACATTTAACTAATAGAATTATTAGAACTTAAAGTAATGTTTCTAGCTCATTTATCAGTAAATCCACCAGCATAAAAAAGCCAATACGTGATTTAGTATCATCTTTTTTTGTATCATGATTATCAGCGAAACAAAATAGAGCATGAGTTGCATAAGTGGTTAATTCATTAGTATTAAATGCTGTCATGCTAATAATATTGGCATCTTTTAATTGCACGATTTTTGCTGTCTCAATGATTTTCTTTGTACCACCAGAAAGTGAGATAAAGATAACCGTATCGTCTTCATTAACAAGACGAGTAAATGAATCAGATAAGTTGTAATCATTAATAAAAAAGCAATGTAGACCTAAAGCAAACAAAAGGTGTTCAAGATAATAACCGACTGCTTTACTCGTACCTCTTGCAACAATAAAAATATTCCTAGAGTGACGTAAGGTTTTCGCACATTCCCGAATTTGTTCTTCATTAATTAAAGTAAATGTTTTATTAATATTTTTTTCTAATTGCTTTTTATAAGATGCTGTACTCGTTTTCTCAACTTTATTTTGCATCAAAATATAATTATTAATTTGGAATTTAAGCTCTTTAAATCCACTAAACCCTAACTTTTGCGATAAATTAATGATCACCGTTTTTGATACAAAGGTTTTTGCAACTAAATCATTAATATTTAAATAGGGTATATCCGCAATATTATCGGTGAGATATTTTAATACTTTTTTTTCGCTGATCGTTAAATTGTCATAATTCTTTAGGAAATCCAGCATATCTCACCCAACCAATTGAATATAAAACACCCGATAAAGGATCGAACATCCCAAAAGCATGTCAGTTCTTTTCGTGCACTTATGTGCAATAAAATAGATAACGAGTATACGTTAAATCATACAGTTATGTATGATCAGAGTTGTTTTTTGTGAATTGAAAGATTATTGAGCCCACAATTAATGAGCTCAATACGTGTTATTCATTACCCCAGCGATTAAGAAACATCGCGATATCGTCAATGCGTTTTTTATCAATACCCGCTTCTTTTGCCATATCTTGTTGTGCCAATTCACTAATTTCTTCGTTATTCATCAATCGAGTGAGTAATAATTGAAAATAGAGAGCAAGCGCATCTTCTTCTGCCTCAGCAACAGGATCGGTTGATTCCAGTGAATACTCTTCTACCATGTCATAATATTTAAAGTGGATTTCATTGTTCATAGGTTGCCCCTAGGGATTAACATTTATCGTCATTATATTCAAATTACTAAGAGTATATCTCTACATTCGCCTGTTAACTTAAAATTCGCTATCATCCACTCTCTTCTTTTTTGCGGATAAGCTGATGTCTACGATTATCGATACTTTTATTGCCCCACCTTGCCATGATGAAATCGAGATCCTTTATCAAGATGAGCACTTAATACTTATCAACAAACCGACAAGACTATTGAGCTTATCAGGAAAAAATCCACAAAATATCGACTCGGTACATTATCGGTTAGTGAAGCTATTTCCGGGATGTACACTTGTTCATCGACTTGATTTTGGTACATCTGGATTGATGGTTGTGGCACGCAATAAAGCTATCAATGCTCTTTTGTGTCAGCAATTTAGCCAACGCAGTGTAACCAAGGTATACAACGCACTCCTATGTGGCCATTTGAAAGAGAATGAAGGCGTGATTGATGCACCGATTGCAAAAGATCCAGCTCTGTTCCCACGCATGTCGATTTGCCCTATTAATGGAAAACCTGCACGCTCTGGTTATCACGTTATTGAGCGTTTTTATCATACGTTAGAAAATGGAACGTTATTGCCTCTAACACGGGTACGATTTACCCCTGAAACGGGAAGAACTCATCAACTTCGTATCCACAGCCAGTTTATAGGGCATCCTATTTTAGGTTGTGATTTATATGGCGGGAGCGACTGTTGCTTGAATGAAAGAATGGAAGAAACTAAAAGAACTGCACGGACTCCACGACTTATGCTTCATGCGAGTGAACTTCACTTTGCTCACCCTATTAGTCAAGCGCCAATAAAAGCGCACTGTGAGAGCCCGTTTTAAATGTCGATATTTACAGTTTAAGCGCCTTTACTGTTTCATCGATATCAAGTTCATCTTCAGTAAAAACTATCTCTGTTCCGTGCATTGTGGTGATCGCCAGCTTTCTCAACGTACGCATATTATTAGCGCCATCCGCTGATTTTGGTCTGATGCTATTCATTAAAGTACCGACAGAAAGTACGGTATTTTCTTTATTGATATGCGTATCTGCAGGCACATCTTCACTGTAAATTCGAAATGATTTAATAGATGTCAGTTTAACTCGCTCACCGGCGATATAAACGTATTTGCTGTCTGGGATCACTTTAACTGCATACGCAGACAGGCCTTTGGTATTTGTGGTCGGCTCAAACGTGACATTTGCATCTGTCTTTATCAAAGCAGGGTTGGCAACTTTAATCACATGAAAATAACGGTTATCACCGTTTTCATCTTTAATAAATCCAAAACCTTTATCTTCAAACCACTTTGTGATTATTCCGTTCATTGCCATTATCGCCTACTTAATCGTTTATCTACAAAAATTTCCAGATGCAGTATAAAGCACAATGCTTATACAAACTATGCCTTTAAGGTAATAAGCTACGTTGCTTATTACCACATCAAATCATCTGGGATTTTAAAATCAGCATAAGGATCGTCTTCATCTTGTTCTGTCTCGCTAAGTGCGTTATTTAACAAAATACAGTCCACATCTCTTTGTGTAATTTTATCCGCTACACTTGCTGGAATAATCGCGTATTCCGTTTTATCTGCATTATCCAGGCGAGCAATGGCGAGACGCCCACTAATTAATTGAGATTGCGTCAGTTTATCCACCACAATCTTTTTAATCACATTGTTATCAGTGAAATTAAAATCAATATCGCCTTTTACTGGCGTAATTCTATTCATTTCAATAAGTTGCTTAACTTGCGCTTTATATTCTTTAGATAAAATCGCCTGTTTTTGTTGCTCACTAAGCAGTTTATCGCGCTCCAGTTGAGCTTTTTTATTTTCTTCTACGGCTTCCCTTGCTTCTCGTGCTTGAACACGTGATTTTTTTGCCGTTCTTTGGACTTTTGCCATTTTTTTACTGGTCACAAGCCCTGCTTTTAACATTTGCTCTTGTAAGGTAAGTTTTGCCATTTTTTTGCCTAAATCTGCTCAATAATTTTTGAAATTATACCTGTAATTTCCAAGAGTGCATCAGATTGTAAGATTAGCGGTTTACTGAGAGAAATAGAACTTATGAAATTTGAACCTATCGGTGCATTCAGAGTATATTGGAAAAACTATTGTCAAACTTTCTCTTATAACAGGTAATACTAGTAATGGCACTGATCCCAAAAAACTATGCACGGTTGGAAAGTGGCTACCGTGAAAAAGCACTGAAAATCTATCCGTGGGTATGTGGACGTTGTGCGCGTGAGTTTGTCTACTCGAACTTACGTGAACTAACCGTTCATCATATTGATCACGACCATACCAATAACCCAGAAGATGGCAGTAACTGGGAGTTATTGTGTCTTTTTTGCCATGATCATGAACACTCTAAATACACAGAAGCAGACCAATACGGCACAACTGTTGTCGCGGGTGAGGATGCACAAGATGATGTAGGTGCAGCAACCTATAATCCTTTTGCTGATTTAAAATCGATGCTCAATAAAAAGAAATAATGAATGCGATGTCTGCTTTGGTGCAAAGCACCAACTCGTCCCCTTTTTCACTCTCTTACGTAGAATAGTGTATACTTGCCAACAAGAAATTTGTTCACGGTTAATTAATAATGAAAGAAATCGAAAAAGCAAAAATTAAACTCCTTAGCGATCGTTTAGATCTTATTCGCCATAAGATGGCAAGTATCTCGCTGACGGACGAAGCGGAAAAATACGCAGAGTTTGAAAAAGAAAAAGTAGAACTGGAAACTGAAATTGTTCGTCTGAAAGCTGTACGTAACAATAAACTAAGTAAAGAAGCGCAGAAATTAGAAGATATGCCATTCAAACGCCTTATCACTAAGAAAGAACAAGCTGATATTGGTAAGCTGAAAAAAGCCGTACGAGGATTGATAATTGTCCATCCAATGACGGCATTAGGCCGTGAAATGGGACTAGATGGTATGACTGGTTTTTCTAAGACTGATTTCTAGTTAGAAAATTAGCCCAACTAAAATCTATAATGATCGACTAATACTGAAAGGTTCTTAAAACACTTTTCGTTGTTATGCACTGTTCGTTATCCGTAGCTTTCTTACTAACTCCACCAGCACTTTGTAATACTTTGCGACCATAGAGAGATTAAAGTATTGCACATTGTACTGTTTAGCATCATCCACAGTTGTTCGGTAAAACCGAACAACTGGATCTTCGATTAACTCGTCTTCCATAAAAAATATTACTGGTATGCTTCACTAATCGAGGCTTGAAATAACCACAACGTATCAGACTCAAAGAGGCATTCGACGCGAGTTTGACCATCTTCACTTCGGAATAAAATAAATTCACCCTGTGGTGCTTCAGGAAGATTTTCGCTCATCAAATTGCCTCCACTTTCTATACGTTATGAATAAACTATGAACAACAATATATCAGGTTTAACAAAAAAATAAGGGTGCCTGTAAATGGATGGTAAACTTATTATTTTACTGAAAAACAATATGATAAAGAGATAATAGGATGCTTTATTGGGAAGTAATGAAACAAGAAGTGGCGGAAGATCACAGGAGTCGAACCTGCCAAGGACCGCTGGCGGCCCCATCTGGATTTGAAGTCCAGCCGCCCCACCGGGGACGATGATCTTCCATTTTTGAATGGGTCAAAAGGAAATAACGGGATGATTATACGCTGAATTATTTTTAATCCCAAGTGCATCAAATCAATAAAACCTCTTTCAAATAAAATAATCCCGTTTTTGAGTAAAACTTCGGATAATTACCGCGATACTATTGAACTTATACAGTTTCATCCTCATCTTACTATCTATAACGAATAAACTCAGTGGTGTGTTTTACGTCACTGCAAACCAAAATACAGGATGTTTTTTATGTCAAATCCATTACTTAGCACAACGGGATTACCTGCATTTTCCCAGATCAAACCAGAACATGTTGTTCCTGCATTAAAAAAAGTGTTAACAACTTATCGCGAAACGGTCGAAAAATTACTGGCTGATAATACTCATTTTAGCTGGGATAATCTTTGCCAACCTTTAGCAGAAGCAGGCGATAAACTTTCTCGTGTTTGGTCTCCAGTCAGTCATTTAAACTCTGTCAAAAATAGCGCTGAATTGCGTGAAGCCTATGAACAAAGTTTACCATTGCTGTCTGAATTCAGTACGTGGATGGGACAACATGAAGGCTTATACCAGGCTTATAAATCTATTAAAGAAAGTGCTGATTTTAATGCGTTAACTCAACCTCAGAAAAAAGCGATTGAAAATGCATTACGTGATTTTGAGTTATCAGGTATTGGTTTATCCAAAGAGAAACAACAGCGTTTTGGTGAAATCAGCGCGCGTATGTCTGAATTAGGCGCTAAATATGGAAATAACGTATTAGATGCAACGATGGGTTGGTCTAAACTAATTACTGATGTAGAAGATTTATCTGGTATGCCTCAAAGTGCTATTGATGCCGCAAAAGCTATCGCACAAGCTAAAGAGCAAGAAGGCTACCTATTAACACTCGATATGCCAAGCTATCTGCCCGTCATGACATACGCTGATAATCGTGAACTAAGAAAAGAGATGAGTATCGCTTATAGTACACGAGCCTCTGATCAAGGCCCAAATGCAGGTCAGTGGGATAATAGCGAAATTATTGCTGAGATCCTCGCATTACGTCACGAACTCGCTCAACTCCTTGGTTTCAACAATTACGCTGAAAAGTCACTCGCCACTAAAATGGCAGAGTCTCCAGAACAAGTCCTTAGTTTTTTAACTGACTTAGCACAACGCGCTCACCACCAAGGTAAAGAAGAGTTAGCTGAACTCACCCAATTTGCAAAAGAACACTATGGCGTTGATAAATTAGAATCATGGGATCTGGCTTACTACAGCGAAAAACAGAAACAACATCTGTTCTCAATCGATGATGAACAACTGCGTCCTTACTTCCCTGAACAACGCGCTTTAAGTGGCTTATTTGAAGTTGTTCATCGTATCTATGGTTTAACAGCTAAAGAACGTAATGACATCGACACTTGGCATGATGATGTTCGTTTCTTTGAGCTTTACGATGAAAGTAACACCTTGCGCGGTAGCTTCTATCTTGATTTGTATGCACGTGAACACAAACGTGGTGGTGCTTGGATGGATGACTGCATGGGAAGAATGCGTCATGCCGATGGAAAACTACAAAATCCTGTTGCTTATCTCACCTGTAACTTCAATAAACCAGTAGGTAATAAGCCTGCACTGTTTACTCATAATGAAGTCACTACGCTATTCCATGAGTTTGGTCATGGCTTACATCACATGTTAACGCAAATTGATACTGCCGATGTTGCAGGTATTAACGGCGTGCCATGGGATGCTGTTGAATTACCAAGTCAATTTATGGAAAACTGGTGCTGGGAGCCAGAAGCATTAGCTTTTATTTCTGGTCATTATGAAACTGGCGAACCATTACCACAGGCAATGCTTGATAATATGCTTAAAGCAAAAAATTATCAGTCTGCAATGTTTGTGTTACGCCAATTAGAATTTGGTCTATTTGATTTCCGTTTACATGCAGAGTATGACCCAGCAAAAGGGGCTCGTGTAATGGAAACCTTAACCAGCGTGAAAGATCAAGTATCTGTTGTTCCATCAACACCTTGGGCACGTTTTCCTCATGCCTTTAGCCATATATTTGCAGGTGGCTATGCTGCAGGTTATTACAGCTATTTATGGGCTGATGTACTGGCGGCTGATGCCTTCTCTCGTTTCTCCGAAGAAGGGATTTTTAACCGCGAAACAGGCCAATCATTCCTAGATAATATTTTAACTCGTGGCGGTTCTGAAGAGCCAATGGAACTGTTCAAACGCTTCCGTGGTCGTGAGCCAAAACTTGATGCTATGCTTAAAGGCTACGGCATTAAAGGATGATATGTGAATATCTGTTTACTTTGTGAAGAAGGCGCTGATAACAGCGCCTTATCTGATTTAGCGCAACGTTGGGGATTAATTCACGACGAAACGCAAACAATGGCTTTAGTGTTAACACCGACTCACCTTGAATTACGCAAACAAGATGAACCTAAATTAGGTGGCATCTATGTGGATTTCGTAGAAGGCACTATGGCTCATCGCCGTAAATTTGGCGGTGGTCGAGGTGAAGCAGTGGCAAAAGCGGTTGGGATCAAAAAAGATTATCTGCCCGATGTTGTTGATGCAACAGCAGGGCTTGGCCGTGATGCGTTTGTCTTAGCATCTATTGGTTGCAAAGTCAGAATGGTAGAGCGTCACCCCGTGGTTGCTGCATTACTTGAGGATGGCTTAAAACGTGCTTATCTTGATGCTGACATTGGTGAATGGATGCAGGAAAGAATGATATTAATTCATGCCTCTTCTGCCCAAGCATTAACCGAGATCACTCCACCTCCTGATGTTGTCTATCTTGATCCTATGTATCCACATAAAACAAAAAGCGCGTTAGTAAAAAAAGAGATGCGTGTGTTTCAATCTTTAGTCGGTGCTGATGAAGATGCTGATGCACTGCTAGAACCCGCAATTATTTTGGCAAAAAAACGTGTTGTCGTAAAACGCCCTGATTATGCTGAACCATTAAATAATCAGCCTGCTCATGCCAATATAACAACAAAAAATCACCGTTTTGATATTTACCCTTGTGTTTAAGGCTATTATAAAGGGGCTTTATAGCCCCTTTATTCTTACACCACTACTTTTCTTCTATTTTCTGATTATTGAATACTATATCCACCGTCAATAACAAGATTATGACCATTTATCATATCTGAAGCATTACTCGCTAAAAAGACTGCGGCGGCGGCAATCTCTTCCGGTTCGGCAAAACGTTGAGCTGGAATTTGAGCTTTCATCTTCTCGCCTTTCTCACCTTCCCATGCCTGCTTTCCTAAATCGGTCATCACAATAGTGGGGGATATTGCATTAATTTGTAAACCTTTAGGTGCCCATTCTAACGCCAACACTTTAGTCATACCGATAACACCCGCTTTAGTGGCGCAATAAGCAATATGTTCGGGCAAGGCTATCACGCCTGCTTGAGAGGCTAAATTGATAATTTTACCTTGTCCCTGTTGTAACATATATTGCCCCACTTCTTGGCATAACAAGAATGTCCCCGTTAAATTGACTGATAAGGTTTTATTCCAGTCCGCAACAGAAAGTGATCCCGCGGGAGCTAACGCTACAACACCTGCGCAATTCACCAAAATATCAATATGACCAAACTCTTCAAATACAGAGTAGACTGCACGATGTACAGACTCTTCATTTGTGACATCACATTGAATACCAACCGCACTATTTAATTGCTGAGCAACTTGCTCAACCTTTTCTGATCTATCTAATAATGCGACTTTTGCCCCTTTCTGAATAAACATCTTCGCAATAGATAATCCAATTCCTGCCGCTCCACCAGTAATAACAGCGACTTTATTTGGTAGGGTGAAGTCTATTTGCATTGCCATAAATACCTCCCACAAAAATAATCACTTTATAAAGTGCCTCTTTTTAAGGATAGCAGATGAAAAATTAGAAAAAGATAAGATAGGTAAATGAAGAGCGGTAGGTTCATAGAGGATCTGACGGGTGTTACACACCCGTTCAGAATCAATGAGATTTACAATACACCTTGTGCCAGCATTGCATCTGCAACTTTGACAAAGCCAGCAATGTTCGCACCTTGAATATAATTAGTTTGCTTACCTTCACCACCATAATTAACACAAGCATGGTGAATATCTAACATGATGTGATGTAAGCGAGCATCCACTTTCTCTGCTTTCCAGCTTAGACGAGCCGCATTCTGTGCCATTTCTAAACCAGAGGTTGCAACGCCACCTGCATTAGCTGCTTTACCCGGTGCAAAAAGAACACCCGCTTCAATAAAGGCATCCGTTGCAGCAATTGTCGTTGGCATATTTGCACCTTCAGCAACCGCTTTAACACCATTTTTAATCAAGACGTTAGCCGCTTCTAAATCTAATTCATTTTGTGTTGCACAAGGCAGCGCAATATCAACAGGAACAGACCAAGGTTGTTGCCCTTCAAGGTAGGTTAAACCAAATTCTTTGGCATATTCTTCAACACGGCCATAGTTATTTTTAATTTCAGTTAGGCGTGCGAGTTTTTCAGTAGTAAATCCAGCTTCATCAACAACCGTACCACCTGAATCTGATGCTGTAATAACCTTAGCACCTAGCTCTAAACATTTTTCGATAGTGAACTGCGCCACATTACCCGCACCAGAAACTGCCACACGCATCCCCTCAAGAGACATACCATGACGTTTAAGCATCGCATTAGTAAAGTAAACTAAACCGTATCCAGTGGCTTCTGGGCGGATTAAACTGCCTCCAAATGAAAGACCTTTCCCTGTAAATACACATTCATTGCTATTAGACAGTTTTTTCATCATGCCTGCCATAAAGCCAACTTCACGCGCACCTACACCAATATCTCCTGCTGGAACATCTGTGTTAGCTCCTAAATGACGATAAAGTTCAGTCATTAGAGCCTGACAAAAACGCATGACTTCCCCATGGCTTTTACCTTTAGGGTTAAAGTCCGAGCCACCTTTCGCCCCCCCCATTGGTAATGTCGTTAAGGCATTTTTAAATGTTTGCTCAAAACCTAAGAATTTTAGAATGGAAAGGTTCACTGATGGGTGAAAACGCATGCCACCTTTGTAAGGTCCGATAGCTGAGTTAAATTGGATACGCCATGCACGGTTAACCTGCACCTGTCCTTTATCATCTAACCAACAAACGCGAAACTGAATAATACGTTCAGGCTCAACTAAGCGCTCAAGTAATGATTGTTCACGATATTGTGGATTTTTCTCTAAAAAAGGCCACAAAGTGGTAAAAACTTCACGGACCGCCTGATGATACTCAGGTTGATGAGCGTTATATTTTTCTACCCCTTCTAAAAACGAAGACAATGAGCCAGATATATTCATTCCGCTATTCCTTTTTTGTGTAATGTGATGTTGGCATAACCTCATTTATTCGGAATATTTTTGGGTTTTGTGAGGTTGATGTTGTTTTGCTTCTTGAATATATCATTAAAATACATTCACACTTCAAGACATTTTTTTCATAATTAGACAAAAAAAAAAGGTTGACTCTGTTTAACAGCAGGAAAAATAGGAATTTTAGGCAAAAAAATACCTGCATAAGCAGGCATTTTTTTTGCTTAAACAAGCAAGCGATTATTATTCATCATCTTTCAAAGGAACAATTAACATATCAACATGTACTGTATTAATTAATTGACGTGCTGATGACATCAATTTGCTCCAGAAGTCTTGGTGATGACCGCAAACAACTAAGTCCATATCGTATTTTTTAATCGCATCAACCAGAACTTGGCCTAAATCACCGCTACCACTCAAGGTTTCCTGAATTTCATAACCTGATTTATCTGAGAGGTCTTTTAACGCGTTACGGGTTTCATCAGTAATACGTTGTTGCATATCACCGAGGTTAACATCAATTAGACCGGTATAAAGATCAGAATAGTTAACATCAACGTGAATTAAGGAAACTTTGGCATTATAGGGTTTTGCCATAGATACAGCTTTCTGTACTAAGACGTTACTCTCAGGGGATAAATCAACTGCCACTAGAATATGCTTATAAGCCATCGTGAACTCCTTCCATAAGCTGATTAATCGGTTGGAAAGGCGGTTAAGCCTAAATCCTATATATTAAATATAACGTTTTAAGATGAAAGTTAGATGTCGCCTTGATCACAACTTATGTCAAATTCATCAAGAAAGCATCTATCGATAAATAACAATATACACCATTTTAGATTATCACGATGTCATTCACCGACAATATCATCATAATAATGAGAATTGAGTATAAAAAACAACAAAAACACCCTTTTAGAGTTATTTTTTATCCATTTTTTTGAAAAAGGAAACAACTTAAACACGTCACTTTTGTTTATTGTTTAATTTCACCTAAACTTAAATAAGAGAAAAAAGTAACCTCTATGGGTAAAGGTTTTCTCATCTCTGAATCTATTATTCTAGGGAGGGGATTATGTTTAATGTCATTGTTATCTTTTGGGCGCTCTGTATTCTTTGCCTGATTAATATGATGCGTTATTTTTCATCTATTCGGGTATTACTCACAATATTGCGCCAATCTGATCCGTTACTCTATCAATCAGTGGATGGTAATGGTTTTTTTACTATGCATGGGCAATTTTCCAAACAATTGCGACTGATCCGCTACATCAACCAACGCCAATATACCAACCATCATAATCCTGAAGTGATTATGCGTTGCGAGCGAATTTATCGACAATTTTATCTTGTTAGCCGTTTTTGTATTTTGGCTGTAGCAAGTTTAATTGCGATGCTCATTTGGTAGGTGATAAAAACAAAAAAACGGTGACTAAAAGTCACCGTTTATAAACAAACTTGGGTAGTTTATTGCTTATCAGCCATTCACAATGAATGTCAGTGATATCCAATAAAGTAAACCTGATAAACCAATGCTAACTGGTAATGTTAAGATCCAAGCTAGTGCAATATTTTTCACCGTCTTCGTTTGAACCCCTCCACCATCAACAATCATCGTACCTGCAACTGCAGATGATAGAACTTGTGTTGTTGATACAGGCATACCCGTATAACTTGCGACACCAATGGACACTGCAGCTGTTACCTGAGCAGAAACCCCTTGAGCATAAGTCATACCTTTTTTACCAATTTTCTCACCAATCGTTACTGCAACACGTTTCCAACCTACCATTGTCCCAATAGAGAGCGCTAATGCCACTGCAACAATAATCCAAATCGGTGCATATTCCACAGTGTTTAGCAGGTCACGACTCAATGTTTTTAAGAACCGTGCATCTTGGGCGCTAGTTTCAGGTAATTTAGCCACTTCTGTTGCGGTATCAGCGATACACATTAGTAATCGACGCATTTGAGCACGCTGGTCTGCTGTTAGTTCATCATAAGAACTAATATTTGCCAGCATTTGTTCTGTTTGATTCAGAACAATTGGCGTTCTCGCGCTGTTACAATGGAAATCAGTATCACTAGGATCAGTTTGTGCTGACACTGCTGGTGTATTTTCGATAGCATGCTGTAATGCTGGCTGATGCTTCTCATAATACTGTTGTAAGTGCACAACGGCATCATGTGTTTTGGTGATATCGTATCCGCTAGCACTCATATTGACGACAAAGCCCGCAGGCGCCACACCAATTAATACTAACATGATAAGACCGATACCTTTCTGCCCATCATTTGCACCATGAGAAAAACTGACCCCAACTGCAGATAAAATCAGTGCAGTACGAGTCCAAAATGGTGGCTTACGTTTACCATCTTGTTTTTCACGTTCAGCAGGTGTCAGGTGAATACGACGACGTTTTTTCGTACCACTCCAGTAACGGCGCAGTAAGAAAATCATCGCGCCTGCAATAACCAAGCCGATAATTGGAGAAAGAATGAGAGATAGGAAGATACTGATCATTTTTGGAATGTTTAACGCATCAACGATAGACGAATCTGTCACGATAGCATTTGTTAAACCAATACCAATGATAGCACCTATCAGCGTATGTGAACTTGATGCTGGAATGCCGAAATACCATGTACCTAAATTCCAGATAATGGCGGCTAACAACAACGAGAAGACCATAGCAAGGCCATGACCTGAGCTCACATTCAGCAGAAGATCTGTCGGTAACAAGTGAACGATAGCATAAGCTACGCTCAAACCACCGAGCAAAACTCCAAGGAAGTTAAATACACCCGCCATCACGACCGCAAATTGCGCACGCATAGCACGAGTATAGATAACAGTTGCTACCGCATTTGCGGTATCATGGAAGCCGTTAATAGCTTCATAAAATAGCACAAAAAGCAGTGCTAAAACCAACATTAAACCTGTATGAAATTCTAGGTCAGTAAACAAATGTAGCATAGACGTTAAGCCAGTTAGTTGGACATGAACGCGGCGCATTATCAGCGACAAATGCGAACGGTGGAAGCGAAATTTAACCTTTTTTTGATTTGATAACCAAGAAAATCAGAGCCTTTTTAAGATAATTCCTTATATATCATTTAATTAATAAAAATAAAAAAAAAGTAAATTTCTGACAAATTTTTTCCTTGCTAATACGAATTTAGGTGAAAAATACAAATTTCTCCATATAATTTTACAAAAACACTCTGATCTTACGCGAAAATCATTGATTAAGTAGTCAGAGAAAACCAAGAACGAGACATCATTGTGGGATCATACGATACAGTAATTATAGGTGCAGGTGCCGCGGGGCTTTTTTGTGCATCTTTAGCAGGACAAGCAGGATTATCTGTTTTAGTGCTAGATAACGGTAAAAAAGCAGGGCGAAAAATTCTTATGTCAGGAGGTGGCCGTTGCAATTTTACCAATATGTATATCGAGCCTTCAGCCTATTTATCAGAGAATCCTCATTTTTGTAAGTCAGCACTTGCTCGCTATACACAATGGGATCTTATTGAATTAGTGCAAAAACATAACATTGCCTATCATGAGAAAACATTAGGCCAACTCTTTTGTGATGATTCAGCACAGCAAATTGTGGATTTATTACTTACCGAGTGTCAAAAAGGAAAAGTGAGTATTCGCTTACGTAGCGAAGTGACGTTAATCGAGAAAACAGATGAAGGCTTCACTATTTTTGTTGATGGAAAAGTGATTGTGACCCCTTCTGTTGTTATTGCTAGTGGTGGGCTTTCCATGCCTGGTTTAGGTGCGACACCTTTTGGCTATAAAGTTGCAGAACAATTTGGCCTCCCGGTTTTACCCACTCGTGCAGGCTTAGTGCCTTTTACACTACATAAACCCCAACTTGAGCAATTAAGTCAGCTATCAGGTGTCGCTGTACCTGCTATTGTGACGGCAAAAAATGGAACGAGTTTTAAAGAAAACATTCTTTTTACTCACCGAGGCCTTTCAGGCCCAGCTATTTTGCAAATCTCTAGTTATTGGCAACCCGGAGAGTATGTAAGTATTAACTTACTTCCAAATATTGATCTTGAAAGTCTTCTACAAGAAAAACGCCAAGAGCACCCAAATCAATCATTAAAAAATACATTATCTCGCTTATTACCAAAGCGTTTTATTGAAATAATGATAGAAAATAAACAGTTGCCTGATATTCCCCTCACTCAACTTAACAACGAACGCATTACTCAAATTGCAACGTTGCTGCAAGAATGGCAAGTTCAGCCTAATGGTACTGAAGGATATCGTACTGCAGAAGTCACTCTGGGTGGCGTAGATACTCGTGCCCTTTCCTCTAAAACGATGGAAGCCACCAAAGTAAAAGGACTCTATTTCATTGGTGAAGTAGTGGATGTAACAGGTTGGTTAGGTGGATATAACTTCCAATGGGCGTGGAGTTCCGCGTATGCCTGTGCTCAGAGCCTTATTTCAACACCAAAATCGACTTTGCTGGGTAATAATAAATAAATGTACCAATGTTAAAATTATAAATACTGGATTTATAATTCTATAAATTTATAAGCCATACATAACAAAACCCAGTTATCATCAATCAATGATGGCTGGATTTTGTTTTATCTCTTAATAGCGACTGAAAATGACTCATATCCCTTCTTTTACTCTGGTTTTATAACGTATTTCTTATTCTTTTTTCTACGAATAACCTTATAAAAAATATTGTTAACTATTTGGTTATATTACTATTTTAAAAAATTATTAAAATAAAATAACTCGTTAATCAGTAAGTTAAAACTTTTTCATTGCTTTTTTCTGTATTGTTTAAAAAAAGGGCTTTACAAATGATACTGAGAACTATTATCATCAATAACACTTTCAGACGCACCTCCTTCAGGGTGATATGAAAGAACGACATTGCTCACATTGCTTCCAGTGTTTTATTTTAGCCAGCCGGGTGCTGGCTTTTTTCTTTTCTAGCACTTATTCGATATTTTTATTTCTCCTTATTCAAATTATTTGGATCCTCAGGTTAAATTCCTCCGCTTTTCTACTTTGTGCTATTGCGTAAACTGTGTTCAACAACTGATGAGAAGGAAACACATAATGATTTATCTACGCAAAGCAAATGAAAGAGGACACGCTAATCATGGTTGGCTAGATAGCTGGCATACCTTCTCTTTCGCAAACTATTACGATCGTAATTTTATGGGATTTTCTGCATTACGTGTGATTAATGAAGATCGTGTAATACCTGGTGAAGGTTTTGGCACTCACCCTCATAAAGATATGGAAATTTTAACCTATGTGCTTGAAGGTAATATCGAGCATAAAGACAGTATGGGTAATAAAGAAAATGTACCTGCAGGTGAGTTTCAGATAATGAGTGCTGGTACAGGGATCACCCATTCAGAATATAATCCGAATAGTGATCAAGGGCTACATTTCTACCAAATCTGGATTATGCCAAATACTGTCGGTATTACACCACGTTACGATCAACGTCGTTTTGATACAACAGTAAGTAAACAGCTTATTTTGTCGCCAGATGCCCGTGATGGCTCTTTAAAAGTATTCCAAGACATGATCTTATGGCGTTGGAACCTGAAAAAAGGCGAAGAAGCACAATATCAAGTAGAAACGGGACGCAATGTTTGGCTACAAATTGTAAAAGGAAAAATAGCCATTAATGACATAATTGCGACCACCAGTGATGGTGTAGCTATTGCTGATGAAGATATGATCCGTTTCGTTGGTGATGAAGACAGTGAGGTTTTATTGTTTGATTTGCCTCCTGTAAAAGCATAGTTGGGTTATCACCCTCTAAAGCCACTTTTTCTCTAATAGATAGTTTCACTTTATTTCCTTTTTACTCCCTGAAATACTCTCGCATTTCAGGGATTTTTTTTCTCTAATACTTCAAATAAAAAAACACCAAAATCATATCCTATGAATTTGGCGTTTTTATTAGTACTCTAAATAATTAACGTTTTGGCCCAACTTTTGTCAGTGCTTGACCTGCTGGTGTATCTGTATACTTATCAAAGTTTTTCACAAAACGATCAGCGAGATCGTCTGCTTTCATGTCCCATTGCGCTTTATCCGTATAAGTATCACGAGGATCTAAAATTTCACTGTTAACACCTGGTAGTGCTGTTGGGATCTCTAAATCAAACACAGGTAATGTTTTCATTGGCGCATTATCAATATCACCATTTAAGATGGCATCAATAATAGCGCGAGTATCTTTAATTGAGATACGCTTACCTGTGCCGTTCCAACCTGTATTAACCAGATAGGCTTTTGCTCCAGATGCTTGCATACGTTTTACCAATACTTCAGCATATTGTGTTGGATGCAGAGATAAGAATGCCGCACCAAAACATGCTGAGAATGTTGGTGTTGGCTCTGTTACACCACGTTCTGTTCCTGCAAGCTTAGCGGTAAAACCAGATAAGAAGTGATATTGCGTTTGTTCTGGCGTTAAACGTGAAACTGGAGGTAACACACCAAAAGCATCTGCTGTTAAGAAGATCACTTTCTTAGCGTGACCGGCTTTAGAAACAGGTTTAACGATATTATCGATATGATAAATTGGGTAAGAAACACGGGTATTTTCTGTTTTTGAGCCATCGTCGAAATCAACAGAACCATCCGATAACACAACCACGTTTTCTAACAGTGCGTCACGTTTAATTGCACCATAGATATCAGGCTCAGCTTCTTTTGATAAGTGGATCGTTTTCGCATAACAACCCCCTTCAAAGTTAAACACGCCGTCATCATCCCAACCATGCTCATCATCACCAATTAACTTACGCTTAGGATCTGTTGAAAGGGTTGTTTTACCTGTACCAGATAAACCAAAGAAAATAGCCACATCACCACTTTCGCCAACGTTTGCGGAGCAGTGCATAGAAGCCATACCTTTAAGAGGAAGAAAGTAGTTCATCATAGAGAACATGCCTTTCTTCATCTCGCCACCATACCAAGTACCACCGATTAACTGAATGCGTTCAGTTAAATTGAAAGCAACGAAGTTCTCAGAATTAAGTCCTTGTGCCTTCCAATTTGGATTTGTACATTTCGCTCCGTTCATCACAATGAAGTCTGGTGTGAAATTTTCCAGCTCTTCTTGTTCAGGACGAATAAACATATTTTTAACAAAATGGGCTTGCCAAGCAACTTCCGTAATAAAACGTACTTTTAAACGTGTATCCGCATTCGCACCACAAAATGCATCAACAACAAACAAACGTTTGCCTGATAGCTGATTGGTTACCAATGATTTTAAGTCAGACCACACTTCTTGTGAGAGTGGTTTGTTATCATTTTTACCTTTTCCCTGATCAGCCCACCACACAGTGTCACGAGTAACATCATCACGAACAATGTATTTATCTTTCGGAGAACGTCCAGTAAATATACCTGTATCAACGGCAATAGCGCCTAACGAGGTTAATGTGCCTCGTTCATAACCTGTTAATCCAGGTTGGGTTTCTTCATTAAATAACAGCTCATAGCTTGGGTTATAAATGATTTCACTTGTGTCTTTAATACCGTACTGCTGGAGATCCTTAGGGGTAAGACCTTTAGCGCTCATAGTTTCGCTCCTGATAAATAGACCTTTCTACGAGCAATATTAGGGTGTTACGAGTAATTAACAGCGATTGTTATCAATATTTTGAAAATTTATAATTTTTTTATGTTGAGAACGAGAGCTAATGCACAAAACTACAGAAAAATTGTTGAATAAAAAAGGACGTAAAATAACGTCCTTTTGTTAAAATCATCTTGCTAAATCGAATCAGTGCAATTCAGAGTTATCTAACTTATTGATATTGCTAACATCACTCTCTGTGAAGATGTAATGAGTTCCACAATACTCACATTCCATATCGATATTACCCTGTTCTTGCAACAGGTGGTTCACATCTTCTTTAGACAATGTTACTAATGTATTTTCACAGCGTTCACGCGAACAAGTGCAATGAAATTCAACAGCTTGAGGCTCATAAAGAGTAACATCTTCTTCGTGATATAAACGATGTAAGATCTCTTTAGTATCCAGCGTAAATAACTCTTCAGCTTTAATAGTGTGAGTTAATTGTGTAAGTAATTCAAAATGTTCCGCCGTATGTTCTGCCGTGAACTCTTCTGATGCTGGTAATACTTGTAATAACATCCCCGCGGCCGCAGTCTTACCCGCTTGCATACCACTACGAATAAATACACGAGTCGGTAACTGTTCTGATTGCTTAAAATAGTTATCAATACAAGCTTCAATAGTTTCACCATCAAGAGCAACAATACCTTGATAACGCTCACCCTTCTCTGGTGTTACTGTGATGACCATAAAACCATTCCCGATCATCTCTTTTAATGTACTTCCAGCCTTAACATCATCACCCACACGCGCAACGCCGCGCATTTGTTGATTGTTATTACCATTGATAACAACCAATCGTACTGGGCCATCGCCTTGTATTTGAACAGTAATATCTCCTTCAAATTTAAGCGTTGCTGTTAACAAACTCGTTGCCACCAGCAAATCACCCAGAAGACATTGAACTGGCTCAGGATAATGGTGATTTTCAAGCATTGATTGATAGGTTTCAGTCACATTGACCAATTCACCACGTACCGCGTTTTTTTCAAATAAAAAACGTGATAAAGAGTCTTTTTTAGACATAACGTTCTCTCATTTCAGGGAATCGATTAATCCGATTCTTGTAAATTTGTCTGTTTGAAGCGAAGTAAGGTACGTCTTTCCTTTTTATCCGGGCGACGTTCAGGATGAGGCATTGTTAACGCATTCATTTTTCTCGCTAGAGCAATTTTTTCTCTTTTAGCAATACTCTCTGGTGTTTCACAATAGAGTGCCTGCGCTTGTGTAGCACCTTGTCGCTGTGCACTCACCATTAGAATGGTTACTGTCCGTTCATCATTACCTTGTCGCAGACGTATTTCTGCGCCTTCTTCAACGATTTTACTTGGCTTGCCTCTCACACCATTGTAATGGACTTTACCACCTTCAATCATCGTGCGAGCAATGGCACGCGTTTTATAAAAACGAGCAGCCCAAAGCCATTTATCTAAGCGGACACCACTTTCTTGTGATGGTTGACTCATCCCTTTCTCCTTAAACTTCAACTTCTTTCATGAAGGCGATAGTGAAAACACATAGCCTTCCACAACAAGGGACTTACTGAGGAGGGCGATAAAAACAGTGCTCATAATAGAGACTGATTTTATTCATGCGTTGGTTGTTTTGTCGCCGACGCCGGATGATAAGAAATAGGTTCAATACTAAGAACCCGATAGCAAGAAACAATAATAACGTATTACCGATGTAATATAACATTGTCATTGAATCAGGTAGGCTATGTAAAAATATCTGTAACGTACCATTAGCATCAATAACCATGCCTGTTATTACGCCACCTGTATCAAAAGGTGTATGTAATAAAATATCGGATAAACGCTGTAACTCCCGCCACTGTTCTAACGGCGTGGGTTCAAACACTGAGTTTGAATTTGACGCGTAATCAACGAGCTGTTTTCTTTCATCACTAATTAATAGCACACCACCTGGTGGCGGACTATTTAGCAGTATTGCGGCTTTATCTATTTCTCGGTAGATGAAAGAAGATGTGGTGGTGTCGATAAGCTTTTCCAAGGCCTCAGCACTTACTGCACGTAATAAAACATTGGTGCCAGTTAGTTTACCACTCTCAGCACGTTGAACTAATGCAGTCCAGTCATTGACGTTACTCAAATTAACTAACGCCATTTTCAAGCGGATACATTCATTCTCTCGTGGACATAAATCCTGTGTTTTCAACACAATACCATCGAAGTTATCTAAAAGATTCATCCCTGATTTAGTAATTGCTTGACCTAAGCTGGGGTTAACTCGGTTATTAGAAACGGGATGAAGTTGCTCTTCAACCATATGTAATAAAGCAGCTGCTTTTTCGATTGTGCTCGACTCAGGCATCGGCATTGGATTGCTGTTGTTCCAGTAAATACCCGAACAATCAAAAGGTGCAAAAATGGTTTTATTATTCTTACTTGATAGATTAGGTGGCATATAACACATACCAACCCCTTTCGCCTGAATAATATCCCCAACATGCAAATCCGTTGTTTCCAATTCAGTAAAATTGGTCACTAAATGAGGTTCTGTATCTTTAAACCATGAAAAACTGAGTTTCATTGAAAGAGAAAGTGGCTGATAAAGATACAACATGCCAATAATAAATAAGCTCCAAAAAACGAAAATAATATTTTTAATATACCGTTTATAAGGATAATTTTTTTCTTCATCATGTAATGAAAGATAACTTCCTTGCTTTATAACATGATGACTAGGATACATTTCTAAATAGGTAACTTTATCAATATCACCTTGAATATAAGGTTCCCAATGAGGTGGATAAATAAGATCAATTCCCCCTAAAGAAACATTTTTTACCTGCCCATGATCAAAATTACCGAAAAGCCCCCAGCGTTTTAAACGTCCTTTAAAACAATGGACTTCTTGCTTACGCGGCTTAATCAAAGGATTGTGAATAAGGAAAATTCCAATGACAAGAAATACGCTTCCTATCGCTAAGATCCAAGGAAGGAAAACCTGAGGCATCATTAAGGCCGTTAACCATAATGTAAGCCCTATACAAACAAAAGAACCATCCCAAAAACCAGATGAGTTATGTAATCGGTATTCTTCGTTAGTCTCTTCTCTAATTTGCAGTAGGTGAGCAGCATCACCTTCATTCTTTTGGATCGTGGAAGAACCATTTGCCAAGATAGGTTCAGAAAGTTGCTTTAAACTGAGTGCGGAAAAATGGATTTTTTCATCTTTTAAGAAATGCCCATTAACACCAACTACGATGGGGATAGATGGCGTACACACAACATCGAGGACATTTTCTTGTTGAAGATAAGGTACAAGCAACGGGGGAATATGAATTTCTACAGCATCAATATAGTAACGCCAATGATTTAATCCTTCCGATGAACCAGCAAAACGGTTAACGATATTTCTTAATGTCGTAACGACTTCACCTTTAATTGGCATTTCGGGGAAGTTTTGTAATGAATATCCAGAAGAAAAATCAGACGTACCAAAATAAGATAAATAATCACTAATAAGCCCATAGTCATCTGAAGTGAGCTTACGATAAGTTGGTTTGGCAAGAGAGGGGAGATGATGTGAGTCATCAAGCCGCCTTCTTTTAAAGAATAGAAAGGCGGCCATTATAAATAGGCTTATCATCAAGATAGCCAATATAATGACTGATAATCTCATTTTTTCCCCATGCTTATACTGATGCTGCGTGGTAACAATACCAAATTTAAAACCCTGCCTAACATAAGGCAATTCCTATTCTTTTGTTCTATTTTTTATTTAAATACAATAGATTATATTTTTATCGGCGCGTTATAATTTATTTATCTTATCAATTTTATATCCACTAACAACGCTATCTTCAGGTAAAATAGCGGATCAATAAATAATAATATTCTCAAAAAATCAATAAATAACTAGGTTTAGTAGCGGAGTGTACTCAATTTTCACTTAAAAGCTAAATCTAATTGTTAGATTTATTTTGTCATTAATGTGTTAAATTCAGGTTAATCTCTATTCTGCCAGGGGCTGTTATGAAAGAACTTAAAAAACCCAACATATTAAACATTGATAACATCGCCCGTTCTCGATTATTTCAGATCCAATCCGTTAATCTGGAGTTCAGTAACGGGGAAAAACGTATTTATGAACGCATGAAACCAGCGAATCGTGAAGCTGTTATGATTGTTCCGATCATTGATGACAACCTTATCCTTATTCGTGAATACGCTGTCGGTATCGAAAATTATGACTTTGGTTTTCCTAAAGGAGCCATTGATCCCGGCGAAAATGCCCTACAAGCCGCAAACCGCGAACTCAAAGAAGAAATTGGTTATGGTGCCCACTCTTTAATAGAAATAGCAAAGCTTTCTATGGCACCTTCTTATTTTTCCAGCAAAATGAATATCGTCATTGCGCATGATCTTTACCCAGAGCAACTGGAAGGCGATGAACCTGAACCACTAATTCAAGTACGTTGGCCTATCGCAAAAATGATGGACTTACTAGATCATCCTGATTTTACTGAAGCACGTAGTGTCAGCGCCCTCTTCCTCGCACAGCGTTATTTACAAAATAAATAGATAAAAAAACCGGATTTTTACATCCGGTTTTTTCGACTAATTAGAATAATTCGTTAGATTCGCCATTATCCTCAAAAATCTGTGTTCCCACTTCACTTTTTGCTCTTTCAGTTGGTTGTGTACCTTCAATGAAATACTCTTTCATCGAGGGACCATCACCTGCGAGTTTGCCCGTTCTTCTATCTATTTGAACAGCGACAACACCTTTTGGTGCTGGCATCATATTCACAGGCACGCCATCAAGTGCGACTTTCATAAAGTCATTCCAAATAGGTTGCGCTGTTTTAGCACCCGCTTCACCACCACTAGCCGCAGTACGTCCTAAGCTTCGGCTACTGTCATCAAAACCAATCCAAGCAGTAGCAACAATATTCGCACCATAACCCGAGAACCATGCATCTTTAGAGCTGTTGGTTGTTCCTGTTTTACCACCAATATCTTGGCGTTTTAGATCACGAACAGCCCGCCAACCTGTACCAGACCATCCCGGCTCACCCACAAGGTTTGTTCTTAATGCATCATGCATTAAATAAGCCAGTGGTGTACTGATAACGTGTGGTGCATAAGGGCTTTCTTTAACAGTTTCAGCTAACGGAGCTTGTTCCAATTCAATTTCAGGAGCTGCATCCACAGGCTGTGATTTATTAGACTGAGCAACGTTTTCCATATAGTCATCAGATAGAGCGATAGAACGCATGGTATCACCGTAAATAACGGGTATATCCGTACAGTCTGGGCACGCTACTTTTGGTTCTGCAGTAAACAGCACTTCACCTTCTGCATTTTCAATACGTTGGATATAGTAAGGTTCAATTAAATATCCGCCATTCGCCATAACAGCAAAACCGCGTACCATTTGCATTGGGGTGAATGATGGCGAGCCTAATGCTAAGGATTCTGTTCTGTCTATATTTTGGTTAGGAAAACCAAAACGTAAGAGATAGTCTGCGGCATAATCCACACCCATTGCACGCATTGCACGAACCATTACCACGTTTTTAGATTGACCTAATCCCTGACGTAAACGAATAGGGCCAGCGTAAGTTGGCGGTGAGTTTTTAGGTCGCCAATCTGTACCAGCACCCGCATCCCAACGACTAATAGGTAAGTCATTTAGTAACGTAGATAGAGTTAAACCTTTATCTAATGCTGCAGCATACAAGAAAGGTTTAATATTCGAACCCACTTGACGTAATGATTGAGAAACACGATTAAATTTACTGATTTCAAAATCAAAGCCTCCGACAAGGGCAATAATTCCGCCATTTAGAGGATTTAATGCAACAAATGCCGCATTAACACCCGGAAGCTGGGCTAATACCCAATTATTATCATTATTTTGACGAACCCAAATTTGCTCACCAACATTAACGACTGCATCAACTTTTGTTGGTGTTGCTCCTTGAGCGGTATCTGAAATAAACTTACGAGCCCAACGAACGGCCTTTAAATCTAAGGTTATATTATCGCCATTTTTTAAAACCACTTTCGCTTCTTTAGCATCTGCAGATAACACAACCGCCGGAATCAATGGTCCATAAGTTTGTATTTCTTTTAATTTTTTACTGATCGCATCATTATCCCAAGGCGTTTGCCCTTCACGCCAAAGGACTTCTTGAGCACCGCGATAACCATGGCGCATATCATAATCAATCACATTGTCACGTAAGGCTTTTTCTGCAGCTAACTGATCTTTACGAATAACCGTTGTGTAAATTTTATAACCATCCGTATAAGCATTTTCACCATAGCGCTCATACATCTCCATTCTCACCATTTCAGTGAGATATGGGGCTGAGAAATCAATTTGGGGAGCATGATATTTCGCCACAATAGGCTCTGCTCGGGCACTTTCATATTGTGCCCGAGTGATGTAATTCTCTTCATACATACGCAGTAAAACAACATTACGGCGTTTTAAGGCTCGATCGTAAGAATAGAGTGGATTTAGTGTAGAAGGCGCTTTAGGCAAACCTGCAATGACGGCCATTTCATTAAGGCTAAGATCATGCACACTTTTACCAAAGTAAACATAAGCTGCGGCACCCACACCATAAGCACGGTTACCCAGATAAATTTTATTTAGATACAGCGCTAAAATTTCATCTTTAGTTAACTCTTTTTCAATGCGAATAGCCAAAAAGGCTTCTTTGATTTTTCGCATTAATTTTTTCTCAGGCGTTAAAAAGAAATTTCGTGCTAACTGTTGCGTAATGGTACTTGCACCTTGAGAAGCTTGTCCTGACGTTAATGCGACAACTACCGCACGCGAGATCCCAATGGGGTCGATACCGTGATGCTCACGAAAACGGGTATCTTCTGTTGCGATAAAAGCATTAATTAATTGAGGAGGCATTTCCTCTAGCGTTAGCGGTAAACGACGTTTTTCGCCATATTGCGCAATTAATTCTCCGTCTGCACTCAAAACCTGCATAGGGGTTTGTAAACGAACATCTTTTAATGTCGCGACATCGGGTAACTGAGGCTCAACATACTTATACATACCGTATATCGAGGCTGCTCCCAAAATTATGCAAGCAAAAACGAAGATGAAAAAATATTTTAAGAACTTCACCTTAAATTTCCCATGTAGTGTGGATTGGGTAGTTTATAAACAAACAGTGCGTAGTATAAAGGTAACGCCTCTTTGAAAATAGGCAATTACTCATCAATAGATATGGATATCATTTATGGAAACACACAATTACCAGATTGGTATTGAAATTAACACTCATCATATTAATGCTGTTTTGGTATTTCAGCAGAATAAACAATGGAAGATCAGCGCATTTTGGCAATTCCCTTTACCTCTCAATGACGATTCAGATGATACGAAATTAAGAAATATCTTAATAAACTGGCGCAAGGATCTCCCTTTTATTAACAATATTACTCTCTCGTTACCCGATATTTATGAAAGTTATCAAACAATCCCACTGCCACCGCTTATTTCCCTTACATCGGCAGCATGTTATCGGTTAGCACAGTTACGAGCCACATCTTACACACAAAATACAAAAAACCCCGTTAATTTTGACTATCGGCAAAATAACGGCAAACTCGCTATTCATTTGTGTCATAAAATCGCATTAGATAAGTATATAGCTTTATTTTCCCAAATAAACTTAACACTCTCTGCGATTGATTTACCCGCGTGTGCACTACGCTATTTAGCCACTTACCTAAAAATTTCACCTCAAAACAAGCTTATTTACTGTAAAAACAATACGCTATTTTGGGTTTCATCTGATGATGAAATGCCCCACTACGGCACTCTTCCTTATCAAGATCAACAAGAACAACAAACCGCTATTTATCAGCTAATAGAGAAATATCATTGGTCTAAAGAGCAGTGCTATTTTGCTGGCGATAATGCGACAAACTTTAGCCATTTAATGCCTCTCTGGCCTGATTTTTCCCATTATTTATTTCAACCAACCATAAAGGAAAACACACTCTCCCTTATCGCTCTTGGTTTAGCATTACGCCCTTGGGAGTCATCATGTATCAAGTAAATTACCTACCTTGGCGCCACAATTTATTTAGAAAAAAAATCGTAATATGGACTTATCAAACGTTAGTTCTTATCACTATCACGCTGATAATTTGCGGTTATTACACCTATCATTTAGTCCAAAAACGAGATACCACCACAGCATTACACACTCAAATAAAGCAACAAGAAAAAAATTTGCTAGAGCAACTCAACATTTATCAACAACAGAAAGAACAAACCTACTTATGCTATCAGCGCTATTCGCTCTATTATCAAAATTGGTTACGTTATTTACATTACATACGTTTTTTTCAGGCTATTGAAGCTTATCTCCCCGCTACTGTATGGGTAAGTCATTATTCTGATACTGATAATCGCCACTCTTTGGCTCTTATTTTACCCAAAACACAATCGCTTTCTTTTATAACCCATTTTAAACATCACCCCATTCTTGCAGCCCTATCATTAGATTATTTACAACAAAGTAAAATCTATCCGTCTTATACCGAAGTTCATTTAACGGGAAAATGGGAAATCGACGAACCGTGGAATAAAAAAGATATCGAGGAAGTACCATGAAGATAAATATGCAATGGTTACAATTTGTGGTTTCTCTCGCAATCTGGCAAATAACATTACTGAGCTTAACAATACCTTTTATTATTTTTCTACTTTATTACGTCGTTATTTATACCAATTATCAGCAAGAAATAATTCAACAACAAATGGAAATAACCCAAAGACTCACACGTATTCATCATTATCAAAAGACGTCAGAAACAACACCATCCCTTGAATCACTTATTGCACAACAAGCTGAATATCATATTCCATTAAATAGCCCATCCCCCCCTGAGCAACTACAACACATACTTATTACTTATCATTTCACCCCTGAAACTTGGGAAAGTTCACCTAATTCGTTATATAAGCTCACTTTTACTTTGTCTTATGCCCGCTTGTTAACTTTACTAGAACACCTTAATCAAACAGGATTGTTACTTATCTCGCTCAATATTATTCCAACAAAAACAGAGTTACTTTCAGTTCAAATCACACTGACGGCACTAAAAGAACTCTCATTAGAACAAGGTGGCATATCATGAAAATATTGTTTTTCTTTATGATGTTATGTATGACAACTTGTGTTTTGGCTCATTTGAGAGATCCGTTCTTCCCTGACGTTCCTGATGCCATTAATCATGAAAAGACACCACCAACATTCGCTGAAGAACCATGGGCAGACACACAACAAACTGAACAATTACACCATCAACTTTATCCGTTAAATTATGCTGATGCAGATACATTAGCGATGCAACTTAGCACTTATGCGATCCCACTATTGAGTAAACAAGGCCGAGTCATTGCTGATAGTGACTCTAATAGCCTTTCAATTGTCGATAATAACAAAGCACTTTCTGAAATCGCAGATTGGCTAAAATTAAAAGATACACCACAACAACAAGTTCATATCACGGCGCATATTGTCAGTAGCAGTCAAGAAGCGTTAAATGAATTAGGTACACAGTGGGGCTTACAAGCATTAAAAACTACAAACACTGAAGCAATATCGACAATACCTAATACTATACCTAGTGCCCCTAACACTGCTTTATCAATACCATCACTGTCTGCATTATCACTTCATCAAAATACCAAAAACCCACTTCACTATATTGCCTTTAATATTGCCAGGATTAATGGTCGCCTACTAGAACTTGAGTTAAGTGCATTAGAACAAGAAAAGCAGCTATCAATTATTGCAAGCCCAAGACTAACAGCGGCTCATGAGAAAACCGCCTCAATAAAACAAGGAACGGAAATTCCCTATGTCAGCCGAGATAATGAAAGTACTCGTGTTCAATTTAAGGAGGCCGTATTAGGGATGGAAGTCACGCCGATTATTCAGAGAAATAAAAAAATAAGGTTAATACTTAAAATCAGTCAGAACACACCTGGTATTGCCCTCGTTCAAGGAGGAAGTGAACACCTTTCTATCGATAAGCAAGAGATCAGTACAGAAGTCACAATTAATGATGGAGAAACCATTATGTTAGGAGGAATATTTCAAAAAAAGCAGCAAGAGCATACAGCAAAGATCCCTTTATTATCATCTATCCCATTATTAGGGGTACTTTTTAGCCATAAAAGAGATCAACATAGTCGCCATGAATTGGTTATTTTTATTACACCCAAATTAATCTAACTTTTTATTCAAAAAATTTTTTTATTATAAAATACAATAAATTATCAATTTTTTACTAGGATTAAACTGAGAGTTATTCATTGTTTTTTCTTATAATCAGTATTTATAGATTTGACGATGAGGACGATTTAGCTTACAAGGGTTAGCTAATTTGAGTGGACCTGAAACATCACAATGATAATACGGATACATTTTATGCACTTCCTCTATTCTTTGAGGTAGGGCTTTTTATATGTAATATTGATCGCTTGATGACGAAAAAGACAATATTATCAGATGCGGTTTTCCGACTAAATTGTGTTAGAATCTTCGCGTTGCCAACAAAGATGATTACTTTTTTTAGTAGTTTTTGTTATGTACTGTAGGCAAAGGGATTTTTATCCTATGTTGTTGTTTGCAACAGCATGTGGTTATTTTATAGCGATCTACTGAAAGAACTCAGTCTTATTATGAGAGTAGATAACAATTGTTATCAGGTGTGAATTAGATAAACACTCATAAATTTCAGTTTAGGTCCCGTCGCTGAATGAATTTGGCGGGGCGGGTTATCATTAACGAATATCTTAGTAATACCAAAAACATGGCAGAGAAACGTAATATCTTTCTGGTTGGGCCTATGGGTGCCGGCAAAAGCACTATTGGTCGTCAGTTAGCTCAACAACTTAGTATGGAGTTTTATGATTCCGATCAGGAAATTGAGCGGCGTACAGGTGCGGATGTAGGTTGGGTATTTGATGTAGAAGGCGAAGAAGGCTTCCGTCAACGAGAAGAGAAAATAATCAACGAACTCACTGAAAAGCAAGGTATTGTACTCGCTACAGGTGGCGGTTCGGTGAAATCGCGAGAAACCCGTAACAGACTATCTGCACGTGGTGTGGTTGTTTATTTAGAAACAAACATTGAAAAGCAACTCGCTCGTACCCAACGTGATAAAAAACGTCCTTTATTGCAAGGTGTTGAGCCTGTGCGTGATGTCCTAGAGACATTAGCTGAAGAACGTAATCCTCTTTATGAAGAGATTGCTGACATCACAATTCATACTGATGATCAGAGTGCAAAAATTGTAGCCAATCAAATAATTGAATTATTAGAACAAAACTAATAAATTCAGCTATTTATAAGGTTAAGTAAAGACAATAAGAAAAAGGCCACTGTTATGGAAAAAATCACTGTCACATTAGGTGAAAGAAGCTATCCCATTACCATTGCTTCTGGCCTTTTTCATCAGCCTGATACCTTTTTACCATTAAAATCAGGGCAGCAAGTTATGATAGTTACAAATGTAACGCTTGCTCCACTCTATTTAGAGAAGGTAACAAACACCTTAAAAAAACAAGGTGTTTTGGTTGATAGTGTGATTTTACCTGATGGCGAACAATATAAATCGCTTGAAATCATGAACGATGTCTTTACTGCATTATTAGAAAAAAATCACAATCGAGATACGACACTTATCGCATTAGGCGGAGGTGTTATTGGTGATCTAACCGGTTTTGCGGCAGCAAGTTACCAACGTGGTGTTCGCTTTATCCAAGTTCCAACTACGTTGTTATCACAAGTTGATTCATCCGTTGGCGGAAAAACAGCTGTTAATCACCCTCTTGGCAAGAATATGATTGGTGCTTTTTACCAACCCACTTCTGTCATTATTGATCTCGATTGCCTTGCCACATTACCACCTCGTGAACTTTCATCTGGTTTAGCTGAAGTTATTAAATATGGCATCATTTTAGATAAAGACTTCTTTATCTGGCTTGAAAATAATATTGATAAACTTTTGGCACTTGACCCTAAGGCTATGGCTTTTTGTATCCGTCGTTGCTGTGAGCTAAAAGCTGACGTTGTCGCTGCAGATGAAAAAGAAACCAGTGGCTTACGTGCATTGCTCAATCTAGGCCATACTTATGGGCACGCTATTGAAGCTCATATGGGATATGGTGTTTGGTTGCATGGTGAAGCAGTTGCAGCAGGTATGGTAATGGCGGCAAGAACCTCTCAAGCACTCGGTCAATTTACTGAAGAAGAAACACAACGTGTTATTCAACTACTTGAGAAAGCAAATCTTCCCGTCAATGGCCCTGTAGAAATGGCACCTGATGACTATTTACCTCACATGATGAGAGATAAAAAAGTATCTGGTGGCAAATTACACCTTGTTTTACCAAAAGGCATCGGTCAATCCGAATTACGTGCGGATATTTCTCGCGAACAAGTCCACAAAGCGATAACATCTTGCATTAATGCAAATTAAGCTCCCCATTACCTGACTAGAAGCAAACCAGAATGCCTACTTAAGGATAATTCTGGTTAATATTGTCAAATGCAACGTTTCAGAAAAAGCGTTTCATCCTTATACTATGAGGTAATGGCTAAGGCTGAATAGAATATTTTTCGCTTTTTGACGCTCTGACGGAGGGCATAATGGACGAGTTCAAACCTGATAATGAAACCAAGAGTGATAATTCACTCAAACCTGATACATCGGATAGACCTGAACGTCGAACCAACCGACCTCGTAGCAACCCATTAAAAAATGCACGCTTCTCTGTATCCCGTCAACAGATGATGATTGGTGTAGGTGTCCTAGTGCTTATTCTGTTAATTATTGCAATCAGCTCTGCATTAAAATCACCAGAAACAACTGAACCTACGTCATCAACAGGAACAGAAAGAAATATCGATCTGTCTCAACAACCGTCATCCGTTACGCCTACAGAAAGTGGTCAGTCATCAACACCTCAAGCTATTTCTGGGCAAGAAATTCAATCTGTGACCCCCCCTTCACAAAATTTACCACCGATGATTGATTCACAAGGTCAACGTGTTGAGATCCCTGGTGATATTGTTGATTCTTTAAATCAACAACAAGCAGGTATAAACCAAGCAACTAGTCAGCAACAGCAATTAAATTCACAACAACCAAAACCAGTACAACCAGCTGCACAACCGCAAGCAACCAAGCCGGTGCAATCTGTACAAAAACCTGCAGAAGTAAAAACACCGCCAACAAAGCCAGTAACACCACCACCAGCAACAACACAGCCTAAACCAGCGACTAAACCGGTTGTTTCAGGTTCATTATCTGCTGGCAATTTAAGTTCTATTCCAGCTTCAAATTACACATTGCAATTAAGTGGTGCGAGTCGCCAAGATACTTTAGAAGCTTTCGCTAAAAAGAACCTCAATGGAAACTACGCTATCTATAAAACTCAGCGTAATGGCAACCCATGGTATGTACTCATCTATGGTAACTATCGTAATATAAGCGAAGCTAAACAGGCTGTTTCTTCATTACCTGCACCGGTACAAGCGAAACAACCTTGGGTTAGACCGATGAAACATGTTCATCAGGATCTAAAAAAATAATTAAGACGAGGTTCACCGCTGATATGCTGTCTGAAACAGAGTACAATCGGCGACTCTGAAACGATTGAGAAATTTGGACGGCATGAAAAAAAAACGCGCATTCCTAAAATGGGCTGGTGGTAAGTATCCTTTGGTGGATGACATTAAACGTCATCTGCCTGAGGGTAACTGTTTAATTGAACCTTTTATGGGTGCTGGTTCTGTTTTTTTAAATACAGAATACGATTCATATATTCTTGCCGACATAAATAGTGATCTAATTCATCTCTATAATACGGTAAAGCGACATCCTGAAAAATTTATGAAGGATGCTCGCTTATTATTTACCCCTCAAATGAATATCGCAGAGGAATTTTATCAACTACGACAAGAGTTTAATCGCTCAACAGATCCTTATCAGCGTAGTGTCTTATTTCTCTATCTTAACCGTCATTGCTACAATGGTTTATGCCGTTATAATTCAAAGGGTGAATATAACGTCCCTTTTGGCCGTTACAAAAAGCCTTATTTCCCTGAAACAGAGTTAATTTGGTTTTCTGAAAAGGCGCAAAAAGCTGAATTTGTTTGCCAAAGCTATTCATCAACCATGACCAATGCAGAAAAAGGTGCCGTCATTTATTGTGATCCGCCTTATGCGCCATTATCACCCACTGCAAATTTCACGTCATACCATACAAATAGCTTTAGTTTTCAAGAGCAGGAACATCTGGCTCAACTTGCCTCAATGCTGGCTTACGAGAGACAGATACCCGTGTTAATATCAAATCATGAGACTGCGTTAACAAAAGAGTGGTATGTAGACGCAAAAGAGCTACACAGTGTGAAAGTCAGAAGAACAATCAGTAGCAACACACTCGGTCGTAGCAAAGTAAACGAATTACTTGCCTTATATAAATAATCGTTAACAACTCCCGACAATGGGAGTGTTGTCAGGAGAATGCGATGAAAGATTTTCTGATTGCCCCTTCTATTTTATCCGCTGATTTTGCGCGTCTTGGTGAAGATACTGAAAAAGTACTTACTGCGGGTGCTGACGTTGTCCACTTTGATGTCATGGATAACCATTATGTTCCAAACCTGACGTTTGGCGCACCGATATGTAAAGCCTTACGTAACTATGGAATTACTGCCCCCATTGATGTTCACTTAATGGTAAAGCCGGTTGATCGCATCATCCCTGATTTTGCAGAAGCAGGTGCAACTTATATTTCATTTCATGCAGAAGCCAGTGACCACGTTGACCGTACCATCCAATTAATCAAAGATTGTGGTTGTAAAGCAGGCTTAGTACTTAATCCAGCAACCCCATTAAACTATCTCGACTATGTTATGGATAAATTAGATCTTATCCTGCTGATGTCTGTTAACCCAGGCTTTGGTGGTCAATCATTTATACCTAACACTCTCGATAAATTACGCCAAGTTCGTAAGATGATTGATGATGGTGGTTATGACATTCGTTTAGAAATTGATGGCGGTGTCAAAGTCGATAATATTGCTGAAATTGCCCAAGCAGGTGCGGATATGTTTGTTGCTGGCTCTGCTATTTTCAATCAGCCTGACTATAAGCATGTTATCGACAATATGCGCCGTGAATTAGAAAAGGTATCGTAATGACAGATAAAAAACTCAAAGGTATCCGTGCTATCGCCTTTGATCTCGATGGCACTCTCACCGACAGCGCTGTAGGGCTTACAGAAGCAACAGATTACGCATTAAAAGCAAAAGGCTTTCCTCCTGCTGGAAAACATAATGTTACCATTTGGGTGGGTAATGGCGTTGATATGCTACTTACACGTGCTTTGCATAATGCTGGCGTTGAGGATGTCACAGAAACTTTATTAAAAGAAATGCGTGATCTTTTTGATGAACATTATGCAACTTCCGTCAAAACAGGCAGTGATTTATTCCCACACGTTAAAGAAACGCTTGAAGTATTAGCTTCACATAATATTCCATTAGGCATCGTCACCAATAAACCATCACCATTTATAGCTCCACTATTACAGCAATTGGAAATTGATAAATATTTCTCTTTGGTGCTAGGAGGAGACGATGTTATAGAAAAAAAACCGCACCCAGCACCATTGTATTTAACAATGGGTACATTTGGTGTTAAAAAGGAAGAACTCCTTTTTGTTGGGGATTCTCGCAACGATATTATTGCAGCACAAGAGGCACAATGCCCTTGCGTAGGTTTAACCTATGGCTATAACTACGGCGTATCTATCGCAGATAGCAAACCTGATTATACACTTGATAATTTTGCTGATTTGCTCTCAATCCTCGACATCACGCCAATGACAACTGTGGAATAGAACTAACATGACGACTTCAGTAGAAAAAACGGCAAAAAAACCAATTGTATTCAGTGGTGCACAACCTTCTGGTGAGTTAACTATCGGAAACTATATGGGTGCATTACGTCAATGGGTACAAATGCAAGATGATTATGACTGCATTTACTGTATCGTTGACCAACACGCCATTACAGTTCGTCAAGATCCAAAAGAATTAAGAAAAAGAACGCTAGATACGCTAGCGCTCTATCTTGCTTGCGGTATTGATCCAGAAAAAAGTACCATTTTTGTTCAGTCACATGTTCCACAACATGCTCAATTAAGCTGGGCTTTGAATTGCTACACCTATTTTGGTGAATTGAGCCGTATGACTCAATTTAAAGATAAATCAGCACGTCATGCTGAAAACATTAATGCTGGATTATTTGATTATCCTGTATTGATGGCAGCAGATATTCTTATTTATCAAACAAATCAAGTTCCTGTTGGTATTGACCAAAAACAACATCTTGAATTAAGTCGTGATATAGCTCAGCGTTTTAACGCTATTTATGGCGATATATTCACTGTACCAGATCCTTTTATTCCAAAAGGTGGTGCTCGTGTTATGGCATTACAAGATCCAACTAAAAAAATGTCTAAGTCTGATGATAACCGTAATAACGTTATCGCATTGCTTGAAGATCCAAAAGCGGCGGCTAAAAAAATTAAGCGTGCAATGACTGATTCAGAAGAGCCACCTCGTGTTATTTACGATCTTGAAAATAAAGCGGGTGTATCTAACTTACTGGATATTTTAGCAGGTGTAACAGGTAAAACGATCCCTGAATTGGAAGCTGAATTTGAAGGCCAAATGTACGGTCATTTAAAAGGTGCTGTCGCAGATGCGGTCTCCGAAATGCTAACCAACATTCAAGAACGATTTAACACATTCCGTAATGATGACGTTCTACTTAATAAAATCATGAAAGAAGGTGCGGATAAAGCTAAAGCTCGCGCTCAAGCAACCTTAGACAAGGTTTATGACGCAATTGGATTTATTGCTCACCCATAATTTTCTGTTAATACATAAAAAAACACCCCAAAGTTGGTGTCCAACTTTTGGGGTGCAGTTCATTTTAGGGAGGTGTTTTTTTAGTAAAAGAGAAAGTTAACTATTTATTCCTTAAACAACCGTCTATTAAAACTCTCAATGGTTTGATTTTGTAGTCTTAACTGCATAGTCTTGCTCCAACTTGCAGATAATCCTGCGGCGCTTAATAGGCGACGATAAAGTTCTTCATCAAAAGGCATATGAAAAGCAATCGAAATCGCTTCTTTAACAGAGACATCACTGTTTCTTGAAACCAAGACAAGAGGATGATGGCTACCTGTTTCACCCATACTCACAACACGATATAACCAACCACAATAACCACTGTCTTGCATAATTTGCGAAAAGTTACTGACTTCTGTCACTGTATTAAGTTTGTAGCAAGGAGAGCGAGGTTGTGTAACTTGGATAAAAGCAGTTCCCCATTGGTAAATATCACCAATAAAAACGTTCTCTTCAGTCATACCTGTTGTTGAGATATTCTCGCCAAATGCGGGAGCATGAAAAAAATCAGTTAATTGTGGAAATTGCTCAGCCCAATAAAGATAGTGTTCTTTAGGATAGTGACAAAGTGCGCGATCAGGGCCACCGTGAAAGCTCTTTTCTGCTTGCTCATCACCTTCTAATCCCAGCGAAGTGAGTTTGATATGACCATCCACCACTCTCTTCGTGATCGCACTGGTAAATCCATTAGACGTTGTTGTGATATTGCCAATAAAGACACTCGGAAAATAACGCATAGCTCACTACCTAAACAAAAAAGGATAACCTATAGTAAAGATAGTGTTCAAAATAAACAATGCCGACAATTGTCGGCATTAAAAATAGAAAAGAAGTTATCAATTCAATTACGCTTTACTCTGAAAACGTTTTTGCGCTTCATCCCAGTTCACAACTGACCAGAATGCTTTGATATAATCAGGACGACGGTTTTGATATTTCAAATAATAAGCATGTTCCCACACATCTAACCCAACAATTGGATAGCCAGATGCACCGGCTAACTCTTCACCCATTAATGGGCTATCTTGATTGGCTGTAGAAACAACAGCTAACTTACCATCATCTTTTAATACCAGCCATGCCCAGCCAGAACCAAAACGACTAGCAGCTGCTTTTTCAAATAACTCTTTAAAAGCATCAACACTACCAAAATCGCGTTCAATCGCCTCTTTTAGTGAGCCTTGTAATTGAGTTCCTAATTTTAAGCCTTTCCAAAATAAAGAGTGGTTTGAGTGACCTCCTGCATTATTACGTAAGAATGTACGTTGATCAGCAGGTACTTTATGAAGGTTTTTAACTAGCTCATCAATATCTAAGCCAGCAAGTTCAGGTAATTTCTCTAATGCAGTATTGGTATTATTCACATAAGTTTGATGATGCTTTGTATGGTGAATTTCCATTGTACGCTCATCAAAATGAGGTTCTAACGCATCATAGGTATAAGGCAGTGCAGGTAATGTATAGCTCATATTAATCTCCAGTGCTGTTTTATCTTGGATCACATCATGTGATTTATCTTTTCATTTCATTATAGTGAAAAAAACGTTAATGAAAATCATTATCATATCCATATTATTTTTGTGGTTTTTTTATTCAGCACTCGTTCATTAATTTTCACAGTATATTATTTTAATTTAAAAGCCTTTAATTAAACAAAAATTCTATTAAACAAGATAAATATAGATAAATAATTCACACCTTGCTTTCGCACTAATTGAACATTCCATGAAAAGCATTTCCATTAATTCGTGATCTTCTGCGCAAAAAAGAAACAATTTTTATTCCCCCTCTTTTGTTAACGACTTTTTGACATAGTATTAACAATAGTGAGGAGAACTATTATGACAAAAATAAGCCAACATCATATTCCTGCAAGCATTGCAGAACACGCCCTGATCAATAAAGAGCAATACCAAAAAGACTATAAATTATCTATCAAAAACCCGGAGGCCTTTTGGGCAGATAAAGGGAAAATTGTTGACTGGATAAAACCATATACTGTGGTAAAAAACACTTCATTTGACCCAGGCCATGTACGCATTCGCTGGTTTGAAGATGGACAGCTAAACATCAGCCAAAACTGCCTTGATCGCCATCTTAAAAAACGTGGGGATCAAACTGCAATTATTTGGGAAGGTGACTCACCTAATGAGTCGAAAAAAATCACTTACCGACAACTCCACCAAGATGTTTGCCAATTCGCTAATGTATTAAAAAATCTAGGAATTAAAAAAGGCGATGTTGTGGCGATTTATATGCCAATGGTGCCTGAAGCAGCAGTCGCTATGCTTGCTTGTACTCGTATTGGTGCAATCCATTCTGTTATTTTTGGTGGTTTCTCACCAGAAGCTGTTGCTGGTCGTATTATTGATTCGAAAGCCAAATTAGTTATCACTGCTGATGAAGGCTTACGCGCAGGCCGCGCTATCCCTCTAAAGAAAAACGTCGATGATGCATTAAATCACGCCGATATTCCGCCGATTAATCATGTTGTTGTACTTCGCCGAACAGGAAATACAGAACAATGGATTGAAGGTCGTGATATTTGGTGGGATGAAATTATTCAAGGTGTAAGTACTGAGTGTGATGTCGAAGTTATGGATGCAGAAGATCCACTCTTTATTCTGTATACATCAGGTTCAACAGGAAAACCTAAAGGTGTGTTACATACCACCGGAGGCTATCTTGTTTATGCTTCAATGACGTTTAAATACACCTTTGATTATCATGAAGGTGATATTTATTGGTGTACTGCTGACGTTGGTTGGGTAACAGGCCATAGCTACTTACTGTATGGCCCACTTTCAAATGGCGCAACAACAGTCATGTTTGAAGGTGTACCTAATTATCCAGCCGTTAACCGTATGGCTCAAATCGTTGATAAGCACCAAATCAATATTCTGTACACTGCCCCTACCGCAATTCGCGCATTAATGGCTGAAGGCGATAAAGCAATTGAAGGAACTCAACGTGCTTCTCTACGTATCCTAGGCTCTGTAGGTGAACCTATTAATCCAGAAGCTTGGGAATGGTTCTATCAGAAAATGGGGCGTAGCCAATGCCCTATTGTAGATACATGGTGGCAAACAGAAACTGGTGGTTTCATGATAACCCCATTACCTGGTGCCATGGACTTAAAACCAGGTTCTGCAACACGTCCTTTCTTTGGTGTTCAGCCCGCCATTGTCGATAATATGGGAGAAATACAACAAGGTGCTTGTGAGGGTAACTTGGTGATTGTTGATTCTTGGCCAGGTCAAGCAAGAACACTTTTTGGTGATCACGATCGTTTTGAGCAAACGTATTTTTCGACCTTTAAAGGGATGTATTTTTCTGGTGATGGTGCTCGTCGTGATGATGATGGTGACTATTGGATAACAGGACGTGTTGATGATGTCTTGAATATTTCAGGCCACCGATTAGGAACAGCAGAAATAGAATCAGCTCTCGTCGCTCACCCTAAGATTGCTGAAGCTGCAGTAGTCGGTATTCCCCATAATATCAAAGGACAAGCTATTTATGCTTATGTTACGTTAAATCATGGTGAAGAGCCAACTCCTGAGCTTTATACAGAAGTCCGTAACTGGGTACGTAAAGAAATAGGGCCAATTGCAACGCCTGATATTCTTCACTGGACTGATTCTTTACCCAAAACGCGCTCGGGGAAAATTATGCGACGTATCTTGCGTAAAATTGCCTCTGGTGACACAACTAACCTCGGAGATACCTCAACACTCGCCGATCCTGGTGTAGTTGAAAAGTTATTAGAAGAGAAGCAATCACTATCAGTCACCGCTTAATAGCGCTATAAACACAAGTAACTGTAGATAAATATAACCCATTTATATCATTGATAAAGCCTTTCATTAATATAATGAAAGGCTTTTCTCATAAAATGATATGAAGGTATTGCTCGATATAATATTATTCAATGCGTTCTATAATTGTAGCAATACCTTGCCCCATACCGATACACATTGTTGCTAGACCAAAATGACCATTATTTTGTTCCATAACATTAAGTAGCGTACCTACAATACGAGCTCCAGAACAGCCTAAAGGATGGCCTAGTGCTATTGCACCACCATGAAGATTTACTTTTTCATCCACTTTATCTAATAGATCAAGCTCTTTTAAACAAGGGATTGATTGTGCAGCGAAAGCTTCGTTAAGCTCAATAAAATCGATTTCATCTAGTGTCATATTTGCTTTTTTCAAGGCAGCATGAGTTGATGGAACTGGACCATATCCCATTATAGCAGCAGGTACACCAGCAGTTGCCATTGAAACAATGCGCGCTCTAGGGATTAGATTTAACTCTTTTGCCTTTTCTTCGCTCATAACTAAGATACACGATGCACCATCTGAAAGAGCTGATGATGTTCCTGCGGTTACAGTCCCACGAGGATCAAATGCAGGTCGGAGTAATGCAAGTGACTCAACCGTTGTTTCTGGTCTAATTACTTCATCATTTTCAACTAAGATCAACGCACCATCTTCGTTATGCCCCATTGTAGGTACAATCTCATTACGGAAGTTACCTTCTATGGTTGCTTTATAAGCAAGAGCATGAGAACGGGCAGCAAATTTGTCTTGATCTTCACGGCTAATATTATACATTTTTCCAAGTGCATCCGCCGTTAATCCCATCATTGCAGAGGCTTGGGAGATATTACGATTATAACTATTAATATCAACGCCTTTAGTCATAGGAATATGACCCATGTGCTCAACACCACCAACAAGAATAATATCAGCATCTTCTGCTTTGATTGCTCGTGCTGCAATATGTAAAGCATCCATCGATGAACCACATAGACGATTTACGGTTGTCGCAGGTACTGTCTCAGGAATACCTGCTTGTAACGAGGCTAATCTTGCAATATTTACGCCTTGCTCTTCCGTTTGTTGAACACAACCCCAAATAATATCGTTAATGTCTTCTGCATTTACATTGGGTTGACGTTTTAACATTGCTTGCATTAGATGAGCACTAAGATCTTCCGCTCGAACATGACGAAAAACACCATTTTTTGAACGTCCCATAGGGGTTCTTATCGCATCAATAATCACAACATTTTTCATTATCTTCACTCCCAATTAAGCATAAAAAGGACGGTTTGATTCAGCTCTATCAATCAATTCACGAGGAATTTGATAAAGTGGTCCCAAATGCTCAAATTGTTGAGCTTTAGAGACAAGATTACCTAAGCCATAACGATCCATATAATAAAGTAAGCCACCTCTAAATGGAGGGAAACCTGTACCATATATGAACGCGATATCAGCTTCTGCTGGAGTCCCAACAATACCTTCCTCTAAGCAACGAACGACTTCAAACATCATAGGCAGCATCATTCTTAGCTGGATCTCTTCGTCAGTAAAATCTCTTTGCGGCGCACATTCTGCTTTTAGCAAATCTGTTGTCGCTTGACGAGGTGCAGGCTTAATACGGCCTTTTGGATCTCGTTGATGAAGATAGAAACCTTCACCCGATTTTTGACCTAAAAATCCTTGAGAGCATAATTGTTCAATTAAATTAATCTTAGGTTTGGCATGACGAGATGGGAAAGCTTCACTCATCACATCAACACAGTGAGCTGCAGTATCTATACCAATAACATCGAGTAAAAGAGCTGGTCCCATCGGCCAACCAAATCCTTTACTCATTACTTTATCAACTTGAGGAATTTGTGCACCATCAACAAGCAATTGGTTAAAGGCAAGGAAATAAGGTGTTAAGCATCGATTAACAAGGAACCCAGCACAATCGTTAATAACAATTGGCGTTTTCTTCAATTTCAAGACATAACTAACAGCTTTTGAAATGGTTTCATCTGATGTCTCTTTCCCGCGAATAACTTCAACTAATGGCATTTTATGTACAGGGTTAAAGAAGTGTATACCACAGAAGTTTTCAGGTTTTTTCAAAGAAGATGCTAAGCCACTAATCATCAATGTCGATGTGTTGGAGGCAAGAAGTGCATTAGGCGCAACAAGCTCTAACTCTGAAAGAACTTTCTTTTTAACTGCTGGGTTTTCTACTACAGCTTCAATAATTAAATCTGTATTTTCAAGTGCATTATTATGCAGTGTTGGCACGATATGATTTAAGGCATTTCCCATATCCTGAGGTGCCATTTTTCCTCTTTCAACTTGTTTTGCAAATAAAGAATTTGCTTCAGAAAGCCCAACTTTTAAGCCTGTTGCATTAATATCTTTTAATACAACCCCCATATTTCGGCTACTACTCACATAAGCAATACCGCCTCCCATAATACCTGCACCAATAACACCGATATTTTCAATATCGCAAGGCGCTTTAATATGACTTTTAGCAATGGATTTTACGGCAAGGTCGCTTAAGAAAACGTTTACCAAAGCATCTGATACATTATTATCTTGAACACAAATAGCTAAATTATTGATTTCAACTTTTAACGCTTCATCTCGTGTTAAATAAGCAGCTTCTTCAAGTGTATTAAGAATATGTTTCGGCGCAGGATAATTAGGACCAGCGGCTTTCGCTATCATGCCTCTAGAAACATTTAAAGATAAACTTAATTCATATTTATTTAATGTTAGAGGTGATTGTTTTTCGTTGTAACGAGATTTCCAATCAAGCTTATTATTAATCGCACTACTTAATAATGCGATAGCTTGATCTTTAGCCGTTTCATTATTATTAAGAATGCCATCAATAACATGTGCCTTTAAAGCTTGAGGTGCTTTAAAGTTTTTCCCTGTTGTCAGCCAAGAAATAGCAGTATCAAGCCCAACAATACGAGGAAGTCGAGTAATTCCTCCCCATGCTGGGAATATACCTAATTTAACTTCTGGCATACTAATTACAGTATCACTAGCCGCGAGACGATAATCAGCTAATAAAATTAGCTCAACAGCCCCACCAGCGACTGCACCATGAGCAAGCGCAACCTTTGGATAAGGTAAATCTTCAATACGGTTATAAATAGAGTGAGCCCAATTTAAATAGTCTTTTAGTGGTTTCTCACCTGAAGAAAATATTTTTTGGAATTCTTTAACATTAGCACCTGCACTAAATAATCTTTTATTAGAGCGGATAATTAACCCTTCTACATTTTCTTCTTTTTCCAGGGTACTTATACATTTTTCTAAGTCAGTCAGTGCATCTTTACTTAAACGATTAACAGGATCATTATCAGAATCAAAAACTAACTCAATAATTTTATTTTGTGCGGGTACAGCATTTAATTTAAAATATTGACCTTTATACATAATTAATCCTCCAATTTTATTAAGGCAGCTGCTTTTGCTTCAGATAATAATGAATCTCTGAACTCAGGATGAGCTATGCTAATAAGTGCCTGAACACGTTCTGTATTACTTAAAGTTCGAAGATCAACAGCGCCATACTCTGTCGCAATAATATTGACATCATTACGAGGTGTAGTTACCGGAGTACCATTAGGTAATGCAATACGAATATTAGACTCATTACCTGCTTTTGTTTGACGAATCGAAGAGAGACAAAGAATACTGATCCCATTGTGAGACATATTTGCACCACGGACGAAATCAAGTTGTCCACCCGATCCTGAGATTTGTATATGCCCAACCCCTTCTGAAGCAACTTGTCCTAATAGATCAACCATTAAGCAAGTGTTAATTGAGGCAAAATTGTCATTTTTAGCAACTTCTTGGCAGCTAACAACCACGTCCATACTAACCATTTCAAAGTCTGGATTGTTATTTAAGAAATCCATGACTTCTTGAGGACCTGTAGCAAAACCTGCAACAATTTTATTTGGTTTATAATTCTTCTTCGAGCCATTTACAGCACCCGCTTTACACATATACATCATAGATTCAGTAAACATTTCAGTATGAATACCTAAATCTTTATGTTTTAGTAGCGCGAGTCCCATTGCGTTAGATATTGTGCCAATACCTATTTGGATAGTCATACCATCTTTAATAAAAGGTAATATGTGTCTTGCAATTTGTTTATCTCTTTCGGTAGGTTCTTCTGCTTTAGGCAGTGCGATACTATGATGCCCCTCAACTAACCAAGTCGCATCATCAATATGGACTAAATTTTCGGGATTACCGACATAAGGTTGGTGTTTGTTGATAACAAAAATAGCTTTTTTGGCGTATCTTAGTGCGTTTTTATTTGCAACACCGCCACAAGCCCCTAGGCTTAAGTATCCATTTTCATCTGGTGGTGTAGTTTCAATAACAACAACATTAGGTTGTAGACGATCAATCACTCGGCTAAAGTTAGAAAAGTGGAAATTAATCATTTCCAAATTACCTTCACCTGTATTTTGGAGCTTACGCTCGATTGGTCCCATAAATAAACTATAATGTTTAAAATGCTTTTTATATTTAGATTTTAAAAATTCGTAAGGAGCTGTCATTAGACCAGAATAAAGTTCACATCCTTCAAATGATTCAAGGTGCTTATCTAATTCTTTGAGGAAAAAGACTGGAGTAGAAACTAATCCACCAATCCATATTTTATCCCCAGACTCAATTTTAGTGACAGCCGTTTCTGTAGAGATCAATTTATCACTATACATACTTTGCCATTCTTTCATGTAGCGCTCCTTCAGGTGGAATAATGTAGTGATTATTTACATCCAACGCCCTCATATAGTACATAACACTGAGATTAGTTAAATTTAAAGTATCAACTACCTTTAAATAAAATTAGCTGATAATCCACAGATACGCTTTGCAATTTAGGACAACAGAACAACCTTTTAGGTCAACCTTTTTTTTTGTGATAAACATCACATATAAATGAGAAATTAATACTAAATATTTACTTATTAAAGACAAACTTAAAGCAAGTATTTCTACTAACTTTTAAGTCAAGATAGGAAGTGATAATTTGTTATTAATTTTGTAATTATTTGAATATTGAATATTGAATATTGAATATTGAATATTGAATATATTTATATGGAAAATTAGGATACTCAACATGAAACAATCTCATGAGGGAGAAAAAATAGTTGTACCCTCTGTTTTTCTACATAAAGGTTGGGGTACTTTGATAAAAAAGGCAGCGGAAGAACAAAATTTAAGTAATAGCGATTTTATTCGTCAACTTCCCCAACATGGTGATATTCCTTTACAAACAACGAGAGAATGCATCCATGACTTCTATACAAAATATCCAAATGATAGTTTATTTTATGATATTGCCAAACACGTCACACCATTAACGTTTAGCTCGTTTTCTCTTACACTCTGGACATCTCCAGATGTAGAGACTCTACTCAAAAATATCTGTGAGTACTCTACCTTTATTGGAACGCCAATAAGGTTAAGCTATCACCAAAATATTCAAGGTGATGTAGAATTATGGATACTTGATAATGAACCGTTAAATAAAGAGAATCATTTAACTTTTTTAGGCTCTTCTCTATTTATCGCCACTATTATTGTGTTAATAAAAAAAATATGTGCTGAGCATAATTTATCTATTAATGTTCAATTAATGAAAAAAAATTTCTCAGACCTAATTTTAAAAAATTATACCGAAAAGTTGAATGTCAGTATTAAATTAGAGTTTCCTATTCGTAAAATTTGTATTGAAAAAAAATATCTTTATCTGAGATTATCTAATAATGATATAGATCTTTATTACTCATCATTAAATTTATTACGTGAAAAAGTTGGCTTAATTAATAAAAAAGATTTGATCTTAAAAATATATAATTATCTTAATACTTGTGAAAATTTATCAGAAATCACCGGTGAAAGTCTGGCTTACTCGCTTAACATTCATATTAGGACTCTTAATCGTCGATTATCTGAATATGGAACAAGTTATCGTCGAGTCCTTGAGAAATTTAAATTAGAAAAAGCGCTCTATTTACTGGAAGATAGTGATATTTCTATGACTGAAATTGCCTACAGATTAGGCTTTTCTGATCTAAGTACTTTCTCAAGAGCCTTCAAGCGATGGACAGGGCTAAGTCCAACAAAAAGAATGTTATAAGCCATAATTAATTTGACTTATGTCAAATTAATTATCTAAAAGTATTATTGTCAAATATTTGTCCTAAAAAGCAAAATAAAGTCTATAAAAATCTCCCATATTTATAGTATTACACGATGTGGGAGGTATCATATGTTACAGAATAAACATAAAGTTTTATTTAGCCCTATGAATATAGGTGCAGTGCAGATAAAAAATCGTTTTATTATGGCTCCTATGGGTACATTAGGCTGTGCTGATGCACAAGGTGCTTATAATAATCGAGGTATTGAATATTATGTTACTCGAGCAAGAGGTGGCGTTGGTCTTATCATTACTGGCGTTAATAAGGTTGAAAACAAACTAGAACAATTCCCTCTTCCATCACTACCATGTCCCACACATAACCCTGTTGCTTATATAAAAAATGCACGAGAAATGACAGAACGAGTACACGCCTATGACTGTAAGATTTTTTTACAACTTACTGCGGGCTGGGGTCGTTCATGCATTCCAGGTCTCGTTGTCAATGAGACCAATGTAGCACCATCGAACGAAAAAAATCGATTCGACCCTTCTATTGAACACCGAGAATTAACAACCGAGGAAGTAAAGTATTTTATTCAAAAATTTATTGAATCCGCTGTTATTGCGCAAAAAGCAGGGTTTGACGGTGTTGAAATTCATGCTGTACATGAAGGATATCTTCTTGATCAATTTACACTTGCCTTTTTTAATAAAAGAACAGACGAATACGGCGGTAGTTTTGAAAATAGATACCGTTTCGCGGTAGAAATAGTTCAAGGTATTAAAACTGCTTGTGGTCAAAATTTTCCTGTTTCATTACGTTATTCTGTAAAAAGTAATATGAAAGGATTTGGCCAAGGTATTCTTCCTGATGAAATTGCCACTGAAATGGGTAGAGATATGGAGGAAGGGCTTAAAGCTGCGAAATATCTTCAAGATATGGGTTATGATGCTTTAAACGTCGATGCTGGTACTTATGATTCATGGTATTGGAATCACCCACCCCAATTCTTTAAACCAGGAATGTATAGTCCTTATTGTAAAGCCGTTTCTGATGTCGTAGATATCCCTGTATTAATGGCAGGACGTATGGAAAATCCAGACCTAGCATCACATGCAATAGAAAATCATATTGCTGATGGTATTGCTTTAGGACGCGGATTACTTGCGGATCCTGATATCCCTAATAAGATTCGTCGTGGCTGCTTTGATGAAGTTCGCCCATGTCTATCGTGCCATCAAGGATGTTTAGGTCGTATGGCTGATATTGGTAATATCTCTTGTGCAGTCAATCCCGCCTGTGGCCGTGAAGAAGAGTTTAAGTTATTACCTGCTTATCATCCTAAAAATATCGTTGTTGTTGGTGGGGGGGTTGCAGGAATGGAAGTTGCACGTATTGCAGCTGAACGTGGGCATAATGTCACCTTATATGAAAAAACTAATCAACTAGGAGGTTGTATTATTCCTGGTGGACAACCTCCTTTTAAACATGATGATAAATTATTGTTAAAATGGTTTGTTGGCGAGTTAGAGCGTAAAGGAGTCAATGTTCAACTCAATATGGAAGCGAATAAAGAGGTTATTGAATCCCATCATCCCGATAGTGTTATCTTTGCAACAGGCTCTAAACCTACAGTACCTCATTGGCTTGAAGGTAGAGACGACCCTAAAGCTATGCTTGCTGAAAAAATGTTAATGAACCCAGATTTAATTACAGGTGATAAACTTATCGTGGTTGGTGCTGGATTAGTAGGAACTGAAGCTGCACTGTGGATGGCTCAAAGAGGTAAGCAAGTCACTCTTATTGAAGCCTCAGATGATATTATAGGCGGACCTCATGGCTCTTGTTTTGCAAACTATCAAATGACTAAAGAGTTATTAGTCAAAGAAAAAGTTAATTTACTCACCTCGACATTTTTAAAACGTATTACTAAAGAGGGTGTTGAAGTGCAAAAGCAAGGCGAAGCCTTAACACTTGTAGCGGATCATATTGTATTAGCACTTGGCTATGAGTCTCAAAACCAACTTTACCAATCATTGAGTAATGAGCTAGATGTTGAACAAGTATTTAATATTGGTGATAGTCAAAAAACACGTACAATTATGGCTGCTATTTGGGATGGATATGAAATAGGCCGTTACTTATAATATTCATTGATATAAAAGAGTGATTATAAATAATCACTCTTTTAATATAATTGATTGATTTATTATAAATAACATTAAAAATAGATAATTAATTTGTTTAACATAAGTGCTGAATAACTTGCTCTTTTAAAAAAAACGCTATAATTAACATTATTTTTAAATAACTAATAATAATTATGTAAAAAAATCATTTTTTATCTAAAGTTAGCTTTAAAAACTAAAAGAAGAACAAAAACATTAAATTATTACTTATTATATTAAAAGAAAACTTGTATTATCAATTCGTTAATGGTTAAATTTCACCCAATATAAAAAAGGTGAAATTTAATAAATCATGTCTAAATTAACTTATTTATTACTTCTATTTTTCTTATCAATAGTTCCATCATTACTTGGTGGTTCATCCTTTTATATTGAGCAAAAAGTCTATATCTCTGTGATAGGATTTCTTATCATGCTCGCTTGTAGTGGTATCTATCACTCTATGGTAGGAAAAATGATCACTTTTGTTGTAACATCACTGTGGACACTTAACCTCTCAATTTCACTGTTTTTCTACCGTGAACACGATATTGTATTTTCATCTTCTATAGCAGAAACCTTTATTAATACTAATAGTAGTGAAACTATTGGTATGCTCTCTTATAATAAGTATTATGTTTTATTCTATGCTTTTGTATTTGCTATTTACTATTTCCTTATATATAAAATGTCATCTTTTTCTAATATTAAAACAGCAAAGCGAAGCTTAATTATTATAATTTTATTGATGATAACGACACCTATATACAAAAACCTAGCGATAAGACCAGAGAATAATAATAAACTACTCGTAGAATACACTTTCCTTTATACTCCATTTTATAATGCAGCTGCATTAGTAAAAACTTTTCATGAAAATAGGCAAATTAAAAAAATAGCCTCACATCATGTCAACCTCCATTATGATAAAGTTGATGATAAACCAGAATTTTATATTCTTATAATTGGTGAGTCTGTTCGTCGTGATCACCTAGGTATTTATGGTTATCCTTATGATACAACACCAAATTTAAAAAAAGAAAAAGAAAATATTTTATTATTTAATCAAGTATACTCCCCTGCACCCGTTACTATACTTTCAGTACCTATATCTCTTTCAAATATAGGGTTAGACCAATTACAAGATAAAACACATTATGCAGATAATATTGTTTCTCTTGCTAATCATGCTGGTTTTAAAACTTATTGGCTAAGTAATCAAGGGGAGGGTAACCAAAAAACTAGTGTTATTTCTGTTATTGCTAATATGGCACAGAATAAACAATGGAATAGATTTATTGGTTATGATGAGGAGTTACTTCCTTATTTAGATAAAGCGCTTAGTGATAAATCAAGCAAGAAAAAACTTATTATTTTACATACCTATGGTAGCCATGAACCCGCTTGTAATAGGTTTCCAAGTGATGAATTAAAATCATTTACATCACAACCTGATGATAATTGCTATGACAGTTCCATTCACTACACAGATAAATTTATTGGACAGATTATCGATAAAGTAAAAGATAAGCCTGCCTCGGTACTCTATTTTGCAGATCATGCATTACAGCGTTTAGATAAAAATCGCGAGATCCATTATCACCATGGTGTCCATACTCCTCGCCAAGAGGCTTATAATATTCCTTTATTTATTTGGTATAGCTCCTTAATCGATAAGCCTACCATTAATAATGATATATTAAGCCAGCCTTATTCAACTGCAAATAATTATTGGTTATTAAGCGATTGGTTGGGGATAAAGCATCATTCAAAAAAAGTTTGTCACTCACCACTTAATGAATGTTACAAAGGAGCACCATCTATTATGGTGATCGATGGAAATAAATATTTATTTGATTACAGTAAACTAAAATCAGAAGAGCAAGAGCCACAATAATATTGTGACTCTTTACAGATATCGGTTAACGATCTTCAATCACAACATAAATAGCATTTAAAGAACCATGAACACCAACAACTTTGATTAACTCAATATCAGAGGTACAACTAGGTCCACTGATAATATTAATACAAGAAGGCATTCTAATATCACATGTAGTCATTTTATGTAGTTTTTCAGCCAATTGCGCTACTCGAGGCAAAATAGAACTACGTTTAACAACAAAAATAGTTGTTTCTGGTATTAAGCTAACACTACGTCCTTTATCTGCACCAGAAAATAAAACAACTCCCCCTGATTCAGCTAATCCGTACTCAGCAAAAATAATACCTACTTTGGCATACTTTATTAACTCAATATTTTTTTTACCAACAAGATGATCCCAGACTTCTATTTCACAATGTTGAGATAATAAATCGATAACTCCGCTCTCTTTTAATCTAGGATCCCCCGTTAAAATAATAGGCGAACCATATTTCTGACTCAGTGCAAGTAAACATTTAGGTAATAAATCTTGAGTGGTGCTCTCACAGCTACTTCCAACTAACTTAGCGGCGTTAATAAAGTATTGATACCGCTCTTCTTCAGATAAGTCAGTTAAGCGCTCTTCAGGGTATGTATTCACTGGTAACGGTAACACTTCTGGTTTCGTTTTTAATGGCCGTCCTAATTGAGAAGCAAGATGAGATAAAAAAGCTTCTGCATTATTCATCATTTATTTCTCCTCTTTTTGATGTTTTTTAAACCAACTACGAAAACTTTCACCGTCACCTTCAGGTAGATTTCTCGCCTCAGTCCAAGCCTTTAATGCACCTATATTGAATGGCGCTTTACCATCTTTAATAAACCATCGAGCAGCATGAGCTCCCCAATTCATTCCAACCTTCCATAAGGTTGGATGCCGATTTACATAGTTAAATAAAGTCGTGATTGTACGCTCTGTTGTGGGTGTAATACCTTCTGTAACCATCACCTCTCTATGTTTTTTAATTAGACTGGATAGAGGAATTTTTACAGGGCAAACAGAATCACAGGCAGTACATAATGAGCAGACATAAGGCAAGTTCTTAAACTCTTTATAACCACCTAATAATGGTGTTAAAACGGCACCAACAGGGCCAGGATAAATTGAACCATATCCTTGACCACCAATATGGCGATAAGCAGGACAAGTATTCATACATGCACCACAGCGAATACAACGTAAGATATCTTTGAACTCAGAACCAATGATTTTTGAACGCCCATTATCGACAACAACAAGATGGAAATCTTCAGGACCATCAACATTGTCATTTTCTCTTGGGCCAGTAAGCCAAGTATTATACCCAGTTAAACGCAATCCTACTGCACTACGCGCTAGCATCGTGATTAGAATATCAACCTCTTTAAAGGTTGGTACAATACGCTCCATTCCCATTACTGCAATATGTGTCTTAGGCAAAGTAGTGCTTAATCGAGCATTACCTTCATTAGTGACCAAACAAATAGAGCCGGTTTCAGCTACAGCAAAATTACACCCAGTTATACCAATATCTGCAGTAAAGAAATCTTCTCTAATATTTTTACGAACAAAACGAGTCATCTCTTCGGGTCTATCAGATCCGTTATATCCTAGTTTATCGTGGAATATCTGACGTATTTGCTCTCTATTTTTATGAATAGCAGGTACAACAACATGAGAAGGTGCGTCTTTTGCTTGCTGAAGAATAAATTCAGCCAAATCAGTTTCAATAACTTTAATACCCGCATTTTCTAACGTACTATTCATGCCGATTTCTTCAGTCACCATGGATTTAGCTTTTACAATTTTCTTAGCATTCTTTTCTTTGGCAACACTAAGGATATATTGTGTCGCTTCTTTTTTTGTTTTAGCAAAAAAAACATGGCCACCATGCTGTTCTATTTTCTCAGATAATTGATATAAATAAGCATCTAAGTTTGTAAGCACATGATCTCTAATTTGAGCCGCTCTATCTCTCCAATCTTCCCAATGCCCTAGATCATCCACCATTTTTTGACGATTTCTACCAATAGTCTGTTGTGCATTTGCAACTGCTTTTTGCATGATTTCATCATGTACTTGGCGATTAATTAAATCCTTGAAGGGAATATTACTTGTTCTTAACGACATAATACCTCCTCATGACTCATTAACACCTGAGCAATATGTAGCACCTTGATAGGACGATCTTCTCGTTCTAAGCGACCACCTATATTTAAAAGGCAGCTTACGTCAGCACCGATTAAATAGTCAGGCTTAACACTCATAATATGATGAACTTTCTCTTTGACCATTTCACCTGAAATTTCTGCCATTTTGACGGAGAATGTACCACCAAAACCACAACAAGTTTCCATATCTGCAAAAGGTAATAGTTCAAGTCCTTTAACATGGCGTAATAGTGTTAACGGTTCTTCTTTTACGCCCATCTTACGAAATAGGCTACAAGAAGGATGGTAAACTGCTTTACCATTGAGACAAGCACCGACATCAACAATACCTAGTTGTTTAACAATAAACGAGGTTAAATCAAACATTCTATTGCCAATTTTTTCAGCTCGTAACGCCCATTCAGGCTCATCAGCAAGGTATTTTGCATAACCTTTAATCGCGTAAGAGCAAGAACCAGCAGGAGATATAATAGGAAATTCATTTGTTTCAAATGTCTCAATAAGGTGCTTCATTGCAGGTTTTGCATTTTTTACATAGCCACTATTAATTGCAGGTTGGCCACAGCATCCTTGCTTTTCTAAAAAATGAATCCGACATCCTAATTTTTCTAACAGTAATACACTGTCTTTCGCCATCTGAGATTTCAAAGCATCCCCGATACAGGTTACATAGAAATTAACATCCACACTTATGCTCCTATTGCTCATCATTTACAAAAATAGATCACTTTGTAACGTCACTAGCTTACTCTCATTTGTATGACAATTAATGTTGACATAAAAATACTGTTAAATATATTGTTTATATCCTGAGTTTTTATAGCTTGGTATGTTTTTAATGCAGATAAATGTTAAATATAAAGATTTATATATTATTATTTATAATAAAAATAACTTATTAGAGAATTATGAATGTGGGATCCATCAGTAGAAAATTTTTTTGAATTTATAAATC
>NZ_JAEHOQ010000017.1 GCF_016239305.1 Proteus vulgaris | reverse complement strand
GATATGATTTGTACTTACATGATATTCAATGGTTGATTGGAGGAAGGATGTACCTAGTTGAAGAAAGAAGAAAATTGATCCTTGAGGAAATTATTTCGGCAGGAACCGTGTACGTCAGTGACCTCGCCAAAAAATATGGGGTTACTTATGAAACTATCAGAAAAGATTTGACCTTTCTTGAGCAGAAAGGATTACTAGTTAAAAGCCATGGAGGCGCAACTTTAAAACAAGGAGCTATAGAACATCCTTTTCAGGTTAGAGAAAAAGAAAACAGTTCCTTTAAGCAAGCCATCGCTAGAAAAGCTATTGAGTTTGTTCCCCCGAATAGTTCAATGATCATCGGCACAGGGAGTTCTAATTACGAATTGGCTAATCTGCTATGTATGAAATCGGGATTTAAGATCTTCACAGATTCTCTGCCAGTAGCAAGTGTTCTGATTGAGTCGGATAACCAAGTTTTTCTGTTTGGTGGCGAACTAAGGAAGAAAAGCTCCTCCGTCTTCGGTGGTTGGGCTGTATCGATGATTAATGACATTAACGTTGATTTATGTTTTATCGGAACAGATGGTTTCAGTAATATGGCCGGTCCATCCACTCCATCTTCATCTGATGCATTTATAGACAGAACAATCATCGCTCACTCCGAAAAGAAATATATTCTAGGGGATTATACTAAGTTCCAGAGAAGTAGCTTGTTTAAGATTTGTGACTGGTCCGAGATTACCGCGCTAATAACCAATGACATTGCTGATAAAGAGGCGATTGCTGAGGTCTCCAAATATACAACGGTAATAACATGTTAATTTTAAAGTATTGAATAGTGACGCCTCACTTACTTATCGTTATCTCTCCGTTTTGGTGATGTAGGTATTGACGATATGCTCATTAGAGGGAAATAGGTCAGAGTATTTTATACGATTCTATAATGCAGGCTCTGTAGTACCAGATAATATTATATCTTCAATGTATTTCCATAAGGTGGTGTTTACGTTCAAGATGGCCGTGGTAGCACTTCTCACGCATCAGAAGCTTTGTTTCGCTGCGTGCTATGTTTGTCATGATTAGCCTCGAATGTGTAGGTAAAATCTATTTTAATGCGTTTGCCACTTGTATACATTTCTTGTTATATGGATTGATCAAACTGCTGCATGACCCCTCTTTTAGTCGAAGTGTATCGATCGAAATTAGATTGCCTAGCCTTCGCTCATCTCCCACAATAAATATTTTTATCGTATATGGTTTTGTTAAAAAATTGCCTTGATATAGGCTATTTTTCGTCTTTTAAGTAGATCCGTACCATGGCTCTAGCTTAAGGGGCTGGACAATACATATTTATTCAGTTAACCTATCAACTAGTAGGTAGTTTATTGTGACTTATCGTCATCAACCTTTATTAGGAGTGAATATGTCTCACGCAGTGAAACCCCAAGCATCGGCTAATGCTATCAGCAATATTCGCGAAGCCGTACGCGCAGAGCCTGGCCTAGGCAACATGTCGTTTCAAGTAAAAGCACGCTCACACGGTGGTTTAGCGGTTCGCGTAGAAACAGGGTCATCTTTTCAGAATGGTAAAGAGGATAACAGTCGCGCTGGAAAATTTTCAAATATCGGTGATGAGCCTCCGGGAATTCTGGGGGCGGATACTGGTATGAGTCCGACGGAGTATATTCTACAGGCTTTAGCGGGCTGCTATACCGCTACCTTAACCTTGATGGCGGCAGAAAAAGGTATAGAGTTAGAAGGAATCGAATTGGATCTTTATTTCGACATTGATATGAAAGGCTTTCTTGGTTTAGATCAAAATGTACGTAAAGGTGCCAAAAGTATTCGTGTCAACGTACGCCTAGACAGCAATACCGCTACCCGTGAGCAGCTCGAAGAGCTAGTTAGGCTTCTACCGGAAAATTCACCTATCCATGATACTCTCGCAAATCCTGTGCTGATAGAAACTCGCTTAGTGTAATTATCTTCGTTAACGCCTTAGTCCGTTTTCTGTGGCGTGGAGTCTTGCGATATCATTTAGAGAACAATATAATCTACCAACTAGTAGATTATAGAGGTATATCATGACAACAATGACACGTGAACGCCTTCTCTGTGAGGCTGAGCACTTGATGAGAGAGAAAGGCTATTCAGCCTTCAGTTATGCTGACCTGTCTAAGAGTATTGGTATCACTAAGGCTAGCATACATCACCATTTTCCGACAAAAGACATACTCGGCGAACAGGTGGTCAGGCAAGCATTTTTGGATACACGTAACTTATTTGACCAGATCGAATTAACAGAAAATTCGGCAGCTGGAAAAATAGCGGCATATGTAGATCTTTTTACAGAAAGTTATCGAGCTTCTTTGCTGCCGTTATGCTGTGCACTTTCAGCTGAGACGGCTAATCTACCTCAAAACATTACAGAGCAGACGTCGTTATATTTTGATATGCAAATCAAATGGTTAGTTAGCATAGTTGACCAAGGCAACAGTACAGGAGAGTTTTCTTCAAACCTGACCGCTGTCGATGCGGCTTTGCTGATTATCAATATATGCGAAGGTGCCAGTGTCGTGGCGAGGGCAACCGGAAGACCAGAGGTATTCGGTAGTAGCTTGAAGCATATATTACAGATTCTTAAAATTTAAAAACAAAGGGGGATCCCATGCAAGATTGGAATAGTTACCGTACAGAACTGATGCAACGCCTTAGCCAACTTGGCAAATTAGCACCTGATACTATGAAAGGCGTGGTGACGCTGGGTAGCGCAGGTAGTAAAACTGATTTGCTCGGTGCTAAAGTTCGTGAGCTTATCGCTCTCGCCTGTGCAGTCACTACCCGCTGTGACGGTTGTATAGCTTTTCATGCTGAAGCCGCGATTAATGCAGGTGCAACAGATGACGAAATTGCAGAAGCTCTAGGTGTGGCAATTAATCTTAATGCCGGTGCTGCCGCTGTATATTCTGCTCGTACTCTAGATGCTATCAACCAGATGAGAAGCTGATAGATGTTATGATCCTGATATAATTTGATAATTTTTCAGGCATAAGGCATCTGATGAACTTTACTAGGTGTCTTATTATTTATAAAATAAATGAGACCGGAATTTATGCAAAATAGATCATTTTTGATAAAAAAGGGCATTATAGCCCTTTTTTAACATCGTCTATCGCACCGGCATAAAAAGCAGCTGATTTCACACCGGGTATACGCCTTATCAGCTGACCTTCCTTAAATATCAAAACTGAAGGTAGTCCCCAGATTTCGTATTTTGTTGTTAATACCGGCGCCAAATCAACGTTCACCTTACCTGCCTGTACGTCATTATCAAGCTGATTGATGAATGCGTTAAAAAACGCCTCACTTGCTTGACAAGGTGGACACCAAGGCGCAGAGAAGCGCACTACTGATACTCCTTCATAGCGTTCAATATCGCGAAAATTATCTTCGTTATAATGGATTATTTCATGCACGATTTACTCTCCTGATATTTATGTTTTTCTGCAGTTGTAACTGGATTTAAGTAGCAGTATAAATAATTCACGTCAATCTATCAACTAGTAGATAGGTGTGATATGCTTTATCGACTTTCCAGAGGATGAAGTGGATTGGTGTCATTAGTTAACTATTGTTCAGTACACAACTGCATCCTAGCCCGTGTTATATAAAATAAACAAATTATGAGGTATTCGATGAGTAAGTTATTCACGCCTTACAACCTGTCTGGTCTTGAGTTAAAAAACCGTGTGGTGATGGCCCCCATGACCCGTACTCGCACAATGAATGATGTCGCGGATGATGTTGTTGCACTTTATTACGCGCAGCGTGCGTCTGCAGGACTTCTTATAACGGAAGGATTGCCAGTTTCAGAAGAAGCTCGCGGTTATCTCTACACGCCAGGAATTTACACAAATGCTCATGTCGATGGCTGGCGTAAAGTGACGGATGCTGTGCATGAGAAGGGAGGTCGTATTTTTGCCCAACTGTGGCATGTTGGTCGAATGTCTCACGTTTCTTTGTTACCAAATCAAATGGTACCTGTTTCTTCAGGCACTGTGCAGGCAATCAACACGACGGTGTTTGCGCTGACAGATTCAGGTGAACCGGGTCCTGTCATACCCAGTGCCCCGCGCGCTTTGGAAACAGACGAAATTAGTCGTGTTACTCAGGATTTTGTCAGCTCAGCTCGATTAGCAATGGATGCTGGTTTTGACGGCGTTGAGATCATGGCCGCTAACGGGTTTATTTTTGACCAGTTCCTCAGTAGTGAACTAAATACACGTACGGATGGTTATGGTGGTTCTGTTAAAAATCGTCAACGCTTTCTGCTGGAAACTATCGATGCAGTTTCATCCGCTATAGGTAACAGCAAAGTTGCCGTCCGGCTTTCTCCGTATGGCCGTATCTACGATCTTGCCCCTTATGAGGGGGAAGACGAAACTTGGAATGAAATGGCAGCGGCGCTGGGTCAACGCGAATTGGCGTATGTGCATCTTTACTATCAACCAGAGTATACCAAAGCACTGACACCTGAAGGATTCAAAGCAGCTTTCAGGAAGGCTTTCACCGGTACGTTAATCGCCGCGGGTGGGTTCAACCGTGATATTGCCGAAATGGCGCTAAAAAACAATGAAGTGGATATGGTGGCCTTTGGTGTTCCGTACATTGCTAATCCGGACCTGGTTGAAAGAATGCGGAATGGCTGGCCACTGGCAGAAAGCGATCGCTCTACCTACTACGGTGTTAGCGGCAATCCTGAAAAAGGGTATACCGATTATCCTTTTTGGGCCGCTGAATAAGACATTACTTCCGGAGTCTTATGCGGCGGTATCCCAATGTAACGGCATCCGGAAGAACTAATTTTAATATTTATTAGGAATAAAAATGGAAATTCTTAAACCTATTATCACTATCGATATTTGGTCAGACTTAGTCTGCCCATGGTGCTGGATAGCCAAAAAACGCTTTGAAAAAGGGCTTGCCGCATTTGAACACCGAGATAGTGTCGTGATACGCCATCATGGTTTTCGTATTTCAGGCGATCGTCCTCCATTGCCCTTTCGGGAGGCTCTGTATAAAAAATTTGGGGGGCAGCACGATGCTGAATTAATGATGAACCAAGTGGAAACGGCCGGTAAATTGGAAGGTCTTCAGTATAATTTTGACACCATGCTATTTGGTGATACTGAAAATGCGCTGACCCTGTTGGCTGCTGCACATCAGGAAGGCATGGGCGATATGATGGCTGAACGTTTATACCTGGCCGGAACCACAGAAGGACGCTCTATTTTTGACTCTTCAGAGTTGATTAAGCTGGCTGAAGAAGTTGGTATGAATGCATCTGATGCACGCAGCGCTTTAAATAACGAGAGCCTACGAGCCTCTGTGCATGACGATGAAACTTATGCTCGTTCATTGGGGGTCAGTGGCGTACCGCTTTTTCTGTTGAATGAGAAGTATGCTATTAGCGGTGCTCAGTCTGCAGAGAATTTTCTCAGCGCTTTGCTGCAGGTCTGGGATGAAAAGCAGGAAGCTCTACTCAGTACGAACGGCCAAACATGCGGCATTGATGGCTGTAGCATTTAAATACCCTTTATCGACAGTATAAGTATTGGCTGAATATAACCTGCAAAAATGGAGTGAGAAATGAGCGATTTTTTCAAAGGTAAAAAACTTTTAGTCGTTGGCGGCACAAGCGGAATGGGGCTTGAAACCGCCCGTATGGTACTGAAAGCCGGCGGTAGTGTAGTGCTGACTGGTAATAGAAAAGACAAAGCGGAGGCAGTTAAAGAAGAGTTAAGTCAGTTCGGGAACGTTTCGGTCATTGCGGCCAATCTAATGACTGAAGATGGAATGAACTTTATCCGACAGGAAATTAACACTCATCATCGTGATATTAATCTGATGGTCAATTCTGCGGGTATCTTCATTCCAAAGAGTTTTATCGAACACGATGGTACGGACTATGACATGTATCTTTCACTTAATCGAGCTACATTTTTTATTACCCAAGACGTGGTGAAAAACATGCTGGCTGGAAAGTACGAAGGCGCTATTGTTAATGTGGGCTCAATTGGTGCTCAAGCCGCTCTAGGTGACTCACCTGCTTCAGCCTACTCTATGGCGAAGGCGGGTCTGCACGCGTTGACTCGTAATCTTGCTATAGAACTAGCTAGCACAGGTATCCGTGTTAATGCTGTATCACCGGGAATTGTACATACGCCTATTTACGAAGGTTTTATGGACAAGGATGATATTGCAGAGGCAATGAAGGCCATGAACGATTTCCATCCGCTCGGACGTGTGGGTACTCCGGAAGATGTAGCGAACACCATTATGTTCCTGTTGTCAGATAAAGCCGCTTGGGTGACTGGTGCTATCTGGGACGTTGATGCTGGAATTATGGCTGTTCGTCGCTGATTTATGAAAGCAATTTTATGCCATATTGACAACCAATCTTGAAACAGAAAGAGAGTACAATGCACAAGAATTGTTCTTCACTAATTAATGCCTCTAACTAATCTCTATCGATGTTGGTACAATTTATTGTTTTTTCATCTGAGATTGCTTAACAGTATACGTGCTGTTTTTCGATTTAAAAGGTACCAATTAAACCATTTTGTTTACAGGCCTTAATATTTAAAAACAAGATATAATTATTAAAATTACCTAATTATGATTAATGCCATAGGTTACTAATATGATGAAGCTTGATAAAGTTGATATGCAAATACTTAAGCTATTGCAAGCAGATGGTCGTTTAAATAATGCGGAGGTTGCTAAGCGTGTTTTTTTATCGCCACCTGCATGCTGGAAGAGACTTAAACTTCTTGAACAAGAGGTTATAAAAAAATACCAAGCAGTTATTGAACCTAAAAGTTTAGGGTATAATTTTTACGCCTTCATGAATATAACTCTAGACTTTCATTCTGAAGAAACCATGAAGCAATTTGAAAGAGAAATTTTGAAAGTTGATAATGTTATTGTTTGTCATAATATCTCTGGTAGATATGATTATCTTTTACAATTAGTTATTAGAGATATGGACGATTTTCATCACGTATCAATGGAGAAAATCAGGGCAATAGGTAACATTAAAGAAATGAATACTAGTTTTGGTATTAGAGAAATAAAATCATTTAAAGGTTTACCAATAACATAGTTATATATTGTTTAGTTTATAATATTAAGGCTTGCTGAAATTTATTTTCCCAGCAAGCCTATTCTCCTTATCGTTTTATATGATTTATTATTACCAATCTAATTGTATTTATCTTTTTAATAAAAATTAGTATTTGATAGGAAATTACATCCCCGCATTATACTATCAAGTTCCTTGGTGTTGGCACTACTTTCCATTTAATATATGTATAAATTAAAACTTAATCAATCTTAAAAAAAATTTTATTCAAAGAATTTTAAAAATGGCGATATACACAGTAATATTCCAAAAAAGGCAATGTAAATTGATGAGTATGTTTTGTATTTATGTAAAGATTTGACTTTGTAAACTAAATAAACTGGTATTAAACATGATACAATACCGTACAGAGGTCCAGCTAATTGAAAAACTAATAAGACAGGGAATTTAGTTGAAACCCAAATGGATAATGATAGGGCTACAAAAACACCTATTGAGATATTTAATATTTTATTATTAATTTTTTCTCTAGAAATAAAACGTGAAATTATATTAACAACTATTCCTTTCAAAGATTCATGAATACCTAAGTAGATCCCTAAAAATGCTGTAATAAGTGAAAAAACATTTAACATTGTTGCCATTACTTTTACGGTTGATCCGGGTATAACTTGTGCTGCGATTGCTAGAGCTGAAATATTTTGCTCAAATGCAGATGTAGCTTGCTCATAACTAATTGAAAATGTGAATGAAAATGCATAAAATAGCACTACAATTGCTAATGCAGCATATGCTATTCTATTTGTTCTTATTGCTCTATATGTTGCTGTTTCTCTATTTTCCTCTATTTTTCTGTAAGCGATATTCATAGGGTTTAAAATCTGAACAAATAATATCGAATATAATGTAAAAGGTAAAGTTAGAAATACATCACGTACAAATGATAAAAAATTTGGCATAGCCTTAATATTTTCAAAATTCCAATGAGGTATCATAAAGAACCCCAAAACCAAAATAATTCCAAATTTTATAGCTACCATTGGACCCGATATTTTAAATAAAATCTTCTCGCCTTGAGAAGCTATAAATACTAATGATGATATTAATAATAAAGGAAACCAAAATGTATCTGAAAGAGTATCATTAGTTAATCCAAATGTTTTAAAATATGATGCACCATCGTACGTTATTGCAAGTGAATACCCAAGTATTCCTGTTAATAGCATAAAAAAATAGATAGCACCTAAAGTTATCCCCCAATTTTTTCCTAGATATTGAGTTATAATTCCAGAATAATCATCGCATTCTTTTGTTTCTGATAAGGTTCTTAGGTAAAGATTTTGTAGTAGGTATATGGCTGGATAAGAAAGTATTATTGAAAATAAAAATACCCATACTCCTTTTAATCCAATTTGAACTGGCATAAGAACAATTCCAGAACCAATTGCCATTCCAATACATAATACAACCCAACCAAAATCATATAGGGTAAAAGGTATTTTATTATTATGATTATTTTTCATGATTAAAATTCACTTTAATTTAGTGATAATAATGATTGTTTTATTTTATTTAAACCTTCCATTAATATTGATCTAGGACAGGCTAAATTTAATCTTATAAATCCATCACCATTACTTACAAACATATTTCCACCCTCCAATAATATTCCAGAATTGTTAGCAAAGAATAACGATAAATTATTTTTATCGAAATCAGCCGGTAAATATTTATTTATATCTATCCACGCCAAATAAGTTGACTCTGGGATTTCAAAATTAGATTTTGGGAAAAATTCATTAAAGAATTCAAATGTTAATTTAAAATTATCATCTAAATATTCTTTTAGTTTTTCGAGCCAATTATCACAGCTTTTATATGCAGCTTTAGTTGCAACTAAACTAAGTGGTGATATAAATTCATCATATAATTTTAACCATTCATCTTTCAGGTTTTTGTCTTTTATAAATAAATTAGACATTAAATTACCCGCTAAATTAAATGTTTTGCTTGGAGCCATACATGTTATTATTTTTTCTTCGTTAGGAAAAAGTTTAGCTAAAGGAATATGTTGCACATTATTTCTTAGTAAATCACAATGAATTTCATCAGATATAATCCATATATCGTTTTCAATACATATATTTCCCATTTTCATTAGTTCGTTTTTTGTCCAAACTCGACCTGTAGGATTTTGTGGGTTTGATAAGATAAATAATTTAATATTTAATTCTTTATCCTTTAATTTTTTTTCAAAATCAGCAAAATCAATTTCATATTTTCCGTTTTTATATTTAAGGTCGGAATAAATTACTTCTCTAGAGTTATAGTCCCCAGCATTTTTAAATGGAGTATATGATGGAGTGTGAATTAAAATTCTTTCATCATTACTGATCACCAATGGAACTAATCTATTTAAAGCAGGAATAATACCTGGTGATATTACTATATCATTTACATCAATATCCCATTCGTATCTTCTTTTACACCAATCTTTAAAAATGTCATTATAGTCATCGCTATAAATCTTTGTATAACCTAAAATTTTTCTATCTAGCCTTTCTTTTATTGCATTTAATATTTCAGGTGGAGTTGAAAATTCCATGTCTGCAACCCACATTCTGATGAATTCCTCATCTTTAAAATTATATTTGGAATTTTTTTTGTCATTAAATATGTACTGTCTCCATCCATCATAATTTAATGAATCAGTGTTTTTTCTATCAATAATTTCATCAAAATCATATGTCATATTAACCTCTGGTTTTTATTTAAAATTAAATTTTCTTGCTTGTTTTTTGGAAATTAATTTCATTTTTATACTATCAATATCAGTAAGAAATTTTTTATCTTTAAATACTAATATTTAATTTTTTTTTGGAATTTAATTAACTAAATTGTAGATTTAACTTAATTATATTCATCAAATTTAATGTTTTAACGTGGATCACAGAGTTCAATTATGATTAAACTTGACAAGGTTTCTTGCAAATTAAGAGGGATGAATATGGCGCTACTAAATATTGCGCTCGCCTTGGCGAACTCTGCAATGCAGCATCATTGCGCAAGCTGATAATGGGCTTTATGTACGGGTGAATTAGGCTGTTCAGTTATGCAATTGTCTGATCAAAAATGGGTTTCTTAGGGAGGACTGGACGAGGCATATTATGGTAGAACTAAAATTTAACGTGTGTTTGTCGGTGGTGTTGCCATTAGGTATGACCTCTATGAGGCGTATAGTCTGCCTATCCTCCGCCTTTGTGTTATGAGTATGCAAGGGACAAGATGAAACTGTAATAGGGTCTGAAATTTAACCAAACGATTAAGTACACCACTTTGTCTTGATGTCAGAAAGTGAGCAAAACCAAAAGCGGACAGGCTGAACGTTCCGTACATCCCTTACGTTCAGAGGTTTCTGCTCATGGAACGAAATCACCAGTTAAGCTTAAAACGCTTAACGTAGGATAATTTCCAAATTCCAAGCGGCTCCCAGTATTGATGAACAATTCCTTGATATGACCGGCATGACTAGAAAATTACGGTCAGCAGGTACAAAAAAAATTTTGCAGATTACTCATGTACCGGTCGGTGTCGGTTTCGCTCAAACTAAAACACTGGCTAAATTGGCAAACCATGCAGCTAAAACATGGACCAAAACCGGTGGTGTAGTCGATTTGAGTGTTCCTTTACGCCAGAAACGGCTTATGGCTCTTTTGCCGGTTAATGAAGTGTGGGGGGTGGGTAGAAAAATTAGCAACCGGCTTAATGCTATGGGGATTTTTACAGCTCTTGATTTGGCTAACGCTGAAACAACTATGATCCGTAAAACTTTTGGTGTGGTTGTCGAACGTACAGTGAGAGAACTGAATGGTGAATCTTGCATCGAGCTTGAAGAAATCGCAAAAACTAAAGAACAAATCATTTGTTCACGCTCATTTGGGAAAAAAATTGAGCTCTATGAACATATGCATCAGGCTATTTGTGAGTATTCAGAAAGAGCAGCAGAGAAACTTCGAACTGAAAAACAACTCTGTTCTATTGTCTCTATTTTTATCCAGACCAGTCATTACGGAAGTGGACCTCAATACCACAACCACAATTCAGAACGTTTAGAATATCCAAGTTCTGATACAAGAGACATAATCAATGCAGCAGTGCGTTCATTAAAGACCATCTGGAAATCAGGGGTTCGGTATCATAAGGCTGGTATAATGCTCACTGATTTTTCAGATACTTCAGTTGTTCAGCTGAACTTATTTTCTGAGAGTAAACTCTTCAAGGGAAGTGAGCAATTGATGAAAACATTGGATCTGATAAATAGTCGAGGCATTAGCAAAGTATGGTTTGCAGGAAAGGGAATAGACACAAGTTGGCGTATGAAACGAGAAATGCTTTCACCTGCATACACTACAAAAATTACAGATCTGCCTGTGGTAAAGGTTTAGAAATTAGGTTAGGAAGAAACTGATTTGATAACTCCTTGCGTTTGGAATTATATATACTTAATTAATCATTATTCAGATATTGAAACATTCATTATCAATTTATGATTGTTGCCATATGTGATTGATCTGTATTGAGTATTATATACCCGTCATTAAACTAATTCTATTTAACTAATTGATAACAATGCACATAAATTGAAATGATGCCGTTTTACCTATGTAACTAAGGAAAATAGAAAATCCTGTGTGATAGCCTTACGTCGAATAAAAATAATACCTAGTTACACAAAGACAAGGCGAGGACTATGAATACTAACGCAGCAATTTCTACGAATGGCAGTCAACTAAATTCTGATATGAGCAAGGTACTTCTCAATGACCTACCCTACCCTACGCTGAAAAAAAGTACTGAAGCGCACAACATCTCCACATTACGCAAAATGTCAGATGCCTTTGAAGAAAAGGTGTGTACGCGTGGTGATATTTATCGAATCAACGTAGAATTACTGTACGTACAGGAAGGGTTCAACCTGCGCGAGATCGATACTGAACATGCCGGACGTATCAAAAATTCATATGTAACTGGTGTCTATGTACCACCAATCGTTGTGAAAGTAGCAACAATTGATAATCTCCCTCGTTTACAGATTATTGACGGTCATCACAGATACTGTGCTCTACGTATGGCTATGGAGGAAGGCTGCTCAATTAAAGGTGTATACGTCACCGAGTTTTCAGGCAGTCAGCAACTCGAAATCGTTAACATGCTGACATCATCCGAAGGTAAACCTTTAGCCCCGTTGGAAAAAGCCGATGGTTTCCATCGTTTACTCAGTATGGGATGGGAAAAAAAGGAAATAGCACGCTATACAAATACCAGTGTTGTTACGATTAACCGTTTATTACGGCTGTTCAGAGCTGATTACCGAATCACTGATCTCGTTAGAAAGAACTTGATTACATCTGATTTGGCTATCGAAATACTGCTAGAGTGTGAAGAAACTAATCAAGAGGCATATGATGTGATCATTTCCGGATTACATAAAGCAACTGATAGCGGTAAAAATAAAGTTACGAGAAAATTTGTACCTTCAACGAAGAAAGTACCTTTTTCCAAAAAAGAAATACATTCTGTATTTTCACAGTTAAGTGAAATTCGCACAACGATTCATGACAAAGTAGCTGATCTACAAGAGAATGATGAAACTGTCACTGTCGAAATGCCGGTTACAATTATAACCCTACTAAATGATGTACTTCAGAAGTTTGCAAATGACGAGTCCGGCGCATCTAATGATGATGAAAACGAACCAACCGTGGCTGAATCTATTACTGAAGATATTCAGGCATAACAATGGAATTACTTAACAAAGTGCAACTAATAGCACGATTAGGTACGACTCCCAAAGATAACCTGAAATACTCAGAACGGGACGGTGAGGCTATGACCTACTTCTCTGTTGCTATTAACCGGCATGACTCAAAAGGGAATTCGATTGCTGATTGGTTCAATATCAGTGCATACGGAAAAATAGCTGAAATTGCGGCTAATTTCGGTCAGAAAGGACAGCTTGTATACATCGAGGGAAGGCTGCAACCCAACAATAATAGTACCGGTAGTAATGGTTGTTCGATAATTATGAATTACCACACGGGTGTATTCAGAGTATTACCAATTAGCAAGAATTCTAATGCAGGAGCGCAAAATGGCTAAATTAGATCAGGTTTCAAATTGTAATGTGCAAAATCATAATTATGCGATGTCGGAATTGAAAAGAGATCAAACTGTGCTGAATTATGCGTTGTTTAAAGCGCGTGAGAAGCTCCAAGAACTCCAGCACCTCATCAATATATCACAATGTAGTGAAACTGAAATAAGGCGTTATAACGGTGTTTTGGATATGCTTGATAGTATATTTTCATCAGATGAAAAAGAGCGTCAGACTTTGTATCACTCTATGATCATGTCAGGTGTACAAATCCTGTCTGGCAAGTTAAATGGTGAGAAGCAACAAGCCATATTAGAAGCCACAACTCAGGTTCAGTTGGATGAGGTATTACAAGAATCAGAAGCTGAAGTATGGTCTGAACTCCAGCTACTATGTGATCAGAAAACTAACCTCAACTAAGAATACAAAATGAAACTTACAATATCCCTGCCCTTCATTCTGATAACTTCTCTGATCTCAATACCAGTATTGGGTAGCGGTTATTCCGCATTGGAAGGAATTGAAGGGCAACGATATTCTGACTTAGAGAAATACAAAGCCAACTGTTCGGTGTGTATAAGTGTTGCACAGGACATTATAGATATCAGGTATCGAGCATGTAATCAGTCAGTCACAGTAGACGATGTAATAGTTAGGGACCCTTTATATGGTTATCTGAACAGTATGAAATTCATGCTAAATAATGATGTATATAATCAAGTATTATCTATCCTTATTAATGAGAAGGACTGTATTGACAGCTTAAATTGGCTTGAACGAGCCAATTTAAGAATTGAACCATTGGTAAATAAGCCTATTTAGTTCGTGACACCCCAAAATCTCCAGCGGTAGAGTATCTTTAACACAGTCACCGTATTTCTTCTTTTACATCGATTTCTTACCGATTCGTAACCAAATAACGCCGTATAGCGGCGTTATTACCTATGAGTTTCTGGCATATGCCAGATTGATAGCCCCACAACAATTTAGTTAGGTACAAAACGTAGCAGCTTTTAGCTCAATACAACAGACCTCCCTATTGCAAATTTTAGGAAATAATGCATTAATTAAGATAAATTTAACATATGAAATGGAATATCTATGTCAGAAATGATTTACTTAACGCTAAAGGGAAACAAGCAAGGGCTTATTTCAGCGGGTTGTTCTAGCTATGATTCAATAGGTAATAAGTATCAGGATGGTCATAAAGATCAGATACTTGTCTACTCAACAACCTATGATCTAGCACGAAAGCAAAATATATCTCACGCGCCATTTATCATGATAAAAGCTGATGACAAATCCTCCCCCCTTTTGGTAACAGCAATTTCAAATAATGAGATTTTAGACTGCCTTTTTGAATATTATCGTGTCGATAAAAGTGGGGTAATGATCCCTTACAAAAAAATTCGACTCACTAAAGCGTCCATCATCCGTGTTACAAATGAGTCACCGAACTCGTTAACTGAAAATGAAATGCAACCATTTGAAAAAGTGTCACTTATATACGAAAGTATTACTTGCACACATAATACTGCAAACACTTCAGGTTATAGCATCAGAAACGAATCAGTCATGTAGGTATGACAATGAAAATCAATGATGTGTACTTTAATAGATTCGATGTTCCCATAGTAAGTTCTCCAAATATTTACAATGATTCGTTAATAGATGACCCTGTTAAAATCTTTATTGTTGTTAATTACAATTGGGGAATTGGGCACACAGGCATCGTGGTTGGAGAAGGTGAAGATGCTTTTTTATATGACCCATCAGGAGGTTACTCTGAGTGCCCTTCCAGAGAGTGCTATAATAATATTGAAGAATTACGGGCTCCACGTAGTTCAGGTGAATTTTTCGAATATCCTGAATTTAATTGGGATGATTACCTTTCTTTTCAATTGTGGGATGGTCCAGACGTTCAGAAACTGTGTTCTATATACTTAAAGAAAGTGGTGGTATATTTAACTCTCTGGATAAAAAGATCTTCTTCCGCGAAGATCCTTGGAATCTCAGAGAGAAATTAATTGACCTACACTACCCAAAACGTGGGGGGGTCATATCAGGTGCTTATTAAATCGAATTTTCTTATCACATTAATATCACTATTTATAAGTATTGTTTGTTTTTACTTAGAAACAGTTCATGAATATTTTTTTAAACTTTATCCCCACTCTGTAGATTCTAAAATAGTTATTGAAATACAAAAATTACTCGCACTTTCATTTTTTTCTTATCTGATTGCTCTTGCTTTGATTATGCCATTTTTTATTAAAAAGATTAGTTTTAATAAAAAAAACCGTTTTATCTTATATTTTTTAATACCTTATTTAATCAATATGATTGTATGGTATTTTAATGGATATCAAACTATTAATTACAAATATAATTCAGTAATGATTTCTGATTTTTTCTTTACATCTTATATTTTACACTTCGTTTTTATTATTCCTATCATCGCATATATACTGGATTACACCTTTCGTTTTAGAATAAAAAAGTGAATACAATCGCGCACATCGAACTCCCCACACCTATCATATTAAAAAAAACGCCACAATGTGGCGTTATAACCCTAGTGTTAGTGCTTATTATAATAATATAGCGCATGGCAAAACTAATTATACACATAAACACTTTTGTGTGTATGTGTGTATGTGTATATGTGTTAATGTGTGTTTGTGTGTGGATGGTCACATAACCACTTATGTGTTGATGTGTTTTTACACATATGAGCATGGGGTTACTTTTTATAATCCATTTGCCTACTAGGGGTCCGCTTGGAAAACGGAAATTATCCCACGCTAAGACTATATTTTGTACAGCAGTGGAGAAGGATGAGAGACCAGCAGTTCATTAACAGGGACTCCTTTTTGCTTAAGTGGCTCAATGGTTCTTTCTATATAAACCGTATTCCAGAGTGTTATCGCCGCCGTATGTAGTGTCAGCGCCGGTGGCGTGGTAACGCTGATCCTCCCACCCCCAGATCCCTGATTTCATTCAGCCGGTGCATGAAGGATGCTCGCCCAAGGGCCTCACCCTTATTCAGCCCCGCCTGTATGCATCGGCCTAAGCCTTTATCGCAAAATCAGTCCAGCATAAACAGCGTCCGATCTCTGCAGAAAATCGGGCACTGTTGTAAAGTTTAAGTAGCCGGTATGCTAAATTAACTATTTCATTACTGAGGTCCGTTTGGTGAATGCATTTAAAGGTCGTCATTTCACTGGTATTATCATTCTTTGGGCTGTGCGTTGGTACTGCAAATACGGTATCAGTTACCGAGAACTTCAGGAAATGTTGGCTGAGCACGGTGTAAATGTAGATCACACGACAATCTATCGCTGGGTTCAACGTTATGCACCAGAAATAGAAAAGCGGTTACGTTGGTATTGGTGTAATCCCTCCGACCTCAACAATTGGCATTTAGACGAAACTTATATCAAAGTGAATGGGAAATGGACGTACCTTTACCGAGCTGTCGATAGTCGAGGGCACACCATTGAATTTTATCTCTCGCCTCGTCGTAATACCAAGGCGGCTTATCGATTTTTAAGAAAAATATTCAATCGCGTTAAAAAATGGCAAATCCCCAGGGTTATCAATACAGATAAAGCCGCACCTTATGGCCGAGCGCTTAACCTTCTCAAAGAAGAAGGAAAATGCCCTACACATGTAGAACATCGACAAATCAAATTTCACAATAATGTCATTGAATGCGATCATGGAAAATTGAAGCGCGTGATAAATCCCACCTTAGGGTTTAAATCACTTAAAACAGCACATGCGACCATTAAAGGAATTGAGGTGATGCGTGCGCTTCGCAAAGGTCAAGCTGAACATTTTTACTATGGCCAACCGTTAGGAGAAGTGCGCCTCGTGAATAGAGTATTCGGACTTTAATCCACTTTGAGCGGAAAAGCTCAGCTTCACGATTCTATTTGCAACAGTGCCAAGAATAATCCCCATTAAAAAATGAAAGACAGATCTCAGAAAGAGAGCATTTGTATCAGATTAGGATACAAACAGAATATATAAAGTCTTTATATATCAAAAGTTTTTATTTTATTGATATTTATATTCACAAAAATTTACTATTACCTTATAATAAATGTAAGACAATATCTTACATCGGAGTATTTATGGCCAGAACAATGACTGTCGATATAGGAGAGGACCTCCGCCACTTCATAGATTCTTTAGTGAATTCAGGGGATTATCGAACGCAAAGTGAAGTCCTTCGCGAAGCCTTACGCTTGTTAAAGGAAAAACAGGCAGAATCTCATTTACAATCTTTACGAGATTTACTTGCGGAAGGTCTGAGTAGTGGAGAACCTGAAACTTGGGACAAACATGAATTTTTATCACGAATAAAAGAGAAAGTGAATGGTCGCCAAGAAAATTAACCTCACCCCACAAGCTTATGAGGATTTAGAAAACATTTGGTTTTACAGCCAACAACATTTTGGCATAAATAAAGCGGACGAATACATTAACCGAATATCAGCTATTTTTGATGTTCTATCTCAACATGAAATTGGAACTCATCGGGATGAATTAGGAGAAAATATCATTTCTATTCCTATAGAAAAACATGTCATCTTTTTCATATCATCACCACTTGAAATAGTCATTATACGTGTTCTAAATCAAGCACAAGATATAAATATCGCTACCTTCTGGAAATAAGGAAAATTAGCTTCCCCCTCAGAAACTATCAACCAATCCCAGAATAACAATTGATCATTTCTCACTCAATTTTAGAATGTTATTTTTTAGTCCAAGCCTTATCATTAAGGTATAACTATATGGTAGGTATGACCTAATGCTCGTGCCTCATATCATTTAAATCACAATGGGAAACTCTTGAATAAAGTGTTGAATTAGTTTTGACTCTGTTAGGTGTTATTTTAGGGGAAATGGACAAGAACATAATCAATTCTGACAGTCTGCTTTGAGCGAGGTGTGGACGTTGATAATACTGAGTTATCTACACCTTTAGTTTAATGAGTTATGCATTACGGAATGTTTTTCGCCACTCTCTGGGATTGACACCAAATTTCTCGCGAAACTGTAGACGAAAAGTTGGAGCGGATTGAAACCCTGCTTGTTCAGCTACCTGTTCTATAGGAATATCCATGTTCTCCAGCAGTTCCTGACTCCGGTGAAGTCGTGCCGCCGTGATCCACTCAACGACAGACATACCGGTCGCTTTCGTGAAATGTCGCGTAAGTGTCCTGCGGCTCATTGAGGCGTATTCAGCCAGAGAATTAATATCGTGCGGCTCTTGAAGGTTTAGTAGTAGATAATCAAGCACCCTATTAATTCTACAGTCGGCAGTCTTTTGAGTGACAGGATGATCAATATACTGCGCCTGACCACCTTCACGGTGGGGAGGTGTGACCATCCTACGCGCAATGTGATTAGCCGTTAGGCTGTCAAAATGTTGGCGAATGATATGTAGACAGCAATCCATCGCCGCAGCTGTTCCTGCCGATGTAGTTAGTCCATCGTCATCAACATAGAGTTCGTTAAGATTCAAATGAACAGACGGAAACAATTTCCGAAAATCCTCCTCATATTCCCAGTGTGTTGCCGCCATGTGCCCGTCTAACAAGCCAGCATAAGCCAGTACGAAAGTGCCTAAGCATAGCCCTACTATCTGAGCTCCTGCTTCACGTGCTTTTACCAGAGCATTAAGTAGAAACTCGGATGGCCGTTTACGCACATCTCCCCAGAAGGGCACAATGACGATATCAACCTGAGCCAGAACGTCCAGACCATAATCAGCCTGTATCGCCGTTCCTTCCTCAGACCAGATGAGACCCGGCTTTTCAGCACATATTAGGCGGGTAAAGAGCCGTTGATCTGTGAGTGTATCGCCAAAAAGGATCAGCGGAACTGATACGTGATAAGTGCTGAAGCCTTGAGTAACAAGTATGGCAACTGACATCACAGACATTGTGGCTCCTTAAATATCGGTTTCCATCAGAACGTAACAGATTCGCCGTCTGCAGGAGCTGAAACGTAATCCTGAATTTGGTTAATCTGCGCATATTTTAGGACTTCCTGCCGCGTGACCAGACAATGGTTAACAGCTCCCATGTGGGTAGCAACAATCTGAGCTTCAGGTAATACAAAGTGCGCCTTCGAGATATCCTCTTTACCAAAAATGATTGCGCCATAGCCCAGCACATGTGCCCAACCGGTGTTCATAATCAGCACATCCGGCATATATTTTCGCATATTTTCTTCGACGGCTTTAATCCAGATAGAGTCACCAACAAGATATAAGGTTTTTTCTGATGGATGACGGAATACAACACCGCTGGCATCGCCAAGCATTGCTGCCAACTGTGGGTTGGCATAGGCTTCATCAGAACCATGCTGACATGTTGTCTTAATTAGTTCAATATCTCCAAGGCTGCTAATTTCAGTGAGAGCAACCAGATTAGTGAAAGCCTGATCACGCAGCAGCGCTTTATCATTTTCATTCTGAACGTAAATCAGCTTATCTTTTGGCACAATATCTACTGCAGCCTGATCCCAGTGATCTGCATGGGTGTGAGTGACAATTATTGCATCCACATCAAGCAATGAACTTATATCCAGAGGCAATTCTACCATAGGGTTACGAATTTCTGAGCGAGCAGTTCCTTCAAAACCATCCCATGCATCTTTGTCAGAAAGCATGGGGTCGATAAGAAACCTCTTACCCGCATATTCGAGGATCTGAGTTGCATTACGGACCTGAGTAATTTTCATTATATGTTCTCCAAACTTTGCTTAGACAAGTAGGAGTCATGTCAAACATGACCCGATAACCAATTATAGTGATTATCGGGCAATTAAACTGCCTCATAAGGGCCAAGCTTCGCAAATATCGGGTCAAGCTTCAAAATATGCAAATATGGGTAGCAGTCAAAGCACCTTTTTTGTGTCCGTCCTTCGCTCAAAACTGACTGCTAGTTATTGTATAATTTTCAACCCTACTAGGGGAAAAATACATTTGCTCCAATATATATCAGAGTACATAATTCATGAGTGCAATTTAAGTATACCTTTACTGCACTAGGCAAACTCTAGTGCAATAAGTATTAAAAATAGATGTATAATGCACCAACATAACAATACCAATGTATAGTGAACCGATGAACACAACTACACGAATTTATGGGTATCTTCGCGCATCAACGCATGAACAGGATGCGTCTAGAGCAAAAAATGAACTATTGAAATTTGTCGAGGGAATGGGGCTACAAATTGTCTGCTGGTTTGAAGAGAATGAATCGGGTGCCCAACTTCACCGCCCAGAACTCTTTCGTTTACTCAATGTGGCGATGCCAGGTGATATTATCGGCACTGTTGCAAAGTTTAAGTAGCCGGTATGCTAAATTAACTATTTCATTACTGAGGTCCGTTTGGTGAATGCATTTAAAGGTCGTCATTTCACTGGTATTATCATTCTTTGGGCTGTGCGTTGGTACTGCAAATACGGTATCAGTTACCGAGAACTTCAGGAAATGTTGGCTGAGCGCGGTGTAAATGTAGATCACACGACAATCTATCGCTGGGTTCAACGTTATGCACCAGAAATAGAAAAGCGGTTACGTTGGTATTGGTGTAATCCCTCCGACCTCAACAATTGGCATTTAGACGAAACTTATATCAAAGTGAATGGGAAATGGACGTACCTTTACCGAGCTGTCGATAGTCGAGGGCACACCATTGAATTTTATCTCTCGCCTCGTCGTAATACCAAGGCGGCTTATCGATTTTTAAGAAAAATATTCAATCGCGTTAAAAAATGGCAAATCCCCAGGGTTATCAATACAGATAAAGCCGCACCTTATGGCCGAGCGCTTAACCTTCTCAAAGAAGAAGGAAAATGCCCTACACATGTAGAACATCGACAAATCAAATTTCACAATAATGTCATTGAATGCGATCATGGAAAATTGAAGCGCGTGATAAATCCCACCTTAGGGTTTAAATCACTTAAAACAGCACATGCGACCATTAAAGGAATTGAGGTGATGCGTGCGCTTCGCAAAGGTCAAGCTGAACATTTTTACTATGGCCAACCGTTAGGAGAAGTGCGCCTCGTGAATAGAGTATTCGGACTTTAATCCACTTTGAGCGGAAAAGCTCAGCTTCACGATTCTATTTGCAACAGTGCCCTTATAAACAGGTATTAACAATCATTGGTCATGAGAAGGGTTGCTCTAATAGTATGAATTGGCTTGAAAAATCCAATTCAATAATAGAACCTCTGGTCAACAGCAGACACTAATAGCATATTAAAGACAAGGTAGATTAAGGATTGTAAATGAACGATAACACGACAGCTATCAATATAGCCCTTGAAAAAATTGTTCTTCTTAATAAAGAATATAAAGACTATTTAGGTAGCTGTGAACAAGAAGCCATTGACAACATCAAAAATAAAAACATATTTATGCCGTTTTACCATGTTATGCATTTATGTGTAACTAAATTAATGAACGATGAAAATTGGCGTCTGATTCAAAAAGATGTAACCGCTAGGTTGTATCTTTCAGTAACAGAATTTATAGAAAAAAATGGGTTAGATAATTATGGCAATATAGACTGGATAAAACTATTTAGGAATAACTATGACCAAAGGGGTATCCCTCCATCATCAGTACCTACTATACTCCCATGGAAATATACAAAGTCTGTTTATGAAATGGACAGAGATCTTGCTAGTGAATTAATGAATTCACCATTGCCAGAATACATACCAACTGAGTATTTTAAACGAATACCAGAATGGTCTGTGTTTTTAACTGGATTTAAATATATAGTTAAAGCAAGTGGTGACTTATGTGGTTGCACTATAATTGGATTTTGGGTCAGCTTAACTGATCTTGATGGAATTGATGCAGTTGCATTCACATTCTTATTTTCAAACAAGAACACCTCCAGCTTCAATATTTCCTTAAACCACAATAATATTATTGACTCATTTAATGATGCTGCAAAACTCACAGACCATCGAATTAAAAGCGAGCTAAGAGATATATATGTTGAGTTGTTTAAGTTGGCTATACCTATAACAACCTTTTTTATTAAAGATTTTGTAGATATACCGAACAGCACCAATCCAACAGTCTCTTATAAAAACATCAAAAAAACCAAAGGGAAAGAGCGGTTATTTGAGGCTAAAAAAATTAAAAGAACCATTATCGGTGCCAATGTAGGTGATAGTATTCGAGCATTCAATGAAAACCTGAGAAGTACCCATGCACTAGGGACTATGCGCCCACACATTAGGCGAGCTCACTGGCATGGTTATTGGGTAGGTACTGGTGAAGGAAAGAATTTCCTCCTGAAATGGTTACCAGCTACATTCATAAACCCAGAAAATAGCATGTAACCGATGTAAAGTTTTTGGTATCAAAATTCTATATTTTATCTTCAGTCTCATCCTCAAAAAAAACGCCACAATGTGGCGTTATAACCCTAGTGTTGGTACTTATTATAATCATATAACGTATGGCAAAACTAATTATACACATAAACACTCATGTATATATGTGTTAATGTGTATATGTGTTAATGTGTATTTGTGTGTGATTCATCACATATACACGTATGTGTTAATGTGTGTATACACATATGAAAATATTTTAGGCTTTATAGGTAATCAACCTAAAATCTAAGTGAAGAATTAAATCACAGGTACAATAATAAAAAGCAAAAACACTACCAGTTAAAGTAGAGGACCGGAGCATGTTTGTTTTTAATGAAGAAACGTTCCAACGAAACCCGAGCAACCCATGTCCAGATAATGAATTCAATAGTGACGAGATTGATTTTATAAAGGAAATAAGACGATTTTATCCTGAGTTAGAGCAGTGGAGCAATACCGGTGTGTTGTTTGCTTGGGAAGCATATCTACGAGATATATACGCGGTCGGTTGGACTGAATTGGTACGCAAGAGAGAGAACGGCTTTCTCGCGTACTGCTACATAACGCAGTTACGACCAAGCCTTGATTTTGGTGGAACAGGAACATACAACACTGAAATTTGGGATCTTGGAGAGCAAGAGCCGTGGAAAAAACAACCATTGCCAAAACTACCAGATTGGGTCGAATAGTCGAGCATGAGACACTTCTGTTTTGAATTTTACATAGTGAAATTGAGATAAAAGTGCAATAAAAAGGGATGAAATATCATCCCTAAAAAAACACTACCTATTCATTTTGCTTCAGCCACTGATGAACATAATCTGATATTACATCTTTCATGGTGGTGTTTCGTTTAACACATGCAGCTTTGAATCGAATTTGAGTATCTTCATCAAGATCTACATTTATACGTTTTGTTTTTGTACTTTTTTCAAGAATTTTATCTAAGTCCCTGTTTTCACCGAATTTCATCTTTTGTGAATTTGATGATTCATTTACTTTTTCAAGTGCCATAAAGTATCTCTTTTAATTTAAACACATATGCGCTTTTGTGTTTTAGCGCTTATGTGTAAATACACGTTTGTGTTTATGTGTTAATACACATTATGACTCAAAAATAGTCAGGATTTCTTTGGTTAGTATTTCAATCTCGCCTTTTGCATTTCCATCATTAGTTTCAAAAATACTCTTGCCATCCAGAATAGATTTGATATAGCTCTGCCGTTGAGAAATGGCTGTTTTGAAAGAAGATAAGCCGGTATCTTTGAGGTTGTCTTTTAATACTTGCAACATAGTGGTTTGGTCAATTTTTCGAGTGATCAGGAACCTAGCTTCTACTTTGCGGCTGTATGCCTGAGCTTCAAGAACTGATGTAACACTACCGGCTGCGGAAAAATCAAGAGGGCTTGGCGAGACTGGAATTATAACAAGGTCACTAACCATAACCGCTGCTGAAGTAATTACAGAAAGCGAACCAGCACCATCTACAATGACAAAATCATAATCACTTAAATCCTTACGGATGCTATAAACGTCTTTCTCACTGGCTGCGGTGAAAACATCATAATCACAGTTCCCTTCTTTAGACCAGTTAGATAGGCTCATTTGAGGGTCTGTATCGACAACCGCTAACGAATAACCTGCTCTTTGCATAGCAGTAGCAACGTTTATGACGGTGGTTGTTTTTCCAGACCCGCCTTTCGGATTTAAAAAAGAAATTACCTTCACTGGAAACCCTCATATGTGTGTTTGTGTTTTGTTCATTATCTAAGTAAGCCAAAAAATAATCAATGTGTTTTTGTGTTTATGTGTGTTTGAGCCTAAACACATAGACACATAACGGACCTTATCAAACTCACACATTATATGTGACATAAAGACACATACACTTATGTGTTTATGCGTTTATGTGTTTATCATAATCAACAATGTTGATACATTTAAATTGGGGTGCTACTATTAAAACTCGGACGTTGAATTGTAGAGGTGATAAATGGCTCAGGTCACAGTAAAAAAATGGGGCAATAGCCCGTCTGTACGGCTTCCTGTTGCAATCATGCAAAAAGCGGCACTTAGCGTTGATGATACGGTTGAAATAGCGGTAGAAGAAGGTCGTATCATCATTACGCCAGTTAAAGCGGTAGAATACTCATTAGATAATTTGTTAGCCGGTATCACACCGGAGAATATCCATGAGAAAGTAGACTTCGGAGCTCGAACAGGTAAGGAATTAATTTAATGGTATCTCGATACGTACCTGATTCTGGCGATTTGATTTGGATTGACTTTGATCCAGTTGAAGGACATGAGCAGGGCGGTCATCGTCCAGCAGTTGTCCTTAGCCCTTTTGCATACAATAATAAAGTAGGGCTCTTACTATGCGTACCATGTACAACTAAGGGCAAAGGCTATCCATTTGAATGCGAACTCTCGAACGAAAGAGACAGCTACGCATTAGCGGATCAAGTTACATCTGTTGACTGGAGAGCTCGTAAGGTTACTAAAAAGGGCAAAGTAGAGGCATCAGAACTGGCAGAGATAAAAGCTAAAGCAAAGGCGTTAATAGGGTAGATATAATACTTATTTATAAGGGTTATGGGATAGAATGGAAAATGAAACACTACACACAGCAACAGGTAATCAAACTCCTTTAGATAATGCTATATCCTCATTAAGCTCTATTTTAGATGTTATTTTCACAGTAAATGATTATGTTTTAATTTTTATAATTTTAATAATTATTTTCGCTAAATCGAAATCAAGACTATTCAAATTAGCATTTGGTTATTCTGGTATATCAGTTGTATTTTTACTCTCTAGCTATTTTATCAGGGATGATTTACTGTTTGATATTAATAATACACCGCGATTCGGATTATTAATGATCAATATAGGCATGATTACAACAGCATTATATTTAATATACTGGCTTATCTATCTATTCAACGAAAGTGGTATGATTGATAGCAAAAAGAGTGAACCATAGCTAACCGAAAAAGGGTGCTTGTATCACCAATCCTTCGTAATCTATAAAAGAGAAAATGTGGGGGTTTCCCCCCACAAGAGCAACATTACTTATCACAAGATAGCGTTGCTTGAACCACTGTGCCTCCGCTTGTGAAATTTAGTGAACATAAGCGATCACGCATTAACAATGAGAAGCACAGAACTGTGATGCACACAGCAATCAGCCCTATCAGGGCAAATTTGCTCATTTCTCTTGACTCCTTGAGTAAAAGGAGACAGAATCAAATTGCGAAGTTTGTAGACTGCCTCGAATTAAGGGTTATACCTGATTCGGGGCTTTCGTCTTTTTGGCTCGTATCAATGCTCGAACCAAAATGATTCAAGCACCCAAAACGATATTAGCAGATTATTATTAATTGCAATACTATTTATTATTAATAATATGTGTTTGTTTTTATGATATTTCTTTAAGTATTTTAATATAAATGGCTCATACTAACTTGAATTGAATAATATCAATTATATATTTAAATATCCCATGAAATCACCATATATTAGTGGTGGGTATAATTTTATTTACACCCACATGTTATTAATACCTTTCAATAAACCTTAATAGCTACCTTTGTAGCAAGTAGAGATGAATTGTAATTCTCCGTTATTAGATATTTTTGAGTGTAGCACATCAATGCTATATTTAATCATAAAATCTGAAATCTCTTTTGTACAAAAGCTATTCTTCCATTTAGATATTCTTGATATGTTTTGTTCAAAAGCAAAGGCATCAACATCTGCATTTTTAAGAGAGAGTAGCTTTTTATCTGTGGTATCAAAATTTAGCATATAAGTATTAACCGGACTAGACATCGTTTGTGTAACACCAATATATTTAACATCCCACGCATTAGTTTTATTGAATGAATTGGTTATGTACTCATCTAGCCAGATGTTTATCTTATCCATTTCATCCTTAGATGTTTCCTTCTTGTCAATAAAATCATTTCTACTAAATATATATGTTTTTAAGGTTTCTCCGTTAACAACATCTCTTATAGTTAGCACATTGTTTGCCGTAGAGAAAAATATCTGTGGTTCAGACAGATCAGCACCATACCAACGAGCATTGGGTAATTTTTCGTCAAAGAAACTTAGTCTGTTTGTTGACTCTTTTCTACACAGATATGAAAAGAGTTTACCATCTTGGTTTCTTATGTATCTAATTCTACTGATATTATTTGAAATTTCCGTCGATTGCATTATATCTATATCACGATCATATATGGTAGATAATCCTGCTTTACAAATTTCTGATAGTGAAAATGACATTTGACTTTCAGCGGAAATCGCATTTTGGATATGTGTGATACTCAATGATAAGACTGCAAATAAAATTAATTTATTGGCTTTCACATTTTTTCCTTTATTTTTAATATAAATTAGTACTTATAGAATTATAAAAATTTATAATTATAGCTACATGGTAGCTATTCAATTGATTCTGATATTACCAAAAAAAGGAAATCACTAATCAGTGTATTAAACCTACTTTCTACCCACAAATTCATAATACAAGTTACATTATGGATTTTAATCATCAATAATGTGCAATATATCACCGAGTATTGTTATATTTGCAATAATATCTATGTTTTAACTTTTGGATGATAAATCCTTGTGTTACTCTTTACTCGGTTAAATATACGTTTAATGTAGTAACGTTTTTTATTTTATGATTTATGGTTAGTGATGCTATTTGATGCACCAGAATTCACCACAATTTTCACACCGATTTTCAGCACCAAGGAGGCACCGATGGGAGAGTTAATTTTACGTGACAACGTAACAGAAATTGTTGATGTAAATAACATGACGAAAAACACCAACAATCCAGCAACCAGCTACTTGCTACGGCTGCGTTCCAAACAAAGCCAAAAGACAATGCGCTCCTGCCTAGTGTCAGTGGTTAAATTGTTTCGTGCTATGGACCCGTTTACTTTCGATTGGTCAATCATAGATCGAGATGCCGTTCAATTGGTACTTCAGAAATTAATACTGGAGAAAAAGACACCTAATAGTATAAACCTAATTCTGAGTGCTATTAAAGGGGTGGCAGAAGAAGCCAGAGCATCACGAATTATAGACAGTGATACATATCAAGATATTAGAAGCATACGCCGGATTCGTGGGAACCGTATCGGTCGAGGGCGTTCACTGAGTAGTAGTGAAATAACTGCTATTTATCAACACCTTGATAGCCTAAATACCGCAGTCTCGGTACGTGATGCGGCGATTGTATCATTAATGCTTGGCTGTGGTTTGCGCCGTGCTGAAGTCACTTTATTGGATATGGAAGATATCAATTTTGATAATTACTCCATTAAAATCATGGGTAAAGGAAACAAAGAAAGAACTAACTTCATGCCAAGTGACACGCTCCGTCGTATTCGTTTATGGATAGAAACTGTAAGAGGGGATCATACCGGTGCAGTTTTTACCCGCATACGTAAAAATGATGATGTGACTTGCGATAGAATAACAACCGATGGTTTACGGTATATTATTGATAAACTGGTGAAAGATTCAGCCTCTGATTCATTTACCCCCCATGACTGCCGACGAACCTATGCTACTAAGCTGTTAGAACTCGGTGAGGACCTACTTACTGTCAGGGAGGCTATGGGGCACAGTAGCGTAGCAACCACACAGCGGTATGACAAACGAGGTGTAACACGCTTAGAAGCTGCTGCAAGGAATCTTATATACTAATGATAGGATGGAAAAATGAGATCTGAAACGCACATTACCGAAACAGAAGCAAAAAAAATTGTTAATAACCAGATACCTAGCGATAAGTGGGTGTTACGTTCAATTGATGAACGTGACTATGGGACAGACTTCATGATTGAAATATTTGAAAACAGTAATCCAACGGGTGATTGTTTTTTTGTACAATCTAAAGGAACTGTCAGTTCATTTGATGAAACTGTAAAACTAAGTTTTCCTGTTAAAACAATAAAATACGCATTATTATTTAACGTTCCTTTTTTTATATTTTACACATCCATACCATCAAATAAAACTAAATACATATGGTTACAAAAGTATGTGGAAATACACCTTAATAATAAAAATCAAAAATGGCAGCAACAAGAATCAGTGACAATCACATTCCCTGAAGAAAATGATCTATCCTCGAATATTGAAAAAGTAAATGAACTATTAACGAATCACCGCGCAACGTCACAAAGTTTAGCATTTCTAAAAGTATATGAAGAATTAGTGTTTCACGCTAGAAATGTTTTATCTGGTGAATTTGGAGTGGGTCATACTTGTGTTATTTACTGTCATAAATTAGTAAAATTAAATTGGTTAATTAATTATCTAGCATCTAATACCTGTGTGAATATCGAAAGAATGAGTATTTTCAATATGAAAGATGCATTTGAAGAAATTGCAAGTACAAATATTATTGACAATGACAACAGGAACGTAATTACTGAACAATTAAAATTATTGAGCGAATTGAAACAAATTATTATATCAACAGAATCAAGAGAAGAACTAGGCTGTGAAAATTACGGTTTATTCCCATTTTAATTACATCAAGTGAAATAAACATGCGAAATCTAACGGTATGGACATTATCTGAAATAACAAAACTATTCGGAACCATTAATGAGCCGTTTTTCATCGAAAAGATATGCAAATTTACCGGACGGAGTGTAAATGATGTCCTCTCTAAATTATTGAACATGGGGTTGTGTGAAATAAACTATGAGGATAATAAGATATCTACGGCTAGGAATACAAATTTAAACCATCTCATTCCTCATTCATCATTTATTCCTAAATTATTAGAGCTTGGTTGGATATATGAGTTATCAAACAGGGAGGAATCTCTTAAAGCCCCCAAGTGGTGGGTGAGTAATGATCAATTCCCTATGAGCAACACTAACGATTTGAATCGTAATGAAACAGTATGGGTTAATGAAGAAATTCATACAGTTATCTCCATGATACAAAATAAGATGAACCTAAGCTCAATCGCAGATAAAATACATAGAAGTCAACCATCTATAACTACAATGTTAATGGATCTTGGTATTTTAGAATGCATTGACAAGCAAGAAATCTTTTTGTCTGAAGTTAACGAAGTAAAACTTTCAAAGTATACATTTAATAATGCGCTTGTTCTTATTAATCATGGATGGGTTGTTACCAGCAATAATTTACATGCGCCTAATTGGTGGCTTGAAAATAACAAGAATAATGAGAATGTCCATAATAACCACTACGATGAAAGGGAAGAAGTAACCGGTAGTGACAGCAGACAATTGTATATGTTTGTTAAAACTGAATTAGAAGGTATCCTAAACACTATTCATGAAAATAAGCGTATCGAAGAATTGTCAGATATCATGTATTTGGGTTATAAACTGTCAGATTTAACAACCTACATCGGTATTACTACAGTTAGTGCAGGGCAGTTCACAAGGAACCATAAAACCCACATGAGCTATTTTATGGATAAACCTTATAATATAAAAAAAATATTGATTAACTTTGGCTGGAAAGTTTCAGAGGATTCATTAGCAGCTCCTGAATGGTGGTCTAATGAAGAATAAATACACCGCTTTTATTCAAATCATTTTTCTCACCATTGCTTGTGTATATCCTGCATATTTATTAATTCGTAGAAAAAACATAATTGATATTTCCATATTAATATTTATTGTATTTATTGCACTGGTTGGCGATTATATTGAATCTACGACGTTAATTGAATTATCTAAGGCTTTAGCATCATTATTTCTTATTGCAATTTATGTACATTGCTATCATATCTATTTTAAGCACTCTAAAAGCAATATTGATTCAATTAGTTTTAAAGCAATAGATAATAAAATGGGATATCTTATTTTTTCCAGTGAAACTATATGTTATTTCTTGCCTTTAAAAAAGAGTAGCCACTTTAATATGTTATGGTTTTATGGATATTTGAAAGCCATAACCATGCACCATCAAAATAGAAAGTGATACTTTTATGACTGTTTACTAAGAAAAAAGATACTACATAACGGGTACATTGCCTTTTTGATTTCTGAAGGCTGAAGCTCATGAACTTCATAAGTACCCTTATTCTTGCACTTATCCTACGAATTCTTTACCTCATATATCGAAAACGTAAGCCTAGTTTTTATACTGTCAGTTTGGTAATAATTTCAGTTATTGTGTGGTCCGTTAAATCCTACCTATTGGACTATTACATTATCCCATCATCCTCTATGGCACCGACATTGAAAGCCGGTGATCTCATTTTTGCAAAGCCGGTTGATGCGCAAAAAGAGCAATTGATGCGTGGGGATATCGTGATTTTCCGAGCTCCTGCATTCCCTTCATTTATTTATGTAAAACGCATTATCGGATTGGCTGGCGATACTGTCACTTATACCGATGATAAGTCGGTCCAGATCAACGGAAGGATGATCGGGCAGCTAAACCTCCATAATGACCATACGAGTACCTATCAGGCGCTTCAGGAACGTAATGCGCAACAATATGAGTACATCATTGATAACCGTAAACCATTCGTTAAGCCAATTTATACACAATGGGTAATCCCTGATGGATATGTTTTTGTTCTTGGCGATAACAGGGATCATTCATGGGATTCACGGTTTTTTGAAAATGCGGTTGGAACTCCACGGCATTTGCGAGGGCTTGTTAAAAAGGAACTTTTGATAAGTCGGTATTTAGCCACGGCTTTTACACTTGAGTTTATGAAAAGCGATTTTGATATAGGGGAGAATAGCTTAAAAGTAATTTCTGAAGCTCAAACGGCAGAGGGGAATGATGGGGATAAATAGAAGCTGTATCGCATTAGTTTGCTTTTTCTTGTCCTCTTGTGGTTCTACCACAGGGGCGATCACTACACACGAGCATCTTGTGACGCAAGCCACACAAGATAAGCATGTCAGTTCTGGTGGCTTCGACAGAGTAGCTGATACCTATGTACTGGCAAGAGAGATTACTGGTCTTGAATCCAACGAAATAAAGCAACTCTATGAGGTGAAGGGGAGTGACAACACATTAATAAAAATTGATATGGCATCTATACCATGCTCGATATTGCTTAAAAAGAACACAAGTCAAAGGAGTGAGATTTGGCTTATAACTGATATGGGTTGCAATGAATATTTATAAAATCTCAGTAATCAGCTCCCTTTTATTTTCTTCTATGTCATACAGCAAACCTGTTTTTATAGGAGATTCAATTACCTATGAGATAGCTAAAGGGTACAGCACAATCCAAGCTGTTGATGCTCGATACAAAGTAGGTAGCGGATTATCCACAAAGAAGATCCTTGATTGGCAGAGATACGCAGAGCAATTCAGTTTTGAAGAATACGATACCGTTTATGTGATTCTCGGTACTAACGACCATGTTCAAATATCAGAAAAAGAAATGTACATCTCTAAAGTTCGGCATTTTATCCAAACCATAAAAGCCAGAAACCAAAATGTGATCTGGTTACTTCCTCCAACCCTTAAAGACCCCGCCAAAAACAGACTATTAGATAACACTCGGCAAGCCATAATGACGGCTTCTCAGATAGAGGGGATCACCACCGTAGATACACGAACGGTTCTTGGTGAAACATACAAGGATGTCATAGATGGGACAATAGTTCGCACAAAGGATGGAATACATATCACTCCGAACGGAGCCTTACTTACCGTGACACAGCTACTATTTTAGTAAATTGGAATGTTGTAATGAGAAGAAAGCGTAGATTTAAGAAACGGAATCCCTATGTAACTAATATGAATATTGCATTTATATTCTATATGACCACTCTGGTATTTCTTAGATTTGATTCTATTGCGAGAGTTTTAACTTTAGTAATACCTTTATTTGCTGTTTATATATTGTCACCTAGCAGCAAAATATTGAGGTTACACAAGAAAAAGAAACCTGAATGGGCTTCAGTGGGAATCAAAAGAAATGCCCCTCTATTAAACCCTCAAGTTGCATTAGTGATAATTGCTGTTACCACAATAACTGTATTTTTTCTTCGTTATGACTATGTGATAACAACGAAAATCATACAACTGATATGGGGAGATATAAAAACAGCATATGCTGATATTTTCGGGAAAAACAGTGCGAATAAATTATTCTCTCTGAGAAATATCCCAGTTTGTACATATTATACATTCCATATATTACGTTCATGCGTTGCATTCCTGCTCGTGGCTTATTCGGCAAGTGTCTATTTTCGTTATAAACAACAAACTATGTTTAAAAAGGTACTTTTTAATGCCACCTATCATGAAGATGCATTGCAATTTATCCGAGAATTATCATGGCGAGAATTTGAGGAATTTATAAGAGAGTTATTCAACAGCCTTGGGTACAGAGCTACTGTCACTAATTATGGTCCAGATGGTGGGAAAGATATCATTATGGAACGTGATGGAATCAAAGTTTTCGCTCAATGCAAACACTGGAAATCTGACAATGTAGGTGTTGCTATCGCGCGTGAAATGGTTGGTGTACTAGAAGCAGAACCCGAATTTAAGCATGTATTTCTGGTCACATCAGGTAAGTTTTCTAACGATGCAGTTCTATACAGTCACAGAACATCTGACCGTCTGACACTCATGGACGGAAAAATGATAGCCGATAAATTATTGCTGTTAAGAAAGTAATCCGCTTTTAGAACCTTTGCGCCCTATTCGTAGGGCGTAATTCTATAACATATAGCAGATACACGTAACACAGATTATTGAGGCTCAAAATGACGGATGTTTCTTCCAATACTAAAAAAAATGAAAGTAAAAAAGGACTTGGTTTTCTTCTGAATAAAAAATCCATGATTGCAGTTGCAGTTTCAGCAGGTGCAATAGCAGCATTTGTTTTACTCAAACCAGCAACAGACACGACTGAAATTGATGTTAATTATTATAGTGACGTTGAAACCTCTATTCCTGTTTTTAACAATCCCAAAGAGGCAGAGCCAGAATCAAACAGTGCCGAGAACGTAGCTAAAACCGATTCTCCGGCATCAGAGGTTAAATCCGACTCTGTTACAGGTGATGTTGCTAAGACGCTCTCAGAAGCAGTACAGGAGCATTCTGGCGTAACAGAAAAACAGAATCCATCAGATAGCGAACAAAGCATTAATGACATGCTTGAGCATGTTAGCGAAGCAGCTACTTCAGTAGTGGAACACACTCAGGCATTAAGTACCAACTTTACAGGTCAACCACCTGCACCGGCAGCTCAGGAGCTCAGTGATGTGTATTACAGCAATCAGGCTCCAACACAGCAACAAGACTTTAAAAACGTATTTGATGCAGCATTGGAAGAAAGAAACAAACGCCTTGAAAATGACCAAAACCTCGACTATGTAGGGAAGCAATTAACGCTCCCATACGCTCCAAATTCACAAACTAAAGTCTATCTCTACCGTAATTTTGCTGTGAAAATTTTCCTACCAGCACAATCTGAAGCCGTTAAAGAGCTCAACTACTTTATCAATGGATCGGACCATGACGATCATTTCGATATCAAATTATTACCAAATAACATTTTGCTCTTATCGAAAAAGCCAAGTTCTGAAGTGTGGGGCGGCACAGACTTATTCATCACTCACGGTAAACAAAATTATACATTTATATTACTTAGCGCGAAAAACCCTGATGAAAGAACTGATTCTATTCATTATGAAAAAGTTAGCGCGAACACAACCAGTAAGTGATCGGTAACTCTCCCAAACTACTTACGGCCCCTTTTTGGGGCTTTTTTGGATTCAAAATGGAAAAATACACGAGTCTAAGAACAATAGCTGACGATATTCAGATGTACCCATATTCATATCTTTTATGCCGACAATTATTAAAAAAGGGATACATCGAGGGCGAGGCTGTGATTGGTATCTATAAGCAAGAACTGGTCCACACTCCGGAGACAGATTTAGCTTACACAAACAGCATTTTACAATACTCATGGATCGAGACAAAGGCTCATACCGTCATAGACCCTTTAATTGATTTCCGCGACGGAAACCGAGAAATTAACTTAATCGAGAGAGACAAAACAGCAAATTACCATGCTGGCGTAAATCCCTTGAAAATTACGAAGGAATTACTTCCAGAACATCGTTGCTCTGATGAAGTGTTTACACTAATGAGAGGGGCTGAATCAGAGGCTATGAGGCGAATTTTAGGTTTAGAGCAGAATCCAAATGGTATAACAATGACTGAGGCTGCATTCATGGCTAACCTATCAGTCAAGCAATATTTAGGCTATGAAAGAGTTATGGTGAAATTTTTTATTAATCATCATTTAGAGGCTTTATTGGATTCAATGAGTTAAAATATATCAAGATATTAGTATTTCAACTTGGAGGTTATTATGAGTGTTACATGGTGGGAAAAAACAGTTGAATATAATTTCGTAACTTATGCGAAAAAAAAATACGGACTGAATCTGCTGGCTCCTTTGGATGGAAACGTTGAATCAGGGGGCGATCTTATAGCTGGTAATCCTGACCGTTATTTTATAATAGAATTTAAAAAAGAAAAAAATAGCTTCAATTCTGAGTATAAAAAATTCTTAAAAGGCAAGGAAGGATACGATGAAGCAAAACAAACGTTACAGAATGATAAAAAATCAACCTTTCATTATTTAATATACGGCTCATATAATGAAGGTGCCAATGAATTATCATTGGTGTTTAGTGACTATTTTGATATTGATAATTCTATTACACATAATAATGAAAAAGATTATTTCCAAAATGGCATTTCACGGGACGAGTTAAATAAATATCTATTGTCTTTTTCTCATTTCAAAAATATAGATAATGATTCTGATAGTAATGGAGACAGTAGTGGACCTAGTAAATCTATAATTTTAGCAATTGAAAAGGATAAGGTTCAAACAATCACTGTTGAATACTATGCTAGAAATGCACTCAAAATCAAGCCAGTACAAAAGAATGACGATGCTATTAAAAATGGCAGTTCAACTCCAAAAAATAATAATTTTCGCATGAAATAAAACATTTATCAAAATTATGAAAAGATAATATCAATTTTATTAATTGTGTTATCTTTTCATTCCATAGTAAATTTGAACACAAAGATCTCTCACTTAATTAAATATGAATGGAGTTCATCTGGCGTTACTATTGGAATGCTTCTTTTTTTGTCCTTTCTGTATTTTATTAATGAAATAATTTCCATAATAACCATTGATAATGACAGGGCTTTAGTTGCTCTAGTCACAGCAACATACAACAAATTTAATTCATCATTAATAAATATAAGATTTTGTCTTTCCTTTGGTGTTTTTTCAACATATTCAACCAATGATGTATAATCATCATCAATCTCAATATATTCCCATTCAAGTCCTTTCGATGAATGTGCAGTTACAAGCGTTAAATCAGCATCATTATAATTATTAACTGCTGCTTCTTTAATTTTATCAACCAGCTCTAGAATATCAGGCTCATTCTCAATTAGGTGTATCGTCCTTTTCAACGTGTTGTCACCTGAGTTCTCTGCAACGCTTACAACGCGATTCCAATTGGGGTAGTCGTATAAAAATGCTTTTCTCTTAATCATTTTCGTATTGCCAATATACAGATAGTAAAAATCAGCAATATCGTCTAATGCATACCTATCAATCCCACCTACAAAGAATACTTTTTTACCGTTTCTTCCAGCGTCAATTGCATTGATCAACACAGATAGATTGGTGCGTGAAATCACAGTTCTAGGGAAGATATTCTTGATTTCAGCTTTACTTATGAGCTTATCAGTAATACCGGTCGTTTTAAGGCTTACAGTCTCCCCTTTTAACATCAGTATGGCATTTGCGATAGCTGCTACACATCGTCCAAACCGATATGACGTAGTTAGACGCAATATCTGAGCTCCATCACGTACAGAGGCATCTAGGGCATCATTTGCCCCACGCCAGCGGTTGATCATCTGGTGCGTATCACCTACAAAGATTCGTTTGCATTCACATTTATCTAGCATTGCCTTCGTTACTAAGTTGGCATCCTGTGCTTCATCAAACAAAATGATATCGAACCATGTATGTAGGGGAGGGGCTACTAACTGAAAATATTTTATGTAAAAGTCAGGGGGAGCAGGGAAGTCACTGTTAGGGTCAGCTTGTAATTCAAAAATGAGTTTTGCATTTTCTAATGCGCATTTCCTAACATTTTCAGCATGTTTTTTACCATTCCCTGTGTTCTCTGTTGGAACGTGATGTATCTGTAACGAATAATCAGCAGACCTATAATAATTATTTAGAGTCTCGATGATGAGAAATTGCAATTGAACAGATGTAATATTTAGTAGCCGAGCCACATCGAACCCATTGAAATTAAACTTCATTTTGTACTTCAATTTTTTCAAATACCGATATGCCATTGCATGAGTGGTGATCACTTTGGTATTAGAAGGAAATTTTTGTGATGCTTCTATCTGTATGCCTTTGTTGTAAGCTAAGTACAAAATACGTTTATCCGGATTACGCTTTGCCAATTGAGTCAATATGAACGTTTTGCCTGAACCTGCATAAGCCTGACAGCAAATATACTTTTCTTCAGAGGCTAAAATGGCTTCTTGTTCTTGAGACAAGATTATCTTTGACATGAAAATGCCTTTATATCATTATGTTACAGTGAATATAACATAATTGCGTAATGGTTTTTAGCGAAAGGGAATGTAATCCTTCCCCAAAGATTACTGTCTATTGTTTTTGTGCCCCGCAGATCCTATGCTGATATCCAAGTGGGGTTATGGATACACAAGAGAGTATCCGGATGGTGATTTTAATATCCATTAATATTACTCAGATAAAAAAAGCCGTATTCTCATACGGCTTTTCTTTGAGTTGCTGCTTTCTACTACAATATCGGTAATGCCGTTGTTACTGCAACAGATGAAGTCATGATACCGTTGATGATGTCCGGAGCATAGTACAAACCAATTGCAGCACCAACCGCCACTGCAAAGGTCATTAACGACTGACGAACAACCGCCGCAGCAATACCAACAACTACAATCAGCCCCACTAACACACGACCTAATGACCCCTGCATATATGCAGTGATTTGCATCCATACTTCTTTGAAACCGGACTGTTCGGTTCCTTTGCCATAGGCAAACATAACTGCCAGTGCCGCTACACATAACACTGCTAAAACCACGAAAAGCACTTTTTTGGTATCAATTTTCGGCACGGCACATGTTTTTACTAATTGCATATCTAACCCTTTTATATTTACAGTATTAAAATGACAGCAAACTACTATCAACGTGGATTTTACATTTACTAATTAATATTTATCTTTTATAAGGTTACTAAAACGAATTGGTTTTATTGTGATTTTTTCATCATAGCTTCGATGGTGTTTACAAACATATCCATTGGTACAGCACCTTCTATCACACGTTTTTCTCCAGTTTTATTATCAACTATTACCGTTGTAGGAGTGCCTGAAACACCAAGAGAACGGCTTTCTGCCTTGTCTTTATCTAAAGTTAACTTTACAGAGTCAGTTTTAAGACATGTGTTATACGCAACAGGGTCTAACTCAAACATTCCGATCATATCTACGGTAGCAAAATCAAATTCATGATTCCCCCACATTGAAATGATCTTCCAGTGATTGTCAGTGTTTTGAGCGCCAGCGCAGAGCATTTTCACGGCATAATCAGTAGCATTTGGTTCGTGGAATGGTAGAGGGCTGTTTTTCCATTTCCAATTGACTAAACCACCATTCGCCTTATCAACTAATGTTTTAGGGGTAGATGCGAAACGTTGGCAATATGGACATTGGAAATCCATGTACGTTACAAGTGAAAACCTCGCATTTTCATTGCCATAAGTTAGTGTGCTGGAATCAAGATGAACTTGGGAAAGATTGAGATCTGGTTCTTCAGGTTGAGCTTCAGGCTGTTGGACCGGCTCGGTATTTTCGGACAGAGACAAGATTTTGCTTAAAGACTGGTTTACACCCGCACTTTCTGTTTTTATATCATTTTGAATAGTAATTGACGAAGCCAAAAGTGAATTAGTTTGCTTTAGCTCACTTGTGGTTAAATAGGTACTGGTTATTCCTACTCCAACCATTGTAGTTAAAAGTGCAATCACTGATTTTTGATACGTTGATAATTTATTCATAATGAAAAATACCTTTCTACTTTATTGCAGGTGATGGTTCGTTTTGGTTATCAATATAGATTTTCATTCGATAGTTTTTGAGAGAGTCTGGCTCTCCATTTTGTAAAATAACTAATTCTTCATTAGTTAATTTATGCTCTGGATCAGAACAGTATTTTTCTTTGATACGAATATACTCATTACGAGATTTTTTATTCTCAGGCGTTTCCTTCAGAAAATAATTTCGTGAATTTTCACCACAGAACGATGGTAATTCAGGTTTGACATAAACGTTCGATGAACTACTGCGAGCTAAACTACTTATTAACAGGTCTGTATGAAAGCTACGGTCCACAGGAATATGTTTTTTACCTTGGTCGTAGATCTCATATGGTGATGCAATTACGTGCCTGTAACCTTGCTGTCGCAATGATGCGCCACCTCTATTCGTATCTTTCCAATTTTCGCGATAGGTATAGTCAGCAGGATAAGTAGCCGTTATTGCTTTTCGAGCAATTTGCTTATCAATTACGTTATTCGCTGTACCGCCATAACCAGATTCAATGCTAATTGTGGATGTTTTTACATAATTTCCGCACCCAAATATGGGCTTATCTGCGCTACTGCAACCTGATAAGGATGTTGCTAGTAAACAACAAAATATAAATGACTTTTTCATCTAAGTTCCTCACTGAAAATCGTGGTGAGTATGAACTATTTAGGTGCAGTTTTTCCCGATATAACAATGCAAAACGGTTCTAATTATGAAATTGCAAATTTAAAAACAGGTAACATTGTTGCATCAAAAAATCTTAAAAATTTAGAGAAGCAGGTTCACCGAATGTTTATGAATTGGTTAAAATCCATACTGAAATCAGGGAGAGATCCCTTCTCGGTAGATGTGTCAGCATTGTCAGATATACAGGACTCACAGCATTCCATACTTCAAAAAGGTGAGATTGAAATTCCGGATGATATAAAATCTCAAATAGAAACATTCAAAATGCCGATTGGATACCCGCCAAAAATTGAAGGATATCCTGCAAGAATCAGCGGAAAACAATTGCTGATTAAAACCCAAGCGGAAATGATCACAAAAATCAAAAGAGAAATGCAAATCGGTGAGCTATTTGATGAATTGGTCATGCCGCTACTATGTAATACTGCTGATTTCATACACTTACTACCAGCCTCTGAAGCACATCACCACAGAGCTCAAGGAGGGCTTTTACGACACAGTTTAGAAGTCTGTTACATCGCAGTTAAGCACACAAAGACCACTGACTTTGATAGCAATGAAACCCCTGAAGAACGGTCTGCTAACGCTTTGAAATGGCGTCTTGCAGTGGCTGTAACAGCATTACTGCACGACATTGGTAAACCGGTGTCTGACTATGAAATTTGGGATCAGACAGGTGTATATCAGTGGAAACCTAGTGGAAAAAATCTGTTTCATTGGGCTGTTGAACACGATATAGAAAGGTATTTTTTACAGTGGAACAAGAAAAGGCATAACAATCATAGAATTATAGCACCTTCGCTTATTGATAAAATAGTTCCTGCGAAAGTGATAGAACTACTTCAGCAAAATAGTAAAAACCTATATTTCAAAGTTATAGAGGCAATTTCTAACAGCGATAACATGGAACAGGCAGATAAAAAAGCAATCAATGGCAATCAGTTGTTTAATATTCTGTTACTCGCAGACCGAGCCTCTGTTGCAAATGACCTCAAATTGACATCAGGTGATGCGATACGCGCTGCCGGTTCTGGTGTATCTACAATTCAGCGTCTGGTTGATACTATGCGCCAATTTATATCATCAGGTCGTTGGACCCCAAACGTTCCTCCAAGTCCAATTTGGTCAACGCCAGATGGGGTCTACATTATTTGGGCTAGTGCTGCTGAAGAATTATGCAACGAGATAAAAAACCTTGGAATTTTTATCCCACAATCAGCAGATAGTTTAGGTGAGATACTATTAGCTCATGATGTAATCATTGAAGCGCCAAGAGGTTCACTCTATTGGAAGATGGCCCCAAAAAAGTTACTCAAATCACCGTCGTTTATAAAAGATCCAGACACGTTCTTTTACTGCGTGAAACTAGCTTCAGACGAATTACTATTTGGCGAGAATATAAAACCAACACATGCATCTGTTTATGTCAAAAACGAAACGAGTTGGGTTAGTTTTGAACCAAAAACAGGAACTAATGTAGAAATCACAGGCGAAAAGACTGAACCTACTATCGAAAACAAAGATAATAAGCATCAACCGATTGATATTGTAGATAAAATAATAAATGATACACCTCCAGAATCTGATAATGTAACTAGCATAATGAAAACGCTTGAAGAACTAGCCATTATCGAGCCAGTATGTAATGAACAAACCGTTGAAGTACCTGAAGTTAAAGTTATAGCAGCATGTGATCTCGTGATACAGGGTGGTAGTACAACACTGCCAATAGGCAATCCTGCTCCTGAGATAACCCATAAACACAACCTAGGGTTAAAAGAACGGATTATTGCCATGAGTAAACCGTCAGTAGCACTACCAATGAAATCACTGACTGATATACCAGTAGCTACTCAATTATCTGAGCAGAAATCATTGTTTGCAGACGTGAAACTTGATGACACAGACTCCGTAGAGATTACAACTCAAAAGGGGATGCATAGCGATATCTATATTACAGCCGATCTGCATATCCGAGAGGCTTTTGAAATATATCTATTAGGGCTTTCAAAAGAGCAGTTAATTAATAACATAAATCAAAATCACTTACTGGTTGATGATAAACTCGAAATACCCTCGGCATGGAAAGCCAGAAGCCCTCAAGCATCGCGTTCTAAAGATGATGAAGCTCTGGTGCTTTTAAGATCAAATTTCTATCTTGTTTTGAAAAAAGAATTACTCATTGATGTATTTATCATCACTGGATTTTCTGAAATTGAACAAATGTTAAATCCAGTCATTCCTGACTTAGCAACTTCATTAATTGAAGATGTCATATTTTCTATTCACAATGAAAACGACATTTCAGAAAACCAATTTAAAACGATTCAATATATAGAGTTGAGTCGGACAGAACTTATTGAAATATCTGCTAAGTTGGGGGTGTCTCAAACGACATTCAAACAAATCATGGCTGTTAGGTTTGAAAGCTACAACAGCCATTTTGGACTTCAATTTATGCGAGAAAAACAATGAGTGATTGGAAACATTTAATGCCATTTCGTACTAACTACGAGATGTATGAAGTTTGTGGTTGGGGAACCGGTGTATTAGCTACGGTCGGTGTTGGTACATATCTATCAATGCCTCTAACTGCTACGCTATCTGCTGCTGCGATACAAAGCATTTTCGCTATGAAATCATTGCCAAATGCAATTAAAATTGCAGTCTTGCATAAAAACCTAAAAACCAGACCGGCTCCTACGTTTACTTCAGCCTATGATGTTGTCAAAGAAATGATGAGCAATCGCGACACGACATTGATAGGTAAAGGCTTTACATGGCGGCATGAGCATGGACAACGGGCATATGAAATTTTAAAAAGTGGTGTTGCTGACAGGTTTTTACCTAATGATCATGAAAGCATGGGGCATGGCTGGATTCATAAATTAGGGAATTCAAATGAGTGGATTAGCGTACCTGACGACTTAATGACGCTACATACGTCATTAACTGGTACTACGGGTTCCGGTAAAACGACTCTTTACAAATTACTTATTCTGCAAGCTGCTTTAAAACGGCAACCTCTTATTCTAATTGACCCTAAAAATGATGAGGAACTTGCTGATTATATGTACAAGTGCATGAAACTAATGGAAAGAGAAGATGATTTTTATTATCTTTCCATTGCACACTTGGATAAATCCAACCGGATTTCACCAATATCAAATTATTCCAACTCAACTGAAGTAGCCAGCCGTATTATTTCCGTTATCCAGAAGGCTGATAACACAACTGATCCATTTATTTCATTTGCGACAATGACGTTGACAACTATTGTGCAGTTGATGAATTTCGCAAACGTAAAGCCTACTCTTGTAAATATAAAAGCACAGCTTGGTACTAATTTGGGTAATTTTGCTGAATTACTTGTTAAAGCAATCGACAAATTAGGATATGAGCTATTTCCTGATGTATACGACTCACTTCTTGATCGTAGACTAGAACATCAATCAATGACTAGAACGACAGGAACTATCGAGAACCATGCCGGTATAAGAATCACTATCTATCTGAATGATATTGCAAAAATTAAGGAATATACATTCATTAAAAGTGGAATTGACCTATTTCAACATAATCGTGAACATTTCCAAAAGATGATATTAACGGCACTACCTGTATTAAGCATGTTAACTAGTGATGGGTTAGATGAAGTATTGTCACCGTCCAGTGAGAATATTGATGATGAAAGAGTCATTACTAATATGAAAGATATCATCAATACAAACGGGATGATGTATTTAGGGCTTAATTCTCTTGCTGATGGTGATAAAGGAAACGCTGTTGGCTCAATATTTCTAAGCGATATCACTGCTGTTGCGGCTGATATTTATAACTATGCTAAACCGCGCGGTGAAAAGAAACGCGATACAAATATTCTTATTGATGAAGCTGCTGAAGTTATCAACGATCAGGTTATTCGGCTTCAAAATAAAGGGAGAGGGGCAGGGTTTAAGTTATTCATTGCCTCACAGTCTACCACTGACTACGTTGCCACCCTTGGCTCTGAAGCGAAAAAAGAACAAGTTAGCATAAATGCGAACCATAACATTGCATTACGGACTATCAATATTCAAGGTCAAAAAGATTTAATAGAAAGAATACCAACTACAAATTTCAAGTACATCCAAAGAGGGCATGGTACGAGTTCGGGGGAAGATCCAGAAAAAATCACCGGCAGTATTGGTGAGCGATTGATGGAGGTTGAGAGTGAGTTGTTTCCTCCACAACTATTAGGAAACCTCCCAAATCTAGAGTTTTGCGCTATTTTAAAAGCGGGGAATATATGTAAAGGTCAAATTCCAATTGTACAATTACCAACCAGCGAAAAAGAAGTATTAAAGTTAAAGATGCTAATCAAAGAATTTAATAAGGCACATTAAATGGATAATATTGTCCCAGAGTATGAGTTTAGATCCAATGCAAGCGACATATATTTTAGTCGTTTTCTTCTCCAGTGGAATATTTGTAGCCGTCAGATCATATTGATGCTTCTATCTATGAAGGACACTGAATTTGAAACCATTTTCTGTGACTACGTCAACGAACAAATTGAGAAATATTATCAAAGAAAAAAAACTGATTTGAAGATTTCAGATTGGGACAATCTAGCAATAGTCATTTCAAAATCCATAGTTTTTCTTTCAAAGTTAAATAACACTTCGCCTTTAGATGAATATCACAAGTATAAATTCCCTGAAAGGTTAGATAATAGCGTTATTTCCAGTTTCTAAAGAGGTTATTAATGTCAGCCGATACACAATCTAACGGTAGCTCAATTAAAAAACTGTTACTTACGGTAACAGTTTTACTCATTATCATGTCATTGTTTATCCCTGCTGAATGGTATAAATCAAACATGGTTAGCGAGTTAAAAATGGGCGAATTGATTACTGGAAAAAGTGGTTTTCATAGCCAGATTCTCCCATTTGCCAATGAGTTATATAATGACTTTTTTGTTCAAACCGGTATCAACTCTGCATTAACAAACTATTATGCACCATTGCCTGTGTCCGCTGATCCGCTGGAGCAAACGTTTAACAATATAAGTGGGATTTTTTATCCATTTTTCATTAATTTAGCGAAAATGATAAATTACCATAACTATATGATCGTATATCGTATCGCTCTACTATCATTCTGGTTGCCGTTCTTCTGTATCATTTTAGTTCCTTCACTCATAGCCGGTGTTTGCAGATGGAAGCGGAAACAATATGACTTCTCATATGTATCACCATTTCTAAACAGACGCAGCATGAAGCTCATAGGGTTAACAGTATTCTTAGTTGCATTATCAATTTTGATACCATTACCTGTACCACCAGTTATAAATGCAGTCATGACACTATTTGTTATACCTACTTCCATTATTTTGATGATCAGTAATCTCCCTAAGCAAATCTAAAAACAATCATCATTGTTTTAATACCCTTCTGCCAAAAAAAACCCCGATAGATTGGTACATTATGCCTCTGTCGGGGGGGCCTATGCTTAATAAATCCAGTCATTTAATTACGTCAGTTTTAGCGAGTGTTTTTGTTTTCAATATCATTACGTTGGCTGTCAATTTTCATTTGTCTAACACGCTTAGAACATTTAACAGCGATATTTCAAAAGTCACATTGAGCTCTGTCTATCTTGAAGATGAAGGCGAACTTGTATTGAAGTTATTTGAACTCACTAAAGATGAACTCGAAGCGACTAATCAAATGCCACAAAGGAAATTGATTTCTCGTAGCGATTTAATAGAACTTGGTCAGAAGAAATGAAAAAAATAACTTTTACACACGTCAGTGTTGTTGCTCTTGCATCATTAACTGCTTTTACGGCTATGAAAACATACTTTTTAAATGCTGATATGAATGAAATTCAGATAGCAGTTGACAGTATTGAAATACCTAAAATAGCCAATGATGATGATTTGGCGAACTTTTTTAGCACGTATATCGCTGCAACTGGTTATAAACCAACAACAATAAAAACACCTGAACAAATCTCAGAGAGTAATAAAAGTACACTCGAACAACCGTCACCAACGAATGATCGCGTTTACGGGAACATAAATGCACCATTTTTATTGATTCACTATTCTGATTTTGAGTGTCCGTATTGCGGTCAGGGGTTTCCTGAATTACTCGATTTCGTTGATTCATCCGGCGGTAACGTAGCTCTTGTGTTCAAACACACACTTGGTCATGGTCAACGCTCGCTGTATCTATCAACGTTGACAGAGTGCGCGTATGAGCAAAAAGGTAATTATGGTTTTTTTGAAGTTGCGAAATTCATCTTCGATTCTCAACGAAGTGGCGGATTTAGCACGCCTATTGCTCAATTAGCAAGTAGTTATAGTCTCGATGAGACAGTGTTTCAGAGCTGTGTAAACAGCAATAGCAGCAACGCGAAAATTTTATTCGATACACAAGAAGCCATTGGTCTTAACTTTGACCGAACTCCAAGCACTATCGTTTCATATCAAGAAAAAGCGGTTCCGTTACAAGGCGCAGTTCCATTAAACGAAATCAAAGCAGTAATGGGACAGTTAACACAAGTCAATTAGTTGATATATAAGGTATTTAAAATGAGTAAGGTAGTAAATATATCTCACAGTGTTGATGATCCACCTAAGCTATTTTTCTGGACCGTTGACGAGCTATTTCCATTCATGGTCATGATCGGTATTGGAGTTTTTACTGGAAAATTATTAACCATGATCGCGGTTGGCGTTGTTCTTAGCAAGATATATGGACGTTTTCTTGATAAAGCATCTGATAAATATTTAGCCCATTTGGTCTACTGGCGATTTGGCATCGGTGACAACAAAATTACATTTATTCCCGATTCATTTGACAGAGAATTCTACTGATGAAATTTTTCAAAATGACAAAAACAGTTTCCAGATTACAGGAAACATCAAAAGTCCTATCACTATCTAATTTATGCACTGGCTTCATTGCGATTGGGTTACTGTTCCTTCTGTACGGAAAGAATGAAAAGATCATTATTGTGCCGCCTAACTTACAAACAACTGGCTGGATTGATGAAAATGAAGGTTCTACGGCATATATGCAATCGTGGGCGAGTTATATCGCAACGTTACTTGGCAACACTAATCCCTCATCAGTAAATTTCGTTAAATCCTCATTAGCGCCGTTTCTTTCTCCCAATAGCTACCAACGGATCATGCTAAGTATTGATGATGCAATCAGTCAGATAAATCGTGACCGTGTATCACTGTCATTTACACCAACTCGTATTTCAACAGACCCGAAAGCGAAGGGCGTCTACTTTGTCGAGGGTTCACAAGAAGTTAAAAGTGTGACAGGGAGAACTACGATTAAGACAGTTCATTACATTGTCACAGTTTATATTCGTGGCTATAAGCCCGTTATCGAAGATATTCAATTAAAGAATGGGGATGCATATTTGCCGACTTATGAGCAGGAAGCAAACGGCGGTGTGTTACCAGATGATTCACAGTCTAAAGAAATTATCGAAGGAAGTAGAGTAAATGATTAATTATCAGGCGAAGTTCAATTGTAAGGTTCTGCTTCTTTCACTAGCTTTGAGCTCATTCGCTTCAGCGAAAACCATTTCTGTCTATGGTCAGGATCAACAACCTTCAGGCGGTGCTGAGAATCAATCCAGCTTGATTAAAGAAATTGCTTCAGATGACCTAAATATTCAACCGGTGCCATCGTCTGTCATTTCATCAAAAGCTAAAACTAATTCCCGTATGACATACACAATTCGTTCAGGTGAAAACACGTTAATTCCAGTCTCATTAGGACAACCTAACAGAATTGTTACACCGTTTTCAGAACCGGTTGTTCAAACCATAAAAAAGAATGAAATAAAAATAAGACAGGAGGGTAATGTAATTTACTTTACTGCATTCAAAGATAACCCTGTTGCTATGTACATCACGAATAAAGGTGATGAAAGTAAAGCAATTTCACTATCCCTTCACCCACAAAAAAGACCGCCGGTTGAAGCAACTCTACTTTTAGAAAAAGACGATGAAAACATGGCTGTATATAACAGTGGAAAATATTACACCCCTACCGCCTCGGGTAATAAGGAAGTCGCTGATAAATGGGAAAAAAGTGATTCATACACTCGCGCAATCACTAAATTACTAAGAAATGTCGCATTGGGTGATGTACCTGCTGGCTATGAAATTATGGGGATCAACAATGCAGGGATTTCTGTACCCAATTGTGCGTTCAGAACAAATAGCCCACAAGATAATATCAAATACACATTTAGCGAAGGACAGTATCTGTCAGGCAGTAATTTCGGCGTAATAATTGGGGTTGCTAAAAACATTGGTAACACAACAGTCACTGTTGATGAGTCACTGTGTACACATCCAAGATTAGCTGCAAGAGCTCTGTGGAGCAATAACACGTTAGAACCGCAGCAATCGACTGAGGCTTACTTTGTGATTCGTAAATCTAATACATCAGAGGAAACTAGTTCTGAAAATTCTCGCCCACGTCTAGCGGAGTAATGCATGTCTATCAAAGACCAATACGAAAACCTGAGTCCAAAACAGAAAAAACTTGTCTTATGGGGTGGTGGTGGAATTTTACTGGTAACAGCTTTGTATTTTTTAACCAGTGAACCCGAATATCCGACTGCTGCATCAGCAGTGAACAACAAACCGGTGACAAATTTACTAACTAATGCTGACACGCAGGGCGTTAGCCAAGAATCAATCGCCGCTGATTTGCGACGAATTGATGACAGAATTGATAGCCTGTTATCAGTACAAGAATCGTATAAAAAGGAAGTTACACAACTGTATGCTCAACAAAAAATATTAGAGAATCAAAAAAATGATCTTGCTACTGAGCTAAAACAACAGCTTGATAAGCAAGTAAAAGAGAAGATGAACACACCGGATTATACGAATAGTTTCTCCAATACCGGCAGATCATCAAATCAGGTGGGAGGTGGTCGTAATCTGAATGATGTTTATGAAAATGATATACCGTACAGTCCGAACACAACACAGGAAGCAAATACGTCCGGATCAGATGAAGAATACCCTGAGCTGACGACCTATGATGGTACAAATAATCACGACTCAGAATCCAAAGCGAATAATACATTATCAAAATCCGAAACGGATGAAAATGTGAGCCCTGAGCTGGAAGGAACGTACTTACCGGCTGGCTCTATTATTTCCACAGTTGCTTTGTCAGGGATGGATGCACCCACAGCGAAAGCGGCAAGAGAACACCCTTATCCAATGTTAGTGCGAGTGAAAAGAGAAGCCATTTTACCTAATAACTACACTGCGGATATTCGTGATTGTGCAATTATTAGCAGTGGTTATGGCGAGCTATCATCAGAACGTGCCTACTTACGCAGTAACACGATCTCCTGCATCAGAGAAGATGGGGCAGTTATTGAAGCAACCTTTGATTCGTATGCCGTCGGAGAGGATGGGAAAATCGGTATTCGTGGGCGCTTAGTAACAAAACAGGGGCAATATCTTGCGAAAGCGCTTATTGCAGGATTTCTTCAAGCTGGCTCGGAAATGTTCAGTGTTCAGCAAATTCCATCTATCACATTAACACAGGACGGAATAGGACCAACACAGTCACCTTATCAACAAATTAACAGCAATAAGGTACAAGGTGCAGCAATGAAAGGCGTAGGCAGCGCACTCAATCGGTTAGCTGACTTTTACATGGATATGGCACAAGACCTGTTCCCTGTAATTGAAATTGACCCTGCCAGATCAATAGATTTTGTTGTCACAAAAGGCGTTCAACTTCAATTCAGACAAACTAATTAAAATACGGACTTACTCTATGAAATTTTTACTATTGCCACTGATGGTTTTAACTACCCTTTCATTAACCGCCTGTTCATCTCTTCTGGTCGGTGAAACAGAGTTCGGCTGTAAAGGTATGCCTAATTCAGTAACGTGTATGAGTGTTCGTGACGTACACAAATTGACTGATGGTGAAAACTATCAAGAAAAAATTGATACTGTTTCTCAAATGCAGCTCAACGGAGAAGTAGTTAGCAAAAGCGATATGGATAACATACTCAAATCAGAAAATAGTAAATGGGTTGGTACGGAGTCTGGACAATATGTACCTGTGCCAAAACCTGCGGCAAACCCACAACCCATTAGAAGCGAGTCGATGGTAATGCGTGTTTTAATCGACCCATACGAAAACACAGATGGAGATCTTATCATCACAGGGTATGTCTACACTGAGATATCGCCTCGTAAATGGGAAGTCGGTGTTTCTCGTCCAGATCGCAAGCACAATGCGGTTCTCAAACCACTACAAACACCAGATAACCGAAAATAGCTAGTGGTCAGCAACAATTTTAAAAAGGACTTTTTAAGTCCTTTTTTTATTGCCAGACAAGAAAAGAAATTTTTCAGATGTGAAAGAATCACAATCAACAGATCAATACTCAGATGGTGCAGGATTAAAAATGAAAAATAAGATACACCTTAGTTTAATATCATTAGCTTTATCTTTCACAGCCGTACACGCTCATGCAAACTATGCTGATATCGAAAAATCAAATATTCAGACTGTTTTCAATCAAGAAGCATTAAAAGCACATCCCACAAAAACGCCTGATATTCCCAAATTTCTATTACCTAGCAACGGAATAATTGCTCTTAATAACAACGGTAATTTACAGCTTCTTACCTCGAATGGGCGCTTTGTTATAAAGGGAACTTTATATGATACATGGGCGAAAAAAGACTTAACCTCATTTGAAGAAATTCAAAATTTCGGCTCAATTATTCCAGTAAAAAATCTCAATATTAAAATGAATGATTTGCAGTCTGCAACGTGGGGAAAAGGACCAAAGCAGACCATTATTTTCACTGACCCGTTCTGCGTTCAGTGCCATGAAACTTTACAACAACTAAATGATCTTGACCCTGAGAAATACACTGTTCATGTACTTTCCGTAGGCGTTTTAAACAGTAATAGCCAGCAACGCAATTTTGAATTGTATTGTGCAAAAGACAGATACAGAGCTGACAGGGCAATCATTACTGGGAATAACAGTGTTCGTTTCGAGCAAATTGAAAACTGTGACCGTGAGGCTTTGATGAAAAGGGAAATTACCGCACAAGTTTTTGGTGTGAGCATGATTCCATTCATTATTCGTGACGATGGAACTTACAACGTTGGTAAACCAGTTGAAGGGTTAAAGTCATTTTTGGAGAGTGGTAAATAATGGCAACAGCTACTATCTTAAAAAAAATGCAAACCTTTAAGCGTTTTTCATCTTTATGTCCAGTTTTAGCTATTCATGACGATGAAAACATTTTTATTTGTGAAAATAACTATATTGGTTTTGGATTTAAATGTATTCCCTTGTCCGGTACAACCGGAAAAGAGCTCTCTCAATTAAAAACACTTTTATCTGGGTATTTCCCAAATAGTACCGTTATTCAGATATCTTTATTTGCCTCTCCAAATATCAGCCACATTGCAAATAGATCTGATTTCTTACGCATGAATTGTCAGAATCAGGTTATGAAAACGACGAGCTTAAAACGCTCACGTTTTCTGTTGGCTCACACATCGAAAGCGTTTAACGGCACAAATACAAAGGCTCGTAACTGTGAATTATACTTTACAGTTAAAGTGCCTATTAAAAATGATCTTTCTCCTTCTCTGAATGAATTAAACACTGTTAGAGAGATGCAGGGTAACTTTGAAACCACACTTAGAATGACTGGTTTTGCCCCTCAACAACTAACAAGAGAAATTTATATTACAGCTATCACTTCAATGATAAATCAAGGCAGTAATGCGACTTGGCGCGATAGAATGCCGATTGAAGTTGATGAAGATAAAATGGTTTCGGAACAGCTACTAGAACTGGATAGTTTGTTTTTCGTTCGCTCTAATTATGTCGGTTTTGGCAATCCGGAAGATGAGAGTAGTAAGGCAGAGACAAACACTACTTTTGCAAGAACAATTTCAGCTAAAAAGTTACCTCGTAGATTTCAAGAGGGTTCTGCACAGTATTTTTTAGGCGATTTGATGAACGGTGCAACTGGTATTAAAAACCCTTGCATTATCACAATGACACTGGTTTATCCGGACCAGCAGAATGCTAAAAGTACATTTACATCAAAACGTACAGTTGCTACGCGCAACGCTGATGGACCATCTTCCAGATGGGTTCCATCAATGAAAACTACGAGTGCGGGATTTGATGTGTTGGCACAGAAAATTGATGATGGACAGCCAATTTATAAAGCTACTTTTACTGTTTCAATTTTTGCCAACTCTGTGCAACAACTTAATCAATCAGTACAAGAGGCAACCAGTTACCTCAACAATCTATCTTTCAAAATGATTCCCGATGTCAATTTTGTTGCACCGATATTTTTAGGAACGCTGCCATTATTTTTTGAAGCAAATGCTGACAAAGTTTTAGGTCGTTCTAAAACTCTTGCGGTAGAGGAAGCTCTCGTTCTTTCTCCACTTTACTCTGATTGGCAAGGTACTGGTAATCCGGTTCTAACTCTTACATCACGAAATGGTCAGGTCCAGACAATGGACTTTTTCCAAAGCGATACAAACTACAACGTTTGTATTGCTGCGTCATCCGGCTCAGGTAAATCATTCTTAACTAACTATATTATCTCTGCATACCGCTCACTAGGCGCGAAGGTATGGGTAATTGACGCTGGCGACTCATATAAAAAATTGTGTCAGATGTTTGATGGTTCGTATGTAGATTTCCATCCATCGACTAAACCATGTCTTAATTTCTTTGAAATTATTGAGGATTATTTTGGAGAGGATGAAGATGCTGAAGAAGGAACCGGTGAAGAAGATTTAGTTATTGGTTTGCTGTCAGTCATGGCTGCACCACAAGACGGGTTGGGGGATTTTGAAACATCCCGTTTGAAAAATCATGTTGCCAAATTAGTCAGGAAACACGGTAAAGAAACAACTATCGACATGGTAGCAGACTCCTGCAAAAGCGATCCTGATCAGCGCATTAAAGATATTGGTGAGCAGTTATATCCTTTCACAAAAGAAGGTCAATACGGCAAATATTTTACTGGTAAAAACAACATCTCTTTTGATAATCCGTTTACTGTACTTGAGTTGGGTCGTATTGAAAAATCCGAACACCTGAAACAAATCATTTTGATGCAATTAATATATCAGATTCAACAAGATATGTATCTTGGTGATCGTGATCAAATGAAAATTGTGATCATAGATGAAGCATGGGCGTTACTGACAGGGAACATCGGTGCATTTATTGAGAAAGGCTACCGCCGGTTCCGTAAGTATTACGGCAGTGCTATTACGATTACCCAATCTATCAATGATATGTATAAGGACCGTGTCGGTCTTGCTATCACTGATAACTCCGCATTTCTTGCCATGCTTGGACAAACCGAATCTGCGGTGAATAAAGCACGAAGGGAAGAACGTTTGCCGCTCGACGAAGCCGGTTACGAATTTTTGAAAACAGTTAAAAGCCAAACGGGGATCTATTCTGAAGTCTACTTTATGAGTGCTATGGGTGGCGGAATTTGCCGGTTCCTCGTTGATAAGTTTTCTTACATGCTTTACACAACAAGAGCTTCTGAAGTACAGGCGATTGAGGATCGTCTGAAACAGGGACAAGACGTCATTGATGCAATCGATCAATATTTAATAGAACAAGGGTATGGAAACGATGATTAAAACCGTTTTATTACCGATTTTGTTCGGGTTTATTGGTGCGGGTATTTACTCGCACTTAAAGCCACCAAAACCGCTGGTGGCACAAATTGCTGTGATAAATATGAGCAATCCTGACGGGAGTATCAAGTCGCCCCAAGAACGCGCTGTAATACAGCATAGAGCTGATATTTTGAAAGATAAGGGGTTCATCATTTTCAATCAATCAGCGCTTCATACGGCTCCTGATGGCGTATACATCAGTGGAAAGCTAAAAGATAACTGATATGCACCTGAAGAATTTTTATAAAAGAATTTCAAGGAAAAAACGAGGTTGGGGGCGGCAATCTCTTTATATGTTGGTTATTGTCGTCACTGTCGCACCTGCCAGCCATTACGTACTTAATCGCTTTTCAATTGGGATTGATCCGCAAAACTACCCCTGCCTCCCTGAACACAGAATTTATCTAATTGATAAAATGGACAAAGATATTCAGAAAGGGAAAACATTTGCTTTTCGGTCTGAATACATCAGTAGCATTGCGATCAAATTTATAGACGGTGTAGCTGGTGACAAGGTTAGGGTCAATCCTGAAGAAACCACGGTCAATGATCTGATGGTGGGTGAAGGACTTCTATTAGCAAGAGAATCTGGTCATACAGAGCAGGAATTACAACGTGAGGGGATAATTCCTGCCGGTCATATCTGGCTAATGGGTCGCACTAAGGTCAGTTTTGATTCACGGTATTGGGGCGTACTCCCCATAGAAAATGTGATCGGGAGAGCATATCCGATATGGTAAAAAAGAAAGTTACATTATTGATTTCTCTATTAACACTATCCATTACATCCAGTGCAAATAGTAAATTAAATATGGTTACTCCATATACAGAGTCCATTCCTACTGTCGAACGATCTACTGATGCAGACATGGCAGATTTGGAAAAACTAAAAGCAGTGGCAGCGGCACAAGCTGAAGTTCACAGAGAGGCAACGCGCCAGCTTATCGCAGATAAAAACGTTATGGCAAATCAGGCTATTAACAAGCTAACGACTGATGAAGGGCAGATACTAAAGGAGATGATCAAAAGCCAGAATGAAAGTGAAAGTTTCAACCAACAGCAAAAAGGTAATGTATTTTACATATTGATTTCGGCAAGCCTTAAAGATACTGAAGTAATTGATATTATGCGGTCAGTATCAGGTCGTAATGATGTAATCCTAGTTGTTCAGGGAGTTAGAAATAAAGATTCACTGGTCGATGAAATAAATCACTGGCATAAATTAATTCGCGATACAAAGTCAGAAGTGAATTTCACAATAGATCCGAACATTTTTATTAAATATGGTGTGCGAACCATTCCGACTATCATTCATGAAAATGACGGTGAATTTGTATCTCTGGTACATGGAATTTCCAATGTTAATTATCTCGATAATAAAACAGGGAATATGGGTGTGCAAGGACCAGTTGTTGAGGTAATTGAACGTAATATGCTGGATTTAATTGAAGAAGGTATTAAAAATCTAGATTTCGAAAAAATAAAAAAGGATGCCTATAACCGATACTGGAAGAATAAAGATATATACAAATTCCCTGAAGCTCTAAAAGATAGCACCCACTATGTAGACCCAAGCGTTGTGATACCACAGGATATATTATCTCCAGATGGACGCATAATTGCCAAAAAAGGGCGAGTAAACCCTATGGACGTTATCCCATTTAACTTGAAGTTAATTTTCTTCAATCCTGCTTCAGAATGGCAACGTATATTTGCACAACAGCAATATCAAAATGCCAAAGATGAAAATTTAATTCCTACATTGATTGTAACTGACGTATATGGGGATGGTTGGGAAACATTTTCAGATAGCAATTTGTATGGTGATAATGCCACTTTATATTTTATACAGGAAGGTATGAAAGAACGTTTTGGGATTCGTAATGTTCCAAGCATTGTAACCGGTGATGATAAGCAATTTATTGTTAATGAATATGCAGAAAGGAATTACTGATGAATAAAGTAAAATTGCTATTATCGTCTGCACTCCTGTTAACTTCATTGAGCTATGCAGAAAGTGTACAAAATAATAACACTGGTTCATTTACATGCAAAGATAATGAATTCTTAACAAAGGGTAAAATGTTTACTGATGTTTGCTGGAGTTGCATTTTCCCGATAAAAATATCCGGAGCTAACATTGGACCTAGCGGTGATATGCCAGATGATGCCGCTAAGGGCGTATTCTGCGCCTGTCCTGACGGATTAGGGGTTTATCACGCAGGGTTGTTAACCGGTGTGTGGGAACCTCGTAAAATCATGGAAGTTACGCGAGTTCCTGGTTGCTTCTCTACGATGGGCGGTTTGAAAATCAATGTAGGAAATAAATATAGTTACGGCACTCAGGTGTCAGATACCGGTCATGAGATAGATACGAACTCTGGTATTAGTTTCTATCACTATCACTATTACTCTGCACCACTGCTACGTATATTGGATCTGTGGTTGCCGAAAGGATGCCAACCAGATGCATACAGTGACTTTGATATAATCAGCTTTTCAGAGATTGATCCAACATGGCATAGCGCCACACTAGCCTTTTTCCAACATCCTGAATCTGTTGCGGTCGCAAATATAATTGCCCATCAAGCATGTACGATGGAATCCGTTGCTATTACTGGTGGAGGAAAGCCTATGAATAAGCTGTGGTGGTGCGCTGGATCATGGGGGGGGCAATATCCATTAACCGGTTCTACATCATCGAGAGACACGCCACGGACAACCAGCCTAACAGCCGCAAAATCATTGTCACTGGAACATCGCAGAGGGCTTGCTCGTCTAACCCTAGGGCGAGAAGTGGCATGTAAACCTCGTGTTTATCCAACAATCCCCAAACAGCAGTATAAATTCAATATGGTCTATCCAACACCAGAAACCAAGAGCTCTCACGTTCTAGGTGAAACTCCGTACAAATGGCAAGGGGGCTCATTCAGATACCCTACGGGCTCAGGGCAAGAAAGTACGTATATGATTTTTCAATGGATGGACTGTTGCCGTATCATATTGTAATTAAGGTTATTCCCCCATGCACATGGGGGTTTGAGCGTACCAACTCGACACTAATAGTATGATGTGTGATAAACGATGATAAAATACAATCAATACCATTGATGTTTCGTTCGGAGTTATCATGTCATTTGAACTATCTTACCAGTACTTACGCTCAATAAAACACCAACTTCGTGATAGCAATAAAACAAAGCACTATCATGGCAAATGCCCTTTTTGCAAATCCATTATCGAAATTGCAGAAGTTTTCACATCACAAACCAAAGTTATGAATAATTTTATAGTTCCAGAATTAAATGAAAAAGGCATAATGATCGGTAAATGTCACAATTATGATTGTCGTTACTACTTTAAATTAGAGGTTTTTAATCCCGACCTATCATGTTTCAATTCTGGTGCAACAAAAAAAGACAATTACATATATGTTGACAACGATACTAAAAAAATAGATGAATATGAATTTGTTAAATCAATGGAAGAAATTATAGATACTAACAACATATTTAAAAATAGAAATGATAACTATAATTTTGATAATCACCCATTATATATTTGTAACACTTGCGAGAGGAATTTAGAACCTATCGCGTATAGTGATTTGGAAATAAAATGGCATACGATATCAAAAAAATATTATAATTATATTAATTGGTCACTTGGTAAGGGAGGTTGCTCCCCAAAAAACATTGTTATTAACTTCCCAATAAATTGCCCTTGTGGTGACCAACATATTGCTAAATTTGTAAGTAGTTATCATGAAAACCCATATTTTGATAATCATGAATTTTCATTATTAGATATATACGGTTCTAAACCGTTAACAGAACATGTTTTTGCAGTTCATTCAAAAACTACAGTAATGAACTGGCTTTACAAATTAATTGCAAGATGGAATTTTTTATTCGATAAGATATATCTCATTTCTCCTTTTGTAAGTTATCAATTTGCTAAAAAAGACCAAAGGGTTGATACGTGGCTTGAAATAATCAATAGAACAGACCCATTAAAGACCTTAATATCCACTAAGGGTAAAGAGGTTAATAGCTTCAAAAATGCATATTCAGAAATCAATGAAATAAGCTATAAAGAATTAGTAAGCTATGGATTAGGTTCAAATTTAGTAGAATCCGTAAAGAAAAATAACAAATTTCATGCGAAGGTTTATTGCGGAATAAGTAATGGAGTTTGTGAAGTATTAAGTGGCTCTGTAAATCTAACAGAAGGTCCAACACCAGAAGTAATTAACTTCAATAGAATTTTTGATTCTAAAAAAGCATATGATATGTTTTTAAAACCACTGGGTATTGATGATATATCAAACGAGTTAAACACATTAAATACGAGGGATTACTCTTTATTTTTTGATGAAAAAAGAGATTTTTCTCCAATAGGATTTTATAAAGAAGATTATATCGATTATGTTATTAATAACATTATTCCTAAACCATTAGTTATATAAAATAAAAGATGAACATTAATCTGATCATCTTTTATAATTTAACTGAAAGTCAATTATTCATTTTCAATTTTTATATCTGATACTGACTTATCATCTGAGGTAACTTTCCGTGTGGAGTGCTCAGTTTCCAACCGCTTCATTGTTTCACCATGACGTATGATTGTACTAAACACCCCACGCATACGTTTGTCAGCAGTGTTTTGAGTTTCAAGGATCTCAGCCAATGGTACTAAAGAATAATGTCGGCAAACATCGAGATACTTAACTACAAGATCAAGAGTCTCTAAGCCAGTACACATTCTGGTTGCCAGATAAGTACGATTTTCAATCGTCATAGAGCGCGGTGTGGAATAGCTCAATAACTCATATTTAGTACCGCGTTCAGTCTCTACTTCAGATATGAGTTGTGCCAATGTCAGTTTAAAATTTTCTAAGTCTGAAAAATTGCTGTCAACTGCCTGACTCAGTGATTTTACGATAGCAGATGCACGATCACGCATAATTTTGTCTCGATGCATAAGACAGCGTTCAAGGCGCTGTTCCAACAAATAGGCGGCTTGGCTTGCTACAAAGAACCGTTGATGATAGGCATCAATCGCAATAGTGGTATCTAAATGCATTTGGTATTCAGACGACGGTACAGAAGTTACTTTTTTCCGTCTTGTTTTTCGTGTAGTTACTGAATCGAAAACTTCTTTATCCTGACTCATGTTTTCTCCAAAACCGGTTTCAAAGACCTTCATTATACGTACCAATAAAAAAGAACTTTTCATGATAGCAATAAAAGTTGTAATCAAAAAAGGGACTTGCATTCTTATTATTTTTGAAACAGAATGGTTCTGTTACAAGTGTCTGATTGACACTACATCTAGCTATGTTAACTCATAGTTCAATTCAGAGAGATCTCAATAATCCCTCTCTCCCCCGAAGTAGTTTTTACTACTAACGGTTTTAAACTCTCCAATAATACCCAAGTTTACGAAGGTAAATTATATGTTAATCATATCAATACTAGTGATTGGTGTGCTTGTTCACGCCTGCCTGAACTATAAATTCACGGTTGCATACGCTTCAATAATGTTTGCGCTTGTGTTTTTGTGGGATGGATCACTACCAAACGTAGAAAGTTTTAGCACTAAAAATCTGGTTTCGATTGCTATCAGTACAACTATCTTCATGATTTTGTATCTGAATAAACGCAATAGAGATCAGCTTAATAGACGAAAGGCACATTTTCGCAATGCCGATGATGTGAACCTATATCCAAACGCTGAAGTTCCAACTTCACACGAGTTAATGATTGCACACGATTGTGAGCAAAAAGACGACTCAAGCAATAATTATCCGGAAATTTGCGCCTTAAATAGCGATAGATTGGATAGAAATGAAGCACAGCTTTCATCTTCTAACGACTGTCGAAAGGGCTCTCACAAAGAATACCACGGTATTTTACGTGATTTCGGAGTAGCGCACTACCAGTTCAAACCTCAAAACAGACGGTCCTATTACGTTCGTATTGATGAAGATATCATTTGGGGGTTAGGTCTGGCAGATGCAATTGCTAACTCAACGGTGCAGAAAGGTGATTTCATCACACTCAAAAAAGAGCGTGAAGAAGTTGTTGAATATGCCCGTATAATTGATGAGTCAGGAAACCGACTCGGTAGTGAGAAACTGGCAGCTCCCAAACGGAGATCTTTCTGGTTAATCACAACTGTTAAGCATCACGCTTAACAGTCAAGGCTTTTCTACGCCCTAATAAAATATATTCAATCATTGAATATATTTTATTCAAAAACTCTGAGCTCATAGTTTTAATTATGTGTCTCTTATTTAATAAATAGGTGAAAATATGTGTGAATTATCATTCTCAGGTAAAATAAATATTATTCGCTCGACTCAAGTAAAAGACAAAATAGTCTATGATGTCATGCTTGAAGATCAAAGTGCTTACTTTCATATAGTTTGTAAGGACACCAAACTTGCAGAGATATTATCAAATGCTAAAAGCAATGATACGATATTTGCAAAGGGTGAAGTTAAATTAAAAGAATCTGTAATTAACAATATTGTTAAAGAAAGATTCTATATTCTTCCATTTATATTATCAATCAATGGCGTTAATACTTACCAAACAAAATCAGAGATTGAAATAGATGAGGAAGCAAGACAACAGCGCGTTAGAAGTTTAGAACGCATCAGAGAGTTAACGGATATATTAAACTTTAATAAATCCAGAAATTCGCTTGATGAATCAAATAAAAAATTGGAAGAAAATAAATATGATAACAATCAGCTTTTGTTAAAAAGCCAATTATTAAGTTCATTAGATAGTAAAAAATCTATTTGAACTAATATTCATCAATTCCAATTCAAACAATAGCCGCTATATGCGGTTTTTTTGTTTCTTAAATAGGTATCTTATATATGTCATCATCGAATATAGTTCAAGGTAGCAAAACTGTTTCTAACATAATCGCAAGTTTAAAACCGAAATTTACTGAGAACTCTCTTAGTGAAACATCGTATTTTAATGAAGCAATTTTTGCTAAGAATCAGATTGATAACAACAAAAAACTAATGGCGATTGCTATTAATAATCCCGCTAGTTTTAAAACTGCTTTTTTACAGCTTGCAACAACGTCACTAACGTTAGACCCTGCTCAAAAATTAGCATACTTAGTACCCAGAGATGAGCGTGTTATTCTTGATGTCTCGTATTTGGGTTTAATTAAAATGGCTATTGAAGCTCAAATGTGCAAAAACTTAATTATAGATTTAGTTTTTGAAAAAGATAAATTTGAGTTCAATGGCAGACGGACACCACCAACACATCACTATGACCCTTTTGCTGATGTTGGAAATATTCTTATAGACCAATTCGACAAAGGCTCAATCGGTGAAAGAGGTAATTTCAGGGGGGTATATGTTGACTACCTTCTGCATGACGATACTCACTTGATTTACTTCATAACCAGACGTGATATTGCAAGCGCCCGTTTAAAATCTGCAAGTTGGCTGTATAGTCCTGATAAATCTCCGTGGTCGTTGTTTACTACACAGATGATCAGAAAAACTGCTATCAAATCCTGTATACACTTACTTCCTAACGCTAATCAGGCAATCATGCGAACAATTGATTATCTGAATACAGATGGGGGTGAGGGTTTTACTCAAAATCGTCCTGTTTCGCTCGAAACAACTACTTATGAAGCTGTACACGCATTTACCGACCAAAACTCAGCAGTAGTAACAGACTCGCCTAAAAACGTGTCTGAGGCTATTGTAGTTGATGTCATTCGTAATGGAGTGAAACGGCGGATTGACAAGCTGGTTAAACGGTGCAGCAAGACCAATGCATTTGAAAGTATGCTTGATGAAATCTCAAATAACTTTGAGTTTAATCCTGCTGAAATTGAATATGCAAAGGAGGAATTAATAGCAGAAAGAAAGAATGTATTTAATAAAATACTAACTAATGCAATCCAGAATAATAATTTTGAAGATGTTGATAATTTCATTTCAACTGTTTCAGGTTCAGAGCAAGTGGCATTTATAAAAACACTTGAGCAAGTTAAATCTGATTTAGCTTGTTGCCGACAGTTATTCTCTGATTGCAAAAAACAAAGCGATATGACACCACTTATAAATAAGTTGTCTATTATCGAATTTAAACCGTTATCTGATTATATTTTGCTTACTATTGAGCGGAATTAATAGATATCAACCGGACCCGTAGTTTATCTACGGGTTTTGGATATTAATATGAATAATTTCGATATATATGATCTCATTCAAGGCTCTGATAAATGGTTAAGCTGGAGAAAAACGGGTGTAACAGCTACGTGTACCCCCACACTAAATCCCGAGGTTAAAAATGAGTTCAGCAATACTCCTTACAGCTTATATTTAGAATGGATCGGTGCTATTCCTCCAAAAGATTTGTCATGTATACGGCAAGTTGAGGTAGGGAAGCTATCCGAACAGTTCGCCCGACACTGGTTTGAGAATCAGTATGGGGAAATCAGTAGTCCATGTTGCGTGCGTAGTAGGAAATATCCGCACATGATAGCCTCACTTGATGGACTTATTGATAATAATGATGTTGTAGAGTTCAAAAATATATCCCCAAAAAATCACCGTATGTTATTAGAGGAAAAAGCAAAATCTTCAGTTTTCAACTATTACAAATGGCAGGTTTATCATCAAATGGTAGTTACTGGCAGCACATACGGGTACTTGGTATTCTGGTCTGCTAAAGAAACACCTATTGTCTTTAAATTAAAAATTAATGACAAAATAATAAATAAGGTTGTTACCATCACCAAAAGATTCTGGAATTGCGTTAATAACAAAACGCCTCCTGAATTTGATGTAAATAAGGATATAATTTATTTAAATAGTGATGATGTACTAAAAGAACGTAATATTAATCCTGATGATTTAATATCACGAACCAAAAAGTTAGTTGAATTACAATCTGCATTTCAATTAGCACAAAAACAATTGAATGAAGCTAAAGAAAAAGTAGCATCATTTGATGAACAGATAAGAAATGAAATAAAGGTTTTATCATCTGTATTAAAGTTACAGCCTAATGCTCCCTTGAGGCTTGAAGGCTTTGGAATTCGATATTTAGAATCTCAAAGCGCTCCACGATTTTCTTGGAAGAAACTAAGAGAGAAATTGGGTATCAATGAAGAAGATCATCCTGATTGTTATGGTGAGTCGTCAATTAGAACATCAATAACAAGTTATGAATATCATTCTTCCAATTCAATATCATCCTCTGATAATTATCAAGATAACGATAATAATCAGAAAGGTGATTCAATAATAGATATATATAAATATTTATAATAACCCTGAGTTTTAATTCAGGTGTTAAGGATTATCAATGAATAATATCATTAATATGACAACTTATGCTGCATCCGAGGATAAAAAAAATTTTGGAGTTATTGATTTAACTCAAGATGAAAATGAAAAACTTCGTATGCTATTACGTGTTACAAACACCGAAAGAAAAGATTTATTAAACCAAGCAAATAGCATTGCTTTATTTGCTGAATTCTTGAGTGTTAAGTACAAAACAAATAAATGTTTGATTGGTGGAAAATTTTTTCTCATTCCTTTTATTACTAAAAGCATGAGAGATTTAGACATTGAAACTTACATGACCAACGTAAAACAAGTAACAACATTTGTGAATGGCGAGATTTTAAAACGTCAACGTCATTGCGGTGTTATTAATTGTTCAATTTAACAAACTTAAACCTCAAATTAATTTGAATGTTTATTATTTAAATAGGTAAATATATGAACGCTGTAAATAACAGTTTTGATATTAAACGTAACACTCCGGTCGATATGGAATCTTTAGGTATTATTCTGCCTGAGAATTTAAAGGGCAAATATAGTATCAAGGGTTTTTCTAATGACCATCAATTTTCAGAGTATATCCCGAAATTTAATGAGAAGTATGTGTTTGAACCTTCACTCAGAAAGCATGTGTTAATGTGGTTTGATAACCCATTAGATACATCACTCTGGATTTCTGGACCTACTGGCTGTGGAAAATCGTCAATAGTTGAGCAAATTGCTGCTCGTATGAATTGGGGATTGATGAAAGTAACAGCCAGTCCTGATCTTGATATGAGTAGCTTACTCGGTAGTTTTCGGCTAAAAGTCGATAAATTAACGGGTGATCAAGAAACCGTCTTTCATGAAGGACCGCTAACCATCGCGTATAAGCATGGGTTGGTTTTTCTGATTGATGAGTATGACCAATTAGAACCTTCCGTAGCTAACTCCCTTAACGGGATCTTAGAGATGGGTTCTCTTGTCATTCCTGAAACAAATGAATGCATTCATCACCATGAGAACTTTAGATTTGCAGTAACTGCAAACAGTAATGGGACCGGTGATATGACAGGAAATTACAGTGGTGTAAAACCGCAGAATATAGCCAACCTCGATAGGTTTATGTTTGTTGAGGCTGACTATATGCCCGAAAAAGAAGAACGTAAGCTACTTGCTTCATTTTTGTCTGATCCTGAATCACATCAGTTACTGACGGATGGGCTAATAAAGCTGGCTAACGATGTACGTAAAAGTACATCTGCGACAGTCACTAACTTCAGTAGTACCGCTATTTCAACTAGAAGCCTTGTGAATGTTGTTCGCCGTTTCGATTTTATGCTTCGTTCTAAACAACCACCGGTAGATATTCTGTTAGATGCATGGCAATTACATATCTCTAACAGAGCTCCTGAAGATGAAAAAATAGCATTGAACGATATGTTTAATGTTTATTTTAAATCTTAATTCAAATCTTATTTTTAATTTTAATTATTAATAAATCGACAAGGTAAATAGATTTATCTATTTGCCTTTTTTAAATATATAAATATGTAGGTGAATTTATGAGCCCAAACATTCTTGAAAACGTAGTAATTTTTTCTCTGGAAGGTATCCGTTTAACTACTGGAAGAAAAACACTTAAAGGTAAAGATATTAAGGTTATTAACACTGGAGATATAGTTCTGCCTCCCGAAACAATAGCCAGCCTCGGAACCAAAAAGGTTATTGACCCTGCAAAAATCAACAAAATGCGTACCTTTCGTACTGGTGCTGATGCTATCTGTTCAAAATATGGTGTTCCATTCTTGAACGGGTATGCAGTGCCGACTTCACTTGCAAGTCACGTAAGACAGCAGTTAAATGATTTAAAGGACCAATTCTATATATTCAAAAATGAGTTTTTATCCGCTATATCAACTGATTTTCTTTCATGGTTAGATAAAGAAGATGAAACTGTAAAAAAACTGTTTGAGTCCGAAGTTATTGACGTCAAACGGTTAGATGAAAAGCTACAATTTGGTTTTTCTTCTTTCAATATTTCACCCTTTGGTGAAGGCGAGTCAGAAGAAAAAGTACAAAGCCTTAAAGAATCTGTCCTGCTTGATGTTGTTGATAGAATTTCTGAGTTACGGGAACGTGGCTCATACAATGCATCAAACATATCTCAAACTACACTCAATACGTTACGAGAAGTTGCAAGTAAGCTGAAAGGATTAGCTGTATTAAATCCAGATGCTGGCAGTTTAAGTGATTATTTGAGTAACTTTATTTCAACGTTGCCAAGCGTTGGGAGATTGTCTAATGACGAATCAATTGCCGTAACAACACTTTTTATCACGTTATCAGACATTAAAACTTTGAAGCAGTTAATAAACTCCACCAATTTGAACAATGTATCAGATGTGGAATTAACTGTTTTACCACAAACTATAAACAACATTGATGTATCAACTGCCATACCAACTTCAGTACCTGTAACGGGTAATACTGATAGTGATTTCATTGAAATTGTAGTCGATGAAGATGATCTTGCTGAACCAATAGAAAACGATTTAAACATTGTGAATGTCGCCGAAAACTCACAAACGGTGACAGTACCGAATGTGAGTCAAGATGTTGTAGAAAATACGACACCAACTCCGACACCAATTGATGTTCAATCAGGACCTCAAGTAGTTTCTTCGGATCTACCTGTAAATTCATCCTTTAGTGTTGAAGATGAAAATCAGGATGTTCCATTTTTCTACTAATAATATGGGAAACCAAACTAACGCCTGAATTTATTCAGGCGTTTTTATTTAAATAGGTATATATATGAAACAATTAAGAAGTGCAGCCTCATTAGCAATCGTTGCTAATGTATTAGCTGGAAAATTTGACATTTCAATTAAATTTACTACTGACGAAGCGTATTGTGGTGTATCTGAAAGTGGTAAATATGAAATAGGGATTCCTTACACAACTGATACATCTTTCGGTAATATTTTGTTAGGTTTTTTACTTCATGAAATTGGACATGCCAAATTCACTGATTTTTCATTTGTTGCTCAAACAGGCAATAAATATATTAGTGTATTAGAAAATATTTGTGAAGATATCTGGATTGAATCAAAGTTAGAGCATGTTTATGGTGGTGCCAAGTATTACTTGGATGCCGTCAGACAACATGTTTTTACAGAAAAACCTATTAACTCCATCATTTCTATTGAGGAAAAAATAACGTTTTTCATAAACTATGTTTTACTGCATGGTAGAAGTAAATACAACGGAGTCGTTGTTAACAACATTAACGAACTAAAACTTCAATTCATTTCAATCTTTACCAAAGCAATTTCTGACAAGGTTGATAGATTATTAGAAATGGTGCTTTCATCCACAACTACTGTCGATAATAATCTAATTGCCAAAAAATTATTCATTGTTCTAGCAACAGCCCTTCAGCTCAAACCACAAGATATGTTACCCCCTTCTGATGGTAGCTCTGACGATGCTGGTAGTCCTAGTTCTGGTAACTCTGAAGGTAATGACCCTAACGGTTCCGGTAACTCTGAAGGTAATGACCCTGATGGTTCCGGTAACTCTGAAGGTAATGACCCTGATGGTTCCGGTAACTCTAACTGCTCTGGTGTGGGTGAAAGTTCAAATGGACCTAATGATGTCAATGTTTCAACCGAAACTGATATTGACGATTTAGATTCAGATCCAGATCCAGAGAGTTTTAGTTACATTTTTAAGGACGTTTCATTCGATAGTATAAATGACAATGTTATTCAAGATATAACATCTACAATCTCGAATCCGGAACAACTTAAAAAAGATATGAGTTCCAAGGGAATAGTTAATGATTTTTTTAACGTTGCTATTATTAACACAGAGTGGAAGAAGAATTTTGATCAAGCCACTCAAACAATAACTTCACTTGATATTAAGAGAAGTTTGACAACAGGAAGTAGATTACGCCGGTCATTTGAAAAATTAGTCCATGATAATACTACATCCACTTCACGGTTAAAGGAGCAAGGCGCAAGAATTAAATCTAGTAAATTAGCAGGTGTTAAAACGGGAAACACTAACATTTTTAAGACTAAAAATGTTATCCAAAGCCCAAATTGTGCTTGTTCTATTTTACTTGATACTAGTTCCTCAATGTATGAATACCACTTTGATACATCCCGTATTCGAGCTGCATTATCTTCCGTAATTGCAGTATTGGAAGGGTTAAATATTTCAGGTGTTTCAACAGCTTGCTATGCATTTCCGTTTTACGTTGAAGAATCCAATTCTCTACTAGTACAAACGATGAAGCCAAGATACACACCGCTTCGCGCAAGTATTTCTCAAGGTGTTTTTACGCACAAAGGATGTTTAGGCTCTACTCCATTGGCTGAAAGTTTGATTCCCGTAATAAGCGAAATCGCTCTATCAAGGGAAAAGAAAAAGATGATTTTCATTATCACTGACGGGGAACCGAATGATGATAAAAAGACACAAGAAATCATCAATTCAGCAACAATCGAAGGAATAGAAGTCTGTACCTTTGTATTGAACGAAGATGGAACAAACAAAGCCTATTTCAAGGGGATATTTGGTAAAAACACTATATTTATCAAAAATTTCAATGAAATTGAGCAATCCATACTTCAAATGTGTGCAAATTTAATAGTCACAGCACGATAGTAAAAGGTTACTTTTCGCGTTGTTACACAAAGTTTGTTTTCACTTACAACAACTATAAAGCCTCCTTCATCGGGGGCTTTTTTTTTACTTGAAATTTATCACTCTAATACAAGAAAAAATAATTATTGCAATTATAAAATACAAATATTTTCCATGTAAAAAATGAATAAAAACAGTGTTTTCCTAATGCAAAACATTTTTATTAGGTCGCTGACATCAAACATAAGTGAATTTCAATGAGAAAACATAAATATTTATCTATGGCTGTAATTGTGGCTATTTCATTTTCAGGAACAAGTTATTCTTCGGCAAATCAGGAACCTAAGAAAGCATACGATGATTCTGAACAGGTAATTGGTGGAAGTGTACAAGACTTGGAAAAAAAAGATGAAGGGTGGTTTTTCTATAATGAAAAGCAAGTCACGAAACCAAAGCCAATCACTCCAACTAAACCAAAACCAGATACACCAAAACCTAAACCAGTCGAACCAAAACTAACACCAGCTCCAGCACCAGAGCCGAAATTTACTGTTAAATGGTATCGGGAAAACATTCAGAAGCTACGAGATGAGGCAATTGATAATCCGACTAAAGAGAATGTAAGGCGATACTATTACGCGCAACGGATCATGCTGGACAAAGCCAGTCGTTATGCAGATATGGCGAGACTGGTAACTACTACTGATCCGTTCATTGATGAAAACAATCGCCGATCCACATCCTCATTTGCGGCTATGGAGCAAACACGAGTAGCTGACGAAAACAGAGGACGTGTTTTGAATAGCATTTCAAGTAAAGCAGGTATCTTTTTCTTTTTTAAAGGAAAGGACTGTCCTTTATGTGAGAAGCAAGCCTTTGTTTTAAAAACATTTAGTCATGAAACTAGCATAAATGTAATTCCTATTTCTGTTGATGGTCTCCCTCTACCTCAAAATGAATTTAACAATATGAAAATTGATACCGGTCAAGCCAAAAAACTTGGAATTACTAATGTACCGGCGATTGCATTAGCCATCCCCCCTAAAGATATCAGAATCATTTCATTTAGCGCTATCAGTAGTGATTCTCTGAAGGAACGCACTGTGTTGATTGCTAAAGATGCAAAACTAATTTCTGAACAAGATTACACAAGCACACTTCCCCTTAATCACAATGGATATATTGACAGCGACATAATCAAAGATATGCCAGACGATATTTTAAATGACCCAATTCTATTTGTTGAATATATCCAAAAACGATCTCAAGTTACAAAACCTTAAAAGGCTAATTTCGTAATGAAAAAGACATTATTAAGTTTGGTTGTTACAGCTCTTTTCGGATTTACTCCTATTAGTCAATCCGCTGATGTAAACGAGCAATTAAATAAGATGTTTGGCTCTATGTCGAACACAACCAGCGGTGGTTCTTATAAGAGTGTTACTCGCGAGGGGTACGTAGGAGGGGGCTTCGTGGTCCGTAATCAACTACGAACCCTTACACCCGTTAACGTAACGTTACCTAAAGCGTCTGGTGGGTGTGCCGGTATTGATTTCTTTGCAGGGTCATTCAGTTTCATTAACACGGAAGAATTTATTCAATTGCTCCGAAATATCGCGGCTAATTCTGTCGGACTGGCATTTCAGTTGGCTATTAACGCTATGGATGCCGTACTGGGAGGGGAATTATCAAAACTACAATCCATCATACAAAAGCTGAATGAATACACCGCCAACTCATGTCAATTATCAAAAGGCTTAATGGTAGATATGGCAGGTGCAATTAGCGAAGAAATGAAAACGTCAGTGTCTGCACAGCTTTCGTCTAAAGGTATTCAGGATTCATTCAATAGCTATAAATCCGAGGTGTTAGGTAAACAACCGCCAATGATGGCAGCACAAAAAGCCGGTTTAACAAAACCGTGTACTCACTACGGTAATGTAATGTGGTGTTTATTAAGTAAAGGTGGATTTAATAGTGGGTTTTTAAACTCTACGGACGAACAAAAAGAATTAGTTATGAGTTTGACTGGTATGGTTATTGTAAAAGAAGCCACACAATCTAATGACAAATCCACTCCTATATTGCACCAAACAATTGCCCCCATTCCTATTGAGGAAGTCTATGAACTATTGATGAAAGGCTCAAAAGAAAAAGAAAATGTTCAAATCTATGGCTGTGGTACATCAAAAGACACCTGCATAGCTCCAGCACCAAAGAAAATTAAGGTTGATGGGCTTCAGACTCAATTCTTAGATATATTTGAAAAATATAACTATCTTCAAAAATATATAAGCAATGAGAAACCTGCTGAAAACATAAAGCAAAAAGTATTGTTTTTCAATGTTAATGGAGCTGTCACTAATGGCTACAAATTAATAGAGGGTCAAGATACTACTAGAGCAATGCACTATTACAGAAATATATCGGAAATAATTAGTTATGAAGCAGCCTTCGTATATTTAAACGATATGTTAACTGCCGCAGAAAGCAGTGCAGATAGAATTATAGAAAACAATGAGGAACCTATTTTTGCTCATATCAAAAAACAGCGTGAAATGATACGAGATGCAAAAGTAACCCTTCGACAAATACATGATGGTTACATTGTTAAGCATGGTGGTTTAGTCAGAATAAACGAAATATTTAATACATTCATGGTCGGTACGAAACCAATTCACGTTCCAGATGGTGTGAACGCCCAATAATCAATCGGAGTAATCAGTAATGGATTTTCACGTATACACATCATCTGGTGGAGCTTCGGCGCTTTCAATGGTGTTTAACGGGCTTAGTATGCTCAGTAACGATGGTGTCTTGGCAGGATCATTTAAAATCGCTTTTTTGTTATCTATCATCGGATATGTAATAAAATCTGCCGCTGATGGTGGTAGAACCATAGCATTTCAACAAGCTGCCGTATCAGTAGTTCTATTTTTATGCTTCTTTCAAGTTACAACAAGAGTCACGATTGAAGATGTTACAACCGGCGAAGTACGGGCTGTTGATAATGTACCTTTCGGTGTTGGTTTTACAGCATCAATCATCAGCAATACTGGTTATCAGTTTACACGAAAAATGGAACAGGCATTTTCAATGCCAAGCATGACTGAAAACGGTCCCGTTGACCCATTGTATACCCTTGCATCAATGTTTGATGCAATGCGAGATCCGTTAATTTGGTCCAGTGGCGATAGCAAAAGTGCTCACTTAGAGGAAGCTATAAAGGTTTACACAAATCAATGCCTTGCATTTGATATTGCAAGAGGGGCTCAAAGTTTCATGGGGATCATGAATAAGCCATTTGATGATCAACTAGCAACAAGCCCGAACAGAACTATTGCCATTGAAGTAAACGGTAAAGTTGATGATGTGTCCTGCCTTGAGGCAATGAAAAGTATCAGGCTTATGGTTGGCGGACAAGCTGACTCAATCGGTAAAGGTGTGCTCAGTGTAAGAAATGGGTTTAGTGAAAAATGTAAAACATATGGCTCCAAGAACCAGTGTTCACTGCCTTTTGCAAACAAAACCATGACTGAAGCAATGACATTTTTTGGAGCAACTGGGAAAAACCTACGGGATTTTCAAGCACAGCTATTAATGTACCCATTCGTTGTTAATATGCCACAAACCGCTAATGAAAACGCCTATCACTCATATGCGGCAGTTGCTAAATCACAGTCACAAATTCAACAGTCATTCAAATGGGCATCTGAAGGTTCTTCATTTCTAATTTGGATTCAGTATCTTCAGTCGTTTATACAAGCGGCTGTATACGGTCTGGTGCCATTTGTAGCCTTCGCTTTAGCATTTGGATTAATGGGCGTAGGTTTAAGCCTTAAATATGTTCTGGTGCTTTTGTGGATTCAAACATGGCAACCGTTGCTGGCTATCATGAACGCTATTATGTTAACTAAAACACAGTCTGATATCTCAGTGCTGGTTTCTGGTGCTTCTAGTTTCTCCGATTTATATCATTTGTTATTTGTTACACAGAAAAATATCGCCATTGCAGGGCACATGATGGCATCAGTACCGATGTTGGGCGCATTTGTCGTGTTTGGTTCCTCTTATGCTTTCACGGGATTAACAAAAGGTCTATCAACAACAGGTGCTCCTGATACGTCACCAATGACTCCAGATGCTACTGATTCTCCTGCTTTACACAAGCAATCAGCAGTTACTGAACAATCAGCACATAATGCAGTATCAACGATAACAGGTGGGAATAGCACTGCTCCAAAACTGGACTTATCAAATACGAGACAACAAGCTATACAATCTGCTTCCAACAGGAATATCACAGCTCAAGAAACTTTAACTTCAGCCATAGATAAAGGTGTTAGCTCTTTGAGTTCTATGGGGATAAATACATCTCATAACTACGGTTCTACAATCAATAGTGATACCGGTTTGAGCAATACAGTTAGCAATTCATCCAATAATGGCTCAATGATCACAACTGGTAACACATCCTCTACTATTGATGAGAGTGCCAAAATTACAGCTTTATCCGGTGACGCAAGCGTATCAGGTGGTATGGGCGTAGGTTCACCGGAAACTGGTGGAGCTGGTGGTAAAGGCGTTTCTATTGGCGGTAGCGCTGCCGTTAGTGCTCAATCCTCCGATATTCACCGTAATTCCGGATCTCAAACAACCGGCATAATGACAAATGACTCTGTTGCAACGAATGACGCAACTAGTGTATCTAATAACATTCAATTTGCTGAACACATTGCTGACCAACTTGATAAACATGGTGGTACTCAAGAATCAGCACAATTAGCAAAAAGTATCAGACAAGCCGCTTCGCAAGCAGAAACAGCCCAAGAATCATATAGTGAGACTGTTTCTGCGAATAATTCTGTATCTGCAAAACAGTCTTATACAGCAGGTCAGGTAGCAAATTTAGCAAATGAAAATAGTAATGTTGTAGACAAAATCAATAATGAAAATCTAAGTAATGATGAATTCCAGAACAGAAAAAAAGAATACCAACAACAGCTTAGTTCTATTATGGGGGCATCAGATGCAGAAAACGCTGCAACAATTTATGCGGCAAATGATACTGGTGGTTTAGTTAATCACTTTGGAGAATTGTTTGGTCCTGCTACAAACCCTACTGGTGCAATGAATGGCGAAGAAAGTAGAAACATGAATATTGCACAAAATACAGCATCTGAAGTTCAAGGCAGTATTGCAAGCACTCAGGGGGCTGTTAATACCAAATATGGTAATACAACTACTCAAGCCCAACAGTTCCTAAATAGCCAACAGGCTAATATAGAAGATGATTCAGCTAAAAATAGTGCGGGTCTAGGGATGTCTGAGCATTATTCAGAATCTAGGAGAGCTAGAGAGCAATTACATGGTAGTTCTGTATCAGAAAGTAGCGCACAAAGTATTTCAAATGAAGGTACGAGTATTGCAACTAGCATGAATGCTTTGACAAATTCTGTTAGTAATGTGGGCGCGGATCAAAACAATATAGAATCAGATACAAAAGCTAATTTAAATTCTATGAAGTCTGTTAGCTCTGCGACTATGGGGTATGAACAATCCAACAATATTACTGAAGGACTGGCACAATACGCAGCTATTGCTAAGAATGCGACATCCATTAATCAAATTAACGAAGCTGCTACTAATTATGCCAATACTTATTATGAAAATGGCGGTAATGCCAGCCGTGACCAACTTTACAGCGCACTTAATAATGTGCAAATCGAAGCAAGAACCGGCTCTGGAAATACCCAATTAAACATTACCAACAACACATTAGCTGGTGGTAATGGCAATCAAATTCCACAAAGAAGTCGTAGGGATATAATTACAGGTACAGATCTCTCACCAAGTTCTATACCAGAGAAACCCGAAAAATCAGGAGGTTCAAGTGAAGATAAAACAATTATTACAAAAGGTAATCCAATGCCAAGGGTAGAACAAATAAAACCACGATAACGGATATAAAAAAGGCAAAAACATTGTGTTTTTGCCTTATCTTTATGACCTGTGTTACTCAAATTGGTATTAAAAAAAACACCAAAAAAACGACGATAGCAATACCTAATCCATAATCTTCTAAAAAACTACCGAAACCAGAACCGTTTTCACGCTTCCTAACATAAGCAGAGCCATATAAATCAATATCATGTTGACGCTGTTCTGCGGCTTGTTGTTCTGTTTTTTGCATTCTCTCCGCATGACACTTACACGAACAGGTGAAGTGATAATAACGCGGTCGTCTGTATATGAAACCGTGATTAAAAGACATATCGCCCCCCTCAACTGATTAATTTATATACCATCAAATCATACCTTATTTGATAAAAAATTACATGCTAAATAGAACCCTTTTCTAAGTATTTATCCTGAAAAACAAAAATGTAAGGTGTTTATCATGTGATGATCTGAAAACCATGAGGAAAGAAAATGATTCAAAATTTTAGGAGAAGAAATTTTTCTTCGGTGGTAACACATTTATCACTAATAGCCTATCTCTCAGTGATGATAACACCCGTTAACTCATTTGCTGAAGTTTCGACAAAACCTCCAGAAAACACAGGTAAATATCAGACAGATAAAAATAATCTGGAGGGAGTTACTGCTAGTCATGACACAGCTAAAGAGGCTTTAAATTTTTATAAAACATTACCAAGCCTAAATGTAGATTCGAAAGGTACTTCACAATTTGGTAAAGGTGAATCTGTCAATTTTAACAATATTTATTATAAAGACAGCTTTGCTATGGGGGTAGATGATGTATCAAACGTCTATGGCAATGATAGCAAAACAAATGAAATTGGGTTTCATGAATCAAAAAAACTGAAAACAGAACAAAGCCCCAAGGGAGAGGCATACCGAACTTTAGTAGGGGCATCCCGTCACTCCTCAATTGACATTAACAAAGATGATGATGTTTTTAATGTTCATAACGATTTTCTCTCAAATGAAAAAAAATATTCCGATGCTATTTCAAAATGCGAAACAAAACAGGTATTTGAGGATTATGTAGATAAAAAGCACATACCTGATTATAAGGAATGCACAAAAACAGTCGATGTGACAGGTGGTTACATAGTTAATCATCCATATTTAGCAGGTTTGGTATCTCATAATTCAGGTCCTGCAAATATTAAAACCTGTGGTGAGACATGTGTTGATATCTGGTTAGGAAAAGTAGGTGATGACTATTGGAAAGGTAACTGCCGAATATTTGAAGATTATATGTCTGTGAATGTTATTAACCCAACCGCTGTTATTAGCGCAAAAATAACCCGCGCTAAATGGGATGATTACATGCAAATCTATGCTGGTACAAGCACTGATCTTGAACAGGTATGGGGTGGACCACACGGAAAAGATGTTTTTCCACCTGAAACTCCTGGTCGGTGCGAACTTTCAACGAGTTGGGATCAGCAGTTAAATGTTGATGTGACTGAAAAATTTAGTAAAGTCCAACCGAATGATGAGGTATTTTTTAAAAACAGAGTATCAGTAACCGGTGCAGGTGAAGGCTTTGCACAATTACGCATTCAATTTGATAAGAAAAAAGCACTTACTAATGATGTCTGGAGCTCGCCACAGCAAAGTGAATTTAACAAGGCTGTAAAAGCCATTAAAGAAGGATTTTGTCAGGATTACACTGTTGTTTGTCATGACACAATAATCCCCGATAAAGACGGTTGTGCTGTCATAGATGGTGTCAAACTCTGTAAAGAGGACTTCGTACCACCTCCGTTAGATAAAATATCACCATTCTGTAAGAGAGCAGAAGTGATCACGCATTGCGGTAAAGAGCATGGGGTAAACAACACATGCAAGAAATACGAGAAGCAAGGTTGTTCGTTTATAAAATCTCAATGTTTAACAGGAAAAGAAGGTGATATTGCTGGTTGCTGGCAATCTAGTGAAACATGGGATTGTGGAAAAGATGTTACCTTTAATAATGGCGCAGTCCATGAAAAGCTAATTTGTGACGGCGCTGTACAATGTCTAAATGGATCATGTTTACGTCCTTCATCTCAAGAGAATGGTGATTTTGCAACAGCGGCTGCTATGTTGAATGCGGCATCTTTTGCATTGGCAGATACGAATTGTGCTGATGCAGAAGAAGCAAACAACGGTGAATCTTCTTTGAATAAAGAGCAATGTGTCATTTTCAAAGGTGAAGCTCTGACATGCCGAACGGCTATGGGAGGATGGGTAGATTGTTGTGATCAACCGGTCGGTGTGAGCTGGATAGAATACGTACAGCTTTCAATGATGACTATGAGAGCGGCAGATGCCTTAGCGATAGAAGCAGGGTTGTTTGATGGTGGTGTAGGCTTATTTGATATGGCAAGCACAGCAGCTATGGATGCGGTGGAAGCTATTACAAAACCTGCTATTTCCGCTTTTAACTCTTTTGTTGGAAATGCCGGTGCTGAAGTAGCTCAAGGAGTCGCTGAAAAAGGCGTTGTCTCGATGACAACAGCAGCGCTTAACAACCTAACAACCAAAGTTGCCGAATGGACTGCAAACACCTTCGGTGAGGCTGTTACAAACGCTATTTTCCAATCCGCAGCTACTGAAGGCGGAAAAACTGCAACTCAATCATTAGCAGAAAACGGAGGGGCTAGCTCAGGTGCTTCAGTAGTGCAACTTTCATCAACGATCACAACAGCCATGTCAGTTGTCGGATATGCATACTTGGCATACCAAATGGCAAACCTATTGGTGAATATTATATGGGCTTGTACCGATGAAGAATTCAAACTGGCAATCAAAAAAGAAACTAAGTTAGCGACAAAGGTAGACAGTTGGTGTTCTAAGAAGGTCCTTGGCGCATGTATCGAAAAGAAAAGTAGCTACTGTGCGTATAACTCTCAGGTAGCCAGAATAATCACTGAGCACGTTAGAGGAACAATAGGATACGGTGATACAAAAAATCCGAATTGTGAAGGAATTACATTAGCAGATATGGATAAAGTAGACTTCACCAAAATAGACTTTTCTGAATGGACCGCAACACTTAAAGAAGCCGACATGCTTCCTGATTTCAAAGAATTTGACCTCGATAAATATACGGGTTCTGGAAGTACACTCAATGCTGATGGAAAGCGAGTAAACTCTGTCGAGCGATTTACCAGAGGGGTTGAAGGTACAGATTTAGATGAAGTTAGACAAAGAGCGAAAACAAGGTTAAGTGTTAAAGATGAATAGATAAAAAAATCCCGCTAATAAGCGGGATTTTTTTTATCTAAATTTATATACCTGACCATTCCGTATTATTTTTGGCTCACTTTTCAAATTGCTCGGCAAAAACAGTACAGTTTCAGGACCTAACTCAACACTAATTTTCTTGAATTCTTCCTCATACCTACCAGTATCGTGTAAATAATGAACACACTCATGATCCGTATAATTATATGAATACTTCAGATTAGTGAATGGTGCTTGATGCACATTTACATATAGATTCTGATCGGAAATATTTCTATTTTCAGTAACAGATACAAATTTAGCAGCGTTACATGCTAAAACATTTCCAGCCACTTCAGCTTTAATTGCATTTGATAAGTATTTATCAAAGACAGAGTTAATACGCTTCGATTTCAAAAGTTGGTCACTGAAACTCAGCGGTGTAGATCCCCATTCGGTTACTAGTAAACGACCTTCCATCATAGGCGCTCGTTCTTCTGGAGTGCTTGTATCAAAAGCTAAGAGCCCAAAAACAGGGTTTACTGTTGCAGCAAGGGTAAGATCCACTACATTTACTGCATTCTTACTTTGTGAGATGATTTCTCTTAACTGATCCATCCCTTTTGTATCGCTTACAACAATAGGTTCCTTAATTTTTTTTAATGAATTTCCTTCCTGACTTGGTACTAACACAGCAAAGATTGTGTAATTATCCGCATCATCATCTAGATTATTCAACCCTATTGATTTAGCGATTTTGAGAGCTTCACTTCCATTTTCAACCACTGGTTTTGAAGCCTCATTATTATATATCCAATTACTATTTTCATTATTAGCACAGCCGGATAACACTAATGAAAATAGAATTCCTGTAATCATTTTACAACTTTTCATTATTCACCCTTATTATTAATGAATTCATTTTCTTTAGATTCAGAGCAATAAGGACATTTCATATTGCAGGAATCCTCTGATTCGTGTGTAAGATAGATATATTTCTGCCGACACTCAAAACAGCCAGTTAAACCAATTATTCCATTTCGGTAATTGGTTGCAATTTGCCATGCCAAGTTCGGATCAATTATTTTTTTCTTTAATGGATCATCAAAGAAACCACAATGAACATTAAATAAATGGCGGTATGCTTTATAAGCACCAACCAATTCTTCTATTTGCAATCTATTTTCTGGATCTTGTGCAGTCATTAAATATACATGTAAAAAATCAGTTGCAGATCGTTTATCATGTTGATTAGCTAATATAGTGCTAATTTTTCTTAGTCGTCCTAACGTAAAATCATTATCCTCATTATCAATTCCTGAATCATTTCGTAAACATCCATACATACGTGGAGATATTGCTGGAATCTCAGACAATATTACATTCTTTCTAAATCCAAGTTTTATCATATCAATTGCTAATTGATAATCTTCTGGCGCAATAGTTAATTTCATTTAAACACCTTTCCACATAAGCGCGCTCTAGATTTAAGATAGAATAATACATCATCATATTTTTTATGATAACCATCACTATCGACTAATCTAGTTGATATAATCGAAGGTCTGTAAATTGGAGTAATATTTATTTGCTTTGAATACAAAGAAAACAGTATTTCCTTAAAAGAAAACTTATTAATTGTATTGTATGACTGACAATCATTAAACCAAAAGAAATGATTAGTATCTGTGCCAGACATGCTGTTAATAATTGCTGATTCAATTAGCATTGTTAAACGCAAAAATGAAACATCCAACAGAGATTTTTTAAAATTTGGGTCTTTCTTAGTATATAAAGACTGAGAATCCTCTTTATAGCTTAATATATAAGCAGGCACTTTCAATCCACTGAAAAAATCTCTCATAATGGAAAAATCTTCAACAAAACAGGTTTTGTCAGAATTGACGATCACAAATGGATTATTATCAACTCTTTCAGAATTACTTAATAAACTGAAAAGTACATCAGTCATTTCAGTGTTGTAGCAATTTATTTTATTGTTCATTTTCTTTCAATCTTTTCCATATGAGCAGAACTGATTCACCATATTCTTTAGCTTTGTTCTTTAACGCTGGATTTGGTGTGTGATAATTACCGATGGCTTGCGCTATATCATTTGGAGATAGTTCAATCGCTCGACACAAGACCTTCGCTGATACCTCAATGTTCTTATCTACATCTAATAACTCAGCAGGGTCAGAAACATAATTACTACCGTTCCAACGCCAATTAATTTGTGTAATACCGATATCAGTCAATGCTGAAACGCTTACATATTCCCGCACTTTTCGGACAGCATCATCTCGGTTCACCGGATAATAAGAGCCCATAATTGGGTTATTTAAAGCATAGCGATGGGGTGCAACAAAGGATTTATCGCCTGTTCTATGGGAGCTCTCTTTAAGAGCAATAGCATAGAGTAAAAGCGGATCGAGGTTACATTGTTTAGCGTGCTTTTCCCACGAGGTATTAGTTAAATCTACAACAGCAGCCTCGCAAATCGCAGCATTAAAAATGCTTAAAAACAGAAGAAAGCGTTTCATCCTCCCCTCACTTATTCTGAGCATATACGTATATATCAGTATAAATTATAGTAAGACATACATTAGTCGTCAACACACTATCTACGACTAATGCAATTTATTATACATTTATTTACAGTATGCGTAAACAGAGAGGGAGTAAAATTTCACTTATATTCAACATGTTACATAATATAAATAATTAGTGGCATGATACTTATTATCCAAAGAAATTAATAACATTCACATTAAGTCGAAAATAGGTGTTTTATGGCTTACGAAAGACAATTCTTTCTTCTGCACCAAAATTGTTATCGGCACATTTTCAAAAAACATTAAGTCACCAAGGGGGTTTTGGTGACTTAATGTATCTCACGTATTAAGTCACCAAAACAGTAGTTACGACTTATTGTAATCGAAACATTAAGTCACCAATAGGGTGGTTACGGTACAATTAGTTTATGTTAAAATGACTTTTTCTGAACCTTTTCTGGAGTGCTGAAATTCATGTCAGTATCATATGAAGATGCGTTATTGCTAAAGCTGGAAGCAATCCTTGCTGACTGTGAGGAAGCAATAACTGTATGCGCTGATAATGCGGTAAATCTGATCCAACAGTTTATGCAAGAAATAAATAACAAACAGCTATTCTCCCCATACCTGCCAGTAATTCATAACGACAGGGGCTCAGTACGGATTCGATGGGGAATGGTTGTGATGAACAAGGCGACTAAAAAAGTTGGCTCTATGCGTAATGCTCCAACCACAGGTAATGGCGATTTTGACATACGCTATTTTTCAATTCGGTCTGATGAAGTACGCCAACTTATTCAAAAATACGAGGATAAATTTAAAATTATCAGGGCTGACATTAAGCAAACCAAAAATATTACTAAATCATTGAAAATGAGAATTACACATTTGAAAAAGGGCACAAGAAAAACGGTTATCGGTGTTACTCGCTGATTTTTATGTTTTTTTTGTTTACTGTGAGCCGTAGGCGATCTTTTAGGGGGTACTGTGAGCCGTAGGCGATCCTTTCCCTGTCTTTAAAAACAGCGTAGGGGCGATTTTGAGAGGACTTCCACACATCATCGTGGATAAGCATTGGCGTACAGGCTAAAGTGGCTCAGAATCGCTTAGACGAAGCATATATGATATTAAAAAGCCACTACTTGAATCCATTCACTTTTTTCAGCCATTTTGTGCAGTATTTTACGAATAAGTAGAGGCTTTCCCTTTGGGGAAGATAGCCAGACACAATAAGCTCTGACTATTTTTCTGTAATTTAATATTGAATCTTAATTAATTAATCTTTTCCATATATCCATACTTGAATCTGCTGATATTTTAATTACATCCCAATTAATACCGTAATTACAATCATGGTTGTTTTTAAGTGCCTCCAATACATCTAAACAAAAATTCTTTTTATCATCATCACTTAAATTAAAATAGAAAACATCAAGATCAGTTTTATTAAATTCATCTAATTCTGTTTCACTATCCCAACCGGAAACAATACTTGCATGAATATCTTCAGCACACCACGTTACCGAGAAAAAGTCTTTCTCAGTAACAGTATATTCTTCAACACCTATATTCGACTTGCTTATTATTCTACGCGCTTCCTTTTCAGACTTTGCTTGTACATCAAATGAAGCTAGAGCATAGTTATTGTTATTAAGATTAACCTTATACGATACATTATAGGTATTCATGACTCATCCTCGTTTAATTATTATTAGCTGTGGTAATTAATTATATTTGAGAATTAATAATATATTCGTACAAAGCTGAAAGCAATATTTTTGTAAAAATGATAAATACAATATCACCACTTATATAAACATAACAATTCATTATACAATTAATTACCAAATTAACAGAGCTAAATTAAATTATAATTATTCATCTTTAATTAAATAATGAAGCTTTCACTTTGACAAATATATATCTTTATTGTTATTTGCTTGATATGGTACTACTTCTATTTTTTCTCGCCTAACGTATACCATATAAAAAATTAAATTGGATTTTATTAATGAACCTTAATACCAATACTAATATCATCGAATCAATTGAGATAGACAGAGTAATTGCAATCCGAGAACATGCTATTATCCTATATAAAGAATCACTCTCTAAAGCAGCAGAGGCTATCGAAATATTAAAAACAATCCCCAATACCAACAATCATTTTCCTCACCAATGCATAGAGGACGATTTAATTGATTTGCAATACCCTAGAAATACTAATGATGATGATAACAGAACACGGTTTGAACTTTGGTTAGACAGAAAGATATGGAAAATGTTTATTGATAAATCTGGTATCAAAACAATCATGAGCAATAAACAAATAGAAAAGTTACATTACGACCTTTACGATATGAAATCGCCTATATTCAACTTTGAGAATGCATTAAGCACTTTTACAAGTTTAAGCGCTAACAAAGCTGATTCATTTAAGAATGGATTGATGGATGCGTTGCAATCTGTCTCATGGGATTACAAGAGTAATAATCCTCGCTATCTTGGCAAAAAAATAATAATGGATAATGCTGTTTCAGTTGGTAAGTATTCAACTAGATTTAATAAGACTGACACCGTTAACGATCTAGTTAGAATATTTTGCATCTTACAAAAAAAAACCAATTCACGAATTTCAAAATAGCGTAGGGCTATATATATCTGATAATGTGCGAACTAATAATAAAAATTTTGAAACTGAATTTTTCATCGTTAAGTGGTACAAAAAAGGCACAATGCATCTATTATTTAAAAGTGAAAGTTTAATAAATAATACTAATGATTTGATCGCAAAACTTTTCCCCTCAGCATTGCCGCCTTTGTGATACACATTCACAGTCAAGGTATCGAGGTATATCTACACATATCAGATATACCTCAATTAATCCTCACACAGTAATACCACACAGAATAAGCCTCATACAAACCTCAGTTATGCATCACACCCACATCTAAATGATATATTTTCATTTTCATTATGATTTTTACACCCTGATATTTCTCAAATTAATCTCACATCAACCTCTTGCGACACTCAATTTCCACTGTTAAAATTACAAACATACTCAATATCGCATCAAATAAATCTCAGATGCATCACATTAACAATTAGAGGCTTCAAATGCGTATTTATATAGATGATGGTTCTACTAACATAAAAATGCTGTGGGAACAGGATCAGGAAGGTGAAGTAATTAAAATTAGTCCTAACAGCTTCAAACGCGGTTGGGGTACGGCTTTTGGTACTGGCAAACCATTCAACTATACCGTTGATAACGAGAAGTATTCATTCGATATTATTGATCCTGACAATTTGCCAACTAACAACGTAGCTTGGCAGTATAGCCCTCTAAACGCAGTTGCAGTGCAACATGCACTTCAGATTAGCGGTTTACCTCCCCAAGAGGTTGAAATCGTTGTCACTCTACCATTGGCAGAATTTTACGATCAGGATGCGCAATATCGAATGGATAACATCCAACGCAAAAAAGATAACTTAATGCGCGAAGTTCAAGTAAGCCGAAATGAACCTTTCAAAATCAAAAAAGTAACCGTTCGTCCTGAGTCAATTCCTGCGGGTATATCTTTGTGTGATGAATTAAGACCCAATCATTCTGTACTGATTATTGATATTGGAGGCACCACAACTGATATCTCAATGGTTTCTGGTCAAATGACGTCTGTATCACGCATTTTTGGTGATCCTACGCTTGGCGTATCATTGGTGACTAACGAAGTCAAAAGAGCTTTGGCGAACGCTTCAACAGAAACATCCAGCTATAACGCAGATCAACTCATTATTAACCGGCACGATGAAAACTATCTGTTAGATAACATCAACAGCGTTGATGATATTCAGATGGTGAAAGATGCCATGAACAGCAGTATTGAACGACTAAATACCCGTGTGCTCGATGCGGTCAGCACCTTTAAGGGCTATACACATGTCATGGTTATTGGTGGTGGAGCTGCGCTTTCCGCTGATGCAATCAGAAAGAAAATAGCAATCCAACCAGAACGTTTCTACGTGGCTGAAGAACCTCAGTTTGCTTTGGTTCGGGGTCTGAAATTATTAGGATAACGTTATGAAACAAGAGCGTAAAAAGATAATTTTGTATCTTCGTCCCGAACTCAGCGAGGCTGATAAATTCGCAATTAAAAAGATTGAAGAATCGCCGGTTCAAACTGAAGCAGTACGTACAGCGTTACTGGCAGGGATCGCATTAGGGGAAATTGATGATAGATTGCCTTCTTTGCTGGCTTCAATTCTATCAGACAGGACAAAGGCTGATACCTTCAAAGTAATGTTAGATTCCTTTCTAACTGTTGATAGTGACGGCACTCATGCTCACAATAAAGTAAATTTGAGTCAGGCAAAACGGGCGTTACTGACTGATAAAGTAAAAATAGAGAAGGAGCCCCCAAGTCAGGCAGCAAAGAATTTGAAAGGTTCATTACCAGATTGAAGGGTGGTGTATGTCCGAACAAGAGTATGGTGAAACTTTAAAGTTCTTCGCCGATTGGCAGAAAATCGAAAAAAAACGTTCCTGTCTTAACTTTCAAAAGGTAGTTTCCAGATCTGGCGTTCCTACCATTAACATCGAGATAGCACCTCTTGAAAAGGATGGAACTGCAAGATGGGAGCAAAAACAGACTATTCAGTTATCCTTAAAAGAACTGACTCAGCTCTCTGCATTAGTGCTTCTATCAAAGAAGTATATTGATAATTTTGAAGCTCGATATCATGGGGATAGTAGGAACAAAGGGTTGTCTGTTTTTGATAATGGTAAGTCAGGAATGATTTTCTTGATCTCTGAAGCAGGACAGACGCTAGAACACGGTATAGATCAATACCAACGTTTGGAACTTGCTGTGTTCATCGTACAGCAGCTATCCGCAGCGTTAAAAATAAGTTATGCATGTACTGTTGTAACGCTAAAAAGTCTGTATTTGATCGACACTCATTAACTGAGAAGCCTAAACATTTGTTTGGGCTTTTTTTTTCAATCATAAATGAATTTACATTTTTAGCTCTGAACAGCGAGAGACATGAAAACTTGTTTTCGTGTCGGTGTCGCTGTTGAACAAACGAGCAAAGCGAGTGCGTTAGAAAGCATAAGAAAATTGTCCACAGTGAAGCACATCTTAGCATATTAAGATCTTTTCTTTCTTTTTAGATCTTAAAAAATTAAAACCTTAGATATGGGGATATATTCATAATAATCATTTAGTTACGATATTAAAGGTCGTCACTGATGCAGTGAAAGGTCGTCGCTGATGCAGTAAAAGGTCGCCGTTGATGCAGTGAAAGGTCGCCGTTGATGCAGTGAAAGGTCGCCGTTGATGCAGTGAAAGGTCGTCACTTGTAAAGTATATGCGGTTAATTATTAACCAAGGCTCGTTATTTAATCAAAAAAATCATATCCTATTAATTAATATTAGTTTATTTTCTAATTTTGTTGTGGATAAGTACGATTTTCTTAAATGTTTTGTAATATTCCACTACCGAAAAAGTATATTTTTGATTTGCTGCAAAAGGTCGCCGTTGATGCAGTTAATCAATAAAAAGGTATTTTTCTGCTGGTGGCTAAAGGTCGCCGCTGATGCAGTATAAATATATACTTTTATCATAATTTAATTCATATATATCAACATGTTATACAAAAGGTCGCCGTTGGTGCAGTATAGTCATAAAAAAAGGTACTTTTCTATTAAAGGCTAAAGGTCGCCACTTGTGCAGTATATAACGGTGTAAATGCTTAAAATAAATCCTTATATATCATATTGTTACACTAAAGGTCGCCGTTGATGCAGTACGGTCATAAAAAAAGGTATTTTTCTGCTGGTGGCTAAAGGTCGTCGCTAATGCAGTATAGAATGGTGTAAGCATGTATATATAATCCTTATATATCAATCGGTTATGCTAAAGGTCGTCATTGGTGCAGTATGATCATAAAAAAAAGTTACTTTTCTGTTTAAGGTAAAAGGTCGTCGTTGATGCAGTATAGAGTAGTATGGTGGACTTCATTAACTTACTGTTTATCAGTGTGTTAACGAAAGGTCGTGACATATGCAGTTTGTCATATGGAAATTTCGTTAACTGACTTGGCAATAAGCCGTCATGGAAGTATTGCTAATGTGAGAGGTAACATACTTTATGTATTTATTATCACAACGTTAAGGCTATTTTCGTCTGGTGTTCAATACTCCACCAGCTACGTATTACTTTAAAGGTCACTTTGCTTTTAGACAAAACAACCTTTAGAATATATACCTATCATGTTGGAATTGAGTCTTTTGTGATGAAAAAGAAGCAAATCAGTAACTTAACACTTTATACTAATGTTCGTCATTCTGATGATTTCAATCTTTCTCTCGCCAGCTTACCTATACCGGCGAAAAGAGTGCTGTTTCTTATTCTCGCTCAGATATCTGATCCTAGAGAATCTGTTGATGAAGATGAAATATGCTTTGAGGTTAAAGCTAAGGAGTATGCTGAAATTTGTGACGTGGACCTTTCAACTGCGTATAAATCCCTTCCACTCGCCGTAGATACTCTGTTGAGCTCTCACATATATGAAGATCTAAGTGAGGAAGGTTTTAAACGAGCTTCAAAAACCAACATTACAACGAGTGCTACATATTACTTTGACGAAGGCTACTGCAAAATATTCTTTAACCGTAGGGTATTTCCCTATTTCTTTGAATTATCAAAAAAATTCACGACACAAAACCTTTTTTATGTAGCTAGATTATCGGATGCTAGTTTGGCAAATCTATATCAGCTAATTATGAAACGGTACTCTAAACGTAATACTATTGCCGAATATAAAACGTCTTTCACAATTGGAGTTGACGAACTTAAGGACGAAATGTGGCTGTTCAATATAGATAAGAAAGGCAATAAGGAATATCTCTATCAAAGCTATAAGTATTTTGGTCAGTTTTTAAAGCGGCTGGCGGTTAGTTTGGGTGAACAAACGAATATCAAGGATGTTTCAATTGCGATTGAGTCACGTAAAGGACGCAAGGCTTCTGTGTTACGCATATCCTATGTTATTCACAATGAAAAAGTGGGTAGTTCTATGCCTACCGATAAGGAACTGGACGAGCTCGAAAAGCAGATAGGTTTATTATAGTAATGATGTATAAAAATAAACGATTACAAGAAAAAATTACTCAGTTCAGTTTGCAGAACCCGAATTATAAAAAAAATGCTATGTTGAACCATATTCAGGATGATTTATTTGAAATGAAATCATCAGGCATGTCTTGGAATGCGATTATGGATGCTTTACCGGCTTACGGCTTGATGGTCAGTGATAGCAGTTTTAAAAAATTTTTGAAGAAATCCAGAGAACAAGAATAATAGCATGAGCGGTCATATTTCATTTTGTAAAAGTCGCCATGAAATATGCCAACATACAAAAGATGGTGTAGTTACATGGGCGTCCCACCTTGAACAGCCGCGCCTAGAGAAAAGGGGGAGAAAAAAAGAGAAAAAGAGAGAAAAAAGCGCGAGTCAGGGGCGCAGATGTGTAAGCTTCGCTCCTATATTTGTTAGACTCTCATTTGTATGTTGGCATATTTGATTATGATGCTTTCTTTCTAAGAACAGGAGTTTCATGTCATGCTTGATAGCTATATTGGTTCATTGCTGAAGTACCTCCACCAGCTTGACTCACTTTTTCGAGATACAAAGGTAATTTCAGCCCTTACCTGTGTCATTCCACCGGTAGAAAATGGTTGTGATGATATAGGTAAATGCATTGAACCTGTTGTAAATTGGGGTCCTCATGCCTACACATCGGTTATCTCTTGTTGGCAGGACCTATACATATCTCCGTTGTATTCTCAAAAGTTTGCGAGACGTACAGCCGGATATGTACAGGTATCAACTGCGAATATGGAACTCTCCGATCATATAATCAAAATTAATACCGTAAAAAACAATATCAGAACCTCTATTGTTGCACTCCCAAAATCGGAGCGCTTCAGTGTTTTGCGTAAACACCTGAGTAATGTAATGACACTGCATCTATACCGGAATATTCCCATATTTAATACAGACGACGTAATCACACATGCTTCTTATACATGGGGCTTAAAAGGGCTTATGCAGAAAACTGATCCGGTTAAGCTGTATCAGCTCATAGCTGATATAGCAAAAGGAAACTCCGAGTTACAGGACTTAATGGATAAAATTCAAGAGTGCCCTGCTAGTAGACTCAGAACAAAGCGTAGCGTTACGCCTCAGCCTATCTGCAACTTAACCTTCGCCAGTGGTAAAAAACGGTGCATAAACGCTCCTGTGCCGTTTTTGATAGTTCAGGATAAGCAATTTAAAGTCAGCCCCCTACCATTGTTCGCTGCTGAAGCTGACCGACAGGAACGTTCTGACAAACACAAAACGACTCTCCTTGGTGTTTTTAGGGGGCAACAGATAATTAGGTTGGAAAAATGATGAAGAAAAATACACAACAGGGATTTTCAATCGTTCGTTTTTACTTTTGTGCTTCAGTTGCCGTGTTATCTTTGATTGGTTGCGCCTCATTGGAGCAACGTGAAAGAGCTGCTTTTGAGCTGGTAACACGGGAACCTAATCAGGAAAACATTCAATCTTATTTGAAGCTGGCTGAAGAACTGCAAAGAAAGCAGGTTGATGAAGCCAAACAAGCGGCAGATACGGCTACTTACCAGCGTGACAAAGAGCTCAACAAATATTTCAAACAATATGGGAGGACCTATAAAAAGTGATGAATAACATAGCGCTGTTACAACACATAGGCTCAGAATTTATAACCCATTCTGGAGTTACAGCGACACTGGCATTAGAAAAAATTCATTCTGGTTATGAGGCGTTCATTAACGAACTGTCACCATCAGGTCTGCTTGAACTGCTCGAAAACCCTCTGCCTATTATCATCAATATTTTGACTGGTGAACCTCATTCCGTAATTCATAGCCACAGTGAGGACCTGCGACCCAATAGTAAAACCTATGGGTATGGAGTTGGTTATGAAGTAGGAAATATAATAATAATTTTGGCGAGTGGAATAGATACATATTATCATGCTCTAAAAGGAAAATTATTCCTCAAGAGTGAAAATTATATGCCATTATTCGTCAGTATGATTGACTTAAACGGCAAACATGAAGTAACAAAAGCTTACTACTAATTTAAAAATAACCAAATATATAAGAGTGTTACGTGACTATACCAGTAGTGTTTATAGAGCCAAAATTCATCAATAATACTACCTCCTATTGGGCTATGTTTTATGCAGCTATTTTTAAAGCTCTATCTTATCAAACCAACATGTTGCACCCACTTGGAGAACAATCACCTAAATCACACAGAGGGGATCTCTCTACGCCTTCAAACTATTTAGCAAGAATTAGTAGTAATCTACAAAATCATGCTTTTGAATATTTAATGATAGATTTGTTGTGCTCAGAATATGGTTCTACTACAAGAGACATTTTAGTTAATAACCTTTTATTTCAGTACGGTATAACAGATTTTGAATACAAGTATCTGAATTTATACAAAATGGGTAAGGACAGTATTCACCATAAGTTACAATTAGATAATTCATTTGATGTGAAGGTCATAACACCTATAAATCCAAAATTTCTAGGTAGTTCAAAAAATAAATATCAAGCATTCACATATCCTATTCATACAGCTTTTAATAATTTTCCATATTCAGACTTGTTACTTATTGTTTCTGATGGAAAAAAACATACCTATGGTTTTTTAGGTGAAATAGAAGGAAACAATGGACAACAATTATTTAGAAAGGGATATTGGGGAGCTGGTAAAGGTGATTATGCAACTTTTGCAATGGGCATTTCACCAAAAAAGAGCTTAAAAATTGACGGACATAAACACCAACTGAGTAACAGTATAGTATTGTTTAGTGATGAAAATAACAGACTAATATTGAACTACTCAAATTTTTCACCGTTTGCTAAAGATTACTTTAAAGCTATTAATAATATGGAACTATTTTTCAATGGACAAACTAAACATCTGAGTAAAGAGGATAAGGGGCATGAATATATCATTGATTTAATTAAATATAATTGGGATCAACCAAGCGGATATATAATTGAATTACTGAGCCAGCATGTAAAATACACCTATGATCCTGCATTCACCTTGTATAACCTTCCGGACCCAGAAATGAATAAGAAGTCTTTTAAACCAAATTTTCTGGCATTAGTAAACTCATATTGTTTATATCGAGTAATACCATAATTTCTATGGATTCATCCTATTAGGGGTTTGACGATCAACGGAATGGTTTATTACGTTATGCCTCTTTTTTCCGATAAATCAAGCACTCTAAACAACATCTTTGTATTCTATCTATAGGAATTACCTGCCCATGTCATTAATTTAAGTGCTAAGCATGAGTTTTCGTTCTACTGAGCTTTAGCCACCGATAACTGCATAGTACAATAATCACTCAATATTTCTGATGTAATATACCTGAACTTAACTTGCAATTTTCTAACTCGGATGCCTACAGTACTACTGTCTATTTGTACAGCGTTGAGGCGAGTATGAAATTAACCTTATGCAACGTTAATAAATCACTTCCATTACCTTTGTTTGCAGAACGGGTCCCTGCCGGATTTCCTTCCCCTGCGAGTGACTAGTTAGAGGACCGTATTGATTTAAACTCTTTGCTGATCAAGCATCCTTCAGCTACATACTTTTTACGTGTGTCTGGTATTTCTATGATGGACGCACAAATTCTTGATGGTGATATTAGTCATCATAGATAGTTCGATTGATGCAAAACACGGAGATATAGTCATTGCCTCACTGGATGGAGAGTTCACGATAAAACGGTTACAAACTCGCCCTGTTACTGCTCTGATCCCTATGAACAACAATTACTCACCTATCTACATTGGAGAAAATGAAGAATTGAGTATATTCGGTACTGTTACCTACATAATTCACAAGGCAAGATAATGTTTGCCTTAGTTGATGTAAACAGTTTCTACGCCAGTTGTAAGCGGATTTTTCGCCCAGACATTGCCAATAAGCCGGTTATTGTATTATCAACCACGATTTGAGTGGTGAGAAACGTTAGCTAATCCTATACTGTTATTAGCATCTTATTCTGTAGTGATGTGATGGACGTCCCTCTATGTAAGTTTTGCCATACTTATGTTGAGCGATTTTATTCACAGAGGTACTACATCATGAACGAGATTAAAGTTATCGGTATCGATCTGGCAAAATCTGTCTTTCAGGTTTGCGTCTGGATGAGTGATGGGAATATTGCATCTAACCGCAAGGTTTCTCGGGCTAAATTGCTGGATACTATTCGTCAATTCCCTCCTGGGTCGATGATTGCAATGGAGGCTTGTGCTACTTCCCACTACTGGGGGCGTACTTTTCAGTCAATCGGTTTTCAAGTCAGACTGATACCCACGCAACACGTAAAAGCATTAACACATCACCAGAAAAATGATGCCAACGATGCTCTCGCTATTTGTGAGACAGCTTTTCGCCCAGGTATTCATTTTGTCGCTATAAAAACTGTTGAACAACAAGATATTAAAGCCCTCAGAGCTGCCCGCCAGTTGATGGTTGAACAACGCACTGCACTGGCAAATCAGGCCCGGTCACTGGCGGCAGAACAAGGTGTTGAGATCCCTGTCGGGATTCATATTTTACAGCAACGACTGCCCGATATTATTGAAGATGCAGAACAGTTAATTTCTCCCGTGCTGCGCCAGTTGCTGTTCTCATTGCTAGAAAATATTCATTCACTTAATGAACGTATTCTTACTGTAGAGCACAGCCTTGCGGCTCTTTGTCAGCAACAACCCAAATACAAAGTACTGATGACAATACCGGGTATCGGTCCACTTATTGCAGCTGCTTTTTTGAGTGAAGTTAACGCAGAGCAATTTACTAACGGACGACAATTATCAGCCTGGTGTGGTCTGGTTCCTAGGCAACACAGTTCTGGAGGAAAAAGCAGCCTTTCTGCGATGACCAAAAATGGCAATCGTGATCTCCGGACATTGATCATTCATGGTGCGCGGTCTGTTATGCACTGGGCTCATAAACGCGATGACGCGCTGGGAATGTGGCTGAAACGGCTTATTGAACGAAGAGGAAAAATGAAAGCCACGGTTGCGCTGGCTAATAAGATGACACGCATTGTCTGGCGGTTACTGACAGAATCCACAAGTTTTAATATCGACAGGGCTTTTGCGATGAACTGACCGTAGTTGTATCCAGAGAAGAGAATTTATCCTGAGTTTGCAGGTACTGATGAGAAAACGGTAAACCGACCCTGTAATAGCCTGAACTATGCCATGGTAGTAACATACCGATGTAGTGATAAGGAAACAGGGTGCGGATGACATCATGGCGCGGGTCATTAGATCCACTAACGACGCCGAATATATGGCAGCAAACCGTATCAACTCAGAGCTTGCACAACACGGGACGTCCATATATGGTTTAATGAATTTGGCCACCTGAACATATTGTCCAGCAATTGAGTGAATAGGCAGATAAACACCAGGATATTATCGTGAACAACAAGACAAAGGCGAGAAAATCGGCTGGGAAAAAGGTCGTGAAGAAGGTATACGTGATGCTAAAATTATGATGGCGCGTAACTTGCTTAAAAACGGTGTGAGCCTTGAACTCATTATTGTAAGTACCGGTTTAAGCCGCGAAGAGCTCATTTCCCTGCAATAGACTGAATTTATTCTCTTTCCATTTTTACGCTTAACGCAAAGGTCGCTAACTCAATGAGATTAGTGACCTTTGGTGATTTTTAATGACGTTTATAGCTTCTGACACTCACATTCAATTCTTCCGTGGCACGTTGGAGTTTCGCACTCATTTAATCGAAAAGTTCAAAGTTTGCGCGTCTTCCTGTGATACTAAGGTTTTCAGAAGAGTAGTAGTTTGATAGTTAAACCAGTTATTTTGCTGCTTGCATCGATTTTAATACCTTAGAAATAGTATATCTCGGGCAGTTTATCAAATTTTCTATCTGGCTATAGCTTTTCCTTGCCATTAGAAGATCTTCAATTTTTTGATGTAATATTTTGGGTTCCAGCGAAGAACCCTAAAATCATACGGTCTCATTCTTTTTCCTAACGGAATAGTTGAATAATTTTGTGTTCCTCACATAGCCAATTTTTGCAACAAGCCCTTATTATTCAATATCAGCATGGCGCTCTTTCATTGTATTGCCTGTTTCGTTCAGTTTAACCATTAGCAACAGGATAATAGCGTCGTAAGTAAGTAATGAAGCTTGCTCGAAAAGAGTGCCCATGGGTTGGATACTATGCTCTACAGGAATGATTAATATATCATCTGCAAGATTTGCTAGAGGTGACTCTAAAGTGGTGGTAATCAGTGCAATTTTGACACCATTGTTCTTAGCTGTTCTTACCTGATGAATAAGGCGCAATGTTTTTCCGGAGGCTGAGCCTACAATCATGAGATCATTTTTTTGGGAGTGAGGTGAACTAATTTCGCCAACTACGCTGACAGAAAGACCTAGATGCATCAATCGATTTGCAAAGGCATTTATCATCAGCCCTGAGCGCCCTGCACCGGCAAGATAAATATGACCAGCAGCGGTGATGGATTTGATGAGCGAATTAAATTCTTTCTCATTAATTTTATCCACAAGTAATGATAGCTCGTTTAAAACGAGAGCGTAATTTTTCATAGTTACAATTCTTCTATTAAAAAAGGGCAGATACCTGCGTATTTGCCCTCAGTGTATTAGGATGCTGAAAGCATCTCTTCAACGTATTTCCCAACCTCATGCGTTTTAAGATTACGACATGACTCGATAAACGAAATATCCTGGAAAAGTGTAAAGAGGCGGCGTAACACAGACATGTGCTGATCACTGGTTGCAAATGCAAGATTAAACATGATGCTGCATTCAACCGTCAGGTCAGCGTCCTCCATCTGCCCAAAAACCACGTTTTTATCAAAACGCACGATACTTATACTGTTTATTTTAACTAAGGAATAATCTGCGTGTGGGATCGCAATGCCCTGTCCGTTAACCATTAATAAGCCAGTTGGGTAGGACTTCTCGCGTATCAGACAAGCTTGGATGTACTCTGGTGTGATGTAGTCCTTTTCCAGTAGCTTTTGGCCTGCAAACTGAATGGCCGCAGACCAGTCATCAATAGCTTCTTCAACGTCATTTACCAGAATCTTAAATATCATTATTTACCTACTTCAGTATTTCTTCTTTAACAGCATCAAAAATTTCATCTTCACCTAGCCCAGTTAACAAGCCTGCCCCTACGATCACTCGAGTGGATATGCCTGGGTTGTTCAGTTTGGTGGATGATACGATCAGGTCATATCCGTTAAATGTGTCTGTAGTGCAAGCCATCAGAGATGATTTATCAACTTGAGCTTCTATATTTTGTTCTTTCAGATAGTCCTGTAGAACAGAAACCATGATGGAAGAAGATGCAATACCGTTTCCACATACAACTAAAATTTTTTTCATTTTCAATTACCTTTTAAATGGTTTAAACCGTTTTTCCTGATTCAGGTTCAACGTTTAACTGACGGCGAGATTTCTGTTTAAGTAAGTATCCTACGGATAACAGCAAAACAGCGGCGAGAATATAGCCAGCAAGACCTATATGACTGAGGCCTGCAAAGAATCCTGTGAACGGGTTAGCTGACGGATTAAGTGATGAATACATTACACTCGCATCAGGGTTAGTGCCGAATTTTTGGAACACTTCATTAGTTGAGGGAGCCATCCAAGATGCGATATATAAACCACCGCCAAATAAGATGATGGACGTTGCCCAGGTACGAATGATATTGCCATTGAAAACGGGTACCATGCATGCAATAAAGAATACAAACTGCGACAGGTCACCAAGTGGCATCACTCGGTTGCCTGGCAATACTACTGCAAGGATCACAATTACAGGGATAAGTAGTAGGGCTGGAGCAATCACTGACGGATGACCAACAATTAAAGCAGTATCCATCCCAACGGTAATCTCGCGATCTGGGAATCTTTTTACCAGTTTCTTACGTGCGACGTTAGACAGTGGTACAAGACCTTCCATCATGATAGAGGTCATACGTGGTAACAAAAGCATAACAGCAGCAAGATACATGCCTAATTGCAAGCTGGCGATAATGGTGTGGTATGGGGATTTCCAGCCATAGCCACAGAAACCAAGAAGAATACCAATGATAAAACCAACCATTGTAGGATCACCTAGGATACCAAAGCGCTTCTGAATACTTTCAGCCGTGACGTTTAAGTTACGGAAACCTGGGATACGATCATAAATCCAGTTAAATGGATATGCGAACAGCAAATAAGTGTTTGCAACTGGGTGAGAAATGGCAACACCTTTAGGTAAGTTGAAGTATTTTTCGTTATTTTTAGCCCCCAAATCAGCTGCAATAAGCGCCCAGACATGAAATAAAGCTGCCGTAAGTACACCATAGAGGAAGCTATCTGAATACACTCCTACGATAGCTCCCATTGAAGCATTCTGGTGCAGGTTAAAAACGTCAACGTTTACACAGTCAGTCAGGCGTGCAAATAGCATGGCAATATTAACGGCCACACATAGAGGAATAATAATAGCCCCCATGCTTGAGCCAAATCCCATAACTGCGGTCGCTGCGCCGCCAACGTCAATGGCATTCAGTGAGGAACCGGTGGCTTCAGCAAGTCCGGTTACGGCAGGTTGCATTTTTTCAAGCATCAGCTTGATAGTCATGGTTAACGCAATAAAACCGATACCAACTTTAATGGCTGATGAAATACACTCTGACAGTGGTCTCCCGAGGACCTTCATCAAAATTAGAAAAATTAATGGGATGAAAATAAAGTTACCCAGATCATTGATAAACTGCGTAATCAGTTCCATTTTTTAGTCCTCAGATTTCTCATTATCTGGCTTGAAACCCATATTCCATCGAACGTGAGCAGGTTTCGTCAGTAACGTATTGTCACTGCGTTCAGCTTCCAATAGGTTTTTCTTGGAATTTAATCTTGCTGTATTAAAGTCAAATGCATTGTCATACCATGCATCAACAATCATTTTTGTATATTCCAGATCATTAATTCTGCAGCCAAGTCCAATTATTTGCGCATTATTACTGAGCCTTGCCCGTTTTGCTGAGTAAGGATTAGTGACTGCAACAGCGCGGATTCCCCAGTGTTTATTTATCTGGCAAGTGAAACCAATACCGGTACCACAAATGTAAATGCCAAGGCGGCATTCATCTCGTTGAATAACCTCGGCCATTTCATCCGCAAGACGAGCAAAGTTATTGAAGCCATCTTCTTTTCGTTTCACAGGATCATATATGACCTCCGCATTCTTCTCTTTCTCAAGATATTTTTTAATCTCCTCCTTACGTTCAAATCCCACATCATCACACGCGATTGCAATTTTAGTTTTCATCGTAATTAACCTGGTTAAATAATTTATACCAAGTATATGATTGGTAAATATTGGTTGTCAACTGAGATCAATCTCACATAATTTACAACTCATTGATTTTAAATGAATTAAATACCAATAAATACAAACAAAAACAACTAATAGCCAATTTTAGATGT